>JBBRNK010000005.1:0-188938 GCA_038230355.1 Mycobacteriales bacterium | reverse complement strand
TCGCGGCGCGGGCACTGGTGCCGGTCCAGTGCTGGTGGGCGTCGGCGAGGACCGCGTGGGCCAGGGCCTGGGCGCCCAGCAGCTCCTGGGCGCAGCCGCGCAGGGCGCGGGCCATCTGCCGGGCAGCGGCCGCATCCCCACCGGGCGGCTTGGGCAGCTCGAAGGTCTGCGCCGGCGCGAGCTCGGCAACGGCAGGCGCGATCACCAAGCCAGGGTTGCATCATCCGCAGGAACCAGTTCGCGTTGTCCACAGGAGCCCCCAGGCCTTTACGCTCACCGCCATGAGCACGGGCGGGGGACCCCCTGGGCGGGCCAAGGGGAGCCGCGGCGGGCGTCGTTCGTCGCGGCCGCCGTACGGGTCATCGAGCGCGACGGGCCGCAGGCGACGGTGGACCAGATCGCCGCCGATGGCGGCTGTCGTGGCCGTTCCGTAGTACGCCTCTTGTCCGCGACGGATCAGAACCAGCTGCCGCGCATGTCGAGCGGGGTGCGGTCGAGCGAGGCCAGCAGGTCCAGCTGCGGCCCCGTTTTGGGCAACTCCCAGCCGAAGAAGTACCGCGCGGCCTGGCGCTTTCCGTCATAGAAGTCGCCGTCCTTGCCCTCGCAGGCGAGCAGCTGCTCGAGCCACATCCACGCGACCACGGCGTGGCCCACTGCTTCGAGGTAGACGCTGGCATTGGCCAGGGAGAGGGCCACATCCCCTGCGCCCCAGACCTTCTGGGTGACCTCGACGATCCGGTCGACGGACTCCTGGAGCGCGGCGGCGTACTCCGGGAAAGCCGAGGCGCGGGTGACGGTCTCGTGGATGGTGGCCGCCAGCAGGGCGAGGCCGGCGCCCCCCTGCATGACGACCTTGCGGCCCAGCAGGTCCAGCCCCTGGATGCCGTGCGTGCCCTCGTGGATCGGGTTGAGGCGGTTGTCGCGGTAGAGCTGTTCGACCGGGTACTCGCGGGTGTAGCCGTAGCCGCCGTGGACCTGGATCGCGAGGCTGTTGGCCTCCAGGCACCACTGGGACGGCCAGGACTTCGCGATGGGTGTCAGCATCTCCAGCAGCAGGTGCGCACGCGCCGGGTCGGTGCCGGTCCGCTCCTCGTCGACGAGCACCCCGCAGTAGAGGTTGAGGGCCAGAGCGCCTTCCACGTAGGACTTCTGGGCCAGCAGCATCCTGCGCACGTCGGCGTGCTCGATGATCGGGACCATGGGGGTGGACGGGTCCTTGGCGTCAACGGGCCGTCCCTGGGGGCGGTTCCTGGCGTAGTCGAGGGCGTGCAGGTAGCCGGTGTAGCCCAAGGCGGTGGCGCCGAGGCCGACGCCGATCCGGGCCTCGTTCATCATGTGGAACATGTAGCTCAGGCCCTTGTGCTCCTCGCCGACCAGGAAGCCGACGGCGCCGCCGCTCTCCCCGAAGTTGAGCAGCGTGTTGACCGTGCCGCGGTAGCCCATCTTGTGGTTGAGGCCGGCCAGCACGACGTCGTTGCGCGTCCCGTCTACCAGCAGCTTCGGCACGATGAACAGCGAGATCCCCTTGGCACCAGGGGGAGAGCCCGGGATCTTCGCCAGGACAAGGTGGATGATGTTCTCGCTGAGCTCGTGGTCACCGGCGCTGATCCACATCTTGTTCCCGGTGACCCGGTAGGTGCCGTCCTGCTGCTTGACGGCCTTCGTCGTCACGTCCGCGAGGCTCGAACCGGCCTGCGGCTCCGACAGGCACATCGTGCCGTAGTACCGACCGGCGAGCATCGGCTTCACGTAGGTCTCGATCTGCTCGGCCGACCCGTGCGCGAGCAGCAGGTTGGCGTTGGCGATCGTCAGGAACGGGTACGACGAGGTGCCCACGTTCGCCGCCTGGAACCAACCGATCGCGGCCTGCGTGACGACGGCCGGCAGCTGGAGCCCACCCACCGCGTAGTCCATCCCCGCGCCTGTCAGGCCGGCGTCGGCGAACTTCGCCAGTGCCTTCCCGATCTCCGGGTGCAGGTGGACCCTGGTGCCGTCGAACGTCGGTTCCTGCTCGTCGGACAGCCGGTTGTGCGGTGCGAAGTCCCGCGTCGCGATGAGCTCTGAGAGGTCGAGGACCGCGTCGAAGGTCTCGCGGCTGTGGTCCTGGTAGCGGGGCCTGCTCGTCAGAGAGGTGACGTCGAGCCACTCGTGCAGCAGGAAGTCCAGATCACGGCGGGACAGCAGCAGGGAGGCCATGCTCCGAGACTAGAACGCGATTCGGTGGTCAGCAGCCGAGGGACGTGGCGCAGTGGGCGGAAGGTACTGCGGTACCCCACCCCGATCCGGCTCCCCCAGGAGACGGTCGACCTCGGCCCCCGCCTCGAGCCCCCCAGCTACCGCGCGCCCTCGAACCGTCCTGGATCAGCTCGGGTGACGCCGGGCTGAGGGCGCGGGTGACGCCGAGGAGCGGACTGGTCGCACGGCCTGGGGGGTCAGAACAGGACGGCACCGACGGTGCGGGCCTCGAGGTCGAGCAGCCAGCGCTTGGCGTGCAGGCCCCCCGCGTAGCCGACGAGGTCGCCACCGGCACCGATGACGCGGTGGCACGGGGTCACGATCGCGTTGGGGTTGCTTGCGTTGGCGATGCCCACCGCACGGGACGCGGTACGCGGGTCGGCACCGACCCGGGAGGCGATGTCGCCGTACGAGCAGGTGGTGCCGTAGGGGATGTCGCGCAGCGCGGCCCACACCCGCAGCTGGAAGGCGCTGCCGCGCTCGTCGAGCGGCAGGTCGAAGTCCTGTAGGGAGCCGGCGAAGAAGTCGTGCAGCTGACGACGGGCTGCGGGCAGGCAGTGCGCGTTCGCGTCGTACCGCTCCTCGCCGCAGGCCGGGACGCCCTTGCTGCTCGGGAGGAAGACCTGCAGCAGGCCCTTCTCGGAGGCGACGAGCAGCAGCTCGCCGATGGGGGAGCCGACGGTGCAGCTCCGCAGGCCACTGTCCACAGATCCTCCCGAGCCCTTGACGGTTCTGTCGGTGCTGAGGTCTACTGTCATCACGTTCGAACAAAGTTTCGAGCAGCCGTTGGGACCTCGCGGAACCAGCGGTGGGCGGTGCGTCTGCCCGGTGATGTGCGACCTCGACCCTCTCACGTCACCGGGCGGATCGCTGGTCCGACTGCAGCGTGGGGAAGCGCTTCGGTCGGACCGGCGGGCCGCCGTCCAGCCGCCTTCCCCCGGCACCCGCACCAGCCACGCCAGGAGGAGGCACGTCCATGAGCCGTCTGCACGCCGACCCTGTCGAGGTCCGAACCCGGGTCGCCCCGTCCGGGCCCGTTCCCGAACAGTTCCTGTGGCATGGACGGCTCTACCTCGTGCGGGAGGTCCTCGCCCGCTGGACCGAGTCCGGCTCCTGGTGGACCGGTACGACGATGCGTTCTCTCCAAACCGGCTCCGACAGCGCCACGGATGGGCAGGCTGGTCCGGAGCAGGCCGCCGTCCCGCTGGACGACCGGGAGCAGCAGTGGTGGCGGGTCGAGGCCGACTCCGGTCGGCTGGCCGCGCTGTCCGGGGGAAGCGGGGTCTACGACCTGTGCCTGCTGGAGTCCTCACAGTCCTGGGCGCTCAAGCGGGTGATGGACTGATGACCACCCCCGTGCTGCCCGCCTCGACGTTGCTCGCCCTGTCCCGGCAGGGCCTGGCCGAGGCCGGGGCGACCACCGCTCCAGGCCAGCGCTATGCCCTGTCCCACCTGGCCGCCCTGCGTGCCGCGGCGGCCGTCCTGTCCTGCCGGGCCAAACCCACCGGACCCACCGGACCCACCGGGCCCACCGGGCCCACCGGTGCGACGGGGGCCAAGCGGGGTCGGCCGCGCAGCGCCTGGGTGCTGCTGTCCTTGATCGCCCCCGAGCTCACCGAGTGGGCCGAGTTCTTCGCCGCCGGCGCGCGCAAGCGGGCTGCTGCCGAAGCCGGTCTTGCCGGGGTCGTCACCCCCCGCGAGGCCGACGACCTGCTGCGGGACGCCCAGGCCTTCCTGTCCGTCGTCGAGACCACCCTTGCCGGCACCCTTGCCGGCACCCTTGCCGGCACGCTGGCCGGCAACCATGCCGGAGCCACGCCGTCCTCGCGGCTGTCCCGGACGGGCTGAGCGATGGACCCCTTCGTCCACCTGCATGTCGCCAGCGGATATTCGCTGCGGCACGGAGCCTCCCATCCCGCGCAGCTGGTCGAGCGGGCCGCCGAGCACGGCATGGACACCCTCGCCCTGACCGACCGCGACGGTGCCTACGGGATGGTGAAGTTCGCCCAGGCCTGTGACCGGATGGGCATCCGGCCCGTGTTCGGCGTCGACCTCGCCACCGCCCCCCTCGCGTTTCCACAGCACCAGGGTGCTGTGGAAACGCAGAAGAGGGGGAGCAGGAGCAGTCCGGCGCGGGGTGGGTCGTTCCTGGCCACCGACGCGCTGCCGCGGATCACCCTGCTGGCCAGGGACAAGCGAGGCTGGGCGGCGCTGTGCCGGTTGATCTCCGCGACCCACCTGGCGGGGGAGCGCGGCGCCCCGGTCACCAGCCTCGACCTGGTCGCCGAACACGCTGGGGCGGTCGCGCAGGCAGGAGGGGTGGCCGTCCTGCTCGGCCCGGCATCGGAGCTCGGTCGGGCCCTCGTCCAGCGCCGTCCCGACCTCGCGAAGGGTCACCTCGACCGCTGGCGGGACGTCCTGGGCGCCGATGCGGTGGTCGTGGAGGTCGTCCACCACCGCGGCCCCGGCGACGCGGGCCGGGCCGCCCGCCTGCTCGGGTTCGCCCACGAGCAGCAGGTCAGTGCGGTCCTGTCCAACGTGGTGCGCTACGTCGACCGAGCCGACGCCCCCACCGCCGACGTCCTCGACGCGAGCCGCCGGCTGGTGGCGCTCGACGCCCGCCACGTCGACCGGACCAACGCCGAGGCCGCGTTGCTCTCCGGCAAGGAGATGGCCGACGCGGCAAGCGAAGTGGCCCGCTTCGCCGGCCTCGGCGACGACGGCAGGGGACTGCTCGCACGTACGCGGCACGAAGCCGACCGGTGCGTCGTCGACCCGCGCCGCGACCTCGGGATCGGAGAGGTCCACTTCCCTGAGCTCGAGGTCGCGGGGGAGGCACACCAGGTCCTCCGGGACCGTTGCGAGGCAGGCTTCGGTCGACGGGGGATGACAGCGGACGCGCCGACCCTGGCCCGCCTGGACGACGAGCTCACGGTCATCGCCGGCCTGGGCTACCCGTCGTACTTCCTGACGGTTGCCGACGTCACCGACCTCATCAAGGGGATGGGTGTGCGGGCGGCCGCGCGGGGGAGCGGGGCGGGCAGCCTCGTCAACTACCTGCTCGGGATCAGCGACGTGGACCCGATCCGCTACGGGCTGCTGATGGAGCGGTTCCTGAGCCCCTTGCGCCACCAGCTGCCCGACATCGACGTCGACGTCGAGTCCGCCCGACGGATGGAGGTCTACGAGCAGGTCCTGGGGCGGTATGGCGGGGAGCGCTGCACCTGCGTCTCGATGATGGACACCTACCGGGCGCGGCACGGGATCCGCGACGTCGGCGCCGCCCTCGGGCTGCCGCCGGGGGAGGTCGACACCCTCGCCAAGGCGTTCCCGCACATTCGCGCCAACCAGGTGCGGCAGGCGATGAAGGACCTTCCCGAGCTGCGGTCCAGCAGCCTCAACAGCCCCCGCACCGACCTGCTGCTGCGGCTCGTCGAGCGGCTCGACGGCCTGCCGCGGCACATCGCCCTGCACCCGTGCGGGGTGCTGCTGAGCGACCGCACCCTGCTCGACCGCACCCCGGTCGAGTCGAGCTGGCTGGGCTTCCCGATGAGCCAGTTCGACAAGGACGACGTGGAGGCCCTCGGGCTGCTCAAGCTCGATGTGCTCGGCATCCGGATGCAGTCCGCGATGGCCTACGCCGTGCAGGAGGTCCAGCGGGTCGACGGCGTGACGATCGACGTCGACACCGCCCCGCGCGACGACCCCCGAACCTTCGAGCTGATCCAGTCGACCAAGACCCTCGGGATGTTCCAGATCGAGTCGCCGGGCCAGCGCGAGCTGGTCGGGAAGTTCGCGCCGGAGACCTTCGAGGACCTCATCACCGACATCAGCCTGTTCCGTCCCGGACCGGTCAAGAGCGACATGGTCCGGCCGTTCCTGCACGCCCGCCAGGGATGGAGCACTCCCGAGTACCTCCACGAGGACCTGCGCTACGCCCTCGAACAGACCTACGGCGTCGTGGTGTTCCACGAGCAGGTGCTCATGATCGTGTCGACGATGAGCGGCTGCACCCTCGCCGAGGCCGACGAGGTCCGGCGCACCCTCGGCAGCCCTGAAGGGCAGGAGGAGGTGCGGGTCTGGTTCGTCCCGACCGCCCTGGGTCGCGGTTACACCAGCGAGGTCGTCGAGCGGGTCTGGGAGATCCTCAAGGCCTTCGCGTCCTTCGGCTTCTGCAAGGCCCACGCGGCAGCCTTTGCGCTGCCGACCTACCAGTCGGCCTGGCTCAAGGCCCACCATCCGGCAGCCTTCCTGGCCGGGGTCCTCACCCACGACCCCGGGATGTACCCCAAGCGGCTGATCCTCGATGACGCCCGCCAGTTCGGGATCTCCATCCTCAGCCTCGACGTCAACACCTCCGCGGCCGCCTACACGGTCGAGAAGGTGGGGTTCCTCGACGAGCCGCCGCCGGCGATCCTCGGGGCGCCTCCGCGGTCCCGGGCCACCGACCTGCGGCTGCCCGACGGCCGGGGCCACGGGATCCGGATCGGGCTGTCCGACGTCCGAGGCATCAACGAGGCCGAGATCGCGCGGATCGTCGCCGGTCGTCCTTTCGCCAGCCTGTCGGACTTCTGGCACCGGGCGGCGGTCTCCCGACCGGTCGTCGAGCGGCTCGTCGTCGCGGGCGGCTTGGACTCCCTCTACGGCCTTGGATCGGTCATCCCCGGTCGCCGCCGGGGGCAGGTGACCCGACGCGACCTGCTGCTGCAGGTGGCGGACCTCGACCGCTGGTCCCGTGCCGTGCAGAAGAGCGGCAGGACACCGAAGGGAGGCCTCCAGAAGAACAAGGGTGGCGGGGGGGTTACCGACCTCGATGACGTCCGCGCCCGGCAGGCCAGGCAATCCCAGGCCGCGGCCGTCCCCGACCCGGTCGACGTGCAGCTCACCCTCGACCTCGGCGACGCCCCCGAGCACACCGCCTCCAGCGGGCTGCCGGAGATGACGCAGGCCGAGCGGACCCGGGCCGAGCTCGACGTGCTGGGCCTTGACGTGAGCAGCCACGTCCTCGACGGTTACGCGCCCTTCCTGCGGGAGCTGGGCGTGATCCGCGGCAAGGACCTGCTCGGGTGCCGCAGCCGCCAGCGGGTCCTGGTCGCCGGGGTCAAGGTCGCGACCCAGACCCCACCGATCCGCTCCGGTCGCCGGGTCGTGTTCGTCACCCTCGACGACAGCACCGGGCTTGCCGATGCGACCTTCTTCGAGGACGCCCAGGTCGGCTACGCCAGCACGCTGTTCCACTCGTGGCTGCTGGTGATCCAGGGACAGGTGCGCCGGACCGGTCCCCGTGGGATCTCGCTGCTCGGTCTCGGGGCCTGGGAGCTGCCCGTGCTCCACACCGCCTGGCAACACGGAGGTCTGGACGCGGTGTGGGAGCTGATGGAGGGGCCGGGGCTCTCGAGCGAGGCTGCGGTCCACGGTGCGGCAGCGAGCCGTTCGAGCCGGCCGGTGATGACCAAGCCGCCCGAGCACTCGGGAGTAGGAGGAGCGGTGCACGTCTACTCGACGGGATTTCGGGCCAGCCCGTACGCCGACATCAAGCCCGCAGGTACCTCGGAGGCTCCGCGCAAGCTCTGGCACGCGAGCCCGGGGAGCTCGGGCCGATGACCTGTCCAGCACTAGGCTCCCCCGCATGGAGCTCCCCGGCATGGACGCACCCCCGGACCGAGGACCGGACCTGCGCTCCCGGACCGGCGGACCAGGGGCCAACGTGCGGACCGCTGTGCTCTGGGAGGTTCTGGCTGCGGCGCTGCGCGAGGCCGACCCCGACGGCACGGGACTCGTCGTCGTCGATGCCGGCGGAGGCACCGGAGGTTTCGCCGTCCCGCTCGCCGAGGCCGGCCACCGGGTCACCGTCGTCGACCCCAGCCCGGACTCCCTCGCGGCCCTGCAACGCCGCGCCGCTGAGCGAGGCCTCGCGGTGGAGGCGTTGCAGGGGGACCTGGGTGACCTCGCTGCCCTGGTGCCGGCCGGCAGCGCCGACCTGGTCCTGTGCCACAGCGTTCTCGAGGTCGTCGACGACCCCGCGGCCGCGCTGGCCGCCGTCGCCGGGGTGCTGCGCCTGGGCGGGCGGCTCAGCCTGCTCGTCGCCAACCGCGACGCGGCGGTGCTGGCCCGGGCCCTGGCGGGCCGGCCGGACGAGGCGGCCCGCGCCCTCACCGATCCCGACGGGCGCTGGGGGGCCGCCGATGGTGCCGCCCGGCGCTGGACCCCCGCCGGACTGCAGGACCTGGTCATGGCGGCCGGGCTCACGGTCGAGCAGCTGCACGGCGTCCGGACGGTCTCCGACCTCGTCCCGAGTGCCGTCCTGGACCTCGAGCCCGGTGCCGCCGCCGCGCTGTTGGCGCTCGAGCGGACCCTGTCGGCCCGGCCTCCGTTCCGCGACCTCGCCACGCAGCTGCACGTGCTGGCGCAGCGCCGGCCCGACCAGCCTGACCAGCCTGACCAGCCTGACCAGCCTGAGGAGTAGGCCGTGAGCCGGGGTCGCGTCGTCCCTGCTGGGCCCCCGCACGGCCCGGCCGGCGACGACACCGGCTGTCACGTGCTGCACGTGGACATGGACGCGTTCTACGCCAGCGTCGAGCTGCTGCGTCGACCGGACCTCCGGGGCAAGCCCATGATCGTCGGCGGGGAGGGCTCGCGCGGGGTGGTGCTGAGCGCCACCTACGAAGCGCGCCGGTTCGGGGTGGCCAGTGCCATGCCGATGTCGCGGGCCCGTCGGCTGTGCCCGGAGGCGGTCGTGATCTCACCCACCTTCGGCGCCTACGCGGCGGCAAGCGCTGGGGTGATGGAGGTCTTCCGGTCCATCACGCCCCTGGTCGAGCCGTTGTCGCTGGACGAGGCGTTCCTCGATGTCCGCGGGGCTGCCCGGCGGCTCGGCGGCGCGCAGATGATCGGCGAGTGGATCCGGGCGACCGTGCAGGACGAGCAGGGCATCACCTGCTCGGTCGGGGTGGCCAGTACCAAGTTCGTCGCCAAGCTGGCGAGCGCGCACTGCAAGCCGGACGGGCTGTTGGTCGTCCCCGCCGACGGGGTGGTCCAGTTCCTGCACCCGCTGCCCGTCGCGGCCCTGTGGGGCGTCGGCGAGAAGACCGAGGACGTGCTGCGCAAGCTCGGGCTGCACACCGTCGGTGACCTCGCCACCACCCCTGTGCACACCCTGCAGCGTGCCCTCGGCCCGGCCGCGGGGGCGCACCTGTCGGCTCTGGCCTGGGGCCGCGACGAGCGCTCCGTCACGCCTTCCGAGCCGGAGAAGAGCATCGGCTCCGAAGAGACCTTCCCGGTCGACGTCGACGACCCGCAGGTGGTCCGCCGCGAGCTGCTGCGGCTGTCCGAGCGCACTGCCGCGCGGCTTCGCGCCTCGGGCCAGGTGGGCCGCACCATCGCCCTGAAGATCCGCTTCGCGGACTTCACCACGATCACCCGCTCCAAGACGCTGCGCGAATCGACCGACGTCAGCCGGGTCGTCTACGAGACCGCCCTCGCCCTGTACGACGCCCTCGGCCTCGAGCGGGCTCGCCTGCGACTGGTCGGCGTCCGGGTGGAGGGCCTGGCCGACGTGGAGGGACAGACCCGCCAGCTGCTTCTCGGCGAGCGGGAGACCGGCTGGCGCGAGGCGGAGCAGGCCGTCGACCGGGCGACCCTGCGTTTCGGGGCGGGAGCGGTGCGGCCGGCGGCTCTGGTCCGGACCGACGAGAACGCGCGCACAGACGGCCCTCGCAACCGGCCCTCCCACGCCGCAGGCACCCGGACCAGCACGCCCACCACGCGTGAAACGCCGATCGTGGAGCCCGCTATCGGGGATTCGTCACGACGATCTTCGGACTCGCCGTGACGCGCGGCCGTTAGGCTCGTATCCTTAGCCCTACGGCGCAGGCCCGCTGCGTCGGCAGAGCCTCTGCGCTCCGCACGATCGACCACTGGAGGGAGCGCCGTGCCGCTCTCTGAGCACGAGCAGCGCCTGCTCGACCAGATCGAGCGTGCCCTCTACGCCGAAGACCCCAAGTTCGCCACGACCGTGCGCTCGACCGACCTGCGCACCCACATGCGGCGACGCCTGCGACGGGCCATCGTGCTTGCCGTGATCGGGGCACTGCTGCTCGTCGGTGGCCCCGTCGCCAACCAGCCGGTGGTCGGCATCGCCGGGTTCATCGTGATGCTGGCCGCCTTGCTGCTGGGGGTCTCGGCCTACAAGCGGCTCAACGGGACCAGCACGACCACCTTGCGGTCGGTCGAAGGCAGGGCTCAGCGCTCGACCAAGCGGGGCATCGGCAAACGGGAACGCTCGCACGGGTCAACGCGCGAGCGGCTCGAGGAGCGTTGGAAGAAGCGCTGGGAAGAGCGTGGCGGACCTGAGTAGCGCGGCTAACGGATAGCTGTGCGCCGTCGGAGCGGACGGCTGAGGGTCGCAAGGCCGTTGTCGAAGCGCTCCATCAGGTCGGCGAGCCGTGCGCCGACGCCTTGCGTGACCCAGCCGACGGTCGAGGGTGCGAAGACCGCCGCTCGCAGCCTGACCATGGTGGCCGAGCCTGCGTGCAGCGCCTCCCGCACCTCGGTCACGTCAGGGCGCAGGTCACGGTCCGGGAGTCGACCGGGCGGGGCGTACCGAGCCCGCTCGGTCGCGACGGCCACCCGTTCGAGGGCAGCCGCGACCGGACCGGTCAGGCCGCGGCTGTCGGCGAGGCGCTGCGCCGCCGCCCGCGGCGAGTCCGCCGGGTGCCAACGGTGGCCCACGTCGGTCGCGTCGTCGCGTAGCTGCTCCCAGGCCGTGAGCGGGTTCGGGTGCGCCCAGCGACGCCGACGTCGTACCTGGGTGAGCAGCAAGGGAACAACCAGCAGGATCGCCACGGCAACCGGTACGAGCAGCCAGCGCGAGTTGTCCTGAGTGTGCTTTGCGGAGGTGGGGCTTGCCGTCGACCTGGTCGCGGCCAGCAGGTCGGGGTCGGTGTGCCCGGCCGGGCGGCCGGCTGCGCTCGAGGAGGGCGCGGCCGACGGGCGGGTCGGGTCGCTCGGATTGGCGACAGCGTCGGGCGCGGGCACGCTGTAGGCGGGGACGGTCGAGCCGCTGGCTGCAGGAGTCGGCTCGAAGCGCACCCAGCCGGTGCCGGCGAACCACGCCTCGGGCCAGGCATGCGCGTCCCGGGTCGTGACGCTGTAGACCTGCTTGTCGGAGCTGTCCTGGGTACCGGGCGTGAAGCCCACCGCCACACGGGACGGGATGCCGGCGACGCGGAGCATGACGGCCATGGTCGTGGCGTACTGCTCGCAAAAGCCGTTCTTGCCGAGCAGGAACGCGTCGACCGGGTCCTGTCCGGGAGCGGGCTGGGAGGCACGCAGGCTGTAGACGTAACCGTTGAGGGGGTTGGTGAAGTAGCGCTGCAAGGCAACGGCCTTGTCGTACTCCGAGGTCTGTCCCTTGATCACGTTGGCGGTCACCCTGGCGACGTACGGGCTGACGTCGATGGGCTGGCCGTACTGCTGGCTGATGCTCGGGTCGATGCCGTTGACCTGGGCCCGGGCGAGGGCATCGCGCTCAGGCAGGACCCGGTTGGCCCGCACCGAGTAGGCGGGCAGGTCCTTGGTGGTGCTGGAGGCGGAGAAGACGGTCTGACTCGACGGGTCCCACAGCCAGGTGCCCTTGACGTCGACTTTCGTCGGGCCGAACGGCACCGGAAGCCAGTGCACGTCGAGGTGGCCGTGGTCCGGGACGACCCGCATGCTCACCGCCTGGTGGCTGCCGCCGTCTCCGATCGGGAGGGGGACGCCCTTTTGCACCTTGGCATTCTCCCGGTCGGCCACGAGGTCAGCCGCCTTCCAGCCATCCCCGGTGAACTGCCCGAGGGTTGTCATCCGCAGGTAGTCCGGGTGCGGGTCGTCGGTGCGGTAGACGAGCAGGGTCGTGGGCTTGGGAAGCGTCAGCTGGTCGCGCAGGGTGGTGAGCGCGTTATAGGTACGGGCGCTGTTGGGCCCACTGCCCGAGCCCGTGCCGCCCCCCCCGCCGCCGCCACCGATGAGGCGGTGGTCCAGGCCCGGGATGAGCACAGGGATGACCACCGCGAGGCTGACGGCGGCGAAGCCGATCCGGCGGCCGACCCGCCCGAGACTGCTGTCGTCGCCGCCGGGGCGCGCGCCCGGGAGGGAGGACCGCATCGGCGTGCCCCAGCGACCGACCCGTTCGCTGCCCTCCACCAGCAGCAGGCTGAGCCAGCCGAGGGCGCCCAGGACGAACGGGGCCCCTCCGATGCCGCCTGGCAGCACCGCGGACGGCACGGCGAACATCACGAGCAGGGGTAGGCCGGCGACGGCCGCCCGGTCGAGCACGACGGCGACGAGGTCGACGAGGACGGCTACACCGCCGACCCCGGCGGCGGTGAGCAGCACCAGCCCGTCGTGGGCGGGCACCGGCGGGCCGAACTGCGCGATGTCGTCCTGCCCGCGCTGGACCAGTGCCTGCAGCACGTCGAGGGTGCGGGACGTGGGCAGCAGCCCGAACGCCAGGGACGAGCCGGCGAAGACCACGGACAGGTAGCCGAACAGCACGGCCAGGGCGAGCAGGGGCTGCAGGACGCGGGGCAGTCCGAGCCGACGTCCGACGAGGCCGGCAGCCACCACGACCAGGACGGCCCCGAGGACCCGGGCGAGCCAGTCGTTGCCCTGGAACAGCGGGAACAGCGCCGACGTCGCTAGCGCCACGGCCAACCCGGCCGCGAGGGTCAGTTGCTCCTTGATGCTCATGCGTTCACCTCGGTTCGGCCGCCGCGGCTTCCCGCGAGGGGCCACGCGGAGGCAAGGGTCGTCCCGTGCTCGATGCGTAGCACCCGCCAGCCGGTGCTCCCGAACAGGGCGGCGGAGGCCTCGTAGGCGGCGGCTGCGACCTGGCGCCCGCGGGGTCCGGTGGGTGACCAGGTCTCGGTGTCGAGCAGTACGACGACGCAGGTTCCGCTGCCGTGCCGCAGTCGCGACAGCCGTTCGGCGTCCTCCGCCGACAGCGCTCCGACGACCGCGACGAGCACGCCGTCGATGCCACCGCGCCGCAGTCGCTCGGTGACCGGGTCGAGGCTCTCGGTCCGGGATGCTCCGACGGCCGCGAGGGCGTCCAGGACCGTCCCCTCGGTCGCGGGAAGCCCAGCCGGGACGAGATCGAGGCCCGTCGACGACAGCACCCGAAGCGAGAACCCGCTCCGGGTCAAGGCGACCGCGACACTCGCGACGGCGCTGACAGCCCACTCGAAGGACGAGCCAGGGCCGTCGCCACGGTGGGCCACGGTGCGGCTGTCGAGCAGCAGGGTGGCACGGCTCTGGAAGGGCTGCTCCTCGCGGCGCACCATGAGCTCACCGACGCGGGCCGTCGAGCGCCAGTGCACCTTGCGCAGGTCGTCGCCGTAGCGGTACTCGCGGGTGGCGGCGTCGTCACTGCCGGAGACCGCCACCGAACGCGCCGTCGCCTCGCCGCCACCGGCCCAGTCTCCGCCGAGCCGGATGGCGGGCAGCGGGAAGACGACCGGGGTGACGACCAGGTCGTCGGTGGAGGCGAACGACCGGGTCAGCTCGACCAGCCCGAAGGGGTCTGTCAGCCGGACCGACAGTGGGCCGACGCGGTAGCGGCCACGGACGTCGGCCCGGACGGGGTAGCTGACCTCACGGATGCCACCCGGCTCGACCCGGTCGAGCACGAAGCGCGGACGGCCTCCCAGGACGTACGGCAAGGCGTCCTCCATGAGCAGGACGCCGCTGGGGAGCCGGGACACGTTGTCCAGGCGCAGCCGGACCGTCGAGGCGCGGCCGGCCTCCACGCGCGGAGGGTCGAGCAGCCGGGAGCACGCCAGCCGGTAGCGGGTGCGGGCGACGACGACGACCGCCATCAGCGGGAGCGCGACGAGGAACACAGCCGCCCGGAGCAGGTCGCGTTGACCGAGCAGGATGGCGCACAGCGCCAGGGCCAGCCCGGCCGCGAGCAGGCAGCGCCCGCGGGTCGTGAGGCCGCTCAGTGCCGCGCGCACCAGGTCAGTGCTTTCGCAGGTCGGGAAGGGGAAGCCGGGCGACGAGGTCCGCGACGACCGACTCGGTGCTTCGCCGGGCCACCTGGGCCTCGGCCGTCGGCAACAGCCGGTGTGCGAGGACCGGGGCGGCCAGCGTCTGCACGTCGTCGGGCAACGCGTAGTCGCGGCCCTCGAGGGCAGCCAGTGCGCGCGAGGCCCGGAGCAGCTGCAGCGATGCGCGCGGCGAGGCGCCCAGCCGGAGCTCGGGGGCACTGCGGGTGGCGGTGGCGAGCTCGACGACGTACCGCTTGACCTCGGCGCTCACGTGCACGCCGCGGACGATCTCGATCAGCTTGCGGACGGTGACGGCGTCGGCGACGGGTTCGAGGTCGTCGAGGGCGGCCGGTCCACCGTGCGTGTCGAGCATCTCGATCTCCGCCTCGACGCTCGGGTAGCCCATCGAGAGGCGGGCGGTGAAGCGGTCCCGCTGCGCCTCGGGCAGGGGGTAGGTGCCCTCCATCTCGATCGGGTTCTGCGTCGCGATGACCATGAACGGTGACTCGAGGACGTAGGTCGTGCCGTCGACGGTGACCTGGTGTTCCTCCATGGCCTCGAGCAGGGCACTCTGCGTCTTCGGCGAGGCACGGTTGATCTCGTCGCCTACGACGATGTTGGCGAAGACCGCACCGGGCTTGAACTCGAACTCGCGGGCCTCCATGTCGTAGACCGACACGCCCGTCACATCCGAGGGCAGCAGGTCGGGGGTGAACTGGATGCGCCGCACCGAGCAGTCGATCGAGCGGGCCAGCGCCTTCGCGAGCATCGTCTTGCCCACGCCGGGGACATCCTCGATGAGCAGGTGGCCCTCAGCGAGCAGGACGACCAGCGAGAGCTGGACGACCTCGGGCTTGCCTTCGATCACCTGCTCGACGTTGCCGCGGATCAGGCTCGCCACCTCGAGCAGGTCGTCGAGGCCCGCGACCCCGAAAAGCGCCTCAGGTCCGACGCGGGTACGGCGTGCCACCGAGGGTCCTCCGTCATGGTCGGGCGTGCTGGCTCGCAGGTAGCGCCAGCCGGTTGCGCGTGCACAGGTGAGTCTGACACCGAATCTGCCGTTCCGTCGCCCAGGATCCGGGGCTGGCAAGGTCAGGTGTGGCTCGCCGCGAATCCCGCACCTGGAACGACGCTCGGGGGCGTGGCCGGGTTCCCCACTTCGCACCACCAGAGCCGCGAGGCGTGCCCTCGTGCCCCCTCCGACCCCTCACCGCCCGGTACGACGTCCCCTTGGCCGGCCCGTCCGGGTCCTCCGGGCCGGAGGTCGCTCCACATCTTCACCACCCCTCTGACCTGCGGTGATGGCTGCACCGACCCGCCGGTAACGCGTTGTCATCGTTGACAGTGGATGAGAGTGGAGTAACGTGGAGCGCATGGGAGCCGAGGGGGTTCGCCAGGGGGGAGCGCAGCGGTGTTCCTCGGCACGCACTCCCCGAAGCTCGACGACAAGGGTCGGCTCTTTCTCCCGGCCCGCTTCCGGGAGGATCTGGCGGAGGGCGTGGTGATCACCAAGGGCCAGGAGCGCTGTCTCTACGTGTTCAAGACGCCCGACTTCATGGAGCACGCCCAGAAGCTGCAGGGCGCCCCGCTCACCTCGCAGGGAGCCCGGGACTTCGGCCGGATCTTCTTCTCCAGTGCCTTCGACGACATCCCGGACAAGCAGGGCCGGATCACGATCCCGCTCGGGCTGCGGACCTACGCGGGCCTGACCAAGGACTGCACCGTCATCGGGATGAACACCCGGATCGAAATCTGGGACGCCGCCACCTGGGCGATCTACGAGGCCGAGCAGGAGCCGGCCTACGCCGCCCAGGCAGAGGAGGTCATGCCCGGCGTGTTCTGAGTACGCCCTGGGGTCTGGCCTCCGACCGCTCTCCCTCCTGGCACACCTTCCCCGGTGCCAGGCGGGGGAGCGGGCGGGGACCAGAAGCCAGGGAGCACGACCTCTCGGGTCCGCGAGCCCGGGAGCAGGTCACCGCACGAGAGCGCGTCACAGAAGGGCAGGGTCGAGATGGACAGCAGCACGCCGCAGCCGGCGCACGTGCCGGTGCTGCTGGAGCGCTGCATCGGCCTGCTCGCCCCCGCCCTCACCAGTCCCGACGACGTCGTCGTCGACTGCACGCTCGGCCTGGGCGGCCACGCCGAGGCGCTGCTGCGTGGCACGCCTGCCCGCCTCGTCGGCCTCGACCGTGACCCCGAGGCGCTGGTTCGCTCCGGAGCCCGCCTTGAGGCTTTCGGCAGCCGCGTGACGCTCGTGCACGCCGTCTACGACGCGCTGCCCGGCGTTCTCGCCCGCCTCGGCATCGACCGGGTGCAGGGCATCCTGTTCGACCTGGGGGTCTCCTCGCTGCAGCTCGACGAGGCCGCCCGTGGCTTCGCCTACGCCCAGGACGCCCCGCTCGACATGCGCATGGATCCCACGACGGGGCAGAGCGCGGCCGACGTCGTCAACGGCTACGACGGCAGGGCTCTGGCCCGCGTCCTGAAGGACTACGGAGACGAGCGCTTCGCATCGCGCATCGCCGACGCCATCGTCCGCGAACGCGTCCGCGACCCCTTCACCCACACCGCACGGCTCGCCGAACTGGTCCGAACCTCGATCCCGGCAGCGACCCGGCGTACCGGGGGGCACCCCGCCAAGCGGACCTTCCAGGCCTTGCGCATCGAGGTCAACGATGAGCTCGGCGTCCTGCGCCGGGCCATCCCTTCCGCGCTCGACGCGCTGTCGGTCGGCGGCCGCATCGTCGTCATGAGCTACCAGTCGCTCGAGGACAAGATCGTCAAAACCGAGCTGGTACGTCGCTCCACCTCCCTCGTCCCGGTCGACCTGCCGTTCGTCCCCGAGGGGTCGCAGCCCGAACTGACCCTGCTGGTTCGGGGCTCCGAGAAGGCCACTGACGCCGAGGTCACCGCCAACCCCCGTGCGCAGTCCGTCCGGCTGCGCGCCGCCGAGCGCACCAGGGACGCCGCATGAGCCCCGTAGCCACCAGCGCAGCCAGTACCTTCGGCGTGCCGCTGCGCAGCCCGCTGGGGAGGGCTCCCCAACGCCGGGTCGCCGGCCTGCGCCTGGTCCCGCAACGCCGGTCCTCCGCGGCCAAGGCGCCTTTCGTCGTCGTCGTGGTCCTGCTGCTCGTCGGCGGCCTGCTTGGGCTGTTGGTCCTGAACACCCTCGTCGCGCAGGACAGCTTCGCCCTGCACGACCTCACCCTCTCCGGCAAGGCCCTCCAGCAGCAGGAGCAGGACCTGGCCGCCCAGGTCCAGTCCCTCCAGGCACCCGCCGATCTGGCGCACCGTGCCACCGCCCTCGGGATGGTCCCGGGTGGTGCGCCCGCGTTCCTGCGGCTGTCCGACGGCCGCGTTCTGGGCCAGCCCTCGGCCGGCGTGGCCCCCGTGGCGCCGGTGGTGCCTCGTGTCGCCCCCGTCGTCGCCCCCAAGACCAGCACCAAAACCAGCACCAAGCCCGCCACGAAGCCCGCGGGAGCACACCGGTGACTCCTTCGCAGCCGCCTCGCCGCCCTGCGCCCACCGCCCGACCCGCCGCCCGCCCCACCGCCCGCGCCACCGCCCGCCCCACCGCCCGCCCCACCGCCCGCGCCACCGCCCGCCCCACCGCCCGCCCCGCGCCCCGCCCCGTTGCCCGGACGGCCACCCGTACGGCCACCCGGAAAGCACCGCAGCGCAGACGGCCACCAGTCCGGCGTACCCGGCCGTTGGGGCTGCCGGGCAAGCGGCTTCGGATCGGGCTCGCGCTCCTGGGAGCTGTCGTGCTGCTGCTGGCCGGACGGCTCGTGCAGCTGCAGGGGCTGCAGCCCGCGTACGCCGGGCAGGCCGGCGTCCAACGGACCCGGGAGGTCACCCTGCCGTCGATGCGCGGCCAGGTGCTCGACCGCAATGGCAACGCGCTGGCCCTGTCGGTGGTCGCGAAGAACATCTACGCCGAGCCGCGGACCATCGCCAAGAGCCGCTGCCAGGCTCTGTCCATCGACCCCTGCGACCCTGCCAGCATCGCCAAGGCCGTCGCGCCGCTCCTCGGTCTCGATGCCGCGAAGGTCCAGATGCAGCTGTCTTCGAGCAGGGGCTTCGTCTACCTCAAGCGCGACGTCGACCCGGTACTGGCCCAGCAGGTGATGAAGCTCGACCTGCCCGGCATCGGTGCGGAGAGCACCAGCGACCGGGTGCACCCCTCGCACGACCTGGCTGCCGGTGTGCTCGGGTTCACCGACTACCAGGGCGTCGGCAAGGCCGGCGTCGAGCTGTCCATGCAGGACCTCCTGGCCGGCAAGGACGGCAACACCGTCGCCCGCTTCGACGCGTCCGGTCGGGTCATCCCCACCGGCGACGACAGCCACGTCGACCCGGTGGCCGGACACGACGTCGAGCTGACGATCGACCGTGACCTGCAGTGGTACGCACAGCAGCTGCTCGCCTCGCAGGTCCAGGCGACGCAGGCGAAGAACGGCACGGTCGTGGTGATGGACGTCAAGACCGGTGAGGTGCTCGCGATGGCGACCGCGCCGACCTTCGACCCCGACAACCGGCCCAGCGGTGACTTCACTGCCAACCCGGCCCTGAGCGACGTCTACGAACCCGGATCGGTCAACAAGGTCATCACCGCCGCGGCGGCCCTGCAAAGCCGCATCGTCACCCCGCAGACGGTCATCGAGGTGCCTCCGACCTACCAGGTGGCCGACAAGCTGCTGCACGACGCGGAGAAGCACGGGACCGAGCACCTGACCTTCGCGGGGGTGTTGGCCAAGTCGTCCAACATCGGCACCGTCAAGGTCGCGCAGCAGGTCGGGCCGGCCCGGCTCTACACGATGATGCGGGATTTCGGCTTCGGTGACCGCTCCGGTCTCGGCCTGCCGGGGGAGAGCAGGGGGATCATCCCCGTCCCCGCCGACTGGTCGGGCACCTCGATCGCCAACATCCCGATCGGGCAGGGGATCTCGGTCAACGCGATGCAGGTCGCGTCGGTCTACGCCACGCTCGCCAACGGCGGCGTGCGCGTGCAGCCGAGCATCGTCAAGAGCACCCGCGACGGCGCCGGTCATGTGACGGCGGCCCCTGCCCCGATCCAGCGTCGAGTCGTCTCGGCGTCCGTCGCCGCCGACATCAGGGCGATGCTCGAGTCGGTCGTGTCGGAACAGGGGACGGCCCCGCTCGCGGCCATCCCGGGCTACCGGGTGGCAGGCAAGACGGGCACCGCTCAGCGAGTCGCGACCAACGGTCCACGGGCCGGCTACTACGACGGCACCTACACCTCGTCCTTCATCGGCATGGCCCCGGCGGACGCCCCGCGGTTCGTGACCGCCGTCGTCCTGCAGGGCACCGGAGCCAGGGGCTACTTCGGAGGTCAGGTTGCAGCGCCCCTGTTCAGCAAGATCATGGGCTTCGCCCTCCGCTCGTACGACGTGGCACCCACCGGCACCACGCCGCCCGTGCTCCGCCTGTCCGTCGACTGACGCCGCTAGCCTCACGTCGTGCCTGCGACCCCGGACGCTGCCGCCCTGCGGCCGTCCGACCCGGCGCCGCGTGCCCTCGACGAGGTGCTCGGGGCGGTCCCCGGGCTGCGCGTCCAGGGGGAGCTCGTCGGCGTCCGGGTCACCGGCTGCACCCACAACTCCCGCGCGGTCCGTCCCGGTGACCTGTACGCCGCCCTACCCGGAGCCCACGCGCACGGCGCGGCCTTCGCAGCGCAGGCCGTGGCCGCCGGTGCTGTCGCCGTCCTGACCGACCCCGCCGGCGCAAGCCTGGTAGCCGACGTGCCGGTGCTGGTCGCCCGGCAGCCCCGCGGGGTGCTGGGAGCCGTGGCCTCCTGGGTGCACGGCGACCCCTCGAAGGCGCTGACCGTCCTGGGCGTAACGGGCACCAACGGCAAGACCACGACGGCGTTCCTGCTGGAGGCCGGTCTGCGGGCCGCCGGCCACTCGACCGGCCTGCTCGGCACCGTGCTCACCCGGATCGGGGACGTCGAGGTCAAGAGCGTCCGGACCACGCCGGAGGCGACCGACCTGCACGCGCTGTTCGCCGTGATGCGCGAGCGCGGTGTGACCGCAGTAGCCATGGAGGTCAGCAGCCATGCGTTGACCCTCGGACGCGTCGACGGCGTCCGCTTCGACACGTCGGTCTTCACCAACCTGTCCCAGGACCACCTCGACTTCCATGCCAGCATGGACGACTACTTCGCCGCCAAGGCTTCGCTGTTCACCCCCACCCGCTCGGCCCGCGGCGTCGTCAACGGCGACGACCCGGCCGGCCTGCGGCTGCTCGCGAGTCCCTCCATCCCCCTCGTCGCGTACGGCGTCGACGGCACCTGGCGGGCCACCGCGGTGGACCTGCGTAGCGACGGGAGCGCGTTCTTGCTGGAAGGCCCCGGCGTGTCCGTGGAGGCGGCGGTTCAGCTGCCGGGGGCGTTCAACGTGAGCAACGCCCTGGCCGCCCTGGCCGCGCTCGTGACCGCCGGGGTGCCGGTCGACGACGCGGTGCGCGGCGTTGCCGGGCTGTCGTCCGTGCCCGGACGGATGGAACGGGTCGACATCGGCCAGCCGTTCACGGCTCTGGTCGACTACGCGCACACCCCCGATGCCGTCGTGACGCTGCTGCGCAGCGTGCGGGCGCTCACGAGCGGACGGGTGATCGTGGTTCTCGGCTGCGGGGGCGACCGTGACCGCGGCAAGCGTCCCCAGATGGGCCGGGCGGCCGTCGCCGGAGCCGATCTGGCCGTCCTGACGAGTGACAATCCGCGCGGCGAGGACCCGCTGGCGATCCTGGGAGAGATGACACAGCCCGGAGCGGTGGTCGAGCCGGACCGACGGGCAGCCATCGCCTGGGCAGTTGCGCAGGCCCGGCGGGGCGATGTCGTCGTCGTGGCCGGCAAGGGGCACGAGAGCGGCCAGGAGGTCGCCGGTGTCGTCACGCCGTTCGACGACCGGCTGGTGCTGCGCGAGGCTCTCGAACAGGTCCGCGCATGAGGCTGCTGACCGTGCCCGCATCGCTGCCCGCCCTGCGGGAAGGACTTCGAGACCTGGCCGTCGCGAGTGACGGCAAGACGCACCGCACCTACGCCGTCCTCGGTCCCGTCCCGGACACCTCCCGCGAGGATCTGATGGACCTCGGCCGCTTCCTGGTCCGCCTGGACATCACGTCGCTGGTCGTCGTGGGAGAGGCCGGGTCCGTGCACGCCGGCGCCGTGCTCGAGGGCTCCTGGGGCTCGGAGTCACGCCATGTCGGCACCGCCGACGACGCTCTCACCCTGCTCCTCGCCGAGCTCACCGCCGACGACGTCGTCCTCGTCGCCGGCCTCCCGACGGTCCTGACCGCGCTCGAGGGGGCCGCATGATCTCCGTCCTGGTCGCCGCCATGACGGCACTGGTCCTCAGCCTGCTCTGCACGCCCGCGGTGGTGAAGCTGTTCCGGCGGCGGGGCTACGGCCAGGAGATCCGCGAGGACGGCCCGGCCAGCCACGCCACCAAGCGGGGGACGCCCACCATGGGCGGCACGGTCATCATCCTGGCGACCTTCAGCGGCTACGGCGTCGCGCACCTGCTGGCCCTTCGCAACGCCGGCCGGGGACCCACCGCCAGCGGGCTGCTCGTGCTGGGCCTCATGGGAAGCCTCGGCCTGGTCGGTTTCCTCGACGACTTCATCAAGATCCGCAAGCAGCGCTCGCTCGGGCTGACCGCCCTGGCCAAGTTCGGCGGACAGCTCGTCACGGGCGTCGGGTTCGCCGTACTCGCGTTGCAGTTCCGCAGCCGGAGCACGGGACTGGCGCCCGCCTCGACCCACCTGTCGTTCGTCCGCGACTACGGCGGCTGGTCGCTGGGGACGGTCGGGTTCGTGGTGTTCGCCTACCTGGTGGTCACCGGCACGTCCAACGCGGTGAACCTCACCGACGGGCTCGACGGCCTTGCCACCGGGACGTCGGTGATGGTTCTGGCGTCCTACGTGGTCATTGCGTTCTGGGAGTTCGGCAACTCCTGCGCACGCACCGTCAACTCCAGCTGCTACTCCGCGAGGGACCCGCTCGACGTCGCCCTGGTCGCCTCGGCCGCGATGGGCGCCTGCTTCGGGTTCCTGTGGTGGAACGCCTCGCCGGCCAAGATCTTCATGGGCGACACCGGGTCGCTTGCCCTCGGCGGGCTGTTCGCGGGGATCGCGATCGTCACGCGCACCGAGTTGCTGCTCGTGGTGCTCGGCGGGCTGTTCGTCGTCGAGACGATGTCGGTCATCATCCAGGTCGGGTTCTTCAAGATGACGCGCAAACGGGCGTTCAACATGGCGCCGATCCATCACCACTTCGAGCTCGCCGGCTGGGCCGAGAACACCGTCATCGTCCGCTTCTGGATCATCGGTGGGTTGGCGGTGGCCTTCGGTCTCGGGCTGTTCTACGCAGAGTTCCTGTCCCACGGGTCGCTCGGCTGATGCCGGACGCCTACCGCGGGCTGGCCGTCGTCGTGGCTGGCGCGGGGGTCTCCGGCGCTGCAGCCGCGCGCGCGCTGCGTGAACGCGGAGCTGTCGTGACGGTCGTCGACAGCTCGGCCGAGGCCCTCGACGCCCTTGCTGAGCAGGGGTTCTCGGTCTCGTCCGCGCTGCCGGACACTGTCGCCCTGGTGGTGACCTCGCCGGGTTACCGGCCGACGGCCCCCGTCCTGGTCGAGGCGGCCACGCGGGGTGTCGAGGTCGTCGGCGAGGTGGAGCTGGCTTGGCGCCTGGCGCACCTCCCCGGTCGCAGTGCCATCCCCTGGCTGGCGCTCACGGGGACCAACGGCAAGACCACCACGGTGAAGATGCTCGAGGCGATGCTCGTGGCGGCGGGACACCGGGCCGTCGCTGCGGGCAACGTCGGCCTGCCTCTGGTGGACGCGGTGGACGGGCCCTATGACGTGCTGGCTGTCGAGCTGTCGAGCTTCCAGCTGCACTGGTCGAGCTCGCTTCGACCGCACACCGGCACGCTGCTGAACCTCGCCGACGACCACACCGACTGGCACGGATCCTTCGAGCAGTACGCCAGGGCCAAGGCACGGATCTTCACGGCAGACGTCGCTCTCGGCAACGCCGACGACAAGGGGGTACGCCGGCTGCTCGCCCAGGCCCCCGTTCGGCAGGTCGGCTTCACGCTGCGCACGCCGAAGGCGGACGAGGTAGGGGTCGTCGAGAACCTGCTCGTCGACCGTGCCTTTCCCGACGTACCAGGGGAAGCCACCGAGCTGGCAACCCTCGACGACATCGGTGTTCCCGGTGACCACAACGTCGCCAACGCCCTGGCGGCGGCAGCCATGGCGCGCTCGTTCGGAGTACCGGCCGTCTCGGTCCGCGACGGGCTGCGCAGCTTCGTCCCCGAGCCGCACCGGAACGCGCTGGTCGCCGTCCGAGCGGACGTGTCCTGGGTGGATGACAGCAAGGCGACCAACCCGCATGCCGCCGCCGCCTCCCTCGCGTCGTACGCGCAGGTGATCTGGGTCGCGGGCGGTCTGCTCAAGGGGGCAGACGTCGACGACCTGGTCCGGCAGGCGGCGCCCCGACTGCGCGCGGCTGTCCTGCTGGGGACAGACCGTGCTGTCCTGCGCGACGCACTGTCACGACACGCCCCGGAGATCCCCGTCGTCGAGGTTGCCCGCCTCGACACTGGGGCCATGCAGGAGGTCGTCGAGGCGGCCCGGTCCCTCGCGCGGCCGGGCGACACCGTGCTGCTCGCGCCCGCCGCGGCTTCCATGGACTGCTTCGCGGACTACAGACAACGCGGCGACCTGTTCGCCGCGGCCGTCGTGAGCCTGCCGTGACGGCGGTCGCGACAGCCGGTTCCGTCGCCGCGAGGTCGGCAGCGCGACCGGCGGCCCTACAGCGTCCGCTCGCGTCGTACTACCTGGTGATCGTGAGCACCGGCCTGCTGCTGGCCATCGGCTTCGTGATGGTGCTGTCGGCCTCGAGCGTCCGGTCCTACCAGACCTTCCACTCCGCCTATGCGATCGCCCTCAAGCAGGGCATCTTCATCGGGATCGGCCTGCCGGCTCTGTGGGTCGCCTCCCGGATCCCAGCACGGGTGTGGCGGCACCTCGGCCTGCCGATCCTGCTCGCAGCGATCTTCCTGCTCGTCGCGGTCCTCGTCCCGGGCATCGGCCGCAACGTCGACGGTGCGCGCCGGTGGATCGCCTTGCCGGGTGGCTTCAACCTGCAGCCGAGCGAGCTCGCCAAGCTCGGGATCGCCGTGTGGGGAGCGGATCTTCTGGTCCGCAAGCGCAAGCTGTTGCGGGACTGGAAGCACCTGGTGATCCCGGTGGTGCCGGTCGTCGGCCTCGTCGGCATCCTCGTCATGCTCGAACCCGACATGGGTACGACCATCGTCGTCACCTCCGTGCTCATCGCGCTGCTGTGGGTCGTCGGTGCCCCGGGTCGGGTCTTCGGCTGGATCGTCGGGGTGGTGCTGGCCCTCGGCGTGGTGATGGCGGTGGCCGAGCCCTACCGGCTCGCGCGCCTCACCTCGTTCACCGACCCGTGCTCGGACACGCACCGGCTGCTCAAGGGCTACCAGGCGTGCCAGGGCCTGCAGGCTCTCGGCGGTGGTGGCTGGGTCGGTGTGGGCCTCGGGGCCAGTCGTGAGAAATGGGCCGGTGGACTGCCCAACCCCTACACCGACTACGTCTATGCCATCGTCGGCGAAGAGCTCGGCCTGCTCGGCACCCTGACCGTCCTGATGTTGTTCGCGACGCTGACCTACGCCGGCTTCCGGATCGCCAAGCGCACCAAGGACCCCTTCGCCCGCCTGGCCGCGACGGGGATCACGGTGTGGATCGCCGTACAGGCGCTGGTCAACATGGCGACCGTCGTGGGGCTGGTGCCGGTGACGGGGATCCCGCTCCCACTGATCTCCTTCGGCGGGTCCGCGCTGATCCCGACCCTGGTGGGCATCGGGATGCTGTTGTCGTTCGCGCGTGACGAGCCAGGGGCCGCGAAGGCGCTCGCATCGCAGCAGGGCAGGCTCCGAGCCCTGGTGCTGCACCGGCCGGTTCCGTCCGCGACGGCGCCCTCCCACGCGTCCCGTCCCACGTCGGCGCCGATGCGTCGTCCAGTCTCGCGCCGGCGGTGACGATGCACGTCGTCCTCGCGGGAGGTGGGTCGGCGGGGCACGTCGAGCCGATGATGAACACGGCAGATGCCCTGCGCCGCAGGCACTCCGAGGTGGGCATCTCCGCTTTCGGCACGGCGGAAGGCCTCGAGGCCCGGCTCGTCCCGCTCCGCGGCTACGCGCTGTCCGTGGTGCCCAAGGTGCCGCTTCCGAGGCACCTCACGCTCGATCTGTTGCGCGTCCCTGGCCGGCTGAGGGTGGCTGTCAGAGCAGCGTCCGCCCACCTGGACGAGGTGGACGCCTCGGTCGTCGTGGGGTTCGGCGGCTATGTCTGCGTGCCCGCCTACCTGGCCGCCCGCAGACGCGGCACTCCGATCGTGGTGCACGAGGCCAACGCCCGGGCGGGCATCGCCAACCGGCTCGGCGCGCGGTTCGCCGCGCGGGTCGCCGCAGCCGTGCCCGGTACCGGACTGCGCGACGCGGTCGTCGTGGGGATCCCGCTCAGGCTGCGGATCGCGCAGCTGGACCGCGTGGCGGCCCGGCCCGCTGCCCGGGCGGCGCTCGGCCTCAGCGACGGCCCGGTCCTGCTCGTCACCGGCGGGTCGCAGGGCGCCCGGCGCCTCAACACCGCGATCGTGGACGCAGCTCCCGCCCTCGCCGCCGCCGGCGTGCAGGTCCTGCACGTCACCGGTCCGGAGCAGGCCGAAGCGGTCCGTACGGCCCTCGGGCCGGCGGCGCCCGCGACGCACCACGTCCTGGACTACGTCGACGGGATGGACACGGTCTACGCCGCCAGCGACCTGGTGCTGTGCCGGGCCGGCGCCATGACCTGCGCGGAGCTGGCGGCTGTCGGGTTGCCCGCGGTCTACGTGCCGCTCCCGATCGGCAACGGCGAGCAGGCCCTCAACGCTCAACCGACGGTCGACGCCGGGGGAGGACTTCTCGTGCAGGATGCCTCCCTGGACGCCGCGACCGTCACCGGCACCGTGCTCCAGCTGCTCCTGGACCCCGAACGTCTGCTGCAGATGTCTGTGGCCGCAAGGGGACGTGGTCACCGTTCGGCCGATGAGGCGCTGGCTGAGATCATCGAGGGGGCAGCACGGTGACGGTCCACTTCGTCGGGATCGGCGGAGCCGGGATGAGCGGCATCGCCCGGGTCCTTCTGGCCCGCGGCACCTCCGTCTCCGGCAGCGACGCCAAGGACTCCCTGGCCCTCGCGGCGCTGCGCGCCCTCGGTGCCGACGTCCACGTCGGTCACGACGCGGCCCACCTCGGTGGCGCTGAGACCGTCGTGGTGTCGGCGGCCATCCGCGAGTCCAACCCCGAGCTCGTTGCCGCCCGAGACGCTGGGATACGGGTCCTCATGCGCGCCGAGGCCCTGGCCGAGCTGCTCGTGGGCTACCGCGCCGTCGCCGTCGCCGGGACCCACGGCAAGACCACCACGACCTCGATGCTCACCGTCGCCGCGCAGCACTGCGGCGTCGACCCGTCCTTCGCGATCGGCGGTGACCTCAACGAGGCTGGGAGCAACGCCCACCACGGCAGTGGCGACCTGTTCGTCGTCGAGGCCGACGAGAGTGACGCGTCCTTCCTCGTCTACCGCCCCTACGCCGCGATCATCACCAACGTCGAGCCCGACCACCTCGACCACTACCTCGACGAGGCCACGTACCGGGATGCCTTCGCCCAGTTCGTCCGGACCGTCGACCGAAGCGGCTTCCTCGTCGTGTGCGCCGACGATGCCGGGACGGTCGCGCTGGCCGAGCTGGCTCGCGGCGAAGGCATCGACGTCCGCACCTACGGCACCTCGGTGGATGCCGACCTGCGAATGGTTGCCCTGGTGAGCAGGGGATCCACGTCGACCTACGACGCCGTCCTGCAGGGTCGGCGGCTCGGCGAGGTCCGCATCCAGGTGCCCGGCGCCCACCTCGCCCTCAACAGCGCCGGCGCCTTGCTGGCCGGTATCGGCTTGGGCCTGCCGGAGGTCGCTCTCATGGAGGGTCTGGCCGGCTTCACCGGCGTACGGCGCCGGATGGAGCTCAAGGGCAGCGCGGCAGGCGTGCGCGTGTACGACGACTACGCCCATCACCCGACCGAGGTGCGGGCGCAGCTCGTCGCGGCCCGCGGCATGACCGGAGGTGGGCGGCTGGTCGTGGTGTTCCAGCCACACATGTACTCGCGGACCGCCGCCTTCGCCGACGCCTTCGGAGCCGCCCTCGGGCTCGCCGACGAGGTCGTCGTCATGGACATCTACGGCGCCCGGGAGGACCCGATGCCGGGAGTCACCGGCGCTCTCGTGACCGCAGCCGTCCCGCTCGACCCCCAGCACGTCCTGTTCGAGCCGTCCTGGACAGCCGTCCCGGCCGCGGTGGCGGCCAAGGCTCATGCCGGTGACCTGGTCGTGACCCTCGGGGCGGGCGACGTGACCCAGATCGGGCCCGAGGTCCTGCGGCTGCTGGAGGGTGAGGCGCCGTGAGTCCTACCCCGGTCGCCCGGCCACCGCGGGTCGTATCCGCAGCTCCGCGGCTCGCGGCGCGCGCTGTCGCCGACCGCCAGGCCCGCCGGAGCGTGTGGGTTCGGCGTACCGGCTGGGTGTCGGGGACCTGCCTCCCGCCGGCGTTGGTGGGCTGGTTGGTCCTGGGGTCGTCGGTGCTCGGGGTGCAGAAGGTCGTCGTGACCGGCGAGCACCGGCTCACCGCCGCCCAGATCAGTGCCGTCGTCAACGTCCCTTATGGCACGCCACTGGCCCGGGTCGACACGTCGGCCGTGGCGAGGCGGGTCAGAGCGCTCTCCGCGGTCGCTGGCGCGACCGTCACGCGCAGCTGGCCGCACGGCCTCAAGGTGACAGTGGTCGAGCGGGTGCCGGTCGTCGCGGTTGCGCAGGGCGGGACCAGACTGCTGCTGGACACCCATGGCGTGGCGGTGGCCACCGCGAAGGTGGTGCCGGCCGGCGTCTACCCCTTGGCCGTGCCGGCCACCGACCACGCGGCAACGGTGGCGGCACTGCAGGTCCTCCGGGGACTTCCCATGGTGCTCGGCCACGACCTGGTCAGCCTGACCGCGACCTCACCCGAGCAGGTCACCTTGACGCTCACCCACGGTCGACGCGTTCTGTGGGGCGGAGCGGAGGACGGGCCGGCCAAGGCGCTGGCCGTGCTCGCTCTGTTGAAGATGCCCGGCACCGTCTTCGACGTCAGTGCCCCGGGAGTGGTCACCCGCCGCTGAGTCCGGCTCGCAACATAGGTCCGACAGCGCCCCGTGTCGCGAGAGCAGCGGCCGTGACTGTCGACGCGCGTTCTACGCCGGGGTCCTCGGAACGGGGGAAGTGGAGAAGCCCACCGTCGCTTCTACGCCAGCGACCCGCATGGCAATCGGCTGGAGTTTCTCCAGCCCGAGGGCAGGTAGTCGGCGCTGTACTTACGTGCTGCTACGGCTTTCGCCATACGGAGATGTGCTTGGAACTGGAGCCGTCGAAGGCACGGCCGTGCCAGTCCGCCACGCGAGTTTCCAGCGTCAGCCCGGCGAGGGTTGCCATGAGGTCGCACTCGCTCGGCCACAGGTACCGGAAGTGGCCGATGTCGTGTCTTACGGACCCGCCGGGCTGGCGGCTGAAGCTCTGGGACGTGCATGCCTGTGTGGCAATGTCGTACGTGTCGAACGCTGCGAACCCGTCGCGTACGTCGCGGGCAACCGCGGTATGGCCCGGCAGGAGGCTGTGGAGGGCGGGAACCCAGAGTTCGAGGACGAAGCGGCCACCACTTCGCAGATGCCGAGCCGCATTGCGGAAGCACTCGACCTGTTCCTGCTGCGTCTGCAGGTTCGAGATGCTGTTGAAGACGAGGATGACGAGCGAGAACTCTCCGTCAATTCTCGTGGTGGCCATGTCGCCGATGAAAACCGGAAGGGTGAGCTCATCCACCTTGAGTCGCAGTCTGTCCACCATCGGTATGGACAGCTCAATGCCGGAGACCGAGATGCCGCGCTCAGCCAGAGGGATACCCACGCGCCCGGTCCCGATGGCGAATTCCAAGATGGGGCCACCGTCTGCCAGTGACAGGAGGAACTCGACGGCCGGACCGACAACGCCCGGCGCGAACTCTGCCGCGACGTCGTCCTCGTAGGTCGCAGCAGTCGCCTCGTCCCAGATTTCGCTACTGGTCATCCGGACGCTGTCACTCCTGTCGCTGGGCCAACGCAGTCGTTGGCGATGGTAAGGGACCTGCGCTGGGAGCAGAACCTCGAACCCTCGTCCCATGATCGGGAGCATGTCCCAGAGCTGCTGGCGGAGGGCGCCTCGGTGAGCGGGGGCACTGCTCGGACCGCTCGAGGACCTCGATCTCAACGGGCACGTTCGTCACGAGGACGCGAGCGACCTTCCCGATCCGCCGCTGAGCGCACGTCCGCACACGTCGGCCACCAGGAGGACGAGGGCTCGAGTCGCCGTCACCAGGTCGCTCACCGGGACGGACTCGTTGGGAGAGTGGGCAAGCGCGACGTCGCCAGGTCCGTAGTGGACGGTCGGGATTCCCGCGGCAGTGAGCAGCCGCAGGTCCGAGCCGTAGGGCACGCCGTGCACGTCAGCGTCCTGCCCGGTCGCGGCGCGGTGCGCTGCCAGGACCTGGCCGAGCAGGGGTGACCCTGACGGGAGCTCCCCGGGGGCGAACTGACCGCCGTACCACTCGAGGTGGATGGGATGTTCGCGCAGCCACGGGTCGCTGGCGCAGACCTCGTCGAGGCACGCCGCCAGGTCAGCCCGGGCGCCCTGCGGATCCTCGCCGAGGGCCACGCCGATCCGACCCTCCGCCACCAGCAGGTCCGGCACGCTGGAAGCCCAGTCCCCGGAGCGCACACTGCCGACCGACACCGGGTACGGGATGCGGTAACGCTCCAGCAGGGGATGCGGGTCGCGGTTGCGGCGGGCCTCAAGGGCGCGAAGCGCCTGGTGGACCGGCAGGTACTTCTCGACCGCGTCGACTCCTCGATCGCGCAGGCTCGCGTGGGCGGCGTGACCGGTGACCGTCAGCCGGAACGTCAAGGCGCCTGCGGCGGCCGGCACCACCGCGAGCCGCGTCGGCTCGCAGATCACCGCAGCGTCGCCACGGTAGCCGCGGCGCAAGGTGGCGAACGTCCCGAGGCCACCGTCCTCCTCCCCGACGACGCTCTGCAGCTGCACCCGACCGGCCAACCGGACGCCGGCCTGCTTGAGCACAGTCACGGCCATCACCTGGCAGGCGAGACCGGCTTTCATGTCGCACGCGCCCCGCCCGTAGACGCGGTCGCCCCGCAGCTGCCCGCCGAAGGGAGGTGTCTGCCAGCTCGCGGGATCGCCGACCGGTACGACGTCCATGTGCCCGTTGAGGAGGAGGGCCGGACCCGTCCCGTCTCCCCACGTGGCGACCAGTCCCCAGGCCTCCTGCCGGTCGACCTCGACCCCGGGGAAGTCGGGATCGGCCCGCAGCTCCGCCAGGTCGACCTCCCACAGGTCGGTCTCGAGGCCGAGTTGGTCCAGGTGACCGGCCAGCCAGTGCTGGCCCTCGGTCTCCCCGGCGCTGCCGGTCACCGACGGGATCCTCACCAGCTCCTGGAGCAGCGGGACGAGCCGGTCGGGCCGCACGGCGTCGAGCGCGTCGTCCAGGGCACGCACCGGATTGGTGGGACGTTCTGTGGGCACGGTGTCAGTCACCTTCGCAGTCAAGCGTGCCGACGGCGACCGGGTGTGCAGGATGGGAGGTAACCAACATGAGGAGGTGTCCCATCACCGAGCCGGACGTCACGCCCAGCGATGCCCGCGCCCAGCGGGCGCTGCGGACCATGCAGGTGCTCGCCACCAGCGAGGACGTGTTCGAGACGTTCTTCGACCAGGCCAGGATCGGCCTCGCGCTCGCTGACCTGTCCGCCTGCTACGTCCGGGCCAACCGCACCTACGCCGTGCTGTTGGGCCGACCACCCGAAGATCTCATCGGGGTCCCCTTCGCTCAGATGCTGCACCCCGACGACCGCTTGGGGGACGCCGACGGCGTCGCCCGCCTGCTCAGCGGAGAGGAGCAGTCGCTGCAGTCCGAGCAGCGGTACGTGGCTCCAGATGGCCGCACGCTCTGGGTCCTGCACGGTGTGACGGTGGTGCCCGACACGCAGGGCCGGCCGGCGTGGTTCGCCGTCAGCGCGCAGGACATCACCGAGCGTCGGCACGCCGAGGAGGAGCTGCGGGCCCTCACGGCCTCGCTGGCCGAACGTGCGGTCCGCGACCCGCTCACGGGACTGGCGAACCGGGCACTGCTGGAAGAGCGGCTCCGGGCCGTCCTGGCCCGTGACGCCCGCAGCGGTTCCTCCACCGCGGTGCTGTTCCTTGACCTCGACGGTTTCAAGGCCGTGAACGACGCCTACGGCCACGCGACCGGCGACCTGGTGCTCACGACGGTGGCCAGTCGGCTGTCGGCCGCGGTGCGCCCGTCCGACACGGTGGCGCGCCTGGGCGGCGACGAGTTCGTCGTACTGGTGGAAGGCGCGACCGATCACGCCGTCGCGCGGTTGGTGACCCGGTTGCAAGAAGTGGTGGGCGTGGGCATCGGAACCCTCGACCTCAAGGTGGGGGTGAGTATCGGGGTTGCCGTCGCGCGGGCCGGTGCTATCGACCACGAGGAGCTTCTCGCCCAGGCTGACGCGGACATGTACGCCGCAAAGCGCGCTCCCCAGCACCCACGGCACCCCGGGCGCGGTCGCGCCAGGTGACCCGCAGCCCCGTCTTCGGCAGTCGGTGATCGAGGTGGCGCGAAGGTAGGTCGCGCGACGGTGTGGGGGGACACACGGCCTGGTGGGTTGACCCGGCATCTACTGGACGCCTACGGTTCCCCCAAGGCATAGGTTGACATAACTCTAAGCATCTACCTGAGCCTTAGGGTCGACGTCGCAGCGCCTTCCCCGCGCCGCGACCGCACGACGCCCCACCACACGACGCACCACACAACGCACCACACGACGCACCACACAGCGCACACGAAACAACTGGCTCGACCCGACCAGACATGCGTCAGACCTCCGACGAAGGGCCTCGAAACCGTGGCAGCACCGCAGAACTACCTCGCCGTCATCAAGGTGGTCGGCATCGGGGGAGGCGGCGTCAACGCCGTCAACCGGATGATCGAGGTGGGCCTCAAGGGCGTCGAGTTCATCGCCATCAACACCGACGCGCAGGCGCTGCTCATGTCGGACGCCGACGTCAAGCTCGACGTCGGACGCGAGCTCACCAGGGGACTGGGCGCCGGTGCCGCGCCGGATGTCGGCCGGCAGGCTGCCGAGGACCATCGCGACGAGATCGAAGAGGTCCTCAAGGGGGCTGACATGGTCTTCGTGACCGCCGGCGAGGGCGGCGGCACCGGCACCGGTGGCGCGCCCGTCGTCGCCGCTGTCGCGCGGTCGCTGGGTGCTCTCACCATCGGGGTGGTCACCCGCCCGTTCTCGTTCGAAGGCCGCCGTCGTGCGAGCCAGGCCGAGGATGGCATCGAGCAGCTGCGTGCCGAGGTCGACACCCTCATCGTGATCCCCAACGACCGGTTGCTGTCCATCAGCGACAAGCAGGTCAGCGTGATGGATGCGTTCAAGAGCGCGGACCAGGTGCTGCTGTCGGGAGTTCAAGGGATCACGGACCTGATCACCACACCGGGCCTGATCAACCTCGACTTCGCCGACGTGAAGTCGATCATGAGCGGTGCCGGCTCGGCCCTGATGGGCATCGGCTCCGCCCGGGGCGAGGACCGGTCGGTCATCGCCGCCGAGATGGCCATCAGCAGCCCCCTTCTGGAGGCGAGCATGGACGGCGCCCACGGCGTCCTCATCTCCATCAGCGGCGGCAGCGACCTGGGCCTGTTCGAGATCAACGAGGCGGCGCAGCTCGTCGCCGACGCCGCCCACCCCGACGCCAACATCATCTTCGGCGCTGTCATCGACGACGCGCTCGGGGACGAGGTGCGCGTCACCGTCATCGGTGCCGGCTTCGACAGCGGTGCTCCCACCCAGAAGCGCTACGAGCCCCGTCGTCAGGCCATTGCCGAGCCCGCTCCGGAGTCGGCCGTCGAGGTGCCCGACCGTTCCGAGGCGGGCCGTTCAGAGCAGGGCCGGCCCGAGCCGCGCTACACGCCGACGACGACGGGACAACCGACGCCTCAGCCGGCCGCCGCTACCGCAGCCGCGCCGGTCGCCCAGCCCGAGCGGCCACGACGTACGGTCGTGTTCGAGGACGATCTCGACGTCCCTGACTTCCTGAAGTAGGTCGTGCTCAACGTCCTCGACGCCGGGCTGCCGCCACCCGCGCGCGGGGTCTTCACGACCCGCGCTGGCGGGGTCAGCCTGCCGCCCTGGGACAGCCTCAACCTCGCGGTCCACGTCGACGACGCCCATGCCAAGGTGCAGGCCAACCGGGCGCTGCTCGTAGAGCAGCTCGGTCTCGACGGGCTCGCCTTCGGCAAACAGGTGCACGGCAACGCAGTCCGGGTCGTCAAGGGCTTGAGCAACAAGACCGCGCGTGGCCTCGACGACACCGACGCCCTCGTCACCACGACCCCCCGGGTCGGGCTGGTCATGATGGGCGCCGACTGCCTTCCCGTGCTGCTCGCCGCTCCTGGCGTCGTGGGGGCCGCCCATGTGGGTCGGCCCGGGTTGGTCAAGGGCGTGCTGGCCGCTGTGGTCGCGCAGATGCGCGAGCTGGGCGCCGAGGTGATCACTGCCGTCGTGGGCCCAGGCATCTGCGGGCGCTGTTACGAAGTGCCCGCGTCGATGGCTGGTGAGGTCGAGAAGGCCGTCCCCGGCAGCCGCGGCACAACCCGGCAGGGCACCGCCTCGGTCGACCTGGCGGCCGGCGCCACGTCGCAGCTGACTGCCGAGGACGTCGCTGTCCTTGCCGTCGGCGGCTGCACACTCGAGCAGCCCGAGCGCTTCTTCTCCTATCGCCGCGACGGGGTGACAGGACGGCACGGCGGCGTCGTCTGGCTGCCGTGAGCGACGACCTGGGCCGTCGGGCCGAGGTCGCGGCCAACCTCAAGGACGTGCGTGCCCGGATCGCTGCTGCCTGCGCCACCGCGGGACGCTCCCTGGAGGACGTGACGCTGATCGCGGTCACGAAGACCTGGCCGACCGCGGACTGCCTCCACCTGCACGAGCTGGGCGTCGTGGATCTCGCTGAGAACCGCGACCAGGAGGCCCGTTTGAAGGCCGAGCAGGTGAAGGCGCAGGAGACCCCGGGGGTGGCCGACGGGGTCCGGTGGCACTTCGTCGGCCAGCTCCAGACGAACAAGGCGCGCAGCGTGGCGTCGTACGCGTCGGTGGTGCAGTCGGTCGACCGGGCCTCGCTCGTGACGGCCCTCAGCGCGGGCGCAGTGCGCGCGGGGCGCGTCATCCAGGTGCTTATCCAGGTCAGCCTCGCGGCTGACGGTGACCCGCATCGAGGGGGAGCGGACCCCGTGGCGCTGCCCGAGCTGGCGGGCCAGGTCGCGTCCGCCGACGGGCTCGTGCTGGGTGGGCTGATGGCGGTCGCCCCCCTCGGCGCCGATCCGCTGTCCGCCTTCACCCGGCTCGCGGCGCTCGGAGCCGCTCTGGTCCGCCAGCACCCCCGTGCCACCGTGCTGAGCGCCGGGATGAGTGGCGATCTCGAGGCCGCGATCGTGGCCGGAGCGACGCACGTGCGTGTCGGGACCGCACTCTTAGGCCCTCGGACCGGTCTGCTCGGCTAGGCTGGGCCTCTGGCAAAACCCACCGTACGTCCCGCCGAGTGACGTCCGACCTACAAGTGGAGCTCCACATGCCTGGCGTGATGCGCAAGATGGGCCTCTACCTCGGTCTGGTGGAGGACGACGAGCACGACCGCTACGACGCGTACGGCGAGTACGCCGAGGAGGAGGCCCTCGACGAGCCGCCGGCGCGTCGCTACGCCCCCGCCGCGGCGCCCGCGGCAGCGCCCCGGCGTTCCTTCGACGCCGGCCCACGCAGCCAGGGTGCCGTCGCCCTCGACACCCACGCCCGCCCGCAGACCGTCCCTGCCTACGAGGACGGCCACCGGATCACGACCCTGCACCCGCACAGCTACAACGACGCGCGGGCCATCGGGGAGCACTTCCGCACGGGCACCCCGGTCATCATGAACCTCACCGAGATGGACGACGGCGACGCCAAGCGCCTCGTCGACTTTGCCGCCGGCCTCATCTTCGGGCTGCACGGTCGCCTCGAGCGCATCACGAACAAGGTTTTCCTGCTGTCGCCGGAGCACGTCGAGGTCACGGCTGAGGACAAGGCGCGCATCGTCGAGGGCGGCTTCTTCAACCAGTCCTAACCTTGCCATCCCTGCAGGAGAGCAGCACCCGTGTCGGTCGTCGCGTCCGTCCTCTACTTCGTCATCCTCGTCTTCCTGCTGCTGTTGATCTTCCGTCTCATCATGGAGTACGTCTTCATGCTCGCCCGGCGCTACCGACCAGCCGGACCGGTCGCGATCGCGCTGGAGCTGACCTACTCCGTGACGGACCCTCCGCTGAACGCGCTCCGTCGGGTGCTGCCGCCGCTACGGATCGGCAATGTCTCCCTGGATCTGGGCTTCATTGTGCTGTTCTTCGTGACGAGCATCTTGTTGAACATCGTGGGAGCCCAGCGATGACGGCACCGGCTGTCTCGCTGTCGTCCTCGTGCCTGCTCGCGCCCCGCACCGCCGCTTTCTGCCGCACCGTTCCTGACTGGATGTGACTCTCGTGCCCCTCACCCCTGCCGACGTGGCGACCAAGAAGTTCTCTACCAAACGGATGGGCACCGGCTACGACCAGGCCGAGGTCGACGGTTTCCTGGACGAGATCGAGGCCGAGATCGCCCGCCTGCTCACGGAGAATGCCGCCCTCAGCAACAAGCTCGCCGAGGCTCAAGCCACTGCACCGACGGCAGTGCCGGCCGCAGCGCCGGTGCCTTTTGAGCCGGTGACCGCAGCTGCGGCTGCCCCCGCCGTCGACGCCGCCCCCGTGGCGGGCGAGACACAGGAAGCCGCGCTGCGCACCCTGCTCATGGCGCAGCGCACCGCCGACCAAGCCATCGCCGAGGCCCGGGCGGAGGCCGACAAGATGCTCTCCGAGGCGCGCACCCGGTCCACCCAGGTCGAGAACGAGGTCAACGCCCGGACGACGGCGGCCCTGGCCGAGCTGCAGGGCAGGCGACACGACTTCGAGTCGCGGATCGAGGACTTGCGCGCCTTCGAGCGCGAGTACCGACTGCGCCTCAAGGCCTACCTCGAGTCTCAGCTCACCGACCTCGACAGGCGCGGCGGGGGTGCCGAGGACAGCGGGGCGGGCGTGCCGGCTGCGGCCCGCACCGCAGCCGTAGGGGTCATGCCCGCCGGCGTCGCCGATAGCGGGGCGGCCCGCCCCGCCGCGCCCGCCGTACCACCGGCACCCGCGCCGGTCACCGCACAGGCTCCCGTTCCGGTTGTCCCCACGGTGCCCGCGCCACCAGAGGCGCCACGGGTAGACGCGCCGACCTCGTTCGCGCCCCGGCCTGTTGTCGCTCCGCAGGCTCCCGCTCCGCCAGCCCCCGCGCCGACCGTCGCCGTCGCGCCGACTGCGCCGCTGGCCCCTGCTGCGCGCCGACCAGCGGTGCCTGCCGTACCCGCCGTACCCGAGGGCTTCCCACAGGTCCTGCCGCCGGAGTGGGCGGAGCTGGACCAGGCGGACGACCCCCGAGGCACCACCCCCCGGCTGGCTCCCGACGGTCCCTCCGGGCCCCCGCGGGAGGCGCCCCCTGTCGCCGTACCCCCTCCGTTGCGTGCCGTGCCGCCGCTCTCGCGGGAGCCGCAGCCGATGGGTCCGTTCACGGTTGTCCCCCCTCCCGTCGTTCTCGAGCAAGTCGACGAAGGGCCCGAGCCGCCCACCCAGTCCTGAGCTTCTCTCGTCCCGCGTGAGCCCCGCCGGAACCAGGCATCAGTAAGATGCCCACCCTTGTCCGCGCACCCCTTGTCGGAGGACCCTCCACGTGATCGTCATCAGCGGGGCACTTGTCCTCGTCGCACTCGTCCTGCTGGTCATCGGACTGATCGGCTCGACGCTCACCTTCGTGTACGCCTCGATCGCCGTCAGCCTCGCGTCCTTCGCTTTCTTGATCTTCGGGATCATGCAGCGCCGGAAGGAGGCGCTGCCGCTCACGGCGGGTTCCGGCGTTTCGATGAGCAAGGGGGAAGCGGCATCCAGGGTCGGAGCGCCTGTCGCCCCTCTGCCGTCGGACCCGGCGGAGGGCATGACGACCCTGCCTGCGGCGTACGCACGGCCTGCCGCGGCGGTGCCACCTGCCGCAGTTGTCACGCCCGTGGTCGCCCACGACGACGGCATGACGGTGACCACCGGCGCGGTCCTCGTCGTCGCAGGACGCCCCCGCTACCACGCCGCCGCCTGCCGTTACCTGGTGGGCAAGGACCCCGATTCCGTCGACGTCGCCGACGCCCGCGAGCAAGGCTTCACGGCCTGTGGCGTGTGCAAGCCGGACGCCGTCCTCGCCACCACTACCGAGTCTGATCTGGCCGAGACCGACCTGGCCGAGACCGACCCGGCCACCGAGACCGACCCGGCCACCGAGACCGCCGCCAAGACCGGGACCGACACGCACACCGGCTCCGACCTGCAGACCTCGGCTGACGACGAAGTGCAGATCGATGCCTCGGCTCCGACCCCGGTCCCGGCGGCGGTCTCGGTCCCGGCGGCTGCTGCGCGGCGTCCTCGCAGGGCGCCGGCCAAGCCGCCCGTCATGGCTGACGATGTGGCCGCCACGGTGGCCACCCCCGTGACCCCCACCCGGCTTCGACCTGCCACCGTGCCTCGGGCCGCCACCGTGCCTCGACCGGCCACTGTGAAGTCTCCGGTCACGACAGCTCCTGTGAAAGAGGCCGCTGTGAAGACGGCCGCTGTGAAGACGGCCGCTGTGAAGACGTCGGCTGCGGAGACGGTGCCCGTGAGGACGGCGCCGGCTGCCAAGGCCGCTCCGGCCACGGCGGCTTCGCCCAAGTCCGCCCCAGCCAAGGCGGCTTCGCCCAAGGCCCCAGCCAGGGCCTCTCTGGCCAAGGCTGCTCCCGTCAAGGCTGCTCCGGTCAAGGCTGCGAAGGCCGCCGTGAGCCCCATCAAACGGGGTGGTGTCATCGTGATACCGGACCGCGGCAAGTTCCACACCCCCGAGTGCCGCTACGTGCGCGGTGCGGAGGGCACGTTGGAGCTCACGAAGGCGGCCGCCGCCAAGCAGGGCTATGTCGCCTGCGGGGTGTGCAACCCGTAGAGCACGCAGGCACACCCACCGCGCACGCTGCAGCGGCCGTCTCCACGGGAGACGGCCGCTGCTGACGTACGAGGGTGCTCGGAGCACAAGGGGGGGAGGCTCCGAGCACCCGTCGTCCCGCGGGCCAGCCCACGGTGATCGAGGTCAGCCCTGGAGGGCCGCCGACCTGGTCAGATCCGCTCACGCAGGGCGGCTGAGCGGAACGGGTCACGGGGCGGGGGTACCGACAGCGACAGGACCTCACCGGCGGCGCCGAGTCCGGCCAGTCCGAGGACCCGAGCGAGCAGAGAGTGAGTGTTCTCCCCGCTCTGGACGCCCTGAGCGGTGACGAGTACCCGATAGATCGTGATGTAGTGCCGCACGGGAGTGTCGTAGCTCCAGTCGACCGAGCCCAGGTGCACGGCATCGCCGCGGCTGCCCCCGATCCCCTCCCAGGGGCCGCTCCAGACCTGTACGCCGGCCGGGCCTGCGGAGTAACAGCCTCCACGGGACACGTCCTGGTTCTGGGCCGCGACCAGCAGCGCGCGTCCCTCACGCTCGGGCAGGACGAGGGCCGGCCGGACCTGGCTCTCCAGGGCAACCTCCGCGCCCGTCCTGGTCAGGCGGAAAGATCGGTGCACAGGCTTGGGTTCGGCCAGCTCGACGGTGTGAACGGTCACCGGTTCCTCCTGGCTGATCTCACTGCTCCGGTTGGAGCAGTCCTGGGGTGTCACCAGGACTATCGGCAGGGGTAGGGGCACAACTTTTTCGGCCAAACGGGTGATTCAGCCGCCGGCTTGCCGGAGCCAGAACCGCAGCCCGAGGTCACGGTCGTCGTGGTGCGCCAGGTCTGCAGTGGGGTGGCCCTGCACGACGCTCACCGCCAGCACTTCCTCCGCGAGGCGCAGCGAACCCTCGTGCAGGGCCTCGGCCAGCTCCCCTTCAGCAGCCCACCACAGCTCGATGCGGTCGCTCACGTCGAGACCGGTGCCCTTGCGGGCGTCCTGGACGAGTCGTACGACGTCGCGCACCAGACCGGCGCGGCGCAGGACCGGGGTGATCTCGAGGTCGAGCGCGACGGTCTCGCCGGCTCCGCTCGCAACCGCCCAGCCCGAGCGCGGCGTCTCGGTGACGATGACCTCCTCGGCGGATACCGGCACGTGGTCGCCCTCGACCAAGACCGTCGCCGTGCCCGCCCTCAGCGCCACCGACAGCGCGGCAGCGTCGGAGGCCGCGACAGCAGCAGCGACCGCCTGCACGCCCTTGCCGAAGCGCTTGCCGAGCACCCGGAAGTTGGCCTTGACGCTCACCTCGACCAGGTCCCCGGACAGGCCTTCGAGGGTGCCGACGTTGAGCTCGGCGGCCACGAGGTCCCTGAGCTCCTGGGGGAGCGTGGCCCAGCCCTGGGCGGACACCAGCGCCCTCCCGAGCGGCTGACGGGTCTTGGTCTTCGACTCAGCCCGCGCCGTCCGGCCAAGGTCGACGAGCCGCCGCGTCAGGGCCACCTGGACAGCCAGCTCGGCGTCGACGAGGGTCCCGTCGGCGCAGGGCCAGGCGCGCAGGTGGACCGAGTCGGGCCGGTCGTCCCACACGCTGACGACAAGGGCGTCATGCACGGTTTCGGTCAGGAACGGGATGAAAGGGGCCAGCAGCCGGGTCAGCACCTCCAGGCACTCGTGCAGCGTTGCCAGTGCGGCCGGGTCACCGTCCCAGAAGCGGCGGCGCGAGGTCCGGACGTACCAGTTGGAAAGGTCGTCGATGAGCTGCGTCAGCCGTTTACCGGCACGCAGCGAGTCGAAGCCCTCGAGGGCCTGCGTCACGACCAGAACAGTGTCGTGCAGCTCGCTGATGGCCCATCGGTCCAGCAGGGTCCGCCGGCCGGGGTCGACCGTCCCGGGAGTCCAGTGGTTCGCGTCGGCATAGAGCGTCAGGAACGCGGCGGTGTTCCAGTAGGTGAGGAGCACCTTGCGGACAGCCTCCTCGAGCTGCTCGTGCCCAACTCTCCTTGCAGCCCATGGGTTTCCACCGCAAAGCATGTACCAGCGAAGGGCATCGGCACCGTGCCGCTCCATGAGCTCGTGTGGGTCCAGGACGTTGCCCAGGTGCTTGCTCATCTTGCGGCCCTCGGCGTCGAGGATGTGCCCGAGGCACAGGACGGTCTCGTACGGGCTCCGGTCGAAGACGAGGGTACCGATGGCCATCAGGGTGTAGAACCAGCCGCGGGTCTGGTCGATCGCCTCGCAGATGTACTGCGCGGGGTAGGCCAGCTCGACGCCGCTGTGCGGGTAGCCGACCTGGGCGAACGGCATCGACCCCGCGTCGTACCAGCAGTCGATGACCTCGGGGACGCGGGTCGCGAGCTCGCCGCATTCCGGGCAGGGGAGGGTGACGTCGTCGACGAACGGCCGGTGCGGGTCGAGCGCCGAGACATCCTGTCCCGCAAGGGATCCCAGCTCAGAGAGGGACCCCACGACAGTCAGGTGCCCGCCCTCGCACCGCCAGATCGGCAGCGGAGTACCCCAGTAGCGGTTTCGCGACAGCGCCCAGTCGATGTTGTTGGTGAGCCAGTCGCCGTAGCGGCCGTTCTTGATCGTCTCCGGGTGCCAGTCGGTCTTGGCGTTCTCCTCGAGCAGGCGGTCCTTGACGGCGGTCGTGCGGATGTACCAGGAGGGCAGCGCGTAGTACAGCAGCGCGGTGTCGCAGCGCCAGCAGTGCGGGTACGGGTGCTCGTAAGGCTGCTCTCGGAACAGCAGCCCGCGGCCGTTGAGGTCCTGAACGAGCGCCCCGTCGGCGGCCTTGAAGAACAACCCACCCACGAGGGGTACGTCGTCGGCAAAGGTGCCGTCCGGCTGGATCGGGTTGACGACGGGCAAGCCGTACTTGCGGGCGACCTGGAGGTCCTCGGCCCCGAAGGCCGGCGCCTGGTGAACGAGGCCGGTGCCGGACTCAGTGGTGACGTAGTCGGCCAGCCCGACGTAGTGGGCCCCGTCGATCGTCAGCCAGTCGAACGGCCGGCTGTACGTCGTGTGCTCCAGCGCCGTCCCGGGGAACCGCTCGAGGACCTCGTGCTCACCGAGGACCGCCTCGGCCAGGGGCTCGGCGACGACGAGCACCTCCGTCGAGGTCCTGGCCACGACGTAGGTCACGGTCGGGTGGACCGCGACGGCTGTGTTGGAGACCAGCGTCCAGGGGGTGGTGGTCCACACCAGCAGGGTCGCCCCCAGGGCCTGCAGGGGGCCGCTGGTGACCGGGAAGCGTACGTACACGCTCGGGTCGACGACCGTCTGGTAGCCCTGGGCGACCTCGTGGTCGGACAGGCCCGTCCCGCAGCGGGGGCAGTAGGGCGCCACCCGGTAGTCCTGAACAAGCAGTCCCTTGTCGTAGACCTGCTTGAGCGACCACCACACCGACTCGATGTAGCTCGGGTCCATCGTGCGATAGGCATCGTCGGTGTCGACCCAGTACCCCATCCGCCGCGTGAGGTTCTCGAACTCGCTGACGTGGCGCATGACCGAGTCGCGGCAGGTGGCGTTGAACTCGGCGATCCCGTAGGTCTCGATGTCGCCCTTGCCGGAGAAGCCGAGCTCCTTCTCGACCGCGAGCTCGACCGGCAGCCCGTGGCAGTCCCAGCCGGCCTTCCGGGGCACGTACCTGCCCTGCATGGTCTTGAAGCGCGGGAACAGGTCCTTGAAGACCCGCGCCTCCACATGGTGCGTGCCCGGCTTGCCGTTGGCCGTCGGCGGTCCTTCGTAGAAGACCCACGGCTCACCGTTCTCGGTCTGCTCGAGGCTGCGCTCGAAGACCCGGTCACGCTCCCAGCGGGCGAGCACCTGGTGCTCGATCGCGGGCAGGTCGACCTGGGCGGGGAGCCTGCTCATGCCGGTCATGCGGGGTGCCTCCGTCAGTGGGTGCTCCGACGGAGGGACGAGGCTCACGCCCCGCGGTACCACCCTCCTTGGCAGGCTGCTGCCTACCCGCTCTTGTCGTGCTCAGGTCGCTCGGGGGGTGATCTTCGGCCCGGCCTTACCCCTGGGCTCACACCGTCCCCAGGTCGCTCGTGGCAGCATCCGGTCCTACTCGTCCCCGTCATCACGACGGTCGTACGCCCCAGAGCGTAGTCGCGTCGGCTCCCACCGATCCACCCGTTTCGGGTACGACGGCCTCGTGGCCCGAGCCGTTGCCGCAGGTCGGTCAGGCCCTGCGCGGCGCGGCGCTTTGTGCGGCCAGGACCGTGGCACGTATCCTCCCGACCCGTCTGAGCACGTCTACGCGTGATGAGGGAGCTTTCATGGCCACCGAGCGCAAACGCGGTCTGCGCGGTCTGTTGAACCGGAAGGACAAGGCTGCGCCGGCGAAGTCCGTGACGTCTGCGCTACCCGTCCCTGCTGGCCCCGCGGCCAAGGTCGCCTCGGCCAAGCCGTCACCCGCACCAGGAACCGAGCCAGCCCCGGCACCGGCCTCGCGCGCTGCCAAGAAGGTCGTGCCGGCCAAGAAGGTCGCCCCCGCCGGCCGAGCGCCCGTGAAGGCACCCGGGAAGGCGGCACCGGCGAAGATCACGCCCGCCAAGAAGGCGGCACCGGTCAAGAAGGCGGCACCCACCAAGGCGCCCGCGGCAGTCAAGGTCACACCTACGGCGAAGACTCCTGCCAAGAAGGCTCCTGCCAAGAAGGCTCCTGCCAAGGCAGCGCCGGCCAAGGCAGCGCCGGCCAAGGCAGCGCCCACCAAGGCAGCGCCGGCCAAGGCAGCGCCGGCCAAGGCAGCGCCCACCAGGAGGGCGGCTCCGAAGAAGAACACGGTCGACGGGCCGGCTGTCGGCGTACCGGCTAAGGTCTCGGCGTCCACGCGGACCTCGAACACAACCGGAGACAGCACCGACTCCGGCCCTCCCCCGACGGAGCCCACCATCGCCGCCCCCACGCCGCCCGCAAAGGCGACGCGGTCCCCGGCCAAAGCACCCCAGAAGGCACCCAAGAAGGCACCTGTGAGAGCAAACTCCCCCTTGACCGGCGACGACGCCTGGACCAAGAAGGAGCTCTCCGACGTCCGCAAGGCCCTGGACGTCCAGGCCAAGGAGCTCAAGGGCGAGATCGACGAGGCCGAGCAGCAGAACGCCGCCCTCAAGCGCGACGCCGGCTCCGAGGGGACGGGCGACGAGGCCGACGCCGGCACGAAGACCTTCGAGCGCGAGCACGAGATGTCGCTGGCCAACAACAGCCGGGACTTGCTGCAACAGGTCGAGCGGGCCCTCGCCCGGCTCGACGCCGGCACCTATGGGCGCTGCGAGAACTGCGGCAACCCGATCCCGAAGGCGCGACTGCAGGCGCTGCCCGCGGCGACCCTCGACGTCGCGTGCAAGCAGCGCGAGGAACGGCGCTGACCAAGCCCCGCGTCCTGCTCGTCCTCGTCGCGCTGCTGGCCCTCGTCGCTGACATCGGCACGAAGTTTCTCGTCGTGGCCCGGCTCGAGGGCAAGGAGCCGATCGAGCTGCTCGGCGGCGCCGTGACCCTCGCCGTCTCCCGCAACAGCGGGGCGGCGTTCTCCTTCGCCGAGGGCGCGACGGTGGTCTTCACGCTGGTCGCTGTGGGCGTCACGGTCTTCATCGTGCGGACCCTGCCGAGGCTGCGCAGCACGGCCTGGGCCGTCTCCCTCGGGCTGTTGCTCGGCGGGGCGGTGGGCAATCTCGTCGACCGGCTCACCCGGGCCCCGGGCATCGGTCGTGGAGCGGTCGTGGACTTCATCTCGGTGCCGCACTTCGCGACGTTCAACGTCGCGGACAGCGCGATCACGGTGGGTGCGGTCCTCGCCGTGCTGCTGTCGCTGAAGGGCGTCGAGGTCGACGGCACGCACCGGCGTGAAGGCACGGCAGAATAGGGGGGTGACCGACCACCGCTCCCTGCCCGTACCCGAGGGTCTCGACGGACTGCGCCTCGACGCAGCCCTGTCGCGGCTGTTCGGGCTCTCCCGCACGGCGGCGGTGACGGTCATCGAGGCGGGCGGGGTCAGCGTCGACGGTCGGGTCCGCGGGAAGTCCGACCGGGTTCTGGCCGGCGCCACCCTGGAGGTCGACCTGCCCACCGTCGAGCGGGCGCCCACCAGGCCCCCGGAGGTGGTGGCGGGGCTTCGGGTCGTCCACGAGGACGACCACCTCATCGTCGTCGACAAGCCGGTGGGTGTGGCCGCCCATCCGAGCCCCGGCTGGGAGGGCCCCACCGTCATCGGCGGGCTCGCCGCCGCGGGACACCGCGTCAGCACCAGCGGAGCTGAGGAGCGGCAGGGCGTCGTCCACCGCCTCGACGTCGGTACCAGCGGCTTGATGGTCGTGGCGAAGAGCGAACGGGCCTACACCGTGCTGAAGGACGCCTTCCGCGAGCGCACCGTCGACAAGCGCTACCACGCCCTGGTGCAGGGACACCCCGACCCGCACACCGGCACGGTCGACGCGCCAATCGACCGGCATCCCACGAGCGCGTACAAGTTCGCCGTCGTCGCCGGCGGTCGTGACAGCGTCACGCACTACGCGACGATGGAGGCCTACCGGCACGCGACCCTGCTCGACATCCATCTCGAGACCGGCCGCACCCACCAGATCCGGGTGCACCTGGCCGCGCTCAAGCACCCCTGCGTCGGCGACATCACCTACGGCGCAGACCCGACGCTGGCCAAGAAGCTGGGCCTCGAACGGCAGTGGCTGCACGCCGTACGCCTGTCCTTTGCGCACCCCGGCGACGGGTCCTGGGTGCAGTTCGAGAGCCCCTACGCGCCGGACCTTCAGGCCGCCCTCGACACGATTGCCGCGATGTCGTGAGCCTGCGCGACCACCTCCGGGACTGGGATGACCGGCTGCTGCCGCGCGCCGCCGAACGCCTCGGCGCGTCGGCCGCCCGGTTGTCGGCGCACCGCGATCGGTGGCGGGCACGGCCGACGGCCGCACCCACCTTCGCGGGCCTGCGCGAGCTCGACCGTCGCTACGCCAGCTCCGGTCCGCTGTCGGTCTTGCGCGACGTGCCCCAGCTCGGTGTCGTCGTGATCGGCTTGGTCTTGGTCGCCGGAGCGGGTACGGCGGTGTCCCGGGAAGCTGCCAGCAACCGGCTGGTCCAGCAGCGGACCGGCGTCGACCCCGGCCCGACAGGTCGCGCGATCCTCCCGGGTGGGGGAGAGGGAGCCGGCACCCTCGGGCCAGCCGTGGGGGACAGGGCCGCGACCTACGCAGCCGGGGCCGCGAAGGGCCTCGCGGTGGCCGAGCAGACCGCCCCGGACGGGGTGAGGGTCGCGCTCGTGAGCTTCTCGACGTACCAGGGCCCGGAACAGCTGCGTTCGATGATGTCGGGGTATCACGTGGTCCGGATCTACCTGCGGAGCGCGCTCGGAGGCAAGGGGGCAGCGCAGCTGCCGTTTGCGGTGAACGGTGACCTCGGGGTGACCCTGAGCGAGTCCTACGCGAAGGCGGCGCGCGGACGCGCGGACCTGCAGAGGTCCTACCTGGGCTACGTCGACACGCTGCAGGTCGTCGCCGAGCAGGACCGGTCCCTCCGGGACGCCTACGCGGCGTTGGCGACCGCGGCCGGAGCTGAGGCCAGGGCCTACCGGAGCGGGTGTCAGTGCGTGTTCGCGGCCGTGGTGTCGGCAGCACCGTCGTCGTTGCCGACCCTGCGCGCCCGGATCGGGGTGCGGGCCATCCAGGTCGCACCGGCCGGTGCCCTGCTCGCGTCCCTGCGGGTCTCGCCACTGCTGCCCGACGTGACCGGGGTCGTCCAGAAGCAGCAGGCCGCGGTCGACGCGCCGTGATCGTCGGCCTCGCCTGCGAACAGGACCTGCCCGCGGTCTTCGCCCTGAGGCACGAGGTCTTCGTGGTCGGCCAGGGGGTGCCCGAGGAGCTCGAGCGCGACGACCTCGACGCGGTCAGCGACCACGCCGTCGCGGTCATCGACGGCACGCTCGTCGGTACGGGGCGGCTGCTTCCGGACGCCACGATCGGCCGGATGGCGGTGGCGTCGTCGGCCCGTGGCGCAGGCGTCGGTACTGCCGTCCTGGCCCGGCTCGAGGAGCGGGCCCGCGAGCGCGGACTGCCCGCCGTCGAGCTGCACGCGCAGGTGCACGCGCAGGGCTTCTACGCCAGGGCTGGCTACCTTCCGGTGGGCGAGGTGTACCTCGAGGCCGGGATCGAGCACTGCACGATGCGCAAGCAGCTGCGCTGAGTGCGTCAGGTGCGCGTAGCTGCCTGGCTGTGGGTCTGCCTGGTGCGGGACATGTTCGCCTCGGCCAGGGCAAGCAGCTGGTCGGCTGTGGTGGCCTGGTACGGGTACACCGAGACACCTACGCAGCCGCCGACCGTCACCGACGCCGCACCTACCGCGAAGGGCCGCTGAAGGCTGGTGGTGATCTCCGTGCCGGCACGGTCGGCGACCCGGGCGGCGTCGAGCGGGTCGAGGTCGTTCAGGACGGCGACGAACGCGTCGCCACCGTTGCGGCAGATCAGGTCCGAGGTGCGCAGCGCTCCGCGCAGGCGCTCGACCACCTGGATCAGGATGCTGTCGCCGGCGGTGGTCCCGAGGGTGTCGTTGACCTCCTTGAACCGGTCGAGGTCAAGGAACAGCACCGCGACCGCGCGACCGCCAAGCGCCCCGGCGTCCAAGCAGGCCTGGAGCTGCTGGAGCAGGTGACCGCGGTGGGCGAGCCCGGTCAGGCTGTCCGTGTTGGCCTGGTGGGCCACGGACTGCTTGTGGACCTCGGTCGAGGTCCGCCGCGGTGCCTGTGTGGTGCGCCGCTCCGGATGCCCGAACAGCCAGCCCTGTCCGAGGTCGACTCCGAGGTCCGTGGCAACCGCGGCCTGCTCTTCGGTCTCGACGCACTCGGCGAGGACCTGGCCGCCGTAGGAGTGGGTGATGTCGACGATCGCAGTGACCACCGCACGGCTCGTCGGGTCGGGCAGGGCCTGCACGAGGTCCTTGTCGAGCTTGACGATGTCGGGGCGTAGCCGCACCAGCATGTTGAGGGAGGAGTAGCCCGCCCCGAGGTCGTCGAGGGCCACCTTGCAGTCGTGCGAGCGGTAGTAGTCGAAGACCGCCTCGAGGTGGTCGACGTCGCGGACCTGGTGGCCCTCGGTGACTTCGAACACGATCTGGTCTAGCCGGATGTTCGCCTCGCGAGCGGCCAGCTCGGTGGTGCGCAGGCACACTTCGGGGCGGTAGATCGAGGTCGGGATGAAGTTGATGAACAGCAGCTGGTCGGGCGGCAGCCAGCCCGCGGCTCCGCGCAGCGCGGTCGTCCTGCCCACCCGGTCGACCAGATGGGTCCAGCCGGCGGCCTCGGCGGCGGGGAACAGCACGTCCGGGGTCACCGGTTGCCCGTCAGGGGTGGTCGCCCGCAGGAGCGCCTCGACGCCGATCGGACTGCGTCCGGGGAGCGTGACGATGGGCTGGTAGAGGCAGTGGAAGCTCCCGGTCTCGTCCGCGAACAACGGCAGCAGGTCGGCGTACGCCACCCTGGCGCCAGCCGCCGCGAGGGTGGGCGCGGTCAGGGCCTGAGCGAGCACCTCCTCGGCGGGCAGGTCCTGGCTCGACAGGACGACGCAGCGGACCTCGTTTGCCTCCACGGACGACAGGGCGTCGTGGGCGAGGGCAACGAACTCCGCCACGCGGGTGGTGTCCATCGCGAGCAGGCCCGGGGCCAGTGGTCGCAGCGTCAGACCGTGCCGCCTGGCGAGCGTGCGCAGGGCGGTCGCGGTGTGCTCGACCTGGGTCCCCAGCACCAGGCGGCCCTGGGGGGCAGCGGCACGCGCGGCGCTGCACACGCAGCCGACGCAGGACGGGCTCTTCACGGTGCTCCAGGACACGGGGAGAGGGTGTTGAAGACAGATCGGCATGTCATCGTCATCTCGACGCTCTTCTTGAGCCGTCCAAGGAGGCGGTGGTCTCAGCCGGTCTCGGCGGGCCGCTCGGTCGCGGCCCACTGCGACCACGAGCCGGGGTAGAGCCGCCCCGCCGGCAGGCCGAGGTACTCGGCGAGCAGCAGCGTGTGACACGCCGTGACTCCGGAACCGCACGAGGACACCCAGCCGTCCTGCAGGACCGGCTCCAACCTGGCCCGCAGCACGTGCAGGGGCAGCAGCAGGTCGCGGTCGCCGCTGTTGTCCCGGGCCGGGACGCTGATCGAACCCGGGATGTGTCCCGGACGGGCGTCGAGCGGCTCCAGCTCGCCGCGAAAGCGCGGCCCGGGTCGTGCGTCCAGCACCCTCGTCCCCGGTACGGCGACGTCGTCGAGGGACGCCAGTCGTGCGGTCGGCCACGGGGTGGCGGTGAAGTCGGCCCTCTCCCGCAGGGGTACGCCTGTTTCTTGGCGGCCACGCCACGCGGTGATGCCGCCGTCGAGCAAGGCCGCCTGGTGGCCCGTCACCCGAAGCAGCCAGACCAACCGGGCGGCCATCACCCCGCTGTCGTCGTCGTAGGCGACCACGAGGTCGCCGTCGCCGATCCCCGCGGAACGCATCCCCTCGGCGAAGGTCCCCGCGTCGGGCAGCGGATGGCGGCCGAGCTTGATGCTCGCAGGCGCGGCCAGCACCGAGGACAGGTCCACGAACACCGCTCCTGGCAGGTGGCCCCGCGCGTAGGCGTCGGCACCGGAGCGCCCGTCGAGGTAGGCACGCACGTCGACGACCACCGCCTCCGGGTGCTCGCCCAGCCAGGACGCGTCGACGAACGGGGAGACCATGCGCCGCACCGTAGTCCTGGAGGCTAGGCGCGCGGCGACGCCGGGATCACGGGCTTCGGTGTGGTCGCGACCGCCTTGCCCTTCTTCGGCTTCTTCGCCTCACGGCCCTGCTTGTCCTTGGACATGACTTTCCTTCCTGCGGAGGTGTCAGCCCAGAACGTACGCCCCTGCGCCGTCGTCTTCCACGACTTTCGGGTCGGTCGGCAGCCGGGACCACACCGTGGTGTCGACGCGGCGGCCCACCTTCAGGTAACCGGATCGAAGTATCCCCTCCATCGTGTAGCCGCACCTGTCTGCGATCCGGCGGGAGGCGACATTGTCGGCGTTGATGCGCAGCTCGACCCGCTCGGCGCCCCAGCCGAAGGCCCAGCCGGTCAGTTCCCGCAGCACCCACGTCGCGACGCCCCGGCCCCGGGCCTGCGGGCCGACGCTGTAACCGAGCTCGACGTCGCCAGTGGCTTTGGACAGGTGCGGCGCGCAGGCGAAACCGAGGACGGACCCGTCATCGTCGACGATGGCCCAGGCGGCGGAGGTGCCGTCGGCGCGGCCGGCGTCGAAGCGTGTCAGGTAGGCCTGCGCGTGGTCGTGCGGGACCGGCTCCGGGACGGGGGTGAAGGCACGCACGTCCGGGTCGTCGAGGTAGGCCTGGATGGCTGCGACGTGCTCCGCCGCGTAGGGGATAAGTCTCACGGGTCCGAACCTAACGTGACGGGCAGGGTGGCCCGCCTACGGTGTGGAGCATGACCGCCGTACTGCCGATGCCCGTCGTCGGTGCAGCAATGAGGGGCACCTACGTCGCGTTCATCGGCAGCGGCTTCGCCTTCTCCAGCTGGGCGTCCCGGATTCCCCAGGTGAAGAGCCACCTGTCGCTCGACGCTGCCGCGTTGGGCCTGTTGTTGCTGGCCATGGCGGCCGGCTCGGTGCTCGCCTTGCCGCTGTCGGGGCAGCTCGTGGGTCATCTCGGGTCGAGACGGACGGTCACGGCGATGTCGGTGCTGTTGTCGGCAGCGATGGCCATGGTGGCGGTGGGCTACCTGGTTGGCGTGTGGCTCGTCGTCGTGGGGCTGTTCCTGCTCGGCCTGGCCAACGGGGCCTGGGACGTCGGCATGAACGTGCAGGGGGCGGTGGTCGAGCGGCACCTGGGCCGATCGGTCATGTCCCGCTTCCACGCCGGCTTCAGCCTCGGCATGGTCGCGGGCGCCCTCGGCGGGGCCGGCATGGTGGCCCTGCACGTCCCCGTCACGGCGCACCTGCTCGGCGTTGCCGTGCTCGTGGTCGTCGGCGTCGCGTGGGGGACCCGCGACTTCGTCCCCGACGTCGAGGAGGAACACCTCGACGCGCTCTCCGACCGGCGCGCCCTCGACGCTTGGCGGGAGCCGCGCACCCTGCTGATCGGGCTTTTCGTCCTCACGGCCGCCTTCGCCGAGGGTGCCGGCAACGACTGGATCAGCCTCGCGTCCATCGAGGGCTACGGCCTGTCCGCCGCGGTGGGCACCCTGGTGTTCGCGGCGTTCCTCGTGGCGATGACGACCGGTCGCTGGTTCGGCCCGGCGCTGCTCGACCGCTTCGGGCGGGTTCCCGTCGTGCGGGCGCTGTCGTTGCTGAGCGTCGTGGGCCTGCTGGTGTTCGTGCTCTCACCGGTGGCACCGTTGGCCTTCGTGGGTGCGGTCCTGTGGGGGCTCGGGGCGTCGCTCGGCTTTCCGGTGGGGATGAGCGCCGGCGCCGATGAGCCGGCGCTGGCGCCGGGACGGGTCAGCGTCATCGCCTCGATCGGCTATTGCGCGTTCCTCGGCGGACCGCCCCTGATCGGCTTGCTCGGGAACAGCTTCACGATCCAGCATGCGCTGGTCGCCGTCGCGGTCCTGCTCGCCCTGGGCGCTGCGCTGGCGCCCGTCGTGCACGAGCCGAGGCCCGCGGGACCTAGGTGATGCAGAGCTCGTTGCCCTCAGGGTCGCGCATGGTCACCGCGAAGTGGCCCTCGACCTCGTTCAGCTCGCGCAGCACGACCCCACCCGCGGCGAGCAGCTGCGCGGCCTTGGCGCGGACGACGACCTTGCGCTGCTCGATCGGCACCGACCGGCCGCCACCGACCTGCACGTCGAGGTGCACCCGGTTCTTGACGGTCTTGGCTTCCGGTACCGGTTGGAACCAGATCGGCGGTCCTACCCCAAACGGGTCCTGGATCCGGTCCACGCAGTCACCGTCGCCGAGCTCGCCCTCGGGGACGCCCACCGACAGGTACCACCCGCGCCAGGTACCAGCACCGTCCGGTGGAGGCGACGGCTCGTAGTCCAGTGCGAGGCACCAGAACGGCACCAGGCGCTCCGGGTCGGCGCAGTCGATCGCGATCTGCACGGGCACTCCCACGACCTGGGACGCTAGAGCCCATGCCGCTTCTTGTCCTCCTCCGGCACGCCAAGGCCGAGCCCGCGCGGGCCGACGACCACGCCCGGGTGCTCGCCCCGCAGGGCCGCAGGGACGCAGCGGCCGCGGGCAGGTGGTTCGTCGCCACGGGGATCTCCCCGGACCTGGTCGTCGTCTCGACCGCCGAGCGGGCTCGCCAGACCTGGGCCGGCGTCGGCATCTCACCGGCGGTGTACGACGAACGGCTCTACCTCGCCACCGAGGACGAGCTGCTGGACGTCGTCCGGGAGACCCAGGAGGACGTCCAGACCCTGGTCCTGGTCGGTCACAACCCCGGCCTCGAGGAGCTGGTCAGGGCCCTGGACGACAGCCCGTCGGCGCGGGACCGGACCAACCGGGGCCTGTCGACCTGCGCGGTCGCCTTGCTGACCGTCGACGGCTGGGCCGACCTCGGGGGCGCAGTCCTTGAGGAGCTCGTCGTACCGCGGGGGTGACTGCCGGGTGCTGGTCAGTCGAACCAGGGGGCGACCCAGGCCTGGGGGTCGCTGGTGAGCTTGGTGATGTGCTCCGGGACCTTGCCCGTGGCGATGTCGGCGAGCGTCACGTTGCCCAGGACGCCCCGTAGCGCGGCCCGGACCGCGACCCAGACCTGCATCAGCGGCTCGGCCGAGCCGTGGTAGGCGACGTGCTCAGGCCGCTCCCCGCGGACCAGGGCCATCGGCCCCTCGACGGCCCGGATGACGTCCGCGACCGAGATCTCGTCGGCCGGCCGGGACAGCCAGTAGCCGCCGTGGGCGCCCCGGCGGCTCTTCACGAGCCCTGACTGCCGCAGCTGCGACAAGATCGCTTCGAGGAACTTCGCCGGGATGTCCTGGGCGGTCGCGATCGACTCGCTCGTCACCGGGAACTCCGAGGAGGAGGCCAGCTGGATGGCCGCACGCACGGCGTAGTCGGCCTTGGCAGAGATGTGCACGGGGTCAGTCAACCGGATGTCCTCGCCCGGGGTCTGCGCCGCGCCCGCAGACTGACGGTGCGTTGATCCGGTTCTGTCGGGGGTGCGTGCCAGAATGAGGTCCTTCCCCACGACCTTCGTGCAGAGCTCGGCCCGCCTTCCCCTCGGACCGCCCTGTTCCTCTTCGGCGACCCCTGGAGCTTGACCGTGAGCGACTCGTTCGTGCACCTGCACGTGCACACCGAGTACTCGATGCTCGACGGTGCGGCCCGCCTCGACGACCTGTTCCGGCGCACCCAGGAGCTGGGCATGCCGGCCATCGCGATGACCGACCACGGCAACGTGTTCGGGGCCTACGACTTCTGGAAGAAGTCCAAGGCCTACGGCATCAAGCCGATCATCGGCAGCGAGATGTACATCGCTCCAGGGTCCCGCTTCGACAAGACCCGGCACCGCTGGGGCGCCGGCGGCGAGGACGACATCTCCGGCGGTGGCGCCTATACCCACATGACGATGCTCTCGACCAGCCAGAAAGGGATGCACGCGCTGTTCCGGCTGTCCTCGCTGGCCTCGCTGGAGGGGTACTACTACAAGCCCCGGGTCGACAAGGAGCTGCTGGCCGAGCACGCCGTCGACATGATCGGTACGACCGGCTGCCCGTCGGGGGAGATCCAGACCTATCTGCGCATGGGGGAGTACGAGAAGGCCAAGCGGTCCGCGGGGGAGTTCCGGGACATCTTCGGCGCGGACAACTTCTACTGCGAGCTGATGGACCACGGGCTCGAGATCGAGCGCCGGCCGCAGAGGGACCTGATCCGGCTCGCCAAGGAGATGGGCATCGCGTTCATCGCCACGAACGACCTGCACTACGTCGACGAGGCCGACGCCAAGGCGCACGAGGTCCTGCTGTGCGTGCAGTCCGGCAAGACGATGGCCGACCCCAACCGCTTCAAGTTCGACGCCCACGACTTCTACGTGAAGTCCCCGGCCGAGATGCGGCACCTGTGGCGCGAGTTCCCCGAGGCGTGCGACAACACGCTGCTGATTGCCGAGCGCTGCGAGACCAGCTTCAACGAGGGCGCCGACCTGATGCCCCGGGTCGAGGTGCCGGAGGGCTGGACCGAGCAGACCTGGCTGCGGCACCTCGTGCACGAGGGCTTGCGGGAGCGCTTCAGCGGCCAGGTCCCCGAGGGCCACACGGTGCAGGCCGACTACGAGGTCGACGTCATCTGCAACATGGGCTTCCCCGGCTACTTCCTGGTCACCGCGGACCTGTGCCGCTACGCGAAGGAGAGCGGGATCCGGGTCGGTCCCGGTCGCGGGTCGGCGGCCGGCTCGCTGGTCGCCTACGCGCTGAAGATCACCGAGCTCGACCCGGTCAAGCACAAGCTGCTCTTCGAGCGGTTCCTCAACCCCGACCGCATCTCGATGCCCGACATCGACCTCGACTTCGACGAGCGCCGACGCGGAGACATGATCCGCTACGCCACCGAGAAGTACGGCGAGGAGCGCGTCTCGCAGATCATCACCTACGGCACGATCAAGGCGAAGCAGGCCGTCAAGGACGCCTCCCGGGTGCTGGGCTACCCGTTCTCGACCGGTGACAAGATCACCAAGGCGATGCCCGCTCCGGTCATGGGCAAGGACGTCCCGCTGTCGGGCATCTTCGACCCCAGCCACAAGCGGTACGGCGAAGCGGGCGAGTTCCGGGCCCTGTACGAGTCCGACCCCGACGCGAAGGCCGTCGTCGACACCGCCCTGGGCCTGGAGGGGCTCAAGCGGCAGTGGGGGGTGCACGCCGCCGGGGTCATCCTGTGCCGCGAACCGCTGCTCGACGTCATCCCGATCCACCGGCGCGAGGCTGACGGCGCGATCATCACCCAGTTCGACATGGGGGCCTGCGAGACGCTCGGCCTGCTCAAGATGGACTTCCTGGGCCTGCGCAACCTCACCGTCCTCGACGACTGCCTCAAGCACATCCAAGTCAACCGGGAACAGACGGTCGTGCTCGAGACGATCGACGAGATGGTCCCCGACGGCCCGACGTACGAGCTGCTGTCCCGGGGCGACACCCTCGGGGTGTTCCAGTTGGACGGCGGCCCGATGCGCGCCCTGCTGCGTTCGATGCAGCCCGACTCCTTCGAGACGATCTCGGCCGTGCTCGCGCTCTACCGGCCGGGTCCGATGGGTGCCAACGCCCACAACGACTACGCCGACCGCAAGACCGGCCGCAAGCCGGTCGTCGCGATCCACCCCGAGCTCGAGAAACCGCTCGAGGACATCCTGGGCGACACCTACGGGCTGATCGTCTACCAGGAGCAGGTCATGGCGATCGCCCAGCGCCTGGCCGGCTACACCCTGGGGGCCGCCGACCTGCTGCGTCGGGCGATGGGCAAGAAAAAGAAGGAGATCCTCGACAAGGAGTACATCCCGTTCTCGGACGGGATGAAGGCCAACGGCTACTCCGAGCATGCGATCAAGACGCTCTGGGAGATCCTGGTCCCGTTCTCCGACTACGCCTTCAACCGGGCCCATACCGCCGGCTACGGACTGGTGTCGTTCTGGACGGCCTACCTCAAGGCCAACTACCCGTCGGAGTACATGGCAGCGCTGCTCACCTCGGTCAAGGACGACAAGGACAAGAGCGCGCTGTACCTGGCGGAGTGCCGCCGGATGGGCATCAAGGTGCTGCCGCCCGACGTCAACGACTCGGACTCCGACTTCACCCCCCGCGGGACCGACATCCGCTTCGGCCTGTCGGCGATCCGCAACGTCGGCACCAACGTGGTGGCCTCGATCGTCGCGACCCGCACCGCGAAGGGCCGCTTCGGCGACTTCTCCGACTACCTCAAGAAGGTCGAGGCGGTCGCGGTCAACAAGAAGACCGTGGAGTCCCTCATCAAGGCGGGCGCCTTCGACTCTCTCGGCCACACCCGAAAGGGGCTGCACCAGGTGCACGCGGAGGCGATCGACGCGTGCCTCGACACCAAGAAGGCCGAGGCGATCGGGCAGTACGACCTGTTCAGCGGAACCGAGGGTGTCGGGGGAGGTGGGATGGGCGACGACGGTGCCGAGGACAGCGGTGGTGGCGTCTTCGACGTGCGGATCCCGGTGGGGGAGTGGGAGAAGGCGGTCCTGCTCGCCTACGAGCGCGAGATGCTCGGGCTCTACGTGTCGGACCACCCGCTGTTCGGCGTCGAGCACGTCATCGCCAGTGCCGTCGACTGCCCCGTGTCCGGGCTGGTCGACCTCGCGGACGGGTCCTCCGTGGTGGTTGGCGGGATTTTGTCCTCCGTCGCCCGCAAGGTCACCAAGCAGGGCAACGCCTGGGCTGCGGTGCAGCTGGAGGACCTCGAGGGCGCCGTCGAGGTGATGTTCTTCCCGGCGACCTACCAGTCCGCGGCGGTGCACCTCGTCGAGGACGCGGTGGTCCTGATCCGCGGACGGGTGGACAAGCGGGACGAGACCCCGAAGCTGATCGCCTCCGACATCACCGTCCCCGATCTGTCCGTGGGTCCCCGCGGGCCGGTGACGGTGTCGATGCCGACGCCCAAGTGCACCCCTCCGGTGGTCGAACGCCTCAAGGAGGTCCTGCGCGCCCACCCGGGTACGACGGAGGTCCACCTGCAGCTCGTCAACGGCGCCAAGACGACCGTCGTACGCCTCGACGACCGCCTGCGGGTCATGGCTACCGCATCGTTGTTCGCCGACCTCAAGGCCCTGCTCGGCTCCGGCTGCCTGCCACTCGGTTCCTGAGGCGAGCTGGGCGCGGCAGGCGCACACCTTGCGACCAGCGCCCGAGGTGTGCATCAGTGCGGAGGTGGCTGGCACGTGCGTCAGCGCACGCTCCCACGCCAAGGTCATCGGCACCGACTCACTCGTCAACCCGAAGGAGCAACAGATGAAGGCCATGCAGTTCGCCCGCTACGGCGGTCCTGACGTCCTGGAGTTGGTCGAGGTGACCGAGCCGCACGCTGCTGACGGGCAGGTCCGTATCCAGGTCCGCGCTGCCGGGGTGAACGCGATGGACTGGAAGCTGCGCAGTGGTCAGTTCCAGGAGATGACGCCGCTGTCCCTGCCGTCCGGGACGGGGGTGGATGCCTCCGGTGTGGTGGACGAGGTCGGCCCCGGCGTGGAGGGTGTGAAGGTTGGTGACGCGGTGTTCGGACAGGGTTCGGACACGTTCGCTGAGTACGCCGTGTTGTCCCACTGGGCGATCAAGCCGCAGACGCTGACGTTCGAACAGGCCGCGGGACTGCCCATCCCGGTCGAGACCGCCATCCGGATCCTGGAACAGGTCGGGGTGCAGCCTGGGCAGACCCTCTTGGTCAGCGGCGCGTCCGGCGGCGTCGGTTCAGCCGTCGTGCAGATCGCGACGCAGCGAGGGATCCGCGTCATCGGGACTGCGGGCCCCAGTAACCAGGCGTACGTGACCTCGATGGGAGCGACGGCGACGACCTACGGCCCGGGCCTGGTGGGGCGGGTCCGGGCGCTCGCGCCCGACGGCATCGACGCGGCCCTCGACATCGCCGGCTCCGGCGTCATCGCCGAGCTCGTCGAGCTGACCGGCGATACAGCCAAGGTGCTGTCGATCGCAGACTTCACCGCCCCTGGGCTCGGCGCGCAGGTCTCCAGCGTCGCGCACGAGCCGGCCGCCGCCCTGACCGAGGCGGCTCGTCTGTGGGAGCTTGGTGCGCTGCGCATCCCGGTTGAGCGGACCTTCACACTCGCCGAGACCGGGACGGCGCAGGCGGTCAGCGAAGCAGGCCACGCCAGGGGTCGGCTGGTCGTGGCCTTCGAGTGATGACGATGGCTCTGCATCTCGCCTAGCTGCCGTCAGGCGCTGGTAAACCCTGGTAGGAGCTCCATGGCCAGCTGCTCCAGGAACAGGCCGATGTCGGTGACGATGCCGATGGCCTGTGAGGAGCCGCGGTCGGCGAGCTTGGTCACGGTGGCAGGGTTGATGTCGACGCAGACCAGCGGGATCGACGCGGGCAGGATGTTGCCGGTCGCGATCGAGTGCAGCGTGGTGGCGACCATGATGGCGAATCCGACACCGTGCAGCTGGGCGCGCATGGCGCGCTGGCCCTCGATGACGTCGGTGTAGACGTCCGGGAGCGGGCCGTCGTCGCGGACGGAGCCGACGAGGACGAAGTCGTGGCCGCCGGTGACGATGCCGTGCATGATCCCGCCGGTCAGGACGCCCTGTGAGATGGCCTCGGCGATCGAGCCGCACCGGCGGATGGTGTTGATGGCCCGGATGTGGTGTTCGTGGCCGTGCTCGACGCCGCGGCCGTGGGCCAGGTCGACGCCGAGTGAGGTGCCGTAGAGCGCCGACTCGATGTCGTGCGTCGCGAGGGCGTTGCCGGCGAACAGCACATTGACGTAGCCGGCGGCGACCAGCGCGGTGAAGGCGGGGGCCGCGCCGGTGTGGACGATGCCAGGGCCGCCGACCCACAGGATGCGTCCGCCGTCGCCCTTGACCTCCCGCATGCGGGCGGCGATCTGGCGCACCAGGAGAGCCTGCGGCTTCTCCGAGGACACGGCCGACGACATGAACTCGAAAGCGTCCTCCGAGGTGCTGTGCTCACGCGTGGGAAGCACGACCTTCACGCCGGAGGCGCCGCAGACGACGGCTTCGCCGGCGCGGATGTCGGAGACGGGCACGGTACGGACGCGGCTGGCGCAGACCACCAGGCCGCAGTCCATCTCGGGGTGCTCGACGGGCACCCACTGGTTGCCCAGACGGACGACCGTCTCGAGGTTGGTCGTGGAGTAGAAGTCGTCGGGGAACACCCCGTCGCGCTCGCACGCACGGGTCACGGCCTCACCCGGGTCAACCTGGTTGACCCCGTGGGCCTGCAGCCGCATCAGCAGGCGCTGCAGTGCCTCGTTGTCCTCAGCCGAGACGGTGATCTTCGCCTGGGACTCGTCGTCGTGGGCACGGCCGACGTCGAGCCGGTCGATGCGGTAGTCGCCGCCGTACCCGAGCACGTCGTCCAGGACGCGAGCGAGCAGCCCGGTGTCCATGAGGTGCCCGCTGACCTCGACCGTTTCGCTGACTGACACGCCTGCTCCCGTCCTAGAGGGGCTAGACGACCGCTCCGTCATCTGGCCCGCTGTCGCGAGGAGCATCGCGCATCCACGCGACCAGCAGACCGGCGCCCCCTCCGGTGAGGAGCAGGCCGAGGATCGTGCTGATGCCGGAGTCGTCCAGACCGATCTGGAACGGGGCGAACAACACCAGCAGCCCGAGCAGCAACGTCAGCAGGGCGATGCCGGTACGCAGCCGCAGGCGGGGCACCTTGGGGGCCGGCGGAGGCTCGAAGTGGCCCTCGTCGGCGAGCGCCTCAGGCTCCACCCAGGAGGGCAGCGGCTCGACCGGAGCGGGGGCGTCGGCGGGCGGGTCGCTGCGGCGACGCCGGGGCGCACCGTCGGTGTACTGACGGTGCGAGGGACGGTCGGTCGAGCCCAGGGGTCGAGGGTGGCGCGGGGGGTCGAGGTCCTCGGACACCGGCCAGCGGGGAACCGGGTCCTCCGAGTCGAGGGAGAAGCCCTCGACGATCTGGCGGAACAACTCGTCGTCGGAGAGCGGCGCCTGGGTGGCGTCGTTCGGGACCTTCGAGGCGGGGGAGGCGTCCACCGCCTCGGGAGGTCCGGGCAGCTCGGGGGGAGGAAGAACGCGAGTCGCGGAGTTGCGGGGGACCGGGCGCACCAGGCCGTGCGCGGTCGCTCCCGGCTCCTGCTCGGCGAGCAGGGCCGTCAGGTCCGCGACTTCACTGCTGACGACCCCGCGAGCCAGGTCGGCGCGTGAGGGGTCGACCCACAGCCGGTCCAGCGGCCGCTTGGGCAGGACCGTGGCCCGGGTGTAGGAGTCGGTGTCGCGGGCCGGCTCCACGAACGCGGCCACACCCTCGGCGGCGAGGCTGTCGAGCAGGGCCTCGGACAGTCGTGGGTCGAGGTCGACGAGAGCTCCCCACTCGGCGGAGGGCAGCCCGTTGTCACGACGGCCGGCGCCATCCGGGGGCAGGGCGGTGGTCATGGACGGTCAGCCGGTGGGCGCGGGTGCGTGGCTGCGGACGAAGGCGAGGGACCCGTCGAAGATGGCCGGGGCGTCGTTGTCGAGGGTCGCCACGTGATAGCTCTCGTGCAGCACCCGCTCCTCGGCGTGTGGGCATCCCTCGAGCAGGGCGCGGCCGGAGACGGCCTCCACGACGTGATCCTCGGCCGACCGGTAGACCAGGACGGGGCAGGTGATCCGGCCGAGGTCGCGCCGCACGACCGGCCAGGCCTGCTGCAGGGAGTACGCAGCCTTGAGCGGGATCTTGCGATAGGCGAGCTCGGTGACGCCGGGCTTCTTGATGTCGTTGGCGATGCCCTTCAGCGACGGGAGCACGCGCGACAGCACCGGCAGAAGCTTGGCGTCCCTGCGCTCGGTGGCGAGGGAGGCGTTGACCACAACGATCCCGGCGATCCCGGCGATCCCGGCGACCTGGGACGCCCGCTCCTCGGCCAGGCGCAGGACGAGCGTGCCGCCCATCGACAGCCCCATCGCGAAGACGGTGTCACAGCGGCCGCGCAGGTCCTCGAAGGCCTTCTCGACGGTGGTGTACCAGTCGCTGAACCGGGTGGTGTTCATGTCGGCGACGGTCGTGCCGTGGCCGGGCAGGCGCGGAGCGACGACGGTCAGCCCGGCCGCCGCCAGGTGCTCGGCCCACGGGCGCATGCTCTGCGTCGTACCGGTGAAGCCGTGGCTCAGCAGGACGCCGACGCGGCCGCCGGGCAGGTCGATCGGCTCAGCGCCGGACAGGACGGGCAAAGCGGGCACGAGAGTCCTTCACGGGGTGCGAGAGCGGTCGGGCAGATGTGTGAATGGTCGCACGCGAGCCCGGCCTGCGGGAGGGGTCGTTGCCGCCGGGGGTTGCGCACCTTAGGGTCAGGGCACTCGATGCAAGGGAATCAGGGGTGCGGCGGTGTTCTACTGGGTCGTCAAGGCGATCCTGACGCCCATCCTCAGGACCCTGTTCCGGCCCTGGGTCGAGGGGGCGGAGCACATCCCTGCTGAGGGCGCGGCGATCCTGGCCAGCAACCACCTGTCGTTCAGCGACTCGATCTTTTTGCCGCTGAAGGTGCCGCGCCGGGTCACGTTCTTGGCCAAGGCCGACTACTTCACCGGCAAGGGCATCAAGGGAAAGCTCAGCAAGGCCTTCTTCGCGGGCGTGGGTCAGGTCCCGATCGACCGCTCGGGCGGGGCCGCCTCGGAAGCCGCGCTGGGCACCGCGAAACGGATCCTGGCCGACGGCCACCTGCTCGGGCTCTACCCGGAAGGCACCCGCAGTCCTGACGGGCGGCTCTACCGCGGCAAGACCGGCGTCGCCAGGATGGCCCTCGAGGCCGGCGTCCCGGTGATCCCGGTCGCGATGGTCAACACCGACGTCGTGCAGCCGACCGGCAAGAAGATCCCGAACCTGGGCCGGGTCGGCATCCGGGTCGGCGCCCCGCTGGACTTCAGCCGCTACGCCGGGATGGAGGGCGACCGCTTCGTGCTGCGCTCGATCACCGACGAGATCATGTACGAACTGATGCTGCTGTCCGGGCAGGAGTACGTCGACACCTACGCCACCAAGGCCAAGGCCGACATCGAGCATGCCCGGACGGCCGCCTCCGAGGCCATGGTCAGTGACGCGCCCCGCCCGCAGCGCCGCGCGAGCTGACCTCAGGCTCGACGCCGCGCTCTGGCGCGCCGTGTCGCTGTTCCGCTGTGCCGCGCTGCTCTACGCGGCGGTTGCCGTGCTGGCGTCCTTTCGCAACTACCGAGACCGGGACTCGGCCCTGCTGGTGCTGTCGGCGATGGCGGCCTGGACCGCCGTCATGGTCCTGCGGACCCCGCCCTCGCGGGCACTGCTGGCCCTGGACCTGCTTGTCACGCTGGCCGCCCAGCAGTCCACCCTGCTGATCTTGAGCCGGCACCAGATCGAGAACGGGCACCCCACGATCACCGTCTGCTGGGCGGCGGCCCCGGTCGCGGCCTGGGCGGTCCGCTCGGGCTGGGTCGGGGGCGGCGTGGCCGGCCTGGTCGTGGCCGCCGGGGCGGTCGTGGAACGCCAGGGGGCCTCGCAGACGACCGTCAACAGCGCTGTGCTGCTGGTCCTGCTGGGGACGGTCGTGGGCTACCTGGTGACGCTCAGCCGACGCGCCGAGAGCGCTTACGCCGAGGCGGTGCGGCTGCAGGCAGAGACGGCCGAGCGCGAGCGGCTCGCCCGCGAGGTCCACGACGGCGTCCTGCAGGCCCTTGCCCTGGTGGCCCGGCGCTCGCCCGACCCGGAGCTGGTGCAGCTCGCCACGGGACAGGAGCAGGCGCTGCGTCGGCTGGTCGGCGGAGCTGCCGTCCTGGCCTCCGGTGAGTCGGACCTGCTTGGGCTGCTGCCGGCGCGCCCGGGGGTGGAGGTCGCGGCCCCGGCCGAGCCGGTCACCTTGCCGGCCAAGGTCGCTCAGGAGCTGGCTGCCGCAGTGGCCGCGGCTGTCGACAACGCCCTCCTTCACGGCGGTACGACGGCGTGGCTGCTCGTCGAGGACGAGCCTGGGCAGGTGACCGTCAGCGTCCGCGACGACGGGCCCGGGATCCCCGCCGGGCGGTTGGAGGAGGCGGCGAGAGGTGGGCGCCTCGGCGTGGCGTCCTCGATCCGCGGCCGGGTCGAGGACCTCGGTGGCACGGTGACGTGGGTCAGCACGCCCGGGCAGGGGACGGAGGTCGAGATCCGTGTCAGCAGGTGAGAGGTCCGCAGCTGAGCGGCTGCCCGGCCTGAAGGTGGTCGTGGCCGATGACCACCCGATCTGGCGGGACGCGGTGGAGCGGGACCTCGCCGCCGCTGGCCTCGAGGTCGTCGGCACGGCGGGCGACGGACAGAAGGCGGTCCGGGTGTGCATGGCTGTCCGGCCGGACGTGCTCGTGTGCGACCTGCAGATGCCCGGGCTGTCGGGAGTGGGGGTGACAGCTGCCGTCGTACCGCTCGGGGTGAAGGTCCTGGTCCTGTCCGCCAGCGGGGAGCAGGTCGACGTGCTCGAGGCCGTGAAGGCTGGGGCGACCGGTTATCTGGTCAAGAGCGCCAGTGCGCATGACCTCGTCGACGCGGTCCGGCGTACGGCGGTGGGCGAGGCCGTCTTCACCCCGGGACTGGCCGGGCTGGTGCTGGGGGAGTACCGCCGGACCGCGACGCAGGACGGTGCGCCGACGCTCACGACGAGGGAGACCGAGGTGCTGAGGCTGGTGGCGAAGGGGCTGACCGCCAAACAGGTCGCCGAGCGACTGGTCGTGAGCCACCGGACGGTGGAGAACCATGTTCAGAACACCCTCACGAAGCTGCAGCTGCACAACCGCTCACAACTGGTGCGCTACGCCCTCGAGCAAGGCCTTGACGGCTGAGAGCGCCTAGGTCGGAGGAAGGTAGGTCGCGAAGACCAGGGCGCCGTTGCGCTCGCAGAACTCACGGACCACCCCGGCATGCTCCGCTGACGTGACCAGATCGCCTGCCTGGTAGGCGGTGCGGGCCAACCGGGCGCGCGCGAACATCTCGGTCGAGACGTCGCCGATCCACTGGTAGACCGCGACGGCCTCGCTGGCGAACTCGACCGCGTCGAGGTATTTGCCGGCGTCGGCGGCCAGGAACGACTGCGCCGCACGGTGGGCTCCGACGACCCACGGCGTCTTGGGTTCCAGGGCGGCGAGCCGCGCCTCGATCAGCTCAGCCCGGCCGCCCCCGAGGAACTCGCCCAGCACCACGGCGCTGTAGAGCCACTCCCGGACCGAGCCCCGCATGGTGGTCGCTGACTGGTCCATCAGCTCGTCGAACAGCCGGGCCGCTTCATCGACCCGGCCCTCCAGGTAGCGGCAGCAACCCAGGTGGGCCAGCGCGCTGCGGACCAGGGACGGGAAGCCGGAGCGGCGGGCTTGGTCGACAACGTCGTCGAGCTCCGGGGGAACCGGCTCGGCCCGCAGAGCCCGCACGATTGCCGCCAACGCCAGCAGGTGCGACTCCCACTGTCGGGCTTCGGCTCCGGCGGTCGCAAGGAACGCGTCGGTGTGCTCGAGCAGCCGCTCCCACTGACCGTCGTACCAGGCCATGAGGGCCACCTCGGAGTCGTCGGCGCGGGTCGTCAGCGACAGGCCCCAGCCGCGGGTTGCGCGGGCGCTCTCCTCGATCAGCTCGTAGGAGCGGCGCAGCCGGCCCTCCTCCTGCATGGTGGCCGCGAGGTTGTTGGCCGCGCGTTGGAGGGCCCGCAGGTTGTGCTGGCGGGACAACCGCAATGACTCCTCCTGCTGCACGATCCCGAGCGGGTCGCCGAGGCTGTAGCGGGAGGTGCCGGCGGTGATGAGCGCGTTGGCTTCGACCTCCAGCAGCCCGAGGTGGCGGGCGATGGCCATCGCCCGGTCGCTGAGGGCGACGGCGAGGGCGAAATGCTGGCTCAGCATCTGCAGCCGGCCGAGCTCGGCCAGCGCACTCGCCGACTGCTCGCTGGCCGGTTCCTCGGCGAGCAGGTCGACGGCCCGTCCGAGGTGCTCGGCGGCGAGCTCGGCGCCACCTCCGCGATACCACTCGGCCTGCCCCAGAAGGACCTGCCCCCGGGCGGCCCCGCTCCGGTCCCCGAGCTGCAGGAGCTGCTGCGCGGTCTCCTGGACCCGGGCCGGACCACCGTCGCTGTAGAACGCGTGGGGGTCGTCGAGGAAGGCCAGCTCGCCGGCGAGCAGGGACGCCTTCAACGCTGCCGGTTCGTCCTCATGGCCGTGCCAGAGCTGGACCGCACGGCTGGCGTAGCCGTGCGCGGTCGTGACGGCGTGCAGCCGAAGGGCGCGCTCCGCCGCGGTCTGCAACGCCAGCCGGGCTGCCTGGGCGTAGGGCTCGAGGTCGACCCCGAGGCCGGCCGCCAGCTCATAGGCGGTGAGGCGGTGGTGGGCGCGCAGCTCGGCGACGTCGTCGCCGCGCTCCGGCAGGAAGGTGTCGAGCCAGTCGGCGCAGCGGCGGTGCTGGACAACCCGGATGGAGCGGGGGATCCGGGCGTAGGCCGCGTCGCGGACCAGCACGTGCCGGAACGCGAACTCCTGCTCGCCGGCCACCGTCGACCGTGGCGAACGCCGGACGACCTCGCGCTGGGAAAGGGCCTCGAGGCAGCTCAGGACCTGGTCCCGGTCGGCGTCGGCGACGGCGGTGACCGCACCGTCCCAGAAGACCTCGCCGACGACAGCGGCGGCCGACACGACGCTGCGCTCTGCGGCGCTGAGCAGGTCCAGGCGGCTGTCTACGACACCCTGGACGCTGTCGGGCAGCGGCAGGTCCGCCAGGCTGTGCTGCGCCTCGGCGGCCAGCACCCCCGTGTCGGTGAGCATCCGGACGTACTCCTCGGCGTACAGCGGGTTGCCGTTGACGAGGTCGAGAAGGCGGCGCTGGAGGGGATCGGGCAGGACCGTCCCACCGAGCAGCCGGGCGAGCACCGTCGTCGTCTGGGACTCGGTCAGCGGGGTGAGCGTCAGCGTCATCGCGTCGGTCAGGCCCGACACCCACGTGGGGCGACGCTCGAACAGCTCGGGTCGGGAAGTGGCGAGCACCAGCAGCGGCACCGAGGAGGCGGCCTGCACCAGGGAGCGCAGGAAGTCCAGGAAGCCGTCATCGGCCCAGTGGAGATCCTCCAGGACGAGCACGGTAGGGGCGTCCTCTGCCAGCGCCATCAGGTACCTGCGCCACGCGGCGTGGCTGGCGTCGATGTCGTCGACGTCCTCCGACGCGCTTCCCGGCAGACCGATCAGGGCGGCGAGGCGCTCCTTGACCTGGCTGGTCACCTCGCCGGACTCGGCGCGCAGCAGGGTCTGCACGGAGGTCTCGAGCTTGTCCCGCGCCAGCGCACCACTGTCGGACTCGAGGATGTGGGCCTGGGCCTTCACGACCTGACCCAGCGCCCAGTAGCTCACGCCCTCGCCGTAGGGCAGGCAGGCGCCGACCCGCCACCGGACCAGGGTCGGGGTCGCAGGGGAGTCGGCGTGCTCGGCCAGGGCTCGGGTGAGGCGGCTCTTGCCGAGGCCGGGCTCGCCGACGAGCGCGACGAGCTGGCCGCGGCGCTCCTGCATCACCCGGCGCAGGCCGCTGACGAGCATCTTCAGCTCCGGTTCCCGCCCCACCAGCGGCAGGGCGTCACCGACCTGGTCGGAGCGGACCTTGATGCCGACGGCCAGCCACGAATCGGCCGGGGAGGCACGCCCGCTCAGGACGACCGGCCCGTGGTGGGCGTAGTCGATGCTGATGGAGGTGGTGCGGTGCGTCTGCACCCCCACCAGCACCCGACCCTCCGGGGCGCAGGCCTGCATGCCCATGGCCCGGCTGAGGACCTCCCCGGCGATGCGTGGTTCGGCCCGGCCTGGCTCGAACGCGACGAGCGCCTCCCCGGTCGAGACGCCGCCGCGGGCCGTGAGTGGCCGGCCGTCGGGCAGCGTCAGACCCTGAAGCGCAACCTGGACGTCGAGCCCGGCCCGGACCGCCCGGTAGGGGTCGTTCTCGTGCGCGGTCGGGGCTCCGAAGACGGCCACGACAGCGTCACCGATCCGCTTGGCGATCGTGCCGCCCGCGTGCTGCACCGCTCGCGCGACGACGGCGAAGAACTCCTGCTGGAGGGTTTGCAGGTCCTCGGGCTCGAGCTGCTGTGCGGTGGCCGAGAAGCCCACGAGGTCGACGGCCAGGACGCTGACCAGCCGCCGCTCCTCCTCCGGACCGGGCAGGTTGGGGGCCTTGGCCGCGGGGGGGCTGACGGTCTGCGCGTGACCGCAGGACGTGCAGAACGCCATCGCCGGTTCGACCAGCGCGCTGCAGGAGGGGCAGGGGGCAGGCAGGGGCGCCCCGCACTGGCTGCAGAACCGCGCGCCCGGGGGGAACAGCGTTGCGCACGTAAGGCAGATGTCGTCGATGTCCGGATGCTGTCAGGTCACCTGCTGGCTGGCTACTGCCCGGCCCAGCCCTTGCTTCGCTCGACCGCCCGGATCCACCGGGCGTGCGCCCCGTCGTCCCGCACTCCGGGTGTCGGCTCGAACCGACGGTCGAGCCGCCAGGTGTCGACGAGCTCCTGCGGGCTCGACCAGACCCCGGTGCCCAGGCCGGCCAGGAAGGCGGCTCCCAGTGCGGTCGTCTCGAGGACCTCCGGCCGCTGGACGGCCACCCCGAGCTGGTCGGCTTGCAGCTGGCACAGCAGGTCGTTGCCGCTCGCGCCGCCATCGACCTGCAGGGTGTCGAGCACGCAGCCGGCCTCGCTGGTCATGGCGTCCACGACGTCGCGGACCTCGAAGGCGATCGCGTCGAGGGTGGCCCGCGCCAGGTGGGCGCGGGTCGTACCGCGGGTGATGCCGAGGATCGTTCCGCGCGCTTCGGGGTCCCAGTGCGGCGCGCCCAGACCGGTCAGAGCGGGGACGAACACGACCCCGCCGCTGTCGGGTACCTGGCGGGCCAGGGACTCGATCTCGGCCGCGCTGCCGATGACCTGCAGTCCGTCGCGCAGCCACTGCACGGCGGCGCCCGTGACGAACACGGCACCCTCGAGGGCGTAGGTGAGCGTCCCGTCGGGGGCCTGCCACGCGACCGTCGTGAGCAGCCGCTCGGACAGCACGGGTGAGCTCCCGGTGTTGATCAGCACGAACGACCCGGTGCCGTAGGTGCACTTGCTGCGGCCCGGCTCGAAGCAGCCCTGTCCGAACAGCGCCGCCTGCTGGTCGCCGGCGATACCGGCGATCGGCAGGTCCAGCCCGAGGAAGGCCGTCGGGTCGGTGCGGGCGACCTCGCCGTACGACGACACGATCCTCGGCAGGGCGCTGACCGGGACTCCGAACAGCTCGCAGAGCTCGTCCGACCAGGCTCCGGTGCGTAGGTCGAACAGCAGCGTGCGGCTGGCGTTGCTGGCGTCCGTGACGTGTGCGCGGCCGCCCGAGAGGCGGGCCACGACGTAGGAGTCGACGGTCCCGACTGCGGTGCGGCCCTCCCGCACCCCCTCCCAGGTACGACGGTCGTGCCGGCGTACCCAGGCCAGCTTGGTGGCCGTGAAGTACGGGTCCAGGCGCAAGCCGGTGAGCGCGGCGATACGCGGCTCGTGCTCCCTCATGTGGTCGCACAGGTGGCTGGTCCGTCGGTCCTGCCAGACGATGGCGCGGCGAGGGGCCTGCAGTGTGGAGCGGTCCCAGAAGCAGGCGGTTTCGCGCTGGACGGTCAGCCCGACGGCCGTGACGTCCGACTCCTGTCCGTCGAGCGACTGCCGGCAGGCCGAGATGACCGCGACCCAGATTTCCTCCGGTTCGTGCTCGACCCATCCTGGCTCCGGGAAGTGCTGCGGGAACTCCTGGTAGCCGCGACTGCGGACCCGGCCGTCGTCACTGACGACGAGCGCCGTGACACCGGTGGTGCCGCAGTCGATCGCGAGGACGCTCACGCCTGTCGCAGCTTTTCCAGCACCAGGACGTCGATCGCTCCCGGGACCATCCGCTCCTCGTAGTTCTCGACCCCCGCCCAGGCGGCCAGGTCCTCGTGGCCGAGGGCGCGCAGCTTCGACGTGACCTCCTCGGCGAGGGCACCCTCGAGCGGTAGCGTCTGCTCCGGCTTTCCGAAGTAGAGCGTGTGCAGCGCGAGCAGGCGGCCGAGCTCGACGACGGGGTCGGGATGATCGTCGACCCGCAGGTCCACCAGCACGTCCGACCCGCCGCCGTAGCCGCCACCCTCGCTGACCACGAGCAGGGCGGCACTCTGCCGGCCGCGCCGGTCGCCGCCTGCCCGGTCCCCGGCGAGCAGGGCCGCCGTGAGCCGCTGGGCGAGAGAGCCAGCAGTGCTCTCGTAGGTGCTCGCGACGGCATCGACCACATCCGGGCCGGTGAGGATGTTGCCCTGCGCGGCCCAGCCGTCGCCGGTTCGGCCGCCCGCCCACGGGTTGCACTCCGCGCCGGTCCAGGTTGCTGCCCGCCCTTCCCTGTCGACGATGCCAGCCTGGCGCTGCTCGCGTAACGCGTCGGCCGCGGTGAGCGCCTCCAGCGTCTGCTGGGCGGTGTTCCCCTCGGCCAGCATCCGCAGGCCGTCTGGCCGGTAGGCGAGGTTGGCGAAGGACTGCGTCGCGATCGCCCCGACGTCCCACCGCGCAGCCGGTACGGCGGCGCCGACAGCCAGGAACTTCGAGGCGACGGCCACACCCCACTGGGTGCTGTCCTTGGCAACGATGCTGAAAGTCATGGCTGGGACACTACGACGATGCGCTTCTTCTACGACCTCGAGTTCGGCGACACCGCGACGGTCGTGACGTTCGTGTCGATCGGCGTGGTCGCCGAGGACGGCAGGGAGTACGCGGCGGTGTCGGCGGACTTCGACCCGCTCGCGGTACATCCGTGGGTACGGGAGAACGTCCTCCCGCAGCTTTCCCCTGCATCGACGTGGAAGTCGCGCTCGGTCATCGCCGCAGAGCTCGTTGAGTTCTTCGGGGACGACCCGGTCTGGTGGGGCTGGTTCGGGGCCTACGACCACGTGGCGCTGTGCCAGCTCTGGGGGGCCATGCCGTCGCTCCCGCGGTCCTTCCCGCGCTTCACGATGGACGTCCGGCAACTCTGGGAGCACTTGGGCCGACCCGCACTGCCGGCCCAGCCGGGTGGCCTGCACGACGCGCTGCACGACGCCCGGCATGTGAAGGTCCGCTACGAGGCCCTGGCCGAGCGGGCCTACCTGCTCGGCCTGACGGTCTGACGGTGGGCGAAGCCGTGCGCTTCCCGCCGTACCGATGCCGGCATCGCAGCCGGCTTCAGGCGTAGCGGTAGCCGAGCACCGCGATGTCGAGCTGACTGGAGACCTTGACCCCGAACAGCGGAGGCGGCTGCAGGACCGTGCTGCCTTTGGGCTTGGAAGCATGGGTCTGCTGCCAGCTGACCCAGAGCCGGTCGATGTTGGCATGGTGCAGCCAGAACAGCGGGTCTGCAGGCGATGAGGAGCTGTCCATCGTCCCGCCGACCGCGTTGTGCATGTCGTTGTGCGGGCCGGTCTCGAGCTTGCGCTGGAACCGGGAGTAGGTCTTGTTCGCCATCACCAGGTCGAGCTCGGCGCTGGTGGCTAGCCAGGACGGGTCCCAGCTGCGGGTGACACTCCAGGATGTCAACAGCGAGGGCTTGTCGAGGAACGCGGGGATACTGGGGTCGGCGATCCAGTCCCAATACGGCAGCGAAACCGCCGGGTCGACCTGCTGCAGGCGGTGTTCGAACTCGAGCAAAAAGTGCCGGTGCCAGGTAAGGAAGTTCGTGCCCGGCATCCCTCTACCCATCGTGTGCACATGCCAGCCCATCCCGGACATCGACATCGCGTCGGCGTGGACCTGCACGAAGGCCCGGTACGCCGGTGGGGCCACTGACGTGCCGTGCAGTGCGTTAACCGCGGCGACAAACGCCTGCTGCTCCGTCTTGCTCAGATCACGCTGGTTCTTGCGCACGGTCGCCACGGTTGCTCCTGGTTGTCGACAAGGGTGATCCTGCTCGTCTGGACCCGGTGCGGCAAGCACATGCTGTGCGCCACCCAACAGGACCGCGTCGTACCCGTAGCCGTCCTCGTCCCGCTTGACGTCAGACGGGGACGAGGACCTCGACCGTCACCTGGGCCAGGCCGGAGTAGCCCAGGGCGCGTGAGCCTGCCCGGGACATGTCGAGGACCCGGTCACCGACGTAGGGACCGCGGTCGTTCACCAGGCAGTTGATCGACAGGCCGTTGGCGCTGACGTGCAGGACCGTCCCGAGCGGGACCTCCTTGTTCGCGCAGGTCAACCGCTCCGGGTCGTACGGCGCACCCGAGGCTGTCGGACGGCCCACGAAGCCGGGGCCGTACCAGGAGGCGGTACCGGTAAGGGCCTGTCCGTTGCGGGCGTAGCCGACCGGGATGCCGCTCCCGCTTGCCTCGAGCAGTGTGATGAGGCCGGCCTGGCCGGTGAGTGCCCGATGGGAGCGAGCCGACTGGGTGGGGGTGAGCGCCAACGTCACCCGGGTCGACACAGCATCGAGGGCGGCGCGTTGAGACGCGAGCTGACGGGCCACCTCGGCGGTGTGGGCGGCGTCAGCCAGGACCTGGGCCTGGGCAAGCAGCGTCCGCGCGCGGTCCTGGTCGGCCAGGACCGCCTGGGCCTGCACGAGCAGCCGGGTCCGGAAGGCGTCGGCCTGCCGTTGCAGGGCCAAGAAGTCGGCGGCCCGGACGGTCACGGCATCGACGAGGCCTCGGTCGACGGTCAGGGCCGCGCGCTCGCCGCGTCGGGAAAGCTCCTTGAGCTCGGGAGCGGCAAACATGGTCTGCCAGTCGCCGACCGGACTGGGCGTCGAGGCGATGTAGACCTGACGTGCGCGGCTGTCGAGGGCGGCCTGGGCCTGCACCCGGGCGTGGTCGAGGCGACCGAACGCGACCCGTAGGCCGCCGTCCCGGGCCGCCGCTCGGTCGAGGGCGTCGCTGAGCTGTTGTGCGTGGGCCGTGACGGTAGCGAGCTCCAGTGTCAGCCGGGGCAGGTCCGCAGCCGTCAGTGGGGGGGTCGTCGGCTGGGTGCGGGAGACCGCGCCGGCCGGCAGGCCGCCGACCAGCAGCGCAGCGCTCGCCAGGGCAGCGGTGATCGCCGTACGACGGAGAAGGGGCACGACTTCGCTTCGACCGCTGACGGCCTGCCCTTGACCCGTTAGCGTCGCTGCCATGCGGATCGGTGTACTGACTGGTGGGGGCGACTGCCCGGGACTCAACGCGGTGATCAGGGCCGTGGTGCGCAAGGGCGTGGAGGTCTACGGGCACGAGTTCGTGGGCTTCCGGGACGGCTGGCGCGGCCCGCTCGAGGGCGTGACGATGGAGCTCGGCGTACCTCAGGTGCGTGGGATCCTGCCGCGAGGCGGAACCATCCTCGGTTCCTCGCGCACCAACCCCATCAAGGTGGACGGCGGCGTCACCAAGATCGAGGCCAACCTCCGCGAGCTCGGGATCGACGCCCTGATCGCGATCGGCGGTGAGGACACCCTCGGCGTCGCGACGCAGCTCGCTGCGCACGGCCTCAACGTCGTCGGCGTCCCCAAGACCATCGACAACGACCTGGGTGCGACCGACTACACCTTCGGCTTCGACACCGCGGTCCAGGTCGCCGTGGACGCGATCGACCGCCTGCACACCACGGCCGAGTCGCACCACCGGGCGCTGATCGTCGAGGTGATGGGACGGCACGCGGGCTGGATCGCGCTGCACTCCGGCCTGGCCGGCGGGGCCAACGTCATCTTGATCCCGGAACGGCCCTTCGACATCGACGAGGTCTGCCGCTACGTCAAGCAGCGCTTCGAGCGGCAGTACGCACCGATCATCGTCGTCGCCGAGGGAGCCCTGCCGCGCGCCGGCACGATGGCCCAGCAGGAGGGCGAGCTCGACGCCTTCGGGCACGCCCGGCTCGGCGGTATCGGGCAGCTGCTCGAGCGCGAGATCGAGGCGCGCACCGGCTTCGAGTCGCGCCAGACGGTGCTCGGGCACGTGCAGCGCGGAGGTACCCCGACGGCTTACGACCGGATCCTCGCGACGCGCTTCGGGCTGCACGCGATCGACGCCGTGCACGAGGGCGACAGCGGCGTGATGGTCGCCCTGCGAGGCACCGACATCGTGCGGGTCCCGCTCGCCGACGCGACCCGCGAGCTCAAGACGGTCCCACTCGACCGCTACACCGAGGCCGAGGTCTTCTTCGGGTGATCTCGCCGTCCGATCCCTGCTGGACCAACTCCTGTCAGCCGTGCGCGAGTTCGCGGGCCGGGCGCTCAGCTGAGCTCGGGCGGCAGGCTTCCCACGACGGTGAGGGACGTGACGGCGCGGGTCATCGCGACGTACAACACCCGTAGCGGGAGCTCCGCAGGGTCGACGAGGACGACGTGGTCGAACTCCAGGCCCTTGACCGCTGAGGCGAGCGCGACGGTGACGGGTGCGGTCAGGCCGTCGTCGGTGAGGACGGTCGACGCTACCCGCGCCTGGGCCAGCTCCTGCGCCCAGCGGTCCGCGCCGCTCGGGACGACCACGGCAACAGATCCCTTGCCCACCAGGCGTTGTACGGCGCCCACGACGCTGCTGACGCCTCCATCGGTGACCGTCAGAGCCCCGACCACATGCCGCAGCGAGGCGGCCGGCGGGAGTCCCGGGGCGATGATCGGGAGCAGTCGGTTGGCGAGGTCGAGGATGTCCCGGGGTACCCGGTAGCCGATGGTCAGGGCCTGCACCGAGCCGTCCGGCTTACCGAGGTGCTCAAGGACCAGCTCCCACGATCCCAGGGCCCACGGGGTCGTGGCCTGAGCCAGGTCACCGAGGACGGTCGCGCTGCCCGCGACGCACCGGCGCCCCACCACGCGCAGGGCCATCGCCGACAGGTCCTGGGCCTCGTCGAGGACGACGTGCGCGAAGCCGGGCCGGCGCTCGATCAGGTGCCGCGCCTCGTCGAGCAACGGCAGGTCCGCCACAGACCACCGCGGTCGTACGGACGGCTCCCTGACCAGCAGTGCCTGTTCGTCGGCGTCGAGCAGCCCCGCACAGGCGGCCTCGAGCAGGACGGGGTCCGAGAGCAAGCGGGACACGAGACCGGTCGGCCTCAGCGGCGGCCAGGCCGCGTCGACGTACGCCTTCACCGCCGTGCTTGCGGCGAGCTTCTCGACCGAGCTGGCGCTCTGTGCCATGCCCTCGTCCTCCTTGGCCCGCACGACCACGGCGGCGAGGGCCGCTCTCAGCGCGGCCCGGCCGGCGTCCCAGCCGAGCTTGCGGGCCCGGACGGCCCGTTCGAGCTCGCGCACCTGGTCGGGGTAGACCCGCCAGCGGCGGGCGCCGTACACGTGCACGAGAGGTTCGGTGGGTCGGACCGCGTGCTGCCACAGCGCCTTCTGGAGGACGGCGGCCAAGCGGGCGTCCCCCTTGAGTGTCGCCGCCGGGTCATCGGTGACCGTCACCCGCACCGGTGGGCACAGGTCCTCGACCGTGCTCTGCGTGACCTTGACCTCCCCGAGCGCGGGCAGCACCTCCTGGACGTAGGACAGGAAGGCCCGGTTCGGTCCGACGATGAGGACCCCGGTCGCGAGCCGCTGCCGATGCGCGTAGAGCAGGTAGGCCGCGCGGTGAAGGCCGACAGCGGTCTTGCCGGTGCCGGGGGCGCCCTGCACCGCGACGGTCAGCTCCAGCGCGCCCCGTACCAGCTCGTCCTGCTCGGGCTGGATCGTCGCGACGATGTCGCGCATCGGCCCGGTGCGCGGGCGCTCGATGTCCTCGACCAGCAGTGCGCTGACGCCGACGGGCCGGTCGAGGCGGTCGTCCTCGAAGGCGGTCAGCGCCCCGTCCCGGAAGCCGAAGCGGCGCCGCAGAAGAACGCCCAACGGTTGTGAGGCCGACGCCCGGTAGAAGGGCTCGGACACCGGGGCGCGCCAGTCGACGACGACGGGGGTGCCGTCGGACCCGGTCACGTGTCGGCGTCCGACGTGGAACACCTCGCCTTCCTGGACGGTCGGCAGGTAGTCGAGGCGTCCGAAGAACAAGGGGGTCACGCCGTCGTCGAGCAGCTGGTCGTAACGGCGGGCCAGCGACGCGGCCAGGGCGCGGGTGGTCAGCTCGTCGTTTCCCCACTGCTTCTGGCTGTCCAGCAGCGTGGCGGTGCTCTCCCGCATCCGCCGGAGGTCGGAGCGGGCGCGGGCCAGGTGCTCCCGCTCGGCGCCGAGGACGTCCACGACTGACTTCCCTCCACGAGGCTTCCGGCGAGCGGGCTTCCCCAAGGGGCAAGGACGTTAGCCGAAGCGGGTGACCACCGAGATCCCGCCCGGCTCCCCGACCGTCGCGAGAGCTTCGGCCGCCTCGTCGAGCGACAGCTCCCGGGTGAGCAGGTCCTGTGGTCGCAGCCGTCCGGAACGCACCAGGGCCAGCAGCTCCGGGTAGGCGTGCGCAGCCATCCCATGACTGCCGAGCAGCTCCAGCTCGAGGGCAAGGACGCGGCCCATCGGCACGACCGGGTCCTCGGGGAGCAGACCGACCTGCACGTGCCTGCCCTGCGGCCGCAGGCACAGGACCGAGTCGGCGCAGGTCTGCTGGCTGCCGAAGGCGTCCAGCGACAGGTGTGCCCCACCGCCCGTCAAGGCATGGACCTGCTCCGGGACATCCGGTCCCTGGACGGGCTGGGCACCCATCGACACGGCCAGCAAGAGTGCTCGAGGGTTGACGTCGACGGCCGCGACCTGGGCACCCGAGGCGAGCGCGACCTGCACCGCCGCCAGGCCGAGCCCACCGACCCCGTGTACGGCGACCCACTCGCCCGCGCGCACCCGACCGACCTGCACCACTGCCCGGTACGCCGTCGCGAAACGGCACCCCAGGCTCGCTGCCACCGCGAAGGGCAGGTCGTCGGGCAGGCGCACCAGGTTCACGTCGGCGGCGTCGAGGGCGACCAGCTCCGCGAACGACCCCCAGTGCGTGAAGCCGGGCTGGCGCTGGTCGTCGCAGACCTGTTGCTGACCGGGTGCGCAGCGGGCGCAGCGGCCGCAGGCGTTGACGAACGGCACGGTCACCCGGTCGCCGACGACCCACCGGGTGACCCCCGAGCCGACCGACTCGACCGTGCCGGCGAGCTCGTGCCCTGGCACGTGGGGGAGGGTGATCGACAGGTCGTGGCCCTGCCAGCCGTGCCAGTCGCTGCGGCAGATCCCGCTCGCGCCGACCCGGACGACGACCCCTCCCGCGGGGGCGACCGGGTCGGGGACCTCGCGGACGGTGAGGGGTCCGCCGTACACGTCGAAGACAAGGGCGCGCATCGGGCCATCATCACAGGTGACAGGCCCGTAGAGTCCGGGCGTGCCGAGCCCTCGCGTTCACCTGCCCACGGCGATCCCCGGCTGGGACGCGCTGCGCGCCGAGCTGCAGGTGCCGGGGGACTTCTCGCCCGCCGTACTCGCCGAGGCCGACGCGGTCCGCCCCCAGCTGCCCGAGCACGACCTGCGGGACGTCCCGTTCCTCACGATCGACCCGGTCGGCAGCACCGACCTCGACCAGGCGATGGCGCTGAGCCGGACCGGCACCGGTTACCAGGTGCTGTACGCGATCGCCGACGTTGCCGCCTTCGTCGTCCCGAAGGGCGCCATTGACGTCGAGGCGCACCTGCGAGGCGAGACGCTCTACGCGCCGGACCAGCGCTCGCCGCTGCACCCACCCGTCCTGTGCGAGGACCGGGCGAGCCTGCTCGCCGACCAGGACCGGCCCGCGCTCGTGTGGGCGCTGACCTTGGACACCGAGGGGGTGCTGCGGCACACCGACGTTCGCAGGGCCGTCATCCGCAGCCGGCGCAAGCTCGACTACCCGGGCGTGCAGGCGATGATCGACGACGGGTCGGCAACGCCTGACCTGCTGCTGCTCAGGGAGATCGGCCAGCTCCGGCAGGCTGATGCCCGCCGACGCGACGCCGTCGACCTCCCCACGCCGGAGCAGGAGGTCGACGCCGAGGGCAACCTCACCTTCCGCGCGCAACTGCCCTGCGAGCAGTGGAACGCCCAGCTCAGCCTGCTCACCGGGATGGCCGCGGCCAAGGTCATGCTCGACGGCAAGGTGGGCCTGCTGCGCACCCTCCCCACGCCCGACAAGCAGTCCGTGGACAGCCTGCGCCGCAGCGCCCTCGCGCTCGGCGTCGCCTGGCCCGCGGGCATGGCCTACGGCGACGTCCTGAGCGGTCTCGACCCGTCCCAGCCGCCGGCCGCGGCGCTGCTGACGCTGGCGACCCGGCTACTGCGTGGTGCGGCGTACACCGCCTTCGACGGGACGCTCCCGGAGCTGCAGACGCACAGTGCCGTCGCGGCGCCCTACGCCCACTGCACGGCGCCCCTGCGGCGCCTCGCCGACCGGTACGTGGGGGAGGTGTGTGTCGCCCTCTGCACAGGCAGCGAGATCCCTTCCTGGGCGAGGGAGGTGCTGCCGGCCCTTCCGGCCGAGATGGCCGCGGCCGACCACCGGGCGCACGCCCTCGACCGGGCCGTCGTCGACCTCGCCGAGGCCATGGTCCTGCAGCGCCGGGTCGGCGAGGGCTTTCGTGGCGTGGTGGTCGAGGCGGGCGACCACGACGGCACCATCCAGCTCACCGACCCAGCGGTGCGGGGCAAGATCGACGGCCGCACGCTCCCGCTGGGGCAGACCGTCGACGTCATCCTGACCGAGGCCGACCCGCTGAAGCGATCGGTCCGGTTCCGGTTGGCCTGATCGGCTGCCGAGGCCGGACCGCGTCCCGCGTGTCAGGTGTCCGGCACGGGCTGCCAGACTGTCGCCTCATGACTGATGTTGACCAGCTCGTCGTCGCCGTTCTCGGCGGTACCGGAGAACAAGGCCGGGGCCTCGCCCGCCGCTTTGCCCTCGCCGGCCACCGCGTCGTCCTGGGGTCCCGCTCTAGCGACCGGGCCATCGAGGCGGCCGTCGGCCTGCCGGGTCAGGTGTCCGGAGCGGCCAATGTGGACGCAGCGGCGCAGGGCGACGTGGTGATCGTCGCGGTGCCGTGGGACGGCCACAAGGAGCTGCTCCAGATGCTCGCCCCCGCGCTCGCCGGAAAGGTCGTCATCAACTGCGTCAACCCGCTCGGCTTCGACAAGCAGGGAGCTTTCGCCCTGACCGTCGAAGAGGGCAGCGCCGCCGAGCAGGCCGCGGAGCTGCTTCCCGAGAGCCGGGTCGTCGGTGCCTTCCACCACGTCAGCGCCGTTCTGCTGCTCGACGAGGACGTCGACACCCTCGACACCGACATCCTCGTCCTCGGCGACGACCGCGAGGCCACCGACCTGGTCCAGGCCCTGGTCGCCCGCATCCCCGGGATGCGAGGCATCTTCGCCGGCCGGTTGCGCAACGCCCACCAGGTCGAGGCCCTCACCGCCAACCTGATCAGCGTCAACCGTCGCTACAAGGCGCACGCCGGCCTGCGCGTCACCGACGTCTAGGAGCCCCGTGTACGACGACCTCGGACTGGACGTCGCCGTCCCCGCCACTGTCCGGCGGGTCGTGTCCCTGGTGCCCTCGCTGACGGAGTCCGTGGCGGTCACCGCGCCGGGCCTGCTCGTGGGCGCCACGGACTGGTGCAGCCACCCAGCCGGCCTCGACGTGGAGCGGGTCAGGGGCACCAAGAACCCGTCGGTGGAGCGGGTGGTCGCCCTGCGGCCGGACCTGGTGCTGGCCAACGCGGAGGAGAACCGCGTCGAGGACCTCGATGCGCTCCGGGCCGCCGGGCTGGCGGTCTGGGTGACCTTCCCGCGGACCGTGCCCGAGGCGCTGGTGAGCCTCGACCGGATGCTCACCGCTTGTCGGCTCATGCGCCCCTACTGGCTCGAGGCCGCCTCGCGCTCCTGGGCCGAGCCCTGGGTGGGGGAGCGGCGGCGGGCACTGGTCCCGATCTGGCGGCGGCCCTGGATGGCGGTCGGCTCGGGCACCTTCACCGGGGACCTGCTGTCCCGGTTGGGGATCGACAACGTCCTGGCCGAGGACGCCGAGCGCTACCCCAAGGTCGACCTTCGGTCCGTGCCGGAGCACGACCTGGTGGTCCTGCCCGACGAGCCCTACGCCTTCTCGCCCAGCGACGGACCGGAGTGCTTCGCCGCCCCCAGCGCCTGCGTGAGCGGCCGCTACCTCACGTGGTACGGCCCGTCTCTCGCCGACGCCCGCGACGTCCTGCTCGCCCAGCTCGGTACCGCCTGACTCGGTGCCTTCCGTACGTTCTGTGCGTTCTGCACCGGAAGCACGGGGCGCGTCCGGTGCAGAACGCACACAACATGGCCTCAGAGTCAGCCGGCGAGGTGCCCCCACGTGGCGGCTAGCTCAGACCAGGGGCCCTTGGCAGCCACCGCACCGTCGACCAGCACGACCACGAGGTCGGCCTGCCGCAAGGCGGCGGTCTTGGACGTCGCGCCCACGACGGTCGTGCCACGTCGGCGCAGCGACCGCCACAGCTCGATCTCGGTGTGTGCGTCCAGAGCGCTGGACACGTCGTCGGCCAGCAGCAGCTCGGGCTCGGCGGCGAGGGCCCGGGCCAGCGCGAGGCGTTGCACCTGACCTCCGGAAAGGCGCACCCCGCGATGACCGACGACCGCGTCGGGGCCGCCGGCGTCGGCCACGTCGGACGTCAGCTGCGCGTCGTCGAGGGCTCGCGCGACATCCCGGGGACGGTCCAGCGCGACGTTGTCGCGGAACGTCCCCGACAGCACCCACGGAACCTGCGCGACGTGCGCGACCCGGCCCGGCCGCAGGAACGCCTGCGGGTCTGCGACCTCGACGCCGTTCCACTGCAGGCTGCCAGTGTGGTCGACGAGCCCGGCGAGGGCGGACAGCAGGCTCGACTTGCCGGAGCCGACCTGGCCGAGCAGCAACACCAGCTGCCCGGCCCGGACGGTCAGGTCGACGTGGTCCACGCCGGTCGTCCCGTCGTCGTGGACGGCCCGGAGTCCGCGCAGCTCCAGCAGACCCAAACCCTCCCGAGCGGGTGCGTCGGGCTCCGGCGAGCGCCCCTGGACGAGGTCGACGCCGATCGGAACGTCCATCAGGTCCGCGCCACCGGCGAGCCGGCTGGTGGCGACCTGCCAGGCCCGCACTCCTGGTGCCTCGGTGATGACCGCCCCCGCGACCCGGCCGAACCAGTCGAAGCCGTTGACGGCCGTCGTGACGAGCAGTGCGGTGGCCAAGCCCCAGCCGCCGCGGAGGTAGACCAGCCAGCCCACCACCACGCCGCACTTGACCAGCACGATGGGCACGCCGTCCAGAACTGCCTGGACGCGGTGCTCCACGACGGCGGCCTCGACCCGGCCGCTATCGACGTCCTCGAGGTGCCGGTGCACCGCCGGGGTCGCGGCGGCCAGCTTGACTGTCCGGGCCGACTCGAGGGCGGAGACGAGGGACCGTCCGAAATGGGCACGGGCTGTCGAGGACGCCGCAACCGAACGGCCGGCGAGGGGCGAGCCGAACGTGGATGCCGCGGCTGACAGCAGCATCACCGCCAGCAGCACCGCCCCGGCGAGCAGGCTGCGGGCAGCAGCCGCGGTCACCGCCACGATCGCGAAGCCGTTGAGGAAGTCCACCCAACGGTCGCCGTACCGGGCGTAGCGGTCGCTGTCCATCGCCCGCGCGACGACCTCGCCGGGTGGGGTGCGGGGCAGGCGGTGCTGGGCGGTCTGGCCGAGCAGGACCGACAGGCGCACCCTGAGCATCACCGCAATCCACCACTGCGGGTAGATCCGCATGGCCCGCGACAGGATCAGGGGTCCGGCGAGCAGGCTCGCGACGACCAGCGCCAGGGAGGACCAAGGTGTGGCGCCGCGCCGGAGGCCTTCCACGAGCTGGCCCCACACCAGGCCGGTGAGGGCTCCGAAGGCGCCGAGTACCGCCTGGACGAGGAAAAGGACCGCGCCGAGAGCGCCCCACTGCGGGTGGATCCACAGCACGTGTCTGGTCCCCCGGGCAAGGCTCGGTCCGTCCCCGACCTCCTGTCGGGGCTGTGGCGCACCGGCCCGACGGGCACTGCCCAGCGACGCGTCCTCGGCGTCGGGCTGGTCGACCTCGCCCGCGGCGCGCAACAGGTCCCGGAAGCGACCCGGTCGGGCGGCGAGGTCGGCTCGGGAGCCCTGCTGGACGACCCGACCGGCGTCGAGGACGACGACCTGGTCGGCGCGCGCCGTCGTCGACAGGCGGTGGGCGACGACGATGCCGGTGCGTTGGGACAACAGCCGGTCCGCAGCCCGGACGACCCGCGCCTCGGTCACCGGGTCCATCCGGGCGGTCGCCTCGTCGAGCACGACGACCTGCACGTCGCGGACGAGCAGCCGGGCGAAGGCGACCAGCTGCTCCTCACCCGCGGACAGGGTCGACCCGCCCGGTCCCAGCAGCGTGTCGAGCCCGTCGGGCAGGCCTTTCACCCAGTCGCCCAGACCGAGGGAGTCGACGGCCGAACAGACGGCGGACCGGGGCACGTCGGTGAACAGCGTGATGTTCTCGGCCAGCGTCGCGGCCAGGATCTCGGTGCGCTGCGTCACGACGCCGACGGCCGAACGGAGCTGCTGCAGGTCGAGGTCGCGCACGTCCGTGCCACCGAGGTGGACAGCTCCTCGCGGCGGCTCCATCGCGCGCGACAGCAGCGCAGCCAGGGTCGACTTGCCACTGCCGGTACGGCCTACGAGCGCGACGGTCTGGCCGGCCGGCACCTCGAGGTTGATGTCGCGCAGGGCGAAGGTGCCCTCGGAGTAGGCGAAGTAGAGCTCGTGCACCGAGATGCCCACCCGGCCGCCGGGGACGGGCAGCCCACCGCTGGGCTCGGGTTCGACGTCGAGCAGCTGGCGCAGTCGGGTCAGGGCGCCCAGCCCCTGCTGGAAGTCCGGCAGGTGCCGTGCGACCTGGTCGACCTGGCCGACGAAGGCGCTCGTCACCAGGAACAGCGTGACGAGGGAGGCGGTCGACAGGTGGTGCCGCGAGACGAGGACGACGCCGGCGCCGGCGACGGCCGCGAGCAGCCCGTGCAACAGCAGTCCGGTACGCCGGCCGATCTGGCTGCCCACCCGGGAGGTGGCCGCCACCCGGGTCTGAACGACCCCGGACAGCTCCGCGCAGCGTCGCAGGAGGTAGTCCTGGCCGAGGCTGGCCCGCAGGTCGTCGCGAGCCGCCACCCCCTCCTCCATCATCGCGGCATGGTCGGTCCACGCGATCTCCTCGGCGACCTTGAGCCGGGAGATCACCGGGGCGAGGGGGCGGACGGCAAGGGTCAGTGCACCGGCGACGGCCGGGAACAGCAGCCACGCCGGCCACCAGGTCAGACCGGCCACGACGTACATCGGGACGGTGCGCAGAAGGGTGCGCGCCAGGTCCCAGCCCATCTGGCGCAGCAGGGTGCCCAGCTCGTGGGTGTCGTCGTCGACGCGGTCCAGGACCTCTCCCACAGCGGTCTCGGAGAGCGACGCGAGGGGCTGGTGCAAGGCGGCGGCCAGCAGGTCGGTGCGCAGCCTGCCCTCCGCCAGGTCGACGACCCGGGACCACGAGACGCGACCGAGCACGTCGAGCAGGGACCCGCCGACCAGGCACAGGGCCAGAAGTGCGACCAGTGTCGACGTGGGACCGACGGCGGTCCGACCGGCAAGGACCGTGCCGAGGGTCTCACCGAGGGCAGCAACAGCGGCCAGGGCAAGACCCAGCCAGGTGCCCCGCCCCCGCAGCCGCTGCCAGCCCAACTGCCGTGACGCAGGCGGCGACCCGGGGCCGACCAGGATCGTGGGGGCGGCGTCGGTGAGGGTCATGGCGTGGGCGACGGTAGGCGAGCCCTCCGACAACGGCGAGGGATTATTCGGCTGTGCGTCAGGCCAGGCCGCGGGCGTGGAAGGAGGCTGTGGCCGCGGAGGCGGCGGAGGCGCCGTACAGGGTGCGGACGGTCGCGATGGTCGTGGCCGCGGCTGCGGGCATCGTGGTGTCGGCGGCGAAGGCAAACTGCGCCTTCACGATGGCCGTGTCGGCGCGGGTCGCGCCGAGCGCCGTCCTGATGCCATTGAGGGCGCTGCTCCAGATCTCGCCGTCCGCGTGCACCTCACCGACCAGCGAGCCAGGGTAGGTCTTGGTGCCGTCGGTGCGCCGCAGGCAGTGCACCGGTCCGGGCGTGTAGGAGATGCTGTCCCAGTCGGCGATGCAGGACTCGTCGGAGGTGGGGGCGTACCGGGCCGAGACGGCCTGCGCCCAGTAGTCCCCGAAGCCCTCGCCGATCGCGCCGGCGTCCGGTGTGCTGCCGAAGCCGGGGACCTGGCTGTCCTGGATGGCGTGCCCGTACTCGTGCAGGATCACCTCGGCGTCCTCCGCGTCGTCGACGCCACCTTTGCCGAAGCGCAGCAGGTCGTGGCTCTTCGTTCCGTTGAAGTAGCTGTTGTCCACGCCGTACTGGTTGATCTTCATCTTCTGCGGCTCGTTGTTGACGTTCGTGAAACCGAGCTCCTGCAGGTAGAGCTGGGCCTGCGTCGCCCAGTAGTACGCCATGACCTGCTCGAACCGGTCGTCGTTGCGGTGGTAGGTGAACGTCCCCTGCGCGAGCGGCCCCGTGCTGCTGTCGACGGAGGCGTAGTCGCCGTGCAGGTAGCCGCTGCCGTCGAGGTGCGTGAGCGTCACGGTCCGGTACGCCGCCGCGAGAGCCGGGTAGTCAGCGTCCTTCTGGTCCGTCAGCGACTCGTCGTGCAGCGTTGCGACCGGGTTCGGGGAGAAGACCGTCGCCGTGGCGGTGGTCGTCACCGCGCCGGCTGGCGCGGGCACGCCGGTGACGACAGTGAGAACAGTCAGCACGGGTAGCAGGGCGAGGCGGGGAGTCAGACGCATTCCGACACACAAGCACGTCTGGCCGCTGCCGTCACCCCCAGCGTGGGTCAGCTGTACCCATGCTCGGCGGCGGGGTAGCGGCCGTTGCGGACGTCGTCGGCGTAGGCCTTCGCTGCCTCGCCCAGCACGGTCCGCAGGTCGGCGTACCGCTTGAGGAACTTCGGGCCGGGGCCGGGGGTGAGGCCGGCCATGTCGGTCCAGACCAGGACCTGCGCGTCGGTGCCGGCGCCCGCCCCGATGCCGACCGTCGGGATGGCGAGCTCCTTGCTGACCCGCTCGGCGAGGTCGGCGGGGACGACCTCGAGCACGATCGCGAAAGCGCCCGCGTCCTGCAGCGCGAGGGCGTCGGCGAGCAGCTGGTCACCGGCCTCTCCGCGGCCCTGCACGCGGTAGCCACCGAAAGAATTGACGCTCTGCGGCGTCAGGCCCAGGTGCCCCATCACGGGTACGCCGGACTCGACCAGAAGCCCGACCTGGGGCAGTACTCGCCGGCCGCCCTCGAGTTTCACGGCCTGAGCACCGACCTGAAGGAAGCGCACGCTGGTGTGCAACGCCTGGGCGGGCGACTCCTGGTAGGAGCCGAAGGGCAGGTCGGCCACGACCAGGGGCCGGGTGGTGCTCCGGGCGACGGCGCGCACCAGCGGCAGCAGGTCTTCGACGGTGACCGGCACGGTGTCCTCGTAGCCCAGGACGTTGTTCCCGGCGCTGTCGCCGACGAGCAGCACGGGGATGCCGACCTCGTCGAACAGGCGCGCAGTCAGCATGTCGTAGCTGGTGAGCATGGCCCACTTCTCGCCCCGGTCCTTCGCGTCCTGTAGGTCGCGGGTCGTGACGCGACGAGAGGTGATGCCGCCGTACAGGCTCTTGAGGGTGTCGCTCACGGGTTCCTCCGAGGGGCGTCTCCAGGCAGGTGTCCCGGGACCCCCCAAGCGTGCCATCTGCGTTGCATCAACGCGCTGTGGCCCGCGTCACTGCGCCCCGGGGTCGCCCGTCGGGCCTTCTCGCCATTTGGAGGTGATGGGCAGCCGCCGGTCACGCCCGAACGCCCGGGAGGTGACCTTGGGTCCCGGGGGGTTCTGCCGACGCTTGTACTCCGCCAGGTCGACCAGCCGGACGATCCGGTCGACGACGGCTGCGTCGAAGCCCTTGGCGATCAGCTCGGCCCGCCCGAGGTCCTGCCCGATGTAGGCCTCGAGCAGGGCGTCGAGCACGTCGTACGGCGGAAGGCGGTCACTGTCGAGCTGGCCCGGCGCAAGCTCGGCGCTGGGGGGTTTCTCAATGCTCGCCCAGGGGATCGCGAGCGACTGGGTGTTGCGCCAGCGGGCGAGCTTCCACACCAGCGACTTCGGGACGTCCTTGATGGGGGCGAAACCGCCGGCCGAGTCGCCGTACAGGGTGGAGAAGCCGGTCGCCAGCTCGCTCTTGTTGCCGGTAGTCAGCACGAGGTGGCCGTGCTGGTTGGACAGCGCCATGAGCAGCGTGCCGCGGACCCTGGCCTGCAGGTTCTCCAGGGCCAGCCCGGTGAGCTGGGTGGAACCGGTGTATGCGTCGACCATCGGGGCGATCGGGATCTGCTGCCAGTGCAGGCCCTGCAGGGTGGCAAGCGCCATCGCGTCGGTCACCGAACCGGTGCTGCTCCAGCTGCTGGGCATCCCGATCACGTGCACCCGTCGCGGCCCCAGCGCGTCGGCGGCGATCGTGGCGACGACCGCCGAGTCGATGCCGCCGGACAGTCCGAGACACACCGAGCGGAAGCCGTTCTTCTCGACGTAGTCGCGGGTCGCCGTGACCAGCCCGCCCCACACCTCGGCCTCGTCGCAGAGCCGCTGCGCGACCCCCGCCACCAACGGCTGGTACGGCGAGATCGCATGCTCCGTCAGCGTTGTGCGGGTGACGTGCATCGTGGTGCCGTCCTTGGCGTCCACGTCGCCGGTGAGCTCCGAGCTGGCGGTGGGCAGGTCGAGGTCGACCGCCATCAGACCCTGCTGCCAGACCGGCGCGCGGGCCACCAGCGTGCCGTCACCGGTGACGACGATGGAGTTACCGTCGTAGACGAGCTCGTCCTGCCCGCCGACCAGGTTGACGTAGGCGATAGCGGCCTCAGCCTCCTGGGACCGGCGCTCGACGAGGCTGCCCCGCAGGTCGTCCTTGAAGCGCTCGTACGGGCTCGCGTTGAGGCACAGCAGCAGGCCTACACCGGCCTCGCGGGCCACCGTGACGGGTCCGCCCTCCTGCCAGAGGTCCTCGCAGATGACCAGGCCGACGTCGACGCCGTGCAGCCGGACGACCGGGAAGCGGTCACCCCGGACGAAGTAGCGGAACTCGTCGAAGACGCCGTAGTTGGGCAGGTGGTGTTTGGCGTAGCGCGCCACGACCTCGCCGTGCCACAGCACCGCCGCGGAGTTCTGCGGCTCGCCGGCCGGCCGCCCGACGGCCGGTGCCGGACGCTCGGACCGGCCGCAGTAGCCCACGACCACGGCGATCTCGCCGGCGCCCTCCTCGGCCAGCCGCCGCGCGAGGGCCTCGAGGGCGTCGAGCGACGCCTGGACGAACGAGCGCCGCAGCACCAGGTCCTCCGGCATGTAGCCGGTCAGCGTCATCTCGGGGAACACCGCGACGTGGCAGCCCGTGTCCTTGGCGTGCTGGACGTAGGTGCTCACGACGTCGGCGTTGCCCGCCAGGTCCCCGACGGTGGTGTCGACCTGGGCGAGCCCGATGCGTAGCTGAGGCATGGCCACAACCTATTGCCGTCGAGGAGCTCCTGCCTTGCGGTCAGCCGGTAGCGGCCGACAGGGCGTCGTACTCGCTGTCGCTGAGCTCGACGGTCGCCGCCGCGCAGTTTTCCTCGATGTGGGCGACGGAGCTGGTGCCCGGGATGGGGAGCATCACGGGGGAGCGACGGAGCAGCCAGGCCAGGGCCAGCTGGGCATGGGTGGCGTGGTGGTCCTTCGCCATCTCATCCAGCAGCCCACCGGGCTTGGCGAGGTCACCGGCCGCGACCGGGAACCACGGGATGAAGCCGATGCCCTCGCGCTCGCAGTAGTCGAGGACCTCCTCGGACTGGCGGTTGGCCAGGTTGTAGAGGTTCTGGACGCTGACGACATCGATGACCTGGCGGGCCTGCTCGATCTCGGCCACGGTCACCTCCGACAGGCCCAGGTGCTTGATCTTGCCCTCGTCCCGCAGGGCCTTGACGGCGCCGAGCGACTCCTCCACGGGGACCTGCGCGTCGATGCGGTGCAGCTGCCACAGGTCGATCTGCTCGACGCCCAGGCGGCGCAGCGACATGTGGACGCACTGGCGGAGGTACTCGGGTCGACCGACCTGCTCCCAGACGTCCGGGCCGCTGCGCGTCAGTCCGCCCTTTGTCGCGACGACCACGTGGTTGTAGGGGTGCAGGGCCTCGCGGATGAGGTCCTCGCTGATGAAGGGGCCGTAGCTGTCGGCGGTGTCGATGAAGTCGACGCCCAGCTCGACCGCGCGGCGCAGGACCTGCTTGGCGGTCTCACGGTCTTTCGGCTCGCCCCAGATGCCGTCTCCGGTCAGGCGCATCGCGCCGTAGCCGAGACGATGCACCTCGAGGTCCTTGCCGAGGCTGAACGTGCCGCTCGCGGCGATGGGGGTGGTCACAGTGCTCTCCTCGGGTAGCGGTGGGTACTGACTGTTCTACCTCTCGACGTGCCCGTGCCCAGGGTCATCGTGGGTCATCGTGGGTCATCGTGACCTCGAGCAGGACTGGCGCCTTGCGTGGTCGCCGGGTCGAGGTCGCACAGGGCCGTTACGTGTCGAGCTCCGCCACCACGGACGCGGGCCAGTCGGCGACGGACGTGCCATGCGTCCAGAGCAGCGCCAGCACGACCCGCTCGAGGCCGAAGCCGAGGCAGGCAGTGTGCAGGACCTCACCGGTCGCGGAGGTCAGCCCGAACACCGAGCTGAAGTGGTCGCCGTGGGCGTTGAACGAGGCCACGGCTGTCGAGTCCTGCCCGCCGACCGGGACCAGGATCTCGAACTTCAGCTTCTGCGCGCGCTGGTTGGCCGCCAGCATCCGCCCCGAGCGGCCGAAGAAGGGGTCGCTGGCCTCGTCGAAGGTGGCCGGCAGCCCGAGCCGCAGCAGGAAGTCGAGCGACCGGTCCCGCCAGGAGTCGCGCCAGCCGCCGACGGCGGTGGCCCTGTCGCAGCGGACCAGCTCGCGCATGTGGAACGCCTGCAGGCGGCACGGGTCGTCGGACGGCTCGTGCCGGAAGACCCAGGCGGCTCCGGTGTCGATCGTGACGCCGTCGGCGGCAACGGGGCCCGCGGCCAGCGCCGGGTAGACGGGGTGGCAGGCGGCGGGGACCAGGACGACGTCGGAGCGACTCAGATGCCCGCTCCAGTCCTGGTGCGCGTGCGCCTTCTCGCCCAGGGCGAGGGCGTCCGGCTCGGAGCCGGTGAACGCGAAGACCGACCCGGCGAGCTGCGGGAAGCTCGTGAGGTAGCCGACCGATTCCATGTCGCGGCGCGGCTCGATCGGCGGGAACTCCAGCGTGACCGCGCTCTCCGGGGCGCACAGCCGGGTGATGCGGTCGTCGAGTCGGCGGCGCAGACCGACGAAGGCGGGGCCCTGCCCCGTCACCCCGGACACGGTGCTCGGCAGCAGCAGTCCCTCGGCGACCAGCTGGGACTGGAAGTCCCGCTGCGCGGCGGTGGCCTGTGGGGCGCCCATCACCCCTGCTTCACCACCATGAGCAGAGCGGCGTTGCAGTCGTGCAGCCGGTCATTGGACACCATCAGGGACGCCCACAGGCTCGCGGCACCCGCCGTGTGCAGCATCGCCATCCCCAGCGGGTCCCACGTTGCGGTGCGGGTCATCGTGTTCTGTTCGCCCGTGGTGAGTAGGGCGACCGGGTCCCCGCCCTCGGCCTCCGGCGCCCGGCGCAGTGTGGTCAACAGGTAGTCCTTGACCTGTCCCGGACGCCGTCGAGGAAGCTCACGTCAGACCACGGCCAGCTCGTCGAGCGCGTTTCGGATGCTCGCGATGCTCGAGAAGACCTCGCGGGTCAGCATCCGGTCGGGGAACTCCACGTCGAAGGCGGCCTCCAGGCCCAGCATCACACTGATGCTGGCGTGAGAGGTCATCCCTGCCTGGTAGAGGTCGTCCTGCTCGCGCAGCGAGGCGGGCGCGACGGGCAGGCGGCCGTGTTCGGCGAGGACGGTACGGATCAGCTCGGTCATGCTCGCGGTCATCGACACGTTCCCCCTGTAGCGATCGACCCGTTCTGCGCGATGACGACCGCGCAGGCACGGTCACCCTCATGCGTGAGCGACACGGCGAAGTCTCCCAGCCCTGCTGCCACTGCCTGCGCAGCAGCCCTCCCGGCGAGGACCAGCTCCACGTGACCGTCCGCCTCGCGGATGACCTCGATGTCCACCCAGGGCAGCGGCGTGCGCTGCCCGGGTCGGAGCACCTTGATGGTGGCCTCCTTCGCGGCGAACCGGGCCGCGAGGCGGGCCGGGTCGCCGCCGCAGTCGACCTGCTCCCGTGTCGTGTAGACCCGTGCGAGGTAGCGCGCGCCGTGCGCGGCAAGCGCGTCTCGGACAGCGGCGACCGACGTGAGGTCGATGCCCACCCGTTGCGCCACAGCGGTGATCATGCACCGACAGGACCGGGCCAGGCCTGTTCGGGACGCGACGCGCCCCGGGTCGTCACACCCGCGACACGGATGCCTGTCAGGATGGGCCGATGGACAAGCAGCAGGAGTTCGTTCTCCGCACGCTCGAGGAGCGCGACATCCGCTTCATCCGGCTGTGGTTCACCGACGTCCTCGGGACCTTGAAGTCGGTGGCGATCGCGCCCGCGGAGCTCGAGGGGGCCTTCGCGGAGGGGATCGGGTTCGACGGCTCGGCGATCGAGGGCTTCGCCCGAGTGCAGGAGAGCGACATGATCGCCAAGCCTGACCCGGCGACCTTCCAGGTGCTGCCCTGGCGCGGTGAGAACCCCGGCACCGCCAGGATGTTCTGCGACATCCAGATGCCAGACGGCTCGCCGTCCTGGGCCGACCCCCGGCACGTCCTGCGACGTGCCCTCGGCAAGGCAGCCGATGCCGGGTTCACGTTCTACACGCACCCCGAGATCGAGTTCTTCCTGCTCAAGGAGCTCCCCGCCCGCGGGGTCGTGCCGGAGCCGGTGGACAACGGCGGCTATTTCGACCTCACGCCGCACGACGTCAGCCACGACTTTCGCCGTACGACGATCACGATGCTCGAGCGGCTCGGGATCTCCGTCGAGTTCAGCCACCACGAGGTCGCGCCGGGGCAGCAGGAGATCGACCTGCGGTACGCCGACGCGCTCAGCACAGCGGACAACATCCTCACGACCCGGCACGTCATCAAGGAGGTCGCGCTCTCCCAGGGGGTCTACGCGACGTTCATGCCGAAGCCGTTCAGCGACCAGCCGGGCAGCGGCATGCACACGCACCTGTCGCTGTTCGAGGGTGACCAGAACGCCTTCTACGACGGCAACGACCCGCTGCACCTGAGCAAGGTCGCCAAGCAGTTCATCGCCGGGCTGCTCACGCACGCAGGGGAGATCACCGCCGTCACCAACCAGTGGGTCAACTCCTACAAGCGGCTCACCTGGGGTGGTGAGGCTCCGCCGTACGTCTGCTGGGGTTCCAACAACCGCAGCGCGATGGTCCGGGTGCCGATGTACAAGCCCACCAAGGGCAACAGCACCCGGATCGAGGTCCGCAGCCCGGACAGCGCCACCAATCCCTACCTGTGCTTCGCGCTACTGCTGGCGGCCGGCCTCAAGGGCGTCGAGCAGGGGTACGAACTGCCGCCGGGCGCGGAGGACGACGTGTGGGCGCTGTCCGACGGCGAACGTCGCGCCATGGGCCTCACGCCGCTACCCGGCTCGCTGGCCGACGCGATCGAGGTCATGGAGCGCAGCGAGCTGGTGGCCGAGACCCTCGGCGAGCACGTCTTCGACTTCTTCCTGCGCAACAAGCGCGAGGAGTGGCGGGCCTACCGCCAGGAGGTCACGCCGTTCGAGCTCGGCCGCTACCTCCCGGTGCTGTAGGTGGCTGCCCGCGCCCTTGTCATCACGCACACCGATTCCGAGGACGCCGGCCGGCTCGGGGACTGGCTCACCGACGAAGGTCTCGAGCTGGTCGTCGTCGCCCCCTGGCAGGGCGATGCGCTGCCACCGACGCTGGAGGGCTTCGCCGCGCTGGTCGTCATGGGCGGCCCGCAGCAGGCCTACGACGACGGTTCAGCGCCGTGGCTTCGGGCCACCAAGGACCTGCTGCGCGCGGCCGTCGCGACGAAGCTGCCGACCTTCGGGGTCTGCCTGGGGGCACAGCTGCTCGCCGAGGCCACCGGCGGTCGCGTCGTGGAGGGGGACCAGGGACCGGAGCTGGGGGCGAGGCTGGTCGCCAAGCGGGACGTCGCCGGCAACGACCCGCTGTTCTGGGACCTGCCGCTTTCCCCCGTCGTGGTGCAGTGGCACTGGGACGTGGTGCGCGACCTGCCGCCGGCCGCGACGCTGCTCATGTCGAGCCCGACCTACCCGCACCAGGCGTTCCGCGTCGGTGACCGGGCCTGGGGGATCCAGTTCCACGTCGAGATCGACGCGGCGATGGTCGGGAGATGGGCCGAGCAGGACGCCGACGACCTCCGCTCGCGGGGAATGGACCCGCGGGCCGTCCTCGACCGGACCGTCCGCGAGATCGAGGAGATCAGCGAGGTCTGGAGCGAGGTCCTGCGCCGGTTCGCCCGCCTGGCCGTCGAAGGCTGACCGACCGGTCTGGAAGGGTGGCGGAGTGCAGAGGCGCGTGCGGTGACCGAGCGGGGCACCACCCAGCACGGCCGGCTGGTCAGGCTGGGCTTCGCCGACCCGGTAGCGGCAGCGGCGAACCTGGCCCGGGCCAGGCTGTGGCTGGACGGAGCGACGCCCGACGAGTCGTCCGCCCTCGTGCTGCAGGCCCTCAGCGAGACCCCCGATCCCGACCTCGCGGCAGCCACCCTGGCCCGGATGGTGGAGGCGGTCCGGCACCCGCAGGAGCTGCTCGACGGACTGCGGGAGCGGGCCGGTCTGCGCGGTCGGCTGCTCTCGGTGATCGGGACGAGCGTCGAGCTCGGCGAGCACCTGGTGACCCACCTGGACGACTGGTACGCCCTCGCCGCCGACGACCTGACGAGTGCGCGGCCGTCGCTGCTGGGCCTGCAGCGGCAGCTGCTGGATGCGGTCGGCGCCGCGCCGGGAAGCCCGCTGCCATGGGGGAGCGGGGGAGCGCGGGCAGCGGGCACCGGGCCGCAGGTCGTGGCCGCCCTGAGGCACACCTACCGGCGGTGCCTGGTCACCCTCGCGGCTCGGGACCTGTCCGGCACGATGGCCGTCGAGGACGTCGCGGCCGAGCTGGCCGACCTGGCCAGCGCGACGGTCTCCGCCGGCCTGGCCGTCGCCCTCGCAGCGATGCCCACGACCCTGCCGGCCTTCCGGCTCGCCGTCGTGGGGATGGGCAAGTGCGGCGGCCGGGAGCTCAACTACGTCAGTGACGTCGACGTCGTGTTCGTCGCGGAGCCGGTCGACGGAGCCGACGAGCAGGCCGTGCTCCAGGCGGCCAGCGGCCTTGCCCGGACGATGATGCAGGTCTGTGCCCAGGTCGCCTGGCCGGTCGATGCCGGTCTGCGGCCGGAGGGGAGGGCGGGGCCACTGGTCCGCACCCTCGCGAGCCATCTGGCGTACTACCAGAGGTGGGCCAAGACGTGGGAGTTCCAGGCCCTGCTGAAGGCCCGGCCCATTGCCGGCGACCTGGCCCTCGGTCAGGACTACGTCGCCGTGCTCGCGCCCCTGGTCTGGAGTGCCGGGGAACGGCCGGGCTTCGTCGAGGACGTGCAGGCCATGCGACGTCGGGTGGAGTCCACGTTGCGTGCCGACACCGCCGGCCGAGAGGTCAAGCTCGGACCTGGTGGCCTGCGGGACGTGGAGTTCTCGGTGCAGCTGCTGCAGCTGGTGCACGGTCGCGCTGATGACACGATCCGCTCCGGGACCACCCTGGTCGCGCTCGACCAGCTCGCCGCAGGTGGCTACGTGGGCCGGGAAGACGCGCGGCATCTCGCGGAGGCCTACCGGTGGCTGCGGACCGTCGAGCACCGGCTGCAGCTGCACCGGCTGCGGCGTACACACCTGCTGCCGCCCGACGACGACGAGGTGGCGATGCGCCGGCTGGCCCGGGCGGTCGGCTACCGCGGTGACGTCCTGCCGACGTTTCGTCGGGAGCGCTACGGCCACTTCCAGGAGGTGCGCCGGCTGCACGAGAAGCTCTTCTACCGGCCGCTGCTCGCCGCCGTCGCGCGGCTGCCCGCCTCCGACACGCGGCTCACCCCGGAGGCTGCGCGGGAGCGCCTGGTCGCGTTGGGGTTCGCCGACCCGAAGACCGCCCTGCGTCACCTGGAGGCCCTCACCGAGGGCGTGTCCAGGCGGGCCGCGATCCAGCAGACGCTGCTGCCGGCGATGCTCGGCTGGTTCGCCGACGCGGCTGACCCCGACGCCGGCCTGCTGTCGTTCCGGCAGGTCAGCGACGCCCTCGGGACGACTCCCTGGTACCTCCGGCTGCTGCGGGACGAGGGCACCGCTGCCGAGCGACTGGCCCGGTTGCTCGCCTCGTCCCGCTACGCCGCCGACCTGTTCGTCCGGGCCCCTGACGCCGTCCGGTTGCTCGCCGACGACCCGGCCCTCGTGCCCCGCCCCCGGGAGGCGCTCGAGCAGGCCTTCCGGGCCGTCGCCCGTCGCCGCGACGACTGGGAGCCCACGGCGGTGGCGATCCGCAGCCTGCGGCGGCACGAGCTGCTGCGGATCGCCTGCGCCGACCTGCTCGGCCTGGTGCCTCGCGTCGGCCAGGCCCTGTCGGACGTGTCAGCAGCCACCATCGCCGCCGCCCTGGAGATCGCCACCCGCAAGGTCGAGGTGGAGAGCCGGGAGCCGCTGCCGATGCGCCTGGCCGTCATCGCGATGGGTCGGCTCGGCGGCGCGGAGCAGGGGTACGGCTCGGACGCCGACGTCCTGTTCGTGCACGAACCGGTCGAGGGGGCCACGGAGTCGCACGCCGCCGCATCGGCCCGCGACGTTGCCAACGAGCTGCGCCGGCTGCTTGCCCTGCCTGCCCCTGACCCGCCGCTGCTCGTCGACGCGGACCTCCGCCCGGAGGGTCGGCAGGGCGCGCTGTCGCGGAGCCTGGCGTCCTACCAGGCCTACTACGCCCGTTGGGCGCACGTGTGGGAGTCACAGGCGCTGCTGCGGGCCGCGCCGCTGGCGGGTGACGCGGACATCACGGCGGCCTTCCTGGCAGCGGTCGACCCGCTGCGCTACCCGGCCGGCGGGCTCACCGACGAGCAGCTCAGGGAGATACGCCGCATCAAGGCGCGGGTCGAGGTCGAGCGCCTGCCGAAGGGTGCGGACCGCACGCTCGCGTTGAAGCTGGGGATCGGGGGGCTCGCCGACGTGGAGTGGACCGTGCAGCTGCTGCAGCTGCAGTACGGGGCGGAGGTGGCGGCGCTGCGCACCCCCATGACCCTGCCGGCACTGCGGGCGGCCGCCCAGGCCGGGCTGCTCGCTACCGAGCAGGCCGACACCCTGGAGCAGGCGTGGACGCTGACCTCGAAGGTCCGCGACACCCTGGTCCTCGTGCGCGGCAAGGCCACGGCGTCCCTGCCGTCCAGCGGCCGGGAGCTGGCCGGGGTCGCCCGGCTGCTTGGCTACCCTGCGGGGGCACAGGGGGACTTCCTAGATGACTACCGGCGGCTGACCCGGCGAGCCCGCCAGGTTGTCGAGACCGCCTTCTACGGATAGGGACCCACGACCGATGAGCGTGCGCAACGTGCCCGTTGCCGAGACCCGTTTCCTGCTGCGCGAGCACGGTGCCGGCAACGGCGCGCCCGTCCTGCTGCTGCACGGTGTGCCCGAGACCTCCTCGGTGTGGCGGGCAGTCGCCCCCGGTCTGGCCCTCGGTCGGCGGGTGCTCGCGCCCGACCTGCCCGGACTCGGTGGCTCGTCGTACAGCGGGCCCTATGACGTCGCCTCGGTGGTCCGTCAGATTGCGGCCCTGCTCGAGCAGGAGCTCCCCGGCCAGCGGGTCGACGTTGTCGGCCACGACTGGGGCGGCTCGGTCGCCCTGGGCCTCGCCGGTCATCGCCCCGACCTGGTACGCCGGCTCTGCGTGGCGAACGCGCCGTACCGGCAGGTCAACCTGCTGCGCGCGGCGCACATCCCCTTCTTCGCGCTGCCGGTTGCGCCGGAGCTGCTGTTCAGGCTGGGTGGCAGGCGCGTTGTCGACGTGATGCTGTCGCTCGCGTGGACCTCGCCCGCGGAGCTCGACCCGGAGGTGCGTGCCGAGTACACCGCGGCCTACACCGACCCGGCGCGGATCTCGGCCATGCTCGGCTACTACCGGGCCGCGACCCGACCCCGGCTGGCAGCCCTGCTCGCCCGGCGCCAGGTCGACGACCTGCCGCGCGTGCACGCCGAGAAGATGCTCGTCCTGTGGGGGGCCGCGGACCCGGTTCTGCCGATCTCGACGGGTGAGTCCGTCGTACGAGACCTCGGGTCGACCTGCGAGATGGTCACGATCCCCGGTGCGGGTCACTTCGTCATCGAGGAGGCTCCGGAGCTGGTGCTCGACACCCTGCGGGCCTTCCTCGCCGACCCGGCGCCGGCGCAGGTCACGCCCCCCGCCAAGAAGGCCCGGGCGAGACGGGCGCCGGCCAACAAGCCCCCAGCTCCGGGACGTCCTAGCGCCTGAGCGCGGGTCCCCTTGAGTTTCCAGGACGTCCTGCAGGCAGGGGGCCTACGGGCGGGCGGTGGTACGACGCCAGAGCTGGGCGCGGACGTCGCCTGGCCGGTCCACCCAGACCGGCGCGAAGTTGCGCAGGGCATAGTCCTGCGTGGCGGGCGTCCACTCGACCGTACGCGTCGGGTCGCGATAGAGCAGCAGGAAGTCCGCGCGGGTGAGCTGCGCGACCGTTGCCGCCTGCCAGCGCGTGTCGGCGAGGAAGCCCGCCGGGTAGAAGCTGCGGGTGTGCGGCCAGTGCGTGTTCCACGTCAGGGCCACCCCGCGGCCGTCGACCCACGCAGGGCAGGTGGCACTCGGGTCGGCCAGCACATCGGCGGCGACCACGAGGCTGATCGCCTCGTAGAACACGCAGCTGCCGGGCGGCACGAGGCGGCCCGCCTCGCGCAGGTCGCCCTGCCCCGAGTAGCCGGAGTTCTCCACGACCGACAGGGCGGCGAAGGCCGCCAGGACGAACGCGAGGCCTGCTGCCCGCCGTGGTGCGCGCAGCCGGGGAGCCTCCACCAGGCGGCTCAGCAGCAGGGCGAGCGGTGGTACCAGGAACGCCCCGTAGTGCGCGAAATACGACGGGGACGTCAGGAACGCAAAGCCCCCGAGGCCGCCCACGAAGACCCAGAGGCTGGTCGCCGACTGCGGGGCCCTGCGCTGCGTGAGCACCCCGAGGCCGAGCACGACGGCCAGCAGCACCGCTGTGAGGGCCAGCGAGACCAGGTGGGGGACCACGGTGTCGAGCTCCCGGACGAGCCCTCCCGGGGTGCCGTCCGCTGGTCGGTTCAGCTGCGTGACGACGAGGTCGTGCCAGAAGGCCGACGGCGCGAGCACGAAGAACGGCAGCAGCAGGACGGCGCTACCGAGGGTCAGGCCGCCGACCAGCGGTCGCACCAGCCCCCGCCGCTCGCTCAGGACGAGCCAGATGAGGACGCCGGCGATGTAGGCGCCGGCGAAGACCTTGACCCCGGCGCCGGCGCAGAGCAGGACGCCCGCCAGTACGGCGTACCGGGGGGTCTGTCGCAGCAGACACAGGACGGCCAGCAGGCAGAACAGGTTGACCAGGGGCTCGAGCAGCAGGGTGTGCTCGGCGATCACGGCGTTGGGCATGACGGCGTAGACGGCCGCAGCCAGCAGCGCCGGCCGCTCGGTCCGGTGGGGGAGCCGTAGCGCGAGGCGGTGGACCAGCAGGACGTTGGCCACAGCCGCGCCCACGATGAGGACGCGCGCCGCCGCCATCCCCGCGGGGTCCCCGAAGACCGCCCCCACCGCAGCGAAGGGCAGCAGCAGCAGGGATGTCACCGGCGGGTGCAAGATCGTGAAGTCGGCGTAGGGCAGCAGGCCGTGCAGCATCGCCTTGGCCGCGCCGTAGTAGACGCCGTCGTCGACTTCCAGCACCCCCAGGAAGGAGTGCGGGCGGGTCCACGGGTAGACCCTCAGGACGACGGAAGCGACGATGACAAGCCACATCAGTCGCCTGCTGGGCGTCCTCCCGGGCGCCGGCGCGGTCCCCGCATCGACCTGCGTGCCCACGTGAGGACCGTAGCAGTGGGTTCACCGAGGGCGACCGGCCAGATGCCGGCCCTACGTCGCCCTGGGACGTTCGCCGCGCTTGAGCAGGCGGGCCGCCCCCGGGATGCCACCGAGCAGGGCCCCGACGTCGGCGACCGTGCCGTCCAGGTGGTCGACCTGGACCCCGAGTTGGGCCACGACGGGGACGAGCCCCTCCAGCTGGGCGAGTGCCGGCAGCAGGTCCGTCTCGACCACCTCCATCAGGGCAGGTACGGCGCGGACCGCGCCGGTCGCCTCACCCACCAGGCCGGGGTCGAGCTCCCTGGCTCCGGCGAGCAGAGCACCGAGGTCCTCCACCAGACCGGCGACGGCAGCAGCCGGCAGCGCGCCGATCGCGGCGACGGCGGGCTGGACCGACGCAAGGGTCCCTGCCGCGTCCGTCGCGATGCGATTGACCTTGCGGGTGAGCGCTTCGGCCGTGACGAGCACGCCCTCGAGGCGGGCGCTCAGCAGCTCCGCGTTGGTCAGCACGACGTCGATGCGGGCAGGGAGGCTATCCACAGCATCCAGGAGCAGCAGGGCCCGGGTGGCCACGGTGGACAGCTGCTCGACGAGGTGCTCGAGGCTGTGCACCGCCGTCAAGGGGAGCCGCACGAGCGGGCCGACGGCACCGGCGAGCTGTCCCAGCACTTGCTCTCCTGCCTTCGGGTCGGTCAGCCCGCAACCTATCGGCAACGGACGCGGAGCTCAGACGCGGCTGCTTGCCGGCCCGGCCCGGCCCCTGCGATGGCGACACGCCTGTGCGTCCGTCATCGTGGTGGCATGGAACAGCCCAAGCCCTGCGCCGCCTGTGGCCGGGAGATCACGTGGCGCAAGAAGTGGGCCCGCGACTGGGACCAGGTCCGTTTCTGCTCGGATGCGTGCCGCCGCCGGCGTACGACGCCGCTGGACACCCGTCTGGAGGCTGCCGTCCTCGACCTGCTGGCCGCGCGCGCCCGGGGAGCGACCATCTGCCCGTCCGAGGCTGCCCGGGCCGTCGGCGGCGAGCAGTGGCGGGCGCTGATGGAGCCGGCTCGGGCCGCTGCCCGTCGCCTGGTCGTCGGCGGCCAGGTGGAGATCCTCCAGGGTGGCCGGGTCGTGGACCCCTCGACCGCCAAGGGACCCATCAGGGTCCGTCGCACCGGCTGACGTCGTGCGCTGTCACCGCGAGGTCCCGACGGCGTCGTCAGCGGCCCGGAGCATGGCGGCGGCCCGCTCGGGTGGGATGTCGTTGATGAACACGTCCATCGCCGACTCCGACCCTGCAAGGTGCTTGAGCTTTCCGGGTGCCCGGCGCGAGGAGAAGACCACGAGGTGCAGCGCGCACTCCTCCGGGCCGGCTGTCGACGGTCGCTGGTACCACGCGGCGACGTAGGGCATGGGCAGGTCGAACAGCCCGTCGAGTCGGCGCAGGACCTCCAGGTAGAGCGGGCCGAAGGCGACACGGGCTGCCTCGCTGAGCGATGGCAGGTCGGACACCCGGGTGGTGGGGTAGAGGTGCACCTCGAACGGCCAGCGCGCGGCGACCGGGACGAAGGCGATCCACTCGTCGTTCTCGGCGATGACCCGTCGTCCGTCGGCGCGCTCGGTCCGCAGGATGTGATCGCTCAGGTGCTCGCCGGTGCGCTGCACGTGATGGCGCTCCGCAGTGAGCAGCCGGGTCATGCGAGGCGGCTCGAACGGGTAGGCGTAGATCTGGCCGTGCGGGTGCGCCAGCGTCACCCCGATCTCCCGGCCGCGGTTCTCGAAGGGGAACACCTGCACCACCCCCGGAAGTGCCCTGAGCTCCAGGGTCCGGTCGACCCATGCCTCCAGGACGGTCCGGACCTGCTCAGGGCTGAGGGTGCCGAAGGACGCCTCGTGGTCAGGGGTGAAGCACACGACCTCGCACCGCCCGGTCGCCGGCGGCCACTCGGGCGACCCCTCGGAGCCGGCGGACATCGACAGGGACGGGAAGCGGTTTTCGAAGACCACCACGTCGTAGTCGGAGGAGGGGACCTCGGTCTGGCGCTCGGAGGTGCTCGGGCACAGCGGGCACTCGTCGGTCGGCGGGTGGTGGGTCCGGCCCTGCCGGTGCCCGGCGACGACCACCCACTCCTCGACGGCAGCGTCCCACCGCAGGGCGGCGTCGGTGGAGACCTGGGGCAGGCTACGCGGGTCGTCCAGGCGACGGACCGCGTCGTCGTACCGGTCGAAGTAGAGGATCTCGCGACCGTCCGAGAGCCAGGCCTGGGTGCGCTTCATCGCGTCACCTCTCCGCGGTTCCGTGTCCGTCGGCCTCCGTGGACACGACCTCGAGCCGGCCGACTCCCCGGGTCAGGAGGCCGCGGGCCTGCTCCGGTAGGCCGTCGTCGGTGAGCAGCACGTCCACGTCGGACAGGCTCGCGAACGTCATCAGCCCGGCGGTGCCCCACTTGGTGGAGTCGGCCACGATGACGACCCGTCGAGCGGCGTGGACGAAGGCGCGGTTGGTTTCCGCCTCGGCCAGGTTCGGGGTGGTGAGGCCGACCTCGGCCAGCCCGTGGCAGCCGAGGAAGGCCACGTCGAAGTGCAGTGACCGCAGGACCAGGTCGGCAACCGGCCCGACGAGGGCGTCGCTGGGGGTGCGTACCCCGCCGGTGAGGACAACGGTGTGGCGCTCGCGCAGCACGTCGGCGACCTTGATGGAGTTGGTGACGACGGTGAGGTCCTTGACGCCGAGCAGGTGGTGCGCCAGGACCCAGGTCGTGGTCCCCGCGCCGAGAGCGACCGCCTGTCCCGGCTCGACCAGACGGGCTGCTGCCTCGGCGATCGCGTGCTTTTCCGCCAGCTCCCGCAAGGACTTGGCCTCGAACCCCGGCTCCTCGCTCGAGCGCTGCGGCAGGGCCGTCGCCCCGCCGTGGACCTTCTCGAGCAGACCACCCCTGCGCAGCTGCTCCAGGTCGCGCCGCACGGTCATGTCCGACACGCCCAGCAGGGCGGTCAGCTCCGACACGCGCACGGCGCCGACGCGAGCCACCTCGTCGACGATCAGCTGCCTGCGCTGGGCGGCCAGCACGTCAGGTCTCCCTCAGGACGGCCACATCCCCCGCGGCGACCAACGTGCCCTGCACGGTGGCGGCCTCGGAGGTGTGGTTGATGACGAACAGCAGGTCGCCGCGCCGCACGACCTCGACGCCGGCGGGCGCCTCGGCCGCCGGCCGGATCCCGGCCTCCTCGACGACGCGGGCGAGGAACGCCTCGAGGGTGCCCGCATCGGGGGTGGTGGCGACGTACCAGGCGGTGCCTGCGCCATGGTCGTTGCGGGTCAGGGCCGGCGTGCCGGGAAGCGGACCGTCGACGACGGTCTGGACGGCCTCGGCGCCGTCGAGGTGGAGCAGCTCGGTCCAGGTGCCTGCCGTGCCGCCCCCGGACAGGGTCAGCCGCTGGTTCCTGGCGAGCGGGTAGAACTCCTCGACCCGGATGCCCAGGACCTCGCGCAGCGCACCCGGGTAGCCACCGAGCCGGATGTGGTCGTGCTCGTCGACGATGGCGCTGAAGTACTGCACCACCAGGGATGCGCCGCTCACCACGCGGTCGGTGATGCCCTTCGCGCCCGCGTCGCTGAGCAGGTACAGGCTCGGTGCCAACAGCAGGTCGTACGGCGACAGGTCACCCTCGGGGTGCACGAAGTCGACGGTGATCCCGAGCCGCCACAGCGCCTCGTACGTCGCTCGGACGGCACCGAGATGGGAGACATCCGCGGACGGGTGGCTGTCGAGCTCGACGGCCCACCACGCCTCGTAGTCCCAGAGGATGGCCGCGCGCGACTGAACCCGGGTCCCGACCACGTCACGGAGCCCTGTGAGCTCGGCGCCGAGCTCGACGACCTCTCGCCAGACCCTGGTGTCCGTGCCCGCGTGGGGCATCAGCCCCGAGTGGAACTTCTCCGCCCCTGCGCGCGAGGCACGCCATTGGAAGAACATGATCCCGTCGGCCCCTCGGGCCAGATGTGACAGGGAATGACGGCGCAGCTGGCCCGGTGTCTTCGCCAGGTTCCTCGGTTGCCAGTTCACCGCGCTGGTGGAGCTCTCCATGAGCAGCCACGGCGCCTGGCCCGCCAGCCCGCGCGTCAGGTCCGCGGACAGGGCGAGCTCGATGTGGGGGGCCGGGTCCTCACCGATCAGGTAGTGGTCGTTGGAGACCAGGTCCAGCTCGCGACCCCAGGTGAGGTAGTCGGCCGGCTTGAAGCGCGAGGCCATGAAGTTGGTGGTGACGGGCAGGTCGCTGTGCTCGCGGATCGCGGCCTGCTCGGTGCGGAACAGCTCGAGCAGGGCGTGCGAGGAGAAGCGCCAGAAGTCCAGCTGCTGCGTGGGGTTGCGCCAGGTCGGGGAGGCTCGCGGCGGCAGGACCTCGGCCCAGGCGCTGTACCGCTGGCTCCAGAAGGCTGTCCCCCAGGCCTGGTTGAGAGCGTCGAGCCCGCCGTACCGGTGCTGCAGCCAGTCGCGGAAGGCGGCCGCGCTGGTGTCGCAGTAGCAGTGGGCCACGTGGCAGCCGTACTCGTTGTTGACGTGCCACATCCGCACCGCGGGGTGCTGGGCGTAGCGCTCGGCCATCCGGCCGGCCATGGCCGCCGCCGCGTCGCGGTACTCGGCGGAGCTGGGGCAGTAGGCCTGCCGGCTGCCCCACCACAGCCGGGTGCCGTCGGCGGTGACCGGCAGGCTGTCGGGATGGGCGAGTGAGAACCACGGCGGGGGGGAGGCGGTGGCGGTGGCGAGATCGACGGCGATGCCACCGTCGTGCAGGAGGTCGATGGCGCGGTCGAGCCAGCCGAAGTCGAAGGTGCCGGGGGAGGGCTCGAGCAGCGCCCAGCTGAAGATCCCCAGGCTGACCAGGTTGACGCCGGCCTCCCGCATCCTCGCGACGTCGTCGGCCCAGACGTCCTCGGGCCACTGCTCCGGGTTGTAGTCCGCGCCGAACAGCACGCCGGGCACGTCCGGCCAGCGAACGTTTGTCACCCCTGCTCCCTCCCGAAGTCGACCGAATCTTGCCGCGCGGTCGCGAGAAGTCAACAAGTTCTCACACGGGGGTGGCTCTCCGTTGCCCGGCGTGCACGTCCTGTGTCGTTGAGGTAACTTAGCGTAATCGTCTGGCTTGGCCTGCTACGTATGCGATGTCGTCTCCGAATCACCGTGAGCGTAGGTGACCCGGGGTGCTTGACACACGGCTGACACAGGAGTGTGATGCGCGGCACTCTGATCGATTCTGTTCGTTCAGCGGTCGTTCTTGTCCACCCTGGAGGGGTCCGTGGTTCGCACACCGTCCGAGAGTTCACCATTGTCAGGGCTGCCGAAGCTGGAGGTGGGGCGTCGCCAGGTCCTGCAGGGCCTCGCCCTGGGCGCCGGCCTCGCCGGCACCGGCCTGATCTCCGGCTGCGGCAGCAGCTCCAAGAAGTCCACCGGCGGCGGCGGGGGCAAGGCCAGCGGCACCGTCACCTTCGGGTCCAACGCCTCCGACGACACGCCCAAGGCTGCCTTCGCGTCCATGCTGACGGCGTTCACCGCGAAGTCGACGGTCAAGGTGACCACCAACACGGTGGCGCACAACGACTTCCAGACGCAGATCAACAACTACCTGCAGAGCAAGCCCGACGACGTGTTCACCTGGTTCGCGGGCAACCGGATGCGCTTTTTCGCCAAGCAGGGGCTCATCGGTGACGTCTCGGACGTCTGGGCCGACCTCAACATGAGCGACGCCTTCAAGCAGGCCTCGACGGCCGAGGACGGCAAGCAGTACTTCGTGCCGATCTACAACTACCCGTGGGCCGTCTTCTACCGCAAGAGTGTTTTTGCGGAGAAGGGCTACACGATCCCCAAGACGCTGGACGAGTTCAAGACCTTGGGCGCGCAGATGAAGAAGGACGGCATGGCGCCGATCGGCTTCGCCGACAAGGACGGGTGGCCGGCGATGGGCACCTTCGACATCCTCAACATGCGCATCAACGGCTACGACTTCCACATCAGCCTCATGGGCGGCAAGGAGTCGTGGGAGGACCAGAAGGTCAAGGACGTCTTCAACACCTGGCGCGACATCCTGCCGCTGCACGAGGAGAACGCCCTTGGGCGCACCTGGCAGGAGGCGGCGCAGAACCTGGGCAGCAAGAAGAGCGCGACCTACCTGCTGGGCTCCTTCGTGGGCCAGCAGTTCAAGGGAGCGGTGCTCGACGACCTCGACTTCTTCCCCTTCCCGGAGATCAACCCCGATCACGGCACCGACAGCATCGACGCCCCCATCGACGGCCTGATGATGTCCAAGAACCCGAAGAACGAAGCCGCGGCGAAGGCCCTGCTCCGCTACGTCGGGACGGGTGCCGCGCAGGACATCTACCTCAAGACCGACCCCAACGACGTCGCGGCCGCGAAGGACGCCTCGACGGCGGCCTACAACCCGCTGCAGAAGAAGGCCGCGGAGCTGATCGGCAGCACCAAGAACATCGCGCAGTTCCTCGACCGGGATACCCGTCCCGACTTCGCGGCTCCGGTGGTCATCCCGGCGATCCAGGACTTCCTCAAGAACCCCAAGGACGTCAACGGTGTGACGAAGTCCCTTCAGCAGCAGGCCAAGACCATCTTCGTCAGCTGACGCGTGGCTACCACGTCGATCGCTGAGTCCGCGCAGGTAAACCCTGCCGCGGCGACGCGACGACCCCGGCGCCGCGGGTCCCGGCGGTTCTCCCGCCGGGACCGCATCACCTTGACCCTGATGGCGGGAATCCCGCTGATCATCCATGTCGGACTGGTCTGGGTCCCGTCGATGCTGTCCGTGCTGCTGTCGTTCACGAGGTGGAACGGGATCGGAGGGCTGGGCACGATCAAGCCGGTGGGGCTCGACAACTACCAGCAGATCGTGACCATCTACCCGCCCTTCAAGCCGGCCATCGAGCACAACCTGATCTGGCTCGCGGTCTTCCTGCTTCTCGCCACGCCGATGGGGCTGCTGTTGGCGGTCCTGCTCGACAAGGAGATTCGGGGCTCGCGCTTCTACCAAAGCGCGATCTACCTGCCCGTGGTGCTGTCGTTGGCCCTGGTGGGCTTCATCTGGCAGTTGATCTACAGCACCGACCAAGGCCTGATCAACAACCTCTTCGGCTCCCGGACCGACTGGTTCGGTGACCCCCACATCAACCTGTGGGCGGTCCTGGTGGCTGCTTCCTGGCGGCACGTCGGCTACATCATGGTGCTCTACCTGGCCGGGTTGAAGGGCGTCGACCCGACGCTGCGGGAAGCCGCCGCGATCGACGGTGCATCGGAGGTGCAGACCTTCTGGAGGGTGGTCTTTCCGACCCTGCGGCCGGTGAACGTCATCGTGCTCGTCGTGACGGTGATCGAGTCGCTGCGCGCCTTCGACCTCGTCTACATCGTGAACCGGGGGAGCAACGGCCTCGAGCTGCTGTCGGTGCTCGTCACCAACAACATCATCGGCGAGGCGAGCCGGATCGGCTTCGGCTCAGCGCTCGGCGTGATCTTGCTGTTCATCTCGCTGAGCTTCATCACGGTCTACCTCCTGCAGACCTTCAAGAAGGACGCCGCGCCATGACCGCCGTGACCGCTGTGACCGCCGTACCTGCCGAACCGCGGGTAGTGGGCAAACGCCACAAGAAGCTGACCCCGGGCAGGGTGCTGTTGCACACCGTGCTCGTCCTCACCAGCTTGGTCTGGCTGCTGCCGCTGCTCTGGGCCGGTTACACCTCGTTGCGACCGTATGCAGAGACGGCGCAGCACGGCTACGTCTCACTGGCCAGCACGCTGACCCTGGAGAACTACCGCAACGCCCTGAACCGTGGCGACCTCGTGCACCACTTCCTCAACACGATGATCATCGTTGTGCCCGCCCTGGTGCTCACGCTGTTCCTGGCCTCGATGGTGGCGTTCGTCGTCTCCCGCTTCAGCTTCCGCGGCAACGTCGCACTGCTGATGCTCTTCGCCGCCGGTAACCTGCTGCCACAGCAGGTGATCGTGACCCCGCTCTACCGGGTCTACAAGAGCATCCCGCTGCCGCTGGCGATGAGCGACTCCGGGACGCTGTTCGACTCGTTCTGGGGGATCATCTTGATCCACGTGGCCTTCCAGACCGGGTTCTGCACCTTCGTCCTCAGCAACTACATGAAGACCCTGCCGCACGAGCTCACCGAGGCTGCCCGGGTCGACGGGGCCTCCGCCTGGCGGCAGTACTGGCAGATCACCCTGCCCCTGTGCCGTGCACCGCTGGCCGCGTTGGCCACGCTGGAGTTCACCTGGATCTACAACGACTTCTTCTGGGCGCTGGTGCTCATGGTGACCGGCGACAAGCGCCCGATCACGTCCTCGCTCAACAACCTCCAGGGCCAGTTCTTCACCGACAACAACCTCGTGGCAGCGGGCTCGTTGATGGTGGCCCTGCCGACGGTGCTGGTCTACGCCCTCTTGCAGAAGCAGTTCATCGGAGGCCTCACCCTCGGCGCCACCAAGGGATGACGCAGGTCGTCTCCGCGCCGGGTCGCGCCAACCTCATCGGGGAGTACACCGACGTCAACCAGGGCTTCGTCCTGCCCGTCGCCCTCGACCTGCGTACGACGATCAGCGGGCGTCCGTCGGACCGGCTGGCGCTGACCTCGGCGGACCTTCCCGGCGACGGGGTGGTCGAGGTGGACCTCACCACCGGGGCTGGACCGACCGCCGGCTGGGGGCGCTATGCCGCCGCGGTCGTCGCCTCGCTGTTGCAAGAGGGCCTGCTGCTGAAGGGGTTCGAGGGGGTCGTCAGCAGCCAGGTGCCGCTCGGGGCAGGGTTGTCGTCGTCCGCGGCCCTCGAGACCGCCATCGCGCTCGCGGTGCTCGCGGAGCCCCTCGAAGACGTCCTGCTCGCGCGGTTGTGCCAGCGCGCCGAGAACGAAGGCGTCGGGGTGCAGAGCGGCATCATGGACCAGCTCGCGAGCATCTGTGCCCGCGAAGGGCAGGCGCTGTTCCTGGACTGCCGTGACCTCTCCAGCGAGCACGTCCCGGTGCCGGAGGGGCTCACCGTGCTGGTCGTCGACAGCGCCGTGAGCCGCAGCCTGTCGTCGAGTGCCTACAACGAGCGGGCCGAGCAGTGCGCCACGGCCGCGCGGGAGCTCGGCGTGCGGAGCTTGCGGGACGTCACCCTCGAGCAGCTCGAGGCCAGCTCGCTCAGCGGGCTTCCCCGGCAACGGGCGCAGCATGTGGTCACCGAGAACGCGAGGGTGCTCGCCAGCGTGGCTGCCCTTCGTGCCGACGACCGGACGGCGCTCGGCAATCTGTTTGCCGCCTCGCACGCCAGCCTGGCGGTCGACTTCGGGGTCAGCATCCCCGAGCTGGACCAGCTCGTGGCGTGCGCGGCCGCGACGCCCGGGGTCCATGCGAGCCGGCTCACGGGTGCGGGCTTCGGGGGCTGCACCGTCTCGCTGGTCGACACCGACGGCGCGGAGCAGATCAGGGACGAGGTCCTGGCGCGTTACGCGGTGGTGAGCGGCCGCACCCCGCGCGGCTGGCTGTCGCGCCCAGCCGGTGGAGCGAGGCGGTCGGCATGACCGTCGTGCACCTGCGCGGTGGTGGCGTGAGCGTGCTGGTGGACGCCGACGGACCGGGCTTGCCGTGCGTCCTGCACTGGGGCGATGACCTTGGCCCAGACCTCGCGGTGGAGGTCGTGGTCCTGGCGCTGCGGCCGGCGGTCCAGCGCGCTGCCGCCGACCAACCCGTACCCCTTTCGCTGGTGCCCGAGAGGGGTGTCGGGCACCGGGGTCGCCCGGGTCTGGTCGGCAGTCGTGGCGGCCTTGCTTTCTCACCGGTGTTTGCCTTGCAGGCCTGCGATCTCACCAAGGGGGGCGCTCGGTTCCGGGCCTCCGACGCGGCCGCTGAGCTTGCGGTCGAGACAGAGCTCGAGCTCGACGCGACCGGCCTGCTGCGGGTCCGTCACACCCTGCGTAACGACGGCAGCGAGTCCTATGCGCTGCACGAGCTTGCGTGCGTGCTGCCGGTGCCGGACCGGGGTGCCGAGCTGTTCGACCTGACCGGGCGCTGGCTTCGCGAGCGGCACCCGCAGCGGCACCCGTTCACCTTCGGCACCCACCTCCGAGAGGGTCGACATGGACGGACCGGCCATGACGCGACGCTGCTCCTGTGTGCCGGGACCCCCGGTTTCGGCAACCGCACCGGTGAGGTGTGGGGCGTCCACCTCGGATGGAGCGGGGACCACCTGAGCTACGCCGAGCGCGGTCCCGCCCAGCAGTCGGTGCTCGGCGCCGCCGAGCTGCTGGCTCCGGGCGAGGTCGTCCTCGGGCCCGGGCAGACCTACACCTGCCCCTGGATGTTCGCGGCGTACAGCCGTGCCGGTCTGGACGGGATCTCCCGGTCGTTCCACCGGTTCCTGCGGGCGCGGCCCACGCACCCGACGGCGGTGCGGCCGGTCGTCCTCAACACGTGGGAGGCCGTCTACTTCAACCACGACCTCCCGACGCTCAAGGCTCTTGCCGACGTCGCGGCCGAGATCGGCGTCGAGCGCTTCGTCCTCGACGACGGCTGGTTCACGGCCCGGCGTGACGACACGCGCGGCCTGGGCGACTGGCACGTCGACGACGAGGTCTGGCCGCACGGGCTGACGCCGCTCGCCGAGCACGTCACCGGGCTGGGGATGCAGCTGGGCCTGTGGTTCGAGCCGGAGATGGTCAACCCCGACTCTCACCTGGTGCGGCACCACCCCGACTGGGTGTCCGGGGTCCCGGGACGCCCGCAGCCGGCGTGGCGGCACCAGCAGGTGCTCGACCTGACCAACGACGAGGCCTACGAGCACCTGCTCGACCGCCTCGACACGCTGCTCACCGACGTGCCCGTGTCGTTCGTCAAGTGGGACCACAACCGCGACCTCATGGAGGCCGCCGACGCTGACGGCCGTCCCTCCGTGCACGCCCAGACCCTCGCGGTCTACCGGCTGCTGGACGTGCTGCGGTCCCGGCACCCCGGCGTCGAGATCGAAAGCTGCGCCTCCGGTGGCGCTCGCGTCGACCTGGGCATCCTGGCGCGCACCGACCGGGTTTGGGCCAGTGACACCAACGACGCCCTCGAGCGGCAGACGATCCAAAGATGGACCGGGCTCTTGCTGCCTCCGGAGCTGATCGGATCGCATGTCGGACCGCCGAGGTCGCACACGACCGGTCGGGTGCACGACCTGTCCTTTCGGGTGGCGACAGCGTTGTTCGGGTCGTTCGGCTTCGAGTGGGACCTGACGCGGACCGCGCCGGACGAGCGACGCCAGCTCGCGGAGGCGGTGGCGACGTACAAGCGGTTGCGGGGTCTGCTGCACTCCGGTGACGTCGTGCACGGGGATGTGCCGGACCCGTCCGCGCGGCTGCACGGCGTGGTGGCGCGCGACGGCGCGACAGCGGTGTTCGCCTACGTGCAGCTGACCTCGTCCCCGCTGGAACGCCCTTCCCCGGTGGTCTTGCCCGGGCTCGATCCCGAGCGCCGGTACGACGTGCGCGTGCTGGACGTCGCCGGTGGCCCTCGGCTGCTCCAGCGGACCGAACCGCCCTGGCTGACGGCCGGGTCAATACAGCTGTCCGGTCAGGCGCTGGCGACGGTGGGGCTGGCGCTACCCGTGCTGCGGCCTGAGCAGGCGCTGCTCCTGGAGCTCCGCCCGGCCTGAGTCAGCGCAGGCGCAGCAGGAGCAGGGCGATCGCGACGTACTGCACGGTCCAGGCCGCGAGGGTGAGGGCGTGGAAGACCTCGTGGAAGCCGAACCAGCTCGGAGAGGGGTTGGGGCGCTTCGTGGCGTAGACGACTGCGCCCAGGGTGTAGAGGCCACCGCCGGTCACGACAAGGGCGACCACGGCCGCTCCGGCCTGGTGTCCGAGGGTCCCGAGCACGGGAGCAAGGCACCAGCCAAGAACGATGTACAGGGCCGTGGACAGCGCCCGCGGGGCTGATGTCCAGACGCAGCGGAAGAACACTCCGAGGGCTGCGCCCGACCAGATCAGCCACAACAGGAACGTGCTCTGCGGGTCAGGCAGACCGACGACGACGACCGGGGTGTAGCTGCCGGCGATCAGCAGGTAGACGTTGGAGTGGTCGAAGCGCTTGAGCAGCGTGGTCGTACGCGGCGACCAGGTGCCCCGGTGGTAGATCGCGCTGGTCACGAAAAGCAGCAGGGCTGTTGCGGTGTAGGCGACCGCCGACCAGCGGGCGTAGCCCGCTGGTGCGAGGCAGATCAGGACGATGCCGGCGACCAGTACGAGCGGGCTGGCACCGGCGTGAAGCCAGCCACGCAGGTGCGGTTTGATCACGGTCTCGACAAGGGGCGGCTTGTCGAGGGGCTGGGTCAGGGACATGGAAGCCCGCTCAGGCAGCCTTGCGGACCGGAGCGGTCGGCAGGTTCACGACGGTGGCCGTCGTCTTCTTCAGGAAGTCGTTCGGCAGGGCGAGGCGGAAGACCTTGTGCCACGCGGACGCGAGCTGCGTGGGGAACGACCCGCTGACGTAGGCCAGGTCGTACTTCTCGAACAGCGCCTGCACCTGCGGGGCGATCTCGGCGTACCGGTTGCTGGGCAGGTCGGGGAACAGGTGGTGCTCGATCTGGAAGCTCAGGTTGCCCGTCATCAGGTGCATCGCCGGGCTGCCGCTGATGTTGGCGGCACCCAGCATCTGGCGCAGGTACCACTCGCCTCGGGTCTCGCCCTCGATGCTCTTCTTCTCGAACGTCTCGACGCCCTCGGGGAAGTGGCCGCACATGATGACCGAGTGGGTCCAGAGGTTGCGGACCAGGTTGGCCGCGGCGTTGGCGCCGAGGGTCGTCAGCGCCGACGGGCCGGACAGCAGCGGGTGGACGAGGTAGTCGCGGGTGACCTGCTTGCGGATCTTGCCGAGGACGCCCTTCACCTGACGCTTGAACAGGTCCTTGTCCTTGCGCCCCTTGACGACCCGGCCGATCTCGAGGTCGTAGGCCGCGATGCCGTACTGGAAGAAGCAGGCGTTGAGGAAGTTGTAGAAGGGCTGCCCCAGGTAGAACTTCGACCACTTCTGGTCCTCGTCGACGCGCATGATGCCGTAGCCGAGGTCGTTGTCCTTGCCGAGCACGTTCGTGTAGGTGTGGTGCAGCTCGTTGTGGGAGTGCTTCCACATGTCGGACGGGGTGGCGTTGTCCCACTCCCAGGTCGTCGAGTGGATCTTCGGGTCGCGCATCCAGTCCCACTGGCCGTGCATGACGTTGTGCCCGATCTCCATGTTCTCGAGGATCTTGGCGACCGACAGGCCGGCGGTGCCCGCGAGCCATGCGGGTGGGAACAGCGAGAACAGCAAGATCGCGCGGCTGCCCAGCTCGAGGCTGCGCTGCACGTCGATGACCTTGCGGATGTACGCCGCGTCGTCGGCGCCGCGTGAGCCGATGACCTGCTCGCGGATCGCGTCGAGCGAGCGGCCGAGCTCCTCGACGTCGGTGGCGCTCAGGTGGGCGAGGGCGTTGTCGGGCTTGTTCTGGATCGCAGTCATTCGGGGTCTCCTGGACGTCGTTGTCGTCTGGGTTGTGGGTGGAGGGGGTCAGATGTCGAGGTCACACGGGCCGGCGGCGGCCGAGATGCACGTCTGGATGAGGACGCCGTCGCCCACCGCGGCGGTGGTGATGTCACCGGTGCGCAGGTCGCGCACGGCACCCTCGCGCAGCGGCAGGACGCAGCCGAAGCAGATGCCCATCCGGCAGCCGGATGGCATGAGCACACCGGCCGCCTCGCCGGCGTCGAGCAGGGGGGTCGCGCCGTCGGCCTCGACCACCGTGCCGGTGCGGGCGAAGCTGACCGTGCCGCCCTCACCGGTGACCTGCACCGAGGGACGGAACCGCTCGGTGTGCAGGGTGCTCGTCGGGGGCCACCAGCCCTCGAGGGCGTCGAGCATGCCGGTCGGGCCGCAGGCCCACGCCTCGCGCTCGGCCAGGTCGGGCACCAGGGCGAGCAGCTCGTCGGTCGAGAGCATGCCGTCGGTGTCGGTGTGCTTCTCGACGAGGCGGACCCGGCCCTCGGCGGCCCAGGCGCGCAGCTCGGCGGCGAAGATGACGTCAGCCGACGTGGGGGCGGAGTGCACCCACACGACGTCGTGGAGCACGGTGCTGCGGAGCATCCCCATGACGGGGGTGATGCCGCTGCCGGCGGTGACGAACAGCGCCTTCCGGGGCTGCGTCGCGGGGAGCACGAACTCACCGGCCGCCTGGTCGAGCTGCACGACGGTGCCCGGCCGGGCCCGGTGTACGAGGTGGTTGCTCACGACGCCGTCCGGGATCGCCTTGACCGTGATGGTGAGGCCCGCGTCCGTGTGCGAGGTGACGGAGTAGGCCCGCCACTGGCGGACACCGTCGATGTCGACGCCGATCCGGACGTACTGGCCGGGGGTGTGACCCTGCCAGCCGCGACCCGGCTTGAGCTCGATCGTCGCCGCGTCGGCCGTCTCGGGGGTGATCGCCACGATCCGGGCCCGCAGGTCGGTGCCGTTGCGAAGCGGGTCGAGCAGGTCGACGTAGTCGGCGGGGACCAAGGGAGTGGCGACCAGCTCGGCGAGCTGGGCGACGCGGTCCCGGAGGCGTCGTACGGGGGTTGCTGTGGTCATGACTTCACTGTTCCCACCTTCATGGCTAGTCTCTCCACCATGAGGAGTGAGATTGCGGCCCTATCTTGTTCGGTGAGAACAAGTTGAGCAGTCTCGCGCTGACGTCGGACGTGATGGAGGTGCTGCGCGCCCAGCTGCCGACGGTGGCGGAGCGCACGGTGGCCGCGCTGACCGCTGAGGTGCCGGAGTACGCCGATGCGTTCGGTGGCGACATGGGGGCCACGATCGAAGGCGCCGTGCAGATGGCGCTGGCCGGCTTCCTGCGGCTGGCCTCGCAGTCCGGCGACCGCTCGCCGGTCCGGCCCGCACGCGACGGCGCCTACGCGCTGGGGCGGGGTGAGGCCCGGAGCGGGCGGACGATGGACGCGCTGCTTGCGGCCTACCGGGTGGGGGCGCGCGTCGCCTGGCGGGAGCTGTCCGCGACCGCCGTGACGTCCGGGCTCGACGCAGGCTCGGTGGCACAGTTCGCGGAGCTGGTGTTCGCCTACATCGACGAGCTGTCGGCCGCGAGCGTCGCAGGACACACCGACGAGCTGGCCACGTCCGGTCGGGTGCGCGAGCAGTATCGCGAGCGGCTGGGCGAGGCGCTGCTGACCGACGAGCCAAGGGAGACGCTGATCACGAGAGCGCAGCGCGCCGACTGGTCCCCGCCGGAGACCCTGACCGTCGTCCTGCTGCCCTCGGCGCGGACGCGGGACACGAGCCCGCTGCTCGATGCCCGCACGCTGCGTGTGCCCGGCGACCTCGTCGGCCTCGAGGACACCGACGTGCTGCTGACCCCCGACGCACGCCGGACGCTGCTCCGGGCGCTTCGCGGCCGAGCGGCCGTCGTCGGGCCCCGTCGGCCCTGGTCGCTCGCGGCTGTCTCGTTCCGAAGGGCCGTGCGAGCGCTCCCCCTCGCGACCGGCGGCGAGCCCCTCGACACCGAGGAGCACCTCGCGGCCCTCGTGTTGACGGCCGACGGGGAGGCGTTGGCCGACCTGCGGGCGCAGGTCCTGTCACCTCTTGACGGGTTGCGGCCCGCCACGGCTGCGCGGCTCGCCGAGACCCTCCGGTCCTGGTTGCTGCACCAGGGCCGTCGCGAGGACGTCGCCGCCGACCTCCACGTGCATGCCCAGACCGTGCGGTACCGCATGACCCAGCTCCGCGAGCTGTACGGCGAGCAGCTGTCCGACCCGGAGGTCGTCCTGCGGCTGACCGTCGCGCTGGCCGAGCTCCCCGGGTGAGACGTGTGGCGCTGCGGCTGCGGAAGTGGCTAGTGCCCCAGCGCCTTCCAGAACAGCGCCGCCGACCGGGACGGGCGTCCCGACGCCGTCTCGGTCCGGTCGGCGCGGCTCATCAACTGCGTCACCGCGTTCACCCCCAGCCAGCGCAGCGGCTCCGGCTCCCATCGCTTCGTCCGGCGCCGCACCCACGGCAGGTGGGTGATCGGGGTGTCCCGGCCCAATACCAGGTCGGCCAGGGTGCGTCCGGCCAGGTTGGCTGTCGCGACCCCGTCGCCGACGTAGCCGCCCGCCCAGGCCATGCCGGTCGTCCGGTCCAAGCCGACGCTGGGATACCAGTCGCGGGGCACTCCCAGATTGCCTCCCCAGCAGTGCGTGATCTGGGTCCCCCGCAGGACGGGGAACAGGTCCACGAGGGTGTGCCGCAGCGCCTCGTGCACCCTGGGCACCTGCTCGTAGGAGGCGTCGACGCGTGACCCGAAGTGGTACGGCGCACCGCGACCCCCGAAGGCAAGGCGGCCGTCCGCCGTGCGCTGGCCGTAGATCGTGAGGTGCCGCTCGTCGGTGAAGGTTGCCCGGTCGTCCAGCCCGATCTGCTCCCAGATGGCGGCCGACAGGGGCTCGGTCGCGAGCATCAGCGAGTAGACCGGTGCCAGGTCGCGCCGGTGCCCTGGCAGTTGCGCCGTGTAGCCCTCGACCGCGAGCAGCACCACGTCCGCGGTCACCGTGCCGTGCTCGGTGACGACCCGCCCCTGGTCGACGCTCAGTGCCGCAGTGTGCTCGTGCAGGACGCCGCCGAGCTCGACGACGGCCGCCGCCAACCCGCGGACCAGCTTCGCCGGGTGCAGGGCAGCGCAGTGCTCCGTCGTGACCGCTCCCAGCACGCGGCTGCCCCTCAGCCGGGCGTTCGTCGCCGGTCCGTCGAGCAGGTCACGTGTGTCCGGCCCGAAGCCCCACGAGCGCGCCTCGGACACCTCTGCCGTTGCCCGAGCCAGCTGTGCTCGCGAACGGATGAGGGCCACCGAGCCGCCCTTCGCGTAGTCGCAGTCGATGCCGGAGCGACCGACTTCGTCGACGCTGTCCTCGAGCGAGCGCTGCATCGCGATCACGGACTCCCGTGCAGCAGCACGGGCCATCCGGTGCCAGGAGGTCGGGAACAGCGCTGAGCACCAGCCGCCGTTGCGCCCCGACGCCCCCGCGCCGGCGACGTCGCGTTCGACGAGCACCACCCGCAGGGTCGGGTCCTGTCGGAGCAGGTGCAGCGCGGTCCAGAGTCCCGTGTAGCCGGCGCCGACGATGCACACGTCCGCCTGGGTGTCACCAGGCAGCGGGGGTCTGGGGGCGACGGGAGCGAGCTGCTCGTCCCAGAGGATCATGCTGTCAGTGCTGCGCGCAGAGCCGCCGGGATCGCATCGAGGTCGTCGTCGGTGATCACGAGCGGCGGGCACATGGCTACAGACACCGGTGCGATCGGCCGGACGATGACGCCGAGTTCGAGCATCCGGTCCCGGGTGCCGACCGGGTCGGGCACCGACACCCCCCAGAGCGCTCCGACCCCGCGCACGTCCGTGACCAGGCCTTCCGCCTCCAAGGCCTTGAGCTGTGGCTCGAGGCGCTCGCCGATCCGCGTTGCCCTTTCCAGCAGACCCTCCTGCTCGGTGAGATCGAGGCAGGCGAGGGCCGCGGCGGCCGCGGTGCTGTGCCCGGAGTAGGTGTAGCCGTGCCGCAGCACGAACTCCGGATCCGCCGACAGGGCCTCGTGCACGCTGGGCGCGAGCAGTGCCCCACCGAGCGGGACGTAGCCGCTGGTGACGCCCTTCGCGAAGGTCGTGATGTCGGCGTCGACCCCGAAGTGGCTGCCCGCGAACAGGGTCCCCAGTCGCCCGAAGCCACAGATGACCTCGTCGAGGACCAGGTGGGCGCCGTGCTCGTCGCACAGTGCCCGCAGTCCCTGGAGGTAGCCGGGAGCGGGCGGCCACACCCCGCCGGCTCCGACGACGGGTTCGGCGAAGACGGCCGCGACCTGTCCCGGGTGCGTCTCGAAGATGGCGCGAACCGCATCAAGGTCGTCCTTGTCGACCTGTAGGACATCACCGACGCCCGGTCCGAAGTCCTTGCGGTTCAGGGGAAGTCCGGTCAGCGTCATCGCGCCGTAGGACACGCCGTGATAGCTGGGAGTGCGGCTGATCGCGATGGTCCGCTCCGGACTGCCGGCTTGCACATGAGCGATCCGGGACAGCTTCAGCGCGGTGTCGACGGCCTCGGAACCACCACTGGTGAGGAACACCCGGCTGCCGGGGACGGGCGCCAGCGCCACCAGTCGTTCGGCGAGCTCGTCGGCCGCCGGCGTGGTGAAGCGCTCGAAGCAGTGGTAGGTCTCGAGCTGCGCCATCTGCCGCGCCACCGCGTCCGCGACCTCGGTGCGGCCATGGCCGACATTGCAGTACCAGAGCGACGCGAGGCCGTCGACGTACCGCTTCCCGTGTGTGTCCCAGACGACCGCGCCCTCCCCGCGGACGATGCTGATGAAATCCTCGAGCGCAGGCCGGGCGAACGGGTGGAGCAGGGCGGGCATCAGGGCCTCCAGGTTCGGTCGAGTACGGCGGTGGACGGAGTCCGGCCGGGGGCGAGGTCGGGCGCGTCCAGCGCCGGGCCCCACGTGGTGGCGCACGGCACGACACCGGCCCAGACTGGAGCGTCGAGGTCGGACGCGTCGTCGTCGGGCCAGCCGTCGCTGACCTTGACCGACCACTCCAGCAACGGGACGGCGAGGATGGCGGTGGCAGCCAGCTCCTTGCCGGTAGGTCGGCGAAGCTCGCTCCAACGGCCTGGCAGCAAGCGTTCGGTGAGCAGTTCGAGGGCGTGCAGTTGATCGACCACCGGGACGTAGCGCCCGAACACGACGGCGCTGCGGTAGCGCATCGACGAGGCGAAGGCGCTGCGCGCGTAGACCGCCCCGTCGAGCAGCGTGACCGTCGTGCACGAGGGCGAACCGGCGGCCAGAGAACGTAGAAGGCGGCTGCCCGTGGAGCCGTGCACCAGCAGCAGGTCGCCGTCGCGGGCGCAGGCCATCGGCAGCACCACCGGACCGGCGTCGTCTGCGATCGCGACGTGGGCCACGAGGGCCGCGTCGAGGATGGCGTCGAGGGTTGTCCGGTCGTCGTGCGCGAGCTCGGGAAGCCGCCGTACCCGGGTGCGCTCGGTCATGACGGTGTCACCGCGTGCCCCATCCGTAGGTCTGCTTGCGCAGCCGGAGGTAGACGAAGCTCTCGGTCGATCGCACGCCAGGGATGCTGCGGATCTGGGTGGACACGAGATCGAGCAGGTGGTCGTCGTCCTCACAGACGACCTCGACCAGGATGTCGAAGGAGCCCGCGGTCATGACGACGTAGTCGACCTCCTCGATCTTGGCCAGGACGTCGGCCACGGGCAGCGTCTCCCCGTCGACGTGGATGCCGATGAGGGCCTGGCGGGCGAAGCCCACGTGCAGCGGGTCGGTGACTGCGACGATCTGCATGACCCCCGTGTCGAGCAGGCGCTGCACTCGCTGCCGCACTGCGGACTCCGACAGGCCGACGGCCTTGCCGATGGTCCCGTAGGGACGACGGCCATCCTCCTGCAGCTGCCCGATGATCAGCTTGGAGATGTCGTCAAGGGGTCCGAAGGCGGGGGCTCGGTCGATCGGGTTGCGGCGTTCCACTGCGGGAGCATGACCTCGATCGGCGGCGCTGGCAACCAGCACCGCCGGAACCGGCCGGGTCTTTGTCGCTGAATCACAGATCCGCAGCACTTCGGTCCTGCAACCACGGAATCCCTTGTCATTCCGAGAGTTGACTGCCAGGATCGCCGACGGCGAGGGTTTTGCCGCGAGAGGGGACACATGACGGAGTCGGGCGCCCAGCGCCTTGCCGTCCGGGTGCAGGTCGGTACCGGCAGGCGCTCGTCGGCATACTCCCCGAAGGACCACGCCGTGATGGAACATGTGATGAGTGACCGCACGGCCACGGCCCACAAGCAGTGGCAGCGCACCGGCTTCTCGCTCCCCAGCACCTGACCCGCCCCACCCACAACGCCACCTCGGCAGGACCTGAAGGACACCCATGGACCGCGAACCGCTTGTCTCCGCACCGCTCCTGCGCGGCACTCTCACTCGGCGAACCCTGTTCCAGGGAGCCGGAGCGGTCGCCGTCGGCGGCCTGCTGACCGCCTGCGGAACGAGTGGCACTTCCAAGAAATCGTCGTCCGCCTCGTCGCGCGCCGCGAAGGACCTGTCGAGCACAGAGCTGTTGGTGAACTGGTCGAACTGGCCCGAGTACATCGACGTCAACGACAAGACCAAGGCGCACCCGACGCTGGACGCGTTCGCCAAGAGCACCGGCATCAAGGTGAACTACACCGAGGACTACAACGACAACGACGAGTTCTTCGCCAAGGTCAAGCCGCAGCTGTCGGCGGCTCAGGACACCGGGCGCGACGTGTGGTGCAGCACCGACTGGATGGTCGCCCGGCTGATGCGCCTCGGCTGGGTGCAGCAGCTCGACAAGGCCAACATCCCCAACGCCGGCAACCTCGAGTCCGACCTGATGAACGTGCCCTTCGACAAGGGCCGGGTCTACTCCCTGCCATGGCAGAGCGGCTTCACCGGGATCGCCTACAACCCCAAGTCCACCGGCGGGAAGAAGGTGACCTCGATCGACCAGCTGCTCACGGACAAGACCCTGAAGGGCAAGGTCACGCTGCTGACGGAGATGCGCGACACCGTCGGGCTGGTCATGCTCGCGCAAGGCAAGAACCCCGCGTCGTTCACCGACGCGGACTTCGATGCCGCGATGGCAGCGCTGAAGTCGGCCAAGGACTCCGGCCAGCTGCGCGGGTTCACGGGCAACGAGTACGGCAAGCCCCTGGCCTCCGGCGACACCGCGGCCTGCATGGCCTGGACCGGTGACGTCGTCCAGCTCAAGGCTGACAACCCCGCGCTCGGCTACGTGCTTCCGTCGACCGGGCACATGCTCTGGTCGGACAACTTCGTCATCCCCAACCAGGCCAAGCACAAGACCAACGCCGAGAAGTTGATCAACTACTTCTACGACCCGAAGCAGATGGCCACCGTCGAGGACTACGTCAACTACATCTCGCCGGTGAAGGGCTCGAAGGAGATTCTGTTGGCGTCCGACCCCTCGGTCGCCAAGAACCCGCTCATCTTCCCGTCGCCTGAGGTGCTGGCCACCTCGCATGGCTTCAAGGGCCTGACCGAGGCCGAGGAAACCCGCTACAACAAGGCCTTCCAGGCCCTCATCGGAGCCTGATAGTGATGGCAACCGCTACCGCGCCGGTCTCCACCAGCGTCCCGCCCTCGACGGCGACAGCACCGGACGGGGGGCTTCGGCTGGTCGGGGTCACCAAGCGCTTCGGTGCCTTCACGGCTGTCGACGACCTCGACCTCACCGTTCCACAAGGGTCGTTCTTCGCGCTGCTCGGGCCCTCAGGCTGCGGCAAGACGACCACCCTGCGGATGGTTGCCGGGCTGGAGCAGCCGACGACCGGACAACTGCTCCTGGGCAACGTGGACATCACGGGCACCCGGCCGTACCGGCGGCCGGTGAACACGGTTTTCCAGAGCTATGCGCTGTTCCCGCATCTCGACGTCTTCGAGAACGTCGCCTTCGGCTTGCGGCGGAGGCGCTCGTCATCCGTACGCAAGGACGTCGAGGAGGTGCTCGAGCTCGTGCAGCTGTCGTCCCTGGCAAAGCGCAAGCCCGGTCAGCTCTCAGGCGGCCAGCAGCAGCGCGTCGCGCTGGCCCGCGCGATCGTCAACAAGCCGGAGGTGCTGCTCCTGGACGAGCCGCTCGGTGCCCTCGACCTCAAGCTGCGCCGGCAGATGCAGATCGAGCTCAAGCGCATCCAGACCGAGGTGGGCCTCACGTTCGTGCACGTCACGCACGACCAGGAAGAAGCCATGACGATGGCCGACACCATCGCGGTCATGAACGGCGGCCGGATCGAGCAGCTCGGGGCTCCGGCCGAGCTGTACGAGCGGCCGGCCACCACGTTTGCCGCCAACTTCCTGGGGCAGTCCAACCTGCTCGAGGCAACGGTCACCGGGACCGAGGGAGAGGACCTGCTGCTCGACGTCCGGGGCCACCGGGTCGTGCTCGGCCGGTCTCGATCCGCAGTCAACCAGGGCCGCCTGTGGCTCGGGGTCCGCCCGGAGAAGCTGCGGGTCACGACGGCTGGTGCCGCCGGCAACTGCCTCGATGGAGTGGTCACCGACGCCTCCTTCACCGGTGTGGCAACCCACTACCTGGTCCGGATGCCGTGGGGACAGGAGCTGACGGTCGTGCAGCAGAACGACGGCTCCGCTCCGCTGCGACCCGGTCAGCAGGTCACGGTCACCTGGACCTCCGACCACGGGTTCGGCCTCGATGCCTCGCAGGACGCCCACGCCGGCGAGGAGCGGGTGCTTCCGCTGCCCGACACCGAGCCGGCGTCGTGACGGCGCTCCTGGACGAGCCGGTCCAGAGCACCTCGGGTCCTGATGAGGCGCGTACCGCCGGTGCCAAGCGCTCCACGCCCTACCTGCTGCTGCTGCCCGGTGGGGTCTGGCTCCTGCTCTTCTTCCTGGCGCCCATCGTGGTGCTCGTCTCCCAGTCGCTACAGACCGGTTCGCTCGAGCAGGGCTACGTCCTCACCTGGCACTGGGGAACCTACGTCGACGTTCTCGACACCTACCACGTACAGCTCGTTCGCTCGCTGCTGTATGCGGCGGTCGCCACGACGCTGGCCCTGATCATCGCCTATCCGCTGTCCTACGCGATCGCCTTCAAGTCCGGGCGCTGGAAGAACGTGCTGCTGGTGCTCGTGATCGCACCGTTCTTCACCAGCTTCCTGATCCGCACGCTGGCCTGGCAGACGATTCTGTCCTCGGATGGACCATTGACCCATGCCCTGCGGCAGCTGCACGTGCTTTCGCTCCTGCGTGGCCTTCACCTCATTGACAACGACCAGCTCCTCGGCACCCGACTGTCGGTCGTCACAGGGCTGACCTACAACTTCCTGCCGTTCATGACCCTGCCGCTGTACGCCAGCCTGGAGCGCATCGACGGTCGGCTTCACGAGGCGGCCAGCGACCTGTACGCCTCGCCCTGGACCGGCTTTCGCAAGGTGACGGTTCCGCTGTCGATGCCGGGCGTCGTCGCCGGCACGCTGCTGACCTTCATCCCGGCAACCGGCGACTACATCAATGCGCAGCTGCTCGGCAGCCCCCGCACCACGATGATCGGTCAGGTGGTCGCCGGGCAGTTCCTGCGCGTCCTTGACTACCCGACGGCGGCTGCGCTGTCGGTCGTGCTCATGGCCACCATCGTGCTGCTGGTCGCCGCCTACGTCCGCCGTGCGGGCACGGAGGAGCTGCTGTGACCGCTGTCCTGCAGGCGCCGCCGACATCTGCTCCCGCGACGGGTCGCCGCCGGCGTAGCCCGTTGGCATGGGTGCGCGAGCACCTCATCTTGCTGATCGCCGGCCTGGCCTTCGTCTACATGCTGCTGCCCAACGCGGTGGTCGTGCTGTTCAGCTTCAATCGGCCGGCGGGGCGGTTCAACTACACCTGGCAGCACTTCTCCTTCGATGCCTGGTTGCACCCGTGCGCCGCGCCCGGGATGTGCACCGCCCTGGGGCTGAGCCTCAAGATCGGGGTGCTCGCGACCCTGCTCTCGACCACGCTCGGCACGCTCGCCGCCTTCGCCCTCGCCCGACACCGCTTTCGTGGGCGCTCCGCGACCAACCTGCTCATCTTCTTGCCGATGGCGACGCCGGAAGTCGTGATGGGCTCGTCCTTGTTGACGCTGTTCGTCAACCTGCGGTTCCCGCTCGGTGCGACGACGATCCTCATCGCCCACGTCATGTTCGACATCAGCTTCGTCATCGTGACGGTCAAGGCCCGGATCGCCGGCCTCGACCCCCGGCTCGAGCAGGCAGCCATGGACCTGTACGCCAACGAGCGGCAGACGTTCTTCCGCGTCACGTTCCCCCTGGTCGCGCCGGGCATCGCGGCCGGTGCGCTGCTGGCCTTCGCCCTGTCGTTCGACGACTACATCATCACCAACTTCAACGCCTCGGCAAGCTCGGTGACCTTCCCGATGTATGTCTACGGCGCCGCGAGCAAAGGCACTCCGGTGCAGATCAACGTGATCGGCACCGTGATGTTCATGGTCGCGCTGTTGGCGGTCGGCATAGGACAGCTCTCCGCCCGGCGTCGCACCCAGTGACCTCCCTGCTGGCCGAGGCGAGTCCGCTGAGCTTCTGGCTCGACTCGCCCGACCGCCCCGAGCAGTTGCCGGCACTCGAGGGTGCGACGCACACGGACCTGCTCGTCATCGGCGGGGGTTACACCGGGCTGTGGGCTGCGCTGCTCGCCAAGGAAGCCGACCCTGCTCGCGACGTCGTGCTGCTCGAGGCGACTGCCTGCGGTGACGCAGCCTCAGGCCGCAACGGCGGCTTCTGCGCGTCCAGCCTGACGCACGGGCTGGGCAACGGCGCCGAACGCTGCCCCGACGACCTGGGGCGGCTCGAAGCGCTGGGTCGCGCCAACCTCGCGGGCATCGAGCACACGCTCGAGCGGTACGGCATCGACTGCGGCTGGGAGCGCACCGGCGAGCTCGACGTCGCCGTCGAGCCCTGGCAGCTCGAGGGTGTGGCGCAGACCGCACGGCTGGCACAGGAGACCGGCGGCGACGCGGTCCTGCTCGATCGTGAGGCCCTTCAGGCGGAGGTGCACTCGCCGACGTACCTCGGTGGGGTGTGGCTGCGGGACGCGGTGGCGATGGTCGACCCGGCCCGTCTGGTGTGGGGCCTTCGCGCCGCGTGCCTGCGCGTCGGCGTCCGTCTGTTCGAAGGCTCTCCCGCATCCGGACTGGCCAGCGCCGGCGCGGGTGTCTCGGTGCGCACCCCGGCCGGGTCCGTGACAGCCCAGAGGGCCCTGCTGGCGACGAACGCCTTCCCGTCGCTGCTGCGGCGGCTGCGGCTGTACACCGTCCCCGTCTACGACTACGCGCTCATGACCGAGCCCCTGACGCCGGAGCAGCGCTCGTCGCTCGGTTGGCGGAACCGACAGGGCATCGGTGACGGCGGCAACCTGTTCCACTACTACCGCCTCACCCAGGACGACCGGCTCCTGTTCGGCGGCTACGACGCCCTCTACCCGTACGCCGGTCGCGTGGACCCCAGGCACGACACGCACGCCCCCACCGCGGCGCTTCTCGCCGAGCACCTGCTCGTGACGTTCCCCCAGCTGGAGGGTGTGCGGTTCAGCCACGCGTGGGGCGGGGCGATCGACACCTGCACCCGGTTCTACCCCTTCGTCGGCGCAGCCCTGGGCGGCCGGGTGGCCTACGCGCTCGGCTACACCGGACTCGGTGTCGGGGCGTCCAGGTTCGCCGCCGCCGCGGCACTGGACCTGCTGGACAGCCGGCAGACCGAGCGCACCAGCACCCCCCTGGTCACCTCCAAGCCGCTGCCGTTCCCACCGGAGCCGTTGCGCTGGGCCGGGATCAGCATGACCCGCCGGTCGTTGGCCCGAGCCGATGCCCGCGGCGGACACCGCGACCTCTGGCTGCGGGCGATGGACCGGCTCGGACTGGGTTTCGACTCGTGACGACTGAAGAAGGGCACGCCCCATGAGCTCAGCAGAGCTGCTCTCCCGCCACCGCGACGTCATGCCGTCCTGGCTGGCCACCTACTACGACGAGCCCATCGAGATCGTCTCAGGCTCGGGCTGTCGGGTCGTCGACGGCGAGGGGAAGGGCTACCTCGACTTCTTCGCCGGCATCCTCACCAACCTGGTGGGCTACGACCTCCCCGAGCTGCGGGACGCCGTCCTGAGCCAGGTCCGCACCGGTGTGGTGCACACCTCCACGCTCTACCTGCTCCGGGCCCAGGTGGAGCTCGCCGAGCGCATCGCGGCCCTGTCGGGGATCCCGGACGCCAAGGTCTTCTTCACCTCGTCCGGGACCGAGGCGAACGAGGCCGCGCTCCTGTTGGCCACGTCGTACCGCCGCAGCAGCTCGGTGATCGCGCTTCGGAACAGCTACCACGGCCGGACGTTCGCGACCACGGCAGTCACCGGCAACAGGAGCTGGTCCGCATCGAGCCTGTCCCCGCTGCAGGTCACCTACGCCCAGGGCGGCTACCGGTTCCGCAGCTCGTTCCGGGACCTCGACGACGCGGCCTATGTACGGGCCTGTGTGACGGACCTGCGCGAGTTGCTCGACACCACGACCGCAGGCGATGTCGCCTGCATGATCGCCGAGCCGATCCAGGGGGTCGGCGGGTTCGCGGTCCCGCCGGACGGGTTGTTCGCGGCCTACCAGGAGGTCCTGTCCGAGCGTGGCATCCTGCTCATCTCCGACGAGGTGCAGACCGGTTGGGGGCGGACAGGCGAGCATTTCTGGGGCATGGGCGCCCACGGCGTCACCCCCGATGCGATGACCTTCGCGAAGGGCCTCGGTGGCGGTTACGCGATCGGCGGTGTCGTTGCCCGCGCGGACCTGATGGATTGCCTGGGTGCCAACTCGATCTCGACGTTCGGTGGCAACCCCGTGTCGACCGTGGCGGCCGCCGCGGTGCTCGACGTGATCTTGTCGCGTGACCTGCAGGCCAACGCGGCGAAGCTCGGCAACCAGCTGATCTCCGGCCTGCGGGACGTCGCCAGCCGCTGCCCCGTCATCGGCGAGGTGCGCGGCAAGGGTCTGATGATCGGGGTCGAGCTCGTCGGCCCCGACGGTTTCGCACCCAACCCGTCGGCCGCTGCCCGCGTCATGGAGCACACCAAGCGGCTCGGGCTGCTGATCGGGAAGGGCGGTCTCTACGGCAACGTGCTGCGGATCGCACCGCCCCTGGTCCTGAGCGCCGAGGAGGCCGACGAGGGCCTGGCTCTGTTGTGCAGCGCCTTGGAGCTCGTCGACGGCGAGCTCCGCTCATGACCGCCCGCATCTCGCACTGGATCGGGGGCAAGCCCTGGGACGGGGTCGCGGACCGCAGCGCCGAGGTCACCGACCCGGCCACCGGGCAGGTCACCGGTCGGGTCGACCTCGCGTCGGTTGCCGACGTCGACGCTGCGGTCGCGGCCGCATCGGGTGCCTTTGAGGGGTGGCGGCACACGTCGCTGTCCCGACGCACGTCCGTGCTGTTCGCCTTCCGCGAGCTGCTCCACTCGCACGTGGGCGAGCTGGCCGCGGCAATCACCGCCGAGCACGGCAAGGTGCTCAACGACGCCGCCGGGGAGGTCTCCCGCGGTCTGGAGGTCGTGGAGTTCGCCTGCGGCATCCCGCACCTTCTGAAGGGCGGCTACTCCGAGAGCGTGTCGACCGGCGTGGACGTGCACTCGCTGCGTCAGCCGCTCGGGGTGGTCGCTGTCATCTCGCCGTTCAACTTCCCCGCCATGGTGCCGATGTGGTTCTTCCCGCTGGCGATCGCCTGCGGGAACACCGTCGTGCTCAAGCCCAGCGAAAAGGACCCCTCGGTGTCCTTGCTGCTCGCGGAGCTGTGGCGCGACGCGGGCCTGCCGGACGGCGTCTTCAACGTCGTACAGGGCGACCGCGTCGCCGTCGACCGGCTCCTGGAGCACCCGGATGTGCGCGCGGTCTCCTTCGTCGGTTCGACCCCGGTGGCACAGCATGTGCACGTCACCGCCTCGGCGGCCGGCAAGCGGGTGCAGGCTCTGGGTGGGGCCAAGAACCACATGGTGGTGCTGCCCGATGCCGACCTCGAGCTGGCGGCCGACGCGGCCGTGAACGCCGGCTTCGGCTCGGCGGGGGAGCGCTGCATGGCGATCTCCGCCCTTGTCGTCGTCGATCCCGTCGGGGACGCGCTGCTGCCCCTGATCGCCGAGCGGCTGGCGGGACTGCGTACCGGCGATGGTCGGCGCGGCTGTGACATGGGGCCGCTCGTGACCCGCGAGCACCGCGACCGCGTGGCGGGCTACGTCGACGCCGCCGAAGTTGACGGTGCGGTCCTGGTCGTCGACGGCCGTCAGGTCGAGCCGGATGGCGACCCCGGTGGCTTCTGGCTCGGGCCGACTCTCGTCGACGGCGTGACGACATCGATGTCGGTCTACCGCGACGAGGTGTTCGGACCGGTCCTGTCGGTCCTGCGGGTGCCGTCGTACGACGCCGCCTTGGCGCTCGTGAACGCTAACCCTTACGGGAACGGGACGGCGCTGTTCACCCGTGACGGCGGAGCGGCGCGGCGGTTCGTCGCGGAGGTCGAGGTCGGCATGGTCGGGGTCAACGTGCCCATCCCGGTGCCGATGGCGTACTACTCGTTCGGTGGCTGGAAGTCGTCGTTGTTCGGCGACACCCACGCTCATGGGACCGACGGCGTGCACTTCTACACGCGTGGCAAGGTGGTGACCACCCGGTGGCCGGACCCCGAGAGCGGGGGCATCGACCTCGGCTTCCCGCGCAACGCGTGACCGCTCCCGACCTGCTGGTCGTGGGCGGCCCGGTGCGGCCTTCCTGCCCGAGCAGCGGCTGGACCTCGTCACAGGCCCGGCTGCGTAGACGTCGGGTTCGGCGCGGATGAACCACCTCGATGACACGGGCACCATCCGGGTCGGCAGCCTCGCGGACCTCGAGGTGCCGCACGACTTCCTGCTCGCTCCGGAGCTGGCACGTCCCGAGGTGACGGCCGAACAGGCAGGGGCCGTCGCCCGTGAGCACTTCGGTGTCGAGGGCTCGGTGCGCGAGCTCGGCAGCCAGCAGGACCGCAACTTCGAGGTCCGAGGTCCCGGCGGCCGGTTCGTCCTCAAGGTGGCCAACCCGGCGTTCTCCGATCAGGAGCTGACCGCGCAGGACGCCGCCTTGGCCCACCTTGCCGCACGCGCTCCCGACCTGGTCGTGCCTCGAAGCGTCCTTGCTCGGGACGGCAGCACCGTGGCCCGCTTCGTCGGACAGGACGGGTCGCTTCGGGCACGGCTGCTGACCTTCGTCGAGGGCGTCCCCCTGGCGCGGCAGCGCCATCTTGCTCCCGTCGTCGTCGGCGCGCTCGGCGACCTTGCCGGGGCCGTTGCCGCGGCGCTGGCCGACCTGCAGGCGCCGGGGCTGGTGCGCGGGCTGCAGTGGGACGTGCGTCGTGCGCGTGAGGTGTGCACCCTGCTTGCCCCGCACCTGCCCGACGCCGGTGGGCGTGCGTGGCTGCTCGCGGCCCTCGGCTCGGCCTGCGACCGGCTGGACGCGTTGGCCCCTGCTCTGCGGGTCCAGCCCGTGCACGGCGACGTCACCGACGACAACGTGGTCTGCGGTCGTGGACGTGACGGCCGGCCGGTGCCGCACGGCGTCATCGACTTCGGTGACGTGGGGCTCGGCTGGGTGGTGGGCGACCTTGCGGCGACGGTCGCCTCCGTGCTGCACCACGATCCCGAGCGGCCGCTCGCCGTCTTGCCCGCCATCCGCGCCTACGCTGCCCGCCTTCCGCTGGCGGACGAGGAGATCCAGGCGCTGTGGCCTGCCGTTGTCGCTCGGGCCGCGGTCCTCGTCGTCAGCGGCGTGCACCAGGGCGTCATCGATCCTGGCAACGAGTACGCCATCGGCGCGCAGGTCCGCGAGTGGCAGATGCTGGCCGCAGCGGTCGCCCTACCCGTCGAGGTCGCGACGGCCGCCATTCGCGACGCCCTCGGCCTGCCGATGCGGCGTGTCCAGATCGGTGGCGCCCCGCTGCTGCCGCGGATGCCTGCCGAGGTGCTCGACCTTTCCGTCACCACCGAGGCCATGCACGACGGCTCCTGGTTGGAGCCCGGGGCCGAGGTGCTTGCCGCGGGCGCCAGGGTTGCGGTCACGCGGTGGGGGGAGGCCCGGATCACGCGTACCCGCCTTTACAGCCGCCTCGCACCGGCCACGGTGGCCCTCGGCGTGGATGTCTCCTGCCCCGACGGAACGCCGGTGTCGGCGCCTTTCGCGGGGCTGTTACGACCCGTTGAAGCCGGCTGGGTCCTGACCGGCAACGGCCTGGAGCTCCGTCTGTCCGGCCTCCAGTCCGTGCCGACGGATGCGGCAGAGGGCGGGTCCCTGGGTCTCGTGACCGGTGGTCGCCTGACCGTGCAGCTGTGCACGGTGCCGGGTCTGTTGCCCCCTGCGTTCGCTCGTCCGGAGGAGGCGGCCGCTTGGCAGGCGGTCTGCCCTGACCCGTCGCCACTGCTCGGGCTCGACGTCGACCTGGCACGACCCGAGCAGGTGTCACCCGAGGAGCTGTTGGCCCGGCGGCACCGCGCGTTCGCCGACGTCCAGGAGCACTACTACGTCGCCCCGCCCAGGATCGAACGCGGCTGGCGGCACCACCTGTTCGACACCTCGGCGCGCAGCTACCTCGACGCTGTCAACAACGTCGCCGCCGTGGGTCACGCCCACCCGCGGGTGACCCACGCCGCGGCCCGGCAGTGGGACCTGCTCAACACGAACTCCCGCTTCAACTACGCCGCCGTCGCCGACTTCTCCGTGCGGTTGGCTGCCCTGCTGCCCGAGGAGCTCGACACCGTCTTCCTCGTCAACAGCGGTTCGGAGGCGGTTGACCTCGCGCTGCGTCTCGCCCAGTCGTTCACCGGCAGGCAGGACGTGCTCTGCCTGGCGGAGGCCTACCACGGCTGGACGACCGCCTCCGACGCGATCTCGACCTCCGTCGCCGACAACCCGCAGGCCCTGTCGACCCGCCCGGACTGGGTGCACCCGTTGCCGGCCCCGAACCCGTTTCGCGGGGTGTTCCGAGGACCCCTTGCCGGCGACGCCTACCTGGAGCAGGCCTGCGGCGAGCTGGCCCGCCTGGTCACAGCGGGCCACCCGCCCGCGGCCTTCGTCTGCGAGGCCGTGTACGGAAACGCGGGCGGCATTCCCCTCCCGGACGGCTACCTGTCGAGGCTCTACCGCGAGGTGCGCGCCGCCGGTGGGCTGTGTGTGGCCGACGAGGTCCAGGTGGGCTACGGCCGGCTGGGGAGCTCGTTCTGGGGCTTCGAGCAGCAGGGGGTGGTGCCCGACGTGGTGACCGTCGCCAAGGCGATGGGCAACGGCCATCCGCTAGGAGCGGTGATCACGCGGCGCGACGTCGCCGAGGAGTTCGGGCGAAACGGCTACTTCTTCTCCTCCGCGGGAGGCAGCCCGGTGAGCTGTGCGATCGGGATGGCGGTCCTCGACGTGATCGAACAGGAGCGCCTGCAAGAACGGGCAGCGGTCGTCGGTGCCCATCTGCGACGGCGCTTCGAGGATCTCGCCCTGGAGGTCGAGCTGGTCGGCGCGGTGCACGGGCTCGGGCTGTACCTGGGCGTCGAGCTGGTGCGCGACCGTGTCACCCTGGAGCCCGCCACGGAGGAGACAGCGGCGATCTGCGAGCGGCTGCTCGAGCTCGGGGTGGTGCTTCAGGCCACCGGCGACCGGCTCAACGTGCTGAAGGTCAAGCCGCCCATGTGCCTGACCGTGGAGGGGGCCGACTTCTTCGCCGACCGGGTTGCCGAGGTGCTCCGGTGTGGCTGGTGACCCGCGGTCCAGAAGCTGATTTGCGACGGAGCCGGTGCCGCACATGTAGATCAGCGACGAAAACCCTTGCTAAACTCCGCGGAAGGTGCGAGAAACGTCGTACACAACCTCAACGATCGAAGGAGCGGCACGTCCATGCGCGTAGGTGTGCCGACCGAGGTGAAAGCCCACGAGTACCGCGTCGCCCTCACTCCCGCCGGGGTTCACGAGCTGGTGGCGCACGGGCACGAGGTGGCCGTTCAGCACGGCGCAGGGGAGGGCTGTTCGATCCCCGATGAGGACTTCACCGCGGCCGGAGCCAAGGTGCTCGACAGCGCGGACGAGGTCTGGGCCTTCGGTGACCTGCTCCTGAAGGTCAAGGAACCGATCGCGCAGGAGTACCCCCGGCTGCGGGCGGACCAGGTGCTGTTCACCTACCTGCACCTCGCCGCATCGCGGCCGTGCACCGACGCGCTGCTGGCCTCGGGAACGACGTCCATCGCGTACGAGACCGTCCAGCTCCCGGACCGGTCGCTGCCGCTGCTCGCCCCCATGTCCGAGGTCGCCGGCCGGATGGCCCCCCAGGCCGGGGCGCACTTCCTGGAGCGGGCCGCCGGGGGGCGTGGCGTGCTGATGGGCGGCGTTCCCGGCGTACAGGCTGCCAAGGTGGTGGTGCTCGGAGCGGGCGTCTCGGGCCTGAACGCCGCCGTCATCGCGATGGGCATGCAGGCTCAGGTCCTGCTGCTCGACAAGAACGTCGCCCGCCTGCGTGAGGTGGACCGGGTCTACCAGGGACGACTCCAGACCATTGCGTCCAACACCTTCCAGATCGAGCGGGCGGTGCTCGACGCCGACCTGGTGATCGGGGCGGTACTCCTGCCCGGGGCCAAGGCCCCGATGCTGGTCAGCAACGACCTGGTACGCCGCATGAAGCCCGGTTCGGTCCTCGTCGACATCAGCGTCGACCAGGGCGGCTGCTTCGAGGACACCCGTCCGACCACCCACGCCGATCCGGTGTTCCGGGTCCACGACTCGTTGCTCTACTGCGTGGCCAACATGCCCGGAGCCGTGCCGCACACCTCGACCTTCGCCTTGACGAACGTCACGCTGCCGTACGTCATGCAGCTGGCGGACCGGGGCTGGAAGGCAGCTTGCGCCCTGGACGCCTCGCTGGCCGCAGGTCTGAGCACGTCCGACGGTGCCCTCCTGTCCGCACCGGTTGCCCAGGCCCACGACCTGCCTTTCTCCACCCTCGACCTGCATGCCGCCTGACCTACGTCTGAGCAGAAGGACATCGATATGACCGTCACCCCCGCCACCCCGACCAGCCCGCAGCTGTGGCAGCGCCTCGACGACGCGGCGCTGTCCAACTCCGCACGCGACCACCTGTGGATGCACTTCAGCAGGCACTCCACCTACGAGGCCGGCGGTCAGGTACCGGTGATCGTCAAGGGTGACGGGCCGTGGATCTGGGACAGCAAGGGCCGCAAGTACTTCGACGGCCTGTCCGGGCTGTTCGTCGTCCAGGCAGGGCATGGTCGCGTCGAGCTCGCGCAGGCCGCCGCCAAGCAGGCGTCGGAGCTGGCTTTCTTCCCGCTGTGGTCCTACGCCCACCCCGAGGCCATCCAGCTCGCGGAGCGCCTTGCCTTCCTGGCGCCCGGCGACCTGAACCGGGTCTTCTTCACCACGGGCGGCGGCGAGGCGGTCGAGACCGCCTGGAAGCTCGCCAAGCAGTACTTCAAGCTCACCGGCAAGCCGATGAAGCACAAGGTGATCAGCCGCTCGATCGCCTACCACGGCACCCCCCAGGGGGCGCTCGCCATCACGGGCATCCCCGAGGCAAAGATGTACTTCGAACCGCTCGTGCCCGGTGCCCACAAGGCGGCGAACACCAACTTCTACCGGGCGCCGGAGCACGGGGACGACCTTGAAGCGTTCGGCCGCTGGGCGGCCGATCAGATCGAGATCGCCATCGAGATGGAGGGACCGGACACGGTGGCCGCGGTCTTCGTCGAACCCGTGCAGAACTCCGGCGGCTGCTTCCCGCCGCCGCCAGGGTACTTCCAGCGGCTTCGCGAGATCTGCGACCGCCACGACGTGCTGCTCGTCTCCGACGAGGTGATCTGCGCGTTCGGCCGGCTTGGCACGATGTTCGGCTGCGAGAAGTTCGACTACGTGCCCGACATCATCACGTGCGCCAAGGGTTTGACGTCCGGCTACAGCCCGATCGGGGCGATGATCGCCAGCGAGCGGCTCATGCAACCGTTCCTTTCGGGCACCGCGTCGTTCGCCCACGGCTACACGTTCGGCGGTCACCCCGTCAGCGCGGCGGTCGCGATGGAGAACCTCGACATCTTCGAGCGGGACGGCCTGCTGGCCAATGTCCTCGACAACGAGAAGGCGTTCCGCACCACCCTGGAGAAGCTCTACGACCTGCCGATCGTCGGCGACGTGCGCGGCGACGGGTTCTTCTACGGCATCGAGCTCGTCAAGGACAAGGCCACCAAGGAGACCTTCAACGACGAGGAGTCCGAGCGGCTGTTGCGGGGGTTCTTGTCGAAGGCGCTCTTCGAGGCAGGCCTGTACTGCCGAGCCGACGACCGCGGCGACCCCGTGGTCCAGCTGGCACCACCGCTCGGGTGCGGCCAGGAGCACTTCGACCTGATCGAGCAGACGCTGAGGGACGTCCTGACGCGCGCCTGGCAGGTGCTCTGACGAGAGTCCAGAACGTCATCGGGGGGCACGTCGTTGCGGCGGCGGACGGCGCCCCATCCGACCTGGTCGATCCGACCACGGGCGAGGTCTACGGCACCGCCCCGCTGTCAGGGAAGGAGGACCGAGGCCCGCGCGACGAGCGCGGCACTGACGGCCTTCGAGAGGTGGCGTGAGTGCACCCCGTCTGTGCGGCAGCTTGCGCTGGTCCGCTTCGCCGATGCCGTCGAGGCAGAGCCGAGGACCTAGTCGCCGCCGAGAGAAAGAAAGCCGGCAAGCCGCTCGCCCTGATCATGAGCGAGGAGATCCCGCCCATGATCGATGAGATCCGCTTCTTCGCCGGAGCCGCGCGGCTCCTCAAGGGCCGCGCAGGCGGCGACTACCTGTCGGGCCACACGTCGTACGTGCGCAGGGAGCCGATCGGGCTGGTCGGGGAGGTCGTCGACGCGGAGATGGTGCTCTGGCGTGTGCTGGGGTGCAGCAACGACTACGCCGACCGGCCGGATCGGTGGTCGACGAGAGCCCAGCGAGGTCCCTGCGGTCCGTGTCCGGTGTTCTAACTCGCCACCTCGCCACCTCGGCTTCCAGGCCAGCAGGCGCAGCCAGATGCGCCTGATCTACCCGCCGGGCAGAACCGTTACTGGCAAGGGCGGTCCGGTCACGCAGACGACCCTAGCGACACCCAGCCGGGGGAGCGTTCAGCGCCAAGAGGCGCGCTCATTCATGAGCCGAGGACAATCCGCATGTCAGGGTCGGTTGGCCCTTCAGCAGGCCGCGCGCACGTACCCGGGCAAGGTTGAATTCGTACCAGGGTTCCGTGCCGTCGCGAAGGTCGGAAGTCAGTCGCACGAGGGCGCAGGCGCGCAGATCGGCTGGAAGACGTACGAGGGCAGGCACCGCGTCGGCGGACAACGTTGAGAGGTAGGCGACGTCGACGCGGCCCGTCTGCTGGTATCGGGTCACGTTGTGGTCGGCGATGTAGGCGTCCGGGTTGACCGCAGCCAGGGCAAGCAGTGCGACAGCGCCGAGAGCCACGACAGCCCGCGGCAGCCAGGTGTTGGTCATCCGAACCCCCGCCGCCAACAGGAGGAGGAAGATGCCGCCGAGGGTGAGCTCGACGGTATCGACGAACAGCCGTAGCCGGGTGAAGCCGTACTCCTGCTCGTAGAGCGACATGCGATGGATGGCGGAGGCAACGACCACCAGTGCCAGGAGGCACAGCAGAGCCAGTAGCAGCCGAACGACCAGAAGGTCGGACGAAGTCGTCTTGGGTGCTGTGCGCACGGCGACGGCAACGACCGCGAGCGTGAGGACGGTGACGATGAGCAGTTGCCAGAACCCTTGCCGGGCGTACTGCGCGTAGGTCAGGCCGTGGGTTGTCAGCACATGGGCGCGGCCGCCGAACAGGATGGTTAGCTGGACGAGAACGAAGCTGAGGAACAGCAGGTCGAGCACCACCAGCGGCACTATCCACTCCCACCGCCGAACCGGCCGTCCCGACCGTGGTGCCAGCGCGTCGGTGGCCGGTGGTTGGTGGGCCAGGTAGGCCGCCAGGACCGCGATCCCCGTGACGGCGCCGAGGACGATGAATCGGCGCAGAGTGTCCGGGAGGTTGACGGAAGGGAGGGTGCCACTCAGGAGCGCTGCGTAGGCAGGGTCCGCTGTGGCGAACAGTGCGCCGAACACGGCAAGCAGCCCGGCGGTGACGGCCACGACCAGCCAGACGCGCCTGGACCGGAGGCCGGGTAGCCGAACTCTGGCGAGGGTCCGCATGACCCACCGAGCGGCCCGCGCCGGCACCAAGCCGCTGGCAACGGAACCAAGGAGCAGACCGGTCCAGGTCCGACCTCCGACCAGAGCCAGCGTGCCGACGACCCACGCGGCGAGTAGGCAGAGGACGACCAGCCAGGAAGCGTTGCGGATGACCGCCACGCCGAGCAGGGCGACGGTGACCACGACGGCTCCCATCTGCGGACTGGCCAGGCGGCCAGCTTGGCCGCCGAGCGCAACAGCCAAGATGCCAACCCCTGCGAAGAAGTAAGCCGATCCCGCGACCTGCGGCTGGAGGGTCAACGCAGCCAGGACGCCCACCGATAGGGCCGCTCCGAGAACTGCTGGGCTGGCCGCGGTGACGCTCTCGGTCGGCCAGAGTCGCGCCAACCACGGGGGAGCTAAGGTCGGTAGGGGTTCTGCGGACACGGGTCCTCCTGATGATGAGCATGCAAGGTCGCGGCACAACGAGCGCGGCGCCATAAACGAGGAACCGGTTACCTGGGCGGAAGCTTCACTTGGATCCGGCAGCCCGGAGGGTCACCGACGACGGCGATGCTGCCGCTGTGCAGCTCGACCGCCCAGCGGGCGATTGCGAGTCCTAGTCCGGTGCCCCCGTCGTCGGAGCCACCTCGGGTGAACCGATCGAAGACCCGGGACCGATCGGACGACCCAATCCCTGGGCCTTGGTCGGTGACCTCGATCAGCAGCCCGCCCTGGGCATCGAGTTGGCGTGCCTGTACGAGGATGTCGCTCCCGGATGGGCTGTGACGGGCGGCGTTGTCGAGCAGGTTAGCGACGACTTGGTGCAGTCGTGACGGGTCGGCGTCGGCGGTCAGGTCGGGCGGTGCGACTTCGAGTCTTACGTCGGCGTGGCCGGCCTGATCAACCACATTGGCCAGGAACGATTGGACGGCGAACACCTGCCGGGACAGGGGGAGTGCCCCGCCGTCCAGCTTGGACAGGTCCAGCAGCTCCGCGACGAGGTTGCCGAGCCGCTGCGTTTGGTTGAGGGCGGTGCGCATCGTCGCCTCGTCCGGTGGCGTGACTCCGTCCACGACGTTCTCCAGCAGCGCCTGCAACGCCGCGATCGGGGTGCGGAGCTCGTGGGACACGTTGGCGATCAGCTCGCGTTGGTACCGGTCGGCGTCGGCCAGGTCGGTGGACATCTGGTTGAAGGCCGCGGCGAGCTCGCCGACCTCATCGCGGGAGGTGGCCCGCACGTGACGGTCGTAGTCGCCGCGGGCCATCGCCCGCGCCGCGGCGGTCATCTCCCTCAACGGTGAGGTCATGCCGTGTGCGAGGAGCTGGGTCACCACCAGAGCGACGACGAGTGCCGTCAGCAGCGCGTACCGGAACGGCCAGCGCGAGCCCACCCAGAACGCGACGCTGCTCGCCACGAGCGACAGTCCGACCAGGAGCGCAACCTTGACCTTGAACGACCTCATCGGATCCAGCGGCCGCGGCAGCCGTCCCAGGAACCGCTTCACCGGGGGACCTCAAGGGCGTACCCGACACCGTGCACCGTGCGGATCAGCTCGCTGCCGAGCTTGCGTCGCAGCGCCTTGATGTGGCTGTCGACGGTGCGGCTGCCGGCGTCATCGCCCCACCCCCATAGCTTAGCCAGCAGCACCTCACGTCCGACCGCGGTCCGCGGCCGGGCGGCGAGGTAGGCCAGCAGGTCGAACTCCGTGCGGGTCAGGTGCACCTCTTCCGCCCCGCGGTGAGCCCGCCGCTCCCCGAGGTCGAGCTTCACCTCGCCCAGCATCACGACGGTGTCGGACGATCCGCTGAGGTCGAACGCACGGTCGGTACGCCGGAGCAAGGCGTGCACCCTGGCGACCAGCTCGCGCATGCTGAACGGCTTCGTCAGGTAGTCGTCCGCGCCCACGCCGAGTCCCACGAGCATGTCGGTCTCCTCGGCGCGAGCCGTCAGCATCAAGACGGGCACAGGGCGATCGGCCTGGATGCGCCGGCAGACCTCTAGGCCGTCGAAGCCTGGAAGCATGATGTCCAACACGACCAGGTCGGGTTGTCCGGTCCGGCAGTCCGCCACGGCCGTGGGACCGTCTGCTGCGATCTGCACGTTGAAGCCCTCCGCGCGCAGTCGGACCGCGACCGAGTCGGCGATAGTCGGGTCATCGTCGACCACGAGCACCCGGCGCTGACTCATGTTGGCGACGATAGGGGTCAACTGTGGTGACGAGTCGCAGGATTTGTGAAGGATCGGTGGAGATTCACGTCGACCTGGCGCGCCTCGAGTTCGATGTCAGCTGTAGTCAGTGAGGTCCCGGCACGCGTGGAAGGTCTCCTCCGGCAGCTGGGTGTTCCAGACAGGTCGCGTTCGGTCGGTCGCGTGAATGCGGTAGCCGCGGTTGGCGTGAGCGTCCCACCAGCAGCATGTCTCGACCTTGGCTGTGCCCAGGCGCCGGATCTCATCGATGGCTGGGGCGAGCTCGGTGTCGGAGGAGGCGATGACGACGAGGTCCACATCTGGGATCTGCGCCGCGCGCACGGCGGCCAGTGCGCAGAGCACGTCGACGCCCTACTCGCGAGGCGTGCCGAGCACGGTTCGCTTCCCGTACACGTCGGTGGACGAAGCCGCCAACAGCGTCGCGTTCGTACTCGTACTCGTACTCGTACTTCAGGGGCCGCAGGGTGACGGACACCCCTCTCGCCGGTCGCGTTCGCATTGGGACTGCTGCGCCTGCCGTCGTCCATAGCCCTTGGGGTCGCTGTCGACGCTGGGTTGGCCGCTGAAGACCTCCACGCGTCTGAGCACGGCCGCCGGCATCCCGTCCCTCTGGCGTGCGTTCCTTGCTCGGAGGACCTGGTTGGCGAACAGCAGGGGGTCGACCAGAGTCTCGTGCTTGGGGAGCCGACGAGTGGACTCGTACAGGTTGTGCCCGACGAGGTGCACGTTCTGGTAGTCGACGACTACCGCCGCGCGTAGGTCTGACATGGACGACCTCCGGAACGAAAAAGCCCGCCAGTCCCGGAGGACGGCGGGGAGTAAGGACTAAAGTATGCAAGGGCTGCAACGCTCGGGGCAAACGTCGCCAGCGGAAGCTGTGGACAGGCTTCTCAGCGACCGAAGGCCCCTCCCCGAAGCTCGGGAAGCGGCCCTCGTGACGGCTCTCAGTGAGGACGTCTCAGTCCGCAGTCAGTCCGCAGAAATAAGGACTAAAACGGACAGCCGCGGTCACTAGAGGCATGTATAAACCCGCAGGTCAGGGGCCTAATAGCCAGATACGCACAGGTCGCAGGCCCCCAACCGCCTAGATGTCGTAGTACAGCGCGAACTCGTACGGGTGCGGCCGGAGCCGGAGCGCGTCGATCTCGGTCTCCCGCTTGTAGGCGATCCACGTCTCGATGAGGTCGGGCGTGAAGACGCCACCTTCGAGCAGGTAGTCGTGGTCGGCCTCGAGGGCGTCGAGGACCTCACCGAGGGAGCCGGGGACCTGGGCGACGTTGGCGAGCTCGTCCGGCGGCAGTTCGTACAGGTCCTTGTCGACCGGCACGGGCGGCTCGATCTTGTTCTTGATGCCGTCGAGACCAGCCATCAACATCGCCGAGAACGCGAGGTACGGGTTCGAGGACGGGTCGGGGCACCGGAACTCCAGGCGCTTGGCCTTCGGGTTCGAGCCGGTGATCGGGATGCGGATGCAGGCCGAGCGGTTGCGCTGGCTGTAGACCAGGTTGACCGGGGCCTCGAAGCCGGGGACCAGCCGGTGGTAGGAGTTGACCGTCGGGTTGGTGAAGGCCAGCAGTGACGGGGCGTGGTGAAGCAGGCCGCCGATGTAGTAGCGGGCCATGTCCGACAGCCCCGCGTAGCCGACCTCGTCGTAGAACAGGGGCGAGCCTTCGCTCCACAGCGACATGTGACAGTGCATGCCCGAGCCGTTGTCACCGAAGACCGGCTTCGGCATGAAGGTCACGGTCTTGCCCGCCGCGTGGGCGGTGTTCTTGATGATGTACTTGAACAGCACCAGGTTGTCGGCGCTCTCCAGGAGCGAGCCGAACTTGTAGTTGATCTCGGCCTGACCGGCGGAGCCCACCTCGTGGTGGCCGCGTTCGACGACCATGCCGGCCTGCTCGAGCTTCACGGCCATCTCGTCGCGCAGGTCGGCGAAGTGGTCGGTGGGGGAGACCGGGAAATACCCGCCCTTGGCGCGCGGCTTGTAACCCAGGTTGCCGCCTTCCTCCTCCCGACCGGTGTTCCAGGCCGCGGCCTTGGAGTCGATGTGGAAGTAGGACCCGGCCGACGTCGTGTCGTAGCGGACCGAGTCGAAGATGTAGAACTCGGCCTCGGCGCCAAAGTACGCGGTGTCGGCGAAGCCGGTAGTGGCGAGATAGGCCTCAGCCTTTTTCGCGATGTTACGCGGATCGCGGCTGTAGGCCTCGCCCGTCAACGGGTCGTGGATGAAGAAGTTGATGATGAGCGTCTTGCGGACCCGGAACGGGTCGATGCGCGAGGTCGTCGGATCCGGGAGCAGGAGCATGTCCGACTCGTGGATCTCCTGGAAACCGCGGATCGACGACCCGTCGAAACCCAGGCCGTCGGTGAACACGTCCTCGGTGAACGAGCCGGCAGGCACGGTGAAGTGCTGCATCACACCCGGAAGGTCACAGAAGCGCACGTCGACCATCTCGACGGCTTCCTTCTTGATGTAGCTGAGCACCTCGTCGGCGGTCTTGAACACGTCGTCCTCTCCAGCAGCTGATGGAACTGGCGCCTTGCCTCGGGCCGGCCGGGCGCTTCACGCCAGACGCTAGGCAGCCGGTGTGACCCGGCCATGTCCCGTGTGTTTCACGGGGGTAACAGTCACACGGGTGGCAGGTCCTGGTGAAGCCGTCCCGGCCCGTCGAGCGACCTGGACGCCCCGAAGATAGCCTGAGGTCATGGCGCGTTGGACAGGTACCTGGCTCGAGGGCCCCGGGGTCACCCTCGGAGAGTTGCGAAGAGGCCCCGACCTGTGGCACGGCCAGGCGCTCGGCCTGCCGAGGGAGGGCGCCGGGTCGGTCGCGTCGTTCAGCGCACGGGCGATCGCCTTCGCCGTCGACATTCTCGCCAGCTCCCTCGTCGCCGGCCTCATCGTCGCCGGCATCGACCACCCGTCGCCCACCCAGCGGCAGCTGGTGGCGTACACGGTGCTGTTCCTGGAGCTGGTGGTCCTGGTGGCGCTCAACGGTCAGACGCTCGGTATGAGGCTGCTGAGCCTGAAGGTCCTGCGCCTCAAGGACGAGACTCGCCCGCCGGGGCTGCTCGCAGCGCTGACACGGTCGGTGCCGCTGCTGCTCACGGTCGGACTCGCGGCGTTCTTCGGTCGTGACGGTCGCGGGTCCCACGATCTCGCCGCCGGCTGCGTCGTGATCCGCGACTGAGCCGCTAGCGGCCGCGCGGGGGTCGGGTCGGCATCGGACCCTTCGGGATGGGCATTGCGGCGTTGCCGCGCAGCGCTTTCAGCCTGACCTCCAGCGAGTTGACCTGTGCCGGCTTGATGTTGCGCGGCAGGCGCAGGAAGTGCTTCTCCAGGTCCTTGAGAGCTACCTGCCCCTCGCCGTCACCGACGACCACGTCGTAGACGGGGGTCTCGCCGATGACCCGGGACAGCGCCCGCTTCTCGGCGCCGATCAGGTTACGGACCCGGTTCTGCGCTCCCTCACCGACCAGCACGATGCCCGGACGTCCGACCACCCGGTGCAGCAGGTCCTGCTCCTTGGTGAAGCCGACAGCGGGGGTGACCCGCCAGTTCCCACGCATATTCGACAGCACCGCGGCAGCCGCCCCGAGCTGCCCCTCGACCTGCCCGAAGGCGGTGCGCTGGACGCGCCGGCCGAAAACCGCGGCGCAGACCACGAGGGCGAGCATGACCCCGAGGATGGAGAGGTAGACCGGGTGCTGGAGCAGGACGCCTAACAGGACGAACACAGCCACGACGACGACGAAGGTCCCGAGGACCAGCGGCAGCATCGCGCGGTCGGCCTTGCGGGTCATGGTAAACGCTGTCGAGAGCTGGCCGAGCTTCTCGCGCCGCGACGGACCGGCCGCCTTCACCGGCTTCCTGGCCGCGTTCTTGCTCGCCGCGGGTGCGGTCTTGCCTCGCCTGAGTGCCATAGCGCAACAGGTTAGTTGCCCGCGTCGTGGGCTGCCCGCTTCGCAGCCCGGTCGGCCCTGACCTGCGCGTCCTCGGCTTCGGCAGCCACGAGGGTGGGCGCGGTCCCACCGGCGGCAGCCGGTATCCACCAGGTGTCGTCCGCGTCGCGCTGCGTCCCCTTGTACGTCGACCGGGCCTGCTCCAGGAGCGCCTGCATGCAGACCTTCAGGTCCTGCGTGACCACGACGGGGTCGGTCCCGGGTGCCGGGCTGAACGGCTCGCCCACGACGATCCGGATGCTCTGCCCGCGACGGAGGTCACGCTTGCGGCCCTTGGTCATGACCCGCTGGCTGCCCCACAGCACGACCGGGATCAGCGGGACGTCGGCCTCCATGGCCATTCGGGCCGCGCCGGTCTTGAACTCCTTGAGCTCGAAGCTCTGCGAGATGGTGGCTTCGGGGAAGACGCCGACCAGCTCGCCGCGTCGACAGGCGTCGACGGCGGCGGCGTAGCTGCCCCCACCGGCCTCCCGGTCGACGGGGATGTGCTTCATCCCGCGCATCAGCGGCCCGCTGACCTTGTGGTCGAAGACCTCCTTTTTGGCCATGAAGCGCACGAGTCGCTTCTTGGGGCGAAAGGCCAAACCGGCGAGCGCGAAGTCGAGATAGCCGGTGTGGTTCATCGCCACCACGCCGCCTCCCGAGGTCGGGACGCGCTCGGCACCAGTGATGTCGAACTTCAGGCCCAGCGACGCAAAGACGGTCCGGGCAAACCCGATGACGGGGCGATAGACGGGGTCAGCCATGCCACAACGCTAGTGGCCGCCACGAATCTGTGGCACGGGACCCCGAACAAGGGTCGAGTGCCTCAGCGGGCGCGGGCGGCCGGGTGCCTGGACATGGCGACCGCCCGGTCCATGGCAGCGGCGGCCTCACGGCGGCCGCGGGCCCGTGCGCTGCCCTCCGACATGGAGGCCCACGCGTTCTTGCGCGCGGAACGCTGGCCGCCGTGCGGCAGCATCGTCAGCGCCAGCGAGAAGGTCACGGTCCGGGCGGTGTCGGCGGTCCGGACGAGCTGCCCGACTGGGAGCAGGGGCAGGTTGAGCGGGAGGATCGAGCGGGGGATGAGAGTCATGTCGCCTCCTCGGCGTCACGGACAAGGCTCGCGGGCCTGTGTGACGGGCGTGTAACTCAACGGTGAAGGCTCGGGGTCGATCAGCGCACGGACGGGTCGGCCACCCGCGACTGCCTGGCCATCTCGAACAACCGCCCCGCCCGGTACGACGACCGCACCAGCGGGCCGCTCATGACGCCCGCGAAGCCAATCTGCTCGGCCTCCACGCGGAGCTCGACGAACTCCTCGGGGGTGACCCAGCGCTCGACCGGGTGGTGCCGCTTCGACGGCCGCAGGTACTGCGTGATGGTGATGAGCTCGCAGCCAGCGCCGTGCAGGTCCTGGAGCGCCTCGCTCACCTCGGCGCGGGTCTCGCCCATGCCCAGGATGAGGTTGCTCTTGGTGACCATCCCGGCCACCCGGGCCTGCGTGATCACGTCCAGGGAGCGCTCGTAGCGAAAGCCCGGACGAATCCGCCGGAAGATGCGTGGAACGGTCTCGACGTTGTGGGCCAGCACTTCGGGGGCGCTGCCGAAGACCTCGGCGAGCTGGTCGGGCTTGGCGTCGAAGTCAGGGATGAGGAGCTCGACCTTGATCCCCGGGGTGGCCGCGTGCACCAGGCGGACCGTCTCGGCATACAGCCAGGCGCCGCCGTCGGGGAGGTCGTCACGGGCGACGCCGGTGATCGTGGCGTAGCGCAGAGCCATGGCCGCGACCGACTCCGCGACGCGGCGCGGCTCGTCGGTGTCGTAGTCGGCCGGCTTGCCCGTGTCGATGTTGCAGAAGTCGCAGCGCCGGGTGCACTGGTCGCCGCCAATGAGGAACGTCGCCTCGCGGTCCTCCCAGCACTCGTAGATGTTGGGGCAGGCGGCCTGTTCGCAGACCGTGTGCAGGCCCTCAGCCTTGACGAGCTTCTTGAGCGACGTGTACTCCGGGCCCATGACGGCACGGGTCTTGATCCACGCGGGCTTCTTCTCGATGGGCGTCTCGGCGTTGCGCACCTCGAGGCGCAGCATCTTCCGACCTTCAGGCGCAACAGTCACAGTGCTTACGGTAACCGCGAACGGCTAGCGTCTCATCCCGTGCGCATGCTCTACCTGATGGTCGACCCGTCCACCTCCGACCTCGACGACCTCGAGCGCGACCCCGATGTCGCGGCCACCTGGTTCGCCGACGGCACCCCGCTCGACCTCGGCACGGCCTGGCACGGGATCCACTTCCTGCTCAACGGTTCCGCCTGGGGCGGCTCGGGTCCGCTCTACGACGCCGTCCTCGGCGGTACGCCGGTCGGGGACCCCTCGACCTACGAACCAGTCCGCTACCTGAGCCCCGCCGAGGTGTCCGCCGTGGCGGCAGCGCTGCCGACGGAGCAGGACCTCGTGCCCCGGTTCACGCACAAGGCGATGCGGCTCGCCGAGGTCTTCCCCGAGCAGGCCTGGGACGAGGCGGCCGCTCTGACGGAGTTCCTGCTCCCGGCGTACCAGCTGTTGGTGGCGTTCTTCTCGCGGGCTGCCGCCGACGGTGAGGCCGTGCTCATCACGCTCGACCGGGACTAGGTTGCGCGTCGGCCCTCCACAATCTCACTGCGTCGCGGGACGTGCCCCCTTGGGCGAGCGTGGGGGCTAGGACGCAAGGGGGGCCTGGGGGGTGAGCTTGGCGTGGAAAAAGGCGAGGACACGCTCGACGGAGGCCTCGTCGCGCTGCTCGGTGACCACCGAGTGGCCCTTGCCGTCGAGCTCGACCGCGAGGAACCCGTCGCCGAGCTCACGGCGCAGCGTGTCGAAGCGGGTACCGACGGCCGGGTCACGCCTGAAGCGGAGCCCCAGCACCTGGCAGCCCCCGGCGACGCGCTCCTTCACCGAGGCGAGGTCGGCCGGGGACAGGTTGAGGTCCCCGCGCAGCTTCGGGGTGATCGGGAACGGCATCGACGGCTGCGACAGGACCGGCGCCGCGACGTGACCGTCGACCATCATCGCGAGGGCGAAGCCGCCGCTGAAGCACATCCCCAGTGCGCCGACCCCGGGGCCGCCGAGCTCGGTGTGCAGGTCCCTCGCGAGCGCCTTGAGCCAGGCGGTGACCGGTGAGGTGTGGTTCGCTGCCCAGGTCTGGAACTCATTGGAGACGCAGACCTTCGCCAGCGACGAGAGCGTCGCGCCGGCGGTCATCGGCCGGCCCGGCGTACCGACCAGCGAGGGCATGACGACGGTGAAGCCGGACGCGACGACATCCTCGGCGAAGCGCAGCACCTTCGGGGTGATGCCGGGGATCTCGTGGATGATGATCACGCCGGGCCCGGTGCCCTTGCGGAACGTCGCGAAGGTGCGCCCCGCGTCGGTGAAGGCGCTCTCGTCCCAGCCGGCCAGTCTGTTCATGGCAGCGGACTCTAAGGCGGCCGGTCAGGCCGCCGGGACGGCGGGGGTGGCGAGCAGTCGGGCCAGGTGACGCTCCAACAGGGGCAGCGCCTCGGAGACGGCGACGTGCCTGCCGAGTTCCTGGGTCAGGGTCGTCACGGTCGCGTCGGCGATGCCGCAGGCGACGATCGCGGCGTACGGCGTGAGGCTGTTGTCGCAGTTGAGGGCGAAGCCGTGCATGGTTACCCCGCGGGCGACCCGGATGCCGATCGCCGCGACCTTGCGGGCGCCGTCGGTGGTCCAGACACCGGAGCGCCGGTCGACGCGGGAGGTCGCCAGTCCGAGGTCGGCGCAGACGTCGATGAGGACCTGCTCCAGACGGCGGACGTAGGCGACCACGTCGACCGGGTCGGTCAGGCGCACGATCGGGTAGCCGGTGACCTGCCCCGGCCCGTGCCAGGTGATCTTGCCGCCACGGTCGACGTCGACGACCCGCGCGCCGTCGGTCGGGCGCTCCCACGGGTCGGTGCGCTTTCCTGCCGTGTAAACGCTCTCGTGCTCCAGGAGCAGGACCACGTCGTCGTGGCTGCCGTCAGCGACCAGCCCGTGGAGCTCCTGCTGCAGGGCCCACGCGTCGTCGTACGCGAGATGTCCGACCCGACGGAGCTCCACGTGCTCAGGGTACGTGGACGTCGGTAGGTTGACCGGCATGACGGTTCCCCCCGCTCCCCGGTCGCCCCGCATCTGGCTGCGTGCCCTCGGGGTCGCGCTGCTGTACATCGTGATCGTGGGTGGAGCTTTCGGGCCGCTGAGCGGCAAGCTGGGCGACGTCTCGAAGAACACCTCCGCGTCGTTCCTGTCCAAGACGGCGGAGTCGACGCGGGCCCTGAACGCCTCCGGGGAGTTCATCAACAAGGACAACACCCCCACGATCGTGCTCTACGAGCGGGACACGGCGATCACGCCGGCCGACCAGGCCCGGGCGGTCGAGGACCTCACCCTGATCCGCAGGACGGCGTGGCTGGACGGCACACCCAGCCCGCCGGTCCTGAGCAAGGACGGCAAGGCCGTGCAGGTTTTCCTGCCGTTCAACGGCTCCGACGCGAAGGCGTTCGTCAAGAACATCACCGCCCTGCGGGACCAGCTGGCCCGACCGGGGAAGCCGGACGGGCTGCGGGTCTACGTCACGGGTCTGGGTGGCACTTCGGCGGACCTGTTCGACGTGTTCAACTCCCTCGACTCGACGCTGCTGATCGCCACCGGGACGATCGTCATCCTCATCCTGCTGGTCGTCTACCGCAGCCCGGTGCTGTGGATCCTGCCGATCGTCGGGGTCGCGATGGCCTACACGATGGCGACCGGGATCCTGTACCTGCTGGCCAAGAACGGCGTGCTGACCGTCAACGGGCAGAGCTCGGGGATCTTGACCGTGCTCACCTTCGGAGCCGCGACGGACTACGCGCTGCTGCTGACGTCCCGCTACCGGGAGGAGCTGCACCGGCACGCCCGTACGTGGGACGCAATGAAGGTCGCCTGGCGCGGCGCTGCCCCCGCGATCCTCGCCTCGGCCGCGACCGTGATCCTTTCCCTGCTGTGCCTGCTGTTCAGCGAGCTCGAGGGCAACAAGGGCCTCGGCCCGGTGACCGCCGTCGGCATCGCCAGCGCCGCGCTGGCGATGCTGGTGCTGCTGCCGGCCATGCTGCTGCTGGGACGCTGGCTGTTTTGGCCACGGATCCCACGACTGGACGGCCAGGACCCGGTCCACGAGGGGGTCTGGAAGAACCTGGCGGACCGGGTGGCCCACCGGTCCACAGCGTTCGCGACCGTCACCGTGCTGGTCCTGCTGGCCCTCGCCGTCGGACTCACCGGGCTGAAGTCCAACGGGATCCCGCAGAACGCCTCCCTCACCAGCCGTCCGGAGTCGGTCGTTGGCCAGGAGCGTCTGGCGCGGCACTTCCCCGCCGGAGGTGGCGCACCGGTCGACATCGTCGGCTCCGCACAGGACCAGGCGGCCCTGATCGCGACCGTCAGCGCCACCAAGGGCGTCTCCAGTGTGACGCCGTTCGGCCCGGCTGGGACGCCCCTCGTCAAGGACGGTCGGGTGCTGCTCGAGGCGGTCCTGTCGGTCGACAGCGACTCCTCGGCCGCGTCCGACGTGGTGACGCGCCTGAGGTCCGGGCTGGACCCGGTCAGCAAGGACGCTCTGGTCGGTGGCTTCTCGGCGATCCAGCTCGACATCCACGACGCGAGCAAGCGCGACAACAAGGTCATCATCCCGATCGTCCTGGTGCTGATCGTGCTCGTGCTGGCCCTGCTGCTGAGGTCCCTGGTAGCTCCGCTGATCTTGATCTCGACGGTCGTGCTCAGCTACGGGGCGACGCTCGGGGCCTGCGCCCTGGTCTTCAACCACCTGTTCGACTACCCCGGGGCGGATGCGTCCTTCCCCCTGTTCGCGTTCGTGTTCCTTGTCGCCCTCGGTGTGGACTACAACATCTTCCTGATGTCCCGGGTCCGGGAGGAAGCGCCCGAGCACCGCACCCGCGAGGCCATGAAGCGGGGGCTCACCGTCACCGGAGGGGTCATCACCAGTGCCGGGGTCGTGCTCGCCGCGACCTTCACCGTGCTCGCGACGCTGCCGCTGGTGTTCCTCGCCGAGATCGGCTTCGCGGTCGCGTTCGGCGTCCTGCTCGACACCTTCGTGGTGCGTTCGCTGCTGGTGCCCGCCGTGGTCTTCAAGCTCGGTGACCGGATCTGGTGGCCGAGCACCCTGGCTCAGGTCAGCAGCCGCGAACCGACGGGCAACGCCGCGACGGAGACCGCGACGAGCTCCGCCGGGTAGGCGCTCCTGCCCGGCCGGGTGCCGGTCACCGGCCCAGGCTGCGCAGCACGGCGATGGCTGCTCGCCGCCCGCTGACGAGCGCGCCCTGGATGGAGGCCGTGTCGCGGTGGTCACCGCAGACGAAAACGCCCTCACGGACGAGGACGGGCTTGCGCAGCCGGCCGATCGGCGGCGCCATGGACGGCAGAGCATCGGGAATCTCGTAGGCCCGGACCTGCTCCCACCGGGCGGTGTCGACCCCGTACAGCCGCGCCAGGTGCGACCGGACGGCAGCCTCGCTCGCGTCGCCCGTGACCACGCTGCTGGACACCAGCACCCGCCCCGGGGCGTATGTCGGCGCGACGTTGCTCAGCACGACACTGTTGGCGACCGGCCCGCCGCCCTCGCCGTCCAGCACGATCGCCTTGCCGGTCATGACCGGTGCGTCCGCCACGTGGTAGTGCGTCGTGACCCCCCTGAACGCCGGTACGGCGGTGCCGAGCAGGTCCGCTGCGGCCCGGCCTCCGGTGGCGACGACGACCGGTGTCCCCGAGGGCAGCGAGGTCATCGGTGAGCCCAGGTGCAGGACCCCCTCCGGGAGCCGGGCCGCGAGCTGCTCCGGCATGGCCTGCATCCCACCGGCAGGGACGCACTGGGTGCCGCGCACGAACGACCGCCAGACCAGGTCGAAGAAGTGGCTGCTGGTCGACAGGTCCGTCTCGAGGAACACCCCACTCAGGAAGGGCCGCAGGAAACGGTCGATGACGGTGTCCGACAGGCCCCGGGCCCGCAGAGCCTCGTACGTGGTGGTCTCGGGGGCATCGAGCAGGCGCGGCACAGGGGTCAGGGCGGCGCGGGCCGCGACGGCCGCGACGGCCGCCTTGTCCTTCAGCGACCCGATCGGGGCCAGCGCCGTCGACAGTGCCCAGGCCGGCTTGCGGCGGGGGTCGGCGAGGCGGTGCAGGCTTGCGCCGTACCGCAGGAGGGCGCCGGGGGTGAACGCCTGCAGGTCGAGCGCCTCATGGTCCAGCATTCGCATGGCCTCCGGGTAGCCGGTGTTGTGCACCTGGAAGCCGCGGTCGAGCAGCATGCCGTCAACGACGTCGGTGCGGACCCGCCCGCCGACGGCGTCGGACGCCTCGTGCAGAGCGACGTCGACACCCCCGTCGCGCAGGTGCAGGGCGCAGGCGAGGCCGGCCAGGCCGGCGCCGATGACGAGGACCTCGGGCACACCCGGAAACCTACCTGTGGACAACCTCCGAGGCAGGTCCGGGATCCGGCCTAGCGTGCCGGTCATGAGAGCAGACCGTGCCTGGGACGTGCCCGGCTACGACGTGCACGAGCTCCTGGGCTTCGGCACCGCGGGGGAGGTCTGGCGCGCCCGGCACCGCGGCTCCGGAGCGACGGTGGCGCTGCGCCGGGTCGAGGGAGGCAACCGGGGGGCGGTCGCGCAGATCCGCGCCCAGGCGACGGTGGTCCGCTCGTTGCCCACGGCACATCTGGTGCGGCTGCGCACCACCACCCGGGCCGGGCGCGACGACGTCCTCGTCCTCGACGACGCTCGCGGAGGGTCGCTGGCCTCGCTGCTGCTGCGCCGGGGGGCCCTGCAGGCCGGTGAGGTCGTGACGGCGCTCGCCCCCCTGGCCGAGGCGCTCGGGCAGGCGCACGCGCACGACCTCGTGCACGGTCGGGTCAGCGCCACGACCGTGCTGCTCACGGCCGAGGGCAAGCCGCTGCTCGACGGCCTGGGCCTGTCCGGCCTGTACGACGCGGACGACAGCCACGACCCGACAGGGGGGCTCGGCTCGTCAGCCGACGTATGGGCGCTCGGTGCGCTCGGGCACCTGCTGTTGACGGGCGCGGCGCCAGGATCGTCCCCCGGGCAGGCGCTGGGGACGCTGGCGCCGCTTGCACCTCTGCCCCTCGTGCAGGCCCTGGAGACGGCCCTCGCGTTCGACGCCACCACCCGGCCCGGCGCCACGGACCTGGCTGCGGCGCTGCTCGCCTCGTGCCCGGCCCTGCCGATCGAGGGCATCGTCGCCTCAGCCGACCTGATCCCTCACGGTAAGCGGCCGCTGACGGGTGTGGCCACCGGCGTCGCTGCTCTGCGGGATGGTGCCCCGCGTCGCCTGCTCGTCGGCGCGGCCGGGCTGGCAGTCCTGGCGCTCGTCATCGCTGTGGGCTGGGTCTGGGGCCGGCAGATCGCTGACCGGCCGGCTCTCGTGCAGGCCGCCCCCGTCGCTGCGATGAGCTGGGGCGAGGTCCTGCAACGGCTCGACAGCACCCGGGCGCGCGCCTTCGCGCAGGCCGACCCACGTCTGCTCACCGGTGTCTACGCCGCCGACAGCCCAGCGCTCGCCACGGACGCGGCGGCGGTCCGGGGGCTGGCCCAGGCCCGACGTACGGCGGTCGGGGTGGAGCACGAGGTGCGGCTGGTCGTGCCGGTGCGGCTGGCCGCCGACCGCGTCGAGCTGCGGGTGCAGGAGGTGCTGGGCGCCCTCACCGTCCGGGACGCCACCGGCGCGGTGCTGGCCGCCCAGCCGGCCGCCAGGCTGGTCACCCACGTCGTGGTGCTCGTCCGGGGGAACCACGGTTGGGTGATTGGCCAGGTTCGTTCTGCTTGAGCGTGACATCTGGCCCTTTCGGGCCATGAAGGGCGGTAAGGACCCGCCGACGGGGAAGGCAGGCCCACTACGTGGACCAGTCTTCAAGGAGGTCTCGTGACGGTCACGGCGGGTGCGTCCCCGGCCACCAGCCAGGTCCCGCACCCGCGTCCTTCCATCGCCGTCGAGGAACAGCCTCAGCAGTCCGGGGCGGTGGATGCGTCCGGGTCGGACCTCGAGGTCTCTGCGGCCGGCGGTCACCCACGGATGCTTGGCTGGGGCGGCACCACCGCGCTCGCGCTCGGCGGCAGCAACCAGAGCCTGTTCCTGCTGACGGCCCTGGTCGCCACCCAGGGCAGCGCCGCGGTACCGCTGCTCGCGGTCGGCCTGGTGCTGTCGTGGATGGCGGCGCCGGGCTGGACCGAGCTGGTGCTGATGTACCCGAACCGGGTCGGCGGTATCGCGGCGAGCTGCTCGGAGGCGTTCCGCCCCTACAGTCCCGTCCTCGCGAACCTCACGGGCGTCTGCTACTGGTGGGGCTGGGTGCCGACCTGCGGGCTGACGGCGCTGTTCGCCGGCTCGGCCCTTCACCACTGGTACCTGCCCGACGTGCCCGTCACGGCCCTGGCCGTGGTGATCGTGCTGGTCTTCACCGCCCTCAACCTGTCCGGCGTGGCCCGTACGGCCAGGGTCGTCAAGCTCATCGCTCTCGGCTCCGGGGTCCTGGCGTTCGCGTCGGCGTTGATCCCGGTGGCGACTGGCACGGTGAACTGGGAGCAGGCGGCCAGCTGGGACCTGACCACGCCGTTCGCGGGCGTCTTCGGGGGGATCACCAGCGCGATGGCCGGGCTGTACCTGATCGGCTTCGCCGCGCCGGCTTTCGAGGCCGCGACCTGCCACGTCGGAGAGACCCGCGACCCGGCTCGCAATGTGCCCCGAGCGATGGTGGCCAGCGGCGCCATGGCCAGCGTCTACTTCATCGTCCTGCCGGTGGTCTGGCTCGGCGTGCTGGGCGCGGACGGGCTCGATGCCAGCCGCGGGGCAGACCTTGCGAGGGACATCGGCCCGACCTTCACGCCGTTGCTCGGAGCTGCCGGCAAGGCCGCGGCCATCTGGTTCATGGTTCTCAACATGTTCCACGGCACCGTGCAGCCGCTGGCCGGCGCGGCCCGCACGTTGTCGCAGTGTGCGGAGGATGGGCTGCTCCCGCGGATCCTCGAACGCCGCAACCGCCACGACGTACCGTGGTTCGCGACGGTCCTCACGGCCGGCTTCGCCCTCGTGTTCCTCGTCGCCGGCGACCCCGTCTGGATGATCGCGGCCGCCAACTTCACCTACCTCATCAGCATCGGCATGCCGTCGGTCGCGGTGTGGCTGCTGCGCCGCAACGCCCCGCTGGCCCCGCGCAGCTACCGTGCGCCGCGCGGCACCATCACCCTCGGGGTGGTCGCCGCCGGGGTCTGGCTGTTGTCGACAGTCCTCGGCTTCGAGCAGTTCGGGCTCCCGACGGTGCTGGTCGGCCTGGCGCTTGCCTACTCGGGTTCGGCCGCCTACGCCTGGCGCCGCCGTAGCGACCGCCGGTCGCGAGGTGAGCAGGCACTCCGCAGGAGCCTGCACCTGAAGCTCACCGGCGCGATGCTCGCCGTCATGACCCTCGACGGGGCCGGCTACCTCGTCGCGGTGGACAACGTCGCCCCCGGTCACACGCTGCTCGTCACGGTGCTCGAGGACATCTTCGTCGCCGTCGCGGTCCTCACCGTCACGGTCGGGCTGGTGCTCCCCGGCATGATCGCCCACGCAACCACCCAGGTCTGCGACGCGGCCCGGCGGCTCACCGGCGGCACCATTGCGGACCTGACCACCGCGATGGTGGCCCTGGGCGTCGGCGACCTGGACCGCGCGCGGGCCCGCATCGAGGTCGAGCACGTCGAGGTGCGAAGCCGCGATGAGGTCGGTGCCATGGCGGACGCCTTCAACCTGATGCAGGACGAGGTGTCCCGTGCGGCGACGTCCCTCGACGGCGCCCGGGACGAGATGCGCCGGTCCCGGGCCCACCTGGAGCACCTGGCCAGCCACGACCCGCTCACGGACCTGCCGAACCGACGGGGCCTCGAGCAGGCCCTGAACCTGCTGGTCACCGACTGCCGGCGGCGCGGCGAGCACGGTGCAGTGGCCGTCATCGACCTCGACGGCTTCAAGTACATCAACGACTCGCGCGGCCACGCTATCGGTGACGTGGTCCTGGTGACCGTCGCCGACCTGCTGCGCCGGACCCTGCGCCCGCAGGACGTGGTCGGCCGGCTCGGCGGCGACGAGTTTGCTGTGCTGCTGTCCGACACCGGCCCGCACGAAGCCGAGGTCGTCGTGCAGCGGGTGCTGGAGGAGCTGAGGGGCGGGGCTCTGCTGATCGAGGGCGGCCGCACGATCCGCACCACCGCGAGCATCGGCCTGGCCGTCTTTGGACCCGACACGGCCTTCACCGGCGAGAAGCTGCTCGTGGACGCCGACGTCGCGATGTACGACGCCAAGGAGGCTGGCCGCGACCGGCTCGCGCTGTCCAGCGGGAGCGACCCCCACCAGATCGAGCTGCGCGAGCGGCACACCTGGCTCGAGCGGATCCGGGATGCGCTCGAGCGGGACCGCTTCGTGCTGCTGGGCCAGCCCATCCTGGATCTGCGGACCGGTGGCTGTAACCGGCACGAGCTCCTGCTGCGGATGATCGCCGACGACGGCAGTCTCGTTCCGCCCGGTGCCTTCCTCGGGCTGGCCGAGCGCGCCGGGGTGATCGGCTCCATCGACCGATGGGTCCTGCACCGGGCGTTTGCGATGTTGCGAACCGAGCAGCTCGCCGGTCGTCGGCCGCAGTACTCCGTCAACTTGTCGGGGCCGTCCATGGGCGACCCGGAGATCCTCGCCCTCATCGAGGCCGAGCTCGGCCTGCTGCCCGAGCCGCGCGGTGCTCTGCTGCTGGAGATCACCGAGACGGCGGCCGTGGTCGACCTCGACCGGGCCCGCGGCTTCGCGGATCGGCTGAAGGAACTCGGCTGCGCCCTCGCCCTTGACGACTTCGGATCGGGCTACGGCTCTTTCGCCTACCTCAAGCAGCTGCCCTTCGACGTCCTCAAGATCGACGGTCAGTTCGTCACCGCGTTGACCGCGAGCGCAGCGGACCAGGCGGTGGTGACGGCCCTCGTGACGATCGCCCGGGCATTGGGCAAGACGACCGTCGCCGAGTTCGTGGAGGACGGCAGAACCCTCGACCTGTTGCGCGAGCTGGGTGTCGACCAGGCCCAGGGCTACTTCATCGGCCGGCCGGCGTCACTGGAGTGCGGCGCCGAGGGCTGAGGCCAGGTCGGGGTGGCGGAAGGTGAAGCCGCTCTTGGCGAGCACGGCCGGCGTGAGCCGCTGACCGGTCAGCACGCCTTCCTCGGCGAACTCTCCGAGGGCCAGCTTGAGCGCGAACCCGGGGACGGAGACGGGAAGCGTCGGGCGGTGCACTGCCTTGCCGAGCGCCTTCGTGAACTCCTTGTTCGTCACCGGAGCGGGGCCGACGAGGTTCACCGGGCCCGCGACGTCGGCGGTCAGCAGGTGCACGATGGCGGCCACCTCGTCCTGCAGGCTGATCCACGACAGCCACTGCTCGCCGCTGCCGAGCGGGGCGCCCCCGCCGAGCTTGAACAGCGGCAGCTGCTTCTTGAGCGCGCCGCCCTTGGCCGACAGGACGATCCCGGTGCGTAGGTGAGCCACCCTCGCGGTTGCGTCCGCCGGGGCGGTCGCCTCCTCCCAGGCCTGGCACACGTCGGGGAGAAATCCCCGCCCACGCGGACCGGTCTCGTCGGTGAGGGTGGGGCCGGTGTCGCCGTACCAGCCGACTGCGCTGGCGGACAGCAGCACCGGCGTACCCGCGGCGGCCACGGCCCTGGCCACCGCTCCCGTCCCGCGCACCCGGCTGTCCAGCACCTCCTGCTTGTACGACGGGGTCCAGCGCTTGTCGCCCACGCCCGCACCGGCGAGGTGCACTACGGCATCGAGGTCCACGACCGCCTCGGGCTCGAGGTGGGCGCCGTCCCACCGCCGCTCGTCGACCGCGCTCGCGGGGTGCCGCACGAAACGAACCACCTCGTGGCCGGCGTCGCGCAGGACAGGAGCAAGGGCGGTACCGATAAGGCCCGAGGCCCCGGTGATCGCGACCTTCACCTAGAGGCCGAGCTCGGCCGCGAAGTCCGCCTCCTCGAGGCGCTCCTTGACCGAGACGAGGAAGCGGGCCGCGTCGGCACCGTCGACGATCCGGTGGTCGTAGGTCAGGGCGAGGTAGACCATCGAGCGCACCGCCACGACCTCACCCAGGGTCGCGTCGTTGACGACGACGGGGCGCTTGACGACCGCGCCGGTGCCCAGGATGCCGACCTGCGGCTGGTTGATGATCGGGGTGTCGAACAGGGCGCCGCGGCTGCCGGTGTTGGTCACCGTGAAGGTCCCACCGCCGAGCTCGTCCGGCAGCACCTTGTTGCCGCGGGTGCGTTCGGCAAGGTCGGCGATCTTGCGGGCGACGCCGGACAGGTTGAGATCGCCGGCGCCCTGGATGACGGGCACCAGCAGGCCGCGGTCGGTGTCGACGGCGATCCCGAGGTTGACGTCATCGTGGTAGGTCACGGTCCCCGCGGCCTGGTCGATGCTCGCGTTGACCATCGGGTGCGCCTTGAGGGCCTCGATCGCGGCGAGCGTGAAGAACGGCAGGAAGCTGAGCTTGACGCCCTCGCGGGCGGCGAAGTCGGCCTTGGCCGCGTCGCGCAGCTTCGCGATGGCGGTGACGTCGGCTTCCAAGACGGTCGTCAGCTGGGCGCTGACCTGCAGCGACTCGACCATGCGGGTCGCGATGACCTTGCGCAGCCGCGACAGGGGCTCGGTCCGTCCGCGTACGGCGGTGTGCGGCGCGGCCGCGACCGGCTGGTCGGCGAACACGGGCGCAGGGGCAGGGGTCGGCGCCGTCGGGGCGGCCTGCGCGACCTGCGGTCGGGGCGCCTCGACTGCCGGAGCCGGGGCCGCCGGAGCCGGGGCCGCCAGCGCCGGGGCCGCGGGAGCCGGGGCCGCGGGAGCCGCGACCGGCGCGGGCGCGGGGCTGCCTTGGCCCTGGCTGGCGGCGTCGAGGACGTCCTGCTTGCGGATGCGGCCTCCGACGCCGGTGCCTTGAAGGGTGGACAGGTCGACGCCGTGCTCGGCCGCGAGCTTGCGGACGAGCGGCGTGACGTACGCGCCCTCAGCACCACCGGCAGCGGCGCCGGCGGCCGGCGCGACGACGGCCGGCGCGACAGGGGCCGCGGGCGCGGGCGGTGGCGGCGGCGGGGTGTCGTCCACCGCCACCGGGGCGGGGTCTGGCACCGGGGCGGGCGCCGGTTCGGCCGGGGCAGCCTCGGGTTCGGCCGGGGCAGCCTCGGGAGCATCGGGAGCATCGGGAGCATCAGGGGCCTCGGCGGCGTCGCCGATGACGGCCAGCTCCACGCCGACCTCGACGGTCTCGTCCTCCTGGACCTTGATGGACGTCACGATGCCGGCGGCGGGGGAGGGGATCTCGGTGTCGACCTTGTCGGTCGAGACCTCGAGCAGCGGCTCGTCGACCTCGACACGCTCGCCCTCCTTCTTCAGCCAGCGGGTGACGGTGCCTTCGGTGACGCTCTCGCCGAGGCGAGGCATGGTGACGGAGACGGCCATGGGATGCGCGGGTTCCCTTGTTCAGAGGTGGTGAGCGGTGGCGGTGAGCGGTCAGGAGTGGCTGTGCAGGGGCTTGCCGGCCAGCGCCATGTGCGCCTCACCAACGGCCTCGGACATCGTCGGGTGCGGGTGGATGAGCTGCGCGACCTCGGCTGGCAGCGCCTCCCAGTTGGTGATGAGCTGGGCCTCGGCGATGAGCTCGCCGACACGCTCGCCGACCATGTGGACCCCCAGGACAGGACCGTCCTTCTGGGCGACGACCTTGACGGCTCCCGCCGTACCGAGGATGCGAGCCTTGCCGTTGCCCGCGAGGTCGTAGGTGGCCTCGATCACGTCGAAGCCCCGCTCGGTGGCCTGCTTGGCGGTGATGCCGACGGAGGCGACTTCGGGGTGGGAGTACGTCACTCGAGGGACACCGTCGTAGTCGACGGGTGTCACGGGCAGGCCGGCGAGGCGCTCGGCGACCAGGATGCCCTCCGCGAAGCCGACGTGTGCGAGCTGCAGGGTCGGGATCAGGTCGCCGACGGCAGAGATGCTGGGCACGGAGGTCTGGCAGTAGGCGTCGACCTTGACGAAGCCCCGCTCGACCTCGACGCCGACCTGCTCGTAGCCCAGGCCCTCGGAGACCGGTCCGCGACCGACGGCGACGAGCAGCAGCTCGGCGTCGATGGTCTTGCCGCTCTCGAGGTGGACACGGATGCCCTCGTCGGTCTTCTCGACCTTGGAGAACCGGGCTCCCAGCTCCTGCTTGATGCCGCGTTTGCGGAACGCGCGCTCGAGCAGCTTCGAGGAGGACTCCTCCTCGAGCGGTACGAGGTGGGGGAGGGCCTCGACGATGGTCACCTCGGCACCGAAGGAGTTCCACACGCTGGCGAACTCGCAGCCGATCGCGCCGGCGCCCAGGATGACCACGGACTCGGGGATGCCGTCGAAGCCCAGTGCGTCATCGGAGGTGACGACGCTGACGTGGTCGATCTCCAGGCCCGGCAGCGAGCGCGGGACGGACCCGGTGGCGAGCAGGACGTGCTTGGCCTCGATCCGCCGGCCGTCCACCTCGACGGCCGTGGGGGAGACGAGCTTCCCGGTGCCCTGCACGACCTCGATCTTGCGGGAGGCGACCAGGCCGGTGAGGCCCTTGAAGAGCCCCTCGACGACCTTGGCCTTGTAGGCGTTGACGGCGGCCATGTCGACCGACTCGAAGGTGCCGTTGACGCCGAACTGAGCTGCTTCCTTGATCACGTCGACGGTCTCGGCGGAGTGCAGCAGGGCTTTGGTGGGGATGCAGCCGCGGTGCAGGCAGGTGCCGCCGACCTTGTCCTTCTCGACCATGACGACGGTCATCCCGAGCTCGGCGGCGCGGAGCGCAGCGGCATACCCACCACTGCCCCCACCTAGGATCACGAGGTCGACGGTGTCGGGCTGGGTCACTGCTGCTCCTTTTGCACGGCCATGCATGGCATCCTTCCACTCATCCCTTACAGGTCGCGAGCACCCCCGTCCCATTCCCCGTCGCCTGGCCTGTCGAGCGCACCCGAGGAGCCCGCGTGGGTCTGTTCAGCCGCAAGGCCCGCCCCGGCACGGTGCGCTCGGCCGCCGACGGAGACAGCGACCACCTCGAAGCCTTCGCGACATCCCGTACGGGGGTCGAGGGGTTCGTCGAGCCCGAGACGCCGACGACGGCCACGACGCTGGTGCTCGTCGCGTCCGACGGCGAGTGGACCCGCCGTCGGGTGTCGTCGGCGAAAGCAGCCTTCGACCTCGGCCGCAAGCTCGGCCTGCCGGTCTACGACGTGGCAGCCACCGGCTACCCGTCCCGGATGCGTGAGTGGACGGCCGCCCGCAAGGCTGCCGGCGAGCCCCGCTCCCAGTAGGCCCGCTCTCAGCAGGTCGCCACCACTCGGGTACGCCGAGCCGGCCGGCCCCTTCGTCAGGGACCGGCCGGGGGAGTGGGTGAGGCGTCTGGGGTCGGCTAGCGGTGGTGCCGGGCAGAGGTCTTCCGGAGCGACTTCGCGTGCTTGGACTTCGCCGGCCCGGCGTCCGTCACCTTCGCGGGCCTGGGGCTCTCGGACGCCTCCGGGGACTCGCTCGGTTCGGGGCTTGCGTCGTCGGCCTTGCCGCAGCGGATGTGGGCGGCCTCGGAGACGGCCTTTCCGTGCTCGCGGCCCTTGGCATGCTTGTCGTGCGCGACCGCGGAGACGTACTGGCCGTGTCCCATCCCGGCCGGGCAGGTGCCCGTCGGGGTGGCTGGGGCGCTGGGGTCTGGGCTCACGCTGGGGTCGGGCGTGGCGCTCGGATCTGGGCTGGCGCTGGGGTCTGGGCTGGCGGTTGCGACGACGGCCGTGTCCGCGGCGGGCAGGAAGGACGCAGGGCCCACAACGCTGACGGCAGTCATGCCCCCGATCGCGGCGGCGGCCACGACCAGGCCGAGGACCTTTGCCTTGGCGGCAACGACGGCGAGGGCATGCTCGGGCACGGGGTTCTCCAGGTCTGTCCAGGGGTGTGTCTGTTCCCTGTCGTCCCTGGTAAGGGGGTGCCTTGAGGGTTAGGCGGGTGATTTCCGGTTAGGGCTGGAGGTCTTCGAGCAGCTGCACGAAGGTGCGGACGGCCGCGCCCGTGCCGCCGGTGTGCGTGTAGCCGTAGGCGGCGCCGCTGTTGAAGGCCGGACCGGCGATGTCGAGGTGGGACCAGGTCACGCCCTCGGTGACGAACTCCTGCAGGAAAAGGCCCGCGGTCAGCATCCCGCCCTCGCGGGGGCCGGTGTTGACCATGTCGGCGATCTCGGAGTCGAGGCCCTTGCGGAGGTCGGCCGGCAGCGGCATGCCCCACATCGACTCACCCGCCACGCCGGCGGCTGCCACCACCTGCTCGCGGAAGGCGTCGTCGTTGGCCATGACCCCGGAGGTGCGGGAGCCAAGAGCGACCAGCTGAGCACCGGTGAGGGTCGCGACGTCCAGGACGTAGTCGGGCTCGTCCTCACAGGCACGTGCGATCGCGTCGCCCAGGATCAGGCGGCCCTCGGCGTCGGTGTTGTTGACCTCGATCTTCTTGCCGCCCCGCATGGTGAGCACGTCGGAGGGGCGGATCGCAGTGCCGGACGGCATGTTCTCCGCCATCGGGACCCATGCCTCGACATTGACCTTGAGGCCGAGCTCGGCGACGGCGCCCATGGTGGCGATGACGGCAGCGGCACCGCCCATGTCGGACTTCATCTCCTCCATGCCGGCGGCCGGCTTGATGGAGATGCCACCGGAGTCGAAGGTGATGCCCTTCCCGATGAGGGCGACGGTGGTGCTCGCACCGGCGGGCCGGTGCGAGTAGTGGACCAGCCGGGGTGGGTTGGCCGAGCCCTGGCCGACACCGAGGATGCCGCCGAACGCACCCTTCCTCAGGGCCTTCTCGTCCAGGACCTCGACGGTGAGTCCGACCCGCTCCGCCAGCGACACGGCCTCGGCGGCGAGCTCGATCGGGTGCAGGTGTGAGGGTGGGGTGTTGACGAGGTCGCGGGCGAGCTTGACGGCGGACGTGACGATGTCGGCCCGGCGCAGCACTGACGTGGCCGCGCGGCCCAGGCCGGTGAAGACGGTCAGCGACGTCACGGGCTGCTTGTGCTCACCCAGAGATGACCCGCGGTACGCCGTGAACGCGTAGGCACCGAGCAGCGCCCCCTCCGCGACGGCCCGCAACGAGTCGGGGTCCTCTGCCGGCAGGGCCAGCGCGGCGGCGGAGGTCCCGCCCAGCCCGCGGGTGGCGGCGCCGGCAGCGCGACGGAGCACCTCGGCGTCGTACCGCTTGCTGACGGGGCCCAGGCCGACGGCCACGACCACGGGAGCCTTGGTGGCGCCGAGCGAAGCAAGGCGGGTGACCTCCTCGGCCTTGCCGGTGGCTCCCAGCCCGACCAGCGCGGGAAGCAGGCTCCTGCCGAAGGCTGCCGCCACGGCCTCGGAACCGGCGGCAAGCACCAGCCCTCGGGGGCCTTGTGCCACGCCGATCACGAGAGCGTCGGTCTTGACGGTGGCGGCCTGGCCGGTGGTCACGGAGATACTGGTCACGAGCAAGGAGCCTACCTGCGCTTGACTGCCCGGATGAGCGTCAACGCGTGGGTCACCGGCCGGGCACCCGCCGGGGTGGTGCACCTCGACGTGGCCGGCTGCGGCCGGATCTCGCAGGTGGCACTCGACGCGCAGGTCAGCCACCTGCGCATGGAGGCCGAGGTGGGCGGCTACGTTGCCGAGACGTCCGCGGCACCGGTGGTGGACGGCGGACGTGCAGCGCTCGCGGCGATGGTCGGGCTGGCCGGGGACGACGTCGCGTTCAGCGAGGGCGCGGCGGTGTCGTTCGCGACCCTGATCGACGCCTGGCCGCTCGACCGGGGTGCCAGGATCGGCACCGTCCCCAGCGAGTACGGCGGTAACGCGCGCGTCCTGCGTGACCGCGCCCATCAGCGGGGCTGGCAGCTCGTCACCCTCGCGGTGGACGACCTGGGTCGGGTGAGCGACGTTCCGGCCGACCTGGACCTGGTGACGTTCCCGCAGGTCGCGAGCCAGCGGGGTATCGAGCAGCCGGTGTCCGACGTCCTACGAGCCCTCGGTACCGGCGCGCCCCTGCTTCTGGACGTGGCGCAGTCGATGGGCCAGTGTGCGGTGCCGGTGGGCTGCGCCGCGTATGTCGGGACCAGTCGCAAGTGGCTGTGCGGTCCGAGGGGGGTGGGGTTCGCCGTCGTCGACCCGGAGTGGGAGCCTCGGCTGGCCGACCCGCCGACCCTGGTCCCGGCCTACCTGCCGGGTGCCCGCCGGTTCGACACCCCCGAGGCCCACGTCGCGGGCCGGGTCGGTCTGGCCCACGCGGCGCGGGCCTGGTCGCCCGCGCTCGTGCCGGTGACCGCCGCGGCGGGGGCGGCCGCCCGGGTGCTGCTGGAGGGCGCCGGTGGGTGGTCGGTGCGCGAACCGGTCGATGCCCCGACCGGCATCACGACCCTGCGACACCCCACCGCGGATGCCGTCGCGACGCGGGCTGCGCTGCTCGAACGGGGGGTCTTGGTGGGGGCTGTGCCGGTCGTGCGTGCCGACGACGTCGACGTACCCCTGCTGCGTGTCTCGACAGCGGCGTGGGTCACACCCGCTGATCTCGAGGCCCTCGCCGGTGCCCTCGTGGCCTGCACTCGCTAGCCTGACGGGTCGTGACCGCCCTCAAGACGTCGCCCCTGCATTCCCGACATGTTGCCCTCGGCGCCAAGCTGGCCGACTTCGGCGGCTGGGAGATGCCGATCGAGTACCCGGGTGGTGGCGTCCTCAAGGAACACGCCGCGGTCCGCGAGGCCGTCGGCGTCTTCGACGTGAGCCACCTCGGGAAGGGTGTCGTGCGCGGCACCAGTCGAGCGGGCGAGTCAGCGCTCGCGTTCGTCAACGCCCGCCTCACCAACGACCTGCGGCGGGTCGGTGTCGGCCAGGCGCAGTACACGTTGTGCTGCGACCCCGAGACCGGCGGCGTCGTCGACGACCTGATCGCCTACGTCCGCAGCGAGGAGGAGGTCTTCCTCATCCCCAACGCCGCTAACACCTCCGCTGTCGTGGGCCTGCTCGCCGCAGACGCCCCGGCTGGGATCGAGGTCGAGGACCTGCACACGCGGTTCGCCGTCCTCGCCGTGCAGGGGCCGCGTTCGGCGGAGCTGGTGGCGCGCCTCGGGCTGCCGACCGACCACGACTACATGAGCTTCACCGGTTCCGCGGACCTCACGGTCTGCCGGACGGGGTACACCGGCGAAAGGGGATACGAGCTGCTCCCCGCCTGGGACGAGGCCGGCGCGGTCTGGGACGCCCTGCTCGAGGCGGGCGCGGACCTGGGGGTGCTGCCCTGCGGCCTCGGCGCGCGGGACACGTTGCGCACCGAGATGGGCTACCCGCTGCACGGCCAGGACCTGTCGCTGAGCATCACACCCGTCCAGGCCAGGTCCGGCTGGGCCGTCGGCTGGGACAAGCCAACCTTCTGGGGACGCGACGCGCTCGTCGCCGAGAAGGTCGCCGGCCCGGCCCGGTCGCTCTGGGGCCTGCTCGCCCAGGATCGCGGCATCCCGCGGTCCCACATGGCGGTCGAGCGCGACGGCCGCGAGATCGGTGAGGTCACCAGTGGCACGTTCTCCCCGACGCTGCGGGTCGGCATCGGCCTGGCGCTTCTCGGGCGCGGTACGGCGGAAGGTGACGAGGTCACCGTCGACGTCCGGGGGCGCACCTGCGTGATGAAGGTCGTGCGGCCACCGTTCGTGCCCAGCCACGTCCGGTGAACGAACCAAAGGCGGCCGACAAGGTCCTGCTCATCGGGATGATGGGCGCCGGCAAGTCGAGCGTCGGCGCGGCCCTGGCTACCCGGCTGGGCTGGCCCTACCTCGACAACGACGTGCTGCTCGAGCGCACGTCCGGCGCGACCGCGGCCGAGGTCCTCGCCGTCGGTGGGGAGCCGGCGCTGCGCGAGGCCGAGTCCCGCGTCCTGACCGTCATGCTGGCCCTGCCTGGGGCGGTGATCGGCGGCCTGCCCGCCGGCGTCGTGCTCGCCGCTTCCGACCGGGCCCGGATCATCGCCGCCCCCAGCCACGTCGTCTGGCTCCGCGCCTCGCCGGCTGTCCTTGCCCGCCGGATCGGCACCGGTTCCTCGCGCCCGTTCCTCGGGGCCGACCCCCTGTCGGTCCTGCGCACGATGGCTGCCGATCGGCACGAGCTGTACGCGGAGATAGCCGACCAGGTCATCGACGTCGACGCGCTGCCCGCCGGTGCGGTCGCGAAACTGATCGTCGAGGCCCTGCCCGCCCGCAGGTGAGCCGCCCTCCTCCGAACCGGCCGGGTGTTCCGGGCCGATGGGTGAGGTCTGCACCGGACACGCCGGCGTGTCCGCGTGCAGAGGTCGCAGAAAGGGCCGCCGGGACAGGGTCAGCCCATCGACAGGACGACCAAGCAGACGGTCGTGGCCAGCTCCGAAAGGGCGCCGAGCACGTCGCCGGTGAGACCGCCCAGGCGGCGCACTGCGTGCTCGCGCAGCACCCGGGCGACGGCGAGGGCCAGGGCGAGGGCGGCGACGGTGCGCAGCACGCGGACCGGATAGGAGCTGGTCGTGTCGAGGTCGAGCACCGCATAGCCCGCGAAGGCAGCGGCCACCGCCACGGCCCAGATGCAGGTGACGCCGCGCCGGACGGTGCCGGCCACCAGCGAGCCCAACCCTTCGGGGGCCGCGGCCGGCGTGGACACGCAGGCCGCCGTGATCGCCAGCCGACCGGTGACGACAGCCAGGAGCAGGGAGGCGGTACCGCGGCCGGAGTGCACGCAGGCAGCGAGAGCGGCGGCCTGGACGAGCAGGACCAGGACGACGGCGGCCACGCCGAGCGCCCCGACGTCCGGCGCCTTCATGATGGCCCGGGCCTCCCGCGGCCCGCGGTAGGAGGCCAGCCCGTCGGTCAGGTCGGCCAGCCCGTCGAGGTGCAGACCCCGGGTCAGGAGCGCGAGGGTGGCCAGCGCGAGAGCGGCCGGGAGCAGGTCGGAGCCGCGTTGGCCCTGGCTGATCCGGAGTCCGTACATCACGGTGGCGGCCACCAGCGCGAGGGCCAGCCCGACCAGGGGAGCCAGGGCCATGGCGTGCCCCGCCGTAGGCCGGTCGAGGGCTTTCGGTCCGCGGACCCGGGCGACGGTCAAGGTGGTGAGGGCGAGCCGGAGGCCGTCAGCCACCGAGCTGCTCCAGGCCGGCCCGCACCAGCGCGACGGCGAGGTCCGCGCTGCCGGGGCCGAGGTCCAGGTCGAGCAGCGGGGTGAGGCCGGCGGCAGTCAGGGCCAACCCTCCGGCGGCCTCGACCGGGACCGACCCTGCAAGCCACCATCGGTCGGCGCCGGGCTGGAGCCGGGACACGACCAGCGCGGCGGCAGCCGTGCCGGTGCCGCCACCGAGCAGGGCGGGCGTGCGCCGTGCCGCCAGCCCGTCGAGCAGCCCGACCAGCCGACCGAACGTCGGGTCGTCGAGCAGCTCCACGAGGCGGGGGATGTCGCGGGCCGCAGTGCGGGTGGAGCGGACGAGGTCCCGGACCGCCATGACCTGCTCGCGCCACGGACCGGGCCCGTCCACGGCGGCGGTACCGACGACAGCCACCGGCTCGAGGTCGAGCAGGACCGCGATCGCGCTCAGGGCCGCCGTCGACGGCCCGTCGCTGTCGATCACGACCAGCTCGGCCCCGGCGTCGACGAACCGGTCCGCCTCCTCGCGGCCCGCGTCGAAGCCTTGGCCGGAGCCGACCTGCACCCGCATGACCGCGCGGGGCGGCTCGAGGGGGTCGCCGAAGACGCGGTGCAGTTCCGCGGCGAGCCGGCTCATCGCAGGCGCCTCGGCTGGCCGGCGACGACCTGCACGACCTCGTCGCTCGCCCCGGCCAGGGCCGTCGAGGCGCGGCCCAGCAGGTCCGCGAACAGCCGCCCCGAGGCGGTGGCGGGGATGACCCCCGAGCCCACCTCGGGAGCGACGAGCACGACGAGGTCGGTCACACAGCCCCACGCCGCCAGCAGCTCCATGAGGGCCTCACCGAAGACGTCCCGGGCCGTGGGGGAGTCCCAGTGGCCGTCGAGCACCGAGGTCAGCCACAGCCCCAGGTCGTCGACGAGCACGGGACCGGCCGCGGCCGTGAGCGCCGCCGCGACGTCCGGGGACTCCACCGTCACCCAGTGCCCCGGCCGCCGCGAGGCGTGTACGGCGACCCGCCGTCCCCAGTCCTCGTCCCCAGGCCGGGGCGGGGCCGTCGCAACGTAGGTCACGGGTGCACCGGGGGCGAACAGGCTTTCCGCGTAGGCGGACTTGCCCGAACTCTGGCCACCGAGCACGAGGACCCGGCGACCCCGGGACGCGGTGTCGAGGACGTCCCCGTCACGCGCCGCTGTGGCCCCGAGCAACGCCAACCGACGGTCGAGCTCGTCCGGTGGTGGGTTGTGGTGACCGACGTGGACGGCCACCACCCGGGTGCCGTCGACGACGGCGCCCACCTCACGCAGACGCTGCACCTGGGTCGGCCAGGTGTCCAGGGTCAGGTGCGACGGGATCGGCGTGCCGGCCAGCTCGAGCAGGACGACGTCGAAGGCCCGCCCACGGACGGCCTCGACCATCCCGGTGGGCAGGATGCCGGTGTCCGTGGCGTAGAGCAGCCGGGAGCCGTCCGGTGAGGTCACGTCGAAAAGGACGGCATCGTCGACGTGCTCGGCCTCCAGCACCGCGACGTCGAAGCCGGCGACCGACAGCCGGTCGCCCGGGACGACCGGGACCGTGTGCGCCGCCAGCACCTCGGCGGCGGCGGCAAGGACCGAAGGGGGAGCGACGACCGTCAGGTCCCGGGTGACCGACGCCCAGCCGCGCCAGACCCAGGCCTGGGAGAAGTGGTGGTCCAGGTGGCCGTGGGTGACGAGCACCGCATCCACTGCGGCCAGCGAGACGCCCTGGCGCAGCGCGGCCCGGCCGACGTCGGGCCCGAGGTCGATGAGCAGGTGGCCGTCCACGAGGACCGACGTGTGCCCCCTGACGACGCCCTGGGCGAGCGCGGCGACGCAGGACGCGCAGGAGCACCAGGGGTTCGGCCACCCGTCGGACGCCCCGCTGCCCAGCACCCGTATCCGCACCGGTCTAGCCTGCCAGCAACGACGGCGAGCAGGGACGAGAGGTGCGTGGCATGGCGTGGACGTGGCAGTACGAAGGGGTCGAGGGCCAGCCGGTGGACCTGCCTGCGGGCGCGCCCGAGCCGCCGGAGTTCCCGACGCAATCCGACGCGGAGTCGTGGGTGGGTGAGGTCTGGCGCGAGCTGCGCGAGGTGGGCGTCCACGCGGTGACGCTGTGCGAGGACGACCACAAGACCTACGGCCCGATGAGCCTCGACCCGGCCTGACCCGGGCGCAGCGCAGGGGCGCGCTCAGGGGCGCTTGGCCGGCGAGGCTGTCTGTGCCGCGTCCAGCTCGGCGGTGCCCGCAAGGACGTCGTCGACGGCCTGCTTCAGGTCTGCCGGCAGGGCCGTGGCAGCGGCGTTGTCACGGACCTGCTCGGGCCGGGAGGCGCCGACGATCGCGGAGGCGACGTTGGGGTTGGACAGCACCCACCCGACGGCGAGCTGCGCCATCGACAGGCCCGCGTCGGCGGCGAGCGGCACGAGCTGCTGCACCGTGGTGAGCACCTCGTCGCGCAGCCAGTGCTTGATCATGCTGGCGCCACCGGTCTCGTCGGTGGCTCGGGTGCCGGCCGGCAGGTCGGCCCCCGGCAGGTACTTGCCGGTCAGCACGCCCTGCGCGATGGGCGACCAGACGATCTGCGAGATGCCCTCCTTCTCGCACAGTGGGACGACCTCGGCTTCGATGACCCGCCACAGGGCGGAGTACTGCGGTTGCGAGGAGACGATCCGGTCGAAGCCCATCGCGTCGGCGATCTCGAGCGCCTGGGCGATCTCGGAGGCCTTCCACTCCGAAACCCCGACATACATGACCTTGCCGGCGCGGACCAGGTCCTCGAAGGCGCGCAGCGTCTCCTCGAGCGGGGTCTCGTAGTCGAACCGGTGCGCCTGGTAGAGGTCGACGTGGTCGGTCTGCAGGCGCCTCAGCGAGGCGTTGCAGGACTCGAGAATGTGCTTGCGTGACAGGCCTCGCTCGTTGACGCCCGCGCCGGTGGGCCAGTAGACCTTGGTGAACAGCTCGTAGGACTCACGCTTGTGGCCCTTGAGGGCCTCGCCCAGGACCGTCTCGGCCTTGGTGCCGGCGTAGACGTCCGCCGTGTCGAAGGTCGTGATGCCTACCTCGAGTGCCTCCTTCACGCAGGCGTGGGCCGCGTCGGCCTCCACCTGGCTCCCGTGCGTCAGCCAGTTCCCGTAGCTGATCTCGCTGACCTTCAGTCCACTGCGCCCGAGGCGTCGAAACTCCATGGGCCCAACCTAGTAAGGCCGCCCTCTCCGGGCGAACCCGGGGGCGAGCTTGACCGCCTCGGCCTTCGGGAAGCTGATCACGCTCGGATCGCCGTCGCTCACGTAGCGGTTCTTGAGCAGCTTGGGCAGCCAGTAGGTCGAGGTGAACGCCTGGTCCCCGGTGCGCCGCCCGCTGCGGATCCGCGGCAGGGCCAGCGCGTCGAACCCCCTGCTGTACGGCGACGGTGCAGGGTTGGCGCCCACGAGCAGGACCGCCCTGAAGGAGTAGCGGTGTCCGCTCCAGCTGCCCCGGTAGGCCAGCGCCGTGTTCCGCGGGTCGACCCCGAACGGCAATGCCATGGTCGTGACGTCCGCGACCGGGACCTGGCCGGTGATGACCGCCAGGCCCTGGACGAGCTCACGCTGCACACCGGTGTCGTCGAGCTGCCTGAGGTTGGCGTGCGTCGCGGTGTGCTCGCCGATCTCCATGCCGAGGGCGTGCAGCTTGGCCAGGTAGCGGTCCTTTCCCCGGAACGGTGCGGCGTTCACGTAGAACGACGCGACCGGGTGGCGGTCACCGTGGGCCTTCGCGACGGCGAGCAGGATGCCGACGGCGCTCACCGGGTCGACGGTCCCGTCGGGAAGCTCGCCGTACTGGCTCGCGGTGGAGTCATCGAAGGTCAGCACCATCGGGCTGGCGCCCGCCGGGAGGTCGATCCTGCGCGCGACGAGGTCGGCGACGGTGACAGTTCGGTAGCCGGAGCGATAGAGCTGCGTCAGCTCGCTGCGGAACTGCGCGGGCGTCTGGTCGTAGTCACCCCTCGGCGTGGCGAGCAGCTGGTGGTACATCAGGACGGGCACCGCGCCGAGCTCGTCCGCACGCACCGACGCGGGGTTGACGGGGGCGGCGCTGCGCGTCGGCGCCGGGGAGCGAGGGGCCGCGCTGGTCGGGACGGGGGAGGTGACGTGCGTGCTCGACGTACCCGAACAGCCCGACAGGGCAGCCAGGACCGCCAGACCCGCGGCGTTTCGCCGGTAGCCTGATCGCACTGCAACCTCCGATGCGCTGTGGCGTCCCTCTTGGGACGCGCCGTCACGGGTGCAGTCTTGCCGACCCCCTCGTAGGAGTTCCTCGTGCCTCGCCTTCGCCGTCCCGTCCTCCTCGCCACGGTCGCCGCCGTGACCTTGGTCGCGGCGGTCGTGGGGGCAAAGGTCGCCGTCCCCCGGGGTGGTTCGGTGCAGCTGGACGGACTGTCGAGGACCTCGTTCAACGCCGAGGCCCTCAAGGTCGCGTCGGTGTCGCTGCGCACCGGCGGGCACGACAGCCGGCTGCTGCTCGACGGCAACGCCCTGGCCGCCGGGCGCTCCGGGACGCTGACGGCCTCTCTGTCCGGGTTGTCCGACGGCGCCCACACGCTGGTAGCCACGGTCGACCGCGGCTTTTTCGAGGGAACCTCGACGACCACCCGGTCGGTGACCGTCGACACGAGGCCGCCGGCCCTGACCGTCGTCCCGCCGAAGCGGACCGTAGCGATCAAGGACGCCGTCGACGTGACCGGCACCGTTGAGAAGGGCGCGAAGGTCACCGCCGTCGGCGCGACCGTGAGCCAGTCCGGGTCGACCTTCACCGCGCACTACCCGGCGCCGCCGGCCGGGGCTGCGGTCGTGGCCACCGACGCGGCCGGCAACCGGGCCGTGCGGGACGTGACCGTCCGCACGACCTACCCGAGCAACATCCGCGCGGTCCACCTGACGGGTCGTGCCTACGCCTACCACAAGCTCCGTGACCCCGTCCTGGCACTCGCCGCGCAGCACCGCATCAACGCGGTCGAGCTCGACATCAAGGACGAGGACGGGATCGTGAACTTCCCGTCGACGGTCCACCTCGCGCGGGTCATCGGTGCCACGTCAACCCTGTACGACGCCAAGGTGGCGACGACAAAGCTGCACAAGCTCGGCATCCGCGTCATCGGCAGGATCGTCGCGTTCAACGACCCGAAGCTGTCGACGTGGGCGTTCGCCCACGGCCACAAGGACTGGGTCATCCAGAACCCCGACGGCAGCAAGTACCTGTACGGCTACAACAAGACGGGCTTCACGAACTTCGCCAACGAGCAGGTCCGCGCGTACAACGTCGCGCTGGCTGCCGAGGCGGTGAAGGCCGGCTTCGACGACGTCGTCTACGACTACGTACGGCGGCCGGACGGGCCGCTCGCCGGGATGCGCTTCCCCGGGCTCAAGGTCAACCCCGAGGACGCCATCGCCGGCTTCCTGGCACAGGCTCAGGCCGTGATCCGCCCCCTCGGCGGGTCGCTCGGCGCAGCGGCCTTCGCGCAGGCCTCGACCCGCCCGAAGTCGACGGCGCAGAACATCCACAAGATGGCGATGCACCTCGATGTGGTCATCCCCATGGACTACCCCTCGCACTGGAACAAGGGCGAGTACGGCGTCCCCGACCCCTACGTCGGGGCGCGCGCGATCGTGCAGCGCTCCCTGGTCGACTGGAACAAGCAGGTCATCGGGACCGGCTGCGTGGTCGTCCCCTGGCTCCAGGACGAGAACTTCCGGGGGGTGTACGACGTGCCGAAGGTGCAGCAGCAGATCGCCGGGACGCGGGCCAACGGGATCACCGGCTGGCTGATGTGGTCGGCGAAAGCGACCTACCAGGGGGCGGCCTATACCCCCGACGCCACCTCTGCCCTCGGACGAGGTCGTCACTGACGCTGCCGCTTCCGGCCGCCCGCTCGGCCTGCTGAGGGTCAGCCCTTCGTGCGGCCGGCCGGCCGGACCGTCGGCGGCGGCCGGCGAAAGCGCGAGAACTGCGTCGTCCTGAGCAGGCCGTAGATGACCAGCGGGCGGCGCTTCTCGGCCGGGTACCTCTCCTTGAGGGCCGCGCTGATCCTGCGGCCGGTGAGGACCATGTCGACCGCGACGACCAGCAACGCGAGGACCCACACGTTGAAGGCCACGGCCGACGCCGCGAGGCTGATGAAGTTGGCGACGAACACCACCCCCGCGGTCGGCAGCAGCAGCCAGCCCAGGGTGCGGCGTCCGTCGACCGTGTCGCGCACCAGCCGCCGTACCGGGCCGGAGTCGCGGGGGAGCATCGCGGACTCGTCACCGCGGGCGGTGCCGTCCTTGATGCGTTGGCGGTTCTCGGCCTGCTTGACCCGGAGCGCCTTGGCCGCCTCGCGCCGGTTGGTCGGCGGCGGGGCCACCGGGCCGGTACGGCGGCTGCCGGCGACGCTGCGCTTGGGGGTGGGGCGGCCCTTGGGCTCGGTCTTCTCGCTCACCACCCCAGGCTACGGCTCCACGTGCGCCGGTCTCAGGGCAGGGCGAGCATCTGGTCGAGGGCGAGCCGCGCGTGGTGGGCGGTGCCGGGGTCGACGGTGATCCGGTTGGGGACGCGGCCGGCGAGCAGCTCCTCCATCGACCACACCAGGTGGGGCAGGTCGATCCGGTTCATCGTGGAGCAGAAGCACACCGTCTTGTCGAGGAAGACGACGGTCTTGTCCGGGTGCTGGCGCGCCAGGCGGCGTACCAGGTTGAGCTCGGTGCCGATGGCCCACGCCGAACCGGCGGGGGCGGCCTCCAGCGTCTTGATGATGGTCTCGGTCGAGCCGACGAGGTCGGCGGCCTGGACCACGTCGTACTGGCACTCGGGGTGCACCAGGACGGTGACACCGGGGACCCGCTCGCGGACGTCGCGGACGCTGTCGACGCTGAAGCGGCCGTGGACCGAGCAGTGCCCCTTCCACAGGATCATCTTGGCTGCCCTGAGCTGGTCGGTGGTCAGCCCACCACTCGGCTTGCGCGGGTTGAACACGACGCACTCCTCCAGCGACAGCCCGAGCTCGCGGACGGCGGTGTTGCGGCCCAGGTGCTGGTCGGGGGTGAACAGCACCTTGTCGCCCTTGGCGAAGGCCCACTCGAGGGCCCGCTTGGCGTTGGAGGAGGTGCAGATCGTGCCGCCGTGCCGACCGGTGAAGCCCTTGATCGCCGCCGTCGAGTTCATATAGCTCACCGGGACGGTGCCGCCGGCGACGCCCGCGTCGGCCAGGTCGTCCCAGCACTGCTCGATCTGCTCGAAGCTGGCCATGTCGGCCATCGAGCAGCCGGCCGCAAGGTCCGGCAGGATCACGGCCTGGTCGGCGGCGGTGAGGATGTCCGCCGACTCGGCCATGAAGTGCACCCCCGCGAAGACGATGTACGGCGCCTCAGGCCGCGCTGCCGCCTGCTGGGCGAGCCGGAAGCTGTCCCCGGTGACGTCGGCGAACGCGATGACCTCGTCACGCTGGTAGTGGTGGCCAAGGACGAACAGGTCCTTGCCCAGGGCGGCCTTGGCCGCGCGGGCACGCTCCACCAGGTCCGGGTCGCTCGCCGCGGGGAGGTCACCGGGGCAGGCGACGCCCCGCTCGGAGTCCGGGTCGGACTGGCGACCCAGCATCAGCAGGGCCAGCGGCGTGTGCTCGACGCCTGGCATGAGCTCGGTCACAGGGGCTCCTCTTGTCGTCGTACCGACGATAACCGGTTGTCGCCTGCGTTGCTTCCCTGGGCCGATCCCGGGAGGCGAGGATGGGCGGATGCGGGTGGTGGTGGCTCCGGACAGCTTTGGCGGGACGCTGTCGGCTGCCGCCGCGGCCACGGCGATGGCGGTCGGCTGGCGGACGGGGCGGCCCGGGGACGAGGTGATCGTCCTCCCGATGTCCGACGGCGGCCCCGGGTTCCTCGACTGCCTGCCCGGTAGGGCGATCACGGTCACTGTCGAGGACCCGCTGGCCCGCCCCGTGGCGGCCCACTTCCTGCTCGACGGGACCACCGCCTACATCGAGTCGGCGCTGGCCTGCGGGCTCGACCTGGTGGAGGCCTCGGAGCGGGACGTGGGGGCGTCGACGACGTACGGCGTCGGGCAGCTCGTGCGGGCGGCGGTCGCTGCCGGGGCCTCCACGGTGGTGATCGGGCTCGGTGGCAGCGCGACGAACGACGGCGGCTCGGGGTTCCTCTCGGCCCTCGGCGTCCGCCGGGAGGACGCACGCGGCGAGCGCCTGGCCCCCGGTGGGTTGGCGCTCGCCGACGCGGCTCGGCTGGTCGGCAGGCCCTTGCTGGACGGCGTCAGCCTGGTTGCGGCGACCGACGTGGACGCGCCCCTACTGGGCTCGCACGGTGCGTCCGCGGTGTTCGGCCCGCAGAAGGGCGCGTCCGCTGCGGAGGTCGCCTCCCTCGAGGCCGCTCTGCGGCACTGGGCGGACCTGCTGGAGGGCCACCTGGCGGTCACCGCCCGGGAGCTCGCGGGGGCCGGGGCGGCGGGCGGGCTCGGCTTCGCCGTGCTCGCGCTGGGAGGGACCCGGGTGGCCGGCGTCGACGTGGTGGCCCGGGCCGTCGGACTGGCCGAGGCGATCACCAATGCCGACCTGGTCCTGACGGGGGAGGGGTCCTTCGACAGGCAGTCCCTGCGCGGCAAGGTCGTGACCGGGGTCGCCCGCGCAGCGCTCGCACGAGGCCTGCCCTGCCTCGTCCTGGCCGGGCAGGTGTCGGTCGGCCGGCTCGAGGCGGCCGCGGCCGGCATTGAGGCGTCGTACAGCCTGGTGGAGACCTGCGGTGCGCAGCGCGCCGTGTCGGCCCCGGCCGGCGCCCTGGCCGAGCTGGCGGCGACCGTCGCGCGGGAGCAGGCCATCTGACGGCGAGGGCGCCTGCCTGCCCAGCGTGTGACAATGGAATCGACCCGCGCGAGAGCGCGTTGTCCGGTACGACCGAGAACGCTCAAGAGAGGCACCCATGACCGAGACCACCACCGAGGCCCCCACCGTCGAGGCTCCCGCCGCCGAAGCCACCGCAACCGGCGTCGTGCTCACCGACCCGGCCGCCGAGAAGGTCGCGTCGCTGCTCGCCCAGGAGGGTCGTGACGACCTCGCGCTGCGCGTCGCCGTCCAGCCCGGTGGCTGCAGCGGCCTGCGCTACCAGCTGTTCTTCGACGAGCGCTCCCTCGACGGCGACGTCACCCAGGAGTACGGCGCGGGCGTCAAGGTCGTCACCGACCGGATGAGCGTTCCCTACCTGTCGGGGGCCACCATCGACTTCGTCGACACCATCGAGAAGCAGGGCTTCACGATCGACAACCCCAACGCTGGCGGCTCCTGCGCCTGCGGTGAGTCCTTCCACTAGTCGGCTCAGCTCGACACCGCCTCGCCGACGTGTCTTGCGTTCCTCCGTGTGCCGGGCACAGCCCACGCTCAGGGACGGCTGACTTCGTGGAGTACCGCAAGACAGGTCGTCCAAGTCACGACAGCGGGACGGTCTTGTCGTCGGTGAGGTCGACCACCGTGCGGCCGGCAAGCGCGGACTGCAACGTCACGTCGACTGTCTTGGCGAGGGCGTTTGCCGTGCAGGCGATGCCCAAGGGCCGGGCGTCGGACTCGAGCTGCACGTAGACCGTGTCGCTGCTCTCCTTCACCAGCGGGGTGACGTGGGCGTGCGGGCAGGAGCTGGAGTCGCTGTAGCCCAGTACGAGCACGCGGGGAGTGGCGCCGGCCTTGGCGGTGTCGAAGCCGAACAGGACGCGGGAGCCCGGGCCGGCACCAGGACTCGAACCGGTGCCGGGGTCCGCGGTCGGCTCGTCCCCACCAAGGAACCGGGTCTGGACCGCCACCGCCACGAGCGGCTCGGAGGAGCCCTTCACGTCGAACAGCCACGACGGCACCAGCACCTGTCCGTTGCCCGTGAGGGCTTGCAGTGACAGGCCCAGGTGCGCGCCGGTGACGGTCAGGGGTGCCGGGGGGACGCAGCCTTTGCCGTCCGGACCGATGCGGCACACATCCAGGCGGGGGAGCTCCCGAAGCGTCCCTAACGCCTCCCGCGCGCTTACCAGCGGGTAGCTGTCGGCCTTCGCGATGCCGCCGAGCCAGCCGCTCGCGGACTGGACGACGCCCTCGCGGTCTATGTCCACGCGGGTGGCAAGCCCGACGGCCTCGAGTGCTCCGACCCTGCGGGTGACGGTCACCGACCCGCCGTACCCGCTGGTGGTCACGGTGCCACCGCTCAGGCTCAGGGCTTCCAGGACGGGCGCGGCCGCGCTGGTCACGACCGAGGCGGGAGTGGCGGGCGGGTCGATCGCAGGGGGCGGGGCAACGCCGCCCGACGATGCGCCGGGTGCGGCCACAGCGCAGCCGACCGCCGAGGAGACCGCCGGAGCGGGCACCCCGAGGGCGCCTGCACCTGTGCTGGTGACGCCTCGGTCCATGCCGCACTGGGAGTACCACCAGCTCTGTCCCGCCTCCCCGGACACGATCAGCCCGCCGGCGCGCCAGCCGGTCCCGGTGCGCGTGGGCCTACCTGCCCGAAAGGCCGTGGCGAGTCGGGCGATCAGGTCTGAGCCGGCGGAGCCGGACGTGAGAGTCCAGGCGGGAGCGTCAGCGGGAGTGCCGGAAGGCAGCGTCCCGACCAAGGTGTAGCCGCCGCCCGCGACCGCCAGCGAGGGGGCAGAACTAGCGGACCGACCCGCTGCGAGGTGCAGCAGACGCGGGCCGTGGCCGCCGGAGGGGGACCAGACGAGGGTGGCCGTGACGCCCACGGCAACGACGACGACGAACGTGCCGAGCGGGGCGAGGACCTTCGCACGCGATGTCATGCAGGTGGGACGCGACGCTGCGCCCCCGGGTTCCGGGGGATCGGCTACGGCAGACCGGAGTGAGCCAGCTCAGTAGTCGTCGAGGCCCGCGACGGTGACGAGGAGATCCTCGGTGATCTCGACCGGCATGGTGCCGAAGGAGAAGGGCAGCCGGTCCAGGGGGAGCTTCCCGAGGGGAACGCGCGGCAGGGGGAGCGCCGCCACCCGCTGGCTGATGCCCACGGTCAGGTCGATGACGGAGTGACCCAGGACCGAGGCGACCTCGCGGCAGTCGTTCGCGAGGTCCACGATCGAGGTGGGGTCGCTCTCGGACGGAACGGGCGTGTGGAGGGCCATGGCTTCGACGGTAAGCAGTTACCGACCGGTACCCCACGCCTACCCATCAGTAGTCTTCGGCCGTCCCGGTGACCTCACTCACTCGGTGGTGGAACGCCGGTTCACTAGGCTGTCCCGATGCGCATCGCCGTCACCGGGTCCATCGCCACCGACCACCTCATGACCTTCGCGGGGCTGTTCAGCGAACAGCTGCTCCCGGACCAGCTCACCAACCTGAGCGTCGTGTTCCTGGCCGACGGCCTCGAGGTACGCCGTGGCGGTACCGGCGCCAACATCGCCTTCGGGATGGGGGTGCTGGGGCAGACGCCGTACCTGATCGGCTCGGTCGGCAAGGACGCGGCTGAGTACGTCGGCTGGCTCACGGCCCACGGCGTGGACACCACGGGCGTCCGCACCAGCGAAACGCTCAACAGCCCCCGGTTCACGGTGACGACCGACCAGGCGCAGAACCAGATCGGCAGCTTCTACCCTGGCGCGATGTCGGAGGCCGCGGAGATCTCCCTCGCGGACGTCGACGTCGACCTCGTTCTCGTCAGCCCCAACGACCCGGGCGCGATGCTGCGGCACACGGCCGAGTGCCGCGAGCGCTCGGTCCCCTTCGCCGCCGACCCGTCCCAGACGCTCACCTTCCTCGACGGCGAGGCGATCACCGCCCTCATCTCCGGCGCGGCCTACCTGTTCACCAACGAGTACGAGGCGGGCCTGGTGGCCGCGAAGACCGGCCTGTCCGACGCGGAGATCCTCGACGTTGTGGGCACCCGCATCACCACGCACGGCGCCAAGGGCTGCGTCATCACCCGCAGGGGCGAGCCGGACCTGCACGTCGGCATCGTCGAGGCGACGGTCGTGGCCGACCCGACCGGCACCGGCGACGCCTTCCGGGCCGGCTTCCTGACCGGCCTCGCCTGGGGCCTGGACCTCGAGCGCGCCGCCCAGGTCGGGTCGCTGCTCGCCACGCACGTCGTCGAGACGGTCGGCACGCAGGAGTACACCTTCACCTCCGCGTCGTTCCTCGCCCGCTTCCGGACCGCGTACGGCGAGAGCGCCGCCGAAGAGGTCGCCCCGCACCTGTCGTGACGGGTTGCCGGGCGCGCACGTCAGACCAGCCGACGCACGATCCAGCTCGACCCGGTCCCGCCTTCGAAGCCCTGGCCGCGAAGCCGGCACCACGCGCCAAGGTCCGGGCCGGCTGCCGGGTCGTCCGACAGGACCGTCACCGTCTCGCCCACGTCGACCCTGGGCAGCGCCCTGGCCAGCTCGATCACGGGTATGGGGCAGGGCCGGCCCAGGCAGTCGACGGTCAGGGTCACGCCCTGGTCAACCCCCGGCCCTGGCCAGGTGATGCCCGGGGCGTCAGAGGCCGGTGACGCCGGCCTCGTTGCGCAGCCGGGCCACCAGCCCGGGAAGCACCGCGAGGAAGCGGTCGACGTCCTCGGCCGACGTCTCCCGCGACAGGGAGACCCGCACGTTCCCGTGGGTGAGGACTCCCATGGCGACCAGCACGTGCGACGGCTCGAGCGTCGAGGACGTGCACGACGAACCGCTCGAGACCTCGAACCCGAGGGCGTCGAGCTCGCGCACCAACGACTCCCCGTCGAGGTACAGGCACGAGAACGTCACCAGGTGCGGCAGCCTCAGCGACGCGTGACCGACGACCTCCACGTCCGGGACCAGCGCCACCTGCTGGCGGATCCGGTCCACCAGCGACCGCAGTCGGGCGTCCTCCGCGACACTGTCGGCGACCACGGCCTCCAGCGCGACGGCGGCGGCCAGCACGCCGGGCAGGTCCACCGAACCCGGGGCACGTCCCCACTCGTGCTCGTCCTCCGGCCACGGCGCGCGGAAGCGCACGCCGGTACGGACCGCCAGCACCCCCACCGCCCCGCCCCCCCATTTGCGTGCCGACCCGACGATCAGCGACCACCCGGACGGCACCGGGGCCCGGCCGAGCACCTGGGAGGCGTCCACCAGCAGCGGAACCTCGGGGCAGGTCACCTTCAGGGCAGCGGCCAGTTCCGCGACGGGCTGGAGGGTCCCGACTTCGTGGGACGCCGCGATCAGGCACGCAAGCGCCGTACCGGAGTGGACACGAGCAACGAAGTCGTCCACCGACACCAGGCCGGTGGTGTCGACCGGAACTGCTTCGGGGGTCAGCTCGGCGCAGGCGTTCAGCACCGCCGAGTGCTCGATAGCGCTGTGCACCACGTGCGTCCCGGCGCGCGCCCGGCCGGCTGCGGCGCCACGGATGCCGGCATACACCGCTGAGGTGCCGTTGGCCGTGAACGCCAGCTCCTCCGGACGGCAGGCCAGAACCGACGCCATCGATGCACGGGCGCCATCGAGCAGTTGCCGCGCCCGTCGGCCGCTGGAGTAGAGCCGCGCAGGGTCGGCCCAGCCGTCCTCGAGCGCGGCCAGGAACGCCTCGCGGGCACGCGGGTGCAGCGGCAGTCCGGAGGCGGCGTCGAGGAAGGTGCGCGGCGTCACGTCACGAACGCTAGGACACGACGGCCCTCAGCAGGAGACCCGTCCCGGTCTGCGATAACCTCGCCCAGGCTCCTGCAGTTCATCATCATTCGTACTAGGGGAAGGGCCCGAGAGGTTGCGAACCACCTCCTCGTCGGCGCGACGGCTCGCCATCGCCGCCTGCGCCACGGCGCTGATGACCAGCGGCTGCTCAGGGCGCGAAGCCTACGAGAACACGTTCAACCTCGGCTGGCCCAGCCCGAAGACCGAGCAGGCCCACACCATGTACGACATGTGGCTCGGCTCGGTGGCGGCCGCCGCTGCCGTCGGCGTCGTGATGTACCTGATCATCGCCGTGACGATCGTCCGGGACCGCAAGAAGACCGAGGAACTGCCGCCGCAGATCCGCTACAACCTGCCCATCGAGGTGCTGTACACGGTCGTCCCGTTCGTCATCATCGCCGTGCTGTTCTTCTACACCGCGGTCGCCGAGAACAAGGTCAACAAGCTGACCAAGAACCCGGACGTGACGATCGGCGTCGTGGGGTTCCAGTGGAACTGGCAGTTCAACTACATGAACGACAGGGTGCAGATTACCGGTGAGCCGGCCGCGGGCCGTGCGGCAGTGCTCGTGCTGCCGGTGAACAACAGGATCCGGTTCATCGAGACCTCCCCCGATGTCATCCACTCTTTCTGGGTGCCGGACTTCCTGTTCAAGCGCGACGTCATCCCGGGTCGGCTCAACAGCTTCGAGATCATGCCGACCGTCGAGGGCTCCTACACCGGCCGCTGCGCCGAGCTCTGCGGCGAGAAGCACGACCGGATGAACTTCACGGTGAAAGTCGTCTCGCAGTCGCAGTACGACACCTACATCGCCGGCCTCAAGGCAGACCCGAACGCCGCCGCCAACTCGCTGAGCGCGGCTCTTCCCACCGGGAGCAACTGACGTGACCCTGATCTCCGACGCCGCGCCTCCCATCGCGAACCGCCGCCCCTCACCGGGCGTCGGTCGCAAGGCGGTCAAGATCTTGACGACCACCGACCACAAGGTGATCGGCCTGCTGTACCTGTGCACCGGCTTCGGCTTCTTCATCTTCTCGGGCATCCTCGCCGAGATCATGCGTGCCGAGCTGGCCCGACCGGGGCTGCAGTTCGTGTCTCAGGAGCAGTACAACTCCCTATTCACCATGCACGGCTCGATCATGATGTTCCTGGTGGCGCCACCGCTGGCGTACGGCTTCGCGAACTTCATCATGCCGCTGCAGATCGGCGCGCCGGACATGAGCTTCCCGCGCCTGAACGCCTTCTCGTACTGGCTCTACCTCTTCGGCGGCCTCACGGTCGTGGCAGGCTTCCTCACCCCTGACGGCGCCGCGGCGTTCGGCTGGTTTGCCTACGCACCGCTCAACGACATCATCCACTCCCCGAACGTCGGTTCTGACCTGTGGATCCTCGGCCTGGTCACGTCCGGCCTCGGCACGATTCTGGGCGCCGTCAACTTCATCACGACGATCCTGACGCTGCGCGCGCCCGGCATGACGATGTTCCGGATGCCCATCTTCACCTGGAACATGCTCGTCACGTCCATCCTGGTCCTGATGGCCTTCCCGGTCGTCACCGCCGCCTTCCTCGCCCTCGAGGCCGACCGGCACATGGGCGCCCACGTCTACGACGTCGGCACGGGTGGCGCGATCCTCTGGCAGCACCTGTTCTGGTTCTTCGGCCACCCCGAGGTGTACATCGTGGCGCTGCCGTTCTTCGGCGTCGTCTCCGAGGTCATCCCTGTCTTCAGTCGCAAGCCGATGTTCGGCTACAAGGGCCTGGTCTTCGCGACGATCGGAATCGGCGCGCTGTCGATGACCGTCTGGGCGCACCACATGTTCGCCACCGGAGCGGTGCTGCTGCCGTTCTTCAGCTTCCTGTCCTTCCTGATCGCGGTCCCGACAGGAGTGAAGTTCTTCAACTGGATCGGCACCATGTGGCGGGGCCAGCTGACCTTTGAAACGCCGATGCTGTTCTGCATCGGGTTCCTCATCACCTTCCTGCTCGGTGGCCTCACCGGCGTACTGCTCGCCAGCCCGCCGATCGACTTCCACGTGTCCGACACCTACTTCGTCGTGGCCCACTTCCACTACGTGGTCTTCGGTACGGCGATCTTCGGCTTCTTTGCCGGTGTCTACTTCTGGTTCCCGAAGATGACCGGTCGGATGCTCAACGACCGGCTGGGGAAGGTGCACTTCTGGAGCCTGTTCATCGGCTTCCACACGACCTTCCTCGTCCAGCACTGGCTCGGAGACGCGGGCATGCCGCGCCGCGTCGCCGACTACAAGGCAAGCGACGGGTTCACCACGCTCAACACCGTCTCCTCGGTAGGAGCACTGTTCCTCGCCCTGTCGACACTGCCGTTCCTTTACAACGTCTACGTCAGCTACACCCGTGGCGAGCGTGCCATCGGGGACGACCCGTGGGGCTTCGGCAACTCCTTGGAGTGGGCGACGTCCTGCCCGCCACCACGTCACAACTTCGTGACCATGCCGCGGATCCGGTCCGAGCGTCCTGCGTTCGACCTGCACTACCCCGAGGCGGCCGGCCGCGTCGACATGCACGCCACTCCGGAGTTGAGGTAGTCCTGTGAAGATCGAAGGCCTGCTGTTCGCGTTCCTGTCGGTCTTCTTCCTGGCCACCGCCACGGTCTACTGGTTCGTCTCCCGGGACCCCACCGGCTTCACCTGTCTGCTGCTCACCGGCGGGATGGCGCTGATCATCGGCTACTACGTCCTGTTCACGGCCCGGCGGCTCGACGCCCGGCCTGAGGACCGTGAGGACGCTGAGATTGCTGAGGCAGCCGGCGAGGTCGGTTTCTTTGCCCCGCATTCGTGGTGGCCGATGGCGATGGCCGCCTCCTTCGCCCTGACGACAATCGGGATCGTGTTCGGTGCATTCCTGATCTTCATCGGGCTTGCCGCCCTGGTCGTCACCGTCTCGGGTCTGTTGTTCGAGTACTACGTCGGCGTCAACCGCACCCAGGCCTTCACCCTGTCGACGATCGAGGCCATGGGGGAGAGTGCCACCTCCACCACCAAGTTCCTGGGTGAGCAGCACTAACGAGTGTTTCCGCGTTCGACCGGTCCTGTCTGGGGGCCGGTCTTTCGCGTTCGGTGACGTCGATCTGCCTCGGCCCGGCACCGCGGAGGACTGACAAGTGCGGTCGGCTTCAAACGCGACCGCCTTCCAACGGACCCTGCCTGCGGCAACCCCTGGTTCGGGTCCTATCCCGCTACCGGTGGGCGGCAAGCGACACCTTGCTGTCGCACTCGACTGCTCCTGGTCGGGGCAGATCCTTGTCGCAACACGCCAGCGTGTCGGAGAACGAATCTGACAGCGGGAGCCCCGGACAGCCGAGCGCCCCGATCCCGGGAGGGGAACGGGGCGCTGGTGGACGCAACAACTAGTCGACGGTGCCTTCGAGCTGCCTCTGGTCGGTGGGCTCCTCGACCACGACACCTCCCTTGGCGCGGAAGAACCCGCGCGGCTTGGAGGCGATCGCACCAGCCGCGGCGTGCTCGGCCTCACTGCGCGCAAGCAGCTCACGCCGCTCGGGGGTCGTGGCCAGCAAGACGCCGTACTGGGAGGGTAGGGCGACGGTCTCCTCGATGAACTCACCCGAGGGCAGGCGCCGGATGGTGCCGGACTCGATGCCGTGGTGCAGGAGGTCGTCATCGGCGTGCTGCAACGACAGACAGACCCGCTTGGTGAGGACGAAGACCAGTGGCGGCACGAGGAACAGCGCGGTGCGCAACGTGTAGGTGATCTCGTTGATCGAGAGGTGGAAGATCGAGGCGATGATGTCGTTGCCGCCGGCGATCATCAAGATCACGTAGAAGCTGATCGCCATAGCGCCCAGGCCGGTGCGCACCGGCCTGTCACGTGGCCGGTCGAGCAGGTTGTGGTAGCCCTTGTCGCCGGTGAGCTTGGCCTCGATGAACGGGTAGAGCATCAGGAGCACGAAGAGCACACCCGGGAGGATCTGCGTGGGCAGCAGGACGTTCGGAGAGAACGTGTGGCCGAGCGTCCGGAGCTCCCAGTTCGGCATCAGACGGGTCGAGCCGTCAAGGAAGCCGACGTACCAGTCGGGCTGGGAGCCGGCCGAGACCTGGGACGGGTCGTAGGGGCCGTACAGCCAGATGGGGTTGATCTGGGCCAGCCCGCCGAGGGCGGCCATGACGGCGAACACGAGGAAGAAGAAGCCACCTGCCTTGGCGGCGTAGGCCGGGTAGATCCGGGAGCCCACGACGTTGGTCTCGGTGCGACCGGGACCGGCGAACTGGGTGTGCTTCTGGAACCAGATCAACATCATGTGGAAAGTGATGAGGCCCAAGATGATGCCGGGCACCAACAGAATGTGGATCGGGTAGAGGCGCTCGATGATCGCGCCTCCGGGGTACTCCCCGCCGAACACCAGGAAGGCCGCCCAGGTCCCGACGACCGGGATGGACAGGGCGATCGAGTAGGCGATCCGCAACCCGGTGCCGGACAGCAGGTCATCGGGCAGCGAGTAGCCCGCGAAGCCCTCGACGATGCCGAGGATCAGCAGGCCGACGCCGATGAGCCAGTTGAGCTCGCGCGGCTTGCGGAAAGCGCCGGTGAAGAACACGCGCATCAGGTGGACCACGATGGAGGCCATGAACAGCAGCGCCGCCCAGTGGTGGATCTGGCGCATGATCAGGCCGCCGCGCACATCGAAGGAGATGTGCAGCGTGGAGGCGTAGGCCGCCGACATCGGGATGCCCTTGAGGGGAATGTAGGACCCGTTGTAGATGACCTCGCGGCTGCTGCCTTCGTAGAACAAGGTCAGGTAGGTGCCCGACAGCAACAGCACGATGAATGAGTACAGCGCGATCTCACCCAACATGAACGACCAGTGGTCGGGGAAGACCTTGTTCAGGCTGCGCTTGACGAAGTTCGACGAGCCGAGCCGGTCATCCACCCAGACGGCAGTGCCGCTGGCACCCTTTTCCACGAGAGTCGCCATCTACTTGCCCACCTTGTCTGAGTACGACGGCTTTCGCTCCCAGAAGCTGGGGCCCACCGGCTCGCTGAAGTCTCCCTGCGCCACGAAGTATCCGTCCGAGTCGACCGAGATCGCCAGTTGGGGCAGATTGCGTGCCGCCGGCCCGAACAGGGCCTTCGCGCCGTTTGCGGCGTCGAAGGTCGACTGGTGGCACGGGCAGAACAGGTGGTGCGTCTGCGCCTCGTACAGCTTCACCGGGCAGCCCAGGTGGGTGCAGATGACGGAGTAGACGATGTGGCCGTCCTGGACCCAGTCCTTGCGGTCAGGGACGGTGTGCAGGACATCGGGCTCCATCCGGATCAGCAGCGCGGCGGAGTCGGCCATCCGGCGGCCACCGGGGACGTCCGGGAAGACGGACTTGACGCCACCGACTTCGAGGTCGCCGAGCTTGACGGCGCGGCCAAGCTCGTCCAGAAGCCGCGCGCCTGCCTTCCAGCCCGTGTCGGACAGGATCCGCTCCTTGTGCTGGAATTTCGCGAAGCCGAAGACGAGCGGGATCGGCAGGATGGCGAGCGACCCCGCACCGAGCAGCAGGCTGTTGCGCAGCAGGGACCGGCGCGGCAACCCGGAAGCTTCGGCACCGCTCTTGAGAAGAGCCGCCGCCGAAGCGCGGTCAGCCGGGTCGGACGCGAGGTCGTGGCGTTCCTGGACGGTCTCCTCGTCGACCATGAGCGTCTTGGCCCACAGGACGGCACCGGCGCCGACGCCGGTGAGCGCGAGCGTCATGAAAATGCCCAGCAGGGGCGTGTAGTACTGGTAGCCGTTCTTGCCGAAGTCAAAGGGCGCGGCGATGTAGCTGACAACGAAGCCGATCACCCCGACGACGGACAGCAGGAACAGCGTGGCGACGGCCCGTTCGGCGGCCTTGGCGCGTTGGGGGTCGTCCCTGAGACGGCCACCGGAGTGACTGCCCTGGTCGCCACCTTCGGTGGCCGGCGTGGCATGCGTGCTGGGGGCAACCTGGGCACCGCCGTGGGCAGACCGGCTGTCGGTCTGCACGAATCCGGCCGTGGTCAGGGGCTGGGCCGGACCGTCGTCCTCGGGCGAGGACAGCCGGTCCCTGATGGAGTCACTCATGCGCGTGCTCCGATCCAGAGCGTGACGAGGATGAGGGCGCCGATTCCGATGAGGAAGATCACCAGGCCCTCGGGGATGGGTCCGAAGTGCCCGAGGGCAGCGCCACCCGGGTCCTTGTTGTCGTTGGTGATGAAGCGGACGTACCGGGTGACGGCGCGCTTCTCATCCGGGGTGAGCTGGTTGTCGCTGAAGCGCGGCATGTTCTCCGGGCCGGATTGCATCGCGGCGTAGATGGTTCGCTCGTCGGCCTTCTTCAGGGCCGGGGCGTACTTCGAGCGGGTCAGCGCGCCGCCGGCACCGGCGAAGTTGTGGCAGCTGGAGCAGTTCGTGCGGAACAGGTCCCCACCCAGGGCCAGGTCACCGTCGCTCAGCGAACCGGCCGGGATGACCGGGCCACCGCCCATGGACTGGACGTAGGCAGCGAGCTGGTCGATCTCACCCCGGTTGTACTTGGCCTTCTTGCGCGCAGCCTGGGACGCGCCGTTCGCGAGCGGCATCCGTCCGGACCCGACCTGGAAGACGACTGCCGACGCGCCGACGCCGACCAGCGAGGGACCACCGGCGCCACCCTGGTTGTTGAGGCCGTGGCAGGTGGAGCAGCCCTGCAGGTAGAGCTGTCGGCCCTCCTTCACGGCGATCGACTGGTTGGTGCCGACGTCGGCCTTGCCCTTGGGGGCGGCCAATGCCGTGTACAGCCCGCCGACCAGGACGAGCGCCAGGACGACGACGGTGTAGCCGGAGGCCTTGGTGCGGAGGGTGCTCACGCTGCGGTCCTCACTTGATCAGGTAGATGGTCGCGAACAGCCCGACCCAGACGACGTCGACGAAGTGCCAGTAGTAGGACACGACGATGGCGCTGGTGGCCTTCTCGGGCGTGTAGCGGCCGACGGTGGAACGGAGCAGCACGAAGATGAAGGCGAACAGGCCCCCGATGACGTGCAGGCCGTGGAAACCTTCGGTGAGAAAGAACATCGATCCGTAGCCGTCGCTGTGGATCGTGTTTCCCTCGTGGTACTGGCTGCGGAACTCATTCGCCTGACCCAGCACGAAGGTCAGGCCCATGAGGAAGGTCACGAAGAACCAACGACGCAAGCCGTAGACGTCACCCTCCTCGGCCTTGAAGACCCCGATCTGGCAGGTGACCGAGCTCAAGATCAGGACGGTGGTGAAGACGGCGGCGTAGACGACGGCCAGGTGCACGCTTTTGGGCGGCCAGTTCTCCGCCCCGGTCGTCGACCTGATCGTGAAATACATCGCGAACAGGGCCGCGAAGAACATCAACTCGGAGGACAGCCAGACGATCGTCCCGATCGAGACCATGTTGGGCCGTGTCAAGGAGCCGTGAGCTGGGGCCTTCACAGGCACGGAAGCAGTAACCACGCGGCCATTCTGGCAGGGTCTGGCGTTGTCTTCCACGCGGGGGGTCTCGGCGCGCCGCGGCGGTGGCGCGGGCCTAGTCTGGGTGCATGTCCCCCGTGCTGGCCGTACCGGCCGGTCTGCCCCCCTTCGGCACGCTGACCGTGCTGACGCAAGCGCGTCCGGCGCTGGTTCCGACCCTCGCGATCGCTCTGACGGGGGCCCTCTACCTCTACGGCGTGAGGAGGCTCACGTCCCGCGGCGACTCCTGGGCGTGGGGCCGGACCGCCGGCTTCCTGGGGGGTCTGGCGGTCCTGTTCGTGGCCTTGTGTTCCGGCCTCGCCCGCTACGACGAGCTGTTGTTCGGCGCCCACATGGTCCAGCACATGCTCCTGTCGATGGTCGCACCGGTCTTCCTTGCCCTTGGCGCTCCGGTCACGTTGGCCCTGCGCACCCTCCCCTCCCGACTGCGCTCACGCCTGCTCGCCGTGCTGCACTCCCGGGTCGCCCGCGTGCTGTCGTTCCCCGCGATTCCCTGGCTGCTGTTCATCGGCTCGCCGTTCGCCCTCTACTTCTCGGGCTGGTACGCCGCGACGCTGTCGTCGGTGGTCCTGCACGACCTGCTTCACCTGCACTTCGTGATCGTCGGCTGCCTGTTCTTCTGGCCGATCCTGGGCATCGACCCCGTCCCGGGCCGCGTGAGCCACCCGTTCCGCATCCTCATGCTGTTCGCGTCGATGCCTTTCCACGCCTTCCTCGGCGTGGCGATCATGAGCGTGGGGGACGACGGCAAGGGGCTGCTGGCCGCGCAGCACTACCTCCCCCTCATCGGCCGGGCGGACGCGGTCTTCCAGCAGCAGGTTGGTGGCGGCCTGATCTGGTCCTCGGGCGACATCGTCGGGCTGCTGTTCATCTTCGTGGCCGTCGCCCAGTGGATGCGGGCCAGTGAGCGGGAGGCCGCCCGCGAGGACCGACGGCTCGACCGGCTCGAGGCCGCGGGCCGGCTCTGACCTTGGTAGCCCTGTGAGGCTGTTCGGGCGCAGGCGTGCGGCGCCGACCCTTCCGGCGTACAGCGATGAGGGGGACCTGGTCGTGCTGGTGAGCGCGCCGGATGCGGCGCGGGCCGACTCGGAGGTGCTCGCCGAGAGCGGGCTGGACCTGACGCGGCCGCTCTTGGTGCGGCACCACCTCCTGCTGCCCGACGCTGCGGCGGTCACGCGCGCCGGGGAGCTGCTGGCCCAGGACGGCTACCAGCTCACCGTGGTCGAACAGGGCCCGGTCATCCAGGTCCGGGCCTGGCGCACGCAGGTGCTCACGGCCCTGTCCGCGTCGCAGGAACGGTCCAGAATGGCGGGACTGGCGCAGCGCCTCGGCGGTGACGTGGCGGGGTGGGACGCCTGCGGACCCCGCTAGGCTCAGCGGCATGGACAGCCACGCCGCAGGCGCGCCCCGTACCCACACGGTTCTGGTCTACAGCGACGACCCGACGCTGCGCGACTCCATCCGGATGGCTGTCGGTCGTCGGCCCGCCTCCGACCTGGGCCGGATCGAGTACGTCGAGTGCTCCTCCGGTGACGAGGTTCTTGCCGCGTTGGACGCCGGGGGCATTGCCGTGGCGGTACTGGACGGCGAAGCTCGCCCGACCGGCGGCCTGGGCCTGGCCAAGCAGGTGAAGGACGAGCTCGAGGACTGCCCGCCGACCCTCGTCCTCGTCGCCCGCAAGGCCGACGCCTGGCTGGCTTCGTGGTCGCTGGCTGACGCCGTGCAGCCGCTACCGGTCGACCCCTTCGCACTCGCTGCGGCCGTCTCGGAGCTGGTACGGCACCGCGAGGCGGCCCTACCGGTGCGCCGCGCCGCTGCCGTCTAGGTCCCGCATGTCCCAGACCTGGGCAGGGCTGCTGTCGTCACTGCTCGCCGGCCAGTCGCTGACCTCCGCGGACACCGGCTGGGCCATGCGCGAGATCATGTCCGGCGACGCCACCCCGGCCCAGACGGCGGGCTTCGTCGTGGCCCTTCGCGCCAAGGGCGAGACCTCCGAGGAGGTCACCGGCTTCGTCGACACGATGCTCTCGTTCGCTGCGCCTGTCGCTGTCGTGGGACGCGTCGTCGACACCTGCGGTACCGGTGGGGACCGCTCGAACACGGTCAACATCTCCACGATGGCCGCCCTCGTCGTGGCCGGGGCGGGCGTTCCCGTCGCCAAGCACGGCAACCGGGCAGCCTCGTCGGCCTGCGGTTCGGCGGACCTGCTCGAGGAATTGGGCGTCGTCGTGGACCTGCCTGCGCCGGTCGTGGCTGCGTGCGTGGCCGAGGCGGGGATCGCCTTCTGCTTCGCGCCGGTCTTCCACCCGGGGATGCGGCATGCGGCCCTCGCCCGACGCGAGCTCGGCGTCGGCACCGTGTTCAACATCCTGGGTCCGCTGACGAATCCGACCCGGCCGGCCGCGCAGGCCGTCGGGGTCTCCGACGCCCGCCTGGCGCCTGTCATGGCCGGCGTCCTGGCCGCGCGCGGCACCGACGCCCTGGTCTTTCGCGGCGACGACGGTCTCGACGAGCTCACCACGACGGGACGTTCGACCGTCTGGACCGTCAGTGCTGGCTCGGTGGTCGCGTCGTCCTTCGACCCGGCCTCCCTCGGGGTGGCGCGTGCCTGCCTCGAGGACCTGCGGGGCGGTGACGCCCCTGCCAACGCGGCCGTCGCGCGCGCCCTGCTCGCCGGTGCGACCGGTCCCGTCCGTGACGCCGTCGTCCTCAACGCCGCGGCCGCCCTCGCGGCCTATGACGCCGGCGCCGGCTCGCTCGAGTCGCGCCTCGGGACCGGGATGGCGCGGGCGTCGGCGGCCCTCGACAGCGGTGCGGCATCGGCGGCCCTGGACCGGTGGGTCGCCGTGTCGCAGCGCCTGCGTACCGCCTGACCCATGGCGCCGCAGGGCAGAGTGGGTCGGTGAGCACCACCGAACGCACCCGCCTCGGACCGGGGATCCAGCGCTACCTGCTCGCCGTGGGGGTCACCCGCTTCGGCACCGGTCTCACGCTCCCGTTCACCCTGATCTTGCTGCACGAGGTCCGTGGCATCGCGTTGCCGACGGTGGGGTTGCTGCTGGCCGTCCCCGGCGTGGTCGGCCTGATGTCGGTGCCGGTGGGTGGTGCGCTGATCGACCGGCTCGGCCCCCGGGCCGTGTTGGTCTGGTGCCTGCTGCTGCAGGCCGCCGGGCTGGCCGGGCTGGCCGTGGCGACCACACCGGAGCAGGTGCTGCCCGCGCTGCTGCTCAACGGCATCGGGCTGGGCCCGTCGTTTCCGGCCGGCAACGCGCTGCTCGCCGCCCTCGTCGACACTCCGTCCCAGTCCGCCCGCGCGTACGGCGTGCAGTTCACCGTCATCAACGCCGCCATCGGGGTGGGGACGCTCGTCAGCGCCGCGGTGGTCGACGTCCACCGGGCGAGCACCTTCGAGGGGTTGTTCTGGGCTGCGGCGCTGCTCTGCGTCGCCCCGCTGCCCCTGCTGCCGGTTGGCCGCCGGCCGGTGCACGAGGAGGGCAGCGACAGCCCGTCGTACCGGGAGGTGTGGGCTGACCGCCTGCTGCGCCGGATGTGCGTGCTGTGGTTGCTGTTCGCGATGACCGGCTACGCCGCGCTCGACTCGGGTCTGCCGGCGTTTGGGCGCGTCGTGGGCCACGTTTCACCGTCGGTGATCGCCTTGGCCTACACGGTCAACACCGTCCTGATCGTGGCCCTGCAGCTGCCCGTCGTCCGCTGGCTGGCGCACTGGCGGCGGACGCGGGCGCTCGGGGTGGCCGCGGGGCTGTGGGCGCTGGCGTGGGGTCTGATCGGCCTGAGCCAGTCGACCCTCGTGGTGCTGGTGTTCGCCGCGGTGTTCGGGCTGGGTGAGGTGTTCCAGGCACCGGCCATGCAGCCGTTGTTGAACGCGATCGCCACCGAACGGCTGCGCGGGCGCTACAACGCGCTGGCCGGCGGGATGTTCTCGATCGCGTTCGTCGTGTCCCCGGCCGTTTCTGCCGTGCTGATCGGCAACGGGCTGGGGTGGCTGTGGGTCTACGGACTCTGCGCGGGATCACTCGCCACGATCGTGGTGCTGTTCCGGCTGCGAACCACGCTGAGCGACGAGCAGGACGGTCTGAGCCCGCTCGACCCCTTCGCGTCAGTCCCCGAGGCCGAGTGAGAAGGTTGCTTCCAGGTCGTGCTTGGAGTAGGCCTGGAAGGCGATCAGCGTCTGCGTGGCCAGCACGCCCGCGACCTTGTTCAGCCGTCCGGCGATGACGTCGGCGAGCTCCTCGTGCCGCCTCACGCGGACCATCGCGACGAGGTCGACGTCGCCGGCGACCGAGTAGACCTCACTGACGCCGTCGAGGTCCGCGATGGCCTGAGCGACCTCGGGGATACGGTCAACGGCGGCGTTGATGGTGACGATCGCGGTGATCACGCGAGCAACGCCGTGAGCTGGGCGCAGATCTCGAGGTTCGCGGCCCTGGCGCTGTCCGACAGGTGGCCGAGGCCGAAGAAGCCGTGGATCAGCCCGGCGTACCGCGTGCAGGTCACGGGCACGCCCGCCTTCTCGAGGGCTGCGGCGTACGCCTCGCCCTCGTCCCGGAGCGGGTCGAACTCGGCAACGGCGACGATCGCCGGCGCGAGCCCCGTCAGGTCAGGGTGCCGCAGCACAGACGCCCGCGGGTCCGCCGGGTCAGCGGCGTAGGACTGCCGAAACCAGCGCATGTCCACGTCGGTGAGCAGGTAGCCCTGGGCGTTCTCGACCCGGCTGGGGTGGTCCTCACTGTCGACGAAGTCGGTCCCTGGGTAGATCAGCAGCTGGGCCCTCAGGGGCAGTCCGGCATCGCGGGCGGCGAGCGCCACGCCCGCGCTCAGGTTTCCCCCGGCACTGTCGCCCGCGACGGCGATCCGCTCGACGTCGCCACCGAGCTCAGCCACGGTCTCGACGACCCACCGGTGAGCCGCGACGACGTCGAGGTAGCCCGCCGGGAAGGGGTGCTCTGGCGCGAGCCGGTAGTCGATGCTGACGACGACGGCGCCGACCTGCGCGCAGAGCAGGCGAGCCTGGTCGTCGTGGGTGTCGACGTCACCGATCACGAAGCCCCCACCGTGCACGAACAAGATCGTCGGAACCGGACCCGCGACGGCGGGGCGGTAGACCCGCGCTGTGAGCTCGCCCTCGGCTGCCGGGTAGGTCACGTCCTCGCTGCTCAGCACCGGCGCGAGGATCGCCGGGTCGCGCAAGTCCACGGTGAACAACCGAAACCCGGCCCGGGCGCTGGCCGGGGTGCCGTCGGCCAAGGGGGGCGCGCCGCTGATCAGCGGGAGGATGGCGGCGATCTGCGGGTCGAGCGGCACGGGTCCTCCTTCGGCTGCCCTGTCGGCAGACATCTCTGGACCCTAAGGGCTAGCCGATCTCGCCGCCCTTGCCGTCGGTGCGGATGTCGGCGATGTCCTTGCACGTCTCGCAGATCGGCAGCGACTTCGGGTCCTTGCTGGGCGTGAAGACGTGCCCGCACAGCGCTTCGACCGGCGTACCGAGGATGTAGGCCTCGGTTACCTTGCCCGGGTCCTTCACGATGTGGGCGCACGACCCTGGGTCTTGGAGCTCGCGCTCCTCGGTGCGCTCCTCGACGAAGGTGCTGGATCCGATGAGGGGGGTGCTCATGCGGATCAGATTACGCCCCCTCGACGCCGTCCGGGACCCGACCGCAGACCTCAAGCAGCGTCGAGCAGGTACCGCTCCAGGTCGGCCAACCCACGGGTGGCCTCGGCCGACAGGAACCGCTCACTGGGGCTCAGCGGGCTCAGTCCAGGGGGTGGCTGGTGGCCCTCGGGCAGCAGCTGCATCCGGTTCGCACCAGGTGGCAGCGAGTCCTCGGCGCTCAGGTCCTCGGCCAGGCTGCGGCCGGCCAGCCAGCGGATCGCGACCACACCGAGCAGGATCGCCGTCACGCCGGCAAACACCGCCATCATAATGATCATGCTGCACCTCCGAGGAACCTCTCCCAGACCTGTCGGCACGATCGGCCCGCAGCCTGAGTCACCCGAACGGGCAGGCACCGGCTGCTGTCCACAGGATGGGCTTGAGACGGTGCGGTCGGCTGCCGATGGGGTTAGCGTTGTCGTCGTACCAGTCCATACATGGCCCCCGGTCCCACAAGCGTCGCTACGAGCGACACACCGCCGTGAGGCGACCTGAGGGCTGGTACGACGGCCGTCCCGGGGGTGACCCCGGGACGGTCGCTCAGCCATCCCGACACCACTGGAGCCACTGGAGCCGCTCGATGCCCGAACGCCCCTCCCGGGTGCGCACCATGGCGCCGCACGAGGTCGACCAGCACGCAGCGCTCGCCGAGGTGCACGAGGCGCAGCTGGTGCACCGTCTCGAGGTGGCTCTGGCACAGCTCCCCGACGCCGAGCGGATGGCCGTGGTCAGCGCGATCGGCTACGCCGGTGGGTCGGTCGGAGCGGCCATGGAGCTGGGTCTGGAGATCGACGACGCCGACGCGCTCACCCGCGGTGGCCTGCAGCTGCTGCGTGCGGCGCTGTCCGACCTCGACCCGCACGGGACCCCCCTGCGGTGAGGACGAGGGTCGGAGCGTGCGCGTTGCTGGCGGTCTTGGTGTCGGGCTGCTCGACGTCGCCCACCGCAGCCGCGCCCACCACCCGCGCGTCGTATGGCGGCCGGTGCAGCTCCACCGGCGGCCTGCCTGACGCGCGGTGCACGCCCGGGCAGGCTGACCCCCGCGTGACGCAGGCGAACGTGCGCTCGACGATCTGCCGGCGTGGCTACACCTCATCGGTGCGGCCGCCCCAGGCGGTGACCCATGCGATCAAGGTGCGCGTCACGCGGGCCTACGGGATCGGCGCCCTGCCGTTCTCCCAGATCGAGCTCGACCACCTCGTGCCCCTGTCGCTCGGCGGGTCCAGCAGCGAGGCCAACCTGTGGCCGCAGCTGCGGTCGGCTGCTCATGGTGCCGACGACAAGGACACCGTCGAAGTACGGCTTAACCGCGAGGTCTGCTCGGGGCGGATGCGTCTCGCCGACGCCCAGCGTGCCATCGCCACGGACTGGCTCACCGCCGGCTGAGTTGCGCGTTCCCGGGCGCTATCAGAGTCAGACCGGGCGGGAGAACGTCCGTCGCGCGCAGGCGGGAGAACGCATGACGATCCGTTGCCGACAGCTACGGCCAGTTCGCCGCCCACATCGCCGCCTCGGGCCGTCAGCCTCGAGCCCGCACGATGGACCTACTCATTGCGGCAACCGCACACGTACACGGCGCCACCCTGTACACGCGCAACGTCGACGACT
>JBBRNK010000004.1:0-197464 GCA_038230355.1 Mycobacteriales bacterium | reverse complement strand
AGGGTTGGCCTGTGGCAGATCGATCTTATTTAACGCCACGATCATCGGGACCTGGGCCGCTTTGATGTGGCTGATCGCCTCACGCGTCTGGGGCATGACGCCGTCATCGGCCGCGACCACCAAAACCGCGATGTCGGTGGCCTGGGCGCCGCGGGCGCGCATGGCCGTAAACGCTTCATGGCCCGGCGTGTCGAGAAAGGTGATCTTGCGACCCTGGATCTCGACCTGATACGCGCCGATGTGCTGAGTGATGCCGCCGGCTTCGCCCTCAGCCACGCGCGCCTCGCGAATTGCGTCGAGAAGCTTGGTCTTGCCGTGGTCGACGTGCCCCATGATCGTGACGACCGGGGGCCGCGGCGTGAGCTCGGACTCGTCGTCGTAGTCGCCGCCGAAGGACAGGTCGAACCGCGTCAGCAGCTCGGCGTCCTCCTCCTCGGGCGTGACGATCTGGACGTTGTAGCCCAGGTGCGCGGCGAGCAGCTGCAGGGTCTCGTCGGTGCAGGACTGGGTGGCCGTGACCATCTCGCCGAGCTCGGTGAAGGCGACCTGCACGAGCGAGCCGGGGTTGGCGTTGATGCGGTCGGCGAAGTCGGCCAGCGACGCGCCACGGGGCAGGCGGACGGTCTCACCGTTGCCTCGGGCGACGCCACCACCCATGGAGGGGGCGGCGAGGTTGTCGAACTCCTGACGCCGCTGCTTCTTGCTCTTGCGGCCGCGAACGGGACGGCCACCCCCGGCGCGCCCGAAGGCACCGGGAGCCGCACCACCACGCGCAGCGCCACCGCGCGGGCCACCACCGGGACGACCGGCGAAGCCGCCGCCGCCACCAGGGCGACCGGCGAAGCCACCGCCGCCACCGGGACCGCCGGCACCGCCGGGGCCACCGGGGCCACCGCCGGGACGACCGCCCGGGGCGCCACCGGGACGCGCACCGGGCATGCCGGGGCGAGCACCGGCCGGACGCGGCGGGAACATGCCTGGACCGGGACGCGGGCCGCCGGGACCACCCGGGCCGGCCGGGCCGCCCGGTCGGGGCGAGAAGGCCCCCGGACTGGGACGCGGGCCGGCCGAGGGAGCCGGTCGCGGGGCACCCGGACGCGGCGGCATGCCGGGCACGGGAGCACCGGAGCCCCCCGGGCGCGGCGGGAGACCGGCCGGGGAGCCAGGACGCGCGGGCAAGCCCGTAGCGGCGACACCCGGGCCGGACGCAGCCGCGGGACGCGGCGCGGCGGGGCGGGGCGGCATGCTCGGGGTGCCGTCGTCCGGTGAGGACGTGAAGGGGTTGTTGCCGGGCCGCGGACCGGGCGCGGGGCGCACCGCCGCGGGCTGCTCACGGGTGGCAGCCGGGAGCTGGCTCGGGCCTGGCAACGCAGACGGGGCGGCAGGCGCTGCAGCGTCAGTGGACGCCGTCGACCCCGTGGTAGCGGGCACCGGGGTGGGCTTGCGCGCCGGCGCTGGGGCGGGGGCCGCCTGGGCCGGGAAGGCCTCGCGCACCTTGCGGGCGACGGGGGGTTCGATGGTCGAGGAGGCGCTCTTGACGAACTCGCCGTTCTCCTTCAACCATGCAAGGAGAGACTTGCTCTCCAGGCCGAGCTCTTTCGCAAGCTCGTGGACGCGGGCTTTGCCGGGCACTGTGCTCCTTCGTGGCCCGGGTCCGTCCCTGGCCGTCGTTGCTACTGCATGGGCGTGCTCATCTGGTGTGGTGCTCTGAGACGAGTCTCATCGAGTGCTCATGCGCTTCTCGACCTGCTCTCCAGTGGGTGGATGGGACCGTGCTGCCTGACTACTTCGGGTGCGCTGCTGGCGGTGCCGGGGCTGTGGGGTCCGTCGTGCGGAGGTGGTCCCTCACCGGTTCGACGTCGAGCGGGCCAGGAACCCGGAGGGCCCGTGAGAACGCTCGGCGGCGATCAGCGAGGTCGACGCAGGCAAGGTCGGGGTGCACGTACGCTCCTCGACCTGGCAGGCGTCCGGCGCGGTCAACGGCAAGTTCTGCCCCGACCACGACGACACGCACCAGCGCGGGCTTGTCCCCTCGTGTCCGGCAACCCACGCAGGTGCGTACCGGGCCCGACGGGTGGGCCGCCTTGGAGTCTACCGCGCCCGGGCGCTCACGGCGTACGGCCACGACCTGCCTCGGCCTCCGCCTGCGCGTGCGCCTGGCCCTCACCCGCTGCCGCGGTCGCTGCCTGCTCGGTGTCCGAGTGGATGTCGATGCGCCAACCGGTGAGCCGCGCGGCCAGGCGGGCGTTCTGGCCCTCCTTACCGATGGCGAGGGAGAGCTTGTAGTCGGGGACCACGACCCGGGCCGACCGGTTGATCAGGTCCACGACCTCGACGCTCAGGACGGTCGCCGGCGACAGTGCCTCCTTGACGAAGCGCGCGGGGTCGTCGTACCAGTCCACGATGTCAATCTTCTCGCCGTGCAGCTCGTTCTGGACGGCGCGGACCCGCGAACCCTGCGGACCGATACACGCCCCCTTCGCGTTCAGACCGGACACGGCGGTACGTACGGCGATCTTCGTCCGGTGACCGGCCTCGCGAGCCAGCGCCATGATCTCCACGGTGCCGTCGGCGATCTCCGGGACCTCCTGCGCGAACAGCCCGTGAACCAGGTCCGGGTGCGTCCGTGAAACCGTCACCAGCGCTCCCCGCTGACCGCGGACGACCCCGATGACGCGGCACTTGAGCCGGCTCCCGTGCTCGTAGACCTCGCCGGGTACCTGCTCGTTGGGGGGCAGGGTCGCCTCGAGCGAGTCCGGGCGGATGCCCAGCTTGACCATGACGTTGCGGTTCAGCGGTGCACCCGGCCGCTGCGGCGCCTGCTGCACGATGCCTGAGACGACGTCTCCCTCGCGGCCGGCGTACTCGCCGTACGTGACGTCGTGCTCGGCCTCCCGCAGCCGCTGCAGGATGACCTGCTTGGCGGTCATCGTGGCGATCCGGCCGAAGTCCTCCGGGGTGTCGTCGTACTCGCGCAGGACGCTGCCGTCCTCGGCGACCTCCTGCACGAGGACGGCCACCTCCCCGCTCTTGCGGTCCAGCTCCACCCGGGCGTGCGACGCAGCGCCCTCGGTGTGCCGGTAGGCCGTCAGCAGCGCGGACTCGATGGTCTCGACCACCAGGTCCATCGCGATGTCCTTCTCGCGCTCGAGGCTGCGCAGTGCCGTCATGTCAATCTTCATGCGTCCACCTCCGTGTCGTCCGGGTCCTCTGGGTCGTCCAGGTCGTCCAGGTCGTCCAGTCGGTCGCTGTCAGCGGGGGGGTCGGCGCCAGGTCGGGAGAACTCGATGTGGACGGTTGCCCGTACGACGTCGCCGTGGTGGAGATGGCGGGTGCCCTGCTCGGTATCGAGGTCGAGGCCGAGGTCGTCCGTGGACAGCACCCGACCGGTGACCGCTATACCGTCAACCAGCTGGGCCGTCACCAGCCGGCCGATGTTGCGCCGCCAGTGCCGCGGCTCGGTGAGGGGCCGGTCGACGCCGGGGCTCGAGACCTCCAACACATAGGCGCCACCGAGCAGCTCGGGCTCGTCGACCTCGGCCGCGTCGAGCACGTCGGACAAAGCCCGGGAGACCGCCGCCACGTCGTCCAGGGTGATGCCGCCATCGCGGTCGACCACGACCCGGACGACGCGGCGCTTGCCGGCCGGGGACACCGACACGTCCTCGAGGTCGTGACCCGTCGCCTCGACCGCAGAAGTGAGCAGTTGGACGAGTCGGGCACGGGACGCAAGTGGGGTTGCGGACCCAGACACCGCTACCCCTTTCGTCGGACTGTGCAGTTGTGGTCGTCGTTCACGTGGTCGTGGACGGAGGCAACAAACAACTCTAGCGGTCCCCACGCACCGTGACCGGAACGTGACCACAACTGACTACGTCCGACCCATCCAACCGGACCAGATCGCGCGAAGACCCGTGTGCAAGCACACGCACGGCTCGTCTTCACCACTGACCCGGAAGGCTTTCTCATGCGTCGCACTGCCGTCGCCCTCGCGGTCGGCTCGCTCGCGCTCGTCACCGCGTGTGGCGGCTCCTCGAGCTCCTCGACGTCAACCGCCACAGGGGCTGCCAAGCCCGGCGAGACCGTGAACATGACCTTCACGGTGTTCGGCAAGAAGGACTACGCGATCAAGACCGGGCAGGCGCTGACCTTCGTCAACGCCAACCCCATCACCCACGACATCGTCGAAGGCACCTACAAGGTCGACGCGAACGGCCTGCGCACCGAGGAGAAGGACAGCGGGGCGTTCGACCTCAAGATCCCCCCCACGAAGGACTTCACGGCCAGCCACACGTTCGACAAGGCCGGCACCTTCACCTTCTTCTGCACGATTCACAAGGGCATGAACGCGACCGTCGTCGTCAGCTAGGCCCTCCCCCGACTGCCGAGTCACCCAACACTCCCCAGCGCCGACCGGTGCTGGTTTGAGATTCCCCCCTTTCCCTTAGGAGCACGATGAACCGGACGTCCCTCCGGCTCGCGGCTGTGGTGTGCGGTCTCGCCATCACCACCGCGGCCTGCGGCAGCACCAGCAACAAGACCGCCGACAACGCGGGCGGTGCGCCCTCTGCGACCGCCACCACCGGCACAGGCACCGAGCTCGTCGGAGCCGAGGCCACCAAGTCGCCTTCGGCCGAGCTGCGCGCCGGCCTGACCTACCTGCTGACCGAGCACGTCTACCTCGCGGGCATCGCCACCGGCACCGCCATCACGAAGAAGGGCGACCTGAAGGACCCGGCGTTCGTCGCCGCGGCCGCCGCCCTGGACACGAACTCCGTCAACCTGTCCAAGGCCATCGGCGCTGCCTACCCGGCGGCCGAGCAGCCGTTCCTCAACTCCTGGCGCCAGCACATCGGCTTCTTCGTCAACTACACCCTGGGCAAGGCCACGAAGAACGCAGCCATGACGGCGAAGGCCGTCAAGGACCTGGACGGCTACCGCACCGGCTTCGGTGAGCTCATCCACTCCGTCGTCCCGGAGCTGCCGGCCATGGCCGTCGCCGACGAGCTCAAGCCGCACGTCGCGTCGCTGTTCGCCGCGATCGACGCCCAGGTCGCCGGCTCGCCGACCCAGTTCGCGCTGCTCGAGACCGCGGCCGGCCACATGCCCGGAACGGCCAAGATCCTGGCGGGTGGCATCGCCGCCAACAACAAGCTCGCCGGCAAGACCGATGACCCTGCCTCCGAGCTGCGCGCCGGCCTCACCTACCTGCTGACCGAGCACGTCTACTACGCGGGTATCGCGATCAACCAGGCCGTGGCCGACGGTGGCGACCTCAAGAAGCCCAAGACCGTGGCCGCTGTCGCCGCCCTCGACGCCAACTCGGTCAACCTCTCCAAGGCTCTCGGCGCTGCCTACCCGGCCGCCGAGCAGCCATTCCTCAACTCCTGGCGCCAGCACATCGGCTTCTTCGTCAACTACACCCTGGGCAAGGCCACGAAGAACGCAGCCATGACGGCGAAGGCCGTCAAGGACCTGGACGGCTACCGCAGCGGCTTCGGTGAGCTCATCCACTCCGTCGTCCCGGAGCTGCCGGCCATGGCCGTCGCCGACGAGCTCAAGCCGCACGTCGCGTCGCTGTTCGCCGCGATCGACGATGTCGTCGCCGGCAGCCCGAAGACCTTCGCGGACCTCTCCACCGCAGCTGGCCACATGCCCGGAACCGCGGCGATCCTCGCCGGCGGCATCGCGACCAACAAGAAGCTCGGCTAGTCCCCGGCCCGAAATCTCGAGCGCAACCGCACCACCCGAGGCCGTCCTCCCCCCAGGGAGGACGGCCTCGGTCATGTCCTGTCCCGCCTTGCACGCAAGGTCTGGCAGGGTGAGCCCGTGCTCCTGACCCGCCGCAATGTCCTGGCTGCTGCCGGGCTGGGCCTGGCGGCGGCGTGCACCTCCGGCTCCCACCCCGCACCCACCCCGGTCGTCGACCCCGACGACGCCCTGCACGTAGCGGCACTGGCTCGTGAGGCAGCGCTGCTCACCGCGTACGACGAGGTGCTCACCGCGGCCCCGTCCCTCGCGGCTCGACTGATGCCCCTCAGGGCCGACCACGCAGAACACCTGACCGCGCTGCAGGTAGCACGTCCGACGCCCTCACCCGTCGAGCCCTCTCGGATCACGGGCGCTCCTACTCCCCAGCCGCGCACCGACGATCGCACCGACCCGGCCACCGCGGTACGCCGGCTGATCTCCCTCGAGAGCGCTTCCGCCGCAGGCCATGCCTCGGGAGCAGTGGCCGCGTCGCGCCGCCTCGCGCCTCTGCTCGCCTCTCTCGCCGCGTGCGAGGCCTCGCACGCGGCGGCCCTGTGAAGCGACCCGGGCGATGAACGAGTCGGAGGCCCTCGCGTCCGCGCTGTCGACCGAGCACCAGGCGATCTACGCCTACGGCGTGCTCGGTGCGCGCCTCGACGACCGCAGCCGATCGCTTGCCCTGGCCGCGTTCGACGCCCACCGAACGCGTCGAGACGCCGTGCTCGCTGTGCTTCGGACCCGCAGGCTCCCGACTCCCGGTCCGGCAGCGTCGTACGACGTGACGGTGGCGAGCCCCTCCCAGGCGCTGGCGCTCGCCGTGCGGGTGGAGGTAGAGGTCGGGGTGCGCTGGCGCGACGTCGTGGCCGCGACAGATGACCCGACGCTGAGGGCGCTGTCGGTGCCTGCGCTCCAGGACAGCGCCGTCCGCGCTGCCCAGTGGCGCAAGGCGGCCGGGACCACACCCATCACGGTGCCACTCCCAGGAGTGGGCTGACCCGCCTACCAGAAGGGAAGGAGCTCGAGAAGGCCTGCGACAGAGGCCATCTCGGCATCGGGCACGGTCGACGAATGCAGCGCGGGGTGGCGTCCGGTGAGCAGCACCGCGCGAAGGCCCACGCCCTGCGCCCTGGATGTCGTCGCGTACACGGTCACCGACGAACACGGCCCGTTCTGCGGTCACGTCCAGGGCGTCGAGCAGGGTCTGGAAAGCCTGCGGGTGCGGCTTCATGTGCGACAGCTCGCTGGTGTAGTCCCGCACGTCCAACAGGTCGAGCAGGCCGGCCTCGGCGAGCCATCGCTCGTGCAGATCGCGGGGCCAGTGGGTGTTGGACAGCAGGCCCGTCTTGAGCCCCCGGTCCTTGAGGACCTCCAAGGTCTGGAGGGCCGCGGGGTCATGGTCGACGACGCTGTCCCAGGCGCCGTGATAGGCCGCGATCGCCTGCTGCACAGGCAGATGCGTGGCCTGCGCGACGGACCGGACGATGTCCTCGGTCGTGAGCACCGCCTCCACCGTCAACCGCGGACCTCGGCAACGACCTCCGCCACCGCGTCGGCCACCGCCACCGATCGCGAGGAGCCGCTGCGACGGTCGCGGATCTCAACGGTGCCGTCAGCGGCGAGGGACTTGCCCACCACGACGTAGGTTGGAGTGCCGATCAGCTCCGCGTCCTTGAAGGCGACGCCAGGGCTGACCTTCTTGCGGTCGTCGAGCAGCACCCTCAGCCCAGCAGCTTCCAGAGCTGCGGCGAGGGTCTCTCCGCCCTCCTGCTGCTCGCCCTGACCGGCGATGACGACGTGCACGTCGGCCGGCGAGATGGACCGGGGCCAGATGAGGCCTCGTTCGTCGTACGACTGCTCCGCGATGGCGGCGACAGCCCGGGAGACCCCGATGCCGTAGGAGCCCATCGTGACACGGACCGGCTTGCCCTCGGGCCCCAGGACGTCAAGGGACAGTGCGTCGGCGAACTTCTTGCCGAGCTGGAAGACATGGCCGATCTCGATGCCGCGGTTGATCTCGAGCAGGTTGCCGCAGACAGGGCACTGGTCGCCGTCGCGCACCTCGGCCGCGGGCATCGACCCGGCGGGGGTGAAGTCACGGCCCATCACGACGTTGCGGGCGTGCTTGCCCCGCTCGTTGGCCCCGGTGACCCAGGCTGAGCCGGTCGTGATGCGGGTGTCGACGACGTAGCGGATCTCGAGGTCGGCGAGGACCTGCGGACCGAGGTAGCCGCGGACCAGGCCGGGGTGTTTGGCGAAGTCCTCGAACGGCTCGACTTCGGCAGGGAAGACGTTCGCCTCGACCGCCTTGAGGTCCACCTCGCGGTCGCCGGGCACACCGATGACGAGCAGCTCGGTGCTGCCGTCCGGGTTGCGCAGCTGCACGATGACGTTCTTCAGCGTGGCCGACGCGGGCACGTCGAGGAAGGCGGCGAGCGAGTCGATGGTCGGGGTGTCGGGGGTGTCCATCACCTCGAGCGCAGGCTGCGTCGCCGGGTCGACGGCCGGTGGGGCCATGACGGTTGCGGCTTCGACGTTGGCGGCGTAGTCGCAGTGCGTACAGGCGACATAGGTGTCCTCACCGGATGGTGTCACCGCGAGGAACTCCTCCGACGCGCTGCCACCCATCGCGCCGCTGACGGCAAAGACGATCTTGTAGTCGAGACCGAGCCGCTCGAAGATCCGGACATAGGTGTCGCGGTGGTCCTGGTAGCTCTTCTTCAACCCGTCGTCATCAAGGTCGAAGGAGTAGCTGTCCTTCATGAGGAACTCGCGACCACGCAGGATCCCGGCACGCGGACGCGCCTCGTCCCGGTACTTCGTCTGGATCTGGTAGAGCGAGACCGGCAGGTCCTTGTACGACGAGTACTCGCTCTTCACCATCAAGGTGAACAGCTCCTCGTGGGTCGGGCCGAGCAGGTAGTCGTTGCCCTTGCGGTCCTTGAGCCGGAAAATGCCGTCGCCGTACTCGGTCCAGCGGCCGGTCGCCTCGTAGGGCTCGCGGGGCAGCAGCGCCGGGAACTGCACCTCTTGCGCCCCCATCCGGTCCATCTCCTCGCGCACGACGTTCTCGACGTTGCGCAGGACCTTCAGTCCGAGCGGCAGCCAGCTGTAGATCCCCGGCGCGACGCGTCGGACGTAGCCGGCGCGGACGAGCAGCCGGTGGCTGGGGACCTCCGCGTCCGCCGGGTCCGCGCGCAGGGTGCGCAGGAACAGCGTGGACATGCGGAGCACGGGGTTCTCCCTCATCTGGTCCCTCGACAGAGCAGATTCTGAGCCTATCGGCCACGGCCAGTAGTTTCTGCTCGTGCTCGTGCTGCTCCCGCCCTCGGAGGGTAAGGCCGTCGGGATCGACGGTCCCGCGCTGGACTTCGCCGCGCTGGCGTTCCCGGCCCTCACCAGGACCCGACGCGCCCTGGTCCGCGAGCTGGTGCGGCTGGCGAAGAAGGAGCCGGGCGCGCTGCAGAAGGCGCTCGGGCTGTCCGACCGGCAGCGCCCCGAGCTGGACCGCAACGCCCAGCTGATGAAGGCACCTACCCTTCCCGCCAGCGAGCTCTACACCGGGGTCGTGTACGACAACCTCTCCTACGCGACCCTCACCGGCAACGAACTGGTGCGCGCACAGGAGTCGCTCGTGGTCGCCTCCAGCCTGTTCGGGCTGCTCCGCCCTCAGGACAGCGTCCCGTCGTACCGGCTTTCGGGGGGCACGACCCTGCCCGGCCTGGGCGGCCTCGCACCGATCTGGCGGCCGGTGCTCGAGAAGGAGCTCGCCAAGCAGGCTTTCGTCGTCGACCTGAGGAGCGGCGTGTACGCCAACCTGGCGCGCGTTCCCGGGGCAGTGCAAGTTCGGGTGCTGAGGGACGAGGGCGGCAGGCGCACCGTCGTCAGCCACGACAACAAGTGGACCAAAGGCAAGCTGGCGCGGGCCCTGTGCGTGCATGGCGCCCACACGGTGGACGAGGTCGCGCAGGTGGCGCGCGACGTCTGCGACGCCGTGGTAGTGGACGGCACCCGCATCGACCTGCTGTTGTACGGGTTGGCAAGCGCCCGCTGAGAGGACACCCATGGACATCAGGACGATCCTGCGCTTTGACGGGACGCTCCCCGATCCGGGCGACACCCCAGGCTTCAAGGGCGGCAAGAGCAAGGCTCGAACCGACCTTGCGACGATCGGTCCGGAGATGGCCGAACTGCAGGAGAAGCTGTTCGCCAACGGCAGCGTGGGTGGCGTCAAGAAGCTCCTGCTGATCCTGCAGGGCATGGACGCCAGTGGCAAGGACGGCACCGTCAAGCATGTGGTCGGCCAGGTCAACCCGGCCGGGGTGCGGATCACCTCCTTCAAGAAGCCGACGACCGACGAGCTCGCGCACGACTTCCTGTGGCGCATCACGAACGCGCTGCCCGAGTCCGGCCAGCTCGGGGTGTTCAACCGCTCGCAGTACGAGGACGTGCTGGTGGTCCGCGTCCACAACACGGTTCCCCGGGCGACCTGGGGTCGCCGGTACAGCCGCATCAACGCCTTTGAGAAGCGGGTCGTGGCCGCCGGCTGCCCCGTCGTCAAGGTCTTCCTGCACCTTTCCAAGGACGAGCAGAAGGCGCGGCTTCTGGAGCGCCTGGAGGAACCGACCAAGCACTGGAAGGTCGGGACTGCCGACATCCCCGAGCGGCACCGCTGGGACGACTACCAGGCCGCCTACCTCGACGCGCTCACCAAGTGCAACACCGACATCGCCCCCTGGTACGTCATCCCTGCCGACCGCAAGTGGTACCGCGACTGGGCCGTCAGCCACCTGATATTGGAGACGCTGCGGGAGATGGAGCTCGGTTGGCCGACGCCGGCCGGCATCAACCTCAAGGCCATGAAGAAGGAGCTGCTCGCCGAAGTCTGACCGGCATGACTCCGTAGGGTGAGCCGGTGACCCGCACTCAGGCCGAACGTCGCGCCTCCACCCAGGTGAAGGTGCTGAACGCGACGGTCGAGGCGCTCGTTGCTGTCGGGTACGCCGGCACCTCCACCACGGAGGTCTGTCGTCGGGCCGGCGTCAGCCAGGGGGCCCTGTTCCGCTACTGGTCGACCAAGGGCGAGCTGCTCGCCGACGCGGCCGAGCACCTGCTGGGTCGGGTCACCACGGCCTACGAGGCCGCTTTCGCCGAGCGGTCCGGTGGCGTCGGGGCCCGTGAGGCGCTGGAGGCGCTGTGGGTGACTTACCGGCAGCCGGACCTGCAGGCTGCCGTCGAGCTCTACGTCGCGGCCCGCACCGACGCGGACCTCGCGGCCGCCCTGGCCCGCATCGAGCCGGCCCATCGCGCCAACCTGCAGCGGATCGCGGGGAGGGTCATCGATCCTGCGCTGGTGGCGCTGCCGGGCTTCGGCTCGTTCGTGGAGCTGACCCTCGCCGCCGTGCAGGGCGCATCGATCGGCGCGGCCGTGATGGACAGCTCCCGCGACGTCATCCTGGACGCCCTCGAGGGCTTCGTGCTCCGAAGATAGTGACAGGTTGCTTTTTATCTGCCACCGTACGCGGACGGCCGATGCGATCCTGCTGTTCGCGATCCCCGGCTTCTTGCTGCTGATGGGCCTCGAGCTCGCCGTCACCCGCGCCGGGCAGGCGCAGGAGGGTCGGCTGCTCGGCTACGACCGACGCGACTCCCGCACGTCGCTCGCGATGGGGACGGGGTCCTTGGTCGTCAACGGGGTCTGGCGGTTCGTGGAGGTCCTGGTGCTCGCCGCGGTGGCCCGGCTGACCCCTCTCGACCTCGGTCACGGCTGGACCGGATGGGCCGTCGCGCTGCTCGGCGTCGAGTTCTTCTACTACTGGGACCACCGGGCGGGCCACGAGATCCGCCTGCTCTGGGCCTCGCACGTCATCCACCACAGCTCCCAGCGCTACAACCTCTCGACGGCGTTGCGGCAGACCTGGACCGGGGAGTACACCGTCCTGTTCTTCCTGCCGGTCGCCCTGCTCGGGGCGCCCGTCGAGCTGATCCTGGCAGCCTGGTCGATCAACCTGCTCTACCAGTTCTGGATCCACACCGAAGCGATCTCACGGCTGTGGTCGCCGATCGAGTACGTCCTCAACACGCCCTCGCACCACCGCGTCCACCACGGCTCGCAGGCGCAGTACCTCGACCGGAACTACGGTGGGATCCTCATCATCTGGGACCGGATGTTCGGCACCTTCGAGCCTGAGGACGAGCGGGTCGTCTACGGACTCACCAAGAACCTCACCACGTTCAACCCGTTGCACGTCGCGACCCGCGAGTACGTCGCACTGCTCGACGACCTGCGCCTGGCAACCTCGTGGGGGGACCGCGCGGGTTATCTGCTGCACGGCCCTGGATGGGCGCCCTCGTCCGTCGTACCGGCTGGAGGACTCGTCGGGGGTCTTGACTGACTCCTGTGCACCGCGCCGCTACGACCCTGGCTATTTACCTCACGCGTGAGTTATCTTCGTCACACTCGACAGGGAGCGGTGGCGATGATCGGTAGTCGGCTACGGCTCGACGATCAACTCTGCTTTGCGCTCTACGCGGCCACCAACGCGATCACCCGCGCCTACCGTCCGCTGCTGTGCGAGCTCGGCATCACCTACCCCCAGTACCTGACGCTCATGGCGCTGTGGCAACACAACACCGGCACCGTCAGCGAACTCGCGAGGCGTCTCGACCTACCTGCGCACGCCATGACGCCGATGCTGCACCGGCTAGAAGCAGCCGGGCTGATCGTGCGCCGGCGAAGTGCAGTCGACAGCAGAGCGGTGCTCGTCGAACTGACGCCGGTCGGCATCGAACTCGAGAGGTCCGCAGCCGCCGTCCAACGCACCGTTGAAGGTGCCACGGGCCTTTCCCCCCAAGCTCTCGCTGCCCTGCGCGGCGAGCTGCACGGCCTGGTCGACGACCTGCGGGCAACGGCCGCGGGCTCCTCTTCGATGGAAGGAAAAGCATCATGACCCTGAACGTTCCCGACACCCGACGGCTCGCTCCCGAGGCCGACCCGGCAACCGCCCCCGACATGCACCCGGGCGACGCGACGCTCTACGAGCGTCTCGGCGGCTGCTATGGCATCGCCGGTGCCGTCGACGTACTTGTCGACCGTTTGTTCGCCAACGTCAAGGTGAACGCCAACAGCAAGGTCCACGAGCACCACGGCAACCCAGCGAACGCCCCCGGTTACAAATTTCTCGTCACCGCCTGGTCCATCGAGGCCACCGGTGGCCCGAAGTGCTACATCGGCCACGACATGACCGTGGCGCACGAGCACCTCAGCATCGACGAGGACGGCTTCGACGCCGTCTACCAGGAAATCGAGGCCACCTTGCACTATCTCGGAGCTCCCGCCCAAGAAATCACCGAGTTCATGACCATCATCGAAGGTTTCCGCTCGGACGTCGTCGCCCCTCTGTGACGACCTAGCGGCTCGGCCAGCGCATCGATGGCGTTACCGCGCCGAGTCCCGCCCGGGACGGTCGGCGAGAAGGGTCAGACCTTCTCGGGGCTTCGGGAGTAGCCGGGGAAGTTGCCGTAGAGCTGCTCGCCCTCGGGTCCTTCGGTCACGGCCTGCACGAGCAGGTCACCGCCGACGAACGCACCCTTCCAGGACGCGCCGCGGCCCCCGAACACCTCTTCGCGGTCACCGCGCGAGCGGGGCTTGTTGATGCCGACCTTGAAGGCCTGCAACTGCTCGGCCACCCGGGCGCCGAAGTCGGCATCGTCGGTCGCGACAGAGGCGACCAGGGAGCCGTTGGAGGCGTTCATCGCGGCCAGCAGCTCGGACTCCGTGTCGACGATGATGACACTGTCGAGCGGCCCGAACGGCTCCGCGTGATGTAACGCCCAGTTCGAGGCCGGGTTCAGGACCGCCGCCGCCGCGACGTACGCGCCGGTGTCCTGACCGTCGAGGAAGCGACCGTCCTCGAGCGAGCCGTGGTACAGCGGGATCCCGCCACCGGCCACCGCTGCGGCGTACTGCTCGCGCAGCTCCGCGGCCTTCGTGGAGTGGATGACCGGCCCGAAGTCGAGCTCGGGAAGCGGGTCGAAGGAGGTCTCGACGGCCAGCGGGTGGCCGAACTTCAAAGACTGCACGACGGGCAGGTAGGCCTCCAGGAACTCCGGGAACAGCTGACGCTGGACGACGTACCGGGGATAGGCGGTGCAGCGCTGCTTGGCGTACTCAAAGCCCTTCTTCAGGTGGGCGGCAAGGTCGTCCCACTGGCTGAAGTCCCAGATGCCCCAGGCGTTGAGGCCCTCCTGCTCGAGGAAGTGCCGCTTGCCCGTGTCGGCCAGGGTCGTGGCGGCCTTGCGGCCGTTAGCGCGGCCACCGACGAAGGCCAGCGCGCCGATCTCGGGGGCGCTGATCAAGGCGTTCCCGAGGGTCGAGCCGACGCCCGACAACAGCGTCACAGGCAGTCCCTGGCGTCGCATGATCGCGTGCGCCAGGGTCAGGCAGTGGAAACCGCCCTGCGAAGGGGTCTTGGCGACCACCGCGTTGCCGGCCAGGCACTGGACCAGCTCGGCATGGACCTGGACCGACATCGGGTAGTTCCACGAGGCGATGTTGGACACCGGACCGGGCAGCGGACGGCGGCCGTCGAGCTGGCGCTCGATCTCCTGCAGGTACCAGTCGACCCCGTCGAGGGCCCGGTCGACGTCGGCGCAGGCCAGTCGCCACGGCTTGCCGATCTCCCAGACCAGCAACAACGCGAGAGTCTCGCGGTGCTCGCGCATCTCATCGACGGCTGCCTTGACGCGGGCCTTGCGCTCGTCGAGGTCGACCGCACCCCATGCCTTGTGCTCGTCGGCGGCCTGCGCGACCGCGGTCACCGCGTCATCATGCGTGATCCGGGGTGGACCCTCGATCGAGGTGCCGTCAACTGGCGTGACGTGCTCGCCCGGAACGCCGCTGCGCTTCCACTCGCCCCCGGTGAGGTTCAGGATGCGGTCGGCATCGAAGGCCTCGGGGGCGATCGTGCGGGCTCGGGCGTAGACGTCGGCCCACGCGGTTCCGGGCTTGAGGGAGAGCGTCACGAGTTGCACCTGTTTTCCGTTGCGGGACTGCGTTGCGGGGGGTTGCGCCAAGGGGTACGACGCCGGTGGCGCACCCTCGCCGAAGACCATCTCCAGCGCAAGCCCGAGGTGGCGTGACGAACAGCACTCAGGACGGCCGTCCCAGCATTTGGGACGTCAGAACAGGATGCTGGCGAAGACGCCGACTTCTCGGAACCCGACCTTCTCATACGCCCGCCGGGCCGCCATGTTGTAGTCGTTCACGTACAGCGACACCACGGGGGCTACCGACGCCCTGGCCTGCTCGACGACGGCGGCGGTCCCCGCCGTACCAAGGCTGCGGCCGCGCAGGGAGGGGTGCACCCAGACGCCCTGCACCTGGCAGACCTGCGAGGTGGCGGCTCCGATCTCGGCCTTGAACAGCACCGCACCGTCCTGGATGCGCGCCCAGGCGCGACCCTGGGCGATGAGCTCCTCGACGCGGGCCCGATAGAGCACGCCGCCGTCACCGGCGAGCGGCGAGACCCCCACCTCCTCGGTGAACATCGCCACGCACGCCGGAAGCAGCAGGTCGACCTCGTGCGGCCGCACCCGCCGCACCAGCGGATCGGGCTCGACATCGGGATCGGCGTCGATCGCCATCACCGGTTGCTGTCCTCGTACATCGCGCGCCCAACCCCAGTGCGGCATCAGCAGTTGCCACAGCTCCTGTACGGCGAGCGCGGAACCCACGATCGAGGAGCACCGGCGGCCCTGCCGACGGGCCCGCTCCGCGAAGGCGCGCACCGCGTCCGAGCTCGCCTGGACGGGCACCAGGTTCGCTCCGGAGTAGCACAGCGACTCGAGTCGGCCCCGCTCGCCGTAGCCCCAGACCTCCGCGCCGAGGCGCCAGGCGTCCAGGCCGCACGCGTCCAGCCGGGACGCCACGAAGACGTCCGCCACGGGGTCGCGGTCGACGAGGGCCCGCACCTCGTCGAGGTCGCGGGCGTCGAGCAGCCGCGTCCCGGAGGTCCTCAGCACGGGCCGCTCCTCAGCACGCCCAGAGCGTACGGCGGATCAGGCCGACGTTCAGGCGGACACGGAGGGTGCACCGGACGGACCGTCGTAGTCCTCGGCGAGGCGCAAAGCCTCCTCGATGAGGGTCTCGACGATCTGCGCCTCGGGAACGGTCTTGATGACGACACCCTTGACGAAGATCTGGCCCTTGCCGTTGCCGCTCGCGACGCCAAGGTCGGCCTCGCGAGCCTCCCCCGGACCGTTGACGACGCAGCCCATCACGGCCACCCGCAGCGGGACGGTGAGACCCTCGAGGCCGGCCGTGACCTGGTTGGCGAGGGTGTAGACGTCGACCTGGGCGCGACCGCAGGACGGGCACGACACGATCTCCAGGCCGCGCTGCTTGAGGTTGAGGGACTCCAGGATCTGCAGCCCGACCTTGACCTCCTCGACCGGTGGGGCCGACAGCGACACCCGGATCGTGTCGCCGATCCCCTCGGCGAGCAGCGCACCGAAGGCGACGGCCGACTTGATGGTCCCCTGGAAGGCCGGCCCGGCCTCGGTGACGCCGAGGTGCAGCGGGTAGTCGCACCGTTGGCTGAGCAGCCGATAGGCCTGCACCATCACGACCGGGTCGTTGTGCTTCACCGAGATCTTGATGTCGGTGAAGTCGTGCTCCTCGAACAGCGAGCACTCCCACAGCGCCGACTCGACCAGCGCCTCGGCCGTGGCCTTGCCGTACTTGGTCATGATCCGCTTGTCGAGGCTGCCTGCGTTGACGCCGATCCGGATCGGCGTACCCGCGTCCTTGGCCGCCTTGGCGACCTCACCGACCTTGCCGTCGAACTCGCGGATGTTGCCCGGGTTGACCCGCACCGCGGCGCAGCCGGCGTCGAGCGCGGCGAAGATGTACTTGCTCTGGAAGTGGATGTCGGCGATCACCGGCAGCTGCGACTTCCTCACGATCGTCGCGAGCGCCTCGGCATCGACCGGATCGGGGACGGCGACCCGTACGATCTGGCAGCCCGTCGCCGTCAGCTCGGCGATCTGTTGCAGCGTGCCGTTGATGTCGGCTGTGACAGTGGTCGTCATCGACTGGACCGAGATGGGGGCGCCACCTCCGACGAGCACGCCGCCGACGTCGAGCTGCTTGGTCTTCCTGCGCTCGGCGAGGCGCTGCGGGATCTCGGGCATGCCGAGGCCGACGGTCACTGGTTGATCCGGATCGGGTTGACGATGTCGGCCCCGAGGACCCAGACGGTGAACCCGACGAACACCGCCACGACCGCCAACGTCAGCGGCATGAGCTTGTTGTAGTCGACCCGGACGGTGTCGCCGACGTAGCCGCGGGCGCGCTTGATGCGGTCACGCAGCGCCTCGAACCAGATCACCGCGATGTGCCCTCCGTCCAGGGGCAGGAGCGGCAGCAGGTTGAAGATCCCGACGAACAGGTTCAACGACGCCACGAGCAGGAGGAACCCGAGCGCGGTGTACTTGAACGGCACGGGGGCCGCGAAAACCTCGCCGCTGATGCGGCCCGCGCCGTAGATTCCGATGAAGCCGTCACGGGCCCGGTCCTTGCCGTAGATCCCGCCGATCGTGCCGAGCTTGTGGACCAGCGTGTTGTAGGTCCCCTTCACCATGGTGCCGATCTGCTTCGGGGTCTCGGCGACGGCGCCCAGGACGCTCACGTCACGGATGATTCGGCCGTCCTGACCGATCCCGATGGCCCCCACCGTCACCTGCTTGGTCTTGTCGTCGAGGGACGGTCGGCTGGTCGTGAGGGGCGTGACGGTCAGCACCGCTGTGCCGCTCGCCCGCTTGACGGTGACGTGCAGGTCCACGCCGGCGTGCGCGCGGATGTACTTCGCGAAGGCGACGTAGGTCGTCACCTGCGTGCCGTCGATGCTCAGGACGCGGTCACCGGCGAGGAAGCCCGCGGTCTTGGCCCGGCCCGTGACGGTGCCCGCCGGACACACCCCGTTGGTCGGCGACGCGTCCAGGTTGGACTTCGGGTCGTCGATCTGCGCCGCGGTGATCGAGGTGAAAAGGCAGGCGCTGGAGGAGGTGAGGACCGGCGCGTTCGGGTCCGGCACGCCGATTGCGGCAACCGAGATGAACACCAGCACGACCGCGATGACGAAGTGCATCGTCGAGCCGGCCACGAGCACCACGAACTTCGGCCACGGCTTGTGCTTGTAGAACACCCGCTCCTCGTCGCCGGGCGCCACCTCCTCGACCGGCGTCATACCGATGATCTTCACGTAGCCACCGAGGGGGATGGCCTTCAGGCCGTACTCGGTCTCCCCCCGCTGACGGGAGAACACCGTCGGGCCGAAGCCCGCGAAGAACTGCGTCGCCTTCATCCCGTAGTGCCGGGCGGTCAGGAAGTGCCCGGCCTCGTGCAGGGTCACCGAGGTCAGAAGGGCAAGAACAAAGGCAACGATCCCGAGCAGTTGCACGAGCGTCAGTCTCCCACGGTCAGCTCGGACGCGCGGTTGCGCGCCCACTTCTCTGTCTCCAACACCTCGACCAGTGTGGGACGTTCCCGAAGGTCGTGCTCGCTGACCACCTGCTCGACGGTGTCGACGACCGCTTCGAACGCAAGCCTGCCCCTCAGGAACGCCTCCACGCACACCTCGTTGGCCGCGTTGAGGGCCGCGGGGGCGGTGCCCCCCGTCGTACCGGCTCGTCGGCACAGGGCGACAGCCCCGAAGACGGTCTCGTCGAGCGGCTCGAAGGTCCAGCTCATGGCCTTCGTCCAGTCGACCGCGGGGGTGGCGTAGGGCACCCGGTCGGGCCAGCCCAACCCCAGGGCGATCGGCAGCCTCATGTCGGGCGGGCTAGCCTGGGCGAGCGTGGAGCCGTCGACGAACTCGACCATCGAGTGGACCACCGATTGCGGGTGGACCACCACCTCGATCCGGTCGTACGGCACGTCGAACAGCAGATGGGCCTCGATCAGCTCCAGGCCCTTGTTGACGAGCGTGGCGCTGTTGATCGTGACGACCGGGCCCATGTCCCAGGTCGGGTGCGCGAGGGCCTGCTCAGGGGTGATGCCCGAAAAGTTGGTGCGGCCCCGGAACGGTCCACCACTCGCCGTCAGCACAAGTTTGGCGACCTCCTGCCTGCTCCCCCCGCGCAGGCACTGCGCCAGCGCGCTGTGCTCGCTGTCTACCGGCACGATCTGGTCCCGGTACGGCGTCACGAGCGGCCCACCGGCGACCAGGCTCTCCTTGTTGGCCAGCGCGAGCGTCCGTCCGGCCTGCAGGGCGGCCAGCGTCGGCGCGAGCCCCACCGAGCCGGTCATGGCGTTCAGGACCGTGTGACACGGCCAGGCAGCCAGCTCGGCGAGCGCATCGGGCCCCGCCAAGATCTTGGGTACGACGAACTCGCCGGCGCTGAACCCCTGCGCCTGGGCCGCAGCGTAGAAAGCCAGCTGCAGGTCCTGCGCCGCGGTGGCCCGCGCGACGGCCACCACCTCGACCTTCAGCGCGAGCGCCTGCCGGGCGAGCAGGTCGACACGGCCACCACCGGCACCGATCCCGACCACCCGGAACCGGTCGGGGTTCGCGGTCACCACATCGACGGCCTGCGTGCCGACGGACCCCGTCGAGCCGAGCAGCACGACATCGCGGAGGGTCATGTGTCCATTGTCCGTCATCCTGGGGTAGGAAGCAGGCAACCATCCCCTCACTCCTGGAGTCCTGCGTGCTGATCGTCATCGCGACCCTGCCCGGCAAGCCCGAGAAGCGCACCGAGATCGCCGGGGTGCTCGCCTCGGCGGCCGCCACCAGCCGGGGCGACGCAGGCTGCCTGTCCTACGCCTTCCACGTCGACGTCGAGGACCCGGACCGTTGGGTGTCGGTCGAGACCTGGTCCGACCAGGCCTCGCTGGACGCGCACTTCGCCACGCCGCACCTGGCCGAGCTGTTCCGGGTCGCCCCCGAGCTGCTGTCCGGCGACCCCGTCATCCAGACCTACGAGAGCGACGGCCCCAAGAGTTAACCCCCACCCACCGACCCACCCCCCTTTGGCGCAAATCCACACGACCAGGGTCGTGTGGATTTGCGCCAAAGGGGGGTGGGCGAGGGGGGGTTATTCGAGGGCGGCGAGCTGACCGCAGGCGCCGGCGATCTCGCGCCCGCGGGTGTCCCTGACGGTCGCGTTGACGCCGGCGTCGCGAAGGCGCCTGACGAACTCCTGCTCCACCGGTTTCGGGGAGGCGTCCCACTCTGAGCCCGGCGTCGGGTTGAGGGGGATCAGGTTGACGTGCACGAGCTTGCCTCGCAGGCGCTTGGCGAGCATGTCGGCCCGCCAGGGCTGGTCGTTGACGTCCCGGATCAGGGCGTACTCGATCGACAGCCGCCGACCCGTCCGCTGGGTGTAGCCGAAGGCGGCTTCGAGCACCTCACGGACCGGCCAGCGGGTGTTGACCGGCACCAGGGTGTTGCGCAGCTCGTCGTCCGGGGCGTGCAGGCTCAGCGCCAGCGTGACCTGCAGGCCCTCCTCCGTCAGCCGCCTCATCGCGGGGACCAGCCCGACCGTCGACACGACGATGTTGCGCTGCGACATCCCCAGGCCGTACGGGGCAGGGTCGACCAGGCGGCGTACCGCCGCGACGACCCTGTTGTAGTTGGCCAGCGGCTCGCCCATGCCCATGAAGACGACGTTCGTGACCTTCTCGCCGGCCCGGACGACCTGGTCGGTGATCTCGGCCGTGGACAGGTTGCGGGTGAGGCCGCCCTGGCCGGTCGCGCAGAACGGGCAGGCCATCCCGCAGCCCGCCTGGCTCGACACGCACACCGTCGTCCGGCCGGGGTAGCGCATCAGGACCGACTCGACGAGCGTCCCGTCATGGGCGCGCCACAGGGTCTTCCTGGTGGCGCCCTCGTCGCAGTCGACGACCCGCAGCTGCGTGAACAGCTCCGGCATCAGCTGGTCGAGCTTGCCCCTCAGGTCGGCGGAGACGTCGGTCATCTGGTCACGGGTGTGCCCGGCGAAGTAGTGCCGGCTCAGCTGCTCCGCGCGGAACGCCTTCTCCCCCGCGGCGACCAGCGCCGCGCGCCGTCCTGGCGCGTCGAGGTCCGCAAGGTGCTGCGGGGGCATGCCCTTCTTGGGGGCGTCGAACACGAGCGGCAAGGGGATCACAGTCCTGCCAGCGTACGGCGGGGCGATCCCGGGCTCAGGCGGACAGGACCGCGACGAGCTGGTCACGGCCCTGCTTGACCTGCTCACACAGTCCCGGCAGCTCTTCCGGGCGAACCCCGACCGCTTCCAGGGCAGCCGGGGCCCACGGCTGCTTGACCCCGTCGAGGCGCTCGGCGAGGACGATCCCGGCCTGCAGCGCGCGGCGCAGCGGGGCGGCGGAGGCCGAGGGCAGGTCGTGGTGCCGGCCGATGGCACGGCACAGGTCCTCGGGCACGTTCCAGGCCGCGAGGACGTCCGCGCCGAGGGTGGCGTGGGTCCCGCCGTACCGCTCGAGCTCGAGCTGCTGGAGCGGCCGCTCGACGCTGGCGAGACGCTGGAGGGCGTCGTGGGCGGCGGGCTCGCGGCGCCAGAGCAACACGGTGCCGAGGTCGTGCAGCATGCCGACGCAGAAGGCGTCCGGGCCGGCGGCCCCGGCCCGGACGGCGAGCAGGGACGATGCGGTGGCCACGGCTGCGCTGCGCTGCCAGAAACCCTTCGGCAGGTCATCCGTGCGCTGGACCCCTGCGGCGGCCAGGGCGGCCAGGGACCGGACCGTCTGGAAGCCCACGACGGTGACGGCGAAGGAGGTCGTACGGATCCGCCCGGACAGCCCGTAGTAGGCGGAGTTGGCGACCTGCAGGATCCGCGCGGTCAAGGCCGGGTCGCTGCCGACGGCGGCCGCGACGTCGGCCGCACCGACCCGCGGATCGTCGACCATCTGGACGACTTTCAGGGCGGCCCCCCTGCTCGACGGGACGTTCTCGAGCTCCTCCCGGAGTTCCTCCACGGTCACCAGGGCGTTCACGCCGGTCACCACGGCCATTCCCTGTCGACGAGGGCCTCCAGGGCAGCCGGCGTCAAGGGCCGGCTGAACAGGTAGCCCTGCGCCATCGGGCAGCCGAGCCGGGCCAGCTCGGCCTGCTGCTCGACGGTCTCGACGCCCTCCGCGACGACAGCGAGCCCGAGCGCCTGACCGAGCCCGACGACGGCTGCGACGACCCGCGAGGAGCCCTCCTGCTCGAGCTCGGCCAGGAACGAGCGGTCGACCTTGAGCAGGTCCACGGGCAACGTGCGCAGCAGCGCGAGCGAGGAGTAACCGGTGCCGAAGTCGTCGATCGCGAGCACGACGCCGAGCTCGCGCAGGGCAGCGAACGACGCGGCGGCGACGGCCGGGTCCTCCATGACGGCGCTCTCGGTCAGCTCCAGGCACAGGGAGGAGCCGCGCAGTGCCGTCTCGGCGAGGACGGTCGCGACCTCGTGCACGAACTCGGGCTGTCGAAGCTGCAACGGCGACACGTTGACGCACACCCGGGAGGGCGCGCGGTCGCCGTACGCGATCTGCCAGACAGCCATCTGCCGACAGGCCGCCCGCAGCATGTGCCGGCCGAGGTCGGCGATGAGGCCGTGCTGCTCGGCGAGAGCGACGAACTCGACCGGCGAGATCGGGCCACGCGTCGGGTGGTCCCACCGAGCCAGAGCCTCCACCGCGTACGGCGCGCCGGTCACCTTCTCGCGCAGCTCGACCACGGGCTGGTAGGCGACCGAGATCTGCCCACGCTCCAGCGCGACCCGCAGGTCGGCCACCAGCTCGTGCCGACGCCGGTGCTGCTCGCGGGCGACGTCGTCGAACAGCACCCAGCAGTCCTTACCGGCCGCCTTCGCCCGGTACATCGCTGCGTCCGCATCGCGCAGGACGTCTTCCGCCTCGTGGTGGCCGTGACCCACCACGACCACGCCGAGGCTGCCCGAGACACCCACCGAGGTTGCCCCCAGGTGCATCGGTGCGGTCACGGCGTCGATCAGCCGGTCCGCGAGCGCGGCGACATTCGCTTCCCCATCGACATGTGAGCAGAGCACGGCGAACTCATCGCCACCGAAGCGGGACACGACGTCGTCCTCGCGTACGACGCTGTCGAGTCGGCGCCCGACCTCGACGAGCAGGGCGTCACCGTGCTCGTGCCCGAGGGAGTCGTTGACGCGCTTGAAGTCGTCGAGATCCAGGAACAGCAGTACCGACAGGCCGCCCTCGGCGGGAGCCGGTACGTGCTGGGCGAGCGCCGTGAGCAACCCGCGCCGGTTGACGAGCCCGGTGAGGGGGTCGTGGCCGGCCTGGTAGGCCAGCGTGACCTCCCACTGTCGGCGCTCGGTGACGTCCTCGAGGGTGCCGAGGAACCCGGCCGCGCGTCGGGGGGTCCGGACCGGGACCAGCCGGATGGCGACGGCCCGCTCGATCCCGCTCTGTCTCACGACGCGCGCAAACAGGTCGACCGGCGTGCCGTCGAGGACCTGTGCGACGGCGTCCCGCACCCGGGCCTGGTCGTCGAGGTGGAACCAGCTCAGCCAGCGGGTACCAAGCAGTCGGTCCGGCCCCTCCCCGAAGACCTCCCCGAAGACGTTGTTGGCGTAGCCGAGCCGCAGGCCCGCCTCGCTCGAGAAGATCCCTACCGGCGCGCGGTCCGCCAACGCCTGGAACCGCTCGTGCGCCAGCCGGAGGTCCTCCTCGGCCCGCACGGCGTCGTTCTCGGCGACGATCCGCACGACCCAGCCACCCTCCACGGGGACGCTGTGCAGCAGCGACGGCGCCTGCAGGCCGTCGCCCCGCTGCAGGCAGACCTGAGTGCGGACCGCCCGGCGTGGGTCGACGAGCTGGTCCACCACGAGCGGCGGCGCACCGGCGTACGCGGGAGAAAGGAGCAGCAGCAGGCTGCGCCCGACGAGCTCGGACTCCCCCCGGGCAAACGTGCCGGAGGCGGCCAGGTTGACCCACTGCACAGTCAGGTCCGGCCCGGCGAGGCGCAGCAGGCAGTCCGGGTCGGCCTCGGCCCACGCGGCGAATGCCTGGTCAGGGGCGGTGGCCAGTCGGGGGCGGGGCAGCGCGAAGGTCAGGTGCGCAGGCGCTTCAGGGCGCGACATGGGCATCCGGCCACCTCGACGATCGTCGCGGGACCGTCCTGGTCCCGTCCCTGACTCATCGGTGCGGTCCGCCCCGGGTTTTCACCCGGACGGGTAGGTGGTGACCGGTCAGCCGATGAACGCGGTGAGCAGGACCCAGGCGATCGGGGCGGTGGGCAGCAGCGAGTCGAGCCGGTCCATCAGACCACCATGACCCGGCAACAACGTGCCCATGTCCTTGATGCCGATGTCGCGCTTGATCATCGACTCCCCGAGGTCGCCCAGGGTGGCGCTGCAGACCAGGGCCAGTCCGTAGAGCACACCCTGCCAGGCCGGCGCATCGAACAGCGTCACGAAGAAGGTCGCCCCCGCTGCAGCGCACGCGAGGGCGGAGCCGGCGAGGCCCTCCCAGGACTTCTTCGGCGACACGGACGGGGCCAGCTGGTGCTTTCCGAACAGCACGCCGGCGGCGTATCCGCCGACGTCACTGCAGACCACGGTCGCGACGAATGCGGTGACCCTGCGTGGGCCGTCGGCCGGGACGGCGAGCAACGCGGCGAAGCCCAGCAGGAACGGCACGTAGGTGGCGGTGAACACGGCCGCCGACACGTCTCGGACCAGGCCCTCCACGGGGTCGGCGAGCCGCCAGAGCAGGCAGCCCAGCACCGTCAGGGCCAGGCCGAGGAACAGCTCGGACGAGCCGTACCGGTACGCGACGACGATGCTGGCCGCTCCACCGACGACCAGCGGTGCCAACGGCGGCCGCGCACTGAGGGTCCGCAGCGCCTTGACGATCTCGCTCGTGCCCTGCAGCCCGGCCAAGGCGAGGAGCACGATGAAGGTCCATCGGTACGGCGAGTAGACCGTCGCGAGGATCAGTCCCCCGAGGCTGAGCCCGACCGCGATCGCCGCGGGCAGGTTGCGTCCCGCGGACCGCTTCGGCGGGTCCGTGTCGGCTGGGCCGGTGCCCGCCGGGTCGGGGGAGCCCGCCGTGGAATCGGTCTCGAGCGTCGCCATCAGACCTCGAGCAGCTCTGCTTCCTTGTGGCGCAGCAGCTCGTCAATGCGGTTGACGAACGCGGTCGTCAGCTTCTCGAGCTCCTTCTCGGCACGGTCGACGTCGTCCTCACCGGCGTCGCCGTCCTTCTTCAGCTTCTCGAGCTCGTCCTTGGCCTTGCGACGGATGTTGCGCATCGACACCTTCGCGTCCTCGGCCTTGCCCCGGGCGACCTTGATGAACTCCTTGCGGCGCTCCTCGGTCAACTGCGGGAACGAGATCCGGATGATCGTGCCGTCGTTCGTCGGGTTGACCCCCAGGTCGGAGTCGCGGATCGCCCGCTCGATGATCCCCAGGGACGACTTGTCGTACGGCGTGATGACCGCCATCCGCGGCTCGGGCACCGTCAGGCTGGCCAGCTGGATGATGGGCGTCATGGTCTCGTAGTACTCGACCACGATCTTGGAGAACATCTGCTGGGTGGCGCGTCCGGTGCGGATCCCCCCGAAGTCCTCCTTGGCCACCTCGACGGCCTTCTCCATGCGCTCCTCAGCTTCGAACAGGCTTTCGTCGATCATCTGCTCAAGCTCCTGCTTCGTTGACGAGGGTGCCAATTCTGTCACCGTTGACGGCCCTTTTGATGTTGCCGTCCCGCAGCAGGTCGAACACCACGATCGGCAGCTTGTTGTCCCGGCACAGGCTGAAGGCGGCGGCATCCGCCACGTTGAGCCCCTTGGCGAGGACCTCGTCGTAGGACACCGCGTCGTACCGCTTCGCGTCAGGGTTGGTCCGTGGGTCGGCGTCGTAGACCCCGTCGACACTCTTGGCCATCAGCAGCACCTCGCAGCCGATCTCCAGGGCCCGTTGCGCGGAGACGGTGTCGGTGGAGAAGTACGGCATCCCGGCGCCGGCACCGAAGATGACGACCCGGCCCTTCTCGAGGTGACGGACGGCACGCCGCGGGATGTAGGGCTCGGCGACCTGTCCCATCGCGATGGCGGTCTGGACCCGCGTCGGCGTACCCGCCTGCTCGAGCAGGTCCTGCAGTGCCAGGCAGTTCATGACCGTGCCGAGCATCCCCATGTAGTCGGCACGGGCCCGGTCCATGCCTCGCTGGGCGATCTCGGCGCCACGAAAGAAGTTGCCCCCTCCGACCACGATCGCCACCTGGGTACCGCCGGCGACGACGTCGTGGATCTGGCGGGCGATGTCGGCGATGACCGCCAGGTCCAGGCCGATGGCGCCACCGCCGAAGACCTCCCCCGACAGCTTCAGCAAGACGCGCGTGAACGGCGCCCGCGCAGCCGGGGAGGCCGCCTGCTCGTTGACGTTCACGGGCGGCGGCCTCCTCGGTGTGACGGTGGGACGAACGTACTGGACGGACCCTGGACGGCCCTAGGCCTGCCCGACCTTGAAGCGGGCGAACCGTACGACGCCGACCCCGGCCTCCTCGAGCACCTTGCCGACCGTCTTCTTGCTGTCCTTGGCGAAGGACTGCTCAAGCAGGACGTTCTCCTTGAAGAACCCCGTCACCCGACCTTCGACGATCCGGTCGAGCGCAGCCTCGGGCTTGCCCTCCTCGATCGCGGTGGCGCGGGCGATCTCGCGCTCCTTGGCGACGAGCTCCTCCGACACCTCCTCGCGGGTGACGAACTGCGGGGGCAGCGCCGCGATGTGCTGCGCGACGTCCTTGGCGAGGTCGGCGTTCTCGACGGTGAGCTCGATCAGCACCCCCAGCTGCGGGGGAAGGTCCGGGCTGGTCTTGTGCAGGTAGAGGCCGACGTAGGCACCTTCGAAGCTGGCGACCCGACGGACCTCGATCTTCTCGCCGAGCAGCGCGCCGGAGTCGTCGAGGACGGCCTGCAGCTCGCGGCCGTCGACCGTGATCTCCTTGGGCTGGTTGGCGCCCCTGGCTGCCCCGACGACCTTGGCGGCGAGCTCGCCGAACGTGGTGCCCTTGGCGACGAAGTCGGTCTCGCAGTTGAGCTCCAGCAGGGTGCCCCTGGTGGTGCCCTCGAGCACGGCGGTCACAAGGCCGTTGCTGGCCGCGCGACCCTCACGCTTGGCGACGCCCTTGAGGCCCTTGATCCGCAGGAACTCGATCGCCTTGTCGTAGTCGCCGTCGTTCTCCACGAGGGCGTTCTTGCAGTCGGTCATGCCCGCGCCGGTGGCCTCGCGGAGCTTCTTGATGTCTGCAGCGGTGACAGTCGCCATGACTCTTCTCTTCTTGTCCCTCGTGGTCTGGGTGGTGCGGGGGGTGCGGGGGGTGCGTCAGGAGGTGGGCCTGAGGTGGTCAGGCGTCTGGCGCGTCGGCCACGTCGGCCACGTCGGCCACAGGAGCGGCCGCGGGCACAGCTTCGGTGCCGGGAGTCTCGGCGGCGCCGGCACCCTCGATCGGGGCCGGGGCACCGGTTGCCTCGGCAGCGGAGCCCGACAGCAGCTCCTGCTCCCACGCCGGGAGCGGCTCGTCCGCTCCGAGGACGCCGACCTCGGGCTTGGTGTCGGCACCGGCGTTCGCCTGCGCGCCGGCGCGGGCCATCAGGCCCTCGGCGACGGCGTCGGCGATGACGCGCGTGAGCGTGCCGATGCTGCGGATCGCGTCGTCGTTACCGGGGATCTTGTAGTCGACGACGTCCGGGTCGCAGTTGGTGTCGAGGATCGCGACGACCGGGATGTGCAGCTTGCGCGCCTCGTTGACGGCCAGGTGCTCCTTGTTCGTGTCCACGATCCACACCGCCGAGGGGGTGCGGGTCATCTCCCGGATGCCGCCCAGGGTGCGCTGCAGCTTGATGCGCTCGCGGGTCAGGACGAGGGCTTCCTTCTTCGTCAGCACGGTGGCGCCACCGGTCTGCTCGATGAGCTCGAGCTCCTTCAGACGCTGCAGCCGCTTGTAGACGGTCTGGAAGTTGGTGAGCATGCCGCCGAGCCAGCGCTCGGTGACGTACGGCATTCCGACCCGGGTGGCCTGCTCGGCGATCGACTCCTGCGCCTGGCGCTTGGTGCCGATGAACATGATCGTGCCACCGTGCGCGACCGTCTCCTTGACGAAGTCGTACGCGCGGTCGATGTACCCCAGCGTCTGCTGCAGGTCGATGATGTAGATGCCGTTGCGCTCGGTGAAGATGAAGCGCTTCATCTTGGGGTTCCAGCGCTTGGTCTGGTGCCCGAAGTGGGCACCGCTTTCCAGGAGCTGGCGCATGCTGACGACGGCCATGGGAGGTCCTTCTGTCCGGTTGTGACGCAGGCGTCGGGTGACGCCTGCCCTGGCGCCCCGGCTCAGCACCTTCCCACTGCGTGTGCAGAGGGACCGGGATGCCTTGCCGTCGTTGAGCGCGCGAAGTCACACGGCAAGCCGTGTGCTGTGGACAAGTGTAGGGGAACGGCTTCGCGGTCCACAGATCTCGCTCAGGCGTCCCACGCGGCCCCTGCGGACGGCAGGCTCTGCGATGTGTCCAGTGCTGGTCGAGCTCAGGCCGAGGGAGGTGGCAGGGTGCGGCGACTGCTGCTCGTGCTGGTGCTGGGGGCGCTCGCCGTCGTTGTCCCCAGCGGCCCGATCGCTGCCCAGCCGCGGCCGGGCTTCGGTTGGCCGCTCGCCGGGATGCCCCGCGTCGACCGCGCCTTCACCGCACCACGGACCGCGTACGGCGCCGGGCACCGCGGCGTGGACCTCAGCGGGGTCGCCGCCGAGCCGGTGCTGGCCGCCGGTCCCGGCCAGGTGACGTACGCCGGGCTGCTGGCCGGACGCGGTGTCGTCACGGTGACCCACACCGGCGGTCTCCGGACGACGTACGAGCCGGTGACCACGTCGGTCCACGTCGGCCAGGCCGTGTCCCTGGGGACCGTCCTCGGGCGGCTGTCGACCGGCCATGCCTCGTGCCGCGCCGGCACGACCTGCCTGCACTGGGGGTTGCTGCGCGGCGACACCTACCTCGACCCCCTGCTGCTGCTCACGCCCACCGCCGTCCGGTTGCTGCCGCTGGACGGTGCCGGTGGTGCCGGTGGACGGGATCACCCCGCGACCCCAGGAATGCCGTCGCGGTCGGTTCGTGCCCTCGCCCCGCAGCAGCTCTTGGGCGACTGGTCGGGGTCGACCAGGGCGACGGCCGCCGCCGCTGCGGGGGGTGCGCTGCTGGCCGGGCTCGGGCTGCTGGTCACCCGGCCCCGCGCCGCACCGGCGGCCGGCCGCCCCGCTCCCGACCCGAGACCACCCCGGCCACCGCCCCGCGAGCCGGCGCAGACCCGAGCGACGCTGGACGTGGTCGACCTCGAGCAGGAGCGCCGCCGCCGGCGGGCCGCGTGACAGCAGCGCGATGGGGCTGCAGGCGGCAGGATGCGCCGGGACTGCTGCCGCCCGCCGGGAGCGTTCGGAGGTGACCGGCCGTGCGCATGGCGCTGACCGCCGTGGACGCGACCACCGCTGAACGCGTCGACGTGCTCGTCGACCTCGACGCCCGTGACCCGGTGTCGGCCCTCGAGGTGGCGCTCGCCCGCCTGCTCCCGTCGGCCGAAGAAGGCCTGTGGCTCGCCGGGCGTCGTCTCGACAGCGCGCGGACGGTGACGGAGGAACGCGTCCTACCGGGGTGCCTGCTGCACCTGGGTGCTCCCGGACCGGACCTGTCGCGTCCGGCCACCCGGGCCGAGCTGCACGTGGTGTCGGGCCCGGGCGCCGGCTCGGTCCACGCCCTGCCCGACGGTGACGTCGTGATCGGCAGCTCGGGAGGGATCCGGCTCGAGGACCCGGAGGTGGCCGTCCGGCACCTTGAGCTGCACACGGGGCCGGCCGGAGTCGTCGCCACCGACCTCACCGATGCGGGCTCCGGCGCTCCCGAGCCCCACCCGGTCACGACCGCGGGTGGCCGGGCGCTGGCCACGGCGACCGCCGTCGGCGCGGCCGACCTGCTTGCCGTGGGACGCTCCCTGCTGGCGGTCGTGCCGACGGCCACGCCCGATGCTGCTGTCACCGACGGCCCGGACCTCACCCGCGCCGTCAACCGGCCGCCGCGGCTGCACCCCTCCCGCACCGTCAGCACCCTGGAGCTGCCCGCACCCCCGACGGCGCCCGAGGCGCGCAAGCTCGCAGTGCTCCCTGTGGTGCTGCCCCTGTTGCTCGGCGTGGCGATGGCTTTCCTGCTCAACCCACTGTTCTTGCTGTTCACGCTGCTGTCGCCACTGCTGGCGCTGGGCTCCTGGTGGAGCGACCGGCGCCTGGGGCGCACCTCCGGAGCGTTGGCCGAGGCGGCGTTCGCCGAGACCACCGCGCGGGTCCAGCGGGAGGTCGCCCGCCTGGCGCTGGCCGAGACCCTGGCCCGCAGGCAGGCCTACCCGGACGCGGCCGAGCTCGGGCTCGTAGCGACCGGACCGGGGCGGCGGGTGTGGGAGCGCCGACGGTTCGACGACGACAGCCTGGTGCTTCGGGTAGGCACCGGGCCGGCCGAGGCCGAGACCGTCCGGGTGACCGGGCCGACCACCCTCCCCCGCCCGGAGCAGCCACAGCTGGTCGATGTCCCTGTGACGGTGCCGATGCGCGAGGTCGGGGTGCTGGGGGTGGTGGGGCCGCGCGAGCAGGCTCGCGCCGTGGTGCGCTGGCTGGTCGGGCAGGCCGCGGTCCTGCACAGTCCCCGGGACCTCAGCGTTCAGCTGCTCGTCGACCCGGCTGCTCCCGCGGGTGCGGTCGAGGGCGACTGGGCGTGGCTGCGCTGGCTGCCGCATGCTGCACCCGCGTTCGGGCAGGACTGTCCCGTCGCCGTCGGAGCCACGGTCAATGCGCTCACCTCCCGGATCGCCGAGCTCGCCGCCCTCGTGGTGGCCCGGACGTCCGCCGCCCAGGACGTCCGGTCCCAGCTCACCGCTCGCCGTCAACCCGATGTCCTGGTCGTGCTCGATGGTGCGCGGACCCTGAGATCGCTGGCCGGGATGGCGGCCGTCCTGCGGGACGGGCCTGGCGTCGGCGTCCACCTTCTCTGCGTCGACGACCACGAGGAGCTGCTCCCCGAGGAGTGCCAGGCGGTGGCGACCTGCCAGGGCAGCGCCCGCCTGACCCTGCGGCGGTCCGGCGAACCCGCGCAGACCCAGGTCCGCGCCGACCTGGTCGGCTCGGCCTGGGCGGAGGCCGTCGCCCGTGGGCTGGCGCCGCTCCGCGACGCCGGCAACGAGCAGGGCCAGGGACAGCCACCTCTGATCGCCCGGCTGCTCGACGTCCTCGGGATGCCTGCGCCCACCGCGGCCGACATCTGGGAGCGGATGGGCAGGACCACCTCGGCGGTCGTCGGCGTCGACGCCGACGGGCCCTTCGCCCTCGACCTGCGCAGGGACGGACCGCACGCTCTGATCGCCGGCACCACCGGGTCCGGGAAGTCCGAGCTGCTGCAGACCCTCGTCGCGTCGCTGGCCGTCGCGAACCGGCCGGACGCGATGACGTTCGTGCTGGTCGACTACAAGGGTGGGGCGGCCTTCAAGGACTGCGCCCGGCTGCCGCACACCGTCGGGATGGTCACCGACCTCGACGGTCACCTGGTCGAGCGCGCCCTCGCGTCCCTCACCGCCGAGCTCAAGACCCGGGAGAGCCTGCTTGCCGAGGCCGGGGCCAAGGACCTCGAGGACTACTGGGACGCCGGCGCGATTCTCCCCCGGCTCGTCATCGTCATCGACGAGTTCGCCTCGCTGGTGGAGGAGCTGCCAGAGTTCGTCCGCGGCCTGGTCGGCATCGCCCAGCGCGGGCGTTCCCTCGGCGTGCACCTGGTCCTCGCGACCCAGCGGCCCGGCGGGGTCGTCAGCCCAGAGATCCGCGCCAACACCAACCTGCGGATCGCGCTGCGGGTCACCGACGCCGCCGAGTCCCTCGACGTGCTCGACGCCCCCGACGCGGCCACCATCGCCAAGGCCACCCCGGGGCGGGCCTTTGCGCGTACCGGCCACACCGCACCGACGGCCTTCCAGTCCGCCCGGGTCGGCGGCCGCACCCCCGGGGCCGCGCTCGCACACCGGCCACCGGTCGAGGCGGAGCCGCTGCCCTGGTCCCGCGTGGGCGACGCCATCCCCCCGGTCTCCCGCGCCGAGAGCGAGCCCGACGCCGACCAGACCGACCTGCACGCCCTCGTCCTCGCCGTTCAGCAGGCGTGCCGGGACCTCCCGCCGGGCCGGACCCCGTGGCTCGACCCGCTCCCGACCTCCCTGACCCTCGCCGAGGTACGCCGGACAGCGTTGCCTCCCGCCTCCGGCTTGCCCCCCGTCGTGTTCGGCCTCGAGGACCTCCCCGCCGCCCAGACCCGAGCGGTCGCCGCCCTCGACCTCGAGCATGGCGGCCACCTGGTAGTCGCCGGTACCGCCCGCTCGGGACGGTCGACGCTGCTCAGGACGCTCGGCACGTCGCTGGCAGCAACCGTCGCGCCCGCCGACGCCCACCTCTACGCGATCGACTGCGGTACCGGTGCGCTGCTCCCGCTGGCGGACCTGCCGCACTGCGGCGCCGTCGTCACGCGGACCCAGGTCGAGCGGGCCGACCGCCTTCTGACGCGCCTGTCGGCGGAGGTCGCCCGCCGCCAGGAGCTGCTCGCCGAGCGCGGCTTCGCCGACCTGGCCGAGCAGCGGCTGTCCTCTGCCGATCCGCTGCCGTACCTGGTGCTGCTCCTGGACCGCTGGGAGGGGTTCACCGGCGCGTTCGAGGAGGTCGACAACGGCCGGCTGACCGACACGTTGCTGCGACTGCTGCGCGAAGGACCGGCGGCCGGGCTGCGCGTCATCATCACCGGCGACCGGACCGTCCTGCTCGGCAGGGTCGCCAGCGCCGTCGAGGACGTGCTCGTCCTGCGCCTGGCCGATCGCAGCGACTACGCCCTGGCAGGATTGTCGCCGCGGGTGCTGCCCGACGTCGTCGCCGACGGTCGGGCGTTCCGCGGGAGCGTCGGCACCGAGGTGCAGGTCGCGCTGCTCATGGACGACCCGTCCGGCGCCGCGCAGGCCGCCGCCGTGGCGGAGCTGGCCGAGCACTGGCGTGGGCGCCGGGTCGGCGGCCGGCTGCCGTTCCGGGTGGAGGTGCTGCCAAGCCGGATCAGCGCCTCAGACGCCGCGGCACTCGCGGTGACCGACGGCTCGGCGGCGGCGGCCGGCGCCGGGGGAGAACCGGCCTCCGGCGCCCCTTTTCCCTGGCGGATCAGCGTCGGCGTCGGTGGCGACGAGCTCGCCCTGCAGACGGTCGACCTCACCGTCGACGGTCCCGGCTTCACGGTCGCCGGTCCGCCGCGCTCGGGCCGGTCGACGGCCCTGCTCGGAGCGACCCGGTCGTTACTCACGGCCGGGACGCAGGTGGTCGTCCTCGCGCCGCGACCCTCACCCCTTCGCGACCTGGTCGGCTCGCCCGGCGTCCTGCTGGTCACGACCACCGCCGAGCCCGACGTCACCGAGGTGGTGGCCGCCCTCAACGCCGCGACCGGACCCTTGGCAGTGGTCGTCGATGACGCCGAGCTGCTGTTGGGTGCCGAGGTCGCCGACCTGCTGCAGCAGGTCCTGCGCGAAGGACGGGACCAGGGTCACGTCGTCCTCGTGGGTGGGACCACCAGCGAGCTGGCTGCGACGTTTCGGGGCTTCACGGCCGAGGCCCGCAAGAGCCGTACCGGGCTGCTGCTGTCTCCCGCGTCGCACCTGGACGGCGAGCTGCTGGGCGTGCGCCTCGCGAGGTCCGCCGCCTTCACCGGACCCCCAGGCCGGGGCCTGCTGGTCAGGAGCGGAGCGGTGCAGCTCGTGCAGGCACCGCTCGCCTGACGGTGTCGTCGCTGCGCGCACGACAGCGCCGCCGGCCGGACCTGGGGAGTCCTGACCGGCGGCGCCTGGCGGTGATCGTCGGAGGCGACCTCGCTAGTTACGCGAACTGGCTGGTGAGCTTCTGCTCCAGCGCGTCGTAGTCCTGACCCGCGCCCTTGAGCGACATGCCGATGCTGTCCAGGGCGGCCTTCATCTGCCTCGCGGTCCTGTCCCAGTCGTGGAACAGCCCTTGGAACGACGCGGACGCCGCGCCCGTCCAGCTGTGCGAGAGGTCCGCCATCTGGCTGGTCAGCTGCGCCAGCCGCGCCTCGATCTCGTGCGCCTCGCGGGCGATCGTGGACGCCTTCGCCGTCACGTCCCCCGTGGAGACCTTCACCTCGTACGCCATGTCCTGCTCCGCTCCGTCTGCTTCCCCCGGCCGGTCGGTCCGAGGTGCCGACGGAAACGCTAGGGAACATCAGGGGACCGAAACGGGGCCTCAGCAGATCTGTGGACAACCCGGCCGGCAGGGTCAGCCGGTCAGTCCTTCTGGTCGGCGAGCTTCCCCCGAAGCTGCAGGACGGCCTTGGTGTGCATCTGGCAGATGCGACTCTCGGTGACCCCGAGGACCTGGCCGATCTCGGCGAGCGTGAGGCCCTCGTAGTAGTAGAGCGTCACGACGATCTTCTCGCGCTCGGGCAGCGTGTTGATCGCCTTCGCGAGCAGGTACTTCGTCTCCTCGGTCTCGAACGCCGCGACCGGGTCCTCGGCCTTGGTGTCCTCGAGGGTGTCGACGAGCGAGAGCTTGTCGCCCTTCTCGCCGCCGGCCGTGAGCAGCTCGTCGAGCGCCACGACGTTGACGAAGGAGACCTGGCTGAAGATCGTGTGGAGGTCCTCGAGCTTGATGCCGAGCTCTTCGGCCACCTCGGCCTCGGAGGGCGAGCGGTGGAGCTTGGCTTCGAGCGAGGCATAGGCCTTCTCGACCTCGCGGGCCTTGTAGCGGACCGACCGCGGGATCCAGTCGATCGAGCGGAGCTCGTCGATGATGGCGCCCTTGATCCGGCTGATCGCGTAGGTCTCGAACTTGATGGCGCGTTCGATGTCGAACTTCTCGATCGCGTCGATCAGGCCGAAGATCCCGTACGACACGAGGTCTGCCTGCTCGATGTTGGGCGGCAGCCCGACGCCCACACGGCCGGCGACGTACTTCACCAACGGTGAGTAGTGCAGGATCAGCCGCTCGCGCAGCTTCTCCTGCGCGGTCGCCTTGTAGTCACGCCACAGGACCGCGATGGCGGCCTCCATCTCGGCGCGGTCCTCATCCGACATGCCCGCGTAGCGGCCGGTACGTCGGACCGGCTTCGGAGCGACCTCGACGACCTCGTCGGGCATGGCGGCGTCGTCTGCCTCGACAGTGGCCACCTGGCCGCCCGAACCGTCAGGCTCGGGGGTGCGCGCGCTCATAGCTCGTCCTCAACCGCTCGATGCTGACATGCGTGTAAATCTGCGTTGTCGCGAGCGTAGCGTGACCGAGCAGCTCTTGAACGCTTCTGAGGTCAGCTCCGCCTTCCAACAGGTGCGTTGCCGCGGTGTGTCGCAGGCCGTGCGGACCCAGGTCGGGAGCTCCGGCAACACCGGCGAGCCGCCGATGTACGACGGTGCGTACCGTCCGGGGGTCGACCCGGGCGCCACGCACTCCGAGTAACAGCGCGGCTGCACTACGTGTTCCCACCCACCGCGGACGTCCGCTTTCGAGCCACCGGTCGAGGGCCTGCTGGGCGGGGACACCGTACGGAACCGATCGCTCCTTGCGGCCCTTGCCCAGCACGCGGATCACCCGCCGGCCGCTGTCCACGTCGTCGAGGTCCAGGCCGCACAGCTCCCCGACTCGCACCCCCGTGGCATAGAGCAGCTCCAGCGCGACCCGGTCGCGGAGCGCCTGCGGGTCATCGCCCTCCACCGTCACGAGTGCGGCCGCCTCGTCCGGACGAAGCACGTCCGGCAGCGTCCGGTGTCCCTTCGGGCTCGCCAGCAGCAGCCCGGGGTCGGTCGGCATCAGGCCGACCCGGTGCGCCCAGGCCGTGAAGGTGCGCGCGGTGCTGCCCCGCCTGGCCAGCGTCGCCCGGCTCGCTCCCGTCGTCAGCAGCTTGGCCAGCCACGAGCGCAGGACCACCAGGTCGAGCTCGCGGGCCTCCGTCACGCCCATCCGGCGGGCGTGCTCGAACAGGGAGGCCACGTCCCCGTCGTACGCCCGGACGGTGTGCGTTGAGCGGTCGAGCTCGAGGGTCAGGTGCTCGGCAAACCGCTCGCGCGCCCGCTCCAGACCGCGTGCCTGAGGCAGGTGTGCCGGTGGGGGCGGTGGCGTCGACACCTGTCCACAGTCAGCGCCGCTGCCGGACCGGTCAAGCCACCACGCCCGCCCACCCGCTTCGTCGCGGCCCGAGGCTGTCGGTCACTGCTGCGGCGGTGGCCGGTCGGAACGACCCGCACCGAGGGTCGTGAGGCGCCAGCCACCGTCGCGCTGCTCGACCAGACCCGTGGCCAGCAGTGACGGCAGGGCTTGCTGGACGAGCAACGCCGACACCCCGGCGGTACGGGCGATCCGGGCGACACCGACCGCCTGACGAACCGGCACCGCGTCGAGGATGCGGCGTACCGCCTCCTGCAGGCCGTCGCGAGGGTGCACCGCGCCGCGGGCCGGCCGCAACAGGTGCTCCCCCATCGCGCCGATGACCTCGAGGACCTCCGACGCGTCGCTCACGAGGACGGCCTTGCCGGCGCGGATCAGGGCGTGGCATCCCGCTGACTGGGCTGAGGTGACGGGCCCGGGCACTGCCATCACGGGTCGGGCCAGGTCCAGGGCCCGTCCGGCCGTGGACAGAGACCCGCTCCGCAGAGCGGCTTCGACGACGAGCGTGCCCCGAGACAGCGAGGCAACGAGCCGGTTGCGGACCAGGAAGCGCATCCGGGTGACGCTGCACCCGGGAGGGACCTCGGTGACGACGAGGCCGCTCTCGGCGACCTGCGTGATGAGCCGGTCGTGCCCGCGCGGGTAGGGGACGTCGAGGCCGCCCGCGAGCACTGCGACCGTCGGGGCCGAGCCGGCGGCGAGGGCGGCGCGGTGAGCGGCGCCGTCGATCCCGTAGGCCGCTCCGGAGACGATCGCAACCCCGGACTCGGCCAGGGCGAAGGACAACTCCCCCGTCACCGCCGCCCCGTAGGCGGTGGCGGCACGGGCACCCACGACCGACACCGAGCTCTGACAGGCGTCCCGGAGGTGAGCGGGGCCGCGGGCGAACAGCACCCAGGGGGGTGCCATCTGCCGAACCTCCCCACCCATCGACCCGAGCGGCCACACGACGCCCTCGGGCCATTCGGGGTCCCCTGGACACAAGACCCGCCCGCCGAGGCTTCGCACCCGCTCGAGGTCGAGCTCCGGCTGGTAGCCGGCGACCCGACCGGCCAGTCCTGCCAGGGCCCGCTGGCCGAGGGCGCCGAGGGGTGCGCCGGCCCGCACGGCTTCCCACACCTGCTCGGCGGGCGCCCGTTGCAGCGCGAGGTAGACCTCGTGCGACCCCGGCTCGGCGACGCGCGCCAGGGCTACCCTGGCCAGCCGCTCAGCCTCGCTGGCCGCGGGTGGGGCCACCTCGGTCGCTGGTTCGTCGAAGGCGGCGCTCACGCCGACATCCGCCGCGTCCAGAGGTCCCCGAGCCGCAGGCTCAGGGCAAGCTGGACGTCGCCCCGGGACGGGCTGCTGCGCCCGTCGAGGTCGGCCATGGTCCATACCAGCCGCTGCACCCGACCGTAGCCGCGGGCGGTCAGCATCCCGTCGTCGAGGAACCGGCCGGCGTCCACCAGCGCGGACCTCGCGATCGGCCAGCGCTGGGACAGGACACTCGGGGGCACGTCCCCGTTGGTCCGCCACGGTGTCCCCGCCAGTCGCAGTTGCGCGGCTTGCCTGGCCCCGGCGATCCGTGCGGCCAGCCGCTCGGAGGAGTCGACGAGACCCCGCTCGGCCATCACCTCTGCTCGGGTGATGGCCGGTAGCCCGACCGAGATGTCCATCCGGTCCAGCAACGGCCCGGACAGCCGCGCCAGGTAGCTTCGCCGGCGCTCGGGCGTGCAGGTGCAGGCGCTCTCGGACTTCGCGCACGGGCAGGGGTTGGCCGCAAGGAGCAGGGCGAAGCGCGCCGGGTACGTCGCGGTCCCGCCGACTCTGCGGATGCTGATGACGCCGCTCTCCAGCGGCTGGCGCAGAGCGTCGAGCACACCGGACTTGAACTCGGGAGCCTCGTCGAGGAACAGCAGGCCACGGTGCGCCAGGGACGCGGCCCCGGGACGGGCGACGCCGCTGCCCCCACCGACGATCGACGCTGCGGTCGACCCGTGGTGCGGCGCCTCGAACGGCGGCCGGGACACCAGCGGGGAGTCCTTGGGCAGCACGCCGGCCACCGAGTGGATCGCGGTGACCTGGAGCGACTCCTCCAGTGTCAGCGCCGGGAGGATCCCTGGGATCCGCTCGGCCAGCAGCGTCTTGCCGCACCCGGGTGGTCCCGTCATGAGCAGGTTGTGACCGCCTGCCGCGGCGACCTCGCACGCCGTGCGTCCGACCGGTTGCCCTGCGACGTCGAGGAAGTCCGGGGCGTGCCCGTCGGCAGCGGCGACCGCAGCCGGTGGCAGCGGCCTCTCCTGGACCGGGTTGCCCTTCAGCAGCGCCACCAGGTTCGCCAGCGACGAGACGCCCCACGCGGTGACCCCGGGCAGCAGCCGGGCCTCCGCCAGGTTGGCTTGCGGGACGACCACCTTGCTGAAGCCGAGTTCGAAGCCCGCCAGCACCGCCGGCAGTACCCCGGCGATCGAGCGGACGCTGCCGTCGAGCCCGAGCTCTCCGAGCAGCAGCAGCTCCTCCAGGGCCGCTCGCGGCACGACCCCGTCCGCGGCCAGCACCGCCATCGCGAGGGCGATGTCGAAGCCGCTGCCCCGTTTGGGCAGCGACGCCGGCGACAACCCGATGGTGACCTTCTTCGACGTGGGCCAGGCCTGCCCTGAGTTGACGACGGCGGCCCGGATCCGGTCGCGTGCCTCGTGCAGGGAGGCGTCCGGCAGCCCCGTGATCGCCAGCCCCGGGATGCCCTGCGCGAGGTCGGCCTCGACCTCCACGAGGTACCCCTCGATCCCGACCAGCGAGACCGACCAGGTGCGGGCCAGCGCCATCAGAACGCCCCCTCTAGGTGCAGGAGGTCCGGAGGTTGGGCTCCCGAACCGCGGACGATGGCGATCACGTCGAAGCGCAGGTCGTGCCAGCCCGGTGGGCGGCACTCCGCCAGCCAGCGCGCCGCGAGCCCATGGATCCGGCGGGCCTTGACAGCGGTGACGGCCGCCGCCGGCTCGCCGTACACCAGGCTGCTGCGGGCCTTGACCTCCACGAACACCAGCTCGTTGCCCAGGTGGGCGACGATGTCGAGCTCACCCTGGCGACACCGCCAGTTACGGGCGAGCACGTCGTACCCCGCTGCCTGCAGGTACTCCGCGGCCAGGTCCTCACCCCACTTGCCGAGCGCTTGTCGGTCCACCACGGCGACCACCTCCGGGTCACCACGCTGGTGCCCGGGGGCTCTCGGCAGCGGGTCGGCAGCGGATCTGTGGACGAGCGAGGTAGCTGTGGACTACTGCCCGGGATCGTCGGACCCGGGGGTCTCCTGCTCACCCTGCGACGGGCTGGCCGGGAAGTCCTCGGTCTTGTGCTGGTTCGCCGACGGCACACCGTCGCGCAGCTCGGACTCGTCGACGGGGTGCTCTTCTGAAGGGCTGGTCATGATCGGCCCCTACCCTCGGCTAGGAGCCGGGAAGCTCCAGGTCGGGCTTCTCGAGCTTCTCCACGTTGACGTCCTTGAACGTCAGCACCCGCACGTTCTTCACGAACCTCGCCGGGCGGTACATGTCCCACACCCACGCGTCGGTGAGCGTCAACTCGAACCACACCTCACCGTCGGACGTCCGCGGCACGACCTCGACCGCGTTGGCGAGGTAGAACCGTCGCTCGGTCTCGACGACCCACTCGAACTGCCGCACGATGTCGCGGTACTCCCGGTAGAGCTGCAGCTCCATCTCGGTCTCGTACTTCTCGAGGTCCTCAGCACTCATGCAGCACTCATGCGGCACTCATGCCGCACTCATGGAGCGCACGCGGGACTCGGGCGGTTGTTCATCGGGGGCTCACGAGGCCACATCCTGCCTGATGCCCTGCCCGATCAGGTCAGGCTTCACCTTGCCCCTCACGTTGACGTAGGAGAACCGGTGCTCCGGGCACGGCCCGTGCTCCCCGAGCGCGGCCATGTGCTCGGGTGTGGAGTAACCCTTGTGCCGGGCGAAGTCGTACACCGGGTACGACACGTGCAGGGCCCGCATCAGCCGGTCCCGCGTCACCTTCGCCACCACCGAGGCGGCCGCGACGCACGCCGCCACGCGGTCGCCCTTCCACACCGCGAGCGTCGGCGCCGGCATCCCCGCGATCGGGAACCCGTCGGTCAGCACGTAGGACGGGCACGGGTCGAGGCGCGCCACTGCTTGCCGCATCGCCCGGATGTTCATCACGTGCAACCCGCTGCGGTCGACCTCCTGCGGCGGCACGACGACGACCGACCAGCACAGCGCCCTCTGCACGACCTCGTCGTACGCCTGCTCGCGGGCCCGCTCGCTCAGCAGCTTGGAGTCGTTGAGGCCGGAGACCTCCCCGCGCCGCCCGGCCGGCAGGACGACGGCAGCGACCACGAGTGGTCCGGCGCAGGCTCCACGGCCGGCCTCGTCGGCGCCGGCGACGTACGGGAAGCCGTGGTTCTGCAACACCCGCTCGAGGGCCCACAGGCCGTTCCCGGTGCGTACGACGGGTCGGGGCGCGGTCAGCACGGCACCCTCCTCAGCAAGGCCGGGAGGTCCGCCGGTGACAACCGCTCGGCCGTGGCGTCGAGGTCGGGCAGGGTCCACCACCGGTGCTCACGCATGCACGCGACCTCGAGCTCGCTGAAGCCGCTGGTGTCGACCTCGTGCCGCTCGACCCGGGCGACGAAGAACTGCTCGTGCTGGTGGTAGGCCCGTCCGGCGATCTCGGTGTCGAACTCTCGCTCGAGCACCACGTCGCTGAGCGCGGTCACGTCCAGCCGGAGCCCGGTCTCCTCGAACAGCTCGCGCACGGCTGCCTCGGCAAAGCCCTCACCGTCGTCAAGCCCGCCGCCGGGGGTGATCCACCAGGTCCCCCGCTCGGGCCGCAGCGGGTCCGACCACCGGAGGAGCAGAACGCGGTCTCTCCCGTCCAGCAGCACCACGCGTGCCGCACTCCGAGGGGTCCCCATGACCTCTAGATCGTACGGCGCCCGGCCTCAGGCGCGGCGCACCTTGCGTCGGCGGCGCAGGACCGACACCGGCAGGGCACCGAGCAGGCCGGCGGCGTAGGACGCCCCTGGTACGGCGAGTGCGGACGTGAACGTTGTCGGCACCCCCAGGACCGCGGCGCGCGGCACCGGCCAGACGACGACGAACGCCCGTCCGACGACCTTCCCGATCGCGATCGTGCCGTGATGGGAGTCGGTGTAGTGGTAGCGCGAGTCGGCCGAGAAGCCCCGGTGGTCGCCCAAGACGAACAGCCGACCGGCCGGGACGAGCAGGCCCTGCGCTCCCGAGGGGCAGGAGGCGCGGTCGTGCCCAGCGGCGCAGAAGAACTTGTTGGGGTCGGCCTCGTCACCGGCATCGAGCAGGTACGGCTCGGTCAACTCCACCGGCTGCCCGCCTGGAGCCTGGACCACCACGTTGCCCGACGGGCTGCAGCACCCGACCCGGTCACCGGGCAGCCCGATCACCCGCTTGATGTAGTCCTTGTCGTCGGACACCACACCCACGAAGGTGCCGGCCTGGTGGAGCACTCTCAGCAGGGGGTTGGACGGCGTCGAGGAGGTCCCTTCGGACGCGCCCCAGTCGTCCTTGCCGTCGAAGACGACAACCTCGCCGCGGTGGATGCCGCGCACGTCGTAGACCAGCTTGTTGACCAGTACGCGGTCGCCGACCTCCAGCGTGTGCTGCATCGACCCGGACGGGATCGAGAACGCCTGCAGCAGGAACGCCTTGATGAGCAGCGCCAGCACGACGGCCAGAGCCACCAGGAACGGCAGCTCCCGCCAGATGCTGCGCTTGCCGTCAGAACGCCCGGCAGAGCCCGTGGGCTCGGGGGGAGCGGTCGCTACGGAGGCGTCACTGGTCACGGCACTCCCAACGGAGCCGCCCGGTGAGAAGTGCCGGTCAGCCCTTGGCAGAGGCGGAGGCAGCCGGACGGGTGTCGCGCTTCTCCTTGATCTTGGCCTTCTTGCCCCGCAGCTCGCGCAGGTAGTACAGCTTCGCACGCCGGACGTCACCGCGGGTGACGACCTTGATGTCCTCGATGACGGGGGTGTGCACCGGGAAGGTGCGCTCAACCCCGACGCCGAAGCTCACCTTGCGGACGGTGAACGTCTCGCGGACGCCCCCACCCTGACGGCGGATGACCACGCCCTGGAAGCGCTGGACGCGGGAGCGGTTGCCTTCGACGACGCGCACGCCGACGTCGACCGAGTCGCCGGGGCGGAACTCGGGCACGTCGCTGCGCAGCGAGGCGTTGTCGAGGTCGTCGAGGATGTGCATCGGTGTCGCCTACTCGTCGTGGTGCGCGTGGGCTTGCGTGTGGGCTTGCGTGTGGTGGCCGTGCCTTGGGGTGGGCTTGCGGTCCGCCGCGAACGACCGGGGGGCGGGGCTGAGCCCGCAACAGCCCTCTATGGTGCCACAGTTCCGTCTGGGCCAGGCAGGAGGTCCGGGCGGACGGCGCGGGTGCGCTCCAGGGACTGTTGATGACGCCAGCGGGCGATTGCCTCGTGGTCTCCCGAGAGCAGAACCGACGGTACGTCGTACCCGTGCCAGGTGGCCGGCCTGGTGTAGGCCGGCGCCTCGAGCAGGCCTGCCTTCTCCGGGCTGAACGAGTCGTCCTGGTGCGACTCGGCGTTGCCGAGGACGCCGGGGAGCAGCCGAGCGACGGCTTCAACGACGACCAGGACAGCGACCTCCCCCCCGGCCAGGACGTAGTCGCCGAGGCTGATCTCGTCGACGACCATCGTCTGTCGGGCGCGCTCCACGACGCGGTGGTCGATACCCTCGTACCGGCCGCAGGCGAACGCCAGCCACGGCTCGGTACTGAGCTCCAGCGCGAGGGCCTGCGTGAACGGCCGGCCGGCGGGGGTCGGGACGACCAGCCGGGGGACCGCGGTGGGCCCGGTCAGCGCATCGAGCGCACGGCCCCACGGCTCGGCCTTCATGACCATCCCCGGACCACCGCCGTACGGGCTGTCATCGACCGTCCGGTGCACGTCCTCGGTCTGCTCTCGCAAGTCGTGCACCCGCACGTCCAGGGTGCCGCGCTCGATGGCCTTGCCGACCAGGGACAGCCGGAGCGGGGCGAGGTAGTCGGGGAAGATCGAGACGACGTCGACCTGCACCGTCAGGCCTCGTCCGGACGGGGCTCGCTGAGCTCCAGCAACCCCTCGGGCGGTACGACGACGACGTGGCCGGCAGCCAGGTCGACCGTGGGGACGATCTGCTTCACGAAGGGGATCAGCAGCTCCTGGTTCTTCGTGACAGCGCTCCCAGCGCTGCGTTCGACGGCCAGCACGTCCCCCCCGGGCAGGTGCAGCACGTCCACGACCGACCCCAGCACGGTGCCGTCCTCAAGCTGCGCGACCAGACCGACGAGCTGGGTGTCGTAGTACTCGTCCTGCTCCGACAGCGGCGGGAGGTCGGCGGCGCCCAGCAGCAGCATCGTGTCGCGCAGCTGCTCCGCGTCGTCCCGGTCGGTGGGGCCCTCGAAACGCACGACGAGGTACCTGCCCTGCATCCGGGAGCTCTCGACCGTCAGGGGGCCGCGCTCGGCCGGATCGGTCTGCAGTACCCGACCGGGGGCAAAGCGGTCGTCCGGGTCATCGGTGCGGACCTCCACCGTGACCTCACCCTTGATCCCCTGGGGACGGCCGATGCGTCCTACGACGATGAGGTCCGACTCCCGTGCGGTGGGAGCCGGACCTGCCGCGGGTACCGGGTCTGGGGTCTCGCCCACACCCGGACGTCGCTTGCCGGCGACGCGCTTCACCACGAGCTGCTCAGCGGACCTCGTCGGTGTCGACGACGTCGACCCGGACACCCTTGCCACCGAGGGCGGCCACAACGGTGCGCAGAGCCTTCGCCGTACGACCGGAGCGTCCGATCACCTTGCCGAGGTCCTCCGGGTTCACGCGTATCTCCAGGGTGCGGCCACGCCGCCCGGAGACCAGGTCGACGGTCACGTCGTCCGGGTTGTCGACGATGCCTTTGACCAAGTGCTCGAGGGCGTTCTCGAGCACTACTCGGCCGCAGTCTCAGCGGCCGGGGTCTCCTCGGCAGCAGGCGTCTCGACAGCAGTCGTCTCGGCAGCGGGAGCGTCGGCGGCCGGCGTCTCGACAGCAGGCGTCTCGACAGCAGGCGTCTCGACAGCAGGCGTCTCGACAGCAGGCGTCTCGGCAGCAGGCGTCTCGACAGCAGGCGTCTCGGCAGCAGGCGTCTCGGCAGCAGGCGTCTCGACAGCAGGCGTCTCGACAGCAGGGACCTCGGCGGCGGGAGCGTCGGCGTCCTTCTTCGGGGCTGACTTCTTCTTCGGGGTGGTAGCACCGGCGGCGGCGACGGACTCGAGCGCAGCCGCCTCGAAGGCGGCCTTCTTGTCGGCGCGCGGAGCAGCGACAAGGAGCGGCGCAGGAGCCGCCTCGCCCTTGAACTTCTGCCAGTCACCGGTCTTGCTCAGGATCTTTTGGACAGGTTCGGTCGGTTGAGCACCGACACCCAGCCAGTAGGCCGCCCGGTCAGCGTCGACCTCGATGAAGGAGGGGTTTTCCTTGGGGTGGTACTTGCCGATCGTCTCGATCACGCGACCGTCCCGCTTGGTTCGGGCGTCGGCGACGACGATGCGGTAGTACGGCGCGCGCATCTTGCCCAGGCGCATCAGCTTGATCTTGGTTGCCACAGGTCTTCTAACTCCGGTTGTCTACAGCATCGGTGAGCACCGGGGCCGCGCGTGGGGTGCGCTCCGGGTGCTGGTAAAGGGTCACGCCGGGACGGGTAGAGGGCCGTCGACGGCGGTGGCTCGCCGACAAGTGTGCCAGAACCCCGCGCCGGGAAGCAGACGCCCCGGGCGAGTGGGGGTGGACCTTCGCGCCCGACGCCGTCGCGCGGGTCCGGGAGACCCCGCTCTGGCGCAGCCCTGGTATGTCGGTGCTGTTCACCGCGAGTACGACGGCGCGCCTGGCCAACGAGTCCGCCCGAGTGGCCGTCGTGCTGCTCGTGCTGTCCCGCACCCACTCCCCCGCGCTGGCCGGCGCCGTCGTCGCCGCCCCCGGCTGGCCCTTCCCTCCGCCACCCCCTCCGCCACCGCCTCGCCCACTGACCGGTCTCCGGCCTCACGGTGATCTTCCTTCCCTGGTGGCCGACACGCCGTTCGGAGCCACCAGGAGGGGAAGATCATTTGCCGGATGAGCGGGCTCGGGGCCGAGCCGGCCGGAGACGTCAGCGCTTGCGGTAGAGGCCCAGCGGATCGGGACCGTTGCCGGGCAGACCGAGCGGGTTCGTGCTGCTGGGGCCCCCCAGCCCCGACCGGCCGGCAGCACCGCCACCGGGGTTCGCACCGCCACCGGGGTTCGCACCGCCACCAGGGTTCGCACCGGCACCGGCGTTCCCACCTGCCCCGCCGTCCCCACCGGCGGCCGGGTACAGCCCGAGCGGGTTGACCCCGCCGCCACCACCGCCAGCAGGGGACACGGCGGACCGGGACGAGCTGCCACCGGCGCGACCAGGGCCCTTCTTTCGCCCGCCCTTGGTCTGCTGCGCGCGCTTGGCCTTGCGGCCCATCCCGGGCATCCCGGGCAGGCCACCCATCCCCCCCATGCCCGCCATCTGCTTCATCATCTTGGACGCCTCGGAGAACCGGTCGACCAGGTTGTTGACTTCGGGGACCGAGGTACCCGAGCCCCGGGCGATCCGGATCCGGCGGGAGGCGTTGAGGACCTTCGGGTCGCGGCGTTCCTGCGGGGTCATCGAGCTGATGATCGCGGTGATCCGGTCGAGGTCGCCGTCCTTGACCTGCGCCAGCGCGTCCTTCATCTGGCCCATGCCGGGGAGCATCCCGAGCAGCGAGGTGATCGAGCCCATCTTCTTGATCTGCTTCATTTGCTCGAGGAAGTCCTCGAGGTCGAAGCCCTCGCCGCTCTGCAGCTTCTCGGCCGCACGGGAGGCCTGGTCGGCGTCGAAGTGCTTCTCGGCCGTCTCGATCAGGGTGAGGACGTCACCCATCCCGAGGATGCGGGAGGCCATCCGCTCGGGGTGGAAGACGTCGAAGTCACTGAGCTTTTCCCCGGTGGAGGCGAACAGGATCGGCTGGCCGGTGAGGTGCCGGACCGACAGCGCGGCGCCACCGCGGGCGTCCCCGTCGAGCTTGGTGAGGACGACGCCGGTGAAGCCGACACCCTCCTGGAAGGCCTGCGCGGTCGTGACCGCGTCCTGGCCGATCATGGCGTCCACGACGAACAGCACCTCGTCGGGCCGTACGGCGTCGCGGATGTCCGCGGCCTGCTGCATCAGCTCGGCATCGATGCCGAGGCGGCCGGCGGTGTCGACGATGACGACGTCGAACTGCATCCGCTTGGCGTGCTCGACGCCCTCGCGCGCGGCGGCAACCGGGTCGCCTCCCCCGGACCCCGGCTGACCGCCCGCAATCGCGCCCGGGTACGGGGCGAAGACGTCGACGCCCGCCTGGCCGCCGACAACCTGCAGCTGCGTGACGGCGTTGGGGCGTTGGAGGTCACAGGCCACGAGCAGCGGCGCGTGCCCCTGGGCCTTGAGCCAGGTCGCGAGCTTGCCGGCCAGGGTGGTCTTGCCGGCGCCCTGCAGTCCAGCCAGCATGATCACGGTCGGGGGCTGCTTGGCGAACCGGATCAGCCGAGTCTCGCCGCCGAGGATGCCGACGAGCTCCTCGTTGACGATCTTCACGACCTGCTGGGCCGGGTTGAGGGCCTTGGAGACCTCCTCGCCGGTCGCTCGCTGCTTCAGCGCGGCGATGAACGCCTTGACGACGGGAAGCGCGACGTCGGCCTCGAGCAGCGCGATGCGGATCTCGCGCGCGGTCGCGTCGATGTCAGCCTCGGACAGCCGGCCCTTGCCTCGCAGGGAGGTGAAGACCTTGTCGAGCCGGTCGGAGAGGGTGTCGAACACCCGGCCAGCCTAGAGCCTCAGGGAAGTACGGCGAGCAGCTCGCGCTCGAGGGCGGCCCGCGCCGTCGGGTCGGTGAGGACCGGCACGTAGAACGCGTCCACCACGTCCGCGCCGAGGGTGGAGATGTGCGCCGACCTGACGTCGAGCCCGAAGCGGTCGAGGACGTCGGTGACCCGGTGCAGCAGGCCCAGCTCGTCGGGGGCACGGACCTCCACGACGGTGGCCGTCTCCGAGGCCCCGTCGACCAGCCGCACCGTCGATGGGGCCACGGGCACGACGCGGGTGGCGTAGGCGGCCTCTCTGGCCGCCAGGCGCTCGGCCAGCGGGAGAGTTCCCTCGACGGCGTGCCGGAGGTCGGCCCGGACGAGGGACCAGTCCGGAAGGGCACCGAAGCGGGGGGTGACGCGGAAGGTGGACACCGCGGTCGCGCCCCGCGCGTAGCCGGACGCGGCCCGGACATCCAGACGGTGCAGCGCCAGCACCCCGGCGGCGAGCGAGAGCAGCCCCGGACGGTCGGGCGCGACGATCGTGACAGTCTCGCCCTCGACGGCGAGCGCCAGCTCCCCCTTGGACACCAGCTCCTGCTGGGCCTGCGACAGCGGCGCGGGAGGCGTCGGGGCGGAGCCCGCGAGCAGGCCCGAGGCCCGGCGTACCAGGTCGGCGATGAGCTGGCCCTTCCAGCTGCTCCAGGCGGCCGGGCCGGTCGCCGCCGCATCGGACTCGGTCAGGGCATGCAGGAGCTCGAGCACCTCGATCGAGCCGACCGCGTCCGCGACGCTGCGGGCGGTCGCCGGGTCGGACAGGTCGCGGCGGGTCGCGACGTCGGGCAGCAGCAGGTGGTGGCGGACCATCGCGACCAGCACCTCGACGTCCCCGGGCGGCAGCCCGAGGCGGGGTCCGACCACGGCGACCAGACGCATGCCGACCTCGGTGTGGTCACCGGGCAGGCCCTTGCCGATGTCGTGGAGCAGCGCGCCGAGCAGCAGCAGGTCCGGTCGGGCGACCCGTCGGGTCCGCGTGGAGGCTGCGGCCGCGGCCTCCACAAGGTGCCGGTCGACGGTGAACCGGTGGTAGCTGTTGCGTTGCGGCTTGCTGCGGACCGCCTCCCACTCCGGCAGCAGCGGCACGAGCAGGTCGGCCTGGTCGAGGGCCTCGAAGACGGGTACGGCGGCTTCGCCGGCCGCGAGCAGTCCGACGAACGCGTCGAGCGCCGCGGCCGGCCACGGGTCCGAGAGCGGTGGGCACTCCGCGAGCCGACGCAGGGCGACGGGCGCGATGGGCAGCCCCGCCCGGGCCGCGGCCTCGGCCACCCGCAGGACCAGCACGGGGTCGGTCGCGGGTGTCGCGTCCCGGGCCAGGACGACCTCGCCGTCCTGCGCGACGACGTCGTCGGCGAGCGGCCGGCGTACCGGTCCGGACGGCCCACGCAACCCGAGCAGGCGGCGCTTGGGTGTGGCCGCCTCGACCCGTCGCCAGGCGGTGTCGGTGGCGTAGGCGATGGTGCGGGCAGCGGAGCAGACGGCGCCCATCAGCAGGTCGGCATCGGCGTAGCCGAGGGCCGCCGCGACCGCGTCCTGCTCCTGCATGAGCAGTCGGTCGACCACCCGCCGCCCGTTGCTGCCGGTCTGCCGGTGCAGCTCGCCGCGGACGTCCAGCAGCGTCGCGTAGGCCTCCCGCACCAGTGCCCCGGGGGCGTCGATGACCTGCGCGACCGCCACCGCATGCATCGCGTGGACGTCGCGCAATCCGCCGCGGGCCTCCTTGAGGTCCGGCTCGAGCAGGTACGCCACCTCGCCGAACTGCCTGGCCCGACCGTCGACAGCCGCGCGCAGCTCGGGCAGCCGCTTGCGTGCTCCCGCCCGCCACGCGGCACGGGTGGCCGAGACCAGGGCCTGGGCGAGGTCGGCGTCGCCGGCCACGTAGCGGGCATCGAGCAGCCCCAGGGCCGCCTTCAGGTCGTCCTCGGCGACGGCAACGGCCTCGGCGACGGTCCGCACGGAGTGGTCGAGGCCGACGCCGGTGTCCCAGATCGGGTACCAGACCCGGTCGGCCAGTGCCGTGACGTCGTGGCTGCCGTCGTGGACCAGGACCAGGTCGAGGTCGCTGCCGGGTGTGGGATCTTGCCGGCCGACGGCGCCGACGGCGACCAGCGCGACGCCCGGGCCCGCGTCACCGAGCAGGGACGCGACGAAGGCGTCGTACAGCGCGGTGAGGGCGCCGCGCAGCGGCGCTCCGGTCAGGTCCGGCTGCGCGAGCAGGAGCTCCCGGCGCTGCTTGAGCTCCTCAGCGGGCGTCAGGGCCACCCTCCGTTCCTTCAGCGACGTTCCGGCGAGTGTGACAGTGGTCGTCGCGGGCACGCCCGCGCCCCCGCCGTACCGGCTCAGGCCCGGCATCCGGGACAGCTCCTGAGTGAGTACGACGGGGGCGTCGGTCACGCACTGGTGTCGCTGGCAGTTGCTAGAGCGCTTCCGGACCACGCTCGCCGGTGCGGACCCGGACGACCTCGTCGACCGGGGTGCTCCACACCTTGCCGTCACCGATCGACCCGGTCTGGGCGGCGGCCACGATGCCGTCCAGGACCCGTGCGGCATCCGCGTCGTCGACGAGGATCTCGATCCGCACCTTCGGGACGAAGTCGACGGTGTACTCGGCACCCCGGTACACCTCGGTGTGGCCGCGCTGCCGGCCGAAGCCCTGCACCTCGCTGACCGTCATGCCCTGGACGCCGATCGCCTCGAGGGCGGTCTTGACGTCGTCGAGCTTGAACGGCTTCACGATCGCCGTCACGAGCCTCATGGCTGTCCTTTCCTTGGCACGCTCACAGGGCTTCCACGCCCCGCTCGCCGGTGCGGACGCGGACGACCTCGTCGACAGGAGTGCTCCACACCTTGCCGTCACCGATGGCGCCGGTCTGCGCGGCCTTGGCGATGACGTCGATCACGTCACGGGCGTCCGCGTCGTCGACGAGGACCTCCAGCTTCACCTTCGGGACGAAGGTGACCGTGTACTCGGCCCCACGGTAGACCTCGGTGTGCCCGCGCTGACGTCCGTGCCCCTGGACCTCGCTGACAGTCATCCCGGCCACCCCGAAGGCCTCGAGGGCGGTCTTGACGTCGTCGAGCTTGAAGGGCTTCAGGACCGCGGTCACCAGCCTCATGTGCCGACCCGCTGCGGGGTGGAGCCCGCGAGCGCGGACGCGTGCGTCGAGCCGGTGGCGAAGCCGGCCCACTCGTAGGCCGTCTCGAGGTGCTCGCTCTGGTCGATGCCCACGACCTCGGCCTCCTCCGTGACGCGCAGGCCGATCGTGAACTTCAGGGCCAGCGCGATGAGGAAGGTCAACACGAACGAGTAGCCCATGACGGCGAACGCCGCGACGGCCTGCTTGCCTAGCTGGGAGGCGTCACCGCCGTAGAACAGGCCGTCGACCCCGATGCCGTTGGTGGTCTTGGTGGCCAGGAAGCCGATCGCCAGCGTGCCGAACAGCCCCCCGACGAGGTGGACCCCGACGACGTCGAGCGCGTCGTCGAAGCCGAACTTGTTCTTCAAGCCGATGGCGACCGCGCAGAGCATGCCGACCAGGCCACCGAGGACGATGGCGCCGGACGGGCTGACCGTGCCGCAGGCGGGGGTGATGCCCACCAGACCGGCCACCGCACCGGACGCCGCGCCCAGGGTCGTGAAGTGCCCGTCCCGCAGCCGCTCGACGAGCAGCCAGCCGCACAGGGCGGCGGCCGTGGCGACCTGGGTGTTCACGAACGCCAGACCCGCGAGGCCGTTGGCGAGCAGCGTGGATCCGGCGTTGAAGCCGAACCAGCCGAACCACAGCATGCCGGTCCCGATCATGACCAGCGGCAGGTTGTGGGGGCGCATCGCCTCCTTGCCGAAGCCTTTGCGGACCCCGAGGACCAGGCACAGCGCGAGGCCGGCGGCGCCGGCATTGATGTGGACGGCCGTGCCACCGGCGAAGTCCAGCGCCCCGAGTTTGCTGACGATCCATCCACCGGTCCCTGCGACGTAGGACGCGGCCGCTCCGGCACCGCCGGTCTGGGTCTTGGCGTCGCTGATCGGTACGCCGAAGGCGAAGACCCAGTGCGCGACCGGGAAGTAGACGACGGTCACCCAGATGACGCTGAAGGCGATCCAGGCGCTGAACTTCATCCGGTCCGCGACCGCGCCGCTGATCAGGGCCAGCGTGATGATCGCGAACATCAGCTGGAAGGCGATGAACGCATAGTCGTACAGGTGGTTGGTGATCGAGGCCTGCGACTCGTTGTGCAGGAAGCGAAGGGACAGGTTCCCGAACAGGCCGCTGGTCTTGTCCGGGGCAAAGGCCACCGAGTAGCCGTAGATGACCCACAGGACACTCACGATCCCGATGCTGGAGAAGCTCATCATGATCATGTTCAGCGTGCTCTTGGCGCGGGTCATGCCGCCGTAGAAGAACGCGAGGCCGGGGGTCATCAGCAGGACCAGGGCCGAGCTGGCGAGGATCCACGCGGTGTTCGCGTAGGTCTGCGCGGAGTCGCCGATCGGTTCGGGGACATCGGCGAGCAAGCCGATCAGGTGCGGGCTCATGCTTCTCCTCTGTGGGGCCTTCGCGGGCCTCTGCGGTGGTGCAAGCAGACTCGCGACACGGTGTTCCGCAGCGGTGTCCGCTCTGTTTCGCCCAGATGAAGCGTCCCGACTTTTCGTTGCGCTTGCGTTTCGCCTCTCGTGGTCACCGCCTCGGGCCGGCTACCCGACCGGGGGCGGTGTGAGCCTCGTCACGGTGCACCGCATCTGCGTGAGCCCGGGCCCGCGCCCTCGAAGGCAGGTCCGCTTCGCCGATCTGGCCACCGCGGGGGTCGACGTGCACGGCGAGGCAAGGCTGTGGTGTGGGGCCTGCAGGACCTGGCAACGCTGGCCCTGCCCCGACGCTTCGACCTGGTCGTCGCGGCCGGCAACGTCATGGTCTTCCTCGCCGAGGGCAGCGAGCCGGAGGTGGTCGGGCGGCTCGCGGCCCATCTGGTCCCCGATGGCCTGCTCGTCTGCGGCTGACGCACCGACCGGCTCGCCGTCAGCGTGTACGACGGGTGGGCGGCCGCTGCTGGTCTCGAGCCGGTTGCCCGGAACGCGACCTGGTCGGGTGAGCCGTGGTTCGGGGGTGCGAGTGGTGCGTCGCGGTGGACCGTGCAGCGCCGGCCAGGACCTAGCGGCTGCAGTCCGCGGAGGGGTCGAGACCGTGCAGGACGGCGTTGCAGATCAGCTCGAGCTGCGTGACCTGCTCGGCGCTGAGCGGGTCGAACAGTCCCTTCCGAACCGCCGCGACATGACCGGGGGCCTGCTCAGACAACACCGCGTGACCGGCGTCGGTGAGGGTGGCAAGGGTGACCCGGCGGTCGCCGGCGCATTGCTGGCGGGTGACCCATCCGCGGTCCTCCAGCTTGCCGATGGCGTGGGAGAGCCGGCTGGCGCTGGCGTTCACGACAGAGGCGAGGTCACTCATCCGCAGCGTCCGCTCGGGGGCGTGCGAGAGCTGGGCGAGGATCGCGTAGTAGGCGTGCGGGAAGCCCGCGTCGCGTTGCAGCTGGGCGTCGAGGGACCCCATGAGCAGCTCGGTCGCGCCGAGCCAGGCGAGCCACGCCCGCTGCTCGTCGGCGCTCAGCCACGGGGTCACACCGTCCAAGGTGGTCCGATTCTCTGCCACGCCGCGCTCCTCAGCGATTTGGTTGAACTCTCAACCACGATAGTCAAGGGGTTGGTATGAGCTGTCAACGTTCAGGGACGTGCGCTCACAGCGCAGCCTCGTCGCCGAGCAGGGCGTCCGCGAAGGCCTCCGGCTCGAACGGCGCGAGGTCGTCGGGACCCTCCCCCAAGCCGATCAGCTTGACCGGGATGCCGAGCTCGCGCTGGACGGCGACGACGATGCCACCCTTGGCGGTCCCGTCGAGCTTGGTCAGGACGATGCCGGTGACCTCGACGAGCTCGGTGAACATCCGGGCCTGCACGACGCCGTTCTGGCCGGTCGTCGCGTCAAGGACCAGCAGGGTCTCGTCCACCGGGCCGTGCTTCTCGACGACCCGCTTCACCTTGCCGAGCTCGTCCATCAGGCCGGTCTTGGTGTGCAGCCGACCGGCGGTGTCGATCAGCACAGTGTCGGCCTTGACCTCGATGCCGCGCTTGACCGCGTCGAAGGCGATGCTCGCCGGGTCGCCGCCCTCGGGCCCGCGCACGGTCTGGGCCCCCACCCGTGAGCCCCACGTCTCGAGCTGGTCCGCGGCGGCGGCGCGGAACGTGTCGGCGGCACCGAGGACGACGCTGCGCCCGTCGGCGACCAGGACCCGGGCGAGCTTGCCGCAGGTGGTGGTCTTGCCGGTGCCGTTGACGCCGACGACCAGCACGACGGCCGGCCGGTCGGCATGCGGCAGGGTGCGCAGGCTGCGGTCGAGGTCGCGGCCGATCAGCGTGACGAGCTCCTCGCGGAGCAGCCCGCGCAACTCCCCAGCGGTCCGCACGCCGTCGACGCGGACCATCGTCTTGAGCCGGGTGACGAGCTCGGTGGTCGCGGCGACGCCCATGTCGGAGGCGAGCAGGGTGTCCTCGACCTCCTCCCAGGTCGCGTCGTCGAGCGTGTCGCGGCTCAGCAACGCGAACAGACCCCGTCCGAGCGTGGTCTGCGACCGGCTGAGCCGGGCTCGCAGACGGGTCAGCCGGCCGGCCGTCGGATCCGGTACGTCGAGACCGCGCTCCCCGATCAGGGCCGGTGCGGCCTGCTCGTGGCCGAGGTGAGGGGCCTGCACGTCGCCGAGCAGTGGCGAGTCGACCCGCTCGACGGTGCGCAGGGGGGTGTCACGCGGGACGGTCGCGTCGTCCCCCGTACCGGGGGCGTAGTCCACACCGGGCTGCGGGCGGACGGGCCGCCCCGAGAGGCGGCCACGGCTGCTGACCAGCGCCACGGTCAGGAGCACGCCGAGCAGCAGCACGACACCGATGACGAGCAGGATCGAGATCACGCCACGTGTCTACCAGGGAGCAGCCGCCAGCCAGTCAGGCGTTCTCGCGTTCCCGGAGGCGCTGGGACACCACCGTCGAGACACCGTCGCCGCGCATGGTCACGCCGTACAGCGCGTCGGCGATCTCCATGGTGCGCTTCTGGTGGGTGATGACGATCAGCTGGGAGGACTCGCGCAACCCTTCCAGGGCCTCCAGGAGCCGGCCGAGGTTACGGTCGTCGAGGGCGGCCTCCACCTCGTCCAGGACGTAGAACGGCGAGGGACGGGCGCGGAAGATCGCGACGAGCAGCGCGATGGCGGTCAGGGACCGCTCGCCGCCGGACAGCAGCGACAGCCGCGAGACCTTCTTGCCGGCCGGCCGGGCCATCACCTCGATCCCGGTCGCCAGCAGGTCGTCAGGCTCGGTCAGCACCAGCTTGCCCTCACCGCCAGGGAACAGCGTCGCGAAGACACCGACAAACTCGCGGGCGGTGTCGGCGAACGCCGAGGCGAACACGTCGTGGATGCGGTCGTCGACGTCCTTGACGACCACGAGCAGGTCGCGCCGGGTGGCCTTGAGGTCCTCGAGCTGGGTCGTGAGGAAGGCCGACCGCTCCTCGAGGGCGGTGTACTCCTCCAGCGCCAACGGGTTGACCCTGCCCAGCAGCGCGAGTGCCCGCTCGGCGGTCGCCGCGCGCTTCTCCTGCGCCGACCGGTCATAGGGCACCGACTCGCCGGCCTCGCCCTCCGAGGCTGTGACGGGCGCAACCAGCACGTCGGGCGCGTAGTCCGTGAGCAGGGTCTCCAGCGGTACGGCGTACTCCTCGACGGCGCGCGCCTCCAGGGCCTCGATCCTCAGTCGCTGCTCGGCGCGGGCGACCTCGTCGCGGTGCACGACGTCGGTCAGCCGGTCGAGCTCGGCGGCCAGCTCGCGGCCGGAGGACCGGAGCAGCAGCAGCTCGGCCTCGGTGACCGTGCGGGCGGCCTGGGCGGCCTCCCGCTCGGCAGCGGCAGCCGTGAGCGACCCGTCGATGCGGCCCAGCGCCACCTGCACGCCGCGCACCACGTCGGCAGCGATCAGCGCGCCCCGCTCGCGTTGGGACTGGAGGGCGACCAGCCGTTCCCGCGTGGACCGCTCCTGCCGGGCCGCGCGCTCGAGAGCCTCGGCCCTGCCGGACAGCGCCTTGGCGCGCTCCTCACCGGTGCGGACCGCGAGGCGCGCCTCGACCTCGGTGGCCCGGGCATCGGCCGCGGACTGGACGAGACGGTCGCGCAGGTCCGTGGCCGGCTCGGTGTCGGCGGGGGCCACCGAAGCGGCGGTGAGGCGCTCCTCGAGCTCGGCGAGACCGGACAGGTCGCGATCGCGGGCCTCCTCGGCCCGGGTACGGGCTTGCTCGAGCCGGCCGGCCTCGGCCTGTGATGACCGGGCCGCCGACGCCAGCAGTCCGAGCTGCTCGGCGAGGGCAGCCATCCGGGCATCGCTGTCGTGCAACGCAGCGAGCGCCTCGTGGACCGTTACCTGCCGCTCGGCCACCGCTGCCTGCGCCGCGGAGACCTCCGCGGCGAGCCGGGTGTGTCGCCGGTCGGCCTCGTCGTGCTGGGAGGTCGCCTCGTCGACGGCCGCCTGCACCTCGAGCAGCGACGGGGCGCTGGCGCTGCCACCCGCGGCCCAGTCGGCCCCGAGCAGGTCGCCTTCCGCCGTGACGGCCCGGACGTCCGGCACGGTCTCGACCAGCAGGCGGGCGTCGTCCAGCGACGCGACGACGGCAACCCGGCGCAGCGCCCGGGTCAGGGCGGGGCGCAGCGAGGAGGGCGAGTCCACTAGGTCGATCGCCCACAAAGCCCCGGTGGGCAGCGCCGGCCACACGCCATCCTCGTACGACGCACCGCTGACGAGCAGCCCCGCGCGTCCCGCGTCGCCGGCCTTCAGGTGCTGCAGCGCGGCGGCCGCGTCAGCGGGTGAGGCCACTGCGACGGCGTCGGCGACCGCGCCGAGGGCAGCAGCGACGGCCACCTCCCTGCCGGCCTGGACGTTCACGAGCTTCGCGACCGTGCCGAGCACCCCGGGCAGGCCCGCGGCGAGCAGGTGGCCGGAGCCGTCCTTGCGGGCCAACGACAGTGACAGGGCGTCGCGCCGGGCTGCCCAGGTGGAGCGGTCCCGCTCGGCCTCGCGCTCATCGGCCTGCAGAGCGGCCAGCCGGTCCTGCACCTCGGCAAGGGCCTGCGCGGCGTGCCCGTGCCGCTCGTCAAGGTCGACCTCGCCCTCGTCCAGGCCACCGGCCCGCTCCTGCAGTGACGCGAGGTCATCGACGGCCCGCTCGACGCGGGCCAGAGCCTCGGTCAGGCCGGCCGACAACCGACCGATCTCGGCCTCGGCGGCGGTGGCCCGCGAGCGCAGCGCCCCGACCTGGCCGGTGAGCTTCGCGAGCCCTTCCCGGCGGTCGGCGATGGCCCGGCGGGCGACGACGAGCGCCTTCTCCTCCGCCGCGAGGGCCGCCTCCACGTCGGTACGACGGGTCACGGCGGCCGTCAGCCGTTCGGTGTCCTGGCCCATCTGCTCGGCGAGCTCGACCTCCTGCCCCCGCACCGAGGCTGCCTCGCGCTCGAGGGCTTCCGGGTCACGGCCCTGCCGCGCCTGTTCGGGCAGCTCGGAGGTGAGGTGCCGGCGCCGCTCGGATGCCAGTGTCGCCGTACCCCGCAGGCGCTCCTCCAGGGCGGACAGCCGGTACCACGTCTCCTGCGCCCGGGCGAGGCGCGGCGCCTGCTCGACGGTCGCGGCCTCGAGCTGCTGCTCGCGCTGCTGGGCCTCGGTGAGCCGCTTGTCGACCTCGCCGCGGCGCTCGCGGAGCTGGGTCTCGTCGCGGACCTCCGCATCGAGCGCGCCCCGGAGCCGCAGGAGGTCGTCGGCGAGCAACCTCAGCTTCGCGTCGCGCAGGTCGGCCTGCACCTCGCTCGCGCGTCGGGCGACCTCGGCCTGCCGGCCAAGGGGCTTGAGCTGGCGCCGCAACTCGACCGTCAGGTCCTGAAGGCGGGTGAGGTTGGCCTGCATCGCCTCGAGCTTGCGGAGCGCCTTCTCCTTGCGCTTCTTGTGCTTCAGGACCCCGGCAGCCTCCTCGATGAACGCCCGCCGGTCCTCCGGTCGGGCGCTCAGGACGGCGTCGAGCTGGCCCTGGCCGACGACGACGTGCAGCTCGCGCCCGATGCCGCTGTCGCTCATCAGCTCCTGGACGTCGACCAGCCGGCACTTGGTGGCGTTGATGCTGTACTCCGACGCGCCGTCCCGGAACATCAACCGGGTGATGGACACCTCGGCGTACTCGATCGGGAGGGCACCGTCGGTGTTGTCGATCGTCAGGGTGACCTCAGCCCGCCCGAGGGGGGGCTTGCCCGGCGTACCGGCGAAGATGACGTCCTCCATCTTGCCACCGCGCAGAGCCTTGGCGCCCTGCTCGCCGAGCACCCAGGCGATGGCGTCGACGACGTTGCTCTTGCCCGAGCCGTTGGGGCCGACCACGCAGGTGATGCCCGGCTCGAAGCGCAGGGTCGTCGGGGACGCGAAGGACTTGAAGCCCTTCAGCGTGAGGCTCTTGAGGTGCACGCTCTACCGATCTGGACCGCTCTGGACCGCTCTGGACCGCTCTGGATGCCGGGGAAGGCCGGGCCCGACTGTACCGGCGGGGTCCAACACCGCGGTGCCGTCAGGGTGCAGTAGCCGTCACGCGTGCGGCTCCCGCGCCGGGCAGCGCGAGCCTGTGGCGGCCGCGAGCAGCTCAAAGTGCCAGTACTCGTTGTCGTAGCGTCGGCACAGCCCGAACCGCACGCCGTTGGCCTCGAGCCAGCGCGCGCCGATCTCGGGACCCACGTCGACCGCCTGTCCGCGGACGTGCGCCGACCGGCTCGGTGGCAGAACCCAGTGCGAGGCCTGCCGGGTGGAGCCGTACTTGCGGACCGCCTCGTCGTACAGGACCTGCTGCTGCTCCGGGCTGCGCCAGCCGGACGTGACCCGCAGCTCGACCCCGTCCGCAGCCGCCGCCGCGAGCGCCCGGGTGACCGCCCGCTGCACACCGGGCGTGAGGTGGTCGGTGTCCCCGACTCCCGTCGGCGCCACCGGCACGGGGTCGGGGGCGGGGGGCGGCTTGCCGGCGAGCGCGTGCTGCCCTGCGAGCGCCGTCCCGACGAGCAGCGCGACCAGCGCGAGCCGGCGAGTCACGCCAACCGCCGGACGAGCGGCAACCGCGAGCGCGTCAGCAGCGCCGCCGCCAGAGCAGCAACCAGCGGTACGACGACCACCGTCACCACCAGGTTCCGCCACGGCAGGACCAGCGGGTAGGGGTTGGTGACCGTGAACCGCTGCTGGAGCGCCTCGGCGTTGAGTGCTCGCACCATCCCGGCGGCGGGTACCAGTCCCGCAGCCGTGCCGAGGATCGTCCCCAGCCCGGCGGTGACCGCCGACTGGAACGCGGCGAGGCTGCGCCGACGTCCGGGGCTGGCCCCGACCGCGGCGAGGGTCGCAAGGTCGGCCCGGCCGTCCGCCGCGGCGAGCCCGGTGGCGATGCCCGAGGCGCCGAGGACGATCACGGCACTGCCGAGCACCAGCGCGAGGAGGCCCAGGGCAGAGCCACCCTGATAGCCACGCTCGACCCGCAGAGCTCCGTCCAGGTCGAGCTTGGCCAGCTCGTGTCGGGCCCGGTCCTCCTCTGCCGCGCTCGGCAGGTGTGCGGCGCTCGCCACCACCGCCGCGACCCCGGTCCCGCTACCCGTGCGCGCGGCCGCCGAGTCACCGAGCAGCACCAGCTGCGGGCCGTCGACCGGGAGCGCCCGCGCCGGAAGGACCAGTCGGGGCACGTTCTTCAGGTCGCCGTCGAGCGCGTCGCCGAGCCGTGGTAACAGCAGCTCGACGGTGCCGTCCTTGCGCAGCAGCTCTTGCGGTACGACCGCTCCGCCGCGCGCCAGCAGGTCCGCATACGCGCCCGCGGGTCGGCCGGTGAGCACGGCCAGCGTGGCGGTGTCGCCGACGAGGGTCCCGCCGACCGGGCTGCCGACGTGGTGCAGCCGCGGTCGTGCCTGCTGGGGGGCACAGCCCACGGTGGTCTGCGTGCAGCGCAGGGCACTGACGTCGGAGAACTGCACGGGGCCTTTGCCGACCTTGGAGGTCAAGGTCCCCACCTGGACGACCGTCGCCTCGGGCATCGTCGACTCCAGCGCGCGCTGCACAGGGAGCATCCCCCCGGTCAGGTCGTGGGCCGGGACGACGGACATCCCGATCGGCGCTGACGGCTGGTAGGAGTCGCGGTGGTAGCTGTCGAGGCTGGACAGGTAGGTCCCGACTGCGACCGACCCCGCAACCGCGGCGAGTACGGCGGAGACGGCCGGCGCCGTGCGGGACCGGTTCCGGGCCGCGTCGCGCAGGGCGAGGCGTGGGCTCAGCGGCAGCCACGGCCCGAGCCGGCCGACGAGCCCGACCAGGAACGGCGTCGTCGCGACCAGGCCGAGCTCGGCCAGCGCCGACCCGGCGAGGATCGTGTTGACGCTGCGACGCCGGGCGCCCTCGAGGGCGATGACTGCCCCGAGGACGGCGAGAGCCGCCCCGAGCAGCGGCACCCGCTTCAGGTCGCGCAGCTGGCCGCGGCGCCCGGTGAGCGCGGCGACGACGTCCTGCCTTGCCGCCGAACGGGCTGGCAGCATCGCGGCAAGCACGGCAGTGATCAGCCCGACCGCAGCGATCGCGCACAGCTCCAGCGGTCGCACCTCGAACGGACCCGGGAAGGTGTCGGTACGTCGGGTCAGCTCCGGAACCGCCAGCCGGCCGAGCCCCACGCCGACGACCACGCCCACGACCCCTCCGACCGCGCCGAGGACCGCGCCGCCGCCCAGGACGACCCCGCGCACGTCCTCGCGGTCGGCACCGCTCGCCGACAGCAGCGCGAGCTCCCGGCTCTGCCGCTTGGCCCCCACGGCGAACGCGGGTCCGGCGAGCAGCACGACCTCCAGCAGCGCCATGCCCACAACCAGCGACACCGCGGTCAGTGTGCTGGTCGTCACGGTGGCGCCGGGCGCGTCGACCCGCCTCGGCTGACCCGGGACGTCGCCGCGTGGTTGGAGCACGTAACCGGCGGCGTTGGCCCGTTCGACGTCGGCCCACGACAGCGGCCGGGGCGAGCGGACCAGCATCGGCGCCGGCGGGTTCCCCGCGACCGGCTTCCCGAGGCTCGCCGGGGCCACGAGGGCCGTCCGGCTGGAGCGGCTGCTGGCCGCGTCGACCAGGCCGACCACGGTGAGCGTCCGGCTGCTGGGACTCGTGGCATCCGGGTCGACGAGTCTGAGCCGCACGCTGTCGCCGAGGGTGACGTGCAGGCGGTCTGCGAGAGCGGTCGTCAGGGTCAGCTCTCCTGCTGTCCTGGGCGCACGACCAGATCGCGGGACGTAGATCCCGCGCGCCACCGGGTCGGTGTAGGCCAACGCCCGCAGGGCCACGGTCGATGTGGTGTCACCTGCCGTCAACGTCCCTCTCGGACCGTCCTGGTTGACCAGCACCCGACTGCCCGAGGGCAGCACCGAGGTGGGCGAGGCGGCCGGCCTGGTCCGGGCGCCGGTGCCGTCGCCAGAATCGACACCCCCTCCGGGTCCTGAGTACTGGCGGACCCGGGTGAGGCCGGTGTCCTGAAGCACCGCGTCCGCGGTACCCATCGAGCGGGCCGCCTTCTGGTCCGGCGACAGCTGGAACGTCCGGTAGAGCACGTCCGCCGCCCCCACGCCCAGGACCGGCAGGGCGATCATCGCGACCACCAGCGCGCTGCGCCCACGCGCCCGGCGGGCATCGCGGCGGGCGATCCGCAGGGCGACCCGCGCCCTCCCGATCACGGCGCGAGGGCTTCCTCGGGCGCGCGGTAGACCGACTGGTCGACCACCCGACCGTCGCGCAGGAACACCACCCGGTCCGCCCACGCAGCGTGCCGGGCGTCGTGGGTGACGAGCACACCGGCGGCCCCCGCGTCGCAGCGCGACCGCAGCAGGGCCATCACGGCCTCACCGGTGGTGGAGTCGAGCGCACCGGTCGGTTCGTCGGCCAGGACCAGCCGACGGTCCCCCACCAGCGCGCGGGCGATGGCGACCCGCTGCTGCTGGCCACCCGACATGTCATCCGGGAAGCGGTCCGCGAGCTCCCCGATGCCGACTTCAGCGAGCAGTGCCTGCGCCTCCTTGCGGGCTGACCTGGCCGAGACACCGTCGAGCTCGCGCGGCAGGCTGACGTTCTCCGCCGCAGTGAGGGCCGGCACCAGGTTGAAGTCCTGGAAGACGTAGCCGATCGCCCTCCGGCGTACCCGCGCGAGGGCCTTGCGGGACAGCCCGGCCAGGGACGTCCCCTCGACCAGGACCTGACCCGAGGTGGGTTGGTCGAGCCCGCCGGCGAGGTGCAGCAGGGTCGACTTGCCTGACCCGCTCGGGCCCATCACCGCGACGAGCTCCCCCGGCCGGACCGCCAACGAGATCCCCTGCAGCGCATGCACCCGACCCTCGCCGGTCCCGTGCGTCCGGACGACGTCCGTGAGCACCAGCACCCCCTGCTCGACGGCGGTCATCGCCGCACCCCGTCAGCGGCCGGCGCCGCAGCGGCCGGTGCCGGGAGCGCCACGGTAGGCGCGCCAGCCGCACGACGGGCTTGCAGAACCCTCGACTCGCAGTGGTCGAGCCAGCGCACCTCCGCCTCGGTCTGGAACACCATCGCGTCCAGCACCAGCGACCACGCCAGGTCGCCGACCGTCGCGCGCGCCTTGAGCCGGGTGTAGTCCTGCAACGCCCGGATGCTGTCGCTGCGCTGCGCCTGGATCACCGAGGCGAGGTCGACGTCGTCGTTGCCCACGGCCAGCGCCAGCTTGATCGCCAGCTCGTCCCGGGGACGGGACTCCCGGCGCACCGGAGTGGTGAACCACGCGGTCACCTCACCACGACCGGTCGCGGTGATCTCGTAGTACTTCTGTCCCGACTCGTGCCGTGCACCGGACGCGGAGGGCTCGCCGGCCGTCACGCAGCCGTCCCGCTCGAGCCGGTTGAGCGTCGTGTAGACCTGCCCCACGTTCAGCGGCCAGGTGCTCCCGGTCCGCGCCTCGAACTCCCCCCGCAGCTCGTAGCCGTACCTCGGCTGCTCGGCCAGCAGTGCCAGCAACCCGTGTCGTACCGACATGTCCGCCCCTGTGATCGACGCCTACCCGGCCGGCTGTACCGCGTATGCATAAGCCGTATGCACACGCAGTATGCATACTCAGTAGGCATAGCGCAAGGACCCCCGGTACGACGAAAGGCGCCTCCCGTCAGGGAAGCGCCTTCCTACGCATTGCGTTCGCCAGCACCGGGCCCGACCGAACAGGTGAGCCCGCCTGGTCAGGTGAGGATGTGCTCGTCGGTGAGGACGCGGATGTCGTCGTCGACGTGCACCGACGCGACGAGCGCGTCATTGACCGCCTTGGCGTGGGTGAGCTCCGACTCGAGCTCGAGGACCCTGGCGCGCAGGCGCCGGACCTCGGAGGCGAGACGGAGGTCGGTCCCGACACCGACATGACCGAACAGGGCCTTCGCCATCGAAGAAGCCTCCACGCTGAGGGGGGTTGCGCACACCTGGCAGAAGGCACAGGCGCGGTGCTTCAAGGTTGCCACGTGATCATGACCAGGTCAAGGTTCAGGTCACGAAAACGTCACGATCGCGGCGCCCTACGTCCCGGGTAGTCACCCAACGTCAACGTTCCCGGAACCCGCTCTCGCCCCGTGGCGCGCCCCACCGCTCGGCCACGAAGTCGACCCGCCCCGGGCCGGACGGCAGCAGCGCCAACAGCGCCTGGCAGGCCTCGCGCGCCCCCTCGGCGACGACCTCGACCCGGCCGTCGGCCAGGTTCGTGGCCGAGCCGGCCAGTCCCAGCTCGCGGGCCCGGGCCCGCGCCCACCAGCGAAACCCGACCCCCTGCACGTGGCCCTTCACGAACGCCTGCAACCGCACGTCGGGCCGGCCACCTTCCGCGTGCGCGTCCCCGTCCACGTGCCCGAGACTAGAGGGGTGCTCACCGTCGCTCCGTGCCGTCAGCTGTGCGACTGGGCTGCGGTGACCGAGGCCGGCCGGGCGGCGTACCCGGTGGGGCCGTTGTTCGCGTGCGCGGGCTGCGGCTCGCAGTGGGTCCGCAGTGAGAGGTGGACGCCGCGCCAGGCAGACGGCACGGTCCCCGCCGCGGTCCTGGCAGAGCGTCAGCGCGGGTAGCGGGGTCGCGGCTGGCAGGTCGGGCACGAGTACGACGAGCGGTTCATCCAGGCCTCCCGACGCAGCAAGGTCCCGCAGCGGTCGCACGGCTCGCCTTCGCGGCCGTACGCGTGCAGCGACCGTTCGAACAGCCCGCTGACACCCTCGGTCGAGACGTACAGCGCATCGAACGACGTCCCGCCCTGCGCGAGCGACTCGGTGAGGACGTCCCGGGCGTGCGCGAGCAACGCCAGGGCCTTCGGCCTGGTGAGGAGCTCGGTTGCCCGGCCGCCGTGCAGCTGGGCGCGCCACAGCGCTTCGTCGGCGTAGATGTTGCCGATACCGCTCACCAGGGTCTGGTCCAGCAGCGCCCGCTTGACCCCCGTCGTCTTGGCACGCAGCCGGGTCGCGAACCGGTCGTCGTCGAACTCGGGGTCCAGCGGGTCCCGGGCGATGTGCGCGATCGTGGACGGAACGTCGGCTCCACCGGCGACGACCTGCAGCCCGCCGAAGGTCCGCTGGTCGACGAACCGCAGCTCGCGTCCCCCGTCGGTGAAGGCGAACCGCACCCGCAGGTGCGCCTCCACTGCCTTGTCCACCGGTACGACGAGCAGCTGCCCGCTCATCCCCAGGTGACCGGCCAGCGCATCCCCGGAGTCCAGCGGGAGCCACAGGTACTTCCCGCGCCGCCGGGCCGCCTCGACCGTCCGCCCGACGAGCAGGTCCACGAAGTCGGTAGGGCCGGCCTCGTGCCGGCGTACCGACCGTGGGTGGTGGACGGAGACGGTCGCGATCGTGCGACCGACGACCCCCCGGTCCAAGCCGAGGCGGACGACCTCGACCTCGGGCAACTCCGGCACTGGCTAGTCCGCGAACGGCTCGTGGGGCGCCGGGTCGGGGTGCAACGCCCGCCAGGCCCCCTCGGCTGCCTGCTGCTCGGCCTGCTTCTTGCTCTTGCCGGCGCCCTGGCCGAGGCCGTCGCCGGCGATCACCGCGCGGGCCACGAAGGCCTTCGCGTGGTCTGGTCCGCTCTCGGAGATCTCATACTCCGGCACGCCGAGCCCTCGGGTTGCCGTCAGCTCCTGCAGGGCCGTCTTCCAGTCCAGCGCCGCTCCGTCCTGCGCCGCTGCCCTCATCAGCGGGTCGAACAGCGCCCGCACGAGCTTCGTCGCCCCCTCGAGGCCGCGCTCGAGGTACACCGCCCCGATGATGGCCTCCATCGTGTCGGCCAGGATGCTCGCCTTGTCCCGTCCTCCGGTGACGTCCTCGCCCTTGCCCAGGCGCATCCACCGACCGAGCCCGAGGTCGCGGGCCACCCCCGCCAGCGCGCGGGTGCTGACGACCGATGCGCGCAGTTTGGCCAGCGAGCCCTCGGCCAGGTCCGGGTGGTTGGTGTAGAGCGCGTCGGTGACGACCAGCCCGAGGACGGAGTCGCCGAGGAACTCCAGGCGTTCGTTGGTCGGCAAGCCACCGTTCTCGTAGGCGTAGGAGCGGTGCGTCAGCGCCTGCTCGAGCAGCGCCGGCGAGAGGGCGGTGCCGAGGGCGACCTCGAGCAGCGTGTACTGCTCCGCCCTTCTCACCGGGCGCTCACCGGGCCCGCCGATGGTGCGGCATCCAACCGGGCGAGCGTGTAGGCGAGCGCGTCGCCCACTGTCAGCAGGTCGTCCAGGTCCTCGTCCGCCATGGTGAACCCCGGTCGCTGCGCGCCGATCCGCTCCTCGATGGCATCGACGATCTCGACGAGGGCGAGCGAGTCGGCGCACAGGTCCTCGACGAACCGCAGGGCGGGCACCACGCTGGCCGGGTCGACCTCGAGCACGGTCGCGACCGCCGACCGCAGCACCGCCAGCACCTCGTGCGGCGTCAGCGCAGGCCGCTCAGACAGCCAGGACCGTGCGCTTGTCGTACCGACCGCACTCCGGGCACACGGTGTGCGGGCGCGTGGTGTGGCCACGGTCGCAGGTGACCAGCGTGGGCACGCCGGTCCTCCACTGCGCGCGGCGCGAGCGGGTGTTGCTGCGCGACATCTTGCGCTTCGGGACGGCCATGTTCTCTACTCCTGGTCTGTCTGCTCGAGCAGCCCGGCAAGGGCACCCCAGCGGACGTCGGTCGTGTCGTGCGTGTGCGGGTCGGGCAGGTCGTCCAGGCGCTCGCCGCACGTGGCGCAAAGGCCCCTGCAGTCCGGCTGGCACAGCGGGTTGAGCGGCAGCGCGAGGACCACGGCGTCGCGGAGCGTCGGGGTGAGGTCAAGGAAGTCCCCGTCCAGCTGCGCGACCTCGTCGTCAGCGTCGTGGTCGGTGCTGGCCTCCGGATAGACGTACAGCTCCTGGATGCGAACCGCGAGCTCGTCGCTCACGTCCGCCAGGCACCGTCCGCACTCCCCGGACACCGGCGCCGTGACGACACCGCTGACCAGGACGCCATCCATCACGCTCTCGAGCCGAAGGTCCAGCGCGAGCACGGCACCGATGGGCACCCCGATCAGATCGGCGATCCCGAGGCCCTCGGGCGCGGGAGCAGAGAACTGCACCGGACGCATCGACCCTGGGCGCCGCCCGAGCTCGCGAGTGTCGAGCACGAGCGGGTTGCGAGGGTCGAGGCGCTGCTGCGGCTTCCTGTTCTCGGGCACGAGGTTCTCCGGGCTCGGTCGAGTCCGTGCAACAGCCTAGCCGAGGTCCCCGCGGGCGGGCCAGCGTCAGCCTGGGAGGGGCTCGTCGAGCAGCGTGTCGGTGTCGCGGTCCCGGTCCCCGATCGCGTCGAGCTCGTGGTGCCCGGAGAGCTTCTGGCGGCCGCGCTCGACGGCCGCGAGCGTCTTGGCCAGGACGATCTCGAAGTTGGCCAGCTTTGCGTCGACGTAGTCCTCGACCTCGGCCCGCATGGCGTCGGCCGACACGCGGGCACTCTCCACGACCCGGTTGGCCTCACCCGCCGCCTTCGCGTAGACGTCAGTGGCCTCGAGAAGCCGACGACGCTCGACCTGCGCGGCCGCAATGATCTCCGCGGCCTCGCGGTGGCCCTCGTCGACCACTCCCTGCTTGTCACCGAGCACCTCTTGCGCACGGGAGATCGTCTCCGGCAGCAGCAGCTCCACGTCAGCGAGCAGCGCGAGCAGATCGCTGCGGTTGACCACGCACGACGCCGACATCGGCATCGCCCTGGCCCCTTCGACGAGGGCAATGGTCTCGGCAAGCTTGGCGTGCACCTGATCCACGAGCGGACCTCCTGTTGCTTGTCTTCCTCAGGCCAACTGATCGTTCACGCGCTCGAGAAGGCGACGGCGAACGGCCTCCGGGACGGAGGCGGAGACATCCCCACCGTACGTCGCGACCTCCTTGACCAGGCTCGACGACAAAAACGAGTACAGCGGGTTGGTCGTCATGAACATCGTCTCCACGCCTTGCAGACCGTGATTCATCTGTGCCATCTGCAGCTCGTAGTCGAAGTCGCTGATCGCTCGCAGTCCCTTGACGATGACCTGGATCCCGTTGTCCTTGCAGAAGTCGACGATCAGCCCGCCGAAGCTGTCGACCCGCACGTTGGGGTAGTCGGCGGTGGCCTCGCGCAGCATGTCGGTGCGCTCCTCGAAGGAGAACATCCGCTTCTTGCTGGCGTTGACACCGACGGCCACCACGAGCTCGTCGTACAGCAGGCTGGCCCGGCCGATGATGTCGAGGTGCCCGAGGGTCACCGGGTCGAACGATCCAGGGCACACGGCCCTTCTCATGCGGGATCCGTGATCGTGGGGGCCGTCCTCATGGGCGCGAAAAGTACCAGAGCGTTGCTTCCCCGTAACGCCGGGACCGCTCCTCGCGCAGCCCCGACGGTGGCACCGGTGCCGGCCCGCGGGTGCGCCGCTCGACCACGACCAGTCCGTGCTCGGCCAGCCACGGCAGCACCGCTCCCAGGACCCCGTCGACCTCCAGCTCGTACGGCGGATCCAGGACCACGACCTCGAAGGGTGAGGGCTCCGTGCCGAGGAAACGGGTCACGTCGGCGTCGACGACCGTCGCGGGCAGCCCAAGGGCATCGACGTTGCTCCGGATCGCCGCCAGCGCGCGGGGGTCGTCCTCGACGAGAGTGGCCGCCGACGCCCCCCGCGAGAGGGCCTCCAGGCCGAGGGCACCGGTCCCGGCGTACAGGTCCAGGACGCTGGCGCCCTCGAGGTCCCTCAGCGACTGGAGGGTCGAGAAAAGGCCCTCGCGGGCCCGGTCGGACGTGGGTCGGGTGGCCGAGCCCAGGGGCGTCACGAGCCGCCGCCCCCCGGCCGAACCGGCGATGATCCGTGTCACGTCAGGCCTTCTCGATGAAGGCTTGTCGCTGCTGGCCGATCACCGCGTCGACGGACAGCCGCAGTGCCGGGTGGTCGAGCAGATCCGGGTCGGCCTCGACGACGGACGCCGCGAGCGCCTTGGTCCGCTCGATGACCTCGACGTCATCGAGCCGGAGGAAGGCCAGCGACCGGCGCCCACCGGACTGGTCCTTGCCCAGGACGTCGCCCTCCTGGCGGACCTTGAGGTCGAGCTCGCTCAGGGCGAACCCGTCCGTGGTCGCTGCCACGGCCTGCAGCCGCTCGTACGGGGGCGCTCCTGGCGGGACGGCCGTCGCCAGGAAGCAGCTGCCGGCGTCCGCCCCCCGACCGATGCGCCCCCGCAGCTGGTGCAGCTGGCTGATGCCGTAGCGCTCTGCGTCCATGACGACCATGACCGTCGCGTTGGGGACGTCGACGCCGACCTCGATGACGGTGGTCGACACGAGCACCTCGATGTCGCCCTGGGTGAAGCGGCCCATCACGTCGTCCTTGGCCTCGGGCGACATCCGCCCGTGCATCGCCTCGACCCGGAGCCCCGGCAGGAAGTGGCTGCGCAGCCGTTCGACCGTCTCGAGGACCGACAGCGGCGGTCGCCTGCCATCCGCTGACGGGGCCGCCGGCTCGTCCCCGATCCGTGGGCACACGACGAACGCCTGGCGCCCCTGTGACACCTCTGCCATGACGACGTCCATGGCGTCGGCAAAGCCCTGGGTCCTGAGCTGTACGACGGAGGTCTCGATGGGCAGGCGCCCCTGGGGCAGCTCGCGCAGGGTCGAGATGTCGAGGTCGCCGAAGACGGTCATCGCGACGGTGCGCGGGATCGGGGTCGCGGTCATGACGAGCAGATGGGGGTGGGTTCCCTTGGCTCGCAGGGCATCTCGCTGCTCCACCCCGAAGCGGTGCTGCTCATCGACGACCACCAGGCCGAGGTCGTGGAAGTCGACGCCCTCGCTGAGCAGCGCATGTGTGCCGACGACGATTCCAGCCTCGCCGGAGACGATCTCGGCCAGCACCCGCTTGCGGGCCGCCCCCTGGAGCGAGCCGGTGAGGAGCGTCACGCGGGTGCCGTCACTGGTGCCACCGAGCTGCCCGCCGGTCGCGAGCGGCCCGAGCAGCTCCCGCAACGAGTGGGCGTGCTGCTGCGCAAGGACCTCGGTCGGAGCGAGCAGCGCGGCTTGCCCGCCGGAGTCGACCACGGTGAGCATCGCGCGCAGAGCAACGACGGTCTTGCCGCTGCCGACCTCACCCTGCAGCAGCCGGTGCATGGGGAACGACCGTCCGAGCTCGGTGTAGAGCGTGCGACCCACCTTGTCCTGGCCGTCGGTGAGAACAAATCGGGACTGGGCGTCGTAGCGGTCGAGCAGGCCCCCGAGGCACCCGCCGCGAGGGGTGCCGCCCTGCTTGCGCACCTCGGCCCGGCGCCGCGCCAGGACGACCTGGAAGACGTAGGCCTCGTCCCAGCGCAGCCGGTTACGGGCGGCCTTCACGTCGGCGAGGTCGTCCGGGCCGTGCAGGACCTCCAGCGCCTCGCGCAGCCCCATCAGGTCCTTCTCGAGCCGGAGGTCGACAGGCAGCGCGTCCTCGATCTCGACCTGCGGGAGCACGAGCTTCACGCACGTGTGCAGGACGGTCGTGTCGATGCCGGGTTTGGCTGGGTAGATCGGCCGGATCTTGAGGGCCTCCGCGACGGCGTCCTCACCCCTTGCGAGCAACACCTCGGGGTGAGCCAGCTGACGAACCTCGCGGAACTCGCTGACCTCACCGGCGAACAGGTGCTCCTCGCCCGGCTTGAGCCGGAGGCAGTGCCAGCTGGCGCTCCTGCCGAAGAAGGTCAGGTCGAGCGTGGCGGAGCCGTCGGTGACGACGACCTTCCCGATCTGCTTGCCGTTGCGAGCCGTCCTGACCTCACTGGACACAACCCGGGCCTGGACGGTGACGTGCTCGCCGACGGTGAGGTCCTTGAGCGGCGTGAGCGACCCGCGGACGACGTAGCGCCGGGGGTAGTGGTGGAGCAGGTCGCCCACGGTGCGCAGGTCGAGCTTGTCCTCGATGACCTTTGCGGTCTTGTCTCCCACGGCCTTCACCAGCGGCGTGTCGAGCCTCACTCGACCCCCAGCAGGAACGGGTAGTGGGGCTGTCCCCCGTCCAGCAGCTGCACCTCCACCAAGGGGTGCTCCGCCCCGAGGTAGGCCGCGAGGCGGTCCCCCGCGCCGGCTTGCGCGGGGGCGCCCACCACGACCGTGACGAGCTCACCGCCCTCCGCGAGCAGCTGGGACAGGACGTCCCGGGCGGCCTGCTCGACATCGGTGCCGACCAGGACCACGGCTCCGCCGACCAGACCTAGTGCGTCACCGGCCCGGCAGGGGCCGGCTGCTGTCTGGGACGCGCGGACGGCCGTAGTGACCTCCGCCCAGCGGGTTGCGTCGGCCGCAGCCGTCATGGCGACCACGTCGACGGCGAGGGCTTCGTCGGCATCCGCCACGCTCAGGGCCACGAGCCCCTGAAGGACCGACCGGGTCGGCACCACCACGACCTCGACCCCCGTCCGCTCCGTGGCCTGGCTCGCGGCGGCCTGCGCCACAGCTCGCACGTTGGCGTCGTTCGGCAGCACCACGACCTGCCCGGACCCCGTCGCCAGGATCGCGTCGAGCACCTCCTGGGTCGACGGGTTGGCCGTGGGTCCGCCCGCGACGACCGCCGCTCCTGCCCGCCGGAACAGGGCCGCGAGCCCTTCGCCGGGCACGACGGCCACCACCGTCCTGCCGGTACGCCGGACACCCCCCTCCGCGAACGGGTCTGCCCTGATCTGGTCGGCGAAGCGGGTGACCGTGATCCGGAACGGCCGTCCGGCCTCCACGCCGGCCTCGATCACCGCGCCCACGTCGTTGACGTGCACGTGCACGTTGAACAGCCCCTCACCGCCGACCACGACCAGGGAGTCACCCAGGGTGCCGAGGACCTGCTTGAGGGCCGCCACCTGGTCATCTCCGGTGTCCCGGAGCAGGAACTGGACCTCGTAGGCGAACTGCTCGCTGCCGGACTCCCGCGCGACCACCCGTCCGGTGCGGTCGCGGGGCACGAGCGGCGCCGGGTGGGGCGCGGCAGCGCTGGTGACGACGCCGGTGACGACTTGCACGAGAGCCTCGAGCAGGACGCACCAGCCGCGACCACCGGCATCGACCACGCCGGCGGCCTTGAGGGCGGGGAGCTGCTCCGGGGTTCGGGCCAGGGCCTGCTCCGCCGCGGCTCGGGCGCTCGTGACGACCGCCTCCAGGGTCTCACCCACGGCGCCCTCGGCCGCCGCCCTGGCCACCGTCAGGACGGTGCCCTCGACGGGGACGGCCACGGCGCCGTACGCGCTGGTGGCGCTGTTGATCAACGCGGCCTTGAGGTCCTCGGGACCGAGGGCCGTCAGCGCACCGGCGACGTCCCCGAACCCCCGCAGCAGCTGGCTGACGATCACGCCCGAGTTGCCGCGCGCACCCATGAGCGACCCGGTGACCATGGCCCGTACCGTTCCAGGCAGGTCCGACGGGGCCGTGGAGACGGCTTCGACAACCGCCGCGAGTGTCAGCTGCAAGTTGGTACCCGTGTCACCGTCCGGCACCGGGTAGACGTTGAGGTCGTCGATCTCCTGCCGCGCGTCGGTGAGCGCGGCGAGCCCCGCGGTGCACCACCGCCGCAGCGCAGCGGCGTCGAGCACCTGCAGCACGTCGTCCCCTTCGCTCCCGGGGGTCGTTCCGGGCGTCGGGGACGAGGTTATCCCGGCTGCTACTGTTTGCGGGTTGTCCTCACCGGTGCCGGGTGCCACAGACGTGCGTCTGCGCCCCGCTCACCTCGATTCTGTCTGGAGTTCCACAGTGGCTGCCAACTGCGACGTCTGCGGCAAGGGGCCGGGCTTCGGCATGTCGGTCAGCCACTCCCACCGGCGCACCCGTCGCCGCTGGAACCCCAACATCCAGACCGTCCGCGTCGCTGCCGGTGGCGGCAACACCAAGAAGGTCAACGCCTGCACCTCGTGCATCAAGGCGCAGAAGGTCACCCCTGCGGCTCGCTAGCCCCGTCAGGTCGGTACGACCTCGACATTTCGACCCCAGGCGGTTTTGACCCCTGTTGCAGACGGTGACTGCTGTGTAATGTCCGCGTCGGTCGATCGTTCTTGCACGCGTTCCAACGCCCGCGCGAACGTTCCGCGGGCCCGTGCCTCTGGCGCTGGTCAGCACGACTCGGTCCCGCAACAGTGCGGGACCGTCCAGCAAGAGAGAGAACAGGCACATGGCACAGGGCGCAGTGAAGTGGTTCAACGCCGAGAAGGGCTTCGGCTTCATCGCCGTTGACGGTGGAGGCGCGGACGTGTTCGTCCATTACTCCGCCATCCAGTCGGACGGCTACCGCTCGCTCGACGAGGGACAGCGCGTCGAGTTCGAGATCACCCAGGGCCAGAAGGGCCCGCAGGCCGACGCGGTGCGCCCCATCTAGCCACCCCCGTCCGACGCGACGACCCGGTCCCCCGCCGGGGCCGGGTCGTGGCGTGTCCAGGTGCCGGTGCGTGGTTCAGTCCAGCCGGCGGAGCTGGGCCCGGTACGTGCGGCCGTTCTCGACGTACAGCTCCGCCGCGACGGCGATGACGCCGTCGGGGACCGCGTCCAGGCGCAGCTTGGCCGGGACCCCCAGCGCCATGGCCTTCGAGGGGACCTCCTGACCGTTGCCGACGACCGCGCCCGCCCCGACCAGGGCGCCGGCCCGGACCACGGCGTCGTGCAGCACGACCGACCCGGACCCGACCAGGCAGCCGTCCTCGACGGTGCAGCCCTCCAGGTGCGCAAGGTGCCCGACCACGCAGTCGCTGCCGATGGTCGTCGGCTTGTCGGCGGTGGCGTGCACCACCGTTCCGTCCTGGATGGACGTCCGTTCCCCCACGGTGATCGTGCCGTAGTCGCCGCGCAGCACGGCACTGGGCCAGACGGTGCTGCCGGCCCCGATCCGGACGTCGCCGATCACGGTGGCAGCCGGGTGGACGTAGGCGTCCTCGTGGATGTCGGGGACGCGGTCCCCGAGGGCGTAGACCGCCATCAACTCGCTCCTTGGCCTGTCGTCGTGGGTCATCGGGTGGGCTGTCCGAGGCCTGTTCGGGACTCGTGTGAAGGTTGCCGGCGCGACGATCGTGGCACGCTCGGGTCATGGCCTACTTCTGGTGCACCGACCACCACACCGTCGAGGACGACACCGGTTGCCGGGCGGAGGTGCGCCTCGGGCCCTTCCCCACCCGTGAGGGTGCCGAGCACGCCCTCAGGACGGTGCAGGAGCGCAACGACAAGCAGGACGCCGAGGACCGTGAGTGGGACGCCGGCCCTCCCTGACGTGCCTGCTGTGCCTGCTGTGCCTGCTGTGCCTGCTGTGCCTGCTGTGCCTGCTGTGCCTGCTGTGCCTGCTGTGCCTGCTGTGCCTGCTGTGCCGACCCGGTCCTGACGGTCAGACCTGCCGGACCGGGCCCGGGCCGGCTCCGACCGGGTAGCCGCGGCGGATCGCCCGCGTCACGAACGCCTTCGCGGCGGTGGCGGCATCGGGGACCGACCAGCCGAGGGCGATGTGGGCGGCCAGCGCCGAGGCCATGGTGCAGCCGGTCCCGTGGACGTGGGGGGTCTGCACCCGCTCGCCGACCAGCTCATGGGACGTCGCGCCGTCCCACAGCAGGTCCACCGGCGCTCCGGGCAGGTGGCCCCCCTTGACCAGCACCCACGCGGGACCGAGGGCGTGGACCCGTCGGGCGGCTTCGAGCAGGTCCTTCGACGAGGCCACCGCGAAACCGGTCAGCGCCAGCACCTCGGCCACGTTCGGCGTGGCGACCAGGGCGAGCGGGAGCAGCTCGGACCTGAGCAGGGCCAGCCCTTCCGGGGTCACGAGCGACTGTCCCGAGCTGCTCACGCCGACGGGGTCGACTACCAGGGGCAAGCCTGCGACGGCCTCGGCGACGGCAGCCACGACCGCCCCTGAGGCAAGCATCCCGGTCTTGACCACGTCGACGCCGAGGTCACCCAGGACGGCAGCCAGCTGAGCCCGCACGACAGCCTCGGGCACCTCGTGGAGGGCCTCGACGGCGAGGCTGCTCTGCGCGGTCACCGCCGTGACGACCATCGCCCCGTGGACCCCCAGCGCGGCCAGGGTCCGCAGGTCGGCTGCCAGTCCGGCCCCTCCCCCGGAGTCGGTGCCACCGACGGCCAGCACACGCTTCACGAAAAGTGGTCCCAGCCACCGGTGACCGCCTCGCCGTCGACGACGACGCCCGCACCCTCGACCACCCGGCCGATGACGCGGCAACCCCTCGGGACGGGACCGGACAGCGTCGCCACCAGCGCGTGGTCCTCCCCGCCGGTCAGGACGTCCACCAGCGGGACGGCCTCATCGACGACGCGGGCGCTCTCGATCTCGATCCGCACGCCGCTCGACCGCGCGAGGTGTCCGAGGTCCTGCACCAGCCCGTCGCTGACATCGCACATCGCCGTCGCCCCCGCTGCCGCCAGCAATACCCCCAGCGCGTACGGCGGGCTGGGCCGGCGATGCGCGTCGACGAGGGGACCCTCATGCACGCCGGACCGGAGCAGACGCAGCCCCGCGGCCGACCAGCCCAGGCGGCCCACGACCACCACGACGTCTCCCGGGACGGCCCCGGAACGCGGCACGAAGCGACCGGGCAACGACCCGAGGGCGGTCACGGACACGACTACCTGCGCGGCCGCGACCGTGTCCCCACCGACGACGACGGCACCGACCAGCGCGGCCTCGTCCCGCAACCCGTCGGCCAGGCCCAAGGCCCACGCCAGGGGGAGGTCCGGTGGGGCGGCCAGGCCCACGAGCAGCGCGGTCGCCGTACCGCCCATGGCCGCGACGTCGGCGAGACTCGCCGCGGCCGCCTTGCGCCCCACGTCGTAGGCGCTGGACCAGTCCCGGCGAAAGTGCACCCCCTCGACCAGGACGTCCGTCGTGGCCACGACGCGGCCGTCGGGGAAGGCCACCACGGCCGCATCGTCCCCAGGGCCGAGCAGGACGGCGTCGGACTGAGGCAGGCGGGCGGTCACGGCGCTGATGAGGCCGAACTCGCCCAGCGACCGTGCGGTAGGTTCCGACACGCCAGCAAGCCTTCCAGAGAGGGGTCCTTCGTCGTGGTCCAGGCCTACATCCTCATCCAGACCGAGGTCGGCAAGGCCGCTGCAGTGGCCGAGGCGATCGCCAAGCTCGAGGGCGTCGCGACAGCCGAGGACGTCACCGGCCCCTACGACGTGATCGTGCGGGCCGAGGCTCACAACGTCGACGAGCTCGGCAAGCTCGTGGTCGCCCGCATCCAGGGCGTCGACGGCATCACGCGCACTCTCACGTGCCCCGTCGTCCACCTGTAGCCCTCGCGCTCGTTGCCCTGGTCGCCGCGGGCTGCGCGGCGCAGTCGTCGTCCTCGACGACCTCCCAGGGCGTCAGCGTGCCGTCGGTCAACGGTGTCCCGATCAAGGCCCTCGTCGCCTGCCGTGGCCTGAAGGCCCAGCTGCCAAAGGCGATCACGCCAGGCGCTGAGCTGCGGCCGGTCACACCGGTGTCCGACACCACGGCGGCCTGGGGAACGCCCCCCATCACCTTGCGCTGCGGGGTTCCGGAGGGCAGCAGCCTGGACGACCCCTACACGTTCAACGGCGTGCGGTGGTCGCAGCACGACGTCGGAGCCGCCCGGACCTGGACCACGCTGGGCCGCAAGGTCAACGTGGTGGTCGAGGTGCCCGATGCCTACAGCGGCCAGGCGGAGCTGATCGGCAGCCTCGCCACGGCTGTCACCCGCGCCCTCAGCTGAGCCCGCTTCCGGCACAGACCTCGGCGAGCTCGCGCAGCACCGGCTCGTAGGCCTCACCAAAGGTCGGGAACGCGTGGACCACCTGGGTCAGCGTTGTCAGGGCGATCTCGGCGCGGATCGCCAGGGTGGCCTCCGACAGCCACTCGTCGGCGTGCGGTCCGAGCGCTGCTGCCCCGATGAGGATGCCCCGTGAGCGGTCGGCGGTGAGAACCAGCCGGCCCCCACCGCTGCCCTCCGTGCTGGTCCTCGCCACGTCGGCGAGGTCGATGCTCGCCGACACCGCGTCGACCCCCGCCGCGCGGGCCGTCGCCTCGTCCTGCCCCACACTCGCCACTGCCGGCTCGGTGTACACGGCCCGCGGGATCGCCCGGTAGTCGGCGCTGCTCTGCCTGCCCAGCAGGGCATCCCCGACGATCCGCGCCTGGTAGTTGGCAGTGTGCGTGTACGGCGCCACGCCCGTGACGTCACCCGCCGCGTAGACGTGCGGCGCCACCCGGCAGTGCACGTCGACGGACAGCGCTCCGCTGTCCTCAGGGGTGATCCCGAGCACCTCGAGCCCGAGGCCCTCGGTCGTGGGTGTCCGGCCGACGGCCAGCAGGACCCGGTCGGCAGTGACGGTCCGACCGTCGCTCAGGGTGGCGACGGCGCGACCGTGGGGGCCGGCGGCGAAGGACGAGACCTCGGTGCCGAGCCGCACGTCGACGCCCTCGGCGCGCAGGACGGCCGCCAGCGCCGCCGCGATGCTGGGTTCCTCCTTGGCGAGCAGCTGCGGACCGCTGTCGAGCAGCGTCACCTCGACCCCGAACCGGGCGTGCACCTGGGCCAACTCACAGCCGACGGCACCGCCACCGAGGACCAGCAGGCTGTCGGGACGCTCGGTGGCCAAGAGCGCCTCGTCCGAGCTCCAGGTGGGCACGGCGTCGACGCCGGGCAGGTCGGGGCGCACAGCCTGCGAACCGGTCGCGACGACCAGATCGGTCCAGCCCAGCACCCGGGTTCCGCCCTCCGCGAGCTCCACCGTGACCGAGCCGTATCCGGTGACCACCCCACGACCCCGCACCAGGGTGACGCCGCGGCTCATGAGGTCCTTGGCGTCGTCGGTGTCGTCGCGGTGCTCCGCGACCTCGTCCCGACGTCGAGCCGCCGCAGCGTAGGCCGACCTGGCATCTCCCAGCGGAAGGCGCTCAGCGGCCCCTCCCAGCTCCCGCAGCCGACCCGCGGTCGTGCGCGCCTCGGCGGCCCGCAGCATGGCCTTGCTGGGCATGCAGGCGACGTACGGGCACTCCCCACCGACACGCAGCCCTTCGACCAGCGCGACCGACCGGCCGGCGTCGGCGAGCCGGCCGGCGACGGCCTCCCCGGCCGAGCCCGCGCCGAGGATGACGATGTCGTAGCTGTGGTCCATGCCTTCAAGCATCACCCGTCGAGGGCTGCCCGAACCCTCAGCGACTCAGGTCACCCTCGGCCGAGGGCCTGCTGCAGGTCCGCGACCAGGTCCGCGGCGTCCTCGAGTCCCACGCTCAGGCGGACGGCACCAGGGTCGATGCCGGCCGCGGCCAGCGAGGCGTCGTCCAGCGAGGAGTGGGTCGTCGTCGCGATGTGAACGGCCTTGGTGACGGTGCCTCCCAGGGACGTGGCCCGCTTGACCAGCCGCAGCCGGTCGAGCAGCGCCAATCCGGCCGCCCGTCCGCCGCGGGGGGTGACGGTGACAACGGCGCCGTACAGGCCGGGGGTGAACAGGCGGGCAGCCAGGGCGTGGTCGCGGTGGTTCGGCAGGCCTGGGTGGTCGACCCGCAGGACCCGCTCGTCCTGCTGCAGCGCCGTCGCCACGGTCAGGGCCGTCTGGCACTGCCGGACCACCCGCAGAGGCAGCGTCGCCAGCCCGCGGGTGAGCAAGGCGGCCTCGTCCGGGGCGAGCGCACCACCAGTGTCGAGGCGGACCGTCCGGATCCGATCCAGCAGCGCGGTGGCTCCCACGACGACCCCACCGGTGGCGTCGCTGTGGCCACCGAGGTACTTCGTGGCGGAATGGACGACGAGGTCGACGCCGTACTCCAGCGGACGGCAGATGACGGGGCTGGAGAAGGTCGCGTCGACGACGAAGGGAACGCCTGCGTCGTGGGCGATCGCCGACAGACCCGGCAGGTCCGCGACGGTCATCGTCGGGTTGGCGAGCACCTCACCCCACAGGACCGCCGTCTCCGGCCGAAGGGCAGCGCGTACGGCAGACAGGTCGGTGCCGTCCACGAAGGTGGTGGTGACCCCGAACCGCGCCAGCTGACGCGTCAGGAGGGTCCAGGTGCCGCCGTACACCTCGCGCGGGGCCACGACGTGGGATCCGCCGGCGCACAGGGCGAGCAGGGTGCAGGAGATGGCGGCCATGCCACTGGCGAAGGGCTGGGCGACAGCGACCCCGGACGGGTCCTCCAGCGCGGCCACCGCGTCGGCGAAGGCCTGGGCCGTCGGGTTGTCGGTGCGACTGTAGGACCACCCGCGCTCACGGCCGGCGAAGACGTCAGCCATCTGCTGCGCGGTGTCGAAGACGAAGGTCGCCGTCCGGTAGACCGGCGCGACAAGCGGCTGCTGACCGAGCACGGGGGCGGGCGGTCCATGGACCGCCCGGGTTCCGAGGCCTCGTTGCGGGTCGCTCATTCGCTCCTGGTCTCTCGTTGCATGACGCTGCGGACCATCTCGACCGGCGTCATCCCCTCGTGGCACAGGGCGACGACGTGCTCGGTGATGGGCATGTCAACATCGTGCTTCTGGGCCAGGCCGAGGATCGACCGGCAGCTCTTGACGCCTTCGGCGGTCTGCTGCGTCTGGGCGAGGATCTCCTTCAAGGTCAGCCCCCGGCCGAGCTTCTCGCCGAAGGTGCGGTTGCGCGAGAGCGGCGACATGCAGGTCGCGACGAGGTCACCCAGGCCGGCCAGCCCGGAGAACGTCTGCGGGTCGGCCCCTAGGGCCGTGCCCAGTCGAGCTGTCTCGGCGAGGCCCCGGGTGATGAGCGAGGCCTTCGTGTTGTCGCCGAAGCCCATGCCACCCGCCATCCCCACCGCGAGCGCGATGACGTTCTTGACGGCGCCTCCGAGCTCGCAACCAACCACGTCGGTGTTCGTGTAGGGCCGGAAGTACGACGTCAGCGAGGCCGCCTGCAGCCGCTCCGCCGCCTCCAGGTCGATGCACGCGACGACCGTCGCCGCAGGCTGGCCGCTCGCGATCTCCTTGGCCAGGTTGGGTCCCGAGACGACCGCGACCCGTGACAGCGGTACGTCGGCAACCTCGCAGATGACCTCGCTCATCCGCTTCGTCGTGCCGAGCTCGACGCCCTTCATCAGGCTGACCAGGAGACTGTGCTTCTCCAGGGCCGCCGCCACGACTGCCAGGTTGTCCCTCAGCGTCTGCGAGGGCACGGCGAGCACCACGAGGTCCGCACCCCGGACAGCCTCCAGGGCGTCGGAGGTCGCCGAAAGCCCTACTGGCAAGGCGATCCCAGGCAGATAGTCAGGGTTTTCGTGGGTCTCGTTCACGGCCCGGGCGAGCTCTTCCCTGCGGGACCAGAGCACGACCTCGTTGCCGGCGTCGGCGAGGACCTTGCCGAAGGCGGTCCCCCAGGAGCCCGTGCCCAGGACAGCAGCTCGGGTCATGCGGGCCTCCTCTGACTGTCGGGGTCGTGGATCACGGTCGGCGCGCTCTCCCCCCGTAGGGGTTCCAGCAAGGTGCGGACCGCGGCCATGATGGCGTCTGTGGCCTCGTGCAGGACCTCCGAGGTGAGCTCCTTGCCCCGCCACGGGGACAGGTCGACCGGTGGCCCGGCGACGACCTCGATGGTGTGTCGCGGCAACAGGTGCAGCCCCGGCGTCCGGTAGGAGTCCAGGATCGCCTGCGCCCCCCACTGCGCGACCGGTACCACCGGCGCACCGGACAGCAGGGCGAGTCGGGCGACCCCGGTCCGGGCCACCATCGGCCACTTCCCGGGGTCCCGGGAGACGGTGCCCTCGGGGTAGATGGCGATGAGCTCCCCGTCGCGGAGGGCGTCGACCGCGTCCCGCAGAGCAAGCGACGCGTCGGCGGTGTTGCGGTGCACCGGGATCTGCTTGGCCCCACGCATGGTGCGTCCCACCAGCCCGTTGCCCTTGAACAGGCTGGCCTTGGCGAGGTAGCGCGGAAGTCTTCCGGTGCTGTACATGATCGCGTCAGCCAGGACGAGAGGGTCGACATGGGAGATGTGGTTGGCCGCGAGGATCACGCCACCTTCGGTGGGTACGTGGGCGAAGCCGCTCCAGCGACGACGGGTCAGCAGCAGCAACGGCGGTTTCATCAGCACAACCGAAAGCCGGTACCAGAACCCGATGCGACCCAGACGCACGTCCACTCCCTCTGCAGCCCTTCAAGAGGGCGTGTCGTGGGGTCGAGTCTCGCCGCCCCTGCCACCGCTGTCCACGAGCCTGTCAGACTGCTGCAGGTGGCGAGCTCCTGGGGTGTCGTGGTGCCCGTAAAGCGCCTGGATCTGGCCAAGTCCCGCCTTGCGTCCTACGGCGACGCCCGCCGTCGCGCCCTTGCCCTCGCCTTCGCGGCCGACGTCGTCGTCGCGGCTCTGGAGGTCGCCACCGTCCTGGTCGTCACCGACGACCCGGTGGCCGCGCACGCCCTGGCCGACCTGGGGGCGCTGGTCGTGCCCGACGACCCCGACGCCGGTCTCAATCCGGCCCTGACGCACGGCGCCGACCTGCTGCGCGAGCACCACCCGCTGCTCGGAGTCGCTACGCTCTCCGCCGACCTCCCGGCGCTGCGCGCAGCGGACCTGGCGGCTGTCCTTCACCTGGTGCCCCAGGGGATGCGGGGCTTCGTCACAGACACGGCCGGCACGGGTACGACGCTGCTGGCCGCCGCCTCAGGCGCGGAGCTCCTCCCCGCGTTCGGGCTCGACTCCCGGGCGGCTCACCTCACGTCAGGGGCCTTCGAGCTGGTCGCCTCCGACGGCCTTCGGCGCGACGTCGACACGCCTGACGATCTGGCCGCCGCGGCCGCCCTGGGCCTGGGGCCGCACTCGGCGGAGGCCTCGCGGGGGCTGTGGTGACGCCGGGCCCCCTCTCGCGGGGACCGTCGGCCACCGTACGGGACTGGGACGCCGCCACCGGCGGGAGCGCCCTGCTCGACGACGGCTCTGTCGCCGTACTGCCCCCTGAGTGCCTACGGGCCAGCGTCTTTCGCTTCCTGCGCCCAGGCCAGCGCATCCGCCTGTCCCGCGACGACGCCCGTGGCGGCGCGCTCACGGTCACCCTCCCGTCCTGACGCCCGATCCGGCCACAGGGAGCCTTGGGTGGCCACGCTCAGGGCCTCGGCCTGGGGCGACCAGGGCATGACGAAGGCCCTGGCCGGAGCCAGGGCCTTCGTCGACGCCGTGCTGGTCCTATCGGGGCTGGACCTACTTCTTGGCGGGGGCCTTCTTGGCGGGGGCCTTCTTGGCCGGCGTGGCCTTGGCTGCGGCCGGGGCCTTCTCTGCCGTGGCCTTCTTCACCGGCGTGGCCTTGGCGGCGACAGCACCTCTTTTCACCGGCGTGGCCTTCGCGGCGACGGCGGCCTTCTTGGCCGGAGCGGCCTTCGCAGCGACCTTGACCGGCGCGGCCTTCGCGGCGACCTTGGCCGGAGCGGCCTTCTTAGCCGGCGCAGCTTTCGCGGCGACCTTGACCGGAGCGGCCTTCTTAGCCGGCGCAGCCTTCGCAGCCACCCTGACCGGAGCGGCCTTCTTAGCCGGCGCAGCCTTCGCAGCAACCTTGACCGGAGCGGCCTTCCTGACGGGCGCGGCCTTGGTGGCGGCGGCCTTCTTCACCGCGGTGGCCTTGGCGACGGTCTTCGCTGCCGCCTTGGCAACCGGCTTCTTCGCACCAGCGACGGCATCCTTGAAGCCCTGCCCGGGACGGAACTTCGGCACCGAGGTCGCCTTCAGCTTGACCTGCGCACCGGTGGCGGGGTTACGGGCCACCCGGGCCGCCCGGTGGACCTTCTCGAAGACGCCGAAGCCCGCAATCGCGACCTTCTCGCCCTTCGCGACAGTGCTGGTGACGGCGTCGACGACGGCCTCGACGGCGACAGCGGCAGCCCGCTTGTCGCCGATCTGGTCGGTGATCGCCTCGATCAGCTCGGCCTTGTTCACAGCGAATACCTCCAAGGACTGATGAGGCACTCTGCCCCTAGGAGCAAAAGGTAAGGGGCGCACGCGCTCACGTCGAACACCGAAAGGGGTGACTTTCCTTGTGTCGCAACGCTTGTCGGCCCGACGGCCGACAGTCAGTCGTCCCGCGGATCCGGTTTCCAGCCACGGTCGAGGTCGCTGAGGAACGCGTCGAGCCGTGCGGAGGCCCGGCTCAGGTCGTGCTTGCTGGCGTCGCTGATGGCGAGCAGACGCCTTAGGACACGGGCTTTTTCGTCCCCAGTGGCCTCCAGCAACGCCACCCGGCGGTGGGCTTCACGGAGGCGGACGGACAGGTCCGCGAACAGCTCGGCGTCATCCATCCGCTCATCGTTGCACCCTCAGAGCGCGCGCGCCGCAGGCTTCCAACCAGGCCGGTTTTCCTCATAGGAAGCGATGTCGTCGCCGTGTCGCAGGGTCAGGCCGATGTCGTCGAGGCCTTCCATGAGGCGCCAGCGGGTGAAGTCGTCGAGTTCGAAGCTCTCCACGACGGTGCCGGCCCGGACCTCACGGGCTTCGAGGTCGACGGTGATGAGGGCTGTCGGATCGCTATCGACGAGGTTCATCAAGGTGGCGACGACGTCCGCGGGCAGCTGCACCGGAAGCAGACCCCCCTTCAGGCTGTTGCCCCGGAAGATATCGGCGAAGCGCGGGCTGATGACGGCCTTGAAGCCGTAGTCGGTCAGGGCCCAGACCGCGTGCTCCCGTGAGGAACCGGTGCCGAAGTTCTCCCCTGCCACCAGGATGCTCGCGCCACGGCGCTCCGGGGCGTTCAGCACGAACGACGGGTCCTCACGCCACTCGCTGAACAGGCCCGCGCCGAAGCCGGTCCGCTCGACCCGCTTGAGCCAGTCGCTCGGGATGATCTGGTCGGTGTCGACGTCGCTGCGGCGCAGGGCGACGGCGGTGCCGGTGTGGCTGACGAAGGGGTCCATTACTGCCCGCTCTCGGTGCTGTCGTCGGTCAGGTCGGAGGGTGCTGCGAGCCGGCCGACCACCGCGGTGGCCGCGGCCACCTGGGGGGACACGAGGTGGGTGCGACCACCACGGCCCTGACGGCCCTCGAAGTTGCGGTTGCTGGTGGAGGCGCTGCGCTCACCGGGCTTGAGGGTGTCGGGGTTCATGCCCAGGCACATCGAGCACCCGGCGCTGCGCCACTCGGCGCCCGCGGCGGTGAAGACGGCGTCCAAGCCCTCCTTCTCCGCTTGGAGCTTCACCACCATGGAGCCGGGGACAACGAGCATCCGCACGCCCTTGGCCACCTGGCGGCCCTGCAGGATGGCGGCGGCGGCCCGCAGGTCCTCCATGCGACCGTTGGTGCACGAGCCGAGGAAGACGGTGTCGACGGCGATGTCCCGCAGGGGCGTTCCCGCGGTCAGGCCCATGTAGGCGAGTGCCCGCTCGGCAGCGTCCCGCGCGTTGCCCTCCGGCAGCGCCTGCGGGTCGGGGACGACATCGGAAAGGGCAGATCCTTGCGCCGGGTTGGTGCCCCACGTGACGAACGGCGTGATGGCTGTCGCGTCGAGCACGACCTCCTTGTCGAAGGCGGCGTCCTGGTCGGTCACGAGCGCGTCCCAGGCGGCAACGGCGGCGTCCCAGTTGGCCCCGGTGGGCGCGTGGTCGCGGCCCCGCAGGTAGTCGTAGGTGGTCTGGTCCGGCGCGATCATGCCGGCACGGGCACCCCACTCGATGCTCATGTTGCAGACCGTCATACGGCCCTCCATCGACAGCGCCTGGATCGCCTCGCCGCGATACTCCACGACATAGCCCTGGCCACCACCGGTCCCGACCTGCGCGATGAGGGCCAGCACCAGGTCCTTGGCGGTCGTGCCCTCGGGCAGCGCCCCTTCCACGGTCACGGCCATCGTCTTCGGCCGGGGAAGCGGGAGGGTCTGCGTCGCCAGGACGTGCTCGACCTCGCTGGTGCCGATCCCGAACGCCAGCGCCCCGAACGCGCCGTGAGTGGACGTGTGACTGTCGCCGCAGACGATCGTCATGCCAGGCTGGGTGATCCCGAGCTGTGGGCCGATCACGTGCACGATCCCCTGGCTCGCGTCGCCCATCGGGTAAAGACGCACCCCGAACTCGGCGCAGTTCTTGCGCAGGGTCTCGACCTGCACCCGGCTGACGGGGTCCGCGATCGGGCCCTGGAGCAGATCGGTGGGGACGTTGTGGTCCTCGGTCGCCAGGGTCAGGTCGGCGCGCCGGACCGGCCGTCCAGCAAGCCGCAGCCCGTCGAAGGCCTGCGGGCTCGTGACCTCGTGCACCAGGTGGAGGTCGATGTAGAGCAGGTCCGGCTCGCCCTCCGCCCGTCGTACGACGTGGTCGTCCCAGACCTTCTCGGCGAGCGTGCGGCCCATCGTCTGCTCCCTCGTTTGCATTCTCATATGTTGAGATGGTTGTATCGCTATGTGGAACAGACTAGCGGAGTTGGCGTCCTGGACAAAGCCGTTCTCGTCCTGGATGCCGTGCAGGCGGGCGCGCACTCGCTCGCTGCCCTCACCGAACGGACCGGGCTGTCGCGGGCGACCACCCACCGGTTGGCCGTCGCGCTCGAGGTGCACCGGTTCCTCGCCCGCGAGGGCGACGGCCGCTGGCGCGCCGGGCCGCGACTGTCGACCCATGGCGGGGACCTGCTGCTCGCGCACGCGACACCCGTCCTCGCCCGGCTCCGCGACCTCACCGGCGAGAGCGCCCAGCTCTACCGGCGCGCCGGCGAGCACCGGATCTGCGTGGCCGCCGCCGATCTGGGCAGCGGACTGCGTGACACCGTGCCGGTAGGCACCGCCCTGCCGATGACCGCCGGCTCAGCCGCGCAGGTGCTCCTCGCCTTCAGCGCCGGGGGCGCTCCCGAGGGGGCCGCCTTCACCGACCGGGTCCTGGCAGAGGTACGCCGGCGCGGTTGGGCGCACTCGGTCGCCGAACGCGAGCAGGGCGTCGCCTCGGTGTCCGCTCCGGTGTTCGGCGCGGACGGACGCCTCGTGGCCGCGGTCAGCGTGTCCGGTCCCCTGGAGCGTCTGACGCGGCAGCCGGGCCGACTGCACGCCGCAGCCGTCCTCGCGGCCGCCAGGGAGCTCTCGGGCGAGGCAGACCAGCGCGCCGAGCTGCCGCTCGTGAACGGTCGGGACGGCACCCACCTGACGGACGGTCTCAGATAGTCAGGCCGGGGACCGGCACCCGGTCACATCGGGTGATGTCGTTCGCGCCGGCTTCGCGCAGGCTGGGTCAGGTCCAGCCCCGCGCCCCTCGGAGATCACCATGGCTCACCTCGTCGAGGATCACCAGCACGCCAGCTTCGACGTCAACGCCGCGCCGGTGACCATCCCGCTCCCGCGGCACGAAGCCGCCGGCTGGCCGGCCCGGGGCGAGGTCGCACACGTGCCGGTCACGCTGCTACTGGCCGCCTGCGGCCGATGCTCGTGCCCGGCCTGCACGGACGGCTTCGTGCGTTTCGTCGCCAAGGCCCGCCTGCGCGCGGTCTGAACCGCCAGGCGCCGGCCCGGTTGCCGGGCAGAGCGCTCGTGACCAACGTGGTACCCCCGAGCGGATTCGAACCGCCGCTACCGCCGTGAGAGGGCGGCGTCCTAGGCCGCTAGACGACGGGGGCCGGGACTTTCGTCGTGCTGTTCAGTTGTGACACCTGCAGTCCTGACACTGCTGAGTCTTCGAGCTGGGGTACCTGGACTCGAACCAAGACTAACGGAACCAGAAACCGTCGGGCTGCCAATTACCCCATACCCCATGGTGTTGCGACAACAATGCGCTCAATGCTAGCGGACGTCGGGCCCGGCTCCCGGGTTCCGTTCCCACGCGGGCGTCGCTCGGGCACCGCACCTCAGCCGGTGCCGGCTCTCAGGGCGGCGTGCAATCTGGCGAGCACCCGTCGTCGGCCGAGCAGGGCCATCGACTCGGGCAGCGGCGGCGCGATCAAGGTGCCGCAGACCGCAGCGCGGACCGGCGCGTAGGCCTTGCCCCGCTTCAGGCCGAGGCCGTCGATCAGGGCGGCGTCCATGGCGGCCTGCACCGAGGCGGTCGTCCACTCCTCGAGCGGCGCGAGAGCCTCGGCAAGGGCAGTCAGGAGCGGCGCGGCATCAGCCAGGGACTTCTCGCGGGCGGCGTCCTGAACGACGAACTCGTCGTCGGTCACGAACAGAAAGCGCAGCAGGTCCACGCACTCCGACAGCACCGCCATCCGGGTCTGGATCAGCGGCCCGGCACCCGCCAGGAGGCCGCGGTGCGCGGCGGAGTCGTCGTACAGACCGGCGTTGCGCAGGAAGGGGACGAGGCGAGCCTGGAGGTCGTCCGGTGCCAGCTCGCGAAGGTAATGGCCGTTGAGCCAGCCGAGCTTGTCGAGGTCGAAGACCGGGCCGACCGTGTTGACGCGCGTCCACTCGAACGACGCTGACATCTCGGCGAAGGAGAAGATCTCCTCGCCCGATGGCAGCGAGTAGCCGAGCAGGCCGAGGAAGTTGAGCAGCGCCTCGGGCAGATAGCCCTGCTCGACGAACCAGGTCAGTCGCGCCGCCGGGTTCTTGCGCTTGCTGATCTTGGACTTGTCCACGTTGCGCAGCAGCGGCATGTGCGCGAACGCCGGCGGCTCCCAGCCAAGCCACTCGTACAGCAGCACGTGCTTGGGGGTGGAGGAGATCCACTCCTCGCCGCGGACGACGTGCGTGATGCCCATCAGGTGGTCGTCGACGACGACGGCGAGGTGGTAGGTCGGGAAGCCGTCGGCCTTCAAGATCACCTGGTCGTCGGGCCGCGGCGCGTTGACGTGCCCGCGGATCAGGTCGACGAACGTCAGCGGCGCGTCGTCCGGGACGAGCATCCGGACCACGGGCACGTCGCTGCAACCGGGCAGCTCTGCCCGCTGCTCATGCGTTTTTCCGACGCAGAGTCGGTCGTAGCCGGTCGGGAGCTTGCGGGCCTGTTGGTCCTCGCGCATCTGCTGCAGCCGTGAAGGGGTGCACCAGCAGAGATAGGCGTTGCCCTGAGCGAGGAGCTGCGCCACATACGGCGTGTAGGTGTCGAGCCGCTCGCTCTGCCGGTACGGCGCGTAGGGACCGCCCTTGTCCGGCCCCTCGTCCCACTGCAGCCCGAGCCAGGCGAGCATGTCGAAGACCTGCTGCTCGGAGTCGGCCTGGAAGCGGGCCCGGTCGGTGTCCTCGATGCGCAAAACGAACTGCCCACCCTGCTGCCGCGCGAAGGCCAGGTTGAACAAGGACATGTAGGCCGTGCCGACGTGGGGGTCGCCGGTCGGTGACGGGGCGACCCGGAGCCTGACGGTCATCGCGTCACGACAGGGTTCGTCAGCGGGCCGATGCCCTCGACGAGGACGGTGACGGCGTTACCGGGGACGAGCGGGCCGACGCCAGCAGGGGTGCCGGTGAGGATGACGTCTCCGGGCAGCAGCGTCATGAAGGCCGTCACCCACTCGATGATCGTGGGGACGTCGTGGATCAGCTGCGACGTGCGCCCGTCCTGGCGGACCTCGCCGTCGACGGCGCACTGCACTGCGACGTCGCTCACGTCGAGGTCGGTCTCGACCCACGGCCCCAGCGGGCAGAAGCTGTCGTGGCTCTTGCTCCGGGTCCACTGGCCGTCGGCCTTCTGGTGGTCACGAGCCGTCACGTCGTTGCCGCAGGTATAGCCCAGGACCACCTCGAGCGCCTTGGATGCAGGGACGTCACGGCACAGCCGGCCGATGACGATGCCCAGCTCGGCCTCGTGGTCGACGTGGGTGCTGTTGCGGGGCAGCACGACGGGGTCCCCCGGACCGATCACCGACGTCGAAGGCTTGAGGAACACCACGGGGCTCTGCGGTGCTGGGCCGCCCATCTCCGCGATGTGGTCGGCGTAGTTCTTCCCGATGCACACGACCTTGCTCGGCAGAACCGGGGCGAGCAGCCGCACCGACGACAGGGGGTGCCGCACGCCAGTGAAGGCCAGCGGGGCGAAGGGGTGCCCCGCGACCTGCGCGACCTCCAGGCTGGAGGGGTCGTTGCCCTCGCCTTCGACGACGCCGAACGAGACCTCCGCCGCGCCGCCGGTGGCGGAGGGCGCTGCGTAGCGGGCGATGCGCACGGTGATGGTGCCTTTCCTTCGTGGGGTGACCCGAGGCTACCGGCGGCCGGGACGCTCGCGCCCTGAGTGACTTCTGCACCAGACGCGCCGGGCGGGTTTGGTGCAGACGTCGCAGGGGTGGGCGGGGAGCGGGTCAGGTGACGAGCAGGACGACAGCGACGATGACACCTGTGACGACGATCCCGACCCGCACCACGTCGGCAGGCAGCCGCCGGGCCAGGCCCACCCCAGCTGCCGCCCCGACGACAGCACCGGCGGCCAACAGCGCCGCGGCAAGCCAGTCGACCCGACCGGCGATCACGTAGACCAGGGCCCCCACCAGGTTGATGACCAGCGACAGCACGCCTTTGAGGGCGTTGAGCCGCTGCAGCCCGTCGGACACCAAGATCCCCAGCACCGCCAGCATGACGACGCCGAGGCCGGCCCCGAAGTAGGAGCCGTAGACGGCCCCGACCCCGATGGCAACCTGCGCCTGCCAGCCCGGGTGCTCGGCCGCGACCCCGCGGTCGGCGAGCTCAGCAGCGACCCGGGGCTGGACGGTCAGCAGCAGGCTGGCCAGCAGCACCAAGTAGGGCACGAGGGCCCGGAACCCGTCGCCCGGCGTGAGGAGCAGGAGAACCGCCCCGACCAGGCCACCGAGCAGCCCCGCGATCACGAGCCCGCGAGCGCGCGAGGCCTGACCGACGAGCTCCCGGCGGTAGGCCACCGAACCCCCGGCATAGCCGGTGAGCAGGCCCACCGAGCAGGTCGTGTTGGCCGTCACCGGAGGGACGCCGACGGCGAGCAGGACGGGGAAGGCGACGAGCGTCCCACCCCCGGCGAGCGCGTTCACCGCACCCGCGACGCACCCGGCCGCGCTGACGAGCAGCGCGGCACCAGGAGTCACCTCGCGGACGGTAGGCCCTGCCTCAGCAGGCCGGAAGTGTAGGCCTGCTCGAGCGCCTGCCAAGAGGCTTCGATCACGTTCTCGTGGACCCCGACAGTGCTCCACTCCGTCGTACCGTCGGAGGTCTCGACCAGGACGCGCGTGACGGCGTCGGTGCCGTGGGCTCCGCTCACGATCCGCACCTTGTAGTCGACCAGGTCGAAGCCGGCCAGCGCCGGGTAGAGCTCCGAAAGACCCTGCCGCAGGGCGTTGTCGAGGGCGTTGACCGGGCCGTTGCCCTCGCCGGTCGCGATGATCCGGGCGCCCTGTGCGTGCAGCTTCACCGTCGCCTCGCTGACGACCTTGTCGTCGCGGTGCTCGACGATGACCCGCCAGCTCTCGAGGTCGAAGAAGCGTGGACGCTGCCCCATCTCGGTCCGCAGCAACAGCTCGAAGGACGCCTCCGCAGCCTCGAAGCTGTAGCCGACGGACTCCAGCAGCTTGACCCGGTCAAGGACGCGCAGCACGGTGGGACCGTCCGGGTCGAGGCCGAGCGCCTTGCCTTTGAGCTCGATGGTCGCCCGCCCTGCCAGCTCGGAGATGAGCAGGCGGATGTCGTTGCCGACGACCCCGGGGTCGATGTGCTGGTAGAGGTCCGGGTCGGCCTTGATGGCGCTGACGTGCAGCCCCGCCTTGTGCGCGAAGGCGCTCCCACCCACCCAGGGCTGGTGCGCGTCGGGCGCGATGTTGGCGACCTCCGCGACGGCGTGCGCGACCCGGCCGAGCTCGGCCAGCCGTCCGGTCGGCAGTACCTGACGGCCGAGCTTGGTCTCGAGCGCGGCGACGACGCTGAACAGGTCGGCGTTGCCGCACCGCTCGCCGTATCCGTTGGCGGTGCCCTGCACGTGGGTCGCGCCGACCTCGATGGCGGTGAGCGAGTTGGCGACCGCGCAGGCCACGTCGTTGTGGGCGTGGATCCCGACGCGCAGGCCCTCGGCGACGACTGCGCCGACGATGTCCTGCAGCCGGCTCGGGAGCATGCCACCGTTGGTGTCGCACAGCACCAGCACTGCTGCGCCCGCCTCGGCCGCAACCCGCAAAACCTCCAGCGCGTACGCCGGGTCGGCGACGAAGCCGTCGAAGAAGTGCTCCGCGTCGAGGAAGACCCGCTGACCCTCAGCCACCAGGTGCGCCACGGAGTCGCGGACCATCGCCAGGTTCTCCTCGCGGGTCGTGCGCAGCGCCCGCTCGACGTGCCGTACGTCGCTCTTGGCGACCACGGTCGCGACCGGCGCCCCGGAGTCACGCAGGTGCGCCACGTCGTCCGCTGTCACTCCCCCTGGCTTGCGGGTCGACCCGAAGGCGGCGAGCTGAGCGGTCTGCAGCTGCAGCTCGGTGCGCGCCCGGCGGAAGAACTCCGCGTCCTTCGGGTTGGCCCCGGGCCAGCCGCCCTCGATGAAGCCCACTCCCAGGTCGTCGAGGTGCCGCGCGATCGTCAGCTTGTCGTTCACGGACAGCGACAGCCCCTCGCGCTGGCTGCCGTCACGCAGGGTCGTGTCATAGACGTGGAAGGCGTCGGTGGGCGTGCTCATGGTCTCTCCGCGTTTTCTGGCACAGGCACGGCTGTTGAAGGCAACAAAAACCCCCCCGGCCCGTAGGCACGAAGGGGTGGCGCGTCAGCTGATCTCGGTCAGCGGACGCGCCCGGCGATCATCAGCAGGGACAGCATCGCTGGCGACCTTACCGCCTCGTGGAGCACGATCCCACCCGGTCGCCCGGATCCCCACCTCAGGCCTGGGTCACGCCGACGTGAGCTGCCCGCTGCCGAGCCAGACGCGCACCAGGTCACGGACCGACAGGACGCCGACGACCTGACCGCCTTCGCAGACGACCAGGTGCCGAAAGCGGCCGTGGACCATCGCCGCGGCGGCCCGGCCCAGGTCCCAGTCGGGCATGGCCGACACCGCGTCGGGGGTGAGGTGGTCGGCGCACAACTCGGTGTCGGGATCTTGACCGCGGGCCACGCACTCCAGCACATCGCGCTCTGTGAGGATCCCCGGACCGTCAGCGTCCGGGTCGAGCACCACCGCGGCCCCGACGTGCCGCTCAGCCATCAGCTGGGCTGCCCGCCGTACCGTGTGGGCGGGGCCGATGGTCAGGACTGTCGGGCTCATCGCGTCACGTACGTGCACGGCGGCACCTCCTTGCGGGCACGGTACGGCCGCGTTGCGCGCTTGCCTAGCCAAGGTGCTTGTCGTCTTACAGGACGCGCCGCATCCAGCCATGCGTGTCCGGCGTCCGGCCGTACTGCACGTCGAGCAGGGCATGCCTCAGCGCCATCGTGACAGCGCCCGGCTCGCCGGTACCGGCGACCACCTCGCCACCCGGCCAGCGCAGCGCTCCGATGGGCGTGATGACCGCCGCCGTACCGCAGGCGAAGACCTCGACGACGGTTCCGTCAGCCGCACCCTTGCGCCACTCGTCGACGTCGACCCTGCGCTCCTGGACCTCATGACCCATCTCGCGAGCCAGGGTGATGATCGAGTCGCGGGTGATCCCCTCGAGGATCGTTCCGCTCAGTTCCGGGGTGACGAGGGTTCCGTCGTCGAGGACGAGGAAGATGTTCATCCCGCCGAGCTCTTCGAGCCAACGGTGCTCACCGGCGTCCAGGAACACGACCTGGTCGCACCCGTTGGCGATGGCCTCCTGCTGGGCCACCAGCGACGCGGCGTAGTTTCCCCCGCACTTGGCGGCGCCGGTGCCACCCGGGGCGGAGCGGGTGTACTCCTGCGACAGCCACAGCGACACCGGTCGCAGCGGGCCGGAGAAGTAGTTGCCGGCAGGCGAGGCGATCAGCTGGAACAGCGCGCTGTCCGACGGGCGCACGCCCAGCCCGACCTCGGTGGCCCAGATGAACGGTCGCAGGTACAGCGACGCGCCGTCGCCGTCGGGGACCCACTCGCGGTCCGCCCGCACGAGCAGCTCGCAGGCCTCGACGAACGCGTCCTCGGGGAATTCGGGCAGCGCCAGGCGACGCGAGCTGCGGGCCATCCTGGCGGCGTTGCGCTCCGGTCGGAACAGCGCGACCCCGCCGTCGGGCTGGCGGTAGGCCTTCATGCCCTCGAAGACGGTCTGGCCGTAGTGCAGGACCACCGAGGCGGGGTCGATGCTGACCGGGCCGTAGGCGTGCAGCCGCGCGTCGTGCCAGCCGTCGGCCGCGGTCCACGTGGCGCTGACCATGTGGTCGGTGAAGACGCGGCCGAACGCCGGGTTAGCCAGGATCTCGGCGCGGGCCTGCGCGTCGACGAGGGTGGCGCTCAGCTGGGTCGTGAACTGCACGGTCATGGTGATCCTCCTGGGCCACCACGGTACCGGTGGAGCAGGGACGTGCTCAGCCGGACTGAGGCATCCGGATCCCCGCGATGACGATCTCGGACTCACGGACCTCGGTCACGTGGGCTCCGGCCTTGTCCAGCCCCGCGGTCCGGATCGACTGCGCCTGGGCGCGACTGGCCTCGAGCGCCCGCCTGCTCTCGAAGGTCACGCTCACGGCGCCCATGCCGTGCGCCCGGTCCACCAGCAGTACCGCGCTGCAGTACCCCTCGAGCAGCTGCAGGTCGTGCACCGTCGACACCGAGTACGCGTCGATCGCCGCGTCGACCCGCGACGGGTCGATGGTGACGCGCGTCAAGCGGGCCCAGAAGCCCTGCTCGGCAGGCCTTCTGCGGTCCAGCACCGCTAACTCGAACAACTCGGTCACTGGTGGCTGCGTGCCGCCAAGGATGCGCGCGCCCCTGGCCCGAAGCGGTGTCAGCACCTCGTCGGCCGCCACCCGCGCCTGCTCGGTCTCCCACGCAGACGTGACCGTCACGAGGTTGCTGTCCCGGTCGACGAACATCGACATGCCCAGGGATCCGGGCAGCTCCGCCGCAGCCGGTACGACGCTCTCGCGGACGAAAGAGATGCCCCGGTCGAGGTGGGCGGGATCTGCCAGCAGGGTCGTGGCGCGTATGAACATCGCGTTGCCTCCTCGTCGGGGTGGCCCAAGCGGTCACCGCCGCAGGTCCCACGCTCCTCCTGCGAGCGCACTCCGACAAGCCCCGACAAGCCCCGACCGGGGGCTGGTGGTCACTCGGGCAGGACGTCGCTGAAGATGTCCATGGTCTTCCACTCGGGCACCGGTGGCTCGCGGCCGGCCTCCGGCGCGTACGGCGAGAGTTCGACGAGCTCCATCCGGTGGACGTACCGCGGGCAGTTCGGCCAGACCCGCTCGACGGCCACCTGCACAACCAGCTGAGCACCCTCGAAGGACGCCACGAGCCCAGGGTCGGAGGACACGGTGGCGCGTCCCTGGACGCGCATCCGGTCCGGCTCGCCGAAGTCGACGAACAGCAAGGCCACCTTCGGTTCGGCCAGGATGGCGCCGAGGCTGCGGAACATGCCGTTGCCGTCGTAGGAACCGAAGGCGAGCGTCGTCCGGTCGGGCACGCGGACGAAGCCGGGACGCCCGCCCTTGTAGGACACGTCGGGCCAGCCGCCAGGGTCGACCGTGGCGAGCAGGAACTGGGTCGACCGCTCGACGAACGCGATGTCGTTGGGTGTCAGGTGGTCGTGGACGGTGACCTGCTCGAGGCGGTCAGCGAGCCGCCGACTGTCGAACTGGTCCTGCAGGAGGCGGGCACCTTCGCCGTACATCGGGGACTCCACGACCACCTCCGGATGCTGCGGCTGTCAGTCAAGCACTCTGGCTAGCCGGCGACGAGGGACGCCAGGGTGTCTCCGACCTCGGAGGTGGCGCGGGCCGTCGTACCGCGGGTGGAGAGGTCCCTGATGACAGCCGCCTCGACCCGGGCGGCCTCGTCGGCGAAGCCGAGGTGCGCAAGGAGCATCGCGACCGACAGGACGGTGGCCGTCGGGTCGGCCTTGCCCTGGCCGGCGATGTCGGGGGCCGAGCCGTGGACCGGCTCGAACATCGACGGGTTGGTACGGGACACGTCGAGGTTGCCCGAGGCGGCCAGGCCGATGCCACCACCGATGGCCGCACCGATGTCGGTGAGGATGTCGCCGAACAGGTTGTCGGTGACGACGACGTCGAAGCGGGCGGGGTCGGTGACGAAGAACATCGACGCGGCATCGACGTGCTGGTAGGCCAGCTCAACGTCGGGGAAGTCGGCGTGCACTTCGTCGGTGACCCGTTTCCAGAGGCCGCCGGCGTGGACGAGGACGTTGGTCTTGTGCACCAGGGTCAGGTGGCCGCGGCGCCTCGCGGCCCGGGCGAAGGCGTCCCGGACGACGCGCTCGACGCCGTACGCGGTGTTCAGGCTGACCTCGGTGGCGACCTCGTGCGGGGTGCCGGTGCGCATCGAGCCGCCGTTGCCGACATAGGGACCCTCGGTGCCCTCGCGGACCACGACCATGTCGATCGCCTTGTCCCCCAGGGGCCCGACGACACCGGGGAACAGCCGGATGGGGCGCAGGTTGACGTGGTGGTCGAGGGCGAAACGCAGCTTGAGCAGCAACCCGCGCTCGAGGACGCCGGGGGGCACGGACGGGTCACCGATGGCGCCGAGCAGGATCGCGTCGAAGCCGCGCAGCTCGGCGATGACGGACTCGGGCAGCACCTCGCCGGTGCGGTGGTAGGCCGCGGCGCCGAGGTCGTAGTCGGTGGTGTCGACGTCGGGGAGCACCGTGCGCAGCACCTTGAGCCCCTCGGCCACGACCTCCGGTCCGATGCCGTCCCCACCGATCACCGCAAGCGTCGTCATGCCGGTGACCTTACACGTCGGAGCCAAAATATGGGATGCGTCATCCCACATGTTAGGACGCCTACTCCACCTCCAACACAAATCCACACGGCTATCACCGTGTGGATTTGCGAAAGAGGGGGCTGCCTCAGAGGGTGCGGTTGAGGCCGCTGACGATCGCCCGCAGCGACGAGGTGACGATGCTCGGGTGGATGCCGCAGCCCCACAGGACGGCGCCGTTGACCGCGAGCTCGAGGTAGGACGCCGCCTGCGAGTCCTCCCCCGCCCCCGTCGCGTGCTCGGTGTAGTCAAGGACGCGGACGTCGACCCCGAGGGTCGACAGCGCGTGGACGAAGGCGGCGATCGGACCGTTGCCGGTGCCCTTCACGACCTGCCGGACACCCTTCCAGACGACGTCGGCCTCGATCCGGTCCACGTCGTCGGAGAAGTGCCGGTACGACGAGAGCGACAGCCCCCCGTCGGCGAGGTAGGTGTCCCCGAACAGCGACCAGATCCGCTCGCCGGAGATCTCCCCGCCCTCGCCGTCGGCGATCCGCTGCACGACCCGGGAGAACTCGATCTGCATCCGGCGAGGCAGGTCGAGGTGGTGCTCGTTCTTGAGCACGTAGGCGACGCCGCCCTTGCCGGACTGGCTGTTGACGCGGATGACCGCCTCGTAGCTGCGACCGACGTCGTGCGGATCGATCGGCAGGTACGGCACCGCCCAGGGGAAGTCTCCGACAGGGACGCCCGCGGCGGCAGCATCGCGGTCCATCGCCTCCAGGCCCTTCTTGATGGCGTCCTGGTGGGAGCCGGAGAAGGCGGTGTAGACGAGGTCACCGCCGTAGGGGTGACGGGGGTGGACGGGCAGCTGGTTGCAGTGCTCGACGGTGCGCCGCACCTCGTCGATGTCGCTGAAGTCGATGTGCGCGTCGACGCCCTGGCTGACCAGGTTGAGGCCGAGGGTGACCAGGCAGACGTTGCCGGTCCGCTCGCCGTTGCCGAACAGGCAGCCCTCGACACGGTCGGCCCCGGCCATGACGCCCTGCTCGGCGGCGGCGACCGCCGTACCCCGGTCGTTGTGGGGGTGCAGGGAGACGATGACGCTGGACCGTCGGGCACCGAGGGCGCGGATGAACCACTCGATCTGGTCGGCGTAGACGTTGGGGGTGCTCATCTCGACCGTGGCCGGGAGGTTCAGGACGACCGGCCGGTCGGCGGTCGGTTGCCAGATGTCCATGACGGCCTCGCACACCTCGACGGCGTAGTCGAGCTCGGTGCCGGTGAAGGACTCGGGGCTGTACTGCCAGCGCACCGTCGTACCGGTGAGCAGTTGCTCCGCGTACTTCTTGCACCAGGTGGCGCCCTGGACCGCGATGTCCTTGACGCCGTCCTTGTCGAGGCCGAAGACGACTCGGCGCTGCAGGGTGGAGGTGGAGTTGTAGAGGTGGATCAGGGCGGTGCCGCCGAAGCCGACCAGGGACTGAACGGTCCGCTCGATGAGCTCCTCCCGGGCCTGCGTCAGGACCTGGATCGTGACGTCGGCGGGGACGAGGTCCTGCTCGACGAGCAGGCGGATGAAGTCGAAATCGGTCGAGGAGGCGGCCGGGAAGCCGACCTCGATCTCCTTGTAGCCCAGGTCGACGAGCAGGCGGAACATCGCCAGCTTGCGGTCGGCATCCATCGGCTCGATGAGGGCCTGGTTGCCGTCGCGCAGGTCGACGCTGCACCACTGGGGAGCGCGGTCGATGACCTGCTCGGGCCAGGTGCGGTCTGGCAGCGGCACGGGCGGGAAGGCCTGGTAGCGCTGGAACTTCATCGGGACATTCATGTGGTGGGCTCCTACGTCGACAGGGGTGCAGCCAGCACGTCAACCCGCGACAGGGAGCCGGCTTCTAGGAGAAGACCCCGTCGCGGCCCATAAGGAGCAGGCTCGCCATGGCTGAACTGTACGGCGGATGTCAGGCCTGCGCGAGGAAAGGGTCGACAGCGGCCCTGAAGGCCACCGGTTCGTCCACCCAGGGGTGATGGCCGGCGCCGTCAACCCAGACGACCACGGCGGCGGGAAAGGACGCGGCCACCAGCTCGACCGAGGCGCAGCCGGACACTGCATCGCGGGTGCCTCCGACGACGACCACCGCAGCAGTGACCGCCGCCAGGCCAGCCAGCAACCCCGCGACGTCGACCTGGTCCGCGTCGGCGATGTAGCCCGCCTGCGCCCGCTTGCTCAGGAGCGCCTCGGCCCGACCGGCGTGCTCCTGAGCGCGGGCGTCCCACCGGGCGTACTGGAACGCAAGCAGCGCCCGGCGCAGCTGGCTCTGCTGGGACGCCGGGGCGTCGGCCAGCTCGGCCTGCGCCTCCATCGCCTCGGCGAACCAGGGCTGGGCGGAGTAGGTCTCGCGCAGACCGGCGACGTCGGACCGGTCACCACCCTGAAGGTGGTCGCTCGGCGTCAGCAGCAGCAGTGCGCCGACCGACGAAGGGAACTGCGACGCCCACGCCTGCGCGGTGATCGCACCGGCGGAGTGCCCCAGCACGTCCAACGTCTCCTGCCCCAGGTGCTGGCGCAGGGCCTCGAGGTCCCGTGCGAGCCGGTCGAAGCGCAGCGTCGACGGATCGGACGGCAGGTCACTGCGACCGACGCCGCGGGGGTCGAACAGCAGCACCGTCCGCAGCTCGCCCAGCCCCGCGAGGTCCTCGAAGTAGGCCGCAGAGCTGCCCGGCCCGCCGGCAAGGCAGACGAGCACCGGTCCGGTACCCGACGTCGCGTAGGACAGCACCGTCCCGTCGTACGACGGGAAGCGCGTCACGACAGGTCGACCGCACGAGCCGACTGGGCACCGATCGCCGTGGAAATCTGCTCGAGTACAAGCGCAGGTACGGCGGAGTCGACGGTCAGCGCCATGAGGGCATCACCGCCCTGGCTGGTGCGGCTGACCTGTGCGCCGGCGATGTTGACCTGGGCCTCGCCGAGGGCCGCACCGACGGTGCCGACGACCCCGGGCCGGTCGGCGTAGCGCAGGAACACCAGGTGCTCGGCGGGCACGATGTCGACGTCGAAGCCGTCGACGTCGGTGATCTTCTCGACCTGCCGTGGACCGGTGAGGGTGCCGGCGACGCTGACGGCGTCGCCGCTCGGCAGGACGCCGCGCACGGTGAACAGGGAGCGGAAGTCGGGGCTGTCGGCGTGGGTGGTGAGGGTGACGTCGACGCCCCGCTCGGCGGCGAGCGCGGGAGCGTTGACGAAGGTGACGTGGTCCTCGACTACATCGGCGAACACGCCCTTGAGGGCCGCGAGCTGGAGCACGGACACGTCGTACGCGGTGATCTCGCCGCGCACCTCGACCTCGAGGCTGGCGGCCACGCCTCCCGCCAGGCCGGTGAAGACGCGGCCGAGCTTCTCGACGAGCGGGAGGGCGGGGCGGACCTCTTCGACGACGACACCTCCGGCCTGGACGTTGACGGCGTCGGGGACGAACTCGCCCTCGAGGGCCAGCTTGACGCTGCGGGCCACAGCGATGCCGGCCTTGTCCTGGGCCTCGACCGTCGACGCCCCCAGGTGCGGGCTGACGACGACGGAGTCGAAGGCGAACAGCGGCGAGTCGGTGCACGGCTCGGTCGCGAACACGTCGATCCCGGCGCCGGCGACCTGGCCGCTCGCGAGGGCGTCGGCGAGGGCCAGTTCGTCGACCAGCCCACCGCGGGCGGCATTGATGATCCGGACGCCTGGCTTGCAGAGGGCGAGCTGCTCCTTGCCGATCAGGCCGACCGTCTCGGGCGTCTTGGGCAGGTGGATCGAGATGAAGTCGCTTTCCCGGAGCAGCTCCTCGAGCGAGACCAGCTTGACGCCGATCTGAGCCGCACGGGCGGTCGACAAGTAGGGGTCGTAGGCGACCAGGCGGGTGCCGAAGGCGCTCATCCGTTGCGCGAACAGCACCCCGATCCGGCCGAGGCCGACGACACCGACCGTCTTGTCCGCGACCTCTACGCCGGTCCACTTCGCGCGCGCCCACTTGCCGGCTTTCAACTCGGCGTTGGCCGGGGCGATGTTGCGGGCGCAGGCCAGCAGCAGGGCGACGGCCTGCTCGGCGGCGCTGATGACGTTGCTCTGCGGGGCGTTCACGACCATGACGCCCCGAGCCGTCGCCGCGGGCACGTCGACGTTGTCGAGGCCGATCCCCGCGCGGGCGACGACCTTGAGCAGCGGCGCCGCGGCCAGGGCCTCAGCATCGACGAGGGTGGCGCTGCGGATCAGGACAGCGTCGACGTCGGCGAGGGCGGGCAGCAGCGCCGCCCGGTCGGCGCCGTCCACGTGCCGGATCTCGAACTCGTCCCCGAGGACGGCGAGGACCGAGGGAGCGAGCTCCTCGGCGATGAGGACGACAGGGCGAGCGATCAACGGGGGTCCTTCAGTGAGGCAGGCGACGGCCGCAGACTACCGGCGGCGCCCTGGCCGGCTCGGCCAGAGAATACGGACATGTCCCCAACGACTGGCCTGTCCCGCTCTGGTTTCCTACGCCTACTCCGGCGCGATCCAGGCCATCATCGGGCGGAGCTTGGCACCTACGACCTCGATCGGGTGCTCCTCGCCCTGCTTGCGCTGCTGCTGCAGCCAGGGGCCGCCGACCTCGTCGTCGTCGATGAGCGCCTTGGTGAAAGTGCCGTCCTGGATCTCGGCGAGGACCCGCTTCATCTCGGCCTTGGTCTCGGCGGTGATGATGCGCGGACCGGTCTTGTAGTCCCCGAACTCGGCGGTATCGGAGATCGACCAGCGCATCTTGCTGATCCCTCCTTCGTACATGAGGTCAACGATCAGCTTGAGCTCGTGGAGGCACTCGAAGTACGCGACCTCGGGCTGGTAGCCGGCCTCGATGAGGACCTCGAAGCCAGTCTGGACCAGGGCCGAGGCGCCACCGCACAGGACCGCCTGCTCGCCGAACAAGTCGGTCTCGGTCTCCTCGGTGAAGGTGGTCTTGATGACGCCGGCCCGGGTACCACCGATGCCCTTGGCCCACGACAGGGCGAGGGCCAGGGCGTTGCCCGTCGCGTCCTGCTCGACGGCGACCAGGCACGGGACACCCCGGCCGTCGACGAACTGGCGGCGTACCAGGTGGCCGGGGCCTTTGGGGGCGATCATGGCGACGTCGACGCCGGCGGGCGGGGTGATCAGACCGAAGCGGATGTTGAGGCCGTGCCCGAACAGGAGTGCGTCGCCATCCTTGAGGTTGGGGGCGACATCGTCCTCGTACAGCCTGCGCTGCTTGGTGTCAGGGGCCAGGATCATGATGACGTCGGCCTCGGCGGAGGCCTCCGCCGGGGTGACGACGCGAAGGCCGTCGGCCACGGCCTTCGCCCGGCTCCCGCTGCCCTCCGGCAGGCCGATGCGGACGTCGACGCCCGAGTCGCGCAGCGACAGCGCGTGGGCGTGGCCCTGGCTGCCGTAGCCGAGGACAGCCACCTTCTTGCTCTGGATGAGCGCCAGGTCGGCGTCGTCGTCGTAGAAGATCTCTGCTGCCATGGGAGTTGCTGTTCCTTTCAGAGGGGTGTGTTCAGCTAGCGCTGCGGAGGCGGTTCTCGGTGCCGGTCATCGAGCGGGACCCGCGGGCGACGGCGACCATGCCGGACTGGACGAGCTCGCGGATCCCGAACGGCTCGAGGACCTTGATGAGGGCGGCGAGCTTGTCCACGGTGCCGGTCGCCTCGATCGTGACGGCGTCGGTGGCGACGTCGACGACCTTGGCACGGAACAGCGCGACGGTCTCGAGCACGTGCGAGCGGGTCGTCAGGTCGGCCTTGACCTTCACCAGGAGCAGCTCGCGCTGCACCGAGTTGGCTGGCTCGAGCTCCACGATCTTGAGCACGTTGATCAGCTTGTTCAGCTGCTTGGTCACCTGCTCGAGCGGCAGGTCCTCGACGGTCACGACGATGGTCATCCGGGACGTCGTGGGATGCTCCGTCGGGCCGACGGCCAGTGACTCGATGTTGAAGCCGCGACGGCTGAACAGCGCCGCCACCCGCGCCAGGACACCGGGCTTGTCCTCGACCAGCACCGAGAGCGTGTGTCGCGTGGTCATACGTCGTCCTCTCCCCAGACGGGACGGGTGTCGCGGGCGGCGAGGATCTCGTCGTTGCTCGTACCGGCGGCCACCATCGGCCACACCATCGCATCTTGTCCGACGACGAAGTCGATCACGACGGGCATGTCGTTGATGGCCATGGCCTTCTCGATCGTGGCGTCGACGTCCTCGCGGGTCTCGCAGCGCAGCCCGGCGCAGCCCATCGCGTCGGCGAGCTTGACGAAGTCCGGGATCCGCTTGGAGTGCAGCGTGGTGTTGGAGTAGCGGCTCTCGTAGAACAGGGTCTGCCACTGCCGGACCATCCCGAGGGAGCCGTTGTTGATGACCGCCACCTTGATCGGGATGCCCTCGATCGCGCAGGTCACGAGCTCCTGGTTGGTCATCTGGAAGCAGCCGTCACCGTCGATGGCCCAGACGGTCGCCTCGGGCCGGCCCACCTTCGCGCCCATGGCTGCGGGTACCGCGTAGCCCATCGTGCCCGCCCCGCCGGAGTTGAGCCACGTGTAGGGGTGCTCGTAGTCGATGAACTGCGAGGCCCACATCTGGTGCTGGCCGACGCCGCTGGCGTAGATCGCCTCGGGCCCGACGATCTTGCCGATCCGCTCGATCACGTACTGCGGGGCCAGCGAGCCGTCGGTGGGCCACTCGTAGCCGAGAGGGTACGCGGTGCGCCACGAGTCGACCTGCCGCCACCAGCCGGTGAGGTCGGCCCGGGTGCCGGCGGCGTAGGTCTCGCCCACGGCGACGACGAGGTCGGCCAGGGTCTCACGGCAGTCCCCCACGATCGGGACGTCGGCGGTCCGGTTCTTGCTGATCTCGGCCGGGTCGATGTCGGCGTGGATGACCTGGGCGCCGGGGGCGAAGCTGGACAGCTTGCCGGTGACCCGGTCGTCGAAGCGGGCACCGAGGCAGATGAGCAGGTCGCTCTTCTGGAGGGCGGTGACCGCGGCGACCGAGCCGTGCATGCCCGGCATCCCGAGGTGTTGAGGGTGGCTGTCCGGGAAGGCGCCGCGGGCCATGAGGGTCGTCACCACCGGGATGCCGGTGAGCTCGGCGAGGACTCGCAGCTCGGCAGCGGCGCGCGCCTTCAGGACGCCTCCCCCGACGTACAGCACGGGGCGCTGAGCCTCGGCGATAAGGCGGGCCGCCTCGCGAATCTGCTTGGCGTGCGGGCGGGTCGTCGGGTGGTAGCCCGGCAGGTCGAGCACCGGCGGCCAGGCGAAGCTGCCCTGGGCCTGCAGGATGTCCTTCGGCAGGTCGACAAGGACCGGACCCGGTCGGCCGGTCGAGGCGAGGTGGAAGGCCTCGGCGATGGTCCGCGGGATGTCGTCGACGTGCTGCACGAGGAAGTTGTGCTTGGTGATCGGCATCGTGATGCCGCAGATGTCGGCCTCCTGGAAGGCGTCCGTCCCGATGCTCGCGCTGGGCACCTGACCGGTGATGGCCACCAGCGGGATGCTGTCCATGTAGGCGTCCGCGATGGGTGTCACCAGGTTGGTGGCGCCCGGGCCGCTCGTGGCCATGCAGACCCCGACCCGGCCGGTGGCCTGGGCGTAGCCCTCGGCCGCGTGCCCGGCGCCCTGCTCGTGCCGGACCAGGATGTGCCGGAGCAGGGTGCTGTCGAAGATCGGGTCGTACGCCGGCAGGATCGCGCCCCCGGGGATGCCGAACACGACCTCGGCCCCGACGCTCTCGAGGCTGCGGACGAGCGACTGGGCGCCGGTCACACTGTCTGACATGGAGGTCCTCTGGTTCTTGGGTCAGGGCAAAAAGAAACCCCTCGTGCCCGAGGCACGGAGGGGTGAGCGCGGCAGCTGCGGATCTCAGCTGTCGCGCTGGCTAACGACGAGGACGCGGGTCACGTGCGTGAGCCTGCATGCCACGGACAGGAATGTCAATTCATCTGAGATGACCATCCCACATGCTGGTACGACGAACCCCCGCACGACGGCCACCTCGACCGAGTCGTTCAGCCGGTCATCAGCCGGTGATGGCGCCTTGAGCCGCAGATCCGACCAGCTTGGCGTACTTGCCCAGGACCCCGGTGGTGTAGCGGGGCTCGAGCGGCTTCCAGCCCGCGCGACGCTCCTGAAGGACCGCATCGGGCACGAGCAGGTCCAAGGTCCTCGAAGTGAGGTCCAGACGGATGACGTCGCCCTCGACGACCAGCGCGATCGGCCCGCCGTCAGTGGCCTCCGGGGCGATGTGGCCGACGCACAGACCCGTCGTCCCGCCGGAGAAGCGACCGTCGGTGAGCAGCAGCACGTCCTTGCCCAGGCCGGCGCCCTTGATCGCGCCGGTCACCATGAGCATCTCGCGCATGCCGGGACCGCCACGGGGACCTTCGTACCGGATGACGATCACGTCGCCCTTGTTGAGGGTGCCCTGCTCGATGGCGTCCATGACCCCCTCCTCGCCGTCGAAGACACGGGCGGGGCCCTCGAAGACCTCGCTGTCGAACCCGGCACTCTTCACGACCGAGCCGTCCGGGGACAGCGACCCCCGAAGGATCGTGATGCCGCCTGTCTTGTGCATCGGGTTGGACAGCGCGCGGATGACGTCGCCGTCGAGCGGGGCGATGTCCATCCCGGCGAGGTTCTCGGCCATCGTCTTGCCGGTGCAGGTCAGGACGTCGCCGTGCAGCAGCCCCGCGTCGAGCAGCGCCTTCATGACGACCGGGATCCCACCGATCCGGTCGATGTCGGTCATCACGTACTTGCCGAACGGCTTGACATCGGCCAGGTGCGGGACCCGGTCACCGATCCGGTTGAAGTCGTCGTAGCTGAGGTCGACGTGCGCCTCGTGGGCAATCGCGAGCAGGTGCAGGACGGCGTTCGTGGAGCCGCCGAGAGCCATCACGACCGTGATGGCGTTCTCGAAGGCCTCTTTGGTGAGAATCTGGCGGGCGGTGATACCGCGCCGGATGAGCTCGACGACCGCCTCACCGGAGCGCCGGGCGATCTCGTCACGGCGGGCGTCGACCGCGGGTGGCGCGGACGATCCTGGCAACGCCATCCCGAGAGCCTCGGCGGCCGCCGCCATCGTGTTGGCGGTGTACATGCCGCCGCAGGCCCCCATCCCGGGGCAGGCGGCCTTCTCGATCGCGTGCAGCTCGTCGCGGGTGATGAGCCCCCGCGCGCAGGCGCCGACGGCCTCGAAGACGCTGATGATCGTCAGGTCCTCCTCGACGCCGTCCGCGCCGCGGAGCTTGCCGGGCAGGGTCGAACCGGCGTAGACGAACACCGACGCGAGGTCGAGCCGGGCCGCGGCCATCAGCATCCCGGGCAGGGACTTGTCGCAGCCGGCGAGCGTGACGGTGCCGTCCAGACGTTCGGCGAACACCACGGTCTCGACCGAGTCGGCGATGACCTCGCGGGACACGAGCGACGCGCGCATCCCCTCGTGTCCCATGGAGATGCCGTCGGAGACCGAGATGGTCCCGAACTGCATCGCGAACCCCCCCGAGGCGTTGACCCCCTCCTTCGCGGCGACCGCGAGGCGGGCCAGCGACAGGTTGCACGGCGTGATCTCGTTCCAGGACGACGCGATGCCGATCTGCGGCTTGTCGACGTCGGCGTCGGTGAGGCCGACCGCGCGCAGCATGGCGCGGGCCGGCGCGCGACGGTCGCCCTCGGTGACGTCAAAGGAGCGGGGCTTGTTGTCCATCGGGCTACCTCGTTGCGGGGCTCGTTGCGGGGTCCCGGCCGGTCCGGCTTCGGGTGGAGGAGGCGGTGCACCGACTCTAGGTGAGAGGCTGCAGGCGTGACGGAGCAAGCAGTGGCAGTGCGTTTCGCGCCGGAGCGCACGACCCTCGCCGTCGTGCTCGTCGCCGCGATGGGTGCCCTGCCGCTCGGCCTGTCGTCCTTCTGGTTGGCGCCGCTGCTGCTGCTGCCCGTGCTCGCGACGGTCTGGATCTTCCGCGCCCGCGTCGTCGCGGACGCGCGCGGTCTGCTGGTCTGCAACGGCCTGCGGGTACGTCGGCTGTCCTGGCCGGACGTGTCCGGTTTCGAGGTGCGTCCGCGTCGACCGGTGCTGCTGCTCCAGAACGTGGGGGCGCCGCTGCCGCTCACGGCGCTGTCGAAGCGGGACCTGCCCAAGCTCCTGGCCGTCGGCGCGCCCTCCTGAGCCGGCGGCGTCGAGCAGCGCCGGTCCTACGCTTGCCGGCGTGGCCACGACCTTCGACCTGACCAGCTCCGACGGTACGGCCCTCCAAGCCTGGCGCAGTGACCAGCCCGGCGTCCCGCTGGTGATCGCCAACGGGCTCGGTACGACCCCCGAGTCCTGGCCGGCGCTGGTCGGTGAGGGCAGCGGCTACGACACGGTCACCTGGTACCAGCGTGGAACCTTCGGCTCGGCCCGTCCCCAGGACCCCGCGCGGATCCGGGTCGAGGACCATGTCGAGGACATGCTCGCGCTGATGGACCACGAGGGCATCGAGCGGGCGCTGGTCGCCTGCTGGTCGATCGGCGTCAACATCGCCTTCGAGTTCACCCACCGCCACCCCGAGCGGGTCGCGGGGATCATGGCCGTCGCCGGCGTCCCCGGGGGGACCTTCAGCACGATGGGCGGCCCGCTGCGCATCCCCCATCGGCTCCGCAAGCCCCTCTCGACGCGGGTCGCGAAGACCGGTGCGATGGTCGGCCCGCTGCTGTCGTGGCTGACCCCGAAGATCCCCGTCAACGACCGGACTGCCTGGCTGGTCGCGCACTCCGGCTTCATGCTCCCGGCCGCGAGGCCCGAGGTCGTCGTACCGATGCTCCGGCAGTTCCTGCAGCACGACTGGCGGTGGTACGCCCGGCTCGCCGTCGCCGCCTCCGCGCACGACCCCATGGACCTGCACTTCGTGACCTGCCCGGTGACCCTGGTCGCCGGACGGCACGACGTGCTCACGAGCATGCACGACGTCATCGACTGCGCCGCCAAGATCCCGCACGCGCAGATCAGCATCCTGCCCGGCAGCCACTTCCTGCCGATGGAGTACCCCGACAGGCTGCACTCCGCGCTCGACGACCTCGCCAGGCGGGCCGACCTCCACCCGCCCTCCGGACGTGTCGGCAGCGACACGTCTACCTGACGCGCACGCGAGCGCACGATCAGCGACCATGGTCACGTGACGACGTCCTCGGCCGCCGCGGAGCGCCGTAGCCCCGCAGCCCGCGCGGCGGCGACGGCTGCCGATGCTGCCCGCCCCCAGCCGCACGGCGTGCTGCGCCGCTTCGGGCGGCTCTGCGCGGACGTGTGGCGCAAGGGCGACCGCGACCGGATCCTGGGCCTCGCTGGGGAGAACGCCTTCCTGGGCGTGCTGACGGTCTTCCCGACCCTGCTGGTGTTTGCCGCGGTGCTGGGCCAGCTGTCCCTCGTGATCGGCGACAGCAACACCGACCGGGTCAAGCAGGCTGTCAGCGACTTCCTGACCCAGATTCTTACCTCCTCCGCGGACGGCGTCGACAAGACCGTCAACACGCTGTTCGCGACGAGCGGGAACGCCCTGACCGTGGCGCTGGTCATCGCCCTGGTCTCGGTCGCGCAGGCCTTCGCGGGCGTCATCAACACCCTGACGCTCACTTACGACGTGCAGGACCGTCGCGGCTGGTGGTACCGCCGCTGGCTCGGCCTGCTGTTCGGCGCGGGCTCGGTCCTCACCGGCGCGATCATGATCACCGCCTTCGTCGTCGGACCGCTGTTCGGCCGGGCCGACAAGGTCGTCGCGTCGATCGGCCTCTCGGAGGAGTACGCCTTCGTCTGGTCCTACATCCGCTTCCCCGTCGCCTTCCTCGCCCTCGTCGCGTGGGCCGCGACGCTGTTCCACTTCGGACCCGACCGGCCGACCCGGTGGCGCTCCGGGCTTCGGGGCGCGTTGCTCACCGCTCTGCTCTGGCTGGCGGCCTCGTTGGGATTCAGCAGCTACCTGCAGATCGTCGTACCCCGATCCCCCGTGCTCGGTGCGCTTGGTGGCGGCCTCATCCTCATGACCTGGCTGTACCTGCTCTGCCTGGGCCTGCTGATCGGCGCGGAGCTCAACGCGACCCTTCTGGCCCGCAAGGCCCTGCGGGAGCACTGAGGACCGGGTTTCACGTCTTACGTGCTGTCGGTACCCGGACATTTGCCTTGTACCCCAGCGGATCTGGGTGTGTCTTGGTCGCATCAAGCCTGAGGAGGCACGATGTTCCAGACCCTTGACCACGTGGCCGACGCCTACGTCAACCACGACGACCTGCGCACCCCGCGCGAAGTCGTCCACCTGCAGCCGGTCGTCGCGACCGCTGCGACCGCCCAGTCCGCCGCCGACGACTACTTGCGCGAGCAGGGACACCGCCTGGCCCTGAAAGGGATCACGGCCGACGAGGCCGATCCTTATGGCTTCCAGCTCGAGCTCGAGCGGACGCTGTTCGACACGACGACCGTATCCTATGAGCAGACCTACGAAGGCATCCCCGTCTGGCGCTGCGGTGTTGCCGTGCACCTGCGCACCGAGCCGCTGCGGGTCGTCAGCGCCCGGTCGACGGCCCGCGACGACATCTCCCTGCACCGCGCCAGCGAGCCGAAGCTGAAGAAGGCGATGACCCTGGAGGGACACAAGCTGGTGGCGTCGCTGGGCCTGCGCACCGATGGCGAGCAGCACGTGAAGGTGCTGCGCCGCAGGACCGTCATCTTCCGGTACGACGAGAAGGTCCGCGCCGATCAGGCCGCGGGCCACCCCGGGCTGACCTTCGAGGAGATGCCCCGAGCGGTCGCCCACGGCACCGACCGGGTCGCCATCGAGACCACCGTCGAGGTTGTCGCCGGTGGCCGCAGCCTGGTGTGGCTGGTCGTGTCGGACGCCGACACCGGTGCCGTGCTCTACGCCAAGCCGTTCGTCGACGACGTCACCGGGCTGGTCTTCGACCGCGACCCGATCACGACCACCGGTGTCGCCGCCAACGGACCGGCTGCCACGGCGGCGACGCTCAACCCGCTCCGGTCCTCGGTGCCGCTGCTCGACCTGAGCGCGCCGTCCAACGGGACCCAGTCCCTGAGCGGCACCAACGTCGCGATCACGGACTTCGAGCTGGCGACGGCCACGCCGCCCACGGAGCCGACCGGGAACGCCTTCGACTTCGACGCCCGCAGCGACAACTTCTCTGCCGTCAACGCCTACTACCACTGCGACAAGATCTTCCGGATGATCCAGGACCTGGGCTTTCCGCTCGCCACGTACTTCAACGGCACGACCCGCCCGGTGCCAGTGGACCACCGCGGCCGGTACGGCAGCGTCGACGGGATCGAGCGCAACGCCTCCTGCAGCGGCAACGGGACCGGCGGCATCGCCAACGTCGACTTCGAGCTCGCCGACCTGGGAGACACCGCCCACCCGATCGGGATCGCCGACGACTTCCGCGTCGTGCTGCACGAGCTGTGCGGCCACGGCATCCTCTACGAGAGCATCAACGCGGCCAACCTGGGGTTCTCGCACAGCGCCGGTGACAGCTTCGCGGTCATCCTCAACGACCCGGACACCGCCGCGCCGGACCGCTTCGAGTCCTTCCCCTGGGTGAGCTTCATCAGCCGGCGGCACGACCGGAGCATCGGCGCCGGCTGGGGCTGGGGCGGCACCCAGGACGGCAAGGGCTATGACTCCGAGCAGATCCTCGCGACGACGCACTTTCGGATCTACCAGTCCCTCGGCGGCGACTCGAACGACCCCGGGACCCGCCGCTACGCCGCCCGGGTGATGGCCTACCTGATGCTGCGGGCCGTCGCGACCTTGACTCCCGCGACGAACCCCGCGAACGCGTCGGGCTTCGTCACGGCCCTGCAGACCGCCGACCTCGGCGACTGGACCAGTGAGGGGCTGTCCGGCGGCGCCTACGGCAAGGTGATCCGCTGGTCGTTCGAGAAGCAGGGCCTGTTCCAGGCCCCCGGCGCCCCCGTGCCCACGACCCAGGAGGGAGCGCCTCCAGCGGTCGACGTCTACATCGACGACGGGCGGCACGGCGAGTACCAGTACCAGCCGAACCACTGGAGCAACCAGTCGATCTGGAACCGACGGTTCGCCGACGGTGGCACCCTGCACCAGGAACCGGTGATGGGGCAGACGAACTACGGCTACGTCCGGGTCCGCAACCGGGGGACGCAGACCGCCACGGGCGTCGTGGTCAAGGCCTTCCACGCCAACCCGGCCGCCGGCCTCACCTGGCCCAACGACTGGTCCGGCATGACCACGACCCAGCTCACCGCCCCGGACATCCCGGCCGGTGGCGAGGTCAAGGTCGGGCCCTTCTCCTGGACGCCGTTCGCGGTCGGCCACGAATGCATGCTGATGATCTCCTCGGCCATCGGCGATGCCAGCAACGTCGACCACTTCACGGCCGGCGACAGCATCCCGGAGTGGCGGCTCGTCCCGCACGACAACAACATCGGCCAGCGCAACGTGGCGCCGGTCGCGTCCGGCGGGCTCACGTCCCTGGTGGCCGCTCTCACCGACCGCCCGTTCCAGGTGCACAACCCGTTCGACGCCCCGGCCGGAATCCGGCTGCTCGTCGACGTACCGTCCGTGCTCTCCAAGGCCGACTGGCGGGTCGTCGTGACAAGCCCGGGCGGCTCGACGTTCCGGCTGGCCGCGCACGAGGCGCACGACGTGCGCTTCACCCTCGTCGCCGGCTCACCCGACGCCGTCGCGCGGCTGCGCTCCGTCCCGCCGGAGGAACGCAACCTGGTCATCACGGTCACGGCCGACGGCCGGATCATCGGCGGCATGACGTACGCCCTCGACCCCGACTACGACGACGAGCCCGACCCAGGTCACCACCACGGCGACCTGTCCACCGGCAAGGCCGACGAGCTGCTCGCCACGCTCTGCCCAGATCTCGGGGACCTGGGCAAGGCGCGCGACGTCAAGGTCACGAAGGTCACCATCGAGATCGACCTCGACTGCTGACACATCCGTGAGACCCCAGCCGGTACGACACCGTCGTACCGGCTGGGGCTTGCTGTCTGTGGGACCCAGCCGGCAAGAAACCATCGACCTCGACACCCTCACCAGCTGGCTCACCACCTTGTGGCAGCAGTCGACAGCAAGGGACCCAGACCTGACCCGCAGCCCCGCTACGGTGCTGACATGGACCTGACCCCCGAGCAGGGACGCGTCCTCGGCTGCCTCGTCGAGAAGCAGCTGACGACCCCGCACCAGTACCCCCTCACCGACAACGCCCTGATCGCCGCCTGCAACCAGAGCACGAGCAGGGACCCCGTCGTGGAGTACGACGTGACGACGGTCCGCGTCGCCGTCCGGTCGCTGCGGGAGGCCGGACTGCTTCGGACCGTCCACCGGTCCGGCGAGCGCAGCGACAAGCACCAGCACCAGCTCGACACCGCCCTCGGGCTGAGCCCCGAGCAGGTTGCGGTCCTCGCCGTTCTGGTGCTCCGCGGCCCCCAGACACCCGCCGAGCTCCGGGCTCGCGCCGAGCGGATGCACCCCTTCGACAGCACCGAGCAGCTCGAGGATGTCCTGCTCACCCTCGCCAACCGCGACGAGCCGCTCGTGGCCAGGCTGGAACGCCAGCCCGGGCGCAAGGAGTCCCGCTACGCCCAGCTGCTCGCCGAGCAGGTCGCCGGCCAGCCCGCGCCCGCGTCAGCCCCCGGTCCACCAGCTACGCCGGTGATCTCCCCGCTCCCGGAGTCACAGGCAGGCCCAACCCTGGCGGAGCTGGCCGCCGAGGTGACCGCTCTGAGGGCGGAGGTGGCGGAGCTGAGGGCGGCCTTCGGCAAAGACACCAGCCCGGACGTCGAGGACGTCAGCCTTCACTGACACCGAGCTGCTCCAGGACGAGCTGGCGCACGACGGACGCGTCCGCCTGGCCCCGTGTGGCTTTCATGACCCGTCCGACGAGGGCGCCGGCGGCCGCGACCTTCCCGGAGCGGACCTTCTCGGCGGCGTCCGGGTCAGCGGCGATCGCCTCTGAGACAGCGGCGGTCAGGGCGGAGACATCCGAGACGACGGCAAGTCCACGGGCGGCGACGACGTCGTCGGGTGAACCCTCCCCCGCCAGCACGCCGTCGACGACCTGTCGGGCGAGGCCGGCGTTGAGGGTGCCGGCCGCGACGAGGACCACGACTCGGGCGACCTGCTCCGGGGTGATCGGCAGGTCGGCGGCATCGACGCCGGCCGTGTTGGCCGACTGCGCGAGGTGGCCGAGCCACCAGTTGCGGGCCTCGGCTGCCGGTGCGCCGGCGGCGACGGTCGCGAGCACCACGTCGAGGACGTCGGCGTTGACCATGGCCTCGCTGTCAGCCACGGACAGCCCGAGCTCCTGGACGAGCTGGCGTCGTCGTACCGAAGGGGCCTCGGGGAGGGCCGCCTTCAGGGACGCGACCCACGCCGGGTCGGGCGCGATCGGGACGAGGTCGGGCTCGGGGAAGTACCGGTAGTCGGTCGCCTCCTCCTTGGAGCGGCCCGACGTCGACATGCCGGTGTCCTCATGGAAGTGCCGGGTCTCCTGGACGATCCGCTCGCCGGCGCGCAGCCGAAAGGCCTGCCGCTCGACCTCGGAGCGGACCGCCCGCTCGACCGACCGCAGCGAGTTGACGTTCTTGGTCTCCGACCGGGTGCCCCACTCGGCGCCGGGCTTGTTCAGCGACACGTTGACGTCGCAGCGCATCGAGCCCTGCTCCATCTTGACGTCGCTGACCCCGAGGCCGCGCAGCACGTCGCGCAGCTCGGTGACGTAGGCCTTGGCGACCTCCGCCGGCATCGCGCCGGTGCCGGTGACCGGCTTGGTGACGATCTCGACCAGGGGGATACCGGCCCGGTTGTAGTCGACGAGGGAGTGCGAGGCGCCATGGATGCGGCCGGTCGCGCCGCCGACGTGCAACGACTTGCCGGTGTCCTCCTCCAGGTGCACCCGCTCGATCGGGATGCGGACAAGAATCGGCCCGGTGTCCCCGGCGACCTGCACGTCCAGGTAGCCGTCGGTGCAGAGCGGCTCGTCGTACTGGGAGGTCTGGAAGTTCTTCGGCATGTCCGGGTAGAAGTAGTTCTTGCGCGCAAAGCGGCACCAGGTCGCGATGTCGCAGTGCAGCGCCAGCCCGATCCGGATCGTGCTCTCGATAGCCGTCTCGTTCACCACCGGAAGCGCACCGGGCAGTCCGAGGCAGACCGGACAGGTCTGGGTGTTGGGCTCCGCGCCGAACGCGGTCGCGCAGCCGCAGAACATCTTCGAGGCGGTACCGAGCTCGACGTGCGTCTCGAGCCCGACGACCGGCTCGAACTCCGAAAGTGCCTGCGCGTAGGGGATCGTGCTCACTTCGACTCCCAGTCCAAGCTCGGTACGGCGGGGGGCAGGACGGCCTCGAGGGCGCCGCCGACCTGGTAGAGCAGGTCTTCGCGCATCGTCGGGGCCATGACCTGGAACCCCACCGGCAGGCCCTCGGACAGGCCGGCGGGGAAGGAGGCGGCGGGGCCGCCGTACAGGTTGGAGGGGATGCTGCAGATGTCCTGCTTGTACATCGCGAGCGGGTCTTCGAGCTTGGCGCCGAGGGGGAACGCGACGGTCGGGCAGGTGGGTGCGACGAGGACGTCGACCTGCGACCAGGCGGCGGCGAAGTCCCGGCTGATGAGCGTCCGGACCTTCTGCGCCTGCCCGTAATAGGCGTCGTAGTAGCCGCTGGACAGCGCGTAGGTCCCGAGGATGATCCGGCGCTTGACCTCCGCACCGAAGCCCTTCCCACGGGTCAGCGCGGTGACCTCCTCGAGCGAGCGCTCGCCGTCGTCGCCGACGCGCAGGCCGTAACGGACCGCGTCGAAGCGGGCCAGGTTCGACGACGCCTCGGCCGGCGCGATCAGGTAGTACGCCGGGAGCGCGTAGTCGAAGTGCGGGCAGCTGACCTCACTCACGACGGCGCCCGCTTCGCGGAGCAGCGCGACGGCCTCCTCGAAACGGGCCGTGACGCCGGGCTCGTAGCCATCGCCCTGAAGCTGCTTGACGACCCCGATCCGCAGGCCCCGCACGGATGCCTCGCGGGCGGCGGCGACGACCGGCGGGACGGGCGCGTTGATGGACGTGCTGTCGCGCGGGTCGTACCCAGCGATGACCTCGTGCAGCAGCGCGGCGTCGAGGACCGTGCGTGCGCAGGGCCCGGCCTGGTCCAGCGAGCTCGAGAACGCGACCAGGCCGTAGCGGGACACCCCGCCGTACGTCGGCTTCACGCCGACCGTGCCCGTGACGCCGGCCGGCTGCCGGATCGACCCACCGGTGTCCGTCCCGATCGCCAGTGGAGCCTGGTAGGACGCCACGGCCGCGGACGAGCCGCCGCCGCTGCCGCCGGGGATCCGGGTGAGGTCCCACGGGTTGTGAGTCGGCCCGTAGGCGGAGTGCTCGGTGGAGGAGCCCATCGCGAACTCGTCCATGTTGGTCTTGCCCAAGATCACGATTCCGGCCGCCTTCAGGCGCGCCGTGACCGTCGCGTCATAGGGGGGCCGCCAGCCCTCGAGGATCTTCGAGCCGACCGTGGTGGGGATCCCCTCCTGGCAGATCACGTCCTTGAGGGCTAGGGGAACGCCCGCGAGCGGACCGGTGAGCTCGCCGGCGTCGACCCGGGCGGCCTGGGCGAGGGCGCCCTCTGCGTCGACGTGGAGGAAGGCGTGGACCTTGCCGTCGACGGCGGCGATCCGGTCAAGGTGCGCCTGCGCGACCTCGACGGCGCTCGCGACCCCGCTGGTGATCGCCTCGCGCGTCTGGACCGCCGACAACCGCGTCAGATCCGTCATGCCTCGTCGTCCAGGATCCGGGGCACGCGAAAGCGCCCGTCCTCGGCGGCCGGCGCACCGGACAGTGCCTGCTCTGGCGTGAGGGAGGGGGTGACGAGGTCGGGCCGGGTGACGTTCTCCAACGGCACGGCGTGGGAGGTGGGCGGTACGTCGGTGGCGTCGGTGACCTCCGAGATCTGGGCCACGGCACCGAGGATCACATCGAGCTGGCCGGCGAGCGCCTCGAGCTCGCTGTCGTCCAGCGCGAGGCGGGCGAGCCGCGCCAGGTGGGCGACCTCCTCGCTGGTGATCTCAGGCATGCGTCTCCTCGGGTGCTGCTGGGCCTCGCCTCTGCTGCCGTACGCGGGCCACTCGATGAAGTCTAGGGAACGCCCGCACGACCCAAATCCACACGGTCAGGGCCGTGTGGATTTGACCGTCGCGAAACACGGCGGCAATCGGCAGCACGCACCATGTAGCCCATGGCCTACCTGCTACGTGTCGTCTTCCCCGACCGCCCCGGCATGCTCGGAGCGGTCGCGACCGCCATCGGAGAGGCCGGTGGCGACATCGTCAGCCTGGACGTCGTCGAGCGCGGACCCGACGGTGCCGTCGACGACCTGCTCGTGCAGCTGCCCGCTGGCGGCCTCGCCGACGTCCTCATCACCTCCGCCCAGTCGGTACCCGGAGTGGTCGTGGAGTCGCTGCGGCCCTACCTGGGCGCTGACGACCTGCACCGCGACCTCGAGCTCGTCGACGAGCTCGCCGCGGCACCCTCCGATGCCCTGCAGCTGCTCGTCGACCTGGCCCCGGGGGTGTTCCGGGCGGGCTGGGCGGTCGTCCTCGACGGTTCACGAGTCCTCACCGCGAGCCCGGGCTCCCCGGACCTGGCAGGTGTGAAGCTGCCCTGGATGCCGCTCGCGACTGCCCGGCGGATGGACACCAAGCAGGAGTGGGTCCCTGAGCGCTGGGACACCCTGGGAACCGAACTCGTCGCGGCCCCGGTCGGTTCCCCGGACCGGGTGATCCTCGTCGGCCGTCCCGGTGGCCCCCGCTTTCGGGCCTCCGAGGTGCTCCGGCTGGCGCACCTGGCCGGTATCGCGGCAACGGTCACCGTCGCCGCCGTACCCGCTTCAGTGAGTTGATCAGGGGGTTCGAGCGGGCGCCTCGCTGAAGGCCGGCGACAGGCGCTGCTCCAGCCAGCTGGTGAGCTCGCGGGCGGGCAAGGCGCGCGAGAGCCACCATCCCTGGGCGCGGTCGCAGCCCATGGCCGACAGCCGGTCCCAGGTCGCCGCGTCCTCCACACCCTCGGCGACGACCCGCATGCCGAGCCCGCGGGCGAGGTCGATCACGGACATGACGATCGCGAGGTCGCGCGGGTCGCTCACCATCGCGGACACGAACGATCGGTCCACCTTGATCTCGCTGACCGGGAGCGATCGGAGCTGGACGAGAGACGACCAGCCCGTACCGAAGTCGTCGAGCGACAGCGTCACGCCGAGCGACTGCAGCCGCCGCAGCGTCTGCCTGGCCTTGGGCGAGTCGGTGAACAGCGAGCCCTCGGTCACCTCGAGCTGCAGCGCGGAAGCTGGAAGCTGGTACGCCGACAGCCCACCGACGACCCGGTCGACGAGCTGGCCGGCGCACAGGTCCTTCACGGTGATGTTGACCGCGAGGCACAGGTCCCAGCCTCGGGCCCGCCATTCGGACAGCTGACGCATGGCCTCATCGAGCACCCAGCTGGTCAGCGGCACGATGAGGCCGCTGCGCTCGGCGAGTGGGATGAACTCGTCGGGCTGCACGAGTCCGCGCTCCGGGTGCCGCCAGCGGACCAGGGCCTCCACCCCGACGACGCGGGTCGTCGCGAGCTCCGCCTTGGGCTGGTAGTGCAGCTCGAGCTCGCCGGCCCCGATCGCCCGGCGCAGCTCGCCGAGCAACGCCAGTCGACTCGGGGAGTTCTGGTCGCGGGCCGCCTCGTAGGTCTCGACCTCGCCGGATTCCTTCGACAGGTACATCGCGACGTCGGAGTGCTGGAGCAGCTCGTCGATGTCGTTGCCGTGGTCCGGGGACACCGCCACGCCGGCCGAGGCAGCGACGTCCACCAGGAGGCCGCCGAGGCGAAACGGCTCGGCGAGCGCGGCCCGGGCCCGCTGCGCGGCCGATGTCGCCTCCTCGCGGTCCGCCCCGGGCAGCAGCAGGGCGAACTCGTCGCCACCGAGCCGCGCCACGGTGTCTCCGGGCCGGAGGGTCGACTCGAGCCGGTGTGCAACGACAGCCAGGAGCTGGTCGCCGACGTGGTGGCCCAGGGTGTCGTTGACCTCCTTGAAGCGGTCGAGGTCGAGCAGCACCAGCGCGACCGGTCCTGACGCCATGGCTGCGTCGGCGCGCTCGCGCAGGCGCTTGCGGTTGGCCAGCCCGGTGAGAGAGTCCGACAGGGCCTGCTGCTCGTTCTTCAACGCCGTCGACCCGACAGCGTAGACAGCCATCAGGGACGGCACGAGCAGCGGTACGAAGGCCGGCCCGGCCTCGATGGTCAGCGCCACCAGCGGGGCCAGGGCGAACTGGGCCCCGTTGGTCAGCAGCTCGTACGCGAGCTCGGGCCGCAACGTCTCCCACAGCCCCTCCCCGGCCTTCAGGGAGACGGCCCGGGCCACCAGCACCTCGTTTACGACGAAGAAGGTGGCCGCGCCGGCAAGAGCGGGCAGCAGGTCGCCGCCGTCGAGGTTGAGCGGGTGGGTGAGGCTCGCGTGGTGGCCGAGCAGCCGCATGACGGCCCAGGCTGCCGACCATGACAGCGCGAACATCCCGGCGTTGAAGCCGATCCGCCAGATCGCCTTGCGCTTGATCCCGTCGCTGACAACCACCGCGAGAGTCTGCAGGGTCAGGGCCAGCGGTAGGTCGTAGCGCAGCAGGATCGCGAACACGAACGCCGTCGACAGGGCCACGCCGTTGGAGTCGCGCGCACCCGCGGTGAACAGCGGCCGGAACTCGCTGAGGAGCAGTAGTCCGCAGGCCAGGAAGCAGGCCGCGCCAAGTGACGGGACTCCGATCGCAACATCCCCGCGATAGACCACGGCGGCCACGACCAGCAGGCCACCGAGCCCGACAGCCGCGATGTAGGCCTCGAACAGGACCTCCTGTGGGGCCGCCATGACGTTGAGCGGGTCCCTCCGTGCCGCCTCGCCGCCCACGCGCCTGTCGCCCTCCCGTTGCGCGCGATTCGCGCGTCGTGGAACTGTCTTCGGCAGGTTTGCCCTGTTCATGAGTGACCCGTTCGGCCCAGTCGTGATCAAGGCGGCACACAGTGAGCTTCCAGGTCAGGACTCCAGCACCGTCGCGAGCGCCCGGGCCGCGTCGGGGCCGTCTGCGAGCAGCACCACGAACCCGGCGTCGTCGAGCACGGGCACCCCGAGCTTGACGGCCTTGTCGTACTTGCTCTGGCCAGGCTCAGCCCCGACCACCACGAAGTCGGTCTTCTTCGACACGCTCCCAGTGACCTTGCCGCCCCGCTCCTGCACCGCCTCGCTCGCACCATCCCTGCTGTACGACGCCAGGGTGCCCGTCACGACCACCGTGACGCCTTCGAGCGGCCGAGGACCCTCGTCGGCGCCCTCGTCCTGCATCCGGACACCGGCGGCGGCCCATTTGCGGACGATCTCGCGGTGCCAGTCGACGTCGAACCACTCCGCGATGGCCCGCGCGATCGTCGGGCCGACGCCGTCGACCGCGGCGAGCTCCTGCTCGGGAGCGCCCGCGATCCGGTCAAGGTCGCGGAAGGCCCTCGCCAGCTCCCTGGCGGCGGTCGGGCCGACGTGCCGGATGCTCAAGCCGACGATCACCCGCCACAGCGGCTGCTGACGAGCCAGCTCCAGGTTGGCGAGCAAGGTCGCGCCGTTGGCGCTCAGCGACCCGTCCTTGTTCTGGAAGAACGGGCTCAGCAGGAGGGTGTCGACGTTGAGGCCGAAGACGTCGCCCTCGTCCTGGACCACGTGGTCTCTGAGCAGGGCATCGGCGGCCTTCCAGCCCAAGCCCTCGATGTCGAAGCCGCCGCGGCCCGACATCGCGAAGATCCGCTCCCGCAGCTGGCTCGGACAGGACTGGCTGTTGGGGCAGCGCAGGTCGACGTCGCCCTCCTTGGCCGGCCGCAACGGCGTCCCGCACGAGCGGCACTCGGTCGGCATGATCCACTGCGGGCGGGCGTCGTGCTCCTCGTCGCGCACCGGTCCGAGGACTTCCGGGATCACGTCGCCGGCCCGCCGGACGAAGACCAGGTCACCGATGCGGACGTCCTTGCGCGCCACCTCGGTCGCGTTGTGCAGCGTTGCCATCCCGACCATCACGCCGCCGACGTGCACGGGCTCGAGCACTGCGAACGGCGTCGCGCGGCCGGTCCGGCCGGTGTTGACCTCGATTCCGAGCAGGCGCGTCGTCGCCTCCTCCGGCGGGTACTTGTGCGCGATCGCCCATCGGGGGGCCTTGCTGGTGGCCCCCAGCCGACGCTGCATGGCGATCTGGTCGACCTTCACCACGACGCCGTCGATGTCGTGCTCCACGTCGTGCCGGTGCTCACCCCACCGCGCGATGTAGCCCAGCACCCCGTCGAGGTCGTCGAAGACCTGGAACTGCCCCGCGATCGGTAGGCCCCACCGCTCCAGCTGCAGGTAGGCCTCCGACTGCGACCTCGGGTCCCAGCCCTCGCGGGCGCCGATCCCGTGCAGCGTCAGGGACAGCGGGCGGCTCGCAGTGACCCTCGGGTCCTTCTGCCGCAGACTGCCCGCCGCGGCGTTGCGCGGGTTGGCGAAGGGAGTTTTGCCCTCCTCGACGAGGCGCTCGTTGACCGCCGCGAAGTCGGCGGTGGCCATGAAGACCTCCCCGCGGACCTCCAGAAGGGCGGGCACGTCGTCGCCGGTGAGGCGCTCCGGGACCTGCCGCAAGGTGCGGACGTTGGGCGTGATGTCCTCCCCCTGGCGCCCGTCGCCGCGTGTCGCCGCCCTCACCAACCGGCCCTGCCGATAGACGATCGCCACGGCGAGGCCGTCGATCTTCAGCTCGCACAGGTAACGGGCCGCGCTGACCTCCTTGGCCTGCCGGGCCGCCCAAGCCTGCAGCTCCTCGGGCGTGAAGACGTTGTCGAGGCTCATCAGCCGTTCGAGGTGCTCGACCGTGGTGAAGTCTGTGGAGAACCGCTCGTTGACCTTCTGCGTCGGGCTGTCCGGCGTCACCAACGACGGGTGCTGCGCCTCCAGCGTCACGAGCTCGTGGACGATCGCGTCGTAGTCGGCGTCGGCGGCGCTCGGCCGGCTCAGGACGTAGTAGCGAAAGGCCAGGTCCTCGACCGTCTGGGACAACGCGGCGTGCCGCTCGCGGGCCTCGACCGGCACCCCGCCGACCACCGCACCCCCGGCGCCTTGCTCTACGCCATCCACAGCACTCCCCTGATGACCCCGCGTCGTGCCGTCGTTCACTGCGCCTCCTCTGCCACCGCCGCCGCCGCGTCCACGCACCGCTTGGTCGTCGCCTTCGCCTGCTCCCACGTCGAACCTGCCAGCCCGCAGGCCGAAGTCAGCGTGAGGTCCGTGAAGCCGACACGATCACGCAGCCGTCCGACATTCCTGACCACGTCGGCCACGGTGGGCAGTGGCCCGCTGGTCGGGAGCACTCCCAGCAGCAGGCCGGTCCCCTGCTCGAGGGCCACCCCCAGCGCGTCATCGTCGCGCCCGTCGAGCATCGCCAGGTCCACGCTGATCGCCCCCGCCTCAGCCAGCAGTGACACCGGCGGTCGCGGCGCGCAGCAGTGGAGGACGGTGTGCTCGCGGTGCTCGACAGCGGCGAGCACGGTCCTGAGCCGCTCCCTGGCCACCTGCGGGTCGGGCGCCCGCAGCGTCCCGAACCCGCTCGCCGTGGGGATGCGCGCCTTCAGCACCCCCGGCAGGGCCGGCTCGTCGAGCTGCAACACCACCGTCGTACCAGGAAGGCGCCGCTGTACGTCGTCGACGTGCAGCCGCAGGCCCTCCGCCAGGCTCGCGGCAAGGTCGATGACTGCTCCGTGGTCCGACAGCATCTTGGCGCCGCGGTGCAGCTCGAGCATCGCGGCGAGCGTCCAGGGGCCGGTGGCCTGGACCTTGAGGACCGTCGGTGGGATGTCCCCGACTGCCTCCTGGAAAGCGTCGAGGTCGCGGCGGAGCAGGTCCTTCGCCGTACGTTCCTGACGGCTCGAGCGCGGCGTGATCCGCCAGCCGGTGGGCTGGACGTCCACGTGCAGGTCGGCGAGGAAGACCGCGCCGCGACCGGCCAGGTCGGCGTGCCACCCCCTGCCGGGGAGCTCAGGGAGGTACGGGATCGACAGCTCGTCCAGCACCATCCGGGCAGCCTCGCCGAAGTCCTCCCCCGGCAGCGACCCGACCCCGGTGGCGGTACCCGTTCGCCACAACCGCGTCGGCCGTTGGTCCGGTCCGGTCCCCTCGGTCTCGGGCACGTCAGCGGGCGGGTGAGCCTCCGTGTCCGTCACGCCCTACGCGCGCGGGCGGCCTTGGCCGCCTGCAACCAGGCCGGGTCGGCCGTCGGCGCAGCGATCACCTCGGCCCGGGGTGCGGCAGCCCCCCTTACCGCGAGGCTCACCTGCTGGATGACCTCGAGATCGGTCAGCTGCGCGTCGTCGGACATGAAACAACCCTATCGGCCGCCGCCCAGCACCCCTCGCGCCTGCCGACCCACCGCCCTCCCGTCACCCACCCGTCGCCCGCTGCCCCGTCCCTGTCGTGTGACCTCTGTCCCAGCCCTGTCCCGCGACCTTTGCACCAGGCCACGCCGGCGCGTCCGATGCAAAGGTCACCGGACCCGCCCGGCATCGTCAGGGGTGGGCGTCAGGGGTGGGTGGAGACGAGGGTGGCTGAGCCGAGGACGGTGGGCCCGTCGTACAGGACTGCGGTCTGGCCGGGGGCGACCCCGCGGGCCGGGGTGTCCAGCGCGAGCTGCCACCCCGCGAGCGGCCCGGAGGCGGCGGTCACGAAGCAGTCGTGGACCATGCCGTGCGCCCGCAGTTGGACCGAGCAGCGAAGCGGGAGCGGCCGCGGGGACGACCAGACCGGTGGCCCGGTCACGAGGGAGCAGATGTCGAGGGCAGAGGCGGGCCCGACGGTGACGGTACGGGTCACGGGCGTGACCGACAGGACGTAGCGCGGTCGGCCGTCTCCGGCGGGAACGGTCAGGGCGAGGCCGCGGCGCTGGCCGACGGTGAACGCGTACGCCCCGTCGTGGGTCCCGACGACCGCGCCGGTGAGGGCGTCCACGACCGGACCAGGGGCCGGCCCCAGGGCTGACCGTAGGAACCCGGCTGTGTCCCCGTCGGCGATGAAGCAGATGTCGTGCGAGTCGGCCTTGTCGGCGACCCCGAGCCCCCGCTCGCGGGCGAGGGCCCTGACCTCGTCCTTGCGCAGGCCCCCGAGGGGCAGCACCGTCGAGGCGAGCTGCTCGGGGGTGAGGACGGCCAGGACGTAGCTCTGGTCCTTGGCCTCGTCGACCGACCGCGTCAGGACCCCGTCGGACAGCGCCGCGTGGTGACCGGTGACGACGCCGTCGAAGCCGAGGGCCAGAGCCCGGTCGAGGACGGCCGTGAACTTGATCTTCTCGTTGCAGCGCAGGCAGGGATTGGGGGTGCGGCCGGCGGCGTACTCGGCGACGAAGTCGTCGATGACGTCCGCACGGAACCGCTCGGCGAGGTCCCAGACGTAGAAAGGGATGCCCAGCACGTCGGCGACCCGGCCGGCATCGCGGGCGTCCTCCCGCGAGCAGCACCCCCGCGAGCCCGAGCGCAGCGCGGCAGGTGAGGACGACAGGGCGAGGTGTACGCCGGTGACGTCGTGCCCGGCGTCGACCGCGAGGGCGGCGGCCACGGCACTGTCGACGCCACCGGACAGGGCAGCGAGCAGCCTCACCGGACCGGCACCCGCCGGGCCCGGTCGACGACGGAGGGCAGGGCGTCGAGCAGGGCGTCGACGTCGTCGACGGTGGAGCTGTGACCGAGGGAGAACCGCAGCGAGCTTCGTGCGGTCTCCGGGTCCTGCCCCATCGCGACGAGCACGTGCGACGGGCGGGCCACCCCGGACGAGCAGGCCGAGCCGGTGGAGACCTCGACGCCGCGCGCGTCGAGCAGCAGCAGCAGGGAGTCGCCCTCGCAGCCGGGGAAGGAGAAATGGGCGTTGCCGGGCAGGCGGTCGACCGGGTCACCGTTGTAGACCGCGTCCGGGATGGCGGCCCGGACCCGGCGTACCAGGTCATCCCGGAGCGCGGCCAGGTTGCGGGCCACGACGGGCTGACGCTCCACGGCGAGCGTCGCGGCGGCGGCGAGGCCGGCGACGGCGGGAGTGTCGAACGTGCCGGAGCGCACGTCGCGCTCCTGACCGCCGCCGTGCAGCAACGGGGTGCAGGCGACGTCGCGACCGAGCAGCAGCGCGCCGACGCCGAGGGGACCACCGAACTTGTGCCCGGTGAGGGTCAGCGCGTCGACGCCGGACGACGCGAAGTCGACGGGGAGCTGCCCGACGGCCTGGACGGCGTCGGTGTGGAACGGCACCCCGAACCGGTGGGCGACCTCGGCGAGGGCGACGACGGGCTGCACCGTGCCGACCTCGTTGTTGGCCCACATCACCGTCACCAGGGCGACGTCGTCGCCGAGTGCGGCCTCGAGGACCTCGGGGTGCACCCGCCCGAGCGCGTCGGCCTCCAGCCAGGTCACCTCGGCGCCCTCGTGGGCGACCAGCCACTCGACCGCGTCGAGGACGGCGTGGTGCTCGACGGCGGAGGCCAGGACCCGGGGGCGCGCGACCCCACCGTCCTGGCGCGCCCAGAAGATCCCCTTGACCGCGAGGTTGTCGCTCTCGGTCCCACCGCCGGTGAACAGCACCTCCGACGGTCGCCCTCCCAACGCTGCCGCCAGCGCCTCGCGGGACTCCTCGACGGTACGGCGGGCCTGTCGGCCGGCCGCATGCAGCGAGGACGCGTTGCCTGGCCGGGCCATCACCGCGCAAACAGCCGCCACCGCCTCGGGCAGCATCGGCGTGGAGGCCGCATGATCGAGATACGCCACGGACATGAGCCTAGCCGGGGTCGCTGGGGTCGCTGTCACCGCGGACGGCCAGAACGGCCGACCACATCGACCAGCTGCCCCTTCTGGGCACTGTCTGCACGGCCGACTGCCGCGTGGCGCTGCGTCGGTCCCAGGACATGGCCTGCGTCCAGGAGCGCGCATGCAAGGCTTCGGCCATGACTCGTGTGACGCGTTGGACGCCTGCTGACCTGCCCGACCAGACCGGCCGCACGGCCCTGGTGACGGGTGCCAACTCCGGACTGGGTTTCCACACCAGCCTCGAGCTGGCCCGCATGGGGGCCCGCGTGCTGATGGCCTGCCGCAACCCGACGAAGGCGCAGGACGCGCTCGGCCGGATCCGGCTGGCCGTGCCGAACGCCAGGGTTGAGCTGGTTGCCCTCGACCTCGCCTCGCTGGCCTCGATCGAGATGGCCGCTGCCGACGTCGCGGGTCGGGTCCCGTCCCTGGATCTGCTCGTCAACAACGCCGGCGTCATGGCGGTCCCCCAGGGCACCACGACCGACGGCTTCGAGCGGCAGCTCGGCACCAACCATCTCGGCCACTTCGCCCTCACCGGTCGGCTGCTCCCCCAGCTGCTCAACGCCTCCGCGGCCCGGGTCGTCACCGTCTCCAGCGGCGCGCACAAGATCGGACGGATGAACTTCGAGGACCTGATGGGCACCGGTGGCTACCACCGCTGGCGGGCCTACGGCCAGAGCAAGTTGGCCAACCTGCTGTTCACGGCCGAGCTCGACCGGCGGGGCGGTGGGCAGCTGCTGGCTGCCGCAGCACACCCCGGCTACGCCGCCACAGAGCTGCAGATGGGCACGGGTCAGCCGGTCGTCGAGGTCCTGATGAAGATCGGCAACACTCTCATCGCGCAGAGCGACGCGCAGGGTGCCTGGCCGTCGCTCTACGCAGCCACCGCCCCCGACGTGAAGGGCGACGACTACTTCGGCCCGCACCTGCTCGAGCTTCGCGGCAACCCGGTCCGTGTTGGACGCTCGAAGCAGGCCGGCAGCCTGCCGGACGCCGCCCGGCTGTGGGACGTATCGCTGGAGCTCACAGGCGTCAGCTACCACTTCTAGGCCGGCCAGCCCTGACACGCCGAAGCTGGCCGCCCGCAGGATCGAGGGGGCCGGCTTCCGGCGTACAGGAGGGCTGTCAGCCCTTGCGGGCGGTGATCTGCGCGGTGAGGGCGGGGACGACGGTGTTGAGGTCTCCGACCAGGCCGAAGTCGGCCAACTCGAAGATCGGGGCCTCGGGGTCCTTGTTGATGGCCACGATCGTCTTGGAGGTCTGCATGCCGGCGCGGTGCTGGATCGCCCCAGAGATGCCGGCCGCGATGTAGAGCTGCGGCGACACGGTGCGACCGGTCTGGCCGACCTGGTTCTGGTGGGGGTACCAGCCGGCGTCGGTCGCGGCGCGGGAGGCACCGACCGCAGCGCCCAGGGAGTCCGCCAGGGCCTCGATGATCGAGAAGTTCTCCGGGGAACCGACGCCGCGTCCGCCGGAAACGACGATCGACGCCTCACCCAGGTCGGGCCGACCGCCCTTGGCCTCGACGACCCGCTCCGTGACGGCGGCGGCCTTGTCGGCGTCGCTGAAGGAGGCGGCGACCACCTCCACCGCACCGGCGGCCGGCGCCTCAGACGGGGCGGTGGAGTTGGCGCGGACGGCAATGACGGGCACGCCCGTCCCGATGCGGGACTTCACCACCACGGAGCCACCGAAGATCGGCTGCTCCGCGACGAGCTCAGCCGTGACACCGACGGCGTCGGTGATCAGACCGCCACCGGTCTTGATAGCGACCCGGGCGGCGACCTCCTTGCCCTCGGCGTTCGCGGGGACGAGGACAGCGACCGGAGCCTTGTCGGTGACGAGCTGCGCGAGGACTGCCGCCTTCGGGGCGACGAGGAAGCCCTCAAGCTCCTCGGCCTCGCAGACGTAGACCTTGGCCGCGCCGTAGGCGGCACACCGCTCGGCGGCGCCGGCGGCGCCCTTTCCGAGGACGACCGCGGAGGGCTCACCCAGGGTGCGGGCAAGCGTCAGCAGCTCGTAGGAGACCTTCTTGGGAGCACCGTCGACGTGGTCGACAAGCACGAGTACCTCAGCCATGGTTTCCAGCCCCTCTAGATGAACTTCTGCGACGCGAGGAACTCGACGACCTTCGTGCCGCCGTCACCCTCGTCCTTGACGACCTGACCCGCCTGACGCGGCGGCTTGTTGCTGAACTCGACGACCTGGCTCGGTGCGCTCGCGAGGCCGACCAGGGCAAGGTCGAGCTGGGCGTCGCCAGCTGACAGGGTCGACAGCGGCTTGTTCTTGGCAGCCATGATCCCCTTGAAGGAGGGGTAGCGCGGCTCGTTGATCTTCTCGACGACGCTGATGATCGCGGGCGTCGAGGCGGAGACCACGGCGTAGCCGTCATCGGTCTGGCGCTCGATCGTCACACTGCCTTCGGACGCGGTGACCTTGCGGGCACCGGTCAACTGCGGCTGGCCGAGGCGCTCGGACAGCAGCGCGCCCATGATGGCCATCCGGGAGTCGGTCGCCTCGGAGCCGGAGATGACAAGGTCGTACTCGAGGGTCTCGAGCACCTTGGCCAGCGCGTAGGACGTCTGCACAGCGTCGCTGCCCTTGAGGGCGTCGTCGTTGAGGTGCACGGCCTTGTCGGCGCCCATCGACAGCGCCTTGCGGATGGTCTCGACGGAACGGTCCGGACCCATCGTCAAGATCGTGACCTCACCGCCCTGGGCCTCCTTGATGCGCAGGGCCTCCTCCACGGCGTACTCGTCGATCTCGTTCATGACGACATCGACGGACGCGCGGTCCAGCGTCTTGTCGGAGTCCTTGAGCTTGCGCTCGGCCCAGGTGTCAGGCACCTGCTTCACCAGTACGACGATGTTCATGCTCGGCGCCGACCTCCACAATCTGGACAAGTTTGCTACGTCCGAGGCGAAGGCCACGGTCGCTGTCGTGCTCTGGGAGTTGGATCCACGGACCAGACCTGCAAGCCGGGATCTGCTGCCAGCGTCTTTGACGTCAGTGTTACCCGGTGGTACCAGCCTCGCAAACTCCAGCGGTACGGCGCAGACGTGACGTGCGCCACCCGACGTCCACGGTGACCGGAGGTCAGCGGCCGGTGAAGGTCGCGTTGCCGGGACCGTTCTCAACGAAGCTGCGCATCCCGGCCTTCTGGTCGTCGGTGGCGAACAGTCCCGCAAACAGCGCCGACTCGAGCCGCAGGCCGGCATCGAGGTCGAGCTCAAGGCCGTCGTCAATGGCCTGCTTCGCCGCCCGGAGCGCGACCGCCGGACCCACGGCCCACTGCGAGGCCATCTCGACCGCGGCGGTGTATACCTCGGCGTCCGGTACGACGATGTCGGCGATCCCGAGGGCGAGCGCCTCGGCGGACTGCACGAAGCGTCCGGTGTAGACCATCCCCTTCGCCTTGGCCGGACCGACGAGCCGGGTCAGGCGCTGCGTGCCTCCAGCCCCCGGGATGACGCCCAGCAGGATCTCGGGCACGCCTACCTGCGCCCGTTCCCCCAGCACCCGGAAGTCGGCCGTGAGGGCGAGCTCGAAGCCTCCACCGAGGGCGAACCCGGTGACAGCCGCGACGACAGGCTTGGGCAGCCGGGCGACGACCTTGAAGACCTCCTGCAGCTCGGTCCCCCAGGCGGCCATGCCCGCGTAGGTCAAGCCCTCCATCTCCTTGATATCGGCGCCGGCTGCGAAGACGCGCTCGCCGCCGTAGACGATCACGGCGCGGATGTCCTGGCGGGAGCCGGCTTCGAGCGCTGCCTCGCGCAGCTCGGCCTGGAGCTGGCTGTTGATCGCGTTCATCTTGGGACGGTCGAGGCGGATGGTCCCGATCGCGCCGTCGACCTCGAGCCGGACGAACTCGCCCATGTGCCACGTCCTCTCACCGGACCCCGCCCTGGGGTCGGTCTGGACCCTAGTCTCGTCCCCGTGTTCCGGGACTCGCGTGGTGTGGTGCACACCGTCAGCTCAGCCGACCCCCTCGACGACCTCCCGAAGGCCGCATCCGCCGTCCTGGCGAGGACGCTGCTGGCCCCCGTGCACGGCGACCTGGGCGGCGCCCTCGAGCGGTGCGAGTCCGTACGAGCGCTGCTCGACCGGTGGCAGGACGCGTTCTTCGCGGCGCTCCCCCACGACATCGACGTCGAGGAAGAGGCCCGGTGGGCGGCTGAGGCGGGCCTGTCACTGACCGAGGTCGAGGGTGACTGGGAGGACGAATGGCAGGACGACGACGAGGACGACCCCGCCGAGAGCCCGGGGCAGCTCGGCCTGGACCAGATCGAGCTGACCGAGCTCAGCCCGCTGGACGACGAGCATCCGGACCTGCTGTCACTGAGGCCGCCTCCCGAAGGCGCACCGCTCGACGACGAGGTCGTCGCGGAGCTCGAGGTGGCGCTCGTCCTGCTCCCCGTCCGGGTCCGGCTGGAGGCGCTGGTCGCCGCTGCCGCCCTCGTCGACGAGTGGGCCGACCTGCTCGCCGACCACGAGAAGTGCCTTGGTCACCTGCTGCTTGCTCACGGCCTGACGCCGGCTTCGGTCCGGTCCCACGAGGACCTGGCGGACCAGCATGCGACCGTGCACGCGGGAGCGCCAGGGCACGTGGCGCGGGACTCGTAGGCTCCGGGAGTGACCGAGCGCCCCTGGCCAGGACGGCCCTTCCCCCTCGGAGCCCACTGGGACGGGGAGGGCACCAACGTCGCGCTGTTCACGCAGGGGGCCGAGGCGGTGGACGTCTGCCTGTTCGACGAGGCCGGCAAGGAGACCCGCATCCCGCTGGAGGAGTCGACCTACCACGTCTGGCACGGCTACCTCCCGCATGTCAGTCCCGGGCAGCGCTACGGCTTCCGGGTGGACGGCCCGTTCAACCCAGCCCTCGGTCAGCGGTTCAACCCGAGCAAGCTGCTCGTCGACCCGTATGCCCGGGCGATCGACGGCGAGTTCCGCCTCGACGGCGCGGTCTTCGGGTCGGTCCTCGGCCGTGACGAGATCCAGCAGCACCAGGACAGCGCACCCTTCGTGCCACTGTCGGTCGTCACGCACGACGGCTTCCCTTGGGGTGAGGACCACCACCGCCCGCACCACTCGTGGTCCGATACGGTCATCTACGAGCTGCACGTCAAGGGCTTCACCGCCGTGCATCCGGACATCCCAGCAGAGCTGCGGGGCACCTACGCCGGGCTCGGCCACCACGCCGCGATCGCGCATCTTGTGAACCTGGGCGTCACGGCCGTCGAGCTGATGCCCGTTCACCATTTCGTCTCCGAGCCGCACCTGCTGCGCAAGGGCCTCACCAACTACTGGGGCTACAACACCCTCGGCTACTTCGCCCCGCACGCAGGCTTCTCCGCCAGTGGCGGGCGCGGAGGGCAGGTCCGTGAGTTCAAGGCGATGGTCCGTGCCCTGCACGCCGCCGGCATCGAGGTCCTGCTCGACGTCGTCTACAACCACACCGCCGAGGGCGACGAGACCGGGCCGACGCTGTCGTTCCGCGGCATCGACAACGCCCACTACTACCGGCTCGAGGACGACGCCTCCGAATACCGTGACTACACCGGATGCGGAAACACCCTCGACGCCCGCAACCCGCACGTCCTGCAGCTGCTCATGGACTCCTTGCGCTACTGGGTCACCGAGATGCACGTCGACGGGTTCCGCTTCGACCTGGCCTCCGCACTGGCCCGCTCGATGCACGACGTCGACAAGCTGTCGGCCTTCTTCGACGTCATCCAGCAGGACCCGGTCGTGTCCCAGGTGAAGCTCATCGCGGAGCCGTGGGACGTCGGCGAGGGCGGCTATCAGGTCGGAGAGTTCCCGCCGCTGTGGACCGAGTGGAACGGCATGTACCGCGACACGGTCCGCGACGTCTGGAGCGGCAACGGGCGCGGCGTCCGCGAGCTGGCCTATCGGCTGTCCGGCTCGAGCGACCTCTATCAGGACGACGGCCGCCGCCCTTACGCCTCCATCAACTTCGTCACCGCCCACGACGGCTTCACCCTGCGCGACCTCACGACGTACGAGGCCAAGCGCAACGAAGCCAACGGCGAGGGCGGCCGGGACGGCGAGTCCTATAACCGCGGCTGGAACTGCGGTGTCGAGGGTGAGAGCGACGACGCAGGGGTCAACGGGCTGCGGGTGCGCCAGGCCAAGAACCTGCTCGCGACGCTGCTCCTGTCGACCGGCGTACCGATGTTGACGATGGGCGACGAGCTCCGCCGCACGCAGGGTGGGAACAACAACCCCTACTGCCAGGACAACGCGGTCTCGTGGCTCGACTGGACCGTGACCCCGGATGCGCAGGAGGTCTACGACCTGGCCGCGCAGCTGCTGCGCCTACGACGGGAGCACCCGGTCTTTCGGCAGAAGGCATTCTTCTCCGGCCGGTCGGTCGGCGACGACGGCGTCAAGGACGTCGCGTGGTTCGGTGCGGACGGGCGCGAGCTCACCGACTCCCAGTGGTTCGACGGCGGCCAGCAGACCCTCTGCATGTACCTCGACGGCCGGGGCATCCGGAGCCGCGGACCACGCGGCGAGGCGATCGTCGACGACAGCTTCCTGGTCGTCCTGCACGCCGCCGCCCAGGACACCGTCCTGACCCTCCCCCCGGCACCCTGGGCGACCGGCTACCAGCTCCTGCTCGACACCACCTCCCCCCTGTACGACGACAGCTTCCGCCTCCCCGGTACCGCCGTCCCCATGACCGGCCGGTCGGTCCTGCTGTTCCAGGCCCGCCGCTGACCGCTCAGCAGGTTGCGAGCATCGAGTGGCCCTGCAGGCGGTGCGGGTCTGAAAGCCGCCGGCGACGGACCATGTGCCAGGACGTAGACCAGCGTCGCCACCTGCTGCGTCTGCAGGGTCACGTCCCCCAGGCTGAGGACCGCAACAGAAGCAGGGCCACGCCGGCCACGAGGTCAGCCTCGACGGAGAAGCAGGCGTTGTCCCTGTGTCCTCAGGGGACCTTCACAATCCTGCTTGTCTCTCTCGGTGTGCCCTTCGGCTCGATGTCCGTGCAGGTCGAGGTCCAAGGTCAGGGCTCGGCGAGCAGGCCCAGCTCCGCGTCTGCCGGGAGCAGAGTGGAGTGCGGCAGCACCCGCACGGTGTAACCGAAGGAGCCGGCCCGTTCTAGCGGCACCTTCCCCTCGTACCGAGGCATCCCGTCGTCACTGGTGCCGATGGCCGTCATCGGCAGGTGGACGGGGCGGTGCAGGACATCGAGCTCGTCGACCCGGCCGTAGACGGCCTGCACGGACACGTCGGAGGGGTCGAGGCCACCGAGGTCGACGTTGGCCCGAACGAGGAGCGACGCTCCGACTGCCGGCGCGTCACCCACTCCGCCGCCCTCCACGTGCGCGACGCGGACGCCCGGCCAGTGGCTGACAACCTTCCCTCGCCAGGCGGCGAGCTCGCGGGCCGGCGCAAACCCTTGAGCAGCAAGGGATCGCGAGGCCACTGCGGCCGGGGCGTAGAGCAGGTGCACGTAGTCGCGGACCATGCGGGAGGCCAGCACCTTGGGTCCAAGGGTCTGCAGCGTGTGGCGGACCATGTCGACCCAGCGCTTCGGGACGCCGGCCGCGTCCACGTCGTAGAAGCGGGTCCGGACCTGCTTCTCGACCAGCTCGTAGAACGCCACCGCCTCGAGGTCGTCGCGACGGGCGGGGTCGGTGACGCCGTCCGCGGTCGGGATCGCCCAGCCGTTCTCTCCGTCGTACATCTCGTCCCACCAGCCGTCGAGGATCGACAGGTTGAGACCGCCGTTGAGCGCGCTCTTCATGCCCGACGTGCCACACGCCTCGAGGGGGCGCAGCGGGTTGTTGAGCCACACGTCGCAGCCGCCGTAGAGGTAGCGGGCCATGCCGATGTCGTAGTCGGGCAGGAAGACGATGCGGTGCCGCACGTCGGGCTGGTCGGCGAACCGCACGATCTGCTGGACGAGTTCCTTGCCACCGTCGTCGGCGGGGTGCGCCTTGCCGGCGATGACGAGCTGGATGGGCCGCTCGGGGTCGAGCAGCAGAGCCTTCAGACGCTCCGGATCGCGCATCATCAGCGTCAGCCGCTTGTACGACGGGACGCGGCGGGCGAAGCCGATGGTGAGCACGTCGGGGTCGAAGACGGAGGAGGTCCAGCCCAGCTCGGCCTCGGTGGCACCGCGCTGGAGCCAGGACTCGTGAAGGCGCCGCCGGACCTCACCGACGAGCCGCTCACGCAGCAGGCGTCGGGTCGCCCAGACGGACGTGTCGGCCACGCCGGCGATGCCCTCCCAGCCCTGGGCCTCGGTCGTGAGAGTGCCACCGATCTCGCGGTCGGCGAGCTCGAAGACCTCTCGGGCCACCCAGGTCGGGGCGTGCACCCCGTTGGTGACCGAGGAGATCGGGACCTCGGCGGTGTCGAAGCCGGGCCACAGGCCGCTGAACATCTCGCGACTGACGATGCCGTGCAGCTTGGCCACGCCGTTGCGGCGCTGCGCGAGGCGCAGTCCCATGTGGGCCATGTTGAAGACCGTCGGGTCTTGTTCGGCCCCGAGCTCCAGGACCCGGTCAAGGGGTACGCCGGGTAGCGCACCACCGTCGAAGACGCCGGCGATGAGGTCCTTGGGAAACCGGTCGATCCCCGCAGGGACAGGGGTGTGCGTCGTGAAGACGGTGCCGGAGCGGACCGCCTCGAGGGCCTCGTCGTAGCTGAGCCCCTGGCCGATGAGCTCGCGGATCCGCTCGATGCCGAGGAAGCCGGCGTGGCCTTCGTTGGTGTGGAACACCTCGGGCTCGGGCTCGCCGCTCAGCGCCGTGTAGGCGCGAATGGCGCGAACGCCACCAATGCCGAGCAGCAGCTCCTGGTTGAGGCGGTGGTCGGTGCCACCGCCGTACAGCCGGTCCGTGACCTGGCGCTCTGCGGGGGCGTTGGCCTCGACGTCGCTGTCGAGCAGCAACAGCGGCACCCGGCCGACCTGTGCCTTCCAGACCTGAGCGTGAAGGGTCCGTCCCTCGCTCAACCCGAGTGAAATCTCGAGCGGCGCGCCCTCGACGGTACGCAGCAGGGTCAGGGGCAACCCGTGCGGGTCCAGCGGCGGGTAGCGCTCCTGCTGCCAGCCCTCGGCGTTGAGCGACTGCTTGAAGTAACCCGCCCGGTAGAGCAGGCCGACTCCGAGGATCGGTACGCCCAGGTCGGAGGCTGCCTTGAGGTGGTCTCCGGCGAGGATCCCTAGGCCCCCGGAGTACTGCGGGAGGACCTCGGTGATGCCGAACTCGGGGCTGAAGTAGGCGATCGACGACGGAGCACCCTCCAGCGACTGGTACCACTTCGGGGTCGTGAGGTAGGTCTGCAGGTCGGAGTGCACCGCTGCCAGGCGCCCGAGGAAGTCGGGGTCGGCGGCCAGCTCGGCCAGCCGCTCGGGGCTGACCTCCCCCAGCAGGCGCACCGGGTCGTGTCCGACGGCCTGCCAGGCGTCGGGGTCGATGCTCTGGAACAGGTCGAGGCTGGGATGGTGCCACGACCACCGCAGGTTCATGACGAGCTCGGCCAACGGCGCGAGCGCGGTGGGAAGGGCAAGGCGGACGGTGAACCTGCGGAGTGCTCTCACGCGGGTGACCCTAGTCAACGGACCTGCGAAGGTCACACTCCGCGGTTCTGGTGCCTCGCTGGAGCAGGGCGCGGTGGGACGACAAGGGGCTCGGCGAGCACCACCGTGTTGTCGAGATAGTGCCCGGTACGCCGGTCGAACGCCCCTCCACAGGTAACCAGCCGAAGGCTTGCGTGTCCGTCTCCGCGGTAGACCAGAGCCGTGGGGAAGTCCCGCTTGGCGAATCGCTGGACGCGCTCCACTACGAACACCGCCCGGGTGCGGTCGGCACGGGTCACGACGATCTGGTCGCCCTGGTGAAGACGGGAGACGGCGTAGAAGATTCCCGGTCCCTGCTTGGAGTCGACGTGCCCGATGAGCACGGTCGGCCCGGCGTCGCCGGGGTGGGCGCTACCGACGTACCAGCCTGCGGTGCCGTAGTCGACGGGGACCTCTACCGACCCGTCCGGGTTCTTGCGCAGGTCCACCAAGCCGGAGTGAATCCCGACGCGGGCGACGTCGACACTGACCGGAGCGGCGTGGCGAGGCGCGGGTCGGGCTACGACGACGTGGGCACCACGACCATGGTCAGCAGCGAGATCGGCTGCCACGGCGAGATTTTCGACATCGATCTTCGCGGCACCGGAGACGATGACTGCAGCCAGGACGACAAGCTGGAGCACGGGGGCCCACCACTGACGCCACCAGCCGTGAGGGCTCGACGGCACGGCAGCGTCCGGTCGGTCGAGAGAACCCGGCCGACCGGACGCGTCGATCATGGGTGCCACCTCCCTGCTAAGAGAGGGACGAGCGGCGACGGAGCACCAGGCCAGCACCGGTCAGGGCCAGAGCCACGAGGCCGAGCGTGACGGGCAGGACGGGCAGGACGCGCAGGATGGGCACGATGGGCACGATGGGCAGGATGGGCGTTGAGGACGCCGTCCCACCGCCACCGGCGGAGACGCCACCGGAAGGAGCCGAGCCGGTGGCAGCCGAGCCGTTCGCGCCGGAGTTTGCGCCCGACTGGCCCTTGACGCTGGTGCCACGTGCCGAGGTGCCCGAGCCGGAGTGCGGCATCGCGACGTAGGGGAACGTGTCCCCGAAGGCGACGTCGTTGGTGTTGACGCCGTCACCGGCGGCCAGAGCAGTCACCAGCTTGCCGGTGCGGACAGCGCCCTCGAGGGCCTGCAGCTCGATGTCGACGACGTCGTCGGTCAGGCGGCGGCCATTGGGGAAGCCGGCGGTGTCCTTCGCGAGCACACCGAGGCGGTTCGGGTTGGCGGCCGGCGCGATCTTGGTGTTGAGGCGAAGTTCCTCGGCCGGCGTCACCTTCGGGGGCTGGTTGAGCCCCTTGATGCCGGTGAGGAAGGCCGCGACCAGGTCGTCACGGGGAGCAGCCGGGGCCGGGATCTTGTAAATGCTGGCGATCAGCTTCGGGACCTCCGGGTCCTTGACGCGGTCGACGGCGGCCATGACGGTCGCGTCCTTGTCCGGGGTCAGGGAGTTGAAGGCATCCTTGAGGTTGGCCGGGAGGACGACCTCGTTGACCAGCGGCGCCCCGAGGCGGCTGACCTGGATGAAGGCACCGCCGGGGGTGGCCTTGCCGGGGCTCAACGTGAGGGTCTGCTGGTCGGTGGTGCTCCACACCCCGACGATGCCGCTGCCGTCGCCACCCTTGGTGAGGCTCGCGGTCGGCACCTGCAGCGCGATGGTGTTGACGTTGTAGCCGGTCAGCGTGTCGCTGCCCGCCTCCTTGAGGTTGGCGCCGTAGAGCAGGTCGAACACGCGCAGGTCGAGGAAGAACGGGTCGTCGGCCTGACCGACGAAGCTCGAGCCGCCGTCGGTGGTCTTCGTGATGGCCTGGTCGCGCAGCGAGGCGTAGTCGGGCATGGAGGCCTTGCCGATGTTGCTCGGGGCAACCTTGCCGGCATCGACGATCGTCGTGCTCTTGCCGGCAGCGTCGATCGCCTCGAGCTTGTAGGTCTGCTTGAACAGCAAGGTCGCGTCGTCGAGGGACGTCACCGGGCCGTTGTTGTAGAGGAAGGTGTTGCCGGCCCGCTTGTCGTCGTTCGTGAACGTCCACTGGTAGGTGACGTCGGGCTTGGCATCGCCGTTGTTGTCGACCTTGATGTTGTAGCGGTAGCCCGAGGCGCCGAACGGGTAGAAGTTCGGGCCACCGGCCGGGTCCTCGAACGGGATCCAGTTCGCGACCAGCGTCGTGGTGTCGGGCTTGTCGGGGCTGACGAAGGCGTAGGTGTCGGTGTTGTCGATCAGCGGGTTGGCCGCGGTGAGGGGCGCTTCACGGTGGCTGGAGGCGGAACTGGTGCCCGGGCCGAAGCCCAGCGCGCCAGCGCCGAGCAGGAGACCGGCGGCCAGACAGGCGCTGCCCGTCTTCTTCAGGGCGGTTCTGGGGGTGGGCGTACCGGACAAGGGGGTCCTCCAGGGACAAACGAAGATTTATATAGGTGCTTTGTGCACCTATGTTCGCTTCGTCAAACCTTTCGGATTGGTCGGACCCCTGATCGTTCGAGCAGCCTCCCCCTGGGTACGTTCGCGTCGTGGTCGGACGCATCGCAGTGACAGACGTGAGCCCTCAGGTTTCCTGCCGGGGCTACCCCGCCCGCGCCGTGACGGGACAGACCGTCGCGATCGCCGCGGCGGTGTTCCGGGAGGGGCACGACGCCGTCGGCGCAAACGTGGTGCTCAGGCGCCCGGGCGGCAGGCGGTCGCCCTTCCTGCGGATGACGGCGCAGGTGAACGACCGGTGGACGGCGCCGGTCACCCTCGACGTCGAAGGCGCGTGGTCGTTCACGGTCGAGGGGTGGAGCGACCCGCTCGGCACCTGGTGGCACGACGCACCGCTCAAGATGGACGCCGACGTCGACGTCGACGTCGTCCTGGAGGAGGGCGCCCGGCTCTACGAGCGAGCGCTCGAGGGAGTGCCGAGGGCGAAGAAGTCGCTCCTGACCGGCCTTCCGTTCCTGCTGCGTGACGGCAGCCGTGCGCCCAGGGAACGGCTCGACGCAGCGCTGGCGCCCGCGGTCGTCGAGCTGCTCAGCGCGTTCCCCCTGCGCGAGCTGGTGACAGCAGGGCCGTCGTACCAGGTGTGGGTGGATCGCCGGCGCGCGCTCTACGGGAGCTGGTATGAGTTCTTCCCACGCAGCGAGGGAGGGACCCGGACGACCTCGGGGACCTTCACGACCGCCGCGAAGAGGTTGCCCGCCATCGCCCAGATGGGCTTCGACATCGTCTACCTGCCGCCGATCCACCCGATCGGCAAGGTCAACCGCAAAGGCCCGAACAACACCCTGTCCCCGGGCGCGGATGACCCTGGCAGTCCGTGGGCCATCGGGTCGGACGAGGGAGGCCACGACGCTGTCCACCCCGACCTCGGCACCCTGGAGGACTTCGACGCCTTCGTCGCGCGCACCCGCGAGCTCGGCATGGAGGTTGCGCTCGACCTGGCCCTGCAGTGCGCGCCCGACCACCCGTGGGCCAAGGAGCACCCGGAGTGGTTCACCATGCGGGTCGACGGGACCATCGCCTACGCGGAGAACCCGCCCAAGAAGTACCAGGACATCTACCCGCTGAACTTCGACAACGACCCCGAAGGCCTCTACGCCGAGGTACTGCGGGTCGTGCGGCACTGGGTCGCGCACGACGTCAAGGTCTTCCGCGTCGACAACCCGCACACCAAGCCCCTCGACTTCTGGCAATGGCTCATCGCCGAGGTGAAGAAGACCGACCCGGACGTGCTGTTCCTCGCCGAGGCCTTCACCCGGCCGGCCATGATGCACGAGCTGGGAAGGGTCGGGTTCACGCAGTCCTACACCTACTTCACCTGGCGCGTCGGTAAACAAGAGCTCCAGACCTATGTCGGCGAGCTGGTGGACGCGTCGACGTACATGCGCCCCAACTTCTTCGTCAACACCCCCGACATCCTGCACGCCTCCCTGCAGTACGGCGGTCCACCGGTCTTCAAGGTCCGCGCCGTCCTGGCCGCGCTGCTGTCCCCCTCGTGGGGCGTCTACTCCGGCTTCGAGCTCTACGAGCACGTCGCCGTCCGCCCTGGCAGCGAGGAGTACCTCGACTCCGAGAAGTACCAGTACCGGCCTCGGGACTGGTCGCAGGCCTCGCTGGCGCCGTACCTCACGATGCTCAACCTCCTACGCCGCGAGCATTCCGCTCTGCAGTGGCTCGACAACGTGACCTTCCACGACGTCGACAGCCCGGACGTCCTGGCCTGGAGCAAGCGGACCGGCGACGACGTCGTCCTGGTCGTGCTCAACCTCGACCCGCACGGCGCCCGCGAGGCCACGGTCCACCTCGACCTGCCCGCCCTGGGCGTCACCTGGGAGGACCCGGTGCTGGTCCGGGACGAGGTCACCGGTGCGGAGTACACCTGGGGGCCGAACAACTATGTGCGGCTCGACCCGTTCACCGAACCCGCGCACATCTTCACCGTGACGCGCGCCCACCCACCAACGGAAGGCTCCTGGACGTGACCTCAGTGGGACCAGACGAGCTCGTCTCGCTGGAGGAGTCGCGCGACCCGCTCTGGTACAAGCGAGCGGTCTTCTACGAGGTGCTGATCCGCGGCTTCGCGGACAGCAACGGCGACGGCACCGGTGACATCCAGGGCCTGATCTCCAAGCTGGACTACCTGCAGTGGCTGGGCATCGACTGTGTCTGGCTGCTGCCGATCTACGAGTCACCGCTGCGGGACGGTGGATACGACATCAGCGACTTCCTCAAGGTTCTTCCTGAGTTCGGGGACCTGGGTGACTTCGTGCACCTCGTGGACGAGGCCCACAAGCGGGGCATGCGCGTGATCGCCGACCTCGTCATGAACCACTCGAGCGACCAGCACCCCTGGTTCCAGGCCTCGCGCAGCGACCCGACCGGGCCCTACGGCGACTACTACGTGTGGTCCGACACCGACGAGATCTACCCGGACGCCCGGATCATCTTCGTCGACACCGAGAAGTCGAACTGGACGTGGGACCCGGTGCGCCAGCAGTACTTCTGGCACCGGTTCTTCAGCCACCAACCGGACCTCAACTACGACAACCCGGTCGTGCAGAGCGAGATGATCGAGGTCTGCAAGTTCTGGCTCGACCTCGGCATCGACGGCTTCCGGCTCGACGCCGTGCCCTACCTGTTCGTGCGCGAGGGCACGAACGGCGAGAACCTGCCGGAGACGCATGACTTCCTCAAGCGCCTGCGAAAGGAGGTCGACGCGCTCTACCCGGACCGGGTGCTGCTGTGCGAGGCCAACCAGTGGCCGCAGGACGTCGTGGAGTACTTCGGTGACGCCGAAACCGGCGACGAGTGCCAGATGGCGTTCCACTTCCCTCTGATGCCCAGGCTCTTCATGGCCGTCCGGCGGGAGTCGCGCTATCCGATCTCCGAGATCTTGGCCAACACCCCTGCGATCCCGAACAACTGCCAGTGGGGCATCTTCTTGCGCAACCACGACGAGCTCACCCTCGAGATGGTCACCGCCGACGAGCGCGACTACATGTACGCGGAGTACGCCAAGGACCCGCGGATGAAATCGAACATCGGCATCGCACGGCGGCTCGCGCCGCTGCTGGAGAACAGCCGCGACCAAATCGAGCTCTTCACCGGGCTGCTCCTGTCGCTGCCCGGGTCGCCCGTCCTGTACTACGGCGACGAGATCGGCATGGGGGACAACATCTACCTCGGTGACCGCGACGGGGTGCGTACCCCGATGCAGTGGAACGCCGACCGCAACGCCGGTTTCTCGATCGCCGACCCGCAGGCGCTCTACCTGCCGCTGCTCCTGGACCCGGTCTACGGGTACCAGGCCCTCAACGTCGACGCGGAGATGCGCTCGTCCTCGTCGATGCTGAACTGGACCCGCACGATGCTGGCCGTGCGTCGCCGGCACCCGGTGTTCGGCATGGGTACCTACGAGGAGCTCGGCGCCGACAACCCGTCGATCCTCGCGTTCGTGCGCGAGTTCGGCGACGACCGCGTCCTGTGCGTCAACAACCTTTCGCGCTTCCCGCAGCCGGTCGAGCTCGACCTGGCCCGCTTCCAGGGCTGTCGGCCGGTGGAGCTCACCGGCGGAGTTCCCTTCCCCAAGGTGGGCGAGCTGCCCTACCTGCTGTCGCTTCCTGGACACGGTTTCTTGTGGTTCGCCCTGCAAGGCGAGCAGGCGCCGTGACGGACCCGAGCGAGCTCGTCAAGCAGTGGCTGCCCCGCCAGCGCTGGTTCGGCGGCAAGGGGCGAACCGTTGCCACCGTGACGCCGACCGCCTCCGTGGTGCTGCGCGACGCCGACCCCCAGGTGCGACACCTGATCGTCCAGGTGGCCTACGAGGACGGCGGGACCGAGGACTACCAGCTCCTGCTCGGGTTCACAGGCGGGCCGGTCGAGCAGCGGATGGAGTACGCCGTCCTCGGTGACGTCGACGGCAGCATCGTCTACGACGCCGTCCACGACCCGCTCGCCACGTCGCTGCTGCTCGGGCACCTGGCCACCGGCGACGACGTCGAGAGCCTGTCCTTCGTCAACGCCGACGAGGTCAACACCACGCTGACCGGTCGGCTGATGACCGCCGAGCAGTCCAACACCTCGATCGTCTACGGCGAGGACCTCATCCTGAAGCTGTTCCGTCGCCTGCAGCCGGGAGCCAACCCGGACATCGAGGTGACCAAGGCGTTGTCGGATGCGGGTTGCCTGGTCGTGGCCCGGCCGCTGGCGTGGTTCGACGGTGTCGTCGAGGGCCAGACCACGACGTTGGGCCTGTTGCAGCCCTTCCTGAAGAACAGCTCGGAGGGCTGGGCGATGGCGACCGCCAGCGTTCGGGACCTGTTCGCCGAGGGTGACCTGCACGCCAACGAGGTCGGCGGTGACTTCGCCGGCGAGTCGGAGCGGCTCGGCGTCGCGACCGGCGAGGTGCACCTGCTGATGGCCGAGGTCCTCAACTCCACGGTCGTGTCGGCCGAGGAGTCCCGCCGTACAGCGCATCAGATGCACGAGCGGCTGGACGCGGCGCTGACGATTGTGCCGGAGCTCGCGCCCTACGCCGACGGGCTCCGCTCGGCGTACGACGAGATTGCCGCCCGTACCGCGCCGGTGGCCGTCCAGCGGGTGCATGGCGACTACCACCTGGGACAGGTCCTCAGGACCCAGGACGGCTGGGTACTGCTGGACTTCGAGGGCGAGCCGGCCCGACCGCTGTCGGAGCGACGTGCACTGATGAGTCCGCTGCGGGACGTCGCCGGCATGCTCAGGTCCTTCGACTACGCCGCGCGTCATCTGCTCACCGGGCGGGCCGACGAACGTCACCTGGCCTATCGCGCCTCGGAGTGGGCAGAACGCAACAGAGAAGCGTTCTGTGACGGCTACGCCCGAGCGGTGGGCGCCGACCCCCGCGAGGAGGTGGCGCTGCTGCGGGCGTTCGAGCTCGACAAGGCGGTGTACGAAGTGGTCTACGAAGCGCGCAACCGACCGACCTGGCTGCACGTCCCTCTGACGGCCATCGGACGACTGGTCGGGACGGTCGCATGACGAAGCCACCCCGCGGGCGCAAGCCGCGCGTGACTGACGAGCTCACGGTGGTCACCACCGGCCCGACCGACGGTGAGCTCGAGCTGCTGGCCAGCGGTGTGCACCACAACCCGCACGCCGTTCTGGGCATGCACCCCGGGGGGATCGACGGCCGCTCCGTGATCCGGGCCCTGCGTCCTGGCGCCGAGAAGGTCGTCGCGCTCGTCGCCGACGAGCGGGTGGACCTCGAGCACCGCGCGTACGGCGTCTGGGAGGCGGCCTTTCCCGGACCGGTCGTGGACTACCGGCTCGACGTGACCTATCACGGCACCACCTATCCCGCGGACGACCCGTACCGCTACCTGCCGACCCTCGGCGAGGTGGACCTGCACCTGATCGGTGAGGGCCGGCACGAGTACCTCTGGCAGGTCCTCGGCGCCCACGTGCGGCGCTACCCGACGGCGACGGGAGTGTCGTTTGCGGTGTGGGCGCCGGGCGCCCGTGGCGTCCGCGTCGTCGGTGACTTCAACGGCTGGGACGGGTCCTCCCACCCCATGAGGTCGCTCGGCTCCAGCGGGGTCTGGGAGCTGTTCGTCCCCGACCTCGGCGCGAACACCCACTACAAGTTCGCCGTCCTCGGTGCCGACTCGGTCTGGCGCGACAAGGCTGACCCGATGGCCCGCCAGGCGGAGGTCCCGCCCTTGACCGCCTCGGTCGTGGCGGAGTCGTCGTACGACTGGCAGGACAGCGACTGGATCGCGACCCGTGACCGGACGCGGCAGCACGCCGCGCCCGTCAGCTGTTACGAGGTGCACCTGGGCTCCTGGCGGCAGAACCTTTCCTACGTGGAGCTGGCTGACCAGCTGGTGGAGTACGTCTCCTGGCTCGGCTACACCCACGTCGAGCTGCTGCCCGTGGCCGAGCACCCGTTCGGCGGCTCGTGGGGCTACCAGGTCAGCTCGTACTACGCCCCGACCTCCCGCTTCGGTACGCCGGACGAGTTCCGTTTCCTGGTCGACCGGCTGCACCAGGCCGGCATCGGCGTCATCGTCGACTGGGTGCCCGCGCACTTCCCCAAGGACGAGTTCGCCCTTGCCCGCTTCGACGGGACGCCGCTCTACGAGCACGCCGACCCGCGGCGCGGCGAGCAGCTCGACTGGGGCACCTACGTCTTCGACTTCGGCCGCAACGAGGTGCGCAACTTCCTGGTCGCCAACGCCGTCTACTGGCTCGAGGAGTTCCACATCGACGGCCTGCGCGTCGATGCCGTCGCCTCGATGCTCTACCTGGACTACTCCCGCGAGGAGGGCCAGTGGCTGCCCAACCAGTACGGCGGTCGCGAGAACCTCGACGCCGTCGCGTTCCTGCAGGAGATGAACTCCGTGGTCTACCGGCGGGTGCCGGGGGCGATGACGATCGCCGAGGAGTCGACCTCGTGGCCCGGCGTCACCCGTCCCACGCATCTCGGGGGCTTGGGCTTCGGGTTCAAGTGGAACATGGGCTGGATGCACGACTCGCTCGACTACGTCGCCCACGAACCGATCTACCGTGGCTACCACCACCACCAGATGACGTTCTCCATGGTCTACGCGTACTCCGAGAACTTCGTCCTGCCGATCAGCCACGACGAGGTCGTGCACGGGAAGGGGTCGCTGCTACGCAAGATGCCCGGCGACCGCTGGCAGCAGCTCGCCAACGTGCGTTCGTACCTCGCTTTCATGTGGGCCCACCCGGGTAAGCAGCTGCTGTTCATGGGATCGGAGTTCGCCCAGGAGTCGGAGTGGAGCGAGGGCCGCTCGCTCGACTGGTGGCTTCTCGACCTCCCGGACCACCGCGGTGTGGCCCTGCTCGTCAAGGAGCTCAACACGGTCTACCGCGCCCTGCCCGCCATGTGGTCGCAGGACAACGACGCGGCCGGTTTCTCCTGGATCGACGCCAACGACGCCACCGGCAACGTCTTCTCCTTCTTGCGCTTCGGCTCCGACGGCTCCGCCCTGGCCTGCATCTCGAACTTCGCCGGGATGCCGCATGAGGACTACCGGGTCGGCCTGCCCTGGACCGGACAGTGGCGCGAGGTCCTCAACAGCGACGCGGAAGCCTTCTACGGCAGCGGTGTCGGCAACAGCGGGGCAGTTACGGCGGCCGCCGAGGGGTGGCACGGTCAGCCCGCGTCGGCGGCGCTTCGGGTGCCCCCGCTGGGCACGCTCTGGCTGAGCAGCCCAGGACCCCAGGGCTAGCGCAGCACAGCAGAGAAGGCGGCCTGCGTCGCCCAGAGTGGCAGTTGAGTACGGCGGCGGGGTGGGGTGGTGTGCATGAATCCCGGCCCGTTCAAGGCGGGCCAAGGGCTAAGCGACTCTCTGAAATGATCTTCGCCAGCATCACTTCCTGACGGTGTGCGGACCACACCTTGTGGACGGTCGTTCACCGCCTACGAGACTTCGGCGGCGCAGGGAACGACGCCTCTTCGGGCTCCGGCGGCCGATACATCGAAGCCGCTTACCCGCTGGTCGGACCTGCCTTCAGCCGAGGGGTCGTCAGCTCGCCTGCTCTCCCCAGCGGTCATCGACATGCGCCCGCTCAAGCCCCTGTGGACAACACGTTCCCGCGGGAACGTTGTGTCCACATGGTGAAATTGGGGACCCACGAAGCGTGAATGTGGGCGTGCACTAGAATGCCTGATCGAGTAACATCACGTCATGACTGCTGCGTGTCTTTCCGCCCTGACCGACGTCGAGTTGCAGGAGGAAGTAGCCCGGTGGGCAGCGCGGGTCGCGGCCGGTGAAGCCCGCCTCGTGGCCCTGATCGGGGAGCTCGACATGCGCGGCGCCTGGGGCGGGGTGGGGGTGCTGTCATGTGCGCACTGGCTGTCCTGGCAGTGCGGGATGGGCCCGGGTGCTGCCCGCGAACGGGTCCGGGTCGCCGCTGCCCTGCGGTCGCTGCCACTGGTCGCGGCCCGGTTCGGCGAGGGCGCGTTGACGTGGACGCAGGTCCGAGCCATCACCCGGGTCTGCACCCCGGTCGATCAGCGGCTGTGGCTGGACCTGGCCCTCGCGTGCAACGGTGCGCAACTCGAACGCCTCGTCCAGGCCGTCCGCCGATCCCAAGCCGCTGAGGAAGACGTGGCCGACCCGGAGCAGGCCGCGGCCCGGCGTCGCCCTTCGGTCCGGACCCGCCCTGACGGCCGGTATGCGGTGACGTTCATCCTCGAACCCGAAGAAGCCACCGTCGTGCTGGCCGGGCTGGACCGCCTCCTGGACCAGGCCCGCGCCGAGGCTGCCGCGCTACCGGTCGAGGTCACGGACGAGCCCGCTCTGTGCGAGCAGGCAGAACCACCGATGCCGGTCCGGGTGACGTGCGGGGTGTTCCTCACCGAGGCTGAGCTCACCGCCAAACGGGCCTGGAACCAGGCCTGCCGGGATGTCACCGCTCACAACCGGCTCGTCCGGCAGCAACGCGACGACCGCGACCTGGCCCGGGCTCAGGCGGCCGTGACGGCGGGGCTGCCCGACCGGCCGACCTGGACCGATGCGCTGCTCCGTATGGCCAGTAACGCCCTCGACAACCCCGGACCGCTACCCGTGGCGGTGAAGGAACGCTTGCGGGTCTGCGTCGACCCACTCTCCGGTTGGGCCCGCCTGCGTGATGGTGCACTCCTGCCACCCGGTCGCGTCCCCACACCGGCGGACCAGCTTGTGCCGGCGGCACTGACCGAGTTCGACAAGGGACGCGCGATGCGCGAAGTTCCCCTCGGGCTGCGCCGGCTGCTCGGTCAGCTCGACGGTGAACGCTGCCGGATGCCCAGCTGCACCAGGGTCAGCAACCTGCACGCCCACCACATCCAGTACTGGAGCCAAGGCGGCCGCACCGACCTGGCCAACCTGATCCTGGTCTGCGCCCGCCATCACGCCCTTATCCACGCCGACGGGTTCCAGCTCACCCTGCACGCGGACCGGACCCTCCACGTCCACACCAGCGACGGCACCCACATCCCGCACCACCCCACGCTCCACGTCGCCCCCGCCGCCGAACTCCCCGCCGGCCGGTTCACACCGTCCGGCGGTGACCGCCTCGACCTCGACCACGCCGTCTGGGTCCTCCGGCAACAAGCCGCCTAACCCTGTGGACAACACGTTCCCGCGGGAACGCACCGTCCACAGGCAACGCACCCGCCCGGACCAGCAGCCACCGAACGCGACCACACCAGACCGAGAAGCACCACCTCATCCGGCTCGCACAAGGCGGGAGCCACAAGCGCATACGAGGTCAAGGAACTCCGGGTCATCACCGACCATCGGTCCACCGCAACCGAGCCCTACGGCGACACCAGTTCCTGCAGCGAGAAACGCCACCAAGCCTTGCGAAGCGGGCTGGCGGAGGTCCAGCCCTGCCGCGGTGCCGGCCTGCCCCCCTCATGGGATGCCTTGGCGCCACAGCCTGCGGACGGGGTCTGGTCGTGCGCCCCATCCTCGTCACCAGCGGCCCAAGGGTGATCTACCAACCTGTGCCCTACCGGCGCCCGCCTTGATGCCCATCATCTCAACTTGAGGCCGTCCTCAGGCGCACTTCAGTACAGGGCGTTGGACAGCCCGCGACGACCGGCAACGATGCGCTCGTCCTCAGGGTCCAGGACCGAGAACAGGTCCAGCAGGTGCTGACGCGCCCGGTCCCGGTCGTCGCCGGAGGAGCGCTTCACGAAGGCGATCAGGCGGTCGATCGCCGGCTGGATCTGCTCGCTCAGCACCTCCGTGTCGGCGGCAGCGGTCTGCGCGTCCACGTCGTCCGGGGCCGCGGCTGCGGCCGCCACCGCAGCGTCGGGGTCGAGGTGGACGGCCCGCTGGAGGAGCGCAGCCCAGGCCTTGCCCAGGGTGGCTTCCACGTCGCCCGGCTTGCGAGCCAGCAAGGCGTCGTACGCGGCGAGGGCGCCGGCGTAGTCCTCCACGCCGAGGGCGTCCTCCGCGGCCAGCAGCTCCGGGTCAACCGGGACCGGAGCCGGCTCAGCCTCGCCGACGACACCGTCCTTGCCGAGCAGCCCCGCCTGTTGCGCCGCCGCCATGACCTGCTCCAGGAACTGCCGGAGCTCAGCCTCCGGCAGGGCTCCGGTGAAGCCGGGGACGAGGCGACCCCCGAGGGCGAGGAAGACCGCCGGGATCGACTGGATCTGCAGTTGTCCGGCGATGCCCTGGTTGGCCTCCACGTCGATCTTGGCCAGCACCCAGGCGCCCTGCGCCTCGTCAGCGAGCTTCTCCAGCACCGGGCTGAGCTGCTTGCAGGGCTGGCACCAGTCGGCCCAGAAGTCGATGAGCACGGGCACCTTCAGCGAGGCGCGCAGCACCACCTCCTCGAAGTCGGCCTCGTTGACGTCGAGCACGTACGGGCTGGTGCTCGCGGGGGTCGGCGCGGGCTTCGCGAGCCGGCCGAGGTCGACCGCGCCGGCGATGTTGAGGTCTGTAGGGCGTCGCTGCATGCCCTCAGTCAACAGCATTCGGGTCCGGCACCGCCGCTCTAGGCTGCACGCCATGGAGCTCGCCCTGCACTGCCCGGCCTGCGGGGGCCTGCTCACGCCCCACGGCCGGGCCCAGCGCTGCCCGGAGTGCGCCAGGGTGCACTTTCGCGACCCCAAGGTCGGGGTCGGCGTGGTGGTCCGGGACGAGCTCGGCCGGCTGCTGCTGGTACGTCGGGGCGTCGACCCCGCCCGCGGCCTGTGGGCGCTGCCCGCCGGGTTCGTCGACGCCGACGAGGACCCGCGCGCCGCCGCTGCCCGCGAGTGCCGGGAGGAGACCGGCCTGGAGGTGAACGTCGGCAAGGTGGTGGACGTCTACCCCTCGACCGAGGGATCCGCCTCGTTCTTCCTGGCCTTCGCGGCGACCGTCACCGGCGGCGTCCTCTCGGCCGGCGACGACGCTGAGGACGTCGGCTTCTTCGCCGACGACGCCCTCCCGCCGCTGGCCTTCGCCAGCACCCGGGCTGCGGTCAGCGCCGCAGGCGCCTGACGACCAGCAGCAGCACCAGCAGACCGACCAGGACCGGCGCGAGGCGCTTCAGCACGGGGCTGCCGGCCGTCTCGAGCAGGTTGATCGGCTCCGCCTCCCGGACGACCCGTGGCGGCGCCCCGGTGGATGTCGTCGCGGCTGTCGTCGCTCCGGAAACCTCCGGCTCGGGTGTGGGGGTACCTGCCAGGATCTCCTCGGCCAGGCACGCGGCGAACTGGTCGACGAGCTTGCCGCTCACGTCCGCCAACACGCCCCGACCGAACGACGCCGGCTTGCCCGTGACGTTGAGGTCGGTGTCCACCTCGACCTCGGTGGTGTCGCCCTTGTCGACCAGCCGGCAGGTGACCAGTGCCTTGGCGGTACCGGTGCCGCGGGTCTCCTTGCCGCTGCCCTCGATGACGACGACACCCGCCGCCTCGTCGACGGAGACGAACTTCGCCTGTCCGCCGTAGGTCAGGTTGATCGGCCCGACTTTCACCTTCACCGTCCCGGTGAACTGGTCACCGTCGCGGGAGGTCAGCGTCGCCCCGGGCATGCACGGGGCGATCCGCTCCACGTCGAGCAGGACGGCCAGCGCCTGCGACCTCGGGACGGGCACGGTGAATCGGTTCTCGAGCTTCATGCAGGTGCCTCCAGGGCTGCCAGGTCGGCGGGAGTGTCGACGTCCTCGGGTGATCCGGTCGTATCGCAGGGGACCTCGACGACCAGGTCGGGGTGCGCTCGTAGCCACGGGCGGGCGCCGGTGTCGCCGACCGCGAGCCCGGCGACCTGCGACCAGACGCTGCGGGCCAAAAGGACCGGGTTGCGCTGCCGGCCGGCGTACGTCGCGACAGCGGCCACCGCACCGGCGGCATAGGCCTGGCGCAGCAGGACGACGCTCTGCGGGCCCACCCTGGGTTGGTCGGCGAGGGCGACGACGACGGCCTGGGCGCCGGTGGTCTCCAGGGCGGTCAGACCGGCCCGCAACGACGCCCCCATGCCGGTCTGCCAGTCCGGGGCCACGACCGCGACCGGGGCGTATCCGGCGGCCTGCTCAGCCAGCGCACCCAGTACGACGACCACCGGGTCGCAGCCGCCCTCGCGCAGGAGCCGCTGACCTCGCTCGACCAGCAACTCGCCCTCGAAGGGGACCAGCGCCTTCGGGCCGCCGAAGCGGGAGCCGGCGCCGGCTGCGAGCAGCAGCCCGGCCACTGGGCCGTCGCTCACGGGACCAGGTCCCGGTGGACCGGTCCGGCCGTCTCGCCCAACGGCCTACCGGTGCCGCCCCAACGGTGCTGGACGATCTCGGCGGCGATCGAGATGGCCGTCTCCTCGGGCGTGCGCGCCCCGAGGTCCAGGCCGATGGGTGAGCGGAGCCGGCCGAGCTCGTCCTCGCTGAGACCGACCTCGCGCAGCCTCGCCAGCCGGTCGTCGTGGGTGCGTCGGCTCCCCATCGCCCCGACGTAGCCAGCTCCGGAACGCAGCGCGACCTCCAAGAGCGGGACGTCGAACTTCGGGTCGTGCGTCAGGACGGCGATGACGGTGCGCTCGTCGACGGTCGTGGCCTCCAGGTAGTCGTGCGGCCACTGGCAGACCACCTCGTGCGCGTCCGGGAAGCGCTTGGTCGTGGCGAACACGGGACGGGCGTCGCAGACCGTGACCCGGTAGCCCAGGAAGACGCCGGCCCGGGACACCGCCGCCGCAAAGTCGGTCGCTCCGAACACGAGCATCCGGGGCGGCGGGGTGAAGGCCTGGACGAAGACGGCCACGTCGTCGATGCGGCGCTCGCCGCGCGACCCGTAGTGCCGAGTTCCGGTCTGCCCCACCGCGAGCATCCCGCGCGCATCGTCGGTGACGGCGGCGTCCAGCCCCTCGGTGCCCAAGCTGCCGGTCACCGCCGTCGGCGTGACCAGCAGCAGGGCGGCGAGCGGGGCCGGGCCAGCGGCAACGGTCGCGAGGGCGACCGGCTCCTCGCGCTGCAGCAGCCCGATGAGCTCACGCAGCAGCGGCGCCTGCGGCTCGCCCACCGGCTGGACCAGCACGTCGATGATCCCGCCGCAGGTCAGCCCGACCGAGAAAGCCGTCTCGTCGCTGATCCCGTACGTCTCCACCACCGGCGGCGCACCGGCCAGCACCTCGGCAGCAACCTCGTAGACGGCGCCCTCGACACAGCCGCCGGAGACGCTGCCGAGCGCGTGACCGTCGGCGTCGACGGCCATCACGGCGCCGGGCGGGCGAGGGGCGCTGCCACGAATCCCGACGACCGTCGCGAGCCCGAACGGGCGGCCGGTGTCAAGCAGGCTCAGCAGCCCTTCGGCGATGTCACGCACGACGCGCCCCCCTCACCACATCAGCCAGGTGTTCAAGCGCCGCCAGGCTGTGTCCCTCGACGAAGTCGTCCACGTGCGGAAGCGCCGCCGCCATGCCCGCCGCGAGCGGAGCGTACCCGGGGGCCGCCTTGCGCGGGTTGGCCCAGACGACGCGGTGGGCCAGCCGGTGCAGCCGCTCGACCTGCTCGCCGAGCAGCCGGACGTCGCCGCGCTCCCAGCCGTCCGACAGCACGACCACGACGGCGCCGCGCGCAGTTCCGCGCTGGCCCCAGCGGTCGAGGAACTCCTTGAGCAGCAGGCCTAGACGGGTGCCGCCGCCGGCATCCGGCATCGCCTCGGCGATGGCCGCCATGGCCGCGTCGGGGTCCCGCCGGGCCAGCTCCCGGGTCAGTCGGGTGAGCCGGGTACCCAGGGCGAAGACCTCGGTCTGGCCGCTCGCCCGACCCGCCGCCGCGTGGCTGAAGCGCAACAGGGCGCCGGCGTAGCGCTCCATCGACCCGCTGACGTCCACCAGCAGGACGACGCGCCGGGGACGGCTGCGGGGGGACCGGCGCAGCAGGTCGGCCGGCTCACCACCGGCCCGCATCCAGGCACGCAGGGTCCGCCGAGGGTCGACGCTCCCCCGCGCGGACGGGCGCTGCCGTCTGGTCCGGCGTACCTCGCCCGGCAGCCGGAGCCGGACCAGCAGCCGGTTCAGCTCGGCCCGCTCCTGGGCGGACAGCCGTGAGACGTCACGGTGACGCAGCGACTCCTGCGAGCTGGCGGCGGCGCTGGCCGCCCCCGACTCGACCTCGTTGTCCCCGTCCTCGCCGGGCCCGTCGTCGCTGGAGACCAGCTGCAGCTGCGGGACCAGCAGCCGCTGCCGGCGCACGATGCTGCCGGGGCGGTCACCGAAGTACGCCTCGAAGACCGCGTCGTACCGGCGGCTCTCCTCGACCGTGCCACATAGCGTGAGCTTCCCGGCCCAGTACACGTCGGCCCGTCGGGACGGGTCGAGGACCGCGAGCGCCTCGACGGCCGCGTGCACCCGGTCCGGCGCCGCCGCGACCCCAGCCGCCCGCAACGTTCGGGCCAGCCCGACCAGGCTGTCGGTGCCGTCGTAGGTCGCGGCGGCGGGCTCAGCCACCGAGCGCCCGGTCGAGCATCGAGCCGACGTCCAGCTTCTTGGCGTGCTCGACGTCCTCGCGGTACTTCAGCACCGCACCCAGGGTCGCCGTGGCGGTGTCCGCGTCAAGCCGCTGGGCGCCGAGCGCGACGAGCGCCTGCGTCCAGTCGATCGACTCCGCCACGCCCGGCGGCTTGAGCAGGTCCTCTTCCCGCAGCGCCGCCACCGCGGAGGCGACCTGTGAGGCCAGCCGGGCCGAGGCCTCGGGCACCCGGCGGCGCACGATGGCCACCTCGCGCTCGAAGGACGGGTGCTCGACCCAGTGGAACAGGCACCGCCGCTTGAGGGCGTCGTGCACCTCGCGGGTGCGGTTGCTGGTCACGATCACGACGGGGGGTACCTCGGCGTGCACGGTGCCGAGCTCGGGCACGGTGACCGTGAAGTCGCTCAGGACCTCCAGCAGGAACGCCTCGAACTCGTCGTCGGCGCGGTCGACCTCGTCGACCAGCAGGACGCTCGGCGAGGTCTCCAGCGCTGCCAGCAGTGGCCTCGCGAGCAGGAAGCGGCGGCTGTAGACCTCCTCCTCCAAGCGCGCGGCGTCCGCTGCGCCCGCGGTCTCAGCGGCCCGCAGGTGCAGCAGCTGCCGCGGGAAGTCCCAGTCGTACAGAGCCTGGCTGGCGTCGATCCCCTCATAGCACTGCAGCCGCAGCAGCGGCGCGTCCAGCACCTGGGCGAGGGCACGGGCCAGGGAGGTCTTGCCGACCCCGGCTTCACCCTCGAGGAACAGCGGCCGGCCCATCGCCAACGCGAGGTAGGCGGCGGTCGCGACGCCGGTGTCGGCGAGGTAGTCCGCCTCGCCGAGCAGCAGGGCGAGGTCGGCGGGGTTGCTCACCCCCTCGGGCAGCAGTCCCCGCCGACCTTCCACCTACAGCCCCGCTGCGGTCGTGACGGCCCGCCGGGTGAGGACCCGTGCCAGGTGCTCCCGGTAGTCACTCTGCGCCGACAGGTCGGACGGCGCGGTGGTGCCCTCCGCCGCATGCTCGGCCGCCGCGGCGATGGTGCCCGCGTCCGCCGCCGCACCGGCCAGGGCGGCCTCGACGGCGCTCGCGCGTACCGGCGTCGAACCCATGTTGGTCAGCCCGATCCGGGCCTCGGCGATCGAACCGTTCTCGCGCCGGACGGCCACCGCCGCCCCGACGATCGCCCAGGCCTGTGCGGTCCGGTTGAACTTCTCGTAGGCGACGCCCCACTGCCCCTCCAGCTTGGGCACACGGACCTCGACGAGCAGCTCGTCCGGCGACAGCGAGGTCTGCAGGTAGTCCTGGAAGAAGTCCGCCGCGGCGATGGTGCGCCGTCCGCCGGGTCCCTCCGCGACCAGCTGCGCGTCCAGCGCCAAGGCCACCGCCGCCAGGTCGCCCGCCGGGTCGGCGTGCGCGAGGGCACCGCCGAACGTCCCCCGGTGCCGGACCGCCGGGTCGGCCACGGTGGCCGCTGCGGTGGCCACCAGGGCGGCGTACTGCTTGACCAGCGGGTCCTTGACGACGTCGGCGTGCCGGGTCATCGCCCCGATCACCAGGTCGGCGCCGTCCTCGCGGACACCCCGCAGGCTGTCGATCTTGCGCAGGTCGACGAGCACGGACGGGTAGGACAGCCGCAGCCGCAGGACCGGGATCAGGCTCTGTCCGCCGGCGAGGACCTTGGCGTCCTCCCCGCCCTCGACCAGTGCCGAGATCGCGTCGGCCACCGAGCTGGGGGCGACGTAGTCGAACGCTGCGGGGATCACTGTGTTGCTCCGTTCGCGCTGCCGGCCTGCACGAGCCGCCACACGCGTTCCGGTGTGGCGGGCATGTCGATGTCGTTGACGCCGAACGGACGCAGTGCGTCGACGACGGCGTTGATGACCGCCGGAGTCGAGGCGATGGTGCCGGCCTCGCCGACGCCCTTGACCCCGAGCGGGTTGCTCGTCGCCGGGGTCTCGGTGCGGCCGGTGTCGAAGTGCGGCAGGTCGGCCGCGCTGGGCAGCAGGTAGTCGACCATGGAGCCGGTCGACAGGTTGCCCTCGGCGTCGTAGACGGCCTCCTCGTACAGCGCCTGCGCGATGCCCTGCGCCAGACCGCCGTGCACCTGGCCCTGCACGATGACCGGGTTGACGATCTTGCCGATGTCGTCGACGCAGACGTACTTGCGGATCGTCGTGAAGCCGGTCTCGGTGTCGACCTCGACCGCGCACAGGTGGGTCCCGTGCGGGTAGGAGAAGTTCTCCGGGTCGTAGACGTAGTCGCTGTCGAGCGAGGGCTCCATGCCGTCGGGCAGGTTGTGCGCGGCGAAGGTCGCCAGGGCCACCTGCTGGATCGTCAGGCTGGCCTCGGGCGAGCCCTTGACCGAAAACGTCCCGCCCTTGAACTCCACGTCTCCCTCGGCGGCTTCGAGCAGGTGCGCGGCGATCCGCTTGGCCTTGTCCAGCACCTTGCCGGTGGCCTTGTGGATGGCGACGCCACCGACGACCAGCGAGCGCGACCCGTACGTGTCCATCCCCTTGGGGCTGGACTTGGTGTCACCGGCGACCAGCTCGATGTCCTCGAACGGCACGCCGAGCGAGTCCGCCACGATCTGGCTCCACGCGGTGTGGTGGCCCTGGCCGTGGGGCGTCGCCCCGGACACGACCTCGACCTTGCCGGTGGGAAGCATCCGGACCGAAGCCGACTCCCAGCCGCCAGCGCCGTACGACAGCGAGCCCAGCACGCGGGACGGCGCCAGGCCACACATCTCGGTGAAGGTCGAGATGCCGATGCCGAGCTGCACCGGGTCCTTGCGCTCCCGGCGTGCTTTCTGCTCGGCCCGTAGCCCGACCATGTCGAACATCTGCTCGGCCTTCTCGGTGGCGGCCTCGTAGTTGCCCGAGTCGTAGGTGAGCCCCGCGACCATCGTGTACGGGAACTCCTCGTGCGTGATCCAGTTCTGCTTGCGCAGCTCCATCGGGTCGCGCCCGAGGGTGTCGGCCAGCTCGTCCATGATCCGCTCGATGGCGTACGTCGCCTCCGGGCGGCCCGCGCCGCGGTAGGCGTCGGTGGGCGTCTTCGTCGTGAAGACGCCCCGGCAGATGAACCGGTACGACGGCATCTTGTAGATGGCCGGGAACATGAAGGCGCCCAGCACCGGGACACCGGGGGTGATCAGCTGCAGGTAGGCGCCCATGTCGGCCAGCAATTCGACCTTCAGGCCCAGCAGCGTCCCGTCCTTCTTGGATGCGATGGTGATGTCCTGGATCTGGTCGCGGCCGTGCGTGGTCGCCTGGTAGTTCTCGCTGCGGGACTCGGTCCACTTGATCGGCCGGCCCAGCTTGCGGGCGATCACCAGGGCCAGGATCTCCTCGGCGTACACGTTGAGCTTGGCACCGAAGCCGCCGCCGACGTCGGGGGCGACGACCCGCAGCTTCTGCTCCGGGATGCCGGTGGTCAGCGCGAGCATGACCCGCAGGACGTGCGGGATCTGCGTCGTGGAGTACAGCGTGAACTCGTCGGCCGCGGCGATCGGGGCCACGACGACGCCCCGGCACTCCATCGGTGTCGGGATCAGCCGCTGCTGACGGAACCGGCGCTTGACGACGACAGCGTCGTCACCGGCCGCGGCGACCGTCTCGTCGAAGTCGGCCCCGGCACCGGGAAAGTCGAACAGGAAGCACTGGTTGGTGCCCTTGTCGGCGTGCACCAGGGGCGCGCCCTCCTTGAGGGCCTGCTCCATGTCCACGACGGCCGGCAGCTGGTCGTACTCGACCGCGATTGCCTCCAGGGCGTCGGCGGCGGCGTAGCGGTCGCGGGCAATGATCACGGCGACGCCGTCACCGACGTAGCGCACCTCGTCGGTGGCCAGCGGGGTGTGCACCGGCGAGACCATGTCGGGGGTGACCGGCCAGGCGCACGGCATCGAGGCGCCCATGACGTCGGCGAGGTCCTTGCCGCTGTAGGCCGCGATGACGCCGGGCATCTCGAGCGCGGCGGACACGTCAACCGAGATGATCTTGGCGTGCGCCATCGGGCTGCGCAGCACGGTCATGTGCAGCAGACCCGGCAGGGTCATGTTGTCGGTCCAGTTGGTCTGGCCGGTCAGGAGCTTGGCGTCCTCCTTGCGGCGGCGCCCGCGACCGAGCTCCCCACCGGCGTACGGCGAGGACAGCGCGTCGGGGTTCTCGGCAATCTGCTCGGCGACGAGGCCAGCGTCCAGCTGCTCGGTCATGCGTGCACCTCGGTCAGGTCGGTGGAGTCCTGGAACGAGCCCTTGTGCGGCTGCTCGCCGCGCAGCTCGGCGGCGGCCGACAGGACCGCCTTGACGATGTTCTGGTAGCCGGTGCACCGGCAGAGGTTGCCCTCGAGGCCGTGCCGCACCTCTTGCTCGGTCGGGCTCGGGTTGTTCTTCAGCAGGTCGACGGTCGCGAGGACCATGCCGGGAGTGCAGTAGCCGCACTGCAGGCCGTGGTGCTCCTGGAAAGCCTTCTGCACGGGGTGCCAGGTGCTCGTCCCACCCTCGCCGGACGCGAGGCCCTGGATCGTCGTGATCTCCTCGCCATCGGCCTGGACCGCGAGGACGGAGCAGGACTTCACGCTCTCGCCGCCGATCAGGACGGTGCAGGCGCCGCAGTTGGAGGTGTCGCACCCGATGGGGGTGCCGACCCGGCCGAGGCCGTCCCGCAGGTGGTGGGTGAGCAGCAGCCGCGGCTCGACGTCGTCTTCGTAGACGACACCGTCCACCTTCATGGACACACGTGTCATGGGGTCTCCAGGCGACTCGGGATTAGGGGGTTCGCGATCGGCACGGGACGTCCTCTCACCGGGCGCAGCAGGTGCGGCCCCGGACTTTCAGCCCCCGTTACGCCGATGTGACAGGGGTCACGTGGCCGAACGTAACCCGCAACCGAGGGTTCCCGCTAGCGCAGAGGGCACAGCAGGCGCCCCGAGGGTGTGCCGGCGCCCTACGATCAGCGCATGGCAGCCCCTGCAGCACTCCGCGACCAGCTGTCCCGTGGCCTGCGCGACCTGCGCATCTCGGTCACCGACCGGTGCAACTTTCGTTGCCCCTACTGCATGCCGCGTGAGCTGTTCGGCGCCGACCACGCCTTCCTGCCCAGGGCCGAGCTGCTCAGCTTCGAGGAGATCGCCCGCCTCGTACGGGTCTTCGCTGCCCTGGGAGTGACGAAGATCCGGCTCACCGGCGGCGAACCCCTGCTGCGCCGCGACCTGGCCGTCCTGGTGGCCGAGATCGCTGCCACCCCCGGCATCAGCGACCTCGCCCTCACCACGAACGGCTCGCTGCTGTCGGCCCAGGCCGAGGCTCTCGCCGCCGCCGGCTTGCACCGGATCACCGTCAGCCTCGACAGCCTGGACCCCGAGCTGTTCCAGCAGCTGGCCGACAGCCGGGTCGGCGTCGAGACCGTCCTCGAGGGCATCGCCGCCGCCTCGGGCGCGGGCCTTCCGGTGAAGCTCAACACCGTGCTTCGCAAGGGCGTCAACGACGGCGGACTGCTCGACCTGGTCGACTACGCGCGAGCCCACGGGCACACCCTTCGGGTCATCGAGTACATGGACGTCGGCACGACCAACGGCTGGGTCCTCGACGAGGTGGTGCCGTCGGCGCAGGCCCGCGACCTCGTCGCCGCCGTACATCCGTTGGAGCCGATCGGGGACGAGGGCACCGCGGAGCGCTGGCGCTTTGCCGACGGAGCCGGGGAGATGGGCTTCGTGTCGTCGGTGAGCAAGCCGTTCTGCGGCACCTGCACCCGGGCCCGGCTGACGGCGGTGGGCGAGCTGTTCACCTGCCTGTTCGCGACCAGCGGCACCGACCTGCGGGCCGTGCTCCGGACCGACGCGACCGACGCGGAGCTGCTCGAGGTGGTCGGTGGTCGCTGGGCGAGCCGCGACGACCGCTATTCCGAGCTGCGCGGCCTGGGCACCGTCGGTGTGGCGCGGGCCGAGATGTCCTACCTCGGCGGCTGATCCCTGAGAGGCTGCGCGGGTGGACTGGAGCCTGCGCGGTTGTGCCCGGAAGGGCCATGTGACCTACTCGCCCGACGAGCCCGCACTGCAGGAGCGGCTGCACGTCGCGACGCAGGCCGGCGAAGCCTGGCGCTGCCTGCGCTGCGCGACGTTCGTCGTCGGTGAGCCGCACGGCTCCGGGCCGGCCGACCAGGCGCCCGTCGTACTCCGCGGGAAGGCCCTCAAGGACGCGACGATCCTGCGGGTGCTCGCCGTCGAGCGCTTCGGCCGCGGCCTGCTGCTGCTGATCTTGGCCTACGGCGTCCTGTACTTCGAAAACGCCCGCACGTCGATCCAGGACACCTTCGACAAGGCCATCCCCGCCGCCAAGCCGCTGGCCAGGGTCTTCAACTACGACCTCGACGCGAGCCCGACCGTCGAGCGGCTCCGCCACCTGCTGGACAGCAAGCAGCACACCCTCACCCTGGTTGCGGTCGGCCTGCTCGCCTACGCCGCCCTGCAACTGCTCGAAGGCGTCGGGCTGTTCCTGCTCAAGCGCTGGGGCGAGTACGTCGCCGTCATCGGCACCTCCGCCTTCATCCCGCTGGAGGTCTACGAGCTGACCCACAAGGTCACCGTCCTGAAGGTCCTGGCCCTGCTCGTCAACGTCGTCGCCGTGGTCTACCTCGTCAGCTCCAAGCGGCTGTTCGGCGTCCGCGGCGGGCATGCCGCGTTCGAGGCGGAGCGGGAGTCGGAGTCCCTGCTCGAGGTCGAGCAGGCCGCGATGTCGGTGAGCGGCAAGCACCTGCCCTGACCGGAGCCGCCTCGGTGATCTACCGCTCCTGGTACCCGACACACCGCGGGTGGACGCCACGAGCGGTAGATCGTTAGGGGGGGAAGCCCACCCGCAGCGGCTGCGGGAGTCAGGTCAGGCGTTCCTGACGAAGAAGTGCGCGAAAGGTGAGCCGATCGTCGCGACGAGCGCGGTCTTGACCCACGACCAGCCCAGCCGCTCGCGCTGGTCGAGCACGAGCAGCACGAGCCCGAGGAACAGCGCCCCGTGGATCGCTCCCATGACCGGCACGGCGTTGAAGGACGTCGTCCGCTTCAGGACCGAGCAGACGAGCAGGACCGCGAACGAGCACGTCTCGATGAGGGCGACCACCCTCAGCGCTCGCAGGGCCAGCGGTTCTGCCAGGGGCGGGGTGGCGGTGGGTGCGGTGGTCATGTCTCCAGCTCGAAGTCGGCGATCTCGAAGTCGGCAAAGTCGAAGCCGGGTACGACGACGCACCCGCTCAGCACAGCCTGGTCCCCCGAGGGCGCGGCCGCCTGCCACTGCCCTGGCTCGACCAGGCGCTGCAGCACCCCCGAGGGTCCGAGCTCCACGGTCGACGTCAGGGCGGGCGAGTCCGACGTACCGCCGAGGGACAGCAGCAGGGGGCCGCCGCCCTGCCAGAGCCACAGCTCGGCGGACCGCACCCGGTGCCAGCGGGAGGCTTGGCCCGGTTCGAGCAGGTAGAGGATCGAGGTGGCCGGCGAGCGGTCGCCAGCCGGGGTGGGCACTGCACCGGGCGCTCGCCAGGTCTCCCGGTAGGACCCGCCCTCGGGGTGCGGGAGCAGCCCTAGGGACTCAGGCGTCACGGGAGGCCACCAGCTCGTCGGCGGCGGCATAGGGGTCGAGCTCGCCGGCCACGACGCGAGCGGCCAGGTCGAGCAACGCCGGACCGGTGCGCAGGTCGACCCGCAGCGAGGTCAGGGCGATCGCCTCCACCTCGTCGGCGGCCCGGCGGGTACGGCGGTCTGCGAGCCGGCCCGAGGAGGCGAGCCACTGCCCGTGCTTCTCGACCTCCTCGACCACCTCGTCGGCGCCTTCGCCGCGCGAGGCGACGGTCTTGACGATCGGGACCCGCCAGCCGTCGTCGGTGCGCCGGTCGCCGAGAGAAAGCATGTAGCGCAGGTCGCGGGCGACCGTGTCGGCGCCGTCGCGGTCGGCCTTGTTGACCACGAAGATGTCTGCCACCTCGAGGATCCCGGCCTTGGCAGCCTGGATCCCGTCCCCCATGCCCGGGGCCAGCAGGACAAGCGTCGTGTCGGCGAGCGAGGCGATCTCGAACTCGGCCTGGCCGACGCCGACGGTCTCGATGAGCACGACGTCGCAGCCGGCGGCAGACAGCACCCGCAGGGCCTGCGGTGTCGCCCACGACAGCCCGCCGAGGTGCCCGCGGGAGGCCATCGAGCGGATGAAGACGCCGTCGTCGGTGGCGTGGTCCTGCATCCGGACCCGGTCCCCCAGCAGCGCGCCCCCGGAGAACGGCGAGGACGGGTCGACCGCGAGGACACCGACCTTCATGCCGCGCCGCCGGTACGCCGCGACGAGGGCGTTGGTGGACGTCGACTTGCCCACGCCGGGCGAGCCGGTGAGACCGATGACGCGCGCGTGGCCGGCCCGCGGGGCGAGCAGGGCCATCACCTCGCGCAGGGCAGGTGAGGCGTCCTCGACCAGGCTGATCAGCCGGGCGACGGCCCGCGCCTCCCCTGCCTCGGCGCGAGCGACGAGGTCAGGGACATCGAGGGCGCGCCTGGGGGCGGCCAGGGCCTAGGCCGGGTTCTGAGCGGGAACGCTGATGAGCAGGGCGTCGCCCTGTCCGCCGCCACCGCAGAGGGCAGCCGCACCGAGGCCGCCGCCGCGGCGCTTGAGCTCGTGCGCGAGGTGCAGCACGACACGGGCACCGGAGGCGCCGATCGGGTGGCCCAGGGCGATCGCGCCACCGTTGACGTTGACCTTGTCCGGGTCGATGCCGAGCGAGCGGGTCGAGGCGATGCCGACCGCCGCGAAGGCCTCGTTGAGCTCGAACAGGTCGATGTCGGCGAGGTCCTGGCCGGACTTGGCGAGAGCCGCGCGGATCGCGTTGGCTGGCTGCTCCTGCAAGGAGTTGTCCGGGCCGGCGACCATGCCGTGGGCACCGATCTCGGCCAGCCAGGTGAGCCCGAGGGCCTGCGCTCTGGCCTTGCTCATCACGACGACCGCGGCTGCGCCGTCGGAAATCTGCGACGCGTTGCCGGCGGTCAGGGTGCCGTCCTTGGTGAAGGCAGGCCGCAGCTTGGCCAGGGACTCGGCGGTGGTACCGGGGCGCACCCCCTCGTCCTCGGCGACCACGACCGGGTCACCCTTGCGCTGCGGGATCGACACCGCGACGATCTCGTCCGCGAAGCGGCCTTCCTTGATGGCGGCGGCCGCGAGCTCGTGGCTGCGGGCGGCGAACTCGTCCTGCTCCTCGCGAGTCTGGACGGCGAAGTTCTTGGCGGCGTTGTCGGTGGCCTCACCCATCGGGACCTTGTCGAAGGCGTCGAACAAGCCGTCGTGGAAGGTGGCGTCGAGAATCTCGGCGTTGCCGTAGCGGTAACCCTGGCGGGCCTTCGGCAGAAGGTAGGGCGCGCTCGTCATCGACTCCATGCCACCGGCCACGACGACCTCGACCTCACCGGCGCGGATCAGCTGGTCGGCCAGCGCGATGGCGTCGAGCCCGGACAGGCAGACCTTGTTGATGGTCAGCGCCGGGACGTTCATCGAGATGCCGCCCTTGACCGCGGCCTGGCGGGCCGTCATCTGGCCCTGGCCGGCCTGCAGAACGTGACCCATGATCACGTAGTCCACCTGGTCGCCGCTCACGCCGGCCTTGTCCAGTGCGCCCGCGATGGCGATCCCCCCGAGGTCCATGGCGGTGAAGTCCTTGAGCGCCCCGGACAGCTTGCCGATCGGGGTGCGTGCGCCGGCGACGATCACAGAGCTGGTCAAGGGGTCCTCCTGCGTCGGGAAAGCTCCCTGCAACGATAGGCCTGCCCGTTCGCAACGTATGTAGGGAGCCCCTGAGGTGAAGGTCACGCACATCGACCACGTCGGCATCGCGGTCGCCGACCTCGACGCCTCGATCGCCTTCTACGAGAAGGCGTACGGCATGCGCTGCGTGCATGTCGAGGTCAACGAGGAGCAGGGCGTCCGCGAGGCGATGTTGGAGGTCGGCGAGTCCGGCTCCTACATCCAGTTGCTGAGCCCGCTGAACCCCGACACGACGATCGGGAGGTTCCTCGCCAAGAGCGGCCCCGGGATCCAGCAGATGGCCTACCGGGTCGACGACCTCGACGAGGTCAGCGAGCACCTGCGCGCAGAGGGCCTTCGGCTGCTGTACGACGCCCCCAGGTCCGGCACCGCCGGGTCCCGGGTCAACTTCATCCACCCCAAGAGCTCCGGTGGCATCCTCGTCGAGCTGGTCGAGCCGGGCCCCGACGCGATGGGCACCCACTAGCAACGGAGGGTGGACGCACGGACCGGCGTACCGGTCGGTAACCTGCTCGGAAACCGCACCCGAGAGGTACCCGTCCGTGAAGCAGATCCTCGAAGCAGTCCTGTCCGGAGACACCGCGTCGCTCGCGGGCACGAAGGTCCCCGAGTCCTACCGGGGCGTGGTCGTCCGCAAGGACGAGGTCGGCATGTTCGAGGGGCTCGCCACCCGGGACAAGGACCCCCGCAAGAGCCTGCACCTGGACGAGGTGGCGACCCCCGAGCTGGGCCCGGGCGAGGCGCTGGTGGCCGTGATGGCCTCCAGCATCAACTTCAACACCGTCTGGACCTCGATCTTCGAACCGGTCTCGACGTTCGGCTTCCTCGAGCGGTACGGAAAGCTCAACGACCTCACCAAGCGCCACGACCTCCCACACCACGTGGTCGGCAGCGACCTGGCCGGGGTCGTCGTCGCGGTCGGTGCGGGCGTGAGCAAGTGGAAGGCCGGTGACACGGTCGTGGCCCACTGCCTGAGCGTCGAGATGGAGGACGCCGCCGGCTACGACGACGCGATGATGGACCCGCAGCAACGGATCTGGGGGTACGAAACCAACTTCGGCGGCCTCGCCGAGCTGGCCCTGGTCAAGGCCAACCAGCTGATGCCCAAGCCGGCGCACCTCACCTGGGAGGAGGCCGCGGCCCCCGGACTGGTCAACTCGACGGCATACCGGCAGCTCGTCAGCCACAACGGCGGCCACATGAAGCAGGGCGACACGGTCCTGATCTGGGGAGCCTCCGGCGGCCTGGGCTCCTACGCCACGCAGTACGCCCTCAACGGCGGCGCTATCCCGGTGTGCGTCGTGTCTTCCCCGGAGAAGGCCGACATCGTCCGCTCCATGGGTGCCGAGCTCGTCATCGACCGGTCGGCCGAGGAGTACGCGTTTTGGAAGGACGAGAACAACCAGGACCCCAAGGAGTGGCAGCGGTTCGGCAAGAAGATCCGCTCCCTCACCGGTGGCGAGGACATCGACATCGTCTTCGAGCACCCAGGCAGGGAGACCTTCGGAGCCTCGGTCTACGTCACGAAGAAGGGTGGCACGATCACCACCTGCGCCTCGACGACGGGCTACATGCACCAGTTCGACAACCGCTACTTCTGGATGAACCTCAAGCGGATCATCGGCTCGCACTTCGCCAACCACCGCGAGAGCTGGGAGGCCAACCGCATGATCAGCAAGGGCCTCATCCACCCGACGCTGTCGAAGACCTACGCCCTCGCCGACACCGGCCAGGCGGCGTACGACGTCCACAAGAACCTTCACCAGGGCAAGGTCGGCGTGCTCTGCCTCGCGCCCGAGGAAGGGCTCGGTGTCGCCCCGGAGGCCGCCGAGTTCCGGGCCAAGCACCTGGAGGCGATCAACCGCTTCCGCGACGTCTGAACCAGTCCCGGAGGTTCGCGGGCGATCTCCTGGTAGGTCCGGCCTTTTGTGGATAGACATAAGTCATGACCGACGACGACCTGCTCCCCCTCACCCATGAGCAGGACAACACGGAGTTCAACGTGGTCATGCGTGGCTACGACCGGCGCGAGGTCAACGACTACCTCGAGCGGTACGACGTCATCCTGGCCGAGGCCGAACGCCTGCACGCCGAGGATGAGCAGCGACTGGCCGCCCTCGAACGGGAGGCGGCCGCCCTGCAGCAGCAGGTGGCGGAGGCTGAGCAGCGCGCCGCCGGCCTGCCCGAGTCGGCGAGCCGGGTCGGCGAGCGGCTTGCCACCATGCTCCGGCTGGCCGAGGAGGAGGCCGAGCAGATCGTGACCCAGGCCCGCGACCGGGCGGCGGCCAGCTCCTCGGAGCGCACGGCGGAGCTCGACGCGCGAGAGGCCCAGCTCGACCAGCGCAAGGACGAGGCCGACCAGCTCAGGATGGATGCCCAGCGAGACGCCGGGTCCGTCCGCAGCCGGGCCCAGCAGGAAGCTCAGGCCCTGCAGGCGTCGACCCGCGAGCAGGTCGACAGCGACCTCGCACGGGCACGGCAGGACGCCGAACGCCTCCTCAGCACGGCCCGGGAGCAGGCCGCCGCCAAGCGGAAGACCTCCGAGGAAGACATTTCGATCCTGCACGAGCAGGCCCGCACCCATGCCGCGGAGCGGCTGGCCGACTCGCAGCGAGCGGTCGATGACCTGCAGCACCAGTACGACACGATCAACGCCCAGATGGAGGCGCTGCAGCAGACGCTGTCGGCCGTCGTCCGCCCGCCGGGCACGCCCCCCACCGTCGACTGACCCAGGGACCCAGATGCCGCTCGACCCAGCAATCGACGACCTCGACGAGACGCTCTCCCGGGCACAGGACGCCGCGGCTCGGGCCGAGGCTGCCGAAGGACGCGCCGAGTCTGCGGAGGACCGGGCCGAGCAGGCCGAGGGTGGCGCGGCGCAGGCCGAGGGGGCTGCCGAGCGGGCCCGCGTCGGTGCGGAACAGGCAAGGGAGGGAGCCGAGCGGGCGCGAGACGGGGCCGAGGCGGCCACGGAGGTCGCGTCGGCCGCGGCCGCTGCCGTGCTCGAGTCCGACGACCCGCTCCTGGACTCGGCCATGCACGAGATCGCCGCAGAGGCCAGCGAGGAGCAGCCCTTCGGCAAGTTGGGACCTCCCACGAGCAAGTCCTCGCCGTACCGCATGGGACTGCTGGGCGGGCTCGGTCTGCTCACCGCCTACGGGCTGGTGAAGTCGCTGGCCGCCGTGCAGTCGGTGCTCATCCTGCTGCTGATCTCGGGGTTCCTCGCGGTCGGGCTCAACCCGGTGGTGGAGTTCTTCGAGAGGCGGGGGGTCCGGCGCGGCCGGGCCGTCGGGATCGTCGCGGCGATCGTGCTGCTGGCCTTCACCGGGTTCCTGTTCGCGATCGTCCCGCCGATCATCGACCAGAGCTCCCAGTTCGTGAACGAGGCCCCGCGCTACCTCGACGACCTGCGCAAGAACCCCACGGTCGCCGACCTCGACAACCGGTTCCACGTCATCAAGCAGGCCAAGGCGTTCCTCGAGTCCCCCAGCTCGGCCACGACCGCACTCGGCGGGGTGCTCGGCGTCGGCAAGTTCGTGTTCAGTGCCATCTTCTCCGCCATCACGGTGCTGACGCTCACGCTCTACTTCATGTCCTCGTTGCCCTCGATGAAGGCCGCGGCCTACCGCGCCGTCCCGCGTACCCGTCGCGCCCGGGTCGGCTTGCTGACCGACGACATCCTCGAACGGGTCGGTGGCTACGTCGCCGGTGCGCTCACGATCGCCCTGTGCGCGGGTGTCTCGAGCTTCCTGATCCTGCTGGTGACGGGGGTCTCCTACCCCGTCGCGCTCTCGCTGGTGGTGCTGGTGACCGACCTCGTCCCGGTGGTCGGCGCGACCATCGGGGCGATCGTGGTGACAGCTGTCGCGTTCACGCAGGACGTGCGCACCGGCATCATCGTCGCGGTCTTCTACCTCATCTACCAGCAGGTCGAGAACTACCTCCTCTACCCGCGGATCATGAAGCGCTCGGTCGACGTGTCACCCGTCATCACCGTCGTGGCGGTGCTCATCGGCGGTGGCCTGCTCGGGGTCGTCGGGGCGCTGCTCGCCATTCCGATTGCGGCGGCCATCCAGCTCATCCTGGTCGAGGTCGTCATCCCCCGCCAGGACGCCACGTAGCCTCACCTAGCCTTCGTCGTAGTCCCTTGGAAGCGGGTACGCCGCGGGGTTGACGTGCCTCACGACCTCGTCCAGCACCTCGTCGGCGAAGCCGACCCACAGGTGCTTGGCCTTGTCGACGGCCACGACCTCGGCCTGGGGCACGACGGCGAAGCGCTCTCGGGCCTGGGGCGGCTGGAGGTAGTCGTCGAGCTCGGGGACGATCGCCACGAGGGGCTTGCCGGACGCGGCCCAGGCTGCCAGGTGCTCCGGCCGGGAGTACCGCAGCGGGGGGCTGAGCAGGATCGCGCCGACGACGCCGGGGTCGACGCCGTACATCAGGGCGAGGTCGGTACCGAAGCTCCAGCCGAGCAGCCACGTGGACGGCAGGTCCAAGGACTCGACGAGGTCCAGGGCTGCGGCGACGTCGTACTGCTCGTCCACAGCGTTGCCGAAGGTGCCCTCGCTGGTCCCCTGCGCGCTGGTCGTGCCACGGGTGTTGAAGCGGAGCACCGCGACGTCCGCGAGGGCCGGCAGCCGGTTCCCGAGCTTCTTCAGGATGTGGCTGTCCATCATCCCGCCGTGGGTCGGCAGGGGGTGCAGGCAGACGAGGGTCGCCACCGGAGGTCGGTATACCGGCAGGGCCAGCTCGCCGACGAGCCGCAGCCCGTCGGCGGTGTCCAGGGTGACCGGCCGACGGTCGGCGGGTAGCACGGTGTTGGCGCGGATCTCAGACATCGCGGTCGACCCTAGCGGGGCCGACGCCGCGACCGGGCCGCCCAGCACGGCGTGTGCCAGTGCCGGCGATCGTCGGGGTCGTGCAGCCACGCGACCACGTGCGCGACGAGCACGACCTCCTGGTCGCAGCCCGGACAGCGGTAGACGCGGTCGCTGACGCCCACCGACCGTACGGTCCAGCCGTCCTCGATCCGCTCACCGGTGGGGACGCGCGGCGCCGGGTCGTCCCCAGCCTTCAGCAGGGCCAGCGCGTCGGCGGCCCGGTTGGACCGCCGAGATCCCCTGGCCACTAACGGATCCGGGTCACGTGCGAGCCCTACTTGCGGGCGTAGTCTCGAAAACCCCGACCAGTCTTGCGCCCGAGGTAGCCGGCCTTGACGAGGTGCTCGAGCATCGGCGCCGGGGAGTCACCCGGCTCGCGAAACTCGTTGTACAGCGTCTGCTGGATGGCCAGGGTCACGTCGAGACCGACGACGTCCATCAGCGCGAACGGGCCCATCGGGTGACCGCAGCCGGCCGTCATCGCGAAGTCGATGTCGTCAATGTCGGCGTAGTGCGCCTCGAGCATCTTCACGCCATCGTTGAGGTAGGGGAACAGCAGGCCGTTGACGATGAAGCCGGCCCGGTCGCCGCACAGGACGGCGTGCTTTCCGACGCGGCCGCAGACCTCGAGGACGGTGGCGATGACGTCGGGGGCGGTGGTCACGGTGGGGACGACCTCGACCAGCTTCATCACGGTGGCCGGGTTGAACCAGTGCATGCCGATGACGTCGCCAGGCCGACTGGTGGCCGTGGCGCACTCGATGACGGGCAGGCTCGAGGTGGTGGTGGCGAGGATGGCGCCGGGTTTCATCACGTCGTCGAGGGCGGCGAAGATCGCCTTCTTGATGGACAGCTCCTCGGCGACCGCCTCGATGACGAGGTCGCAGTCGGCCAATCCGACGAGGTCCGTCGTACCCGAGATCTTGGCCAGCGTCGCGTCCCGGGCCTGCTCGGTCAGCTTGCCCTTCTGCAGGGCCTTGTCGAGCGAGCCGGCGATCTTCTTGCCGACCGCCACGACCTTGTCCTCGCCGCGGGCGCGGTAGACGACGTCGTAGCCGCTCTTGGCGCAGACCTCGATGATGCCGGTCGCCATGGTGCCGGTGCCGATGACGCCGATCTTGGTGACCTGCCGCGCCGCCGCATCGCCTGCGGCAGAGAGAGTGTCAGCGTCCGCGACGACCTCGGCGGAGTCGACGCCGGCGTAGGTGTAGAGACCGCGGCCGGTCTTGCGGCCGAGCAGCCCGGCGGAGACGTACTGCTTGAGCAGCGGCGCCGGGGCGTGCCGGTGGTCGCGGGACTGGCGGTACATCGTCTCGAGGATCTCGTAGGCGCTGTCGAGGCCGATCAGGTCGAGCAGCGCGAGCGGACCCATCGGGTGGCCACAGCCGAAGCGCATCGCGGCGTCGATGTCCTCGCGGGAGGCGTACCGCGACTCGTACATCTTGACGGCGTTGTTGAGGTAGCCGAACAGCAGCGCGTTGGCGATGAAGCCGGCGCGGTCGCCCGCCGTGGCCTTCTGCTTGCCGACCTGGCCGACGAGCTCCTCGACAGCGGTGACGACTCCGGGGTCGGTCACGACGGTCCGCACGACCTCCACCAGCCCCATGACCGGGGCCGGGTTGAACCAGTGCAGCCCGACCACCTGGGAGGGTCGCCCGGTGGTCGTGGCGAGCTCGGTGACCGACAGGGCGGAGGTGTTGGTGGCGAGGATCGCCACGGGGGCCAGCAGGGCGTCCAGCCGGGCGAAGAGGTCCTTCTTGAGCTCCATCCGCTCCGGGATGGCCTCGATGACGAGCTCGCAGTCCTTGACCGCGGTGAGGTCGGTGCCGAACAAGATCCGCCCGACGAGCGCCTGCTGCTCCTCGACGGTCAGCTTCCCGCGCGCGACGGCCTTGCCGGTCGAGTTCGTGATGTGGCCACGCCCGCGCTCGAGGGCCGCGTCGTCGACCTCGACTCCCACGACCTCGACACCGGATCGAGCAAGTACCTCGGCGATGCCGGCACCCATGGTCCCCAGGCCGATGACCCCGATCCTGCTGAACGACACGACATCTCCCTCACCTGCAACGGGTTGTTGCCACGACGTTACCCGTGGGTAGAAAGGGACTCAGAACAGTGTCGGTCGCAGCGACTCCAGGCCCTTGAGCCTCTCGTAGTCGACCTGGACGCAGGTGATCCCCCGGTCGGCTGCGAGCACCTTCGCCTGCGGCTTGAACGACTGCGCTGCCAGGACTCCCTGCACCTCGCCCAGGACGGTCGAGACCCGCTGCAGGTAGCGGGTGAGCTGCTCGACGCTGTCGATCTCGGCGTGCCGCTTGACCTCCACCAGCACATGGGCACCGCCGGCATCGCGGCACAGCAGGTCGACCGGTCCGATGTCGGTGAAGTACTCCCGCTGCACCAGCGTGAAGCCCTCCCCCAAGACGTGGCACTGCTCGGCGAGCAAGGCCTGCAGCTGCTTCTCGACGCCGTCCTTGACCAGACCCGGGTCGGTGCCGAGCTCGTGCGCGACGTCCGACAGCACCTCATGGACGGTGATCACGAGCTGCTCGCCCCCCCGGTTCGTGACGCTCCACGCGCCCTCATCCACGGTCAGGCTGCACGGCGGCGTCATCCACATCAGCGGCTTGTAGCCGCCGGTGTCGGAGTGCACCAGCACCGACCCGTCAGCCTTGACCATCAGCAGCCGCACCGCCTCCGGCAGGTGTGCCGTGAGCCGCCCGACGTAGTCGACGGTGCAGCGGGCGATGACGAGCCTCATGGGGTACGACGGTAGGGGCTGCCTACCTGGACGGAGCAGCTGCCCTGGTAGGAGCCGAGACGTCACCGGGGAGCGCCTGTTGTCGAAGGCTGATCGGTCTGCTAATCAGTGCGGACCGAACCGTCGGGATCGAGGAGCTCGCATGCTGGATTGGGTCACCGACGGGGGCTTGGAGACCGACCTGTTGTTCCTGCGAGGTATCGAGCTACCGGAGTTCGCGTCGTTTCCTCTGGTACAGGACCGCGCCGGCACCGAGGTCCTGGAGAGCTACTACGCCGACTACGCGGCCATCGCCCGCTCGGCCGGTGCCGGCCTGGTGTTGGAGGCACCGACGTGGCGGGCCAACCGGGACTGGGGCGCCCGGCTCGGCTACGACGCTGCAGCACTCGACCAGGTCAACAAGCAGGCGGTCGACCTGGTCCGAAGAGTGGCGGCCGGCGCCGAGGTGCCCAGGGTGCAGATCTCCGGGGTGATCGGACCCCGTGGGGACGGCTACATCGCGGCGGGGCATCGCAGCGACGACGCCGCGGACTACCACCAGCACCAGCTGCGGTCATTGGCGGGGGCAGGAGTGGACCTGGCTCATGCCATGACGATCAGCGAGCCGGAAGAAGCCGTCGGGATCGTCCAGGCCGCGCGGTCGGTCGGCGTCAGGATCGGCATCTCGTTCACCGTCGAGACCGACGGCCGACTGCCCGATGGGACGCCGCTGCGCCAGGCCGTCGAGCTCGTGGACGGCCAGGCGGCCCCGGACTGGTACGGCGTGAACTGCGCCCATCCCACGCACGTCCTGCCTGCCCTCGACGGCGGGCCGTGGCAGTCGCGGTTGCGCCAGTTCCGGCCGAACGCCTCGACGCTCACGCACGCAGAGCTCGACGTCATGGAAGAACTGGACTCAGGCGACCGAGAGCTGCTCTGCCGCACGACTGCCCAGCTGCTCCAACAGGTGCCGTCGATCACGACCCTCGGAGGCTGCTGCGGCACGGACGCGTCCCACGTGGCCTCCCTGTGGAGCCTGCCGCCGAACGGCTCCCTGCACTGAGGGTGGCCTGAGCCACCCGTCCGCCGGCGTCCACAGGCAGGGCGGCCGACCGGAGCCTCGCGCCCACCGGAGCCGGCGATCAGCGAGAATGGTCGGGCCACCGCGAGAGGAAGCTTGTTGAGCACGCCCGAGCAGCACCGCCCGCCCGTCTACGCCTGCGCTGCGGGCGCCGTCCTGCACGGCCACAGCGCCAACACGCTGGAGCCGGCCGTCGTGCTCTACACCTTCCTGCCCGCAGGTGGAGGGGACCGGATCGACGCGGTCGAGGCCAAGGTCGACGTCCACGGCAACGGACCCGGATCGGACACCCTCACGGTCCGGGTCCTCGCCGACGGCGTCTCGATGTCGTGGCAGCTGCCGATCGCGCCGTTCGTCGCGGCACTGCCCGGCCAGCCCGGCGACGACGGGCGGATGGTGCTGCTGGCGGTCATGGACGCCGAGCCCGAGGAGGGCTTCTGGGCCGCACCCGTGGACTGTGACCGGCTGGCTGCCGAGCTCCAGCTGCCGGTGGCCGACGTGGCCGACGCCCTGCGGGGCCGGCTCACCCCGTGGCTGGCTGACGACGTCGACTTGCTGCTGCACGACGACGCGCACGAGCACGCCGCGGATCTCTCTCCGGCGCAGACCCTGGCCAACGCGGTGCTGGCCCACTATCGCGGCGACCTCGAGGCCGAGCAGGCCTCCGACCGGTTCCTGCGGGCTTTCGACTACGCCCCCAAGGAGTTCTCGGCCGAGCTCGGGGCGCGTCTGTGCGTCGCGCTGTCGACGGCTGTCGTGGTGGCCGGGGCAACCGGCGTGGCCACCGTGCTGGAGCAGACCGGGCCGTTCGAGCCGGAGCTGTCCCGGCTGCTCACCGAGCTGCCACAGAAACTTCGCCCCGACGACCCGCAGGCGGACGACCCCGACACCACCGCGGACGTCCTGCTCACCGCCGCCGACCACGGCGAGTCGCTCAAGGCCGGGGTGTCCGCCATCGCCCGTCTCGCCCGGGTGGTCCTGGGCGAGGGGCGGCCCGACGAGGACGTCCTTCGCCGGCTGTCGATGGTCAACGACGCAGGCCAGCAGCGCCTGGCCGCCCTCTGGGTCGACCTCGCCGTTGCAGCTGCGGGCAGCGACGACGCCGACCCGGTCCTCGCCTCAGACCTGGCCACCCGCGTCGAAGCCGAGGGCAGCCCGGGTGGTGCCTGGCTGCGGGCGACAGCGGCAGCACTGGCGGCCTTCGGGACCGAGCTCAGCGGCCGCGGGTCCTCCCGTGCCAGCGCCCCCGTCACGGCCCTGGGCGCATTTCTCGCTGACCGCCCCCGGGCCGGCGCGTCCGTCCCCGCCGAGCAGGCCGCCACCGCCCTGCGGAGCTGCCTGACGCTGGCTCGCTTCATCCGCACCCGCGCCGGCATCAACCCCGGCTACTGGCGCCAGGTCTCGGTCGAGTCGGCCGCGCAGGCCGTCGGTACAGCGGTCATCGAGGGCCTGTCCCACGAGCACGCCGTCGACCTGCTCGACCAGCTGCTCGCCGACGACGTCGAGGGCGAAGACGTCCTCGAGGCCTTCATCTGCGTCGCCGCGCAGCTGCTGCTCGAGGTCGACCCTTACGAACCGCAGGGCGTCCTGCAGTCCCGCGTCGACGACCTCGTCGGCTCGGTCACCGGTCCGCGCAACCAGCGCTGGCTGATGCTGACCTGTCTGCGCGAGGCTCCCGACCACGACCCTGCAGCGACCGACCTGCGCGGTTTCCTCCCGCCGGACCGGCCCGCCAACCGGGCCGAGGCCAACAAGCTGGCCCACAAGGCCGGACGCCGCGCGCTGCTCACCGCGGGCCTCGTCTGCGTCGAGGCCCTCGCCGGGCTGGTCTCCGACGGGATGGGGCTGTCCAGGGAGGAGCTGCTCGCGATGACGCTGCCTGGGGCGCTGATGGAGCACGACCTGCTGCTGCCGCCGCCCCCGCTCTAGCAGCGGTCGAGGGTCTCGACGGCTGCGGCCACGGTGGCCGCGTCCGGGGCGGTCGGGGCGTAGCACTGCAGCTCCAGCACCTCCAGCGCGAGCCCCACGTCGACTGCCGGACCGCTGCCGGGCAGCACGTTGCCCGTGCCGTTCGCCAGCCGGGCGCGCAGGTCGCGCAGCGACTCCCCCGGCCGGCGGGCCGCGGTCCCCAACCGGGCGTCGAAGCGCTGGAAGGCGGCCACGAGCGGACCACCGCCGTCCCGCCTGCCACCGCCGGCGCGCGAGCCGCGTGCCCCTCGGCGCGTCGCGAGCAGGGCCACCAGCGCGGTGGCGAGCAGCAGGACCAGGGCGAGCGCGGGCCGCCCCCCCGGCACGCGGGCAGCGGACCGCAGCAGCGCCGTGAGCTGCGCCGCCACCCGGGCCCGCAGGCCGACGGACCCGGCCGCGGCGAGCGGTACCCCCGCGGTCGGGTCCGAGGTGACCCACCCGGTGCCCTGGACCCACAGCTCGACCCACGCGTGCAGGTCGGCGACGCGGTACAGCCGCTGGCCGGACGCGGCGGGCACGCCGTACGCGAGGCCGGTCGCGAGCCGGGCAGGGATGCCGACGGCGCGCAGCAGGACGGCCTCGGCGCTGGCGTACTGCTCGCAGAACCCCGTCCGGTCGACGAACAGGAACCGGTCGACGGCGTCCTCACCGGGTGCGGGCACGGGCGAGTCGAGCCGGTAGGTGCCGTTGGCCCGCAGCCACGTGGCGATCGCCTCGGCTGCGTCCCAGCGGTTGGTGGTCCCTGCGGTCAGCTGCTGGGCGAGGCTGATGACCCGGTTCGGCAGGGAGTCGGGCAGGTCCCGCCAGCCAAGCGCATCGGCGCCCGAGGTGGACCGCAGCCGGTCGAGGTCGGTGACCGGCGGTTCGCTGGTGACCGTGTAGCCACCGCTGAGGCCGAGCAGCTGCAGCCCGCCGAACCCGTCGTCGAGCAGCCGCCGGGCGTTGCCGAGGCCGACCTCGTCGATCGGGCCCGGCGACCAGACCGTTCCGTCCGTCGCGGTCCGCAACGTCACCCGGTCGGAGCGCGCCTGCGCGGAGGGCTTCGCCAGCCGGTACGTCGCCCCCTGGACGTCGGTGAGGGTCCCGGTCGTGCGGGTCCAGCCCGTCCCGTCGTACCCGCCGTAGGAGGCGGCGCGCCACAGGGTCGGCGAGTCCGCGGGTACCTGCGCCACCGGGTCGGTCGACAGCGCGCCCCGGCGGCGCAGATCGAGGTTCTCACCGCTGAAGGCAGCCGCTCCCGCCTCCCCACGCTGCTGGCCCACCGGGTCGCCGGCGGCCTGTCCGGACAGGCGACTGCGGATACCGGCTGACACCGGTGCTGGCACGACCAGGAACGTGACGAGACCGAGCACCAACGCGACGGACACGGCCGGGACGACCTGCAACAGGCGCGCGCCCTGCAGCTGGGCGAGGGCCACCAGCAGGGCGGCCCAGCCGACCAGCAGGGGCACCCCGACCAGGACGTCCGGGGAGTACGACGCGGCGAGCACCAGGACACCGAGCGCGGTGAACAGCCCGCTGCGGCGCTCACGCGGGACCTGCCAGCTGACCGCCTGGCAGACCTGGATCGCGACGAGCATCAACCCCAAGGTGCCCTTGACGGCGTGCACGTCGGCGACCCCGATGACGCCGGGCAGGCAGGCGAGAGCGACGACCAGGGCAGTGGTCGTGGCCCCGCGGCGCAGCAGCACGGCGCTCCGCTCCGAGGCCCGCAGGCCGAGCCGGACCGCGACGACAAGCAGCGAAGCCGTCAACGGAAGGACCGACCAGGGGAGGATCCCGACCACCGCTGTAGCGACCTGGCCGGCCAGCCCGGCAACCAGCCCGGCCACCACCCCCTGCGCGACGCGCTCAGCCACCGAGCACCTCGTGCACGCAGCACTCCGTGCCTTTCCCGAGTCCCATCCCTGCCCGGGCACCGGCAAGAAACAGCACCGTCCCACCCGGGTGCACCGCCTTCATCGCCAGCGTGACGTCAGCTATCGGCAGCGCGCCGGCCCGGTCGATCCCGGCCAGCACATCGAGCACCCCGGTCGCGTCGAGGGTCCGGGGCACCGCGGGACCGCCCGCGCCGACGACCATCGTGACCCGGCGCCCGTCCCGCAGCGCGGCCAACGCGGTCGAGGCGACCGTCGACACGTGCCGCTCCCACGCGTCCCCGGCCCCGCCACCGGCGGCGAGCACCAGAAGCGCCGGTCCCGCGGCGACCTCCCGCTCGCGCTCGAGCACGACCGGCCGGCCGTGCCGGGCACTGGCCCGGGCCGAGACGCCGCGCGTCGAGTCCCCCGGACGCCACGGCCGCAGGCCGAGCACCTCGAGCCCGGCACCCGCCACCGGCGCCGTCCGCTGGTCGGTGCGCGTCCCGCCTCCGGTCAGCCGCCGTCCGCGGTCGGTCTGCGGGTGCACCCGCAGCGTGCGTCCCCCGGGCACGGCCCGCTCCCAGCGCAGCGCCCCGAACGGGGCCGTGGTCCAGAGCAGGGCCGAGGACCCGTCGTACACGCCGCGGCGGAGAGCCTGACGGACCACGGGGAGCTGGACGCTCTGTCCCGGTCCCAGCGCAGGTACGCCGACCTCCACCGGACCGAGCCCGTCGGTGTGGTCCACCCAGTGGCCCGGTGGCGTTGGCCGACGTCCGGCGTTGCGGACGTACAGCAGCTGCTCGAGCGGCGCCCCTGCCGCCACCCGCTCCGGCCCACGGAGGTCGACCTCCAGCGAGCCGAGGGCCGGTCGCATCACCAGCGACGCCAGCGGTACGGCGAGAGCCGCCGCCGACCCGAGGGCGAGCCAGCCGACACCGGTGACGCGGGTCAGCAGCTGCAGGACGGCCGCGACGACCACCGCGGCGAAGGATGCCTTCGTGAGCCGCAGGGACATCCTCCGGCCCGACCTTCGCCCTGTCATGCCCGGAGCGGCACCGGCAGCGCGGCGACCAGCTCGGTCACCAGCCGTTGGCCCGCGGCCATCCCTGACGCACCGTCCCGCAGGACCAGGCGGTGACCGAGGACGGCGGCGGCAAGGGCCTTCACGTCGTCGGGCAGGACGTGGTCGCGGCCGCCCAGCAGCGCCCGGGCCTGCGAGCAACGGACCAGGGCGAGCGCGGCCCGGGTGCTCGCGCCGAGGGCCACCGACGGGTGCTCGCGGGTGGCCTCAACGATCCGGACGGCGTGGTCCATGACGACGTCGGCGACGTGCGTCCGGCGTACCTCGGCACGGACCTGGACGAGCTGGGCGGGGGTCGTGACGGCCTGCAGCTCACCCACGGTGGCGTGGTCGAGCTGCTCGCGGACGACCCGGCGCTCGGTCGCCGCGTCGTTGGCGCCGAGCGAGAGCGTCACGGCGAAGCGATCGAGCTGGCCCTCGGGCAGGGGGTAGGTGCCGTACTGCTCGAGTGAGTTCTGGGTGGCGAGCACGACGAACGGGTCGGGCAGCGGGTGCCGCGTCCCGTCGACCGTCACGGCCGCCTCGTCCATGGCCTCCATGAACGCCGACTGGGTTCGCGGCGGCGTCCGGTTCAGCTCGTCGACGAGCACCACGTTGCCGAAGATCGGTCCCGGGACGAACGCGAAGGACCGCCGCTCGGGGTCCCACACACCACTTCCGATGATGTCGGAGGGCAGCAGGTCGGCGGTGCCCTGGATCCGCCGGAAGCTCCCGCCGAGGGACCTCGCCACCGCCCGGGCCAAGGTGGTCTTGCCACTGCCGGGCACGTCCTCGACGAGCACGTGTCCACCGGCCAGCACGGCGCCGACGACGACCTCGACCGCCCGACGACGGCCGTGCACGACCTGCTCGACGTTGCTCACGAGCCGGGCGGCGACCAGCGCGGCCTCGGCCCGTGAGGGCAGGGACAGCACGTCAGCGAGGTGCGGGGCGGTCACGGAGGCTCCGGGGGTGGGCGGGTCAGTCTTCCCCTGGTGCATCGGCCCCCTCGCGCCCGACCTCAAGCCTGGAGCCCACGCCCGGCGGCGCCGCCGACCTCGCGGCTCGAGTGACGTTTGCACCACGGCACGCCGGCAGGTTCGGTGCAGATGTCACACAGGGGCCGCCGGGTCGGCCGCCGGGTCAGCCGCCGGGGGCACCGGGCTCCTCGCCGACGGCACCGTCCGCCTGCTCGCGGAGCAGGTCGAGGTGGCCGAGGTGCCGGGCCGTCTCCTCGAGCAGGTGCAGCAGGATCCACCGCAGGGTCATCCCGCGGGTCGTCGACAGGTCGTCGAGGGACGAGCGTGCCACGACCGCGTCGCACAGCGCCGCCTCCGTGGCGTAGTCGGCGAGCAGCTGTTCGATCGTCACGCCGAGCGGCACCCGCAGCTCTCCGTCGGGCTCCTCGTCGGACCAGTCGTAGCCGAGCCCGACCTCCCCCGCGAAGACGTCCCGGATCCAGGACCGTTCGACGTTGGTGAGATGGCGGACCACCCCGTGCGCGGTCAGCCCGGTAGGAGTCGCCTGCCCGCGCAGGGCCTCGTCATCGGCGCCGCGGACCTTCCAGGCGACCACGTCGCGCTGGCGCTGGAGGAACCCGGTCACGGTGGTCCGCTCGTCGCCCTGGTGGGCGGGCTCGGTCGCGCCGTACCGGGTGCCGTTGCTGGTGCCGCTGCCGTCGCTCTCGTGGGTCACGCAGGGACCCTCCCACAGGTTTGCCGGACCGGGTCCAGGCGCGGAGGATACGCGCATGAGCAGTGAGACGAGCTGGGTCGAGAGCATGCCGGACCTGTACGACGCCCACCTCGGGCCGGCGCTGTTCGAGCCCTACGCGCGGCACCTCGCGACCCTCGCGGCCCGTACCTCGGCGACCCGCGTGCTCGAGCTCGCGGCCGGCACGGGCATCACGACCCGGGCCCTGGTCGCCGCCCTCCCCGGCGCCACCGTGACGGCCACCGACCTCAACCCGCCGATGGTCGCGTGGGCTGCCGAGCACGTACCGGGCGCCGACTGGCAGGTCGCCGACGCCCAGACGCTCGGCTTCCCCGACGGCGCCTTCGACCTGGTCGTGTGCGCGTTCGGCGTGATGTTCTTCCCTGACCGGCCGGCCGCGTTCGCCGAGGCGGCGCGGGTGCTGGCGCCCGGCGGGACGATGCTGTTCGCCGTCTGGGACGTCGTGGAGGCCTCGCCCTTCCCGACCGCGATGATGAGCAGTCTGCACGCGGTCCTGCCCGACGACACCCCGACCTTCATCGTGCGAGTGCCCCACGGCTACCACTCGCCCGAGCAGATCCGCGCAGACGTCACGGCGGGCGGCCTCGTCGTCGACGCTCTCGAGCACGTCGTCCTGCCCGGTCGGGCCTCCTCGGCACGGGCGCTGGCCGAGGGCTTCGGCCTGGGCAGCCCGCTGCGCTTCGCCCTCGCCGAACGGGGGCCGCTCGAGCCGCTGGTCGCCGCCCTGGGCCAGCAGATGACCCTCCAGCTCGGGGACGGTCCCCTGGAGGCTGACAACGCCGCGATCGTGGTGACGGCCCACCGTCCCTGAGCCACGGAGGGTCGCTGCCACCGGCCCTTGCCTACCCCAGGCCGTTGGCCGCCCGGATGACGTCGACGATCCGGTCCATCACGGTCGTCATGTCGTAGTCCTTCGGCGTGAAGACAGCCGCCACCCCCTGCGCGGCGAGCCGGTCCGCATCGGCGTCGGGGATGATCCCGCCGACGATGACCGGCACGTCACCGGCACCGGCCTCGCGCAGGCCGGCGAGGACCGCCGGGACCGCCTCCATGTGCGACCCGGACAGGATCGACAGCCCCACGACGTGGACGTCCTCCTCGACTGCGGCCGCCACGATCTGGGCGGCGGTCAGCCGGATCCCCTGGTAGACCACCTCGAAGCCCACGTCCCGCCCGCGTACGGCGATCTGCTCCGCACCGTTGGAGTGGCCGTCGAGCCCGGGCTTGCCGACGAGGAACCGGAGCCGGGAGCCGAGCTCCTCCCCCGTCTCGCGCACCCGCAGGCGGACCGCGGAGATCGCCTCGCCCGCCTGGCCGCCGACCGAGGCGCCGGCGACACCCGTGGGGGCCCGGTACTCGCCGAAGACCTCGCGCAACGCACCGGCCCACTCGCCGGTCGTGACACCAGCACGGGCACAGACCAGCGTCGCGGCCATCAGGTTGGCGTCCGGCCGACCCTCGTGTGGTTGCGCCGCGTCCCGAAGGGCCACGAGCGACTGGGCCACGGCGGCGCTGTCGCGGGCCGCCCGCCACTGCTGGATCGCGCTGATGGCGTGACCCTCGACCTCCGGGTCGACGGTCATGAACGCGCCGTCGATGTCGGCCAGCAGCGGGTTGGGCTCGGTGGTCGTGAAGCGGTTGACGCCCACGACGACGTCCTCCCCGGCCTCGATCCGGCGGCGGCGCTCGGCGTGCGACCCCACCAGGGAGGTCTTCATGTAGTCGACGGCCTCGATCGCGCCGCCCATCCCCTGCACCTTGTCGACCTCGGCCTGCACCTGCTCGCACAGGGCGGCGACCTTGGCCTCGACGACGACCGAACCCTCGAACAGGTCGTCGTACTCGAGCAGGTCGGTCTCGAAGGCCAGCACCTGCTGCAGGCGCAGCGACCACTGCTGGTCCCACGGCCGGGGCAGACCGAGCGCCTCGTTCCACGCGGGCAGCTGCACGGCCCGCGCGCGGGCGTCCTTCGACAGCGTGACACCGAGCATCTCGAGGACGATCCGCTGGACGTTGTTCTCCGGCTGCGCCTCGGTCAGGCCCAGGGAGTTGACCTGGACGCCGTACCGGAAGCGCCGCTGCTTGGGGTCGGTCACGCCGTAGCGGTCGAGCAGGAGCTGGTCCCACAGCCGCGTGAAGGCGCGCATCTTGCACATCTCCTCCACGAAGCGCACCCCTGCGTTGACGAAGAACGAGATCCGCGCGCAGACGTCGCCGAAGCCCTCGTCCGGGACCTGCCCGGACGCCTTGACCGCATCCAGGACGGCGATCGCGGTGCACAGCGCGTACGAGATCTCCTGGACCGGCGTGGCTCCGGCCTCCTGCAGGTGGTAGCTGCAGATGTTGATCGGGTTCCACTTGGGGATCTGCGTGACGGTGTAGGCCACCATGTCGGTGATCAGCCGCAGCGACGGCCCGGGCGGGAACACGTACGTCCCACGCGAGAGGTACTCCTTGATGATGTCGTTCTGCGTCGTACCGGCCAGCTGCGCCGGGACGGCACCTTGCTCTTCGGCCGCCACCTCGTAGAGCGCGAGCAGCCACATCGCGGTGGCGTTGATCGTCATCGAGGTGTTCATCTCGGCGAGCGGGATGCCGTCGAACAGCGCCCGCATGTCGCCGAGGTGGGACACGGGCACGCCGACCTTGCCGACCTCCCCGCGCGCGAGCTCGGAGTCCGGGTCGTACCCGGTCTGCGTCGGCAGGTCGAAGGCGACCGAGAGCCCGGTCTGCCCCTTGGACAGGTTGTTCCGGTACAGCTCGTTGCTCTTGGCCGGCGTGCTGTGACCGGCGTACGTCCGCATGACCCAGGCCTTGTCTCGCTCGCTCATACCTCGCAGGGTAACGACGGCGTTGCGGCGGGCGGGAGGAACGCCCCGTGACCTGTGTTACCCGGGGGGTGGGTCAGCCGCTCGTGTGGAGCAGACGGTCGGGCGCCGACCCGTGTCCTACCACGACCCGGACGGTCGCGGCCCTGACCAGCGCGGCGCGCACCATCGCGGGCGTGGCTGTCGGGTGCGTCGACAGGTAGACCGCCGCGGCCCCCGCGACGGCCGGGGAGGCCATCGACGTACCGGAGATGGTCCTGGTGGCGGTGTCACCGGTGTCCCAGTCGGAGGTGATGTCGACGCCGGGTGCGAACAGGTCGACGCAGGTCCCCACGTTGGCCCAGGCCGGCTTGGTGTCGCGTCGGTCGGTGGCGCTGACCGTGATCGCAACCCGGGTGCGGGCCGGCGAGGTGCCGCAGGAGTCCGCTGCCCGCCCGAAGGCGTCCCCGTTGCCGGCCGCCACCACCACGACGATGCCAGCCTTGACGAGCTTGCGGACCTCCGCGTCGAGCATGGCCGACGGGGCGCCGCCCAGGCTCAGGTTGGCGACCGCAGGCCGGCCGGCCCGGTGGTGCGCAAGCACCCACTCGAGGCCGCGCTGCACCCCTGCCGCCGTGCCTTGCCCCCGACAGTTCAGCACGCGTACGGCGACCAGCCGCACCTGCTTCGCCACCCCGAACCGGGTGCCCCCGATCAGGCCCGCGACGTGCGTGCCATGTCCGTTGCAGTCGCTCGCGGCACCCCCGTCCACCTCGTCCACGCCGGTCGTGACCCGTCCAGCGAGGTCGCGCTGGGTCAGCCGGATGCCGGTGTCGACGACGTAGACCGTGACGCCGGCTCCGCCGGCGGACCAGTGGTAGCGGCCGTCCAGGGGCAGCGCGCGCTGGTCCACCCGGTCAAGCCCCCACGGGGCAGCGGTCTGGACGGTGGCCGCCGACGCGGGACCGGCGAGCGCGAGGACAGGGACGAAGGCGAGTAGGAGCAGACGACGCATGAGGACCTCCAGGGTGGCGGGTGGAGGCTCCACCGTCGTGCCTCGCGCCGCCCGTCAGGGGCTGCTCCCTCGATCTGTGGATTCCGCGCCCACCTGTGGACGACCGAGAGGTCAGGCGCAGCGCTCGGTGCGCCTGGTGGCGAGCACCCGGTCCAGGCGGGTCACGAGCAGCAGGCGGGCTACCGGCACCTGGACGTCCACCAGCACCAAGGTGCGGCCTGCCCGCTGCGCTCGGCGGTGGGCACCGACGAGGACCCCGAGCCCGGTGGCGTCGACCGCCTCGAGCGCGGACAGGTCCAACACGAGCTCGCCTGACCCGGCGGCGACGGCGTCGACGAGCGCGTTGCGCACGTCGGCGGCCGCGTGGATGTCGAGCTTTCCGGACAGTCCGACGACCCTGCCGGACGCGTGAGCTACGACCTCGAGCATGTGCGACCTCCCCAAGCGGTGCTGAGCCCTTACGAAAGAAGACGTCAAGGGGCACCGCACGGTTGCCCCACTCTGGTCACGATCACGTCACACGTGGGGGAGCCACACCGGCCGGATCCCGGTGATCTTCCGCATTTGGTGGTCCCGCGCGGTGTGTCGCGCACCTCGCGCGGAAGATCACCGAGGACGGGGGTGACCGCTAGGTAGCGACGAAGGACGATCCCCCGGATACTGAAGACGTGCCCGTCGTGTCGAGCTACCACTTCCTGCTGGGTCCGATCATCGCCGTCGCCGCGCTCGGGCTGCTCGTGCTGATCTGCCGGTGGGTCTTCTCCACCGACCACCGCGAGGACCGGACTGCCCGCCGGCTGGAGAAGGTGCTCAGCGCCGGCGACTACGGGCTGCTGGTCACGGTCACGACGGTCCGGACCCGCGACGACGCCGAGATGCTCCGTGACGTCCTTCAGGGGGCCGGTGTCCGGGCCGGCATCTCGAACGACCTCGAGGTGCTCGTGTTCAGCAAGGACCTCGAGCGGGCCCGAAGCCTCGTCGCCAGCCCCTGACGGACGGACACCGGGTCACAGCAGCGGGTCGGGTCCGCTCTCCCTGCGTACGTCGGCGCCGAGCGCGACGAGGGAGTCCGCGAAGCCCTCGTAGCCACGGTCGACGTGGTGGATGTCGTGCACCTCGGTGACGCCGTCCGCAACCAGACCAGCCAGGACAAGCGCCGCGCCGGCCCGGATGTCATGCGCGGTCACCGGTGCCCCGGACAGCTGCGCGATCCCGCGTACGACGGCATGGTGGCCGTCGGTGCGGACATCGGCGCCGAGCCGGGTCAGCTCGTTGACGAACATCCAACGGGCCTCGAAGACGTTCTCGGTGACCATCGCGGTGCCCTCGGCCACCGCGTTCAGCGTGAGCATCATCGGCTGCAGGTCGGTCGGGAAGCCCGGGTAGGGCAGCGTCACGACGTCGACCGCGCGCGGTCGTCCCTGCATGACAACCCTGAACCCGTCGGGCGACCGCGTCACCTCGGCCCCGGCCGTGACCAGCTTGTCGAGGGCGTTCTCCAGGTGGTCGGCGCGACCACCGCGGATGAAGATGTCGCCCCGGGTCAGGCAGGCCGCGACGGCCCAGGTGCCGGCGACGATCCGGTCCGGGAGCGTCCGGTGGCTGGTGGGTGACAGCGACTCGACGCCCTCCACCTCGAGGGTGGACGTGCCGAGCCCACCGATCCGGGCTCCCATCGCGATGAGGAACTCGCACAGGTCGACGATGTCGGGCTCGCGGGCCGCGTTGTCGATGGTCGTCGTCCCCTTGGCGAGCACCGAGGCGAGCAGCAGCGTCTCGGTGGCGCCGACGCTCGGGAAGTCGAGCCAGACCTGGGCGCCGGTCAGCCGGGGCGCCGTGGCCACCAGGTAGCCGTGCTCGATGGCCGCCGTCGCGCCCAGCCGCTGCAGCCCGGCGATGTGCATGTCCAGGCCCCGGGAGCCGATCGCGTCGCCGCCGGGCAGCGCGACCTTTGCCTCACCGCACCGGGCGAGCAACGGTCCCAGGACGGTGATGGAGGCACGCATCCGGCGTACCAGGTCGTAGTCCGCCTCGTGGCCGGGCCGCTCCGGGACGACGATCTGCACGGTGCTGCCGTCACGGTCGACCCGGCAGCCGAGGCGACGCAGCAGCTCGCCCATGATCGCCACGTCGAGGATGTCGGGGACCTCGGTCAGGGTCGTCGTGCCGACCGCGAGCAGCGAGGCCGCCATCAGTTTCAGCACGATGTTCTTGGCCCCGGTCACCTGGACCTCGCCGACGAGCCGGGCACCACCGACGACCACGAAACGTTCCACACGACGACTCTAGGGGCGCCCGCCTAGGCTGCAGCCATGTCCGTACACCTGACCCGCATCTACACCAAGACCGGCGACGACGGCACCACGTCGCTGGGCGACATGAGCCGGATCGCGAAGACCGCGCCACGCCTGGCCGCCTACGCCGACGTCGACGAGGCAAACAGCGCGATCGGGGTGGCCCTGGCGCTCGGCAACCTCCCCGAGGACGTCGTCGTCCTGCTGCGTCGCATCCAGAACGACCTGTTCGACGTCGGCGCCGACCTGTGCACGCCGATCGCAGCCGACCCCGCCTACCCCCCGCTGCGGGTCGAGGCGGTCTACACCGAGCGGCTCGAGCAGGCCTGCGACCACTACAACGCGCGCCTGGAGAAGCTCTCGTCCTTCATCCTGCCCGGCGGTACGCCGGGAGCGGCGCTCCTGCACGTCGCCCGCACCGTCGTACGGCGGGCCGAGCGGGCCGTCTGGGCGTTGCTCGCGGACGACCCCGAGCGGACCGGCACGGAGCCGGCGCTCTACCTGAACCGGCTCAGCGACCTGCTGTTCATCCTGTCCCGCGTGGCCAACCCCGACGGCGACGTCCTGTGGAAGCCGGGCGGCGAGCGCTGATGCGGCACGGCCTGTTCCTGCCGATCTTCGGGGAGCTGGCCGAGCCTTCGGTGGTCGTCCGGATCGCCGCGGACGCCGAGTCGGCCGGCTGGGACGGGGTCTTCGTCTGGGACCACACGACGTACCGGGAGCCGGTCACCGACATCGCGGACCCCTGGATCACCCTGGCCGCGATGGCCTGTGCGACGTCGACGGTCCGGATCGGACCGATGATCACCCCTCTGCCCCGGCGCCGGCCGGTCAAGGTCGCCCGCGAGGTGGCCTCTCTCGACCGGCTGTCCGGCGGTCGCCTGACGCTCGGTGTCGGCATCGGCGGGGACAACTCCGGTGAGCTGTCCGGCTGCGGCGAGCAGCCCGACGCCCGGGTGCGAGGCCAGATGCTTGACGAGGCGCTCGAGATCCTGGCCGCCGCCGGCTCGGGAGCGGTCCTGGCGCACCGGGGCCCGCACTACGTCGCCGACGGGTTCGCCGTCCTGCCACGGCCGATCCAGCCGCACGTGCCCGTCTGGGTGGCCGCGCGCTGGGGCAACCCAGCCCCGCTGCGCCGGGCCGCCCGGCACGACGGCGTGTTCCCGATCGGCCTCGAGACCCCCGACCAGCTCGCTGAGCTCGTGGCCACGGTCGACGCCCAGCGGACGGGCACCGGCTCGTACGACGTCGCCGTCGGCGGGCCGGTCGAGCTGGACCCCCGGCCGTGGCAGGCCGCGGGGGCGACCTGGTGGATGACGGAGTTCTCGCCGTACGACGTCACCGAGGGCGAGGTCCGGGGCGTCCTCCAGGCCGGCCCGCAGCGCTAAGCGGGCAGGGTCGCGCCGGGCGGCTGGGCCTCCAGCCAGGCCAGGAAGCCGGTCAGCGCGGACGCGTCCAGAGCGATCTCGACCGGCCCTGCGGCCGAGGTCAGCTCCACGACCTCGGCCCCCTTGAGCAGCGCGTAGACCTCCGGTCCCTTCGGTGGCCTCCGACGGTGCACCTCGACGTCGCGCCGCGACAGGGTCCGGCGCGGTCGGGTGCTCAACGAGAACACCCGAAACCACTGCAGGTCGTCGCCGACGAAGCGCCCGACCCCGAGCACCCAGCCCCGCCCTTGCGACTTCGGCCGTAGCCGCAGGGACAGCTCGATCGCCCCGCCGCTGCGCGACAGCAACAGCCGGCGGGCCCAGATCGTGACGAGCGGCAGGACGAGCACGACGACCAGTCCGAGGGCGACGTCGGCGGTCAGCACGGGGGCGAGGCGCTGGTCGTGACGACGGTGTACGCGGCTAGGCCGGGACGGACTCGCCCGGCAGCGTGGCCGTCTCGGCGAGGATCGTGACGCCCTCGTCGGTCACGGACAAGAACCCCCCCGACACGTGTACGGCGACCTCGCCGCCCCCGCTCTGCAGGATGCGGACGTCATAGCCCTCGGCGAGCTGGCCCAGCAGGGGCGCGTGGCCCGGCAGGATCCCGATCTCACCCTCGGTGGTACGCGCGATGACCTGCGAGGCCTCCCCGCTCCACACCTCGCGCTCGACCGAGACCAGCTCGACGTGCAGCGCCACGACTGTCCTCCATGCAGGTCTTCGTCCGGGGTCCTCCGGAGCTTCCGACAGCCTAACGGGTGAGTCGCTCCCGAAGATCAGCGGCTGCCTCGTGCAGGTCGGCCCCCGACGCCGGTGGCAGCAGCTCCTCCCGCTCCGCCAGGTTGCTCGCCCAACTAGATCCGCCCGCTGGCGCCGTACGACCCCGCTTGTGTCCTCGAGAGTCAAGGGGCGCCACGCTGAGCCTCGAGGACGCAAGGGAGGGACGACGAAGGCCGGGTCTCGCGACGCGGGACCCGGCCTTCGTACGAAGGGAGTGCCTAGCCCGCAAGCTTCTTGGCGTTGGCCTCGACGTCCTCGAGCCCACCGCATAGGAAGAACGCCTGCTCCGGGATGTGGTCGTAGTCGCCCTGCGTGAGTCGCTTGAAGGAGTCAATCGTCTCATCGAGCGGCACGAACTTGCCGGGCTGGCCGGTGAACTGCTCGGCCACGAAGAACGGCTGGCTCAGGAAGCGCTCGATGCGACGGGCCCGGTTGACCAGGACCTTGTCCTCCTCGGACAGCTCGTCGATGCCGAGGATGGCGATGATGTCCTGGAGCTCCTTGTTCTTCTGCAGGATGCGCTGGACCTCACGGGCGGTGTTGTAGTGGTCGTCGCCGAGGTAGGCCGCGCTGAGGATGCGGGACGTCGAGTCGAGTGGGTCGACGGCCGGGTAGATCCCCTTCTCGGAGATTGCACGGTTGAGGTTCGTCGTCGCGTCGAGGTGCGTGAACGCGGTGTGCGGCGCGGGGTCGGTGATGTCGTCGGCGGGGACGTAGATCGCCTGCAGGGACGTGATCGAGTGACCGCGCGTGGAGGTGATGCGCTCCTGGAGCACACCCATCTCGTCGGCCAGCGTCGGCTGGTAGCCGACGGCCGACGGCATCCGGCCGAGCAGGGTGGAGACCTCGGAGCCGGCCTGGGTGAAGCGGAAGATATTGTCGATGAACAGCAGCACGTCCTGCTTTTGCACGTCGCGGAAGTACTCCGCCATGGTCAACGCAGAGAGGGCGACCCTCAGCCGTGTGCCCGGCGGCTCGTCCATCTGTCCGAACACGAGGGCCGTGTCGTTGATGACGCCGGACTCGGTCATCTCACCGAACAGGTCGTTGCCCTCGCGGGTGCGCTCGCCGACCCCGGCGAACACCGAGACGCCGGAGAACTCCTTGGCGACGCGGTAGATCATCTCCTGGATGATGACCGTCTTGCCGACGCCGGCACCACCGAACAGGCCGATCTTGCCGCCGGACACGTAGGGCGCGAGCAGGTCGATGACCTTGATGCCGGTGGTGAACATCTCGGTCTTGTTCTCGAGCTGGTCGAACGCCGGGCTCGGGCGGTGGATCGGCCAGCGGGTCGTGATGTTCAGCGACTCCTCCGACACGTCCATCGGCTTGCCCAGGGCGTTGAAGACGTGGCCTTTGGTGACGTCACCGACGGGCACGGAGATCGCGGACCCGGTGTCGGTGACGGGGGCACCGCGGACCAGTCCGTCGGTCGGCTGCATGGCGATGGCACGCACCAGGTTGTCGCCGATGTGCTGCGCGACCTCCAGCGTCAGCGTGAAGGTCTCGCCGCCCATCGTGCGGTCAACGTGCAGCGCGTTGTAGATCTCCGGCATCTCGTCGGGAGCGAACTCCACGTCGACGACGGGGCCGATCACCCGTGCAACGCGGCCGATGCCGCCGGCCTTGGCCACTGCGGTGGTCTCGTCGGTCACTGTCATGGTCACTCACTCCCTGCCGAGGCGAGCGCGCTAGCGCCGCCAACGATCTCGCTGATCTCTTGGGTGATCTCGGCCTGACGGGCCGCGTTCGCCGCTCGGGTGAGCGACTTGATGAGGTCTTCCGCGTTGTCCGTGGCAGCTTTCATGGCCCGCCTGCGAGCCGCCGACTCCGACGCCGCGGAGGCGAGGAGGGCGGCGAACACGCGGGTCTCGACGTACCGCGGGAGCAGTGCGTCGAGCAGCGCGTCCGGGCTCGGCTCGAACTCGTACAGCGGGAGCGGGCCGTCGACGGGCGCCTCGGTCGTCTCCTCGACGACCAGGGGCAGTACCCGCACGGCAACCGGCGCCTGGGTGAGGGCGGAGATGTACTCGGTGAAGACGATGTGGATCTCGTCGACCCCGCCCTCCTCGGTCGGACGGACGAACGCCTCGATGAGGGTGTCCGCGACGGCCTTGGCGTCCTCGTACTTCGGCTTCTCGGAGAAACCCGTCCAGCTGTCCTCGATCGCGCGGCTGCGGAACTTGTAGAACGCGACCGCCTTGCGCCCGACGAGGTAGTTCAGCGGCTCCTTGCCCTCGGACCGAAGCAGACCCGCGAGGGCCTCGGCCGCCTTCATCGAGTTGGAGCTGTAGCCGCCGGCCAGACCACGGTCGCTGGTGATGACGAGGATCGCCGCCCGGGCGGGGTTGGGCTTCTCGTTGACCAGCGGGTGGTCGATCGTCGACTGCGACGCCAGCGCGGACAGCACGCGGGTGATCTCCCGCTCGTACGGGCGGGCAGCCTTGACGTCCGCCTGCGCCTTGGCGATCCGCGACGCGGCGATGAGCTCCATCGCCTTGGTGATCTTCTTCGTCGACTGCATCGCCTTGATGCGGCGACGGTAGACGGTGAGCTGGGCACCCATGACTAGTGCTTGTCGGCAGGAGCCGGCTTGTGGGCGACGATCTTCTCCTGACCCTCGGCGCCCTTGGCCATCGGGTCGACCGGCATGTCCTTGATCAGCGGCGTGCCGTCGCTGATCTGGAACTGCTTCGCGAAGTCGTCGACCGCCTTCTTGAGCTGCTCGATCGTGCCGTCCTCGAGCTTGCCGGTCTGCACGATGGCGTCGTAGATGCCCTGGTGCGAGCGGGAGACGAAGTCGAGGAACTCGGTCTCGAAACGGCGGACGTCACCGACCGGGACGATGTCGACGTAGCCGTTGGTGCCGGCCCAGATCGAGACGACCTGGCGCTCCACGGCGTACGGCGCGAACTGGGCCTGCTTGAGCAGCTCGACGAGGCGCTGACCCCGGTCCAGCTGGGCCTTGGAGGCCTTGTCCAGGTCGGAGGCGAAGGCCGAGAAGGCCTCCAGCTCGCGGTACTGCGCGAGGTCGAGGCGCAGGCGCCCGGAGACCGCCTTCATGGCCTTGATCTGCGCGTTGCCACCGACCCTCGATACCGAGATGCCGACGTTGATGGCGGGACGGACACCGGAGTTGAACAGGTCGGACTGCAGGAAGATCTGACCGTCGGTGATGGAGATGACGTTGGTGGGGATGAAGGCGGAGACGTCGTTGCCCTTGGTCTCGACGATCGGCAGGCCGGTCATCGAGCCGCCACCGAGCTCGTCGGACAGCTTCGCGCAGCGCTCGAGCAGACGGCTGTGCAGGTAGAAGACGTCCCCCGGGTACGCCTCGCGGCCCGGCGGGCGGCGCAGCAGCAGCGAGATGGCGCGGTAGGCGTCGGCCTGCTTGGACAGGTCGTCGAAGACGATGAGGACGTGCTGGCCCTGGTACATCCAGTGCTGGCCGATGGCCGAGCCGGTGTACGGCGCGAGGTACTTCAGGCCGGCCGGCTGCGACGCGGGGGCAGCCACGACGGTGGTGTAGTCCAGCGCACCGGACTCCTCGAGGCGGCCGACAAGCTCGGCGATCGTGGACGCCTTCTGGCCGATGGCGACGTAGATGCACTTGACCTGCTTCTTCGGGTCGCCGCTCTTCCAGTTCTCGCGCTGGTTGATGATCGCGTCCAGCGCGACGGCGGTCTTGCCGGTCTGGCGGTCACCGATGATGAGCTGGCGCTGGCCGCGACCGACCGGCGTCATGGCGTCGACCGCCTTGAGGCCGGTCTGCAACGGCTCGGTGACGGGCTGGCGCTGCACGACGGTGGGGGCCTGCAGCTCGAGGATGCGGCGACCCTCGGCGACGATCTCGCCCTTGCCGTCGAGCGGGTTGCCGAGTGGGTCGACGACGCGACCAAGGAACCCGTCACCGACCGGCGCGGACAGCACCTCGCCGGTACGGCGGACCTCCTGGCCCTCCTCTATGTGCTGGGCGTCACCGAGGATGACGCAGCCGATCTCGCGCTCGTCGAGGTTGAGGGCCAGGCCGAGCAGGCCGCCCTCGAACTCGAGCAGCTCGTTGGTCATGCAGGCCTGCAGGCCCTCGACACGGGCGATGCCGTCGCCGGTCTCGATGACCCGCCCGACCTCCTCGCGCGTGGTCTCCGGCGTGTACGACGAGACATAGCGCTCGATCGCGTCGCGGATCTCCTCCGGGCGGATGCTGAGCTCCGTCATGACCCCTGCTCTCTTCGTGCGGCTTTGGTGAATGAAGCTGGTGAATGAAGCTGGTGAGTGAAGCTGTGGAAGTGGACTAGCTGAGGCTTCGGCGGGCCTCGGCCAGCCGGTGCCTGGTGGAGCCGTCGATGACCTCGTCGCCGACGTGGACGACGACGCCCCCGACGACCTTCGGGTCGACCTCGACCTGGAGCTGGACGGCCCGGCCGAGCTGGGCGCTCAGCGAGGCGGCGAGCCGCTCCCGCTGCGTGTCGTCGAGGGGTACGGCGGTCGTGACCGTCGCGAGCGTCCGAGAGCGGACGTCGGCCGCCAGGTCGGCGTACTCCTCGAGACCGTCCTCGAGGGTGCGGCCACGGGGGGTGACCACGAGGACCTCGGTGATGCGCTTGGTCGCGTCGGTGACCTTGCCGTCGAGCAGCCCGTCGAGCAGGGCCTGCTTGCGCTCATTCGCCAGCCCGTGGTCGGTGAGGACCGCCCGCAGCTCGGGTTCGCGGGAGACGGTGCGGGCGAAGCGGAACAGCTCGTCCTCGGTGCGGTCGAGCGTGCCGTCAGCCTCGGCGACGAGGAACAGCGCGGTGACCGCGAGGACCTCGACCCCGTCGACAAGGTCGCGCGGGGAGCTCCACCGCTGAGTCACGGCGTCCTTGAGCAGACCGAGCGGGAGGGCCTCGAGCTGGCTGCCGAACAACCCGTCGACGAGCTCCTGCTTGGCGGCCGGCGGCAGCGCCGGGTCGCCGAGGGTGCGGCGGAGGTTGCCCTCGCGGTCGAGCAGTCGCACGACCGACAGCAGGCCCTCCGCGACACCCGTGAGACCGGCGGCGTCGGGGACCTCGGCCGCGAGTGCTTTGAGGCGCGCACGGACCGCGGTGAGAGCTTCGCGGCTTGCTCCCTGCATCAGGCTGACGTCCCGTTCTGGGACTGCTCGAGCTCGGCGAGGAACCGGTCCACGACGCGACGCTGACGCTCCTCGTCGGCGAGGGACTCACCGACGACGCGCTCGGCGAGCTCGACCGCGAGGCGGCCGATCTCCCCGCGCAACTGGGTGACGACCTGCTGCCGCTCGGCGACGAGCTGCTCCTCACCGCGAGCCGTGATGCGGGCCGCGGTCTCCCGCGCCTCCGCCGTCAGCTCGTCGACGATCGCCCTGCCCTGCTCCCGGGCCTCGTCGCGGATGCGCGCGGCCTCGGCCCGCGCCTCCGCGAGCTGCGCCTTGTACTGCTCGAGAGCAACGTTGGCCTCGGCCTGGGCGGCCTCCGCCTTGGCAATGCCACCCTCGATCGCCGCGGTGCGCTCGGCATAGGCCTTCTCGAACATCGGGAAGACTTTCCTGCTGAGCAGGATGTACAGCAGCCCGAAGGCGACCAGACCGACGACGATCTCGACGGTGTGGGGAAGGAGGGGGTTGAAGTCCTCCTTCTTGGCCGCCGCCAGCAGAGCTGTCGTGAGCACGACGACCTACTTGAGGGCGAAGGCGAGACCGATGCCGATGATGGCAAGGGCCTCGGCGAGGGCGAAGCCGAGGATGGCGATGCTCTGCAGCATGCCGCGCGACTCCGGCTGACGAGCCACACCGCTGATGTAAGCGGCGAAGATCAGACCGATGCCGACGCCCGGACCGATGGCGGCGAGGCCGTACCCGATCATGTTCAGGCTGCCGTTGATCGTCCCATTCATTGCTGGTCCCCTTCAGGGTTCGGGTGGTGCTGAGAAGTCGTGCTGAGAAGTCGTGCTGTTAAACCGGGGGCCCTGCGAGCTGGTGCTCGAGCGGCTCGTTGGTGTGCGGCTAGTGCTCGTCGGCGAGCGCGCCACCGATGTAGAGGGCGGTGAGCAGGGTGAAGACGTAGGCCTGGAGCAGCTGAACAAAACCCTCGAAGCCGGTCAGCACGAGGCTTCCGACGAGCGACACCGAGCCCGAGGCGATGCCCACAACGCCGCCGTAGTCGCGCAGCAGGTAGTCGCCACCGAGCACGAACAGCAGCAGGACGAGGTGGCCCGCGAACATGTTGAACGTGAGACGCAGCATCAGCGTCACCGGGCGGACGATGACCGTCGAGAAGAACTCGATCGGCGCAAGCAGGAAGTACACGGGGATCGGGATGCCTGGAGGGAACATCATGTCCTTGAAGTACTTCACGAAGCCGTTCTTCTTGATCCCCAGGTAGAGGAAGATCAACCACGAGATGATCGCCAGCACCAGCGGAAACGCGATGTGCGACGTGGCTGGAAACTGGATGAACGGGATGATCCCCGCGAGGTTGTTGACCGCGATGAAGCTGAAGAGCGTGGCGAGGTACGGCGCGAAGCGCAGACCCTCGTGGCCGATCGCGTCGAGCGCAACGTCGTTGCGGATGAATCCGTAGAGCGACTCCCCCGCGAACTGCAGGCGACCCGGGACGACCTTTGCCTCTCGCGAGGCCAGGACGTAGAACACCCCGACAACGATGGTCATGACGATGACGATGAGGATGGGCTTGGTGAACCAGCTGCCGGCGCTGAAGATGCCGGGCAGGTCGAAGTCGTTGGGACCGGGGCTGACGAAGCCGTCGCCGTTGGCGACGCGCGCAGCTGTGGCAGCGAGCAGGGTGCTCACATCGTCCCTTCAGGTCGGGTGGGGGCAATCCCCGGAGTCTGTGGCGCCTGCAGACAGGCAGCCGACCCGGCGGCGATCACGACCTACCATAGCGAAACCAGATGCCGTACAGCGCCGTCACGGTCCCGAGCAACAGGCCCAGCATGACGAACAACTGGTTGTCCAACCACTGGCTTACGAGGTAGCCCACTCCGCCCCACACGATGACGCCGGACATGAGCAGCCCGGAGGCTGCCCAGGCGTCGTTGTGGGCCTTGCGGTCTTCAGCTCGTTCGCGCTCGCGGTCAGGGATGTAGCCCGGTGCCATCTCAGCACGATGTCCACGCAAGCCGGAGGGCTCCGGAGAGCCGCCCAGCGGGTCTGTGGACATCGAGGTCAGCGTAGCGGAGGGTCGTGTCGACCGATGGGCCGGGCTGTCAGATCCGTGTCATGGACGTCACGGCGTGTCCGGTCGCCGGGCCGGATCTCGCGCTCAGAGCTCCAGGTTGGGCTGGTGCTTGGGCTGCAGTCCGAGCACCAACTGGGTGTTGGTCCACGCCAGCGCGCACGCGATGATCGTCAGGCCGACGACGGTGCTGTCGACGGACGGCGCTCGGGTGGCCACCTGGTAGACGGCCACCCCTAGCAGGATCCGCAGGACGTAGGTCATGCCCAGCACGAGGAAGGCGAGCCCCGAACGGCCCCCGGTCCCGTCGCCAGCGACCACAAACGGCAGGGTGCCGGCGGAGAAGAACACGAGTACCAGCACTGTGCCGAGCACGGCCGAGAGGGGCCCGTGGTCGCCGACGCTCGCCCAGGAGACGAGTACGGCCACGACTCCAACGGTTGTCGTGACGAGACCTGCGAACCGGTTGCGGGTCCGCAGCAACGTCCTACCCTCTGGCGCCGCTGTCACGGTGGCGGGGCTCACGGCGGGGGCGGGCCGGGGCGGGTGCCCCGCAGCCGGGGGAGGTTGAGCGCGACCAGCCCGACGACGGCGATGCAGGCTGCGACCCCGAAGACGGTGGTGACCCCCGTGAGCGACATGGCCACGCCGCTGAAGGCCAGCAGCGCAGTCCAGAAGTACATGATCAGGACCGCCCTGGTGTGGCTGTGGCCGATTTCGAGCAGCCGGTGGTGCAGGTGCATCTTGTCCGGCGAGAAGGGGCTGCGACCGGCTCTGGTCCGGCGTACGACGGCCAGGAGCAGGTCGATGAAGGGCACCGCGAGGACCGCCAGGGGCAGCAGCAGCGGGAGCAGGACCGGGAAGGCCGCCTTGGCCGGCAGGTTCGAGTAGTTGAACTGGCCCGTCAGGGACGTCACGGACGCGCTCAGCATCAGGCCGACCAACATCGACCCGGAGTCGCCCATGAAGATCCGAGCCGGGTTGAAGTTGTGCGGCAGGAACCCGAGGCAGATCCCGGCGAGCACCACCGCGATCAGGGTGGGAGCGCTGATCCGCTCCTGCGCGATGCCCGAGGTGACCTTGCCGCTGGACAGGCTGTAGGAGAAGACGAACAGCGCGAGCGCGGCGATCGCGCCGACCCCCGCGAGCAGCCCGTCGAGACCGTCGATGAAGTTCACCGCGTTGACCGTCAGCAGCACCAGGATGACCGTGAGCGGCACGCCCTCCGGACCGAGCAGCACCGCCCCCGAGCCGGGCAGCGTGATCGTGAGCAGCTGCAGGCCCAGCAGGACCATGATGCCGGCGGCCACGGTCTGGCCGGCGAGCTTGGTGATCGCGTCGAGCTGGAACCGGTCGTCGACGAAGCCCAGCAGCGTGATGACACCGCCGGCGATGACGACGGCCTGTACGTCGGAGTACTTAAAGACCGACGACAGGGCCGGCAGCGAGTGCGCGACCAGGAAGGCCGCACACATCCCGGCGTACATGGCCAGACCACCGAGGCGGGGCGTCGAGATTGTGTGGACGTCACGGTCGCGCGGCTCGGCCATCGCCCCGATCAGGATCGCGAACCGGCGCGCCAGAGGCGTGAGCAGCCAGGTCACCCCGGCGGCCACACACAGGACGAGCAGGTACTCGCGCACAGCTGGACGCTAGCGGCTCAGGCGCCCGTGCCGGCGCTGTCGCGCGGGTACGCCGGGTGCGCGTCGACAAGGGCCGCGACGCCCTGCCGGATCTCCTCCGCCGCGCTGCCGTCCTCGTCCTTGACCGCCCGGCCGATCAGGGCCGCGATCTCCTTCATGTCACCCTCGCCCATCCCCTGCGTCGTGACGCTGGGCGTGCCGACGCGGATGCCCGAGGCGACCGACGGCGGCTGCGGGTCGTAGGGAATCGCGTTCTTGTTGAGCACGATGCCGGCGGCGGCGCAGCGCGCCTCGGCCTGCTGGCCCGTGACGTCGATGCCCTGCAGGTCGAGCAGGCTCAGGTGCGTGTCCGTGCCACCGGTGACCGGCCTCATGCCCTCGGCGGCCAGCGCGTCGGCGAGCGCGACGCTGTTGGTGATGACCTGCCTGGCATAGGCCTGGTAGGCCGGGGTCGCTGCCTCCTTGAGCGCGACGGCCTTGGCGGCCACCGCGTGCATAAGGGGGCCGCCCTGCATCATCGGGAACACCGCCTTGTCCAGCTTCGCGGCGTGCTCCGCCTTGCACACGAGCATCCCGCCTCGTGGGCCGCGCAGGACCTTGTGGGTCGTGAAGGTGACGACGTCGGCGTACGGCACCGGGCTCGGGATCGCCTTGCCGGCCACCAGGCCGATGAAGTGAGCAGCGTCGACGAACAAGATCGCGCCGACCTCGTCGGCTACGTCGCGGAAGGCCGCAAAGTCGATCAGCCGCGGGATGGCCGAGCCACCAGCGATGATCATCTTCGGCTTGTGCTCGCGTGCCAGGGACCGCATCTGGTCGTAGTCGATGTTCTCGGTGTCCTTCGCGACCCCGTAGTGCACCGCGTTGAACCACTTGCCGCTGAACGACACCTTCGTACCGTGCGTCAGGTGCCCGCCGTGCGGAAGCGACATGGCCAGCACCGTGTCGCCGGGGTTCAGGAACGCGCCGTACACGGCGATGTTGGCGCTCGCGCCGGAGTGCGGCTGCAGGTTGGCGTGGTCGGCGCCGAACAGGTCCTTGGCCCGGTCGATGCCGATCTGCTCGGCGACGTCAACGACCTCACAGCCCCCGTAGTAGCGCTTGCCCGGGTAGCCCTCGGCATACTTGTTGCTCAAGGTGCTCCCCAGTGCGGCCAGGACAGCTGGGCTGGTGAAGTTCTCGCTGGCGATCAGCTGCAGGCCGCTGCGCAGGCGGGCGAGCTCGTCCAGGACGACCCCGGCGATCTCCGGGTCGGTCTGCTGGAGGGCGTCGAAATCGGGACCCCAGAACGTCATGGCTTGCTCCTCGAGCAGGGGATTGCGTTGTAGGGCTCAGCCTACAAGGGCCGGTCCCCCGAAGGCGGGCCGGCGAGCAGGTCCAGCGGGCGCTGGAGGGTCGCATGGATCAGGGCGGCGCAGGTGCGAAAGCCCGACTCAGGACCTTGGTAGGGGTCGGTGATGTCGTCGTCACGCGGCGTGTCGGGACGGATCAGGCCACGCTGGGAGGCGGCCGCGGCGACGAGAGCCTGCGCCCGGGCGACCCGTGCGGAGGGGAGGGTCGCCGGGTCGACGACGGACAGCAGCCGGTCGAACTCGCGCAGCGTGAAGGTCCGCTTGGCCGCGCGGGGTTGCAGGACCACGGCAGCGGCGCGGTGCTCGCGGGTGGCCGCCAGGACCAGGTCGGCCGCGGCGACGTGCTCCGCGACGAGCTCACGGGCCGCGAAGCTGGCACCGTCGATCCCGAGGCCGTCGAGGGTGGACAGCGCGAACGGCTCCATTGGGCTGCCGGTGTGCCCCCACGTGCCGGCTGACTCGACGACGAAGTCCGAGGAACCCGCCCCCAGCCGCGCCTGCAGTCCGGCCCGCATCAACAGCTCCCCCATCGGGGAACGGCAGATGTTGCCGGTGCACAGGTGCAGGACCCGAAAGGTGGTCACGCAGGTGCTACGAGGCCGGGCGCGTCACCGAGGTCGGGCAGCACCGTCCGGAGCTGCTCGAGGGACACGGCACCCGCGCGCAACACGACCGGGACGTCGCCCGTCAGGTCAAGGATGGTCGACGCGACCGGGTCTCCCGTGACGCCGCCGTCGAGATAGACCTCGACCGCGGTGCCGAGCTGGCGGGCCGCTTCGGCGGCATCCGTCGGGGCGGGCAGGCCGGTGCGGTTGGCGCTCGAGACGGCGAGCGGACCGGTCTGCTCGATCACCGCGAGCGCGACCGGGTCAAGGGGCATCCGGAGCGCGACCGTCCCCTTGGTGTCGCCGAGGTCCCAGGCGAGGGTGGCGGCGTGGTGCAGGACGAGGGTCAAGCCACCGGGCCAGAACGCCTCCGCGAGCTCGCGGGCGATCGACGGCACGTAGTCCAGCAGCCCGTCGAGGGTGCGCACGGCCGGGACCAGCACCGGCGTGGGCATGTCCCGGCCGCGGCCCTTGGCCTCGAGCAGCGACCCGACGGCGGTGGGGTTGAACGCATCCGCAGCGAGGCCGTAGACGGTGTCTGTCGGCAGCACGACGAGCTGTCCGCGACGCAGCGCGGCGACGGCTGCGTCGACCGCGGCCGTGTTGCCCTGGGGGTCACGACAGTCGTAGGTGGTGCTCATCGGGCATGGCCTCCGGGGCTGGTCATGGCAGCAGTCTGGCGGTCACGTAGCGGTCGCGTCCGGTCAGGTCCCGGTGGTCGGCGATCTCGGTCCAGCCGCCGGCCCGCACGAAGTGCTCCGGCGCGGTGACGCCCTGCCGGTCCGAGTGCTCGACGACGACCAGGCCGCCGGGCTTGAGCAGCCGGCGGGCGGCCCGCTCGACGTCCCGGATCACGTCGAGCCCGTCCTCGCCGGCGAACAGCGCGATCTGCGGGTCATGGTCCGCGACCTCGGCGTCCATGCTCGACTGCTCGTGCGTCGCGACGTACGGCGGGTTGCTCACCACCAGGTCCACGGACGCGTCGAGCGCGGGCAGGGCGTCCAGCGCCGACCCTTCGTGAAGGTGCACTTCGGGGTCGCCGGCCCGGACCCGCTCGGCGGCGTTGCGGCGGGCCCAGAGGAGGGCGGCCGGGTCGCACTCGACGCCGTACACGGTCGCGCCGGGGACCTCGTTGGCGAGGGAGAACGCGATCGCGCCCGAGCCCGTGCACAGGTCCACGAGCACCGGAGCCGGGACCCCGACGAGCGCGTCGAGGGCCCACTGCACGACGCTTTCCGTCTCGGGCCGGGGCACGAAGACGCCCGGCCCGACCTCGAGCTCGATCCACCGGAAGCCGACCGACCCGGTCAGGTGCTGCAGCGGCACGCGGGCGGCGCGGCGGGCCACGAGGTCGTCGTACAGCGCCTCGTCGATGCTGTCGAAGCGGGCCAGGTCCGACGGCTTGGCCACCCCCATGACGTGTACGGCGAGCGCGCGGGCGTCGTGCTCGGGGCTGTCGACCCCGGCGGCGCGCAAGGTCTCGGTGGCCTGACGCAGCGCGGGCTGGAGCTTCAGGACTGCTCACCCCTCAGGGCTGCCTCGTTGTCGGCGTCGACGAGGGACTGGATCACCGGGTCGAGGTCCCCGTCGAGGACCTGCATGAGGTTGTTGGCCTTGTATCCGCTGCGGTGGTCGGCAATCCGGTTGTCGGGCCAGTTGTAGGTGCGGATCTTCTCCGACCGGTCCATCGTCCGAATCTGGCTGCCGCGGGTGGCAGAGTCCTTGGCTGCCTGCTCCTCCAGGGCGAGTGCCAGCAGCCGGGCGCGCAGCACGCGCATGCCGGCCTCGCGGTTCTGCAGCTGGCTCTTCTCGTTCTGCATGCTGACCGTGACGCCGGTCGGCAGGTGCGTGATACGGACCGCGGAGTCGGTCGTGTTGACGCTCTGCCCGCCCGGTCCGCTGCTGCGGTAGACGTCGATGCGCAGGTCGTTCTGGTCGATGCTCACGTCGACCTCCTCCGCCTCCGGGAGCACCAGGACCCCCGCGGCGGAGGTGTGGATCCGGCCCTGCGACTCGGTCGCGGGCACCCGCTGGACGCGGTGGACACCACCCTCGTACTTCAGCCGGCCGTAGACCGGGTTCTCCGGGTCCCGCGACTTCACGGCGAGTGAGATGTCCTTGTAGCCGCCCATCTCGCCCTCGGTCTGGCTGACGAGCTCGACCTTCCATCCGCGGCTCTCGGCATAGCGGGTGTACATCCGCACCAGGTCGCCGGCGAACAGCGCGGCCTCGTCGCCACCCTCGCCACCCTTGACCTCGAGAATCACGTCCTTGGCATCAGCGGGGTCCTTCGGGATCAGCATCGTGACGATCATGGCGTCCAAGGCCGCAAGGTGCGCCTCGAGCTCGGCTGCCTCCTCGGCCATCTCGAGCTCCTTGGCGGCCTGCAGGTCCCCGCGCAGGGCGTCCCGCTGGCGGCTGGCCGCGACGATCGGGCCGATCTCGGCGTACCGGCGACCCAGCTCCCTGGCTGTCGTCTGGTCGGCGTGGACCGACGGGTCGGCCAGCCGCGCCTCGAGGTCGGCGTGCTCTGCCAGCAGGTCGTCGAGCGGGTCAGCCATGGGTCGTGTCTTCCTGGTCGCGTGGTGGCGCGGGCACGTGCTCCGGGCATGCGAACGGCGCCCGGCTCCCTGTGGGAGCCGGGCGCCGTGGCGTCGCTACTTGGAGCGCTTGCCGAAGCGCTGCTCGAACCGGGCTACGCGACCACCGGTGTCGAGGATCTTCTGCTTGCCCGTGTAGAACGGGTGACAGGCCGCGCAGACCTCGCAGCGGATCTCGCCGCCGGCAGTGCTGCGGGTCGTGAACGTGTTGCCGCAGGTGCACGAGACGTTGGTCTCGGTGTAGCTCGGGTGGATGCCAGTCTTCACGGTGGTGCCTCTCGGGTTCAGTGGCCGCCGGGTCGTGCCAGTGCACGGGAACCGGTGCCGGAGTCGATCAAGTGTGCCAGACGCGCGCACGGAGGCATCAACGCCCGCCGGGCCGCCGGGTGTTCCCTCCCAGGCCGCCCGGGCTAGTGGCTGTCCTGCTCGACGGTGGTCTTCTGGATCTGCATGAGGAACTCGACGTTGGTGCGGGTCGACTTCATCTTGTCCAGCAGCAGCTCGAGGCTGGCTCCGGTGTCGAGGGCGTGCAGGACCCGGCGCAGCTGCAGGACGATGCGCAGCTCCTGCGGCGCGAGCAACAGCTCCTCCTTGCGGGTGCCGGAGGCGTCCACGTCGATCGAGGGGAAGATCCGCTTGTCGGCGAGTCGGCGGTCGAGCTTCAGCTCGGCGTTGCCGGTGCCCTTGAACTCCTCGAAGATCACGGTGTCCATGGCCGAGCCGGTCTCCACGAGCGCGGTGGCGAAGATCGTCAGCGAGCCGCCGTTCTCGATGTTGCGGGCCGCGCCGAGGAAGCGCTTGGGCGGGTAGAGGGCCGCGCTGTCGACGCCACCGGTGAGGATCCGCCCGCTGGCGGGGGCACCGAGGTTGTAGGCGCGGCCCAGACGGGTGATCGAGTCGAGCAGCACGACCACGTCGTGTCCGAGCTCGACCAGGCGCTTGGCTCGCTCGATGCTCAGCTCGGCGACGGTGATGTGGTCCGTCGGCGGCCGGTCGAAGGTCGAGGCGATCACCTCGCCCTTCACCGAGCGCTGCATGTCGGTGACCTCTTCGGGCCGCTCGTCGACCAGCACGACCATGAGGTGGCACTCGGGGTTGTTGGTCGTGATCGCGTTCGCGATGGCCTGCAGGACCATCGTCTTGCCCGCCTTGGGTGGGCTGACGATCAGGGCGCGCTGGCCCTTGCCGACGGGCATGACCAGGTCGATCACGCGGGTCGTGAGGACCTCGTGGGAGGTCTCCAACCGCAGCCGGTCCTGCGGGTACAGCGGCGTGAGCTTGGTGAACTCGGGGCGCTTGTGGGCCTCCTCGAGGTCCTCGACGCCGTTGACGCTGTCCAGGCGCACCAGCGCGTTGAACTTGTCGCGCCGTTCACCCTCGCGAAGCTGTCGGACGGCGCCGGTCACCGCGTCACCGCGCCGCAGGCCGTACTTGCGGATCTGCTGCATCGTCACGTAGACGTCGTTCGGCCCAGTGAGGTAGCCCGAGGTCCGGACGAAGCCATACGTGTCGAGGATGTCCAGGATGCCGCCGATCGGGATCAGCACGTCGTCGTCGCTGATCACCGGCTCCGCCTCGTTGCCGAAGCGGTCGGTGCGGGCGTTGCGGTTGCGGCCGCGCCCACGCTCGCGGAACCGGCCCCGGCGGCTACCGAACTCGTCCTCGTCCTGGCCGGGCTGAGCCAGACCACCCTGACCCTGCGTACCGGGCCGTTCCTGTGGCTGGCGGTCCCGCTCCTGGCGGTCGTACCGGTCCTGCCGGTCCGGCTGGTCCTGGTTCTGACGGTCCTGCGTCTGACGGTCCTGCGTCTGACGGTCCTGACGCTCCGGCGCCCCGGTGTCCACCTGGCGGGCGGCTTGCCGCTCGCGGGTGCCGCGCTCGACGGCGGCGTCGGGGTCCTCGCCCCGGGCGATGGCCGCGGCACGCTCCTGCCTGCGGGCCTCGCGCTCGAGGAAGCGCTCCCGCCCACGGTCGACCCGCTGTGGCCTGCCGTCGCCGTCGTGGTCCTCCGGCCCGTCCTGGCGCACCGGGTACGACGATCCCCCGCCGTCCTCGGACTCGCCACCCTCGGCGCCGCCGTCGGCACGCCCTTCGTGCCGGCCGTCGGTGTCGGTGTCGGTGTCGGTGT
>JBBRNK010000003.1:0-204220 GCA_038230355.1 Mycobacteriales bacterium | reverse complement strand
CGTTCTCGATGCCGAAGATGCGCCGGTCCATCAGCGCACCCTCGTGTGGGGCACCGCGGACCGGTGCTGTGCCGCGACCTCGTGCGTGACCACTGCTGCCCTCGCTTCATGATGTCTGGCGTTGCCCGACGTCTACAGCCTCGCACCTGGACGGCGAGGGCGTTACGCGACCCGCAGCAGGCGGTACGTCGAAAGGCCCGCCACGATCTGCCCGATCGCCTGTGGGGAGGGCTGGTGACGGTTAGGGTCCGTCCCGAGCCCGGTTACGCCGGGCCGTGGGGCATCCGGACCCCTGAACGTGGGGGGGGTCGTGATCACCGGTCATCGCACGCGGCCGTTTCTCGGCGCCCTCGTTGTCTGCGGGCTGCTCGCCCCCTGGGCCACCTCGGCGGCCTCGGCGGACACGTCCTGCGCCGCCGCGACGGACGTCAGCAAGGTCTCGCTGTCCCCCGGGCACCTGAGCACTGCCGCCGGGCCTGGCCCGGTCACGGTCCGCGCGCACCTCGACGCGGTCACCGTCTCCGCGGGCCTCCGCGGACCCGACGGGGCACTGACCACCGGCGACCTGCATCAGGACGGTGCCGACTGGACCGCTGACCTGACCGTCCCGCAGCTCGCCCAGCGCACCGAGGTCGGCCTCGACCTGTCCTGGACCGACGCGGCAGGGGCCACCCACAGCGCGCCGGCCTGTGCGGTCGACGCCCACCTGACGGTCGACCCGGCCGTCCCGACGAGCCCGTCCACCGCGGCGATGCGGGGGGACGGCTCGGCGCTGGTGAGCTGGCAGGCCCCGCTCGACGACGGTGGCGCGCCGGTCACGGGCTACCAGGTCACGGTCCACCCGGACGGCCGGGTGCTGTCGGCCACCTCCGACCAGCGGTCGCTGGCTGTCGACGGGCTCACCAACGGGCAGGTTGCCGCCTTCGACGTCGCCGCCGTCAACGACGTGGGCACCGGCCCGGCCGGCGCGGCGCGAGTGGTCCCGGCCGGCCTGCCCGGGGCTCCGGTCTTCGAGGCGCACCTTCGGGACGGCGCCGTCCGGCTGTCCTGGAGCGCCCCCGCGGACAACGGGGTGCCGGTCACCGGCTACGTCGTCCGGGTCCTCCCCGACGGGCCCTCCCTCGACGTCACGGGCACGGGGACCCTGCTCACCGGCCTCACCAACGACACGTCGTACGACGTGAGCGTCGCCGCCCGCAACACAGTCGGGACCGGCAGCGGCACCGTGCTCAGCGTCGTCCCGAATGCGGATGCGGGCGAGCCGGCGACGGCGCCCGGCCCGCCCGGCGCCGTCGTCGGAGACGGTCATGCGCTGGTGCACTGGACGGCCCCCATCGACGACGGTGGCCAGCCGGTCAGCGGGTACCTGGTGACCGTCCAGCCCGGTGGCCGGCAGCTGAGATCCGGCGTGCCGCAGCTCGACGTGACGGGGTTGCCGGACGGCGTGCCAGCGACGCTCATCGTGCAGGCCGTCACGGCCGTCGGCCCAGGCATGATGAGCCGTGGCGTGACCGTCGTCCCCCGCCGTCCGGGGGTGCTGCGGGTCGTCCACCAGGCCGCCGCGACCGTGGCCTACGCGCACGTCAGCACCGTGCAGGCGAAGCTGGTCGGCACCAACGGGACTGTTCTGCCAGGACGGAAGGTGACGCTGCTGACCCGGCTGAGCGGGACCACGGCCTGGGTCCCGGTTGCCCACGGCACCACCGGCTCGACGGGTGTGGTCACCGTCTCGACCGTGCTGCGGGGGACGTCGGCTCTGCTGCTGCGGCACGATGCCGACGCGGTCGGGGCCACGGAGGTCCGACCGGCCCCCGTCACGGTCACCGCCACCGCCTCCGCTGCGCCCAGCTGCACCCGTCTGAGCGCCGGGCACGTGCTGACGGTGCGCGGCGCGCTGTCCGTCCGCAGGGCCGGTGTCACAGTCCGGCTCGAGCAGCAGGTCGGTACCAGCTGGGTCACCAGGGCGGCCGCCTTGACGACGTCGACCTCGGCCTACGCCTTGCCGTGGCGACCGTCTCGGGGCGGCCGGGTGGTCCTGCGGGTGCGGGTCCTGCCCTACGGCGCGTTGACGACGGGGGTCACGCGGAGCTCGGCGATCAGCGTGGACGACACGTCGGCCTCGCTGGCCCAGGAGATCCTGGCCAACCCGCGGATCCAGCTTGCGACCAGTCACGTCAGCGGCGTGCGCGACCTCGCCGACCCGCTGCATGAGCTACGGGACCTTTCCGCCGGTCGCCTCGCGCAGCGGTCCTCTTACGGAACCGCCCCCGGCGGCTCGGTGATGGTCACCGTAGCGACCCTGCGCGGTCTACGGAACGCCGGGCGGGTCGCCACGATCCACGTCGTCGAGCTGGCCGGCGGCAGCCACGCTCGAGGGTCGGCGCACTACCTCGGGCTGGCGTTCGACATCGACATGGTCAACGGGCGGTGGGTGTCCTACGGCAGTGGCTACGACGTCGTCGTGGGAAGTTGCAAGCGCTCAGGCGCCACCCGCGTCTTCCACCCCGCCTACGACCCCTACGGCGGCCACGGGAACCACATCCACGTCGACTGGCTGGTGCAGTAGGCCGTCAGGCAGGGACGGTCAGCCGACCTTCACCAGGTCGATCAGGAACACCAGGGTGCCTCCGGGGACCGGCCCGCTGTCGCCGTACCCGTCCTTGGGCGAGATGACGACCTCGCGGCGGCCGCCGACCTTCATGCCCGTGGTGCCGACGCTGAAGCCGTTGATGACACCCCCGCCCACCGTGAACGGCAGGGTGTCGGAGGCACCCCGCTTCCAGGACGAGTCGAACTCGACGCCGTCGGCGTAGTTGACGCCGACGTACTTCACCTCGACCGGCGAGCCGGCAACGGCCTCCGCGCCGGTGCCGCAGACGATGTCGGTGCTGGTCGTCGTGGTCGGCGGGGTGTCCTTGGAGACCGTGAAGACCGGCTTGGTGGCGAGGTCGGTCGTGCCCTTGCCGGAGGGGGTGCAGGTGCCGCTGCTCAGCTTGACGGTGCTCTTGTTGTTCTTGCTGGTGCCGCCGCAGCCGGTCAGGACGCTCGCCGCGGCCAGGCCACCGACGGCGAGCGCGAGGGTGCGGTTCATGAAGCGGGGGCTCCCAGGATCGTGCCGAGCCGGTCGGCGGTGAGGCGCTTGAACGTACGGCGGGCGCGGGTCCGGTCCAGGACGGCGGCCTCGAGGCCGGTCGGGAGGATCTTGCGAGGCTCGCCTGCATCGGTCGTCGCGGCGAGAGCCTTCACGGCGAGGGTCACCGCGCCGTAGAGGTCGAGGGTCGCGTCGTGCTCGTTCTTGAGGACTCCGGCGATCGGGTCGGCATTGCCCCCCATGACGACGAAGCCGTGCTCCTCCGCGACGCTGCCGTCGTAGGTGAGCCGGTAGAGCTGGTCGTCGGCCGGGCTGTCCCCGACCTCCGCGACGGTGATCTCGACCTCGTACGGCTTGCCGCTCTCGGTGAAGATCGTTCCGAGGGTCTGGGCGTAGGCGTTCGCGAGGCCGCGGCTCGTCACGTCGGACCTGTCGTACTGGTAGCCGCGCAGGTCGGCGTACCGCACTCCGGCGAGCCGCAGGTTCTCGAACTCGTTGTACTTGCCGACCGCCGCGAACGCGATCCGGTCGTAGATCTCGCTGATCTTGTGCAGGGCCCTGCTGGGGTTCTCGCCGCAGAACAAGATCCCGTCGGCGTAGGCCATGACGAGCACCGATCGGCCGCGGGCGATGCCCTTGCGGGCGTAGTCGCTCTTGTCCCGCATGATCTGCTCGGGGCTGACGTAGAACGGCGTCGACACTTGTTCTCCTCGGTACGACGGCTTGCTGGTGGGCTCGTGCGGGGGTGTCGGTCGTGCGTCGGCCGGGGCGACCGCGGGTGGCGGGTTCAGCCGCCGGGGCGCACCATGCGCTCGGCCACGATGGTCTCGACGACGGTGGCGACCTCGTCCTCGGGGACCCGGCGTAGGCCGTCGGCCGTCACCGTCATCACGACCGGGAAAATCCGGCGGGTGAGGTCGGGGCCCCCGGTGGCGGAGTCGTCGTCGGCTGCGTCGTACAGCGCGTCGACCGCGATCTTGACGGCCGCGGCCTCGTCGAGGTCGTCGGTGTAGCGCTTCTTCAGCGCACCGCGGGCGAACATCGAGCCGCTGCCCACGCTGTGGAAGCTGTGCTCCTCGTAGCGGCCACCGGTGACGTCATAGCTGAAGATCCGGCCGAGGCCCCGGTCGAGGTCGTACCCGGCGTACAGCGGAACGACCGCGAGGCCCTGCATGGCCATCTGCAGGTTGCCGCGGATCATCGCGGTCAGCCGGTTCGCCTTGCCCTCGAGGCTCAGGACGTGGCCCTCGAGCTTCTCGTAGTGCTCGAGCTCGACCTGGAACAACCGGACCATCTCGATCGCGAGGCCGGCGGTGCCGGCGATGCCGACGCAGGAGTACTCATCGGCCGGGAAGACCTTCTCGATGTCGCGCTGCGCGATGATGTTGCCCATCGTCGCGCGCCGGTCGCCGGCCATGATGACGCCGCCAGACCCCCCGGCACCGTGCGTGACCGCGACGATCGTCGTGCCGTGCGGCGCGTCGACCGTCGCGCCGGCCGGAAGGGTCCGGCGGGACGGGAGCAGGTCGGGGGCGGCGGCGCTCAGGAAGTCGCTGAAGCTGCTGGTTCCGGCGGCTGTGAAGTGAGCCGGTAGACGCCCGTGCAGACCAAGGTCCTCTGCCACTGTGTCTCTCAGGTCCTCTCGAGGTAGTCGATCGCGTTGCGCAAGGTCGGGGTGTCGTCCTGGAACTGCCCGAGGGCAGCGTTGCAGCCGAAGTGGCTCGATCATCTGGGCCAGCTGCAGTTACACAACAGTGAATCTACTGACCTCCCTTTTGCACGTACCCTCGCACGAACTCCTCGGCATTTGACTCGAGCACGTCATCGATCTCGTCCAGGAGGTCATCGACGTCTGAGGACAATTCCTCCACGCGCTCGTGGACATCTGTCGGGGCAGCATCAACGACCTCCTCGACCTCCCCGGTGTTCTTGCTGGCGCGCTCCTGGCCGCCGGTGTCGTTGCTTGCCATCGCTGTCTCCTCGGGTTCGATGCAGGACCTCGGGGTCCGCGCCTTGGGTGGGCTCTCGGGCCTGGCTCCTGAACCTATCTCGCGGAGCTTTCCCTTTCCTTCGGTAAGGCCGGCGCTTCGACAAGCTGCGATCGGGTGTGGCCTGATGGAGGAGTGGACCTCTACGCCCTGCCCCCGGAGCAGTTCACGGCCGCCCGGGATGCGGCGGCCAGGGGCGCGGTGGCGAAAAGGGACAAGGACCTCGCCGTGACGCTGAAGACCTCGACGACGCCCGTCGCGCATGAATGACGGCCACCGGATCGTCGAGGAACACCTTGCGAGGCTTGAGCCCCTGCACCTCAGGGGATCGTGGCTGCACGGGTCGTTGGCCCTCGGCGGCTACCACCCCGGCATCAGCGACCAGGACCTGATCGTCGAGCTTGACCACCCCCTCACCCCGAGGGAGCGAGCCCTCGTGCAGACCAGTCACAGGCGGGCGGGGCCGCTGCTGGCTACGAGCTACCTCGACGGCAAGGACGACCCTGAGCCCCGCACCTGGACGCACGACTGGAGTGGCCGGCGTCGCGTCAGCCTCATCACGCGCGCCGAGCTGCACCTCGCCCATCCAGAGGACTGGCCCGAGGTCCCCGACGTACCAGGGGTGGTGGCTCGGGAGGTGACCCGAGCCTGGAAGCCGCTACTCAACGTTCCGTGGACCTGGCTAGAGACCGAGTACGTGGACCTGTCGCTCACCAGCGTGGCCCGAGCCCTGCTCACCCAGGAGACCGGGGCGCTGTGCACCAAGGACGCCGCCCTGCAGACCCTGTGGCTCCGAGGTGTCCCACCCAGGCTTGCGGAGGCCGTGACCGCCCGACGCGAGGGGCGGGACGCGCTGCCCCACAACGCCTTCGTGCGTGCCGTCCAGACCCGGAACGAGGTCAGGCGGCTGCTGAGCCTGCTCTAGCGACGACCGGCCAGGGTGTCGACAAGCTCCGCGGCGTTGCCGCAGCGGTCGAGCAGCGCGCCGACGTGGGCCTCGGTGCCGCGCAGCGGCTCGAGGGTCGGCACCCGCTGCAGCGACTCGCGGCCCACGTCGAAGATGACCGAGTCCCAGGACGCCGCCGCGACCTGGGTGGGGTACTTCTGCAGGCAACGCCCCCGGAAGTACGCGCGGGTGTCCGACGGGGGCGACAGCACGGCCCGCTGAACCTCCTGTTCGGTGACCAGCGTCGTCATCGAGCCGCGCGCCACGAGCCGGTTGTACAGGCCCTTGTCGCGGCGGACGTCGGAGTACTGGAGGTCGACCAGGTGCAGCTTGGGGGCGTCCCAGTCGAGGCCCTCGCGCTGCCGGTAGCCCTCGAGCAACGACAGCTTGGCGACCCAGTCGAGCTCGCCCGACAGCGACATGATGTCGGTCGAAAGACGGTCGAGCGTCGACTCCCACCGGGCCAGGACGTCGGCGGTGTCGGGGTCGACGTCGGAGCCGAAGCGGTCCTCGACGTGCTTTTTCGCCTGCTCGCAGTACTCGAGCTGCAGCTGCAGGGCGGTCATCGTCCGTCCGTCCCTCAGGGTCACGCGGTGGCGGAGCGTCGGGTCGTGCGAGACGGCCCGCAGCGCCGACACGGGACCGTCGACCGACAGGTCGATCCCGTTCTGCCGCAGCCAGCCGTCCTCGATCATCGACAGCACCAGGTTGGTCGTGCCGACCTTGAGGTAGGTCGAGATCTCCGACAGGTTGGCGTCGCCGATGATGACGTGCAGTCGGCGGTATTTCTCCGGATCGGCGTGCGGCTCGTCGCGGGTGTTGATGATAGGCCGCTTGAGGGTCGTCTCCAAGCCGACCTCGACCTCGAAGAAGTCGGCCCGCTGGCTGATCTGGAACCCGTGGGTTCGGCCGTCCTGCCCGATCCCCACGCGGCCGGCGCCCACGACGACCTGTCGCGAGACGAAGAACGGCGTCAGGTGCCGGACGATCTCGGCGAAGGGGGTCGCGCGCGCCATCAGGTAGTTCTCGTGCATCCCGTAGGAGGCGCCCTTGTTGTCGGTGTTGTTCTTGTACAGCTGGATCGGCGCGGTCCCCGGCACCGCGAGGGCGCGCAGGGCTGCGGTCTCCATGACGCGCTCGCCTGCCTTGTCCCACAGGACCAGGTCGCGCGGGTTGGTCACCTCAGGGGTCGAGTACTCAGGGTGGGCGTGGTCGACGTACAGGCGGGCGCCATTGGTGAGGATGACATTGGCGAGCCCGATCTCCTCGTCCGGTTCGCCCGCGTGGTGGTCGGAGCTGCCGAGGCCCACCTCGAACCCGCGGGCGTCCCGCAGCGGGTTCTCCTCTTCGAAGTCCCAGCGGGTACGACGGTCGCGGGCCTGCCCCTCCGGGGTTCCGCTGGCGTAGCCGTTCACGACCTGCGAGGACGCAACCATGTGGTTGACCCCAGCCGTGCCGGGCGTGGAGACGCCGTACTCCGTCTCCGCTCCCATGACCCGCCGCGCGCTCATATCGTTGAGCCTAAGCCGAAGCAGGCACGCGTGCCGGGTCGGGCGCCGGCGCGGGCGACCCGGGGGCGCGAGGCGGGAGCCGGTCGAGCGTGACGACGACGACCGCCAGCAGGAGTACGGCAACCACACCGTCGGCCCACCAGTGGTTGGCGCTGGCGACGACGACCAGGGTCATGAGGACCAGGTGCGTCACCCCCAGGTACCGCCACGGACCCGACGCGTTGCGCCAGAGCGTCCAGGCCACCAGGGCTGCCCAGCCGACGTGCAGCGAGGGCATCGCGAGCAGCTGGGCCTCCAGGCCGCTGCCGTAGCCGCCGTAGACCGACTCGCCGTACCTCTGCGCGAGGTCGACGAAGCCGAGGTCGGGCAGCAGCCGGGGCGGGGCGACCGCGAGCAGCTGCACGGCCATGCAGACGACGGTCAGCCCGACCAGCTGCAGGCGCAGCGCCGGGTAGGCGTCGCGGCGCCGCCACCAGGTCCAGGCGAGCAGCAGCCCGATTGTGTTGAGGTGGCCGTACAGGTAGTAGCCGTTGACCAGGTGGGCCAGCGTCGTGTGCGGCAGCACGAGCTGCTGGACGGACACCTCGCTGGGCAGGTGCAGGTGATGCTCGAGGGCGAACAGGTCGCGGGCACGCTGCTCGGCGCCGGCCAGGTGGGCGTGGGTGACGCTGCCGATCAGGCACCACACGCCGTACAGGCCCACAACCAGGGCTCCCTCGCGCAGGGCCGCCGAGGTGACCCTGCGGCGGTGCAGGACCAGTGAGGACACCACCAGGAGGGCGGTCAGCGCGAGGGCTGACCGCCACCCGGGGTCGAGGTGAGGCAGTGGCCTAGAGGTACTGGCCGGTGTTGGAGATGGTGTCGATGGACTTGCCCGTCTCGTTGCCCTTGGCGCTGGTGACGAGCGTGCGGATGTAGACGATCCGCTCGCCCTTCTTGCCCGAGATCCGGGCCCAGTCGTCGGGGTTGGTGGTGTTGGGCAGGTCCTCGTTCTCCTTGAACTCATCGATGCAGGCCGTCAGCAGGTGCTGCATCCGCAGGCCCTTCTGGCCGCTCTCGAGGAAGGCCTTGATGGCCATCTTCTTGGCGCGGGCGACGATGTTCTCGATCATGGCGCCGGAGTTGAAGTCCTTGAAGTAGAGGACCTCCTTGTCGCCACCGGCATAGGTGACCTCGAGGAACTTGTTCTCCTCGGCCTCGGTGTAGATCCGCTCGACGACACCTTGGATCATCGCTTCGAGCGTGGCGGCCCGGGAGCCGCCGTGCTCGGCGAGGTCCTCGGCGTGCAGCGGCAGCTCGGTGACGAGGTACTTGCCGAAGATGTCCTTGGCGGCCTCCGCGTCGGGCCGCTCGATCTTGATCTTCACGTCGAGCCGGCCGGGGCGCAAGATGGCCGGGTCGATCATGTCCTCGCGGTTGGAGGCGCCGATCACTACGACGTTCTCGAGCGTTTCGACGCCGTCGATCTCCGACAGCAGCTGCGGGACGATCGTCGTCTCGACGTCACTGGAGACCCCGCTGCCACGGGTCCGGAAGATCGAGTCCATCTCGTCGAAGAACACGATCACGGGGGTGCCCTCGGAGGCCTTCTCCCGGGCCCGCTGGAAGATCAGCCGGATGTGGCGCTCGGTCTCGCCGACGTACTTGTTCAGCAGCTCCGGGCCCTTGATGTTGAGGAAGTACGCGCGCCCGTCCGGCTTGCCGGTGACCTCAGCGACCTTCTTCGCCAGGGAGTTGGCGACGGCCTTGGCGATCAGCGTCTTGCCGCAGCCGGGAGGGCCGTACAGAAGGACGCCCTTCGGAGGACGCAGCTGGTGCTCCTTGAACAGCTCCTTGTGCAGGAACGGCAGCTCGACCGCGTCGCGGATGGACTCGATCTGGGCCGCCAGCCCACCGATGTCGGAGTAGTCGATGTCCGGCACCTCCTCAAGGACGAGCTCCTCGACCTCGGACTTCGGGATGCGTTCGTAGACATAGCCACTGCGGGTCTCCAGCAGCAACGAGTCGCCGGCCTTGATCGGCACGTCGAGCAGCGAGTCGGCGAGCATCACGACCCGTTCCTCGTCGGTGTGGCCGATGACGAGAGCCCGGTCCCCACCCTCGAGGAGCTCCTTGAGCATGACGACGTCGCCCTGCTTCTCGAAGGCCAGCGCGGCGACCACGTTGAGGGCCTCGTTGAGCATGACCTCCTGGCCGCGGCGCAGCTCCTTGGCCTCGACTGCCGGGCTCACCGTCACGCGCAGCTTGCGGCCGCCGGTGAAGATGTCGACCGAGTCGTCGTCGTAGATGCCCAGGAAGACGCCGTAGCCACTGGGCGGCTGGGCGAGCCGCTCGACCTCCTCGCGCAGCGCCACGATCTGGTCGCGGGCCTCCTTGAGGGTGCTCACGAGCCGGTCGTTCTGCCCCGAGGCGCCGGCAAGGGACTGCTGCGCGTCCAGCAGCCGTTCCTCGAGCGCGCGGACCTGCCGCGGCGAGTCGGCCAGCTTGCGCCGCAGGACGGCGACCTCCTCCTCGAGGAAGCCCACCTGGGCCGTCAGGTCAGCGACCTGCTCAGCCCTGCCCTCGGAGCCCGTTCCACGCGTGCTAGCCATCCGGCCCACCTCCCCGTCATCTGTCGGGTCCTGCTTCAGGTCGCATCCTATGTACGCAGGACGCGTTCCTGTCTTGTTCTTCTTCGGCACGCCTGCGGATTCCCCAAGGGGCAATCTTGTTCCGACGCTGCTCAGGGCAGGTTGGGGCGGAACGGCTCCTTCGGTACGTCGGGCTCGCCGGCCACCCCGTCCGGAACCGTGCCCTCGGTGAGCGCTTCGCCGTACATGCCCTTGGACGGGCGACGTCGGCGCAGCGGGGGCTCGACGCCGTCGGCGAGGCGGCGGGTGGTGCACAGGAAGCCGGTGTGGCCGACCATGCGGTGCTGGGGGCGTACCGCGAGGCCTTCGACGTGCCACCCCCGCAGCATCGTCTCCCAGGACTGGGGCTCGGTGAAGGTGCCGTGCCCGCGCATCCCCTCGACCGTGCGGGACAGCTGCGTGGTGGTCGCGACGTAGCAGCACAGGACCCCCCCGGGGCGCAGCGCCCGGGAGACCGCGTCGAGGCACTCCCACGGTGCGAGCATGTCGAGGACGACCCGGTCCACGTCGGTCTCGTCGAGCTCCTGCTCGAGCGACCCCACGGTGACCGACCAGGCCGGGTGCGGACCGCCGAAGAAGCGCTCCACGTTGCTCTGGGCGATCTCGGCGAAGTCCGCGCGTCGCTCGTAGGAGCTCAAGCGGCCGCCCTCGCCGACCGCCCTCAGCAACGACATCGACAGCGCGCCCGACCCGACGCCAGCCTCGACGACGTGCGCGCCGGGGAAGATGTCGGCCATCCCGACGATGTTGGCGCTGTCCTTCGGGTAGACGACCTGCGCGCCCCGTGGCATGGACAGCACGAAGTCCGGCAGCAGGGGCCTCAGGGCAAGGTACGTCGTGGTCCCGATGCCGACGGTGACGGCGTCCGGGCCGCCGATCAGCTCGTCGTGGCGCAGGATCCCGCGGTGGGTGTGGAACTGCTTGCCCGCCTCGAGGGTGATCGTGTGCATCTTGCCCTTGGGGTCGGTGAGCTGCACCTGGTCACCGACGGCCAGGGGTCCGCGTCGTCGTGCTGCTTCGTAGGTCACCGCGGCAAGGCTAGGACCCCATCGCGGCGGCGACGTCCGCGCTGACGAGCACCCTGGGCAGCGGCCCCGGTACGACGTACTCCGACGCGGGCGTCGACTGCATCGCGGTCAGCAGCTGCTCACCGACGAGGGATGCGTCCAGCAGCAGGCCGGGCTCGACCCGTCGGGCGCCGTCGGCCACGACGACCCACGGCCGCCGCTCCTCGGGGACCTGCCGCACCCATGCCTCGCTGACGATGCCCTCGAGCCGACCGTTGCCGTCGACGACGACCAAGGCCCCGGCGCCCTGCTCGTGCGCGAGCCGGACCGCCTGGGCCAGGGGCAGGGTGGCGGCCACGGCGAGCGCCGGTCGGGCCAGGGACTCGACGGTGACCCCGGGGAGTTTGCTGACCAGCTTGGAGCGCCGGAGGTTGGCGGCGGCGCCGGCGTAGATGAAGGCCCCGACGAGGGCGCTGAGCAAGATCGAGCTGACGCCCCGGTTTCCCACGCCCATGGCCGGCAGCACCCCCACCAGGACGACCGGGACGACGACGAGGGCGATGACCATGCCCGAGCGGGCGCTCGCGCGGGTGGCCCGTTCCGGGTCCTTGCCGAGCTGCCACAGGATGCTGCGCAGTACCCGCCCGCCGTCCAGGGGCAGGCCCGGAAGCAGGTTGAGGGCAGCAAGGCTCCCGTTGGTGATCGCCACCGCCTCGCAGAGCAGTCGCGGCAGCGAGCCAGGGTCGAACAAACCCACACTGGCGACGCCGACGCCCGCCAGCAGCAGCGAGACCATCGGACCGCTCACCGCTACCGCGTACTCCCGGGCTGGCGTCTGCGGTGGCTCGGTGATCTCGGTCAGGCCGGCGAGCAGGGTCACTGTGATGCTCCGCACCGGCAGCCCGAACGCCCGCGCGACCAGGCAGTGCCCGACCTCGTGGAGGACGACGCTGGCCAGCAGCAGCACGACGAACGCGGTGGCCGCGGCGTAGGCCTGGCCGCTGCCCACCTCGCTGCGCAGCAGGCTCTGCCCGGACAGGACCAGGTAGGCCGCGAACACGAACCACGAGGGCATCAGCAGCACCGGGACGCCGGCGACACGGGCGATCAGCACCCCCCGCCGGGGGCGCGCGTCGCCCTCCTGCGCGGTCACTCCCGAAGCCTACGTGGGCAGGCTGGCCGACCAGGCGACACGGTCACCGACGCGCTCGAAGTGGCGCAGCACCAGCCCGTGCCGCGCCATGGTCTGCTGGACGGCCTCACTGTCGGCCGCGACGGCGACCACCCGGCCACCCGGCCTGGCCATCATGACGGCGCCGGGGACGTCGGTGTCGCTGACCGCCACGACGACGTCCGCGGGTCCTTCGTCGACCAGGTCCCGGCCGGTACCTGCCTCGAGCGCCCGCCTCAGCATCGCGCCGCCCCCCAGCAGCAGGACCTCCTGCTGCGCGCGCGCCCCGGCGAGGGCAGCCAGCACGGCGGTCAGGACGGGAGACGCCTCGTCCAACGCGCACCTCCCCGGCCCAGCGCGGCAGACGCGCGTTCAGGGCAGGGTGCCACGGGGGTCGAGGCGGGGACCAGCAGGGCGGCTCCCGGGAGGCCGTGTGAGAGTGGGGTACGGCGGCTGGTGGCCACGGCTGTCATCCACAGGGCGGCGTTTCCTGCGTGGAAGTGTCGGGGCTGAGCCGTACCGTCAGCGGCATGACCAGCATCGCCCTCGCGCCCGCCGCCGAAAGCTCCTCGGTCGTCGACCTGCCCGTGCCGGTGGTGGGTTCGCTGTCGCCGTCGCGGGCGGGCGACTTCATGACCTGCCCGCTGTTGTTCCGCTACCGCACGATCGACCGGCTCCCGCAGGCGCCGTCGTCGGCTGCAGTCCGCGGCACCCTCGTGCACGCGGTGCTGGAGCGCTTGTTCGACCTGCCGGCGGGTCAGCGCAGCCCCGCAGCTGCGGCAGCGTTGCTGGCACCGGAGTGGGCCCGGCTGGCCGAGGCCGAGCCGAAGGTCACCGGTTTGTTCGCCGACGAGGCCGAGCTGGCCGCCTGGCTGGTCTCCGCGCGTGGGCTGCTCGACGGGTACTTCACCCTGGAGGACCCGGACCGGCTGGAGCCGGCCGAACGGGAGGCGTTCGTCGAGGTGGTCCTGCCAGGCGGGCTCCGGCTGCGCGGGATCGTCGACCGGCTCGATGTGGCACCGAGCGGCGACGTGCGGGTCGTCGACTACAAGACCGGCCGCGCGCCGGGCGAGATGTTCGAGGGCAAGGCGCTGTTCCAGATGAAGTTCTACGCGCTGGTGCTGTGGCGTACCCGCGGGGTCGTCCCGAAGCGGCTGCAGCTGATGTACCTCGGCGACCGGGAGGTGCTGGCCTACTCGCCCGACGAGGACGACCTGCTCGCCACCGAGCGCAAGCTGCTGGCCCTCTGGGAGGCCATCGAGCGGGCGACGCAGGCTCGTGACTTCCGGCCACGGCCCAGCCGGCTGTGCGACTGGTGCGACCACAAGGCGGCGGGCAGCGAAGGCGGCTGTCCCGAGTTCGGCGGGACGGTCCTGCCCTGGCCGACCGTCGTACCCGAGCCGGACGCGAGCGAGCAGCGACACCTCGACGCGCGGGATCGGTGCGCTCCGCCGGTGGCGGTACAGCTCCCGGGGGTAGGCAGCGCTCCGGGGCGTGGGTGACAAGATGGGCGGGTCAGCGACAAACGGCAGGAGAACCCCGTGACCACCCTCGACACCGCCCAGTCCGACAATGCCTCGGCCGACAATGCCTCGGCCGACACCATCGGTCAGGCCGAGGCGATCTCCTCGGCAGCCGTTGGCAGGCAGCTGCGCCTGCCGCTGCCGGAGGTTCGGGCGACGGTCGAGGAGGAGCGCATGCACCGCAAGGTGCAGCTCGCCGCGACGTTCCGCATGTTCAGCAAGGCCGGCCTCGACGAGGGCGTCGCGGGGCACGTCACGGCGCGCGACCCGGAGTTCACCGACTCCTACTGGGTCAACCCGTTCGGCATGCACTTCAGCCTCATCAAGCAGTCCGACCTGGTCAGGGTCGACCACTCAGGCGAGGTGGTCGAAGGCGACCGGGCCGTCAATGGTGCCGCCGTCGCGATCCACTGCGCCGTGCACGCCGCGCGACCGGACGTGATCGCCGCCGCACACGCCCACGGTCCCTACGGAAAGACGCTGTCGAGCCTTCCTATGAGCGTTGAGCCACTGACGCAGGATGCGTGCGCCTTCTACGACGACATCGGGATCTTCGACGACTACTCGGGGGTCGTCCTCGACGTCGAGGAGGGTCGCCGGATCGGCGCCGCGCTCGGGAACCACAAGGCCGTCATCTTGCGCAACCACGGAATGCTCACGGTCGGCGAGACCGTCGAGAGCGCCGCCTGGTGGTTCCTCACCCTGGAGCGGACCGCGCAATCGCAGTTGATGGCGTACGCCGCTGGCACCCCCAGCAAGATCGGCCATGACGCCGCGGTGCAGACGCGCGGGCAGATCGGGTTCGAGCTCGCCGGTTGGTTCCAGTTCCAGCCGATCTGGCAGCGTGTCAGCAAGGACAACCCCGATATCTGGGACTGACGTCTGGCCGTCGGACACCGGCAACGTCGAGTCCGGCTGGGTACCCACGCGCGCGGGACCGGTCTTTGCGGCGCTCCACCGGCCCGTCCCGAAAGCCTCCCCGAACCCTGCGCACGAGGGGAGTGCCGCGGTCGCGTCGACTCTCACGACGCGGGAGACGGCGGTCCTGCTCGTGCCGCCGTTCGGTTGGGAGGCGATGTCCAGTGCCCGCAGCCTTCGGGTCTGGGCCGGTGCGCTCGCCGCCGCCGGCTATCCGACGGTACGCCTGCACCTGCCGGGCTCGGGCGACAGCGCCGGAGCCGCGGCCGAGCAGGACCTCAGCAGCTGGGCGGCAGGGGTGGGCGACGTCATCGGGCACGCCCGCGCCGCCACCGGCTGTCCGCGGGTCGCGCTCATCGCACTCGGGCTCGGTGGCTTCGTGGCGCTGCAGGCGGTCGCGGAGGGTGCTGATGTCCAGGACCTGGTGCTCTGGGCCACCCCTTCACGTGGACGGCTGCTCCTTCGCGAGCTGAGGGCCTTCGCCGCTCTGACGACCGACCCCGGGGACTATCCGTACGTCGCCACGGCTGGCCCGCACACAGCACGGGGTGGGACGGCTCAGCCCGCCGTACCGGCGCAGGATTCGACGGTGCGTCAGGGGCGGATGGACGGCGACGTGTTGTGGGTGCACGGCTACCCGCTCGCGGCGACGGCTCAGGAGCAGCTCGCCTCGAGGGACCTGGCTGACCCCGGGACGAACGTCGGAGCCATCAGCCGGACGCTGGTCCTCGGCCGCGGCTCGCTGCCCTACGACGCCCGGCTCGTGACGGCGTTGACCATCGCCGGCATCGAGGCAAGCGGCGAACCCGGACCGGGCTACGACGCCATGACCGTCGAACCGCGGCTGTCCCAGCCCCCGACCGACGTCATGGCCCGCGTGCGCGCCTGGCTGGACGCAGGGTCGGCGGGGGTGTCGAGAGCCGGGTTGGACGAGCCGGTCGGGACGGTCAAGCAGGCCTGGCCCGTTGCCGACCATGCCGAGCGTCAGCTGCAGACCGGCGCGGTCAGTGTGGTCCTGACTCCGGCAAGCGACCGAGCCGCACCTGCGGGGGTCACTGTCGTGTTCGTCGGCGCCGGCGCCATCCAGCGGTCCGGCCCCAACCGCATGTGGGCCGAGGCTGCCCGACGCTGGGCAGACTGGGGTATCGCGTCGCTGCGGGCGGACCTCGCCGGCATCGGGGAGGCGGGCGGAGTCCCGGTGTGGGCCGGGGGCCCGGACGGCTTCTACGAAGAGCCGTACCGGCCTCAGGTCCGCTCACTGCTCGGTCTCGCCGTCCAGCAAGGTCTTCCCGAGCGGTTCCTGTTGGTCGGCCTGTGCTCAGGCGGTCTGTGGGCGGCGCAGACCGCGCTCGACGACGACCGCGTCGTGGGGGTGGTGGTGCTCAACACCGAGGGCCTGGTGTGGCCGCCCCCGCTCGCTGCGCTGTCGGCCCGTGAGCGATTCGCGCACCTGACCCGGAGGCAGACCTGGCAGCCCCTGGTGCACGACCGGGCTGCCCGGCGCGACGCGCTCGGCCGCGTCAGGCGGTCGGTACGCCTGGCGCGGGATCGCTGGCTCGGCGCCCCCGCGGCCGGCAGCGCCCGGGCGCCCGCCAGCAGTGACCAGGTCGTCCGGGCACTGGATCGCAGGGGGGTGCGGGTCACTGTAGGGGCCTCCCCCGGTGAGCCGCTGCTCCTCGACCTGGCAGGGCTGAGCAACCTTCCGCACGTCGAGGTTCGTGCCCTGGACGGGCGGATGGGGGCTCACACGCTGTCGCCGCCTGGGCTGCGGGAACAGGCCGAGAGGCTGCTTGACGACGCCGCCCGTCTCGCAATGGGTGGAGAACAGGGCTAGCAGCAGCCAGCTGTCTCTGGCCCGAGGTGCGGCGCTTACCTGCCGCGGAGGAGGGGTCGGGGTTCGCGGGTGGCGGCTGGCCGCTCTTGGTGGTCCAGTGCACGCTGCCCCCGCCAGTGGGCCGCTCAGGACATCGATATTGTCGGACCGATGCGAACAATGACCGCGAGCGCGCCCACGACCGGTTCGGTGCATCACATCGAATATTGGGTCCCTGATCTGACCCGCGCTGTAGCCGCTTGGGGATGGCTGCTGGAGCAACTCGGCTATCACGCTTTCCAAGAGTGGGAGAACGGACGCAGCTGGCGGCTCGGCCACTGCTACGTCGTGTTCGAGCAGTCGCCGGCCATGACCCCAACGGCCCACGACCGGCTACGGCCAGGGCTTAACCACCTTGCCCTCCACGCCGGAACTCGCGCCGCCCTCGACTCGCTGGTCACGTCCGCCCTCGTACACGGGTGGACCCTCATGTACCCGGACAGCCATCCCTACGCCGGTGGTGACAGCCACTGTGCCGCCTACCTCAGCGACACCGACGGCTACCAAGTCGAGCTCGTCGTGATCGAGTAGTGATCCACAGCGCTCCCGCGCCCGGGTCGGGCACTAGGCGGGGTGAACAAGCGAGCGCAGCACGTCCAGGTCGACGCCGACGAGGCTGTCACGGACCAAGGTCCGCGGGCGGGACAGGACGTGCACGCCCCGGACGCTGGGGACGGCGAGGACTCCGCAGCCGGCGGCCTCCCCCGACAGGACGCCGGCGACCGAGTCCTCGAGCACAACACACGACTTCGGGTCGACGCCGAGCCGTCGCGCGGCGGTGAGGTACGGCTCGGGGTGTGGCTTGCCGTGCTCGACCTCGTCGCCGGACAGGGTCACGTCGAACGGTCCGAGCCCACTGGTGAGCACCGCGTCCACGAGCACCCGGTACGACGAGGAGACCAGGGCCACCGGCACGCCCGCTGTCCGCAGCACACCGAGCAGGTCGTGGACGCCGGGCAGCACCGCCGGCCCGTGGCCGAACAGCGTCACCATTCGGTCGAGCAGCCACGCTGACGCCCAGCCGACGAGGTCGAGGCTCTTGCCGTAGTGCTCGAGGATCGTCGGGATGGCGACATCGAGACGGGTGCCGACGATCGCCGCCTTGAGCTGGTCGTTCCACACCCCGCCGAGCTCACCGGCCAATTCGACCTCCGCAACGGTCCACGCGGGCTCGGTGTCGACGAGCAACCCGTCCATGTCCCACAGGACGGCGCCCAACAGGTCCGTCACGCGCTGGCGGCGGCCTGTACGTCGACGTCGTCCTCCGTCACCACTGAGAGCAGCCGGGTCGGACTCGGCATGACCGCCGTACGGCGAAAGCGCTCGCTGACAGCGGCACGCAGAACCCGGAAGCCGTCCCGCCAGGTGTTGAGGTTGCTCTCACCGTGCAGGCGGGCCAACTCGAAGCTGGGCACCTCGACGACCCGCAGCTTCCCGCGCGCGATCCGGGTGTTGATGATCGTCTCCACCTCGAAGCCGTCGCCCCAGAGCTTGCGGTCCAGCACCTCGTCGCCGGGCTGCAGGTCGAGGGTCGGCAGGCAGCGGGTCCAGAAGGCGTTGTAGCCGTAGCAGAGGTCGGTGTACCGGGTCCGGTAGAGGACGTTGACGACCAGGTTCAACCCGTAGTTGCCGTAGCTGCGCAGCCGGGTCAGGTCGCTGCTCCCGCCGCCGGCCGCGAAGCGGGTCCCCTTGGCGAAGTCGGCACCGGCGAGGAGCGCTTCGACGTACCGGGGAATCTCCTGGGCGTCGGCCGAGCCGTCCGCGTCGAGCATGACGACAACATCGCCGCGGACGGCCGCGAAGCCGCACGCAAGGGCGTTGCCCTTCCCCCGCCGGTTCTGCGTCACGACGCGCACGTCGGGGCGGCAGGCCCGAGCCACCTCGACGGTGCCGTCGCTGCTGCCGCCATCGACCAGGATCACCTCGAAGATCCGCTCGGGCAGCCTCGCAAGGACATGCGGCAGGTTGGCTGCCTCGTTGCGTGCGGGGATGACGACGCTGATCCGCGGGATGGCGTGGTCGTCGAGGACCACCAGGCGTCGGTCGTGGTCGATGTTCACGTGGCGAAACGGCACAGCGTCGTCCCTCGTCGATCGGGGGCTCGGTTTCGCCTCTTGCTCCCTGCTGGGCCATGGCGACCAAGTCGCCCAGCAGATCTCCGCGTTGCCCGTACGGTTCGTGCCTTGCCTTTCCTTGCAATGCACGCTCAATCAGCCACACACACCGGCGGTGTGCGCAGCCCCCTCGCCAAGATCTTCGTGACGCCGGTCAGACAGTTCAACGAGCCACCAGCCACCCGGTGACGGGAAGCCTGGACGCATTGACATTATCGGGACATGAGTCGTCGTGCAGTGTCGTGTGGCTGACGTCACCTCCCGGGTGGCGGGTCGCCACACGTCGGCGCAGGGCCGTGGTCGTGAGGGTGCTCCACAATGGGGGCCCGGCGCGCACGGCGCGCCGACAGCCCCGAATGAAGGATGCCCGCTGTGACCTGCTGCCGTGACCTGCGGACCGCGCACCGTGTGACCTCCGGGTGAGTGCCGAGCCCGGCGCCAGTGTCGACCTCACCGCCAACGTCACCGCCGCTGTCACTGTCCCTGTCACGGTCACGGTCACGGTGGTGATCTGCTCCTACACCGCCAAGCGCTGGAGCAACCTGGCTGCCGGTGTGGCGGCCGTCGCGACCCAGCTCGAGCCCGGGGACGAGCTGCTCGTCGTCGTCGACCATGCCCCCGACGTTCGGGCTCGCGCCGAGCAGGAGCTGAGCGGCTGCCGCGTCCTCGCCAACTCCCACGGGCAGGGGCTGTCCGGTGCCCGCAACACCGGCGTCGATGCGGCAACCGGTGTGGTGGTGGCGTTCCTCGACGACGACGCTCTGCCTGGACCGGGCTGGCTGACCTCGTTGCGGCACCGTTTCACCGACCCGCGGGTCACCGGGGTCGCGGGAGCCGTCGAGCCGGACTGGGAGGGCGGGCGAGCGCCGCGCTGGTTCCCGCCGGAGTTCGGCTGGGTCGTCGGCTGCGACTACACCGGCCTCGCCGGCGACGGCGCCGAGGTGCGCAACCCCATCGGGGCCAGCATGGCGCTGCGGCGGGCGCCGGTGGCAGCCGTGGGTGGCTTCTCGGAGCTGGTAGGACGGGTCGGCGCGCTGCCCGTCGGCTGCGAGGAGACCGAGCTCAGCATCCGCCTCGCCCAGGCTGACCCGACGGTGCGGGTGGTGCGGGACACCAGCGCTGCGGTGGCCCACCTGGTTCCCGCCGAGCGCCAGCGGCTGCGCTACTTCCTGTCCCGCTGCTACCACGAGGGCCGGTCCAAGGCGGTCCTGTCGCAGCTCGTCGGGACCCAGCAGGGCCTGGCCTCCGAGCGCGCCTACGCGACCCGGACTCTGCCGATCGGGGTGCTGCGGCACGCCGCGGCCGCTGGCCGGGGTGACGTCGCCGGCCTGGCGCGGGCTGCGGCGATCGTGCTCGGCCTGGCGACGACGGCGGTCGGCTACCTCAGCGCCCGGCCCCGCTCATGAACGCATCCGCGCTTCCGACAGGGATGCCGGTGCCGACCTTGATCCACGAGGTCGAGCTGTCCGAGCGGTTGGCCGACGTGGCGAGCGACCATGCCGCGGCCAGGGTCCTCGTGCGGCTGCACGGGCTGCCCCTGGGCTTCCTGGACCTCCCGGTCGCCGACGGCGCGCTGACCGCCGCCGCCATCCACGGCGCCGTCGCCGAGCGGCTCGACGTCGCGGGCCACCTCGCCGTCGACGGCCTGACCGACGTACACGCTCCGGTGCCCGAGGGTGGTCCCGCCTGTCACGCCGGCGGGCCGCACAGCGCTCCGGTGGGCGTGTCGGTCGTCCTGTGCACGCGCGACCGCGAGCAGCTCCTGCGTACGGCGCTGGCCTCGGTGATCGCCGCGCTCGGACCGGCCGACGAGGTCGTCGTCGTCGACAACGCCCCCCGGACCCCGGCGACCCGCAGGGTGGTGGAGGACCTGGCCGACCCACGGATGCGGTACCTGCTCGAGGCGCGCCCGGGGCTGTCGGTCGCGCGCAACTCCGGTGCCCGCACCGCCCGGGGGGCGCTGATCGCCTTCACCGACGACGACGTGGTCGTGGACGCCGACTGGGTCGCCGGCCTCACCCGCGGCTTCACCAGGGCGGCGCGGGTCGGCTGCGTGACCGGGCTGGTCCCCTCGGCCGAGCTCGACACCGAGGCGCAGCACTTCTTCGACCGCAAGGTCCAGTGGTCCTCGACCTGCGTCCCGCGGCTGTTCGACCTCGACGGTCACCGCGACCCGGGCGTGCTCTACCCGTACAGCGCGGGGATCTTCGGGACCGGCGCCAACTTCGCGGTCAGCCGGGCCGCCTTCGAGGCGCTCGGCGGCTTCGACGAGGCGCTCGGCGCCGGCGCGCTCACCCGCGGCGGGGAGGACCTCGACTGGTTCGTCCGCACCCTGCAGCACGGCTTCACGCTGGCCTACGAGCCGGGGGCGATCGTGTGGCACCGGCACCGTCGTGACCTCGACGACCTCAGTGACCAGCTCTACGGGTACGGCACCGGCCTGACGGCGTACCTGCTCAAGCACGCCCTCACGCGACGTGGCGCTGCCGACCTGTCGCGCAGGGTGGCGCGGGGCGCGGTCCTGATGGGCCGGGCGCAGAAGGCCTCCGCCGACGCCGGTATCGACAAGGCGCTGCTGCGCCGCGAGCTGGTCGGGATGGTGCACGGACCGGTCCTCTACGCGCGTGCCCGTCGCAAGGTCCGCCGCGGCGCCTGACGGTGGGCTACCGGGCCCGGTAGGCGACGGCCCAGTCGACCTCGAGCGCCACCTTGGCCGGGGTGGCCCTGTCAGGAGCGGCGGACCAGTGGTCGCCTGCGCCTGCCTCGAGCTGCAGGGCGAGGTCCATCGGTCCGGAGGGAACGGCCGACGAGGCCACCGACGCCCAGGGCCGGTCGCCGAGGGTGTAGACGACCCGGCCGGGGCTCCACTCGACACCGACGGTCTGCCAGCGGCTGAAGTCGGCCTTCACGGTGTGCTGCTCCTGATGGTTGGCCGCGCCGTGGTGCAGTGTCGCGGTGGTGACCTGACGCGAGCCGTCGCCGGCCTCCGCGAAGTCGATCTCGCCGGTAGCCGGCCAACCTCCGTTGCTGGGCCACAGCAGCAGCGCGTATTTCAGGCCGCTGCCGACGGGGGCCTTGAAGCGCACGGCGTACTTGCCGTACGTCGAGCGGCTACCCCAGGCCATCACCCCGCCGGTGGCATAGCGGCCGTCCACCCACGATCCGCGCAGCGCCAGCGTGCCCGCTCCGACGGTCACCTGCTCGGGGCTCCACCAGCCGTAGCGGTTGCCACCCGGCGTACCCGCGTAGGGGCCCCAGCCGGCGGGCAGCGCAGAACCGGTGAAGTCCTGGGCCATCACCTGGTGCCAGCCGGGCAGATCGCCCGTGGGCATCGCCCTCCCGCTGGGACCGGCCTTGTCCCGAGCCGGCCGCGGGGCCACCCCCGGATCGCGGCGGGATCGGGTCGCGCGCCTCGGGACCACACGGTCCGGTGCGATGACCGTGTCGGGGACGGTCGTGACGGGTCCGACGGCCCGCGCGACCGGGTGGGTCTGCGCCCGGACCCCCGCCGGGCCGCCGAGGAGGACGAGCAGGACGAGCAGGGTGGAGCGCTTGGTGCTGGTTGGCATGTCTCGCCCCGTCGGTCGGTGCCGAGCGGCCGCAGGCACGCCCGCGGGGACCACCGTGGGGGGGTAGGCGCCGACGGGCGGGTCATGGTTCGTGCGGCCGACCGGCAGGGTCGGCGTCCGACCACCAGCATGCCTCACCGACGGGCCGGTCTCGCTCCAAAGTGGGCTATCTCGCATCGACGTCCTTCGGCCGGGGGCTTCCCCAGGCGCCGTGCGGGCGAGGTCCTGCGCGCTTGGGTAGGCTGTGGCCACGGTCGAGAGGCGCTGCGACGGGTGCGAGCCCGCCACGCTCGTCCGCAGGGACGAGATCAAGGGTGCCTCCGAGTTCGGAGGCTCACATGTCGAAGCAGCAGACTCGCCCTGATGCGACAGGGGCGCTCCGCGCGCTCCTGCTCGAGCGGATCTTGTTCCTGGACGGCGCCATGGGCACGATGATCCAGCGGCACACCTTCAGTGAGGCGGAGTACCGCGGCGACCGCTTCGCCAACTGGGACAGCGACCTGCAGGGCAACAACGATCTGCTCACCCTGACCCAGCCCGCGACCATCAGCTCGATCCACCGCGCGTACCTGGAGGCCGGCGCCGACCTGGTCGAGACCAACACCTTCAACGCCCAGCGCATCTCGCTTGCCGACTACAACATGGTCGACCTCGCGTACGAGCTGAACTACGAGTCGGCGCGGTTGGCCCGTGTGCAGTGCGACGAGGTGACCGCAGCCGACCCGTCGCGGCCGCGGTACGTCGCCGGCGCCCTGGGCCCCACGAACCGGACCGCGTCGATCTCACCCGACGTGAACGACCCGGGGGCGCGCAACGTGACCTACGAGGAGCTGGTCGCTGCCTACCTCGAGCAGGCCAATGGCCTCGTCGACGGTGGTGCCGACCTGCTCCTCATCGAGACGATCTTCGACACCCTCAACGCCAAGGCGGCGATCTTCGCCGTCGAGACCCTCTTCGAGGAGCGCGGCCGCCGGTGGCCGGTGATGATCTCGGGCACCATCACCGACGCCTCCGGTCGCACCCTGTCCGGTCAGGTTACGGAGGCGTTCTGGAACTCCGTCCGGCACGCGCGCCCGCTGCTGGTGGGTCTGAACTGCGCCCTCGGCGCGGACGAGATGCGCCCATACCTGGCGGAGCTCGCGCGGGTCAGTGACTGCTTCGTGTCCTGCTACCCCAACGCCGGTCTGCCCAACGCGTTCGGTGAGTACGACGAGGCGCCCGAGCAGACCGCCGCCATCGTGCGCGAGTTCGCCACCAGTGGTCTTCTCAACCTGCTCGGCGGCTGCTGCGGCACCACCCCCGACCACATCGAGGCGATGTCCAAGGTCGTCGCCGGGACGACACCGCGGGTGCCCCCGGAGCTGACCGCGGCCTGCCGGCTGTCCGGCCTTGAGCCGGTGACGATCCTGCCGAAGTCGCTGTTCGTGAACGTCGGCGAGCGCACCAACATCACCGGCTCCGCGCGCTTTCGGAACCTGATTCGCGACGGCGACTACGGCGCTGCCCTGTCCGTGGCCCGCCAGCAGGTCGAGAACGGCGCGCAGGTCATCGACATCAACATGGACGAGGGCATGATCGACGGCGTCGCGGCGATGGACCGTTTCGTCAAGCTCCTGGCCAGCGAGCCCGACATCAGCCGCGTTCCGTTGATGATCGACTCCAGCAAGTTCGAGGTCATCGAGGCCGGGCTGCGCTGCGTACAGGGCAAGCCGATCGTCAACTCGATCTCCATGAAGGAGGGCGAGGAGAAGTTCCGTCGCGAGGCGACCCTGTGCCGCAAGTACGGGGCGGCCGTCGTCGTGATGGCCTTCGACGAGCAAGGCCAGGCCGACAACCTCGAACGTCGCAAGACGATCTGCAAGCGGGCCTACGACATCCTCGTCGACGAGGTCGGCTTCCCCGCCGAGGACATCATCTTCGACCCGAACGTGTTCGCCGTCGCGACCGGCATCGAGGAGCACGCCAACTATGGCGTCGACTTCATCGAGGCCACCCGCTGGATCAAGCGGAACCTCCCGGGCGCGATGGTCTCCGGCGGCGTCTCGAACGTCTCGTTCTCCTTCCGCGGCAACAACGCGGTGCGCGAGGCGATCCACTCCGTGTTCCTGTTCCATGCCATCGCGGCTGGCATGGACATGGGCATCGTCAACGCCGGTGCCCTGGTCGTCTACGACAGCATCGACGAGCGGCTGCGCGAGCGGATCGAGGACGTGGTCCTTAACCGTCGTGCCGACTCGACCGAGCGCCTCCTGGAGATCGCGGCCGAGTTCGCGGGAGACGGCATGAAGGCCGAAGCCGTCAACGACCAGTGGCGCGAGCTGCCCGTCGAGGAGCGCATCACGCACGCCCTGGTGAAGGGCATCGACGACTACGCCGAGACCGACACCGAGGAGCTGAGAGCCCTCATCGAGGCCCGCGGTGGCCAGCCGATCGAGGTCATCGAGGGTCCTCTGATGGCTGGCATGAACGTCGTCGGCGACCTGTTCGGGGCGGGCAAGATGTTCCTGCCACAGGTGGTGAAGTCAGCCCGCGTCATGAAGAAGGCCGTCGCCTACCTGATCCCGTTCATCGAGGCCGGCAAGTCACCCGAGGACGCCAGCCGCAGCAACGGCCTGGTCGTCATGGCGACCGTCAAGGGCGATGTCCACGACATCGGGAAGAACATCGTCGGGGTCGTCCTGCAGTGCAACAACTACGACGTCGTCGACCTCGGGGTCATGGTCCCGGCGCAGAAGATCCTCGACGCGGCGAAGGAGCACAACGCCGACATCATCGGGCTGTCCGGCCTCATCACGCCGTCCCTCGACGAGATGGTGAACTTCGCCTCCGAGATGGAGCGGCAGGGCCTCACCATCCCCCTGATGATCGGTGGCGCCACCACCTCCCGGGCGCACACCGCGGTCAAGGTCGACAAGAAGTACCACGGTCCGGTCGTGTGGGTGAAGGACGCTTCACGTTCGGTCCCGGTCGTCGCCGCGTTGCTGTCTGACGACCAGCGCCCCCAGCTGTTGGCCGACCTGCAGGAGGACTACGACTCCTTGCGCGAGCGCTACGCCGCCCGCAGCGAGGCCAAGGTCATCTTGTCGATCGAGAAGGTCCGTGCCAACCGGACCCCGGTCGACTGGGACGCTTACGTGCCGCCCACGCCGGTCCACCTTGGCGTCCGCGTGCTCGACGACTACGACCTGGCGGAGCTGCGCCCCTACATCGACTGGCAGCCGTTCTTCAACGCCTGGGAGCTCAAGGGACGTTTCCCGGACATCCTCAACAACCCGGCCTCCGGCGAAGCGGCCCGAAAGCTGTACGAAGACGGCCAGCAGATGCTGGACAACCTGATCGAACAGAAGTGGTTGAAGGCCTCCGGGGTCATCGGCCTGTTCCCGGCCAACGTCGTGGATGCCGACGACATCGAGGTCTACACCGACGACAGCCGCACGCAGGTGCAGAGCACCCTGCGCCAGGTCCGGCAGCAGACCGAGCACCGGCTCGGCATCCCGCACCGCTCCCTCGCCGACTTCGTCGCCCCGCGCGAAACCGGGCTGGCGGACTACGTCGGTGCCTTCGCGGTCACCGCCGGCCTCGGCAGCGCCGAGAAGGTCAAGGAGTTCAAGGACGCCTACGACGACTACAACGCGATCCTGCTCGAGTCCCTCGCCGACCGGCTGGCCGAGGCCTTCGCCGAGCGCCTGCACGAACGGGTGCGGACGGAGTTCTGGGGCTATTCCCCTGAGGAGAAGCTCGACGGAGAAGCACTTCTCAAGGAGCAGTACGTCGGGATCCGGCCCGCCCCCGGCTATCCCGCCTGCCCCGAGCACACCGAGAAGCAGACCATCTGGGAGCTGCTCGACGTCGAGGCCAACACGGGCATCGAGCTGACCGAGAGCATGGCCATGTGGCCCGGGGCAGCCGTCAGCGGGCTGTACTTCTCCCATCCCCAATCGCAGTACTTCGTCGTCGGCCAGCTCGGCCGCGACCAGGTCGAGGACTACGCGAAGCGCAAGGGCTGGACGGTCCGTGAGGCCGAACGTTGGCTGTCCCCCAACCTCGGATACCGCTCCGACGACGAGTAGCCAGCCTGTGTCCGGCGCCGACGCCCACGGTCCCGCGCCCCGAGGGGTAGGTTGCCCGTCAGGTCTCATCGAGGAGGATCTGCGTGAGCAGCAGCTACACCACCGTGCTCGTCGGCACCGACGGGTCGGAGTCGTCGTTCCGGGCGGTCGACCGTGCTGCGGGGGTGGCCCGTGATGCGGGAGCGACGCTGCTGCTGGTGACGGCGTACCGCCCGATGAGCGCCCGCGAGGTGCAGGACGCACGGGACGCACTCGGCGACGAGGCCTACAAGGTGTCCGGCTCGACGCCGGCCGAGGTCGTGTTGCGTGATGCTGCGGATCGGGCGAAGGCGCTCGGGGTGGAGAAGGTCGAGACCCTCGCGGTCGAAGGCGATCCCGTCGACGCGCTGATCGTCACCGTCGACGAGCGGGGCGTCGACCTGCTCGTGGTCGGCAACCGTGGTCTCAACAGCCTCGCCGGCCGGCTGCTCGGTTCGGTCCCGGCCAACATCACGCACCGCGCTGCCTGCGACGTGCTGATCGTGCACACCACCGGCAAGGGCACGGCCACCGGCAAGGGCGCCAGGAAGTCGTGACCCTCCCGACCCGGCCCGCCGGTGTCGAGCCGCTCCGCAGCCCTGTCATGGTTGCTGCGTTCGAGGGGTGGAACGACGCCGGCGACGCTGCCACCGGGGCTGTCGAGCACCTGGCGGAGGTGTTCGACTCGCTGCCCGTCGCGGCCGTCGACCCGGACGACTACTACGACTTCCAGGTCAACCGGCCGACGGTCGCGCTCGAGGACGGCACGACCCGGCGCATCACCTGGCCGACGACCCGCTTCATGGTCTGTCGGCTGCCCGCGTCCGGACGCGACCTGGTCCTCGTGCGAGGCGTGGAGCCCAACATGCGCTGGCGGGGCTTCTGCGAGGAGGTCCTCGCCGTCGCGCGCGATCTCGGCGTCGCGCAGGTCGTCACCCTCGGGGCGCTGCTGGCCGACTCCCCCCACACCAGGCCGGTACCGGTCAGCGGCACCTCCTCCGACCCGGGGCTGTCAGCCCGGCTCAACCTGGAGCACTCCCGCTACGAGGGCCCAACCGGGATCGTCGGCGTGCTTCAGGACGCCTGCGAGCGGGCCGGGCTACCCAGCGTGTCCTTCTGGGCCGCCGTCCCCCACTACGTCGCGCAGCCACCCTGCCCCAAGGCCACCATCGCCCTGCTGCGCCGGGTCGAGGACCTGCTGGACGTGACGGTCCCGCTGGCCGACCTCACCGAGGAGGCGCGCGCCTGGGAGCGGCAGGTCGACGAGCTCGCCGCCGAGGACAGTGACGTCGCCGAATACATCGCGACCCTCGAGGAACGCGAGCCAGAGGAGGACCTCCCGGAGGCCTCCGGGGAGGCCATTGCCAAGGAGTTCGAGCGCTTCCTGCGTCGCCAGGACCCCGAGTTGCCATGACCGGCTCAGGAACGTCCCGCCGGGTGCCGATGGACACCAGGTGACGCCCCCGACGACACCCGCGCAAGGGTCGGCGGCTGACCGCCGCAGCGACGGCCCGGACAAGGTCGCCTGCCGCACGTGTCGCCATCCGCGTGACGCCCACGAGCACCACCGTCGTGGCACCGACTGCTCGCGGTCCGGCTGCGGGTGCCTGCAGTGGAGGCGGCCCCGCTTCCGGCTGTTCGGCCGCTAGAGCCGGACCCCCAGCAGGGCGTCCACCAGGTCGTGCACCAACGCGGGCGACGCACTGTCGTCACCGTCGGCCATGCACCAGGCGTCGACCGCGGCGAGGGCGGCAGGGGTGTCGAGGTCGTCGTACAGGGCGGCGCGTACGGCGGACAGGATGCCGTCACCGGCGGGACCGGCCGAACGGGCGACCCCGTCGCGCCATGCCTGCAGTCGCACCTCGCCGGCGGTGAGGGCAGCGGGGGTCCACTCGCGGTCGGCCCGGTAGTGCGAGCTCAGCAGGGCCAGCCGAAGGGCGCCAGGCTCGGCGCCGGCAGCGACGAGCTTGCTCACGAAGACCAGGTTCCCTCGGGACTTGCTCATCTTCTCGCCGTCGAGCCCGACCATCCCGGCGTGCATGTAGGCCCGCGCGAACGGGTGCACGCCCGTGGCGACCTCGGCCTCGGCGGCGGACAGCTCATGGTGCGGGAAGATCAGGTCGGAGCCACCTCCCTGCACGTCGAGGGTGTCGCCGAGCCGGTTGAGAGCCATCGCCGTGCACTCGACGTGCCAGCCGGGTCGGCCGGTGCCGAGAGGCGACGGCCAGCCGGGTTCGCCGGGGCGCTGCTGCATCCAGAGCAGGCAGTCGAGCGGGTCCTTCTTGCCGGGCCGGTCCGGGTCCCCGCCGCGCTCGGCCGACAGCCGGAGCATGTCCAGGAGCGGCAGGTTGGCGACCTCACCGAAGTGCTCGGCGGCGGCCACGCTGAAGTAGACGTCCCCGTCCACGTCGTAGGCGGCGCCGGCCTCCCTCAGGCGGACGACGAGCTGGGCGATCTCGTCCATGGCCTCGACGGCGCCGACGTACCACGTCGGTGGCAGCACCCGCAGAGCCGTCATGTCGCCACGGAACAGGTCGGTCTCCCGCTCGGCGACATGCTCCCAGCGGACCCCGTCGCGGGCGGCGCGCTCCAACAGCGGGTCGTCGATGTCGGTGACGTTCTGCACGTAGAGCACCTCGAGGCCCTGGTCGCGCCAGACCCGTACCAGCGAGTCGAAGGTCAGGTACGTCGCGGCATGCCCCAGGTGCGTCGCGTCGTACGGCGTGATGCCGCACACGTAGAGCCGGGCACTGCCGTCGCGCGGCTCGACCGGCACGAGGCCACCGCTGGCGGTGTCGTGGACCCTCAGCGTGAGCGGGTGCGGCGGGGTCGGGAGCGTCGGAATGGTCGCCGTAGGCCAGGACTGCATGGGCCGCAGCGTAGTCGCGACCCCTTGCTACCCGGCTGGGTAACGAGTCCCAGTGGCCCAGCCCCGATCCCCAAGGCATGTTGCGCCGCCTCGCTCTCGCCCTCGGAGCCCTCGCCCTTCTCGTTGCCGTGACGCCCGTTGGTGGGCCTGCCCCGGGCGCTGTTGCCGCGTCGTCGGTGAGCGTCCACCTGTCCGAGGCGGATGCGGTCGCCGCCGCCGCTCCGCACGTCGTGTACGGCAGCTCGTACCGGATTTCGACGATCCTGTCGGGCAAGGCCGTCCGCTGGAACCCCTGCGCCGCGATCCACTGGCAGTTCCGGACCGCGGACGCCCCCAGCTGGGGGCTGACCCTCACCCGCCAGGCGGTCGCCCGCATCGCGCAGGTCACCGGAACGCGCTGGGTCTATGACGGTGCCGTGTCGACCGCACCCTCCAGCGCCTGGCTCCCCCACTCCCCCGGTGGCGCACGGCCGGTGCTGATCGGCTGGACCGACGGTGCCCACAGCGACCTGCTCCGTGGCCGGGCGTCGACCGTGCTGGCCGTCACTCGGACCGCCTGGTTCGGTGTCGTTCGCAACGGTGTGACGACCGCCGCCATCAAGGCCGCCGTCATCGCCCTCGACCGCAGCGACCGCCTTCCGGTCACCGGTGGCGCGTCCTGGAAGGCGGTGCTGCTGCACGAGCTCGGCCATGCGATGGGCCTGGATCACGCCGGCAGCTCCGCGCAGCTGATGTACCCGGTGCTGCAGCGCAACCTCCCGGACCTTCAGTCCGGTGACCTGCTGGGCCTGTCCAAGGTCGGCGCACGCCTGGGCTGCGTCAACATCTGAGCCGTCAGAACGGCGGCCAGGGGATCGCGGGCCAGTCCTCGGACGGCTCCGGGTGCAGACCGGTCATGAGCAGCCGGTCGACGCGGTCGATGGTCCGGCGTACCTCTCGACGGGTCAGCAGGGTGTGCAGGACCTCGGCGAGCGGGCCCTCGAGCTCCGCGCGGACCCGGCTCAGCACCTCGACAGCCTCGTCGGCCAGGGGCAGGCCGCGCCACTGCCACAGCAGGGTCCGGAGCTTGTCCTGGGTCGAGAAGCAGATCCCGTGGTCGATGCCCTGCACCCGGCCATCCTCGCGCGGCAGCAGGTGACCGCCCTTGCGGTCGGCGTTGTTGACCACCGCGTCGAGTACGACCATCCGGCGCAGGTCGGGATGGTCGCTGCGCGCCAGGACCTGCAGGTCCACGCTCTCGTCGGTGTCGACCCACAGCTGGCACATCCCCGGCCCGAACGGCCCGTCCCGCAGGACCGTCGGGGGCACGACCTGCCAGCCCGTCGCCTCGCTCACCAGGTACGTCGCGACCTCACGTCCGGCGAGCGTCCCGTCGGGGAAGTCCCACAGGGGTCGTTCCCCCCGGACCGGCTTGTAGACGCAGGTCGCGGTCACCCCGTCGAGGGTGCTCGTGCAGTAGAGCGTCGCGTTGCTGGCGTCGAGCAGCCGTCCCTCGACTGAGAGCTCCCCCTCGCGCAGCAGCCGCAGGGCGCCCGCGAGGTCGATCTCGCTCAGCGGCGGTGGCCGTTCTGGCGCGGGCAGATGTGGCCCTCGGGGTCGAGCGGAAGGCTGCACAGCGGGCAGGGCGGCCGGCCGGCTGCGACGACCCGCTGCGCCCGCGCGATAAAGGCGCGCGCCATGTCTGCGGTCAGCCGGACCCGCAGGGCGTCCGGGCCCTCGTCGGTCTCGGTGAGCGGCTCGACGGTCGCCTGCTCGTCGTCCTCGGGCTGGGCGAGGGCCTCGACGACCAGCCGCTCGGTCTCGGTCTCCCAGGCCAGGCCCATCGTGCCGACCCGGAACTCCTCCTCGACCGGCGCGTCGAGCGGGGCGGTGTCCTCCAGCTCGCGCGGTGCGGTCGCGGGCACCTCGGCGTCGGTCTGCCGCCGTACCGTGTCGAGCAGCTCCTCCAGCCGGTCGGCGAGCACCTGCACCTGGACCTTCTCCAGGGAGACGCTCACGGTCCGGCCGGCGCCGGAGGCCTGCAGGAAGAACGTGCGTTCGCCGGGCTGGCCGACGGTCCCCGCGACGAAGCGCTCGGGCGGGTCGAAGAGATGCAGCTGTCGGGGCACCCTGAAAGCCTAAGCGTCCGCGCCTGCGCCGCCACCGACGACGGCGTCGTCGGCCTTCTTGCTGCGCCGCTTCTTGGGTGGTGGCAGCAGGTCGGCGACGCCACCTCCGGTGTCGTTGACCCGGACGACGAAGGGCCGGAGCTCGCCGTACCGGATGATCGTGACGGAGCAGGGGTCGACCATGATCCGCTGGAACTGGTCGAGGTGCAGCCCCAAGGCGTCCGCGACGACGGCCTTGATCACGTCACCGTGGGAGCAGGCCAGCCAGGTCGCGTCCGTGCCGAGCCGCGCGTTGTGGTCCCGGACCGCGGCAACAGCCCGGTTCTGGGTCTCGCGCAGCGGTTCGCCTTCGGGTCCGGGGAACACGACCGCGCTCGGGTGGGCCTGGACGACCTTCCACAGCGGGTCCTTCGCGAGCTCCTTGAGCGGCCTGCCGGTCCAGTCGCCGTAGCGGCACTCCCCCAGCCGGTCGTCGATCTCCACTGGCTGCTCGCGACCCTCGGCGATCGCCGCGGCGGTGTCGAGGCAGCGGTCGAGGGGGCTGCTGATGATCGCGTCGAAGCGGACGGGCGCGAGCCGCTCGGCGACGGCTCTGGCCTGCTTCTGGCCGCGCTCGTCGAGGTGAAGCCCCGGCGTCCAGCCGGCAAGGACCGGCCCCGTCAGGTGCGTCAGTCCGTGCCGCACCAGGACCACAGTCGTCATGGTTGCCAACCTATCCTGACCCGCTGCGTCCTAGCCTTTCCGCTGTCACGAACCTGAGTCCCTAGGACGCAAGGGGACCCTCAGGTGCCGAGGATGTTGACGGCACGGGCGGCGACGAGGGCGATCGTGAGCAGCGAGATCAGCCCCTGCCCACCCATCAGCAGCTTGGCCCGGCCGGTCAGGGGCATCGTGTCGGTTGGGCTGAAGGCGGTCGAGGCCGTCAACGACACGAACAGGTAGTCCACGAAATGAGGCTCCCACCCCGCTGGTGAGGCGTCCCGCGCATCCCCGTCCTGCGGGAACCACAGCTCCGGGTACGCCGGAGCCGGCCGCGCACCGGCCCTGCCCAGTGGGCCGCCACGGTCGGTCTCCCAGTACGCGAGGGCGAAGACCACCACGTTGGTCAGCCACACCCCGGTCGCCGCGGCCAGGATGGAGCGGCCGGTTCCGTGCCCGTTGACGAGCTCGTCGACCAGCCGCGCCAGGGACCATGTGTTGCTGACAGCGATCAGCCCGATGAGTGCGAGGGACAACGATCGCAGGTCCTTGGACTCGGGCGTGAGCCGGTTGGGGTCGGCCGCGACCAGCCCTGTCAGCAGCAGGGCCTCGACCGACGGCAGCAGCCAGGCGGGGCCGGGCAGCAGCCCTGGCGAGAGCAGGAGCTGGGCGGCGAGCGCACCGGCGACGGCAACGGCCGCCGGCCACCGGGACTCGCCGGTGGTCACAACCAGCCGCGCTTCTTGAAGTACACGTACAGCCCTCCGCTGACCCCGAACAGCAGCAGGATGGAGGTGTAAAAGCCCGACTGCCTGCCGAAGCCCGGGTAGGGCACGTTCTGGCCGTAGAAGCCGGTGATGGCAGTGGTGACGGCCAGGATTGCAGCCCACGAGGTGAGCGAGCGCATGACCTCGTTGAGGCGGTTGCCCTGCAGGGTCAGGTTGGTCTCGAGGATCGTCGACACCAGGTCGCGGAGCGACTCGGTCCACTCGGTCGCCCGCAGGACGTGGTCGTAGACGTCTTGGTAGTAGGGCTGCATCGGCTCGTCGACCACGCCCAGGTCCCGGCGGAGCAGGGCGTTGACGACCTCCCGCATGGGCAGCACGACCCGGCGCAGCAGCACCAGGGACTTGCGAACCTCGAAGCTGCGGCGCTGCAGCTCACGGGAGCGGGGGTGCTCGTCGAACAGCACGTCCTCGAGGGAGTCCAGCTGCTCGTCAAGGACCTGCACCGCCTCGAAGTGACCATCGACGACCTGGTCGAGCAGCCCGTGCAGCAGGTAGGAGACGCCTGAGCCGGCCAGCTTCTTGGCCGAGTCCCAGCGCTCGAGCAGGGCGCGTACGTCGAGCCCGTCGCCTTTGCGGATCGTGACGAGGGCGTTGGGCGCGATGAAGGCGCCGATCTCGTGCACCGCCAGCTCAGCGGTCTTCTCGTCCAGGGTGGCGACGTAGGCGGCAAGGTAGAGGTGGTCGTCGTACGCGTCGAGCTTGGGCCGCTGCCGCTCGTTGACCGCGTCGTCCACGGCCAGCGGGTGCAGGCCGAACTCCTCGACCACGACCTCGAGGTCCTGGTGCGAGGGTTTGAGCAGGTCGAGCCAGACGACGGTCCCCTCGACGTCGAGGTGGTTGCTGACGAGGGCCACGTCGAACCCCTCCTCGACGAGGACGCCGTCGCGGTAGGCCCGGGTGTGGGCGACGCAGGTCGTGCCGTTCGAGGCCTTGCACGCCAGCGGCGCATCCGTCACGGTCACGAGCCGTGGAGCGCGACGGCGACGACAACCCCGACCCCCACCACCACCCGGTACGGCACGAACGCGGTGATCTTGTGCGTGGACACGAAGCGGAGCAGGAAGGCGATGGAGGCGAAGCCCACGACGAAGGAGACAGCCGTCGCGACGGCCGTGGCCGTGGCGCCGGTGGTGTTGTTGGTGGCGTCCTTGAGGCCGAGGGCACCCGCGCCGAGCAGCGCCGGAATGCCGAGCAGAAAGGACAACCGGGTCGCCGACACGCGGTCGAGGCCACGCAGCAGGCCGGCCGAGATCGTCGCACCGGACCGGGAGACCCCGGGCACCAGGGCGATGCACTGGGCGAGCCCGATCAGCAGCGCGTCCTTGACGGTGAGGGAGCGCTCCTCGCGGTCCTGGGTGGCCCGCCTCTCGGCGAAGACGAGCACCGCCGAAAAGGCGATGAGGCCGATGGCGACGCTGATGAGCTGCTCGTCGATGCTCTTGATCACGTCCTTGAGGGCAAGGCCCACGATGGCGATCGGCAAGGACCCGACCACGACGGCGAGGGCGAAGCCGAAGTCGCGCTCGGACCGCTTCGGGGCAGAGGCCAACCCGCCGACGAAGGACGTGATGAGCCGCACGATGTCCTTGAGGAAGTACAGGACAGCGGCCAGGATCGCGCCGGTCTGGATGACGGCGGTGAACCCGATCAGGGAGTCCTTCTGCTCCTGCGTGTCCATGGGCAGGCCCAGCAGCCGCTCGGCGATGAGCAGGTGCCCCGTGCTGGATACGGGCAGGAACTCGGTGAGCCCCTCCACCACACCCAGGACGATGGCTTGACCGATGTTCACACAGTCCTCCTTCTCAGGCGCGCGGCAACCGCCGCGGCGACCCCGAGACGGTAGAGCGCCGAGCCTGACACGAATCTGCCGGACCCCGGGTCCAGCCACGCCGCAGCCGCGTACGCCGTGACGCCCGCCAGGGTGGTCGGCACAAGCGGGGGTATCCGACCGGCACGCCTGACCCCCAACGCGGCGGCCCCGGCGGTGACAGGCAGCGACATGAGCATGGCGTAGCGGAACGCCTCCCCGCGCGGGACGCGGCCGGCCCGCAGCGCTGTGAGCGTCGCCCCCGCGCGGGACACCCCGGGGGCGAGCGCCACGATCTGGGCGGCCGCGGCGGTGGCCACGTCGCGGGTCCCGACGGGGCGGTCCTGGGGCCGACGGTCGGCGAGCCAGAGCAGCCCTCCGGCGCCGACCATCAGTGCCGCCATCGGGCCGGGCCGGCCCAGCCGGGCTTCGACGGCGTCCTGCGCGAGCAGGCCCGCGATCCCCGTGGGGACGCTGGTCAGCACCAGCCGGGTCGCCGACCGTCGGTCGAGGGCCACGAGGTCGCCGCGCAGCGCCAGCACCAGACCCACACAGGAGCCGGCGTGCAGGGCCGCGGTGAAGCCGGTCCGGTCCCGCGGCGCCGGCCACCGCAGCAGCCAGGGCAGCAGGGTGAGCTGGGCGGAGGAGGAGACGGGGACGACCTCCGCGACCCCCTGCACGATCCCGAGCGCGGCCTCCTGCCAGGGCGCGAGCCCTGGGCGGGTCAGCTGCCGACGCCCGAGAGCTCGAGCGCCTCGACTGCCGTCCGCAGTGCGTCCTTGCGGCCCTCGAGCGTCGCCGCGGCCGGCGAGACGGTGAGGGTTGTCACGCCGCTGGCAGCGAGCACCTGCATCCGCTCCGCCATCCGCTCCCGGGAGCCGAGCAGGGCCGTCTGGTCCAGGAACTCGAACGGCACGGCCGCCGCAGCGTCGTCGTACTTGCGGTCAAGGTAGAGGTCCTGGATCGTCTTGGCGGCCTCCTCGTAGCCCATCCGGACCGCGAGCTGGTTGTAGAAGTTCTTCTCGCGCGAGCCCATCCCGCCGACGTAGAGCGCGGCGTACCACCGGATCGGGTCGGCGCAGGCCTGGACGTCGTCGCCCACGACCATCGGCATCGACGGGACGACGTCGAAGCCCTCCAGGGTCTTGCCGACCTTCGCCCGGCCGGCCGCGATGCTCGCGAGCGACTCGTGCGCGTAGTCCGGGCTGTAGAAGATCGCCAGCCAGCCGTCGAACTTCTCGCCGGTGAGCTCGAGGTTCTTCGGCCCCACCGCAGCCAGGTACGTCGGGATGTGGTCGCGCACGGGATGGACCGTCAGCTGCAGGGCCTTGCCCGGCCCGTCGGGCAGGGGCAGGACGTAGTGCTGGCCGGCGTACCGGACTTTCTCGCGGGACAGCGCGAGGTTGACGATGTCGATGTACTCACGGGTGCGTTGCAACGGCTTGTCGAAGCGGACGCCGTGCCAGCCCTCGCTGACCTGGGGGCCACTGACGCCGATGCCGAGCCGGAAGCGGCCACCGGACAGCGAGTCGAGCGTCGCGGCCGTCATCGCGCAGTTGGCCGGGGTGCGGCCGGGGATCTGGAAGATCGCCGACCCGATGTCGATCTGGCTGGTCTGCGCGGCGACCCAGGACAGAATGCTGACGGCGTCCGAGCCGTAGGCCTCCGCGACCCACGCGACGTCGTAGCCGAGCCGGTCGGCCTCCTTGGCGAGCTCGAGGTTGTCGGCATCGTTGCCCATGCCCCAGTAGCCCATGTTGAGCCCCAGCTTCACGCTTGCCTCCACGTCGGTCGGTGGTGCGGACGGTAGCGTCCGGCCGGTGAAGCAGCGCCACCTGGGCCGAAGCGGCCTCATCGTCTCCCGCCTCGCCCTCGGCACCATGACCTGGGGCGGCGACACGGACGAGGATGACGCAGCCGCGCAGCTGGTCGCCTTCCGTGAGGCGGGCGGGACGCTGCTGGACACGGCCAACTCCTATGTCGGGGGCGAGAGCGAGCGGGTCGTCGGCCGGCTGCTCAACGACGTCGTGCCGCGCGAGGAGGTCGTGCTCGCCACCAAGGCCTACAGCGTGACCGGCCCCGGACCCATGGGCCGGGGTACGTCGAGAGGTCACCTGCTGACCGCCCTCGACGCGTCGCTGCGTCGGTTGCAGACCGACTGGATCGACCTGTGGCAGCTGCACGCCTGGGATCCGGTCACGCCGTGGGACGAGGCGCTGGCCGCGATGGACCACGCCGTGCAGTCCGGCCGGGTGCGCTATGCCGGCGTCTCCAACTACAGCGGCTGGCAGCAGGGTGCCTGCGCGGCCTGGCAGCGGGCCGTCCCCGGGCGGGCGCCGCTGGTGTCCAACCAGGTCGAGTACTCCCTGCTCGAACGCGGCATCGAGCGGGAGGTTGTCCCGTCCGCCCTCGACCAGGGCATCGGGCTGCTCCCCTGGTCCCCGCTGGGCCGGGGAGTCCTGACCGGCAAGTACCGCAACGGCGTGCCGGGCGACAGCCGCGGTGCGTCGCAGCACTTCAAGCAGTGGATGCAGCCGTTCCTCACCGACAGCGCGGCCTCCGTCGTGGACGCCGTACTCACCGCCGCCGATGGCCTGGGCGTCTCCCCGGTCGCCGTCGCCCTCGCGTGGGTCCGGGACCGGCCCGGCGTGGTGGCCCCCATCGTGGGTGCCCGCACCAACGCGCAGCTCCAGGCGTCCCTCGCGGCCGAGTCCGTCGTCCTGCCCGATGTGGTGCGGGCGGCGCTCGACGATGTCTCGGCGCCCCCTGTCGGGTATCCCGAGCAGATGCCACGCTGGTCTTCCGAGGACCTCGAGAGCTAGGGCAGGAGCCGATGGCGGACTACGAGCACCGGGAGCTGAAGCTGCCCCGCGGCGTCAGCAGCGGCCACGCGCACGAGGTCCTGGGAATCCACGCGGAGTACGGCGGTTGGGAGCTCGCCCACCACGCGGTCTGGGCCGATGGGCGCCGTACGGTCACCGTGCGCCGCCGCCTCCAGGCCGATCCCCTACCGCCCCTGCCCTCCTGACCGGTCCGTCTGCCCGCGGTGAGGGCGTGGTCAGCTCGCGTCGAGAAAGCGGTCCAGAACGCGCGTCCCGAAGCCGAGGGCGTCCAGCGGGACCCGCTCGTCGACCCCGTGGAACATCCCGCTGAAGTCCAGGTCCGCGGGCAGCCGGAGCGGGGAGAAGCCGAAGCAGCGGATCCCCAGCCGGCTGAAGCTCTTGGCGTCGGTACCGCCAGACAGCGTGTACGGCACGGCCCGCGCACCTGGGTCCTCGGCACGCAGTGCCCCCGCCATCGCGTCGACGAGGGCTCCCTCGAACTCGGTCTCCAGCGCGATGTCGTAGTGGACGTACTCGCGGGTGATGCCCGGGCCGATGGCCGCGTCGATCTCGGCCTCCCACTCGCTCTCGAAGCCGGGCAAGAAACGGCCGTCGATCATGGCGTGCGCCGTGCCGGGGATGACGTTGTGCTTGTAGCCGGCGTCGAGCATCGTGGGGTTGGCCGTGTTGCGGAGGGTGGCGCCGACGATCCTGGCGAGCGGGCCGAGCTTCGCGACCGTGGCCTGCATGTCGTCGGGGTCGAGCTCGATTCCGAACGCCTCACTGGTCGCGTCCAGGAACGCCCGAACCGTCTTGGTGACGTGGATCGGGAACTCGTGCCGCCCGACCCGCGCGACCGCCTCGGCCAGCCGGGTGACGGCGTTGTCGTCGTTGACCATGCTGCCGTGCCCGGCCGTCCCCGCGGCGGACAGGCGCAGCCACGCCATCCCCTTTTGGGCCGTCTCGATCAGGTAGAGCCGAAGGTCGTCGTTGACGCTCAGACTGAAACCGCCCACCTCGCTGATCGCCTCGGTACACCCTTCGAACAGCTGCGGCTGCTTCTCGACCAGCCACTGCGCCCCAAAGACCCCGCCGGCCTCCTCGTCGGCGACGAACGCCACGACGACGTCCCGTGGCGGCTTGCGACCGGCCCGCAGCCGGTCCCTGACGACCGCAAGGGTCATGGCGTTCATGTCGAGCATGTCGACGGCCCCACGACCCCACACGCACCCGTCGGCCACCTCGGCAGCGAACGGGTCATACGTCCAGTCCTTCGGCTGCGCCGGTACGACGTCCAGGTGGCCGTGGATCAGCAACGCCCCCCGGCTGCTGTCCTCCCCTTCGATCCGCGCGACGACGCTCGTCCGGTTGCGGGCGCTCTCGTACACGTTGGGCTCGAGGCCGACGTCGGCGAGCTTGCCGGCGACGTACTCCGCGGCTTCGCGCTCGCCTTTGCCCTGCCCCGTGCCGTCGTTGACGCTCTCGAACCGGATCAGGTCGCGCAGGATCTCGACGGCCTCGTCCTGTGGGGTGGTCATCTGTTCCTCCGGCATGGGCCGTACGGGTGGGGGCTTCGCGCACGCTAACCCTCCGCCCCCGCCGCCGCTTTCGCTATAGTTGTGGCGTCGTTCGGGGCCTCCCCGAGCACACCCTGTCCGGGTGGCGGAATTGGTAGACGCGCTAGCTTGAGGTGCTAGTTCTCAGTGATGGGAATGGGGGTTCAAGTCCCCCCTCGGACACCCTGGCGCGCGGCCACCAGTTGAGGTCGATCTAGACGCCCACCACGCGCACTAGCTCCCCCAGACCGAGGAAGTCGCCCGGGTTGCGGGTGTAGAGGTCGAGCCCATGGGCGTGCGCTGTGGCTGCGATGAGCAGGTCGGCGACCCGACTCCGGTGGGAGCGACCGACCTCGCTGACCGCGGCGACGACTTGGCCGAAGCTTCGTGCGACGGCAGCGTCGAACGCGAGCGGTTCAAAGGTCGCCTCGACCTGCTGGAGACGAGCCTGTCGACTTGCCGACTCTGACGCTGTCACCGCGAGGTGAGGTCCTGCAGCGAGCTCGGCGAGCGTGATCGCGGACACGGCGGTCTGTTCCGGCAAGGCTGCGAGCACGCTCGGGTCGTCCCAGTCGACGACGACGGACGTGTCGAGCAGGCCAGCGGTCACCTAAAGGCCCGGATCAAGCACGCGGTCCAGATCCGCACGGAAGCGCAGGCCGTCGACGTGCGACCCGACAGCTGCCAGTGCGGCAAGCTCGGCCCTGGGCACGAAGGTACGTCGCGTGCCCCGAACCGGGCGCAACTCGGCTACCGGGACTCCATTGCGCGTCACCAGGAACGTCTCGCCCGCGGCGACGGCGGCGATCACGCTCGCGTTGTCATTACGCAAGTCACGTTGGGCGATGGTCTTGGCCATGGCACAATCGTAGCGTTTGCCGCTACGGTTCGCGACACCTGGCCCTCATGCCTACCCACCAGCGTCCCCGCCGCCCCGTCGGTACGACGCTAGAGTGGTAGGCGCCACCGGGTAGCACCGAGCCGCACGACACCTCGCGCCTTCGCGCACGTCGTTCGGGCTCGAGCTCGCCGGGACGGTCCTGCCGGGAGGCAGGACGGGCGGTCGATCTGCTCGGTGCTGTGGCCGACCGTCGGCCGGCAGGCGTCGTGCAGGACAGAACCCGTAGGCACCGGGCGCAGACGGTCGAGGCACGTCGAAGGAGAAGTTTCTTGGCTACACGAGGTGGGCGGCCCGCGGGCGCCTCCCGGTCCACCCCGCGGCAGCAGCAGCGACCCCGGGCACGCACCGAGGAGGGCCTGGTGCCGGTGCTGTCCAAGCACGTCCGGGACGTCGATCTCGCCGTGCAGCGCGGGCAGATCGGCCCGTCGGTCCGTACCCGCTTCCAGGCGGTCGCGATGCTCGTCCGCGAGGAGCGCAGTCGCATCAAGGCCGCGCCGATCAGCGAAGCCCGGCGTACCGAGCAGATGAAGCGGATCGACGGGCTCGCCACGACGTTGGCGCGGACGGCGGCCCGCGACGGGTCCCTGCTCATGCTGCTCGCCGACGACGCGGCGTTGCTGGACGGCGCGAAGGTGCTCATGCGCGAGCTACGTGGAGCGGGCGGTCTGGTGCAGCCGATCGAGGAGACGGTGAAGGACCAGCCAACGACCGAGCGGTCTGCGGCCGCGCCGAAGCTTGAGCGCAAGGTCGTGCCACAGTCGGTCGTCTCCCGTCAGTTGGCCAACCCGTTCCTCGAACCGGACTACACCGCCGTGGCACCGAGGGCCGCACGGCCGAGGCTGCTGACGACCTGGGAGCTGCTCGGCCCGTTGCTTCGAGCCTTCGAGGAGGCCTCCGGTGGTGCGACGTCCTGCATGGACCTGCCGGATGCCGGCTCGCTGAAGGCGGCCGGCGGCCGAGAGCTGATGCCGCACCAGGCACAGGTGATCGAGGCCGCTGCCGAGGGACACAGGACCTTCCTGCTGGCCGACGAGCCCGGTCTGGGCAAGACGGCGCAGGCGCTGCTCGCGGCTCAAGCCGCTGACGCCTACCCGCTGCTCGTCGTCGTACCCAACGTCGTGAAGACCAACTGGGCACGGGAGGTCGACCTCTGGACCCCCCGCCACCCCTCGACAGTGGTGCATGGTGACGGCGACACCGTCGACGGGTTCTCCGACATCGTGATCGTCAACTACGAGGTGCTGGACCGGCACGTCGGATGGCTCGGCTCGCTCGGGTTCCGGGGGATGGTCGTCGACGAGGCGCACTTCATCAAGAACAAGACCTCGCAACGGTCGCGGCACGTGCTCGAGCTGTCCAAGCGGATCCAGGCCCGCACGATGCGGCCACTACTGATGGCCCTGACGGGTACCCCACTGATCAACGACATCGAGGACTTCCTCGCGATCTGGGAGTTCCTCGGCTGGATCGACGACAAGGAGCCGCGCGCAGAGCTCATGGAGTCGCTCGAGGACAACGGCCTCACCCCCGTCGACTACGACTTCTACCCGGCTGCCCGGTCCTCCGTCATCGACCTCGGGATCGTCCGGCGCCGCAAGGTCGACGTGGCCGCCGACATCCCGGCCCGTCGCGTCGCCGACCTTCCCGTCGAGCTCGAGGGCGTCCTGGGCCGCTCGATCCTCGCGGCCGAGAAGGCGCTCGCCCGTCGTCTGGTGAAGCGGTACGAAAGCGCGCTGGCCGCCCGCTCCGAGGGCAACCAGGTCGTGGGCATCGACCACGCGCTCGTGCGGCAGGTCGCGACATGGGAGCGACGCGACGCGGACGAGACCAAGACCGAGGACAACGTCTTCACCATGATGCGACGCATCGGGCAGGCCAAGGCCGGCCTGGCTGCTGACTACGCCGCGCAGCTTGCCCGCAGCGTCGGCAAGGTCGTCTTCTTCGCCAAGCACATCGACGTGATGGACGCTGCCGAGAAAGTCTTCGCCCAGCAGGGCCTGGGCTACACCTCGATCCGTGGCGACCAGAGCGCCAAGAACCGGCAACAGAGCATCGACGCGTTCACCAACGACCCCCAGGTCTCGGTCGTGGTCTGCTCGCTGATGGCAGCCGGTGTCGGGCTCAACCTGCAGGCATCGTCCAACGTCGTGCTGGCCGAGCTGTCCTGGACGGCGGCCGAGCAGACGCAGGCCATCGACCGGGTGCACCGCATCGGTCAGGACCAGCCGGTCACGGCCTGGCGGATCATCGCGGCGCAGACGATCGACGCCCGCATCGCCGAGCTCATCGACGAGAAGGCAGGGCTCGCTGCCCGCGCCCTCGACGGCTCCGACGAGCAGGTCACATCGTCGGTCGACGTGCAGCTCGAGGCCCTCGTCGCCCTCCTCACCGATGCCCTGAACGAAGGGTGAGTCAGGCAGCAAGGTGAGAGCGACTTCTGAGCGCACTGATCCGATCCTCGATGTGCTTGAGGTGACGTGTCGATTCGCGGGGGGTCCGTTCGTCGTGGAGGTGAAGGGTCGGCGCCGAGCCGGTCCGCGCACCTGAGGAGAGCACATGAGCAGTTTCGTCCTGACCTTCCGCAATGTTGCCGGCCACGTCCCCGACGAGGTCGAGGGGGGAGCTTGGATGGCGTGGTTCGGCCAGCTCGGCCCGTCCATCGTCGACATGGGCAGCATGGTCGGCGCCACCAGTTCGCTGGGCACCGCCCCTACGGGTGGTGTCGTGACCGGCTACACGATCGTGAAGGCAGCCGACCTCGAGGCGGCGGTCCGGTTGGCGAAGGGCTGCCCCGGTCTGGCGCACCGCGGTGCCGTGGAGGTCGGCGAACTCATCGCGATGTGATGGTGCCGCCCCGGGCTCGCCGTCATCCCGGACTACTGGACGGACGGAGACGACCTCGTCCTGTTCACCAAGCGGCTATAGCAACAGGACGCCGACGAAGGGTAGGTGAGGCTCGGCGAACAGCAGATGGCTGCCTGGCATCCGTTCGTCGTCGCCGGGATGCACCTGTTCGCCGCCCTCGACCGTGACCTACGCGAGGCCTTGGATCTGACACTGCTCGACCACGGGATCCTCCTCATGGTCCGCGACACCCCAGCCGGGCTGACCATGGGCCACCTCGCTCAGCAGTTCGGCACCGAAGCAAGCGTCCTCACCTACCGCATCCAGCCGATGGAACGACGGGCTTGGCCATCCGGCACCGAAACCGCGGCGACCGCTGACGCATCCACAACCCGCCGGCTGGGCCGTCGGTGGTGCCTAAAAATGATCTTGGGCAGCGGCGCAACTACCCGCCGTGGATGACTGGCGCGTCGTACTCACCGGGGTCGGCGACGACCGGCTGCGGGGCGTTCACCGGGACGGCGGCGACGTCGCTAGCCGCTGGCTGGCTTTTGCCGAGGACGAGGTCGCTGATGTCGTCGTGCACCACCAGGACCTCATGGCGTCCAGGCAGCGTGGCTGCGTGCAGACGGAACCAGCGCTGCTCATCAGGGGAGTGACAGGGGTAGTCCAGCTGCGCCCGCGGCGCGTAGCCGCTCAACACCGCCTCCAGGCTGGCCATCGCGACCTCAGCTGCTACGTCCCCGCTGGCGACAGCGGCATGGGTTACTCGCAGGTAGTTGGTGCCCGGACCGCACCGCGCACCGGCGCCGTTGGCCTCACCGAACCGCCGCCACGCATCGTTGGCCGCAAGGATCGTGCCGTCCGGGGACAGGATGACGCACTCTGCCGGCCAGGCATAGAAGGCTGCGGCGACAAGGCCTATCCGGCTTCTCGTGTTGACCACGATGCCCCACTCCTTCGCCTCATCGTCGGCTCGGCCTCAGCGCCCACCGGACCGGACGCCCTCCACAGTGCACCCGCTTGCGGCATGAACGTACTGCGGCGGCACCTTTGCTCGTCCGTGCGGCCGGGCTGTGCCCCGTCAGTCAGGTGCTCGCGAGGCAAGCGCCGCGCTCGCTACGCCAGTTGCGGACAGCGCAAGGTGTCCTGCGCCGGGCCAAAAGCCCAAAGCCCTTGAGCACCGGGGTGCCACGAGTACCGAGCGGCACGGGTCTAGCCTTCGCGTATGGGAGACCGCCTGGCTGTCGTGACGGGTGCGAGTCGCGGAATTGGTCGCGCTCTGACCGAACGGCTGACCGGGGCCGGTTACAGCGTGGCTGCGCTCGCGCGCAGCCAAGGCGGTCTGGACGACCTCGCCGCGACGACCGGAGCCACGCCGTACCTGCTGGACGTTGCGAATGCGGACGCCGTCAAAGACGTCTTCGGTCGGATCGAGTCTGAGCTCGGCGTACCCCATCTGCTGGTGAACAACGCTGGTGTCGGTGGCGCTCTCGCTCGGTCGTGGGAGCAGACGGAGCAGGACTGGTGGACGGTGATGGAGGTCAACGTCCGGGGCACCTACCTGTGCAGCCGGGCGGTGGTTCCGTCAATGATTGCCAGAGGCAGCGGCCGCATCGTCAACGTCAGTTCCGGCGCCGCGACCTACCCTGTGGGCTTGGCCGGCGACCAGATCCTGTCCTCGGCGTACTTGGCGAGCAAGGCGGCAGTGAACCGGTTCAGCGAGGCGCTCGCCGGCGAGGTCTACGCCGCGGGTCTTCGCGTGTTCGCGATCTCCCCGGGCATGGTGAAGACCGACATGACCGCAGCAGCGTTCCCGGACCTGTGGGACAGCCCAGACGTGTGGACTCCCATCGAGAAATCCATCGACCTCATTGAGGACCTGGACTCTGGACTGCTCGATGGCCTGTCGGGCCGTTACCTGCACGCGGGAACAGACGACTGGCGAATGCTCGCCGGGCGGGTCGAGGAGATCATCGCGCAGGATGCCCACGCGATGAGGCTCACCGCTTTCTGAGCGCTCGGGGCGGTCCTCAGCGAGGGCTGTGTCCGGGAGCGGGGGGGTCAAGGCTGCCGGTGTGCGGGACACTCGTGACCCGATGTGGCAGTGCGATGCGGACCTCCACCCCGTGCGAGTAGTGCGCCAGCGGCGCGTCAACCGGTTGGGGCAGTCCCGCAGCAGCGACGAGGCTGTCGTCGTAGGACTCGACGAGGGCACGCTGCAGCGGCCACGGGGCGTGCTCGACCTCGCCGTACCGGAGGGCGTCGTCCTGCCTGTGGCTGAACAGCCGCCAGCGCGCCGTCAGGAAGTGCTCGAGCTCGGTGACCTCCTCGGGAGGGATCGGCGCCCCAGGACGGATGACCACCTGGCCGCCGGCGCCGCGTGGGCCGGGCCAACGGCGTCGGGTCGTGTAGACGAGCCGCTCAGGGCCGCCGCTCACTCGCATCGACGCCCAGTGGTACGGCAGGCGGTACGTCACCCTGGCCGTCACGACCGCGGCGAGGCGGGCCGCCTCCAACGAGAAGAACCACACCCCCGCGCGGCCGTGGCCGTCCTGGACGTAGGTCCGGACGTTCGTCTCGGCGAACCGCCCCAGCCATGGCGGAGCGGTGAACCGGGGCGGCGCCACCCGCATCTGGAACGGGATGAGGCCCACCCAGGCCTGGCCCTCGAAGGTGTCGACCGTCAGCCCCGGTGGGAGAAGGCCCTGGACGACGCTCGGCTCGTACGACCAGTGCAGGTAGGTCAACTGCTCCCAGCGGTTCATCATCACCGGATGGCTGACCCGGAAGGGGCATGCGCCGTCAGTAGCCACGCCCACAGGATGCCCGCCGGGTGCACCCTGCGCACCGCGGACGCGGCCACCCCGGGCCGCGGCTGGCCGACTGGGGACCTAGCTGAGGGCGCCGCTCACGGGGCCGGTGCCGTGCAGGTGGTCGCAAAGCCGGACCTGGCCGGTGGCGATCCGGCCGCCACCGATGCCCTCGAGGGCGGCGAACGGTCCGCACGGGTTGGGCGTGATCCAGACGTGGACCATCGGGACCGACTGCGGCTTGATCTGCCCGTTGGGGCAGCTGCCCGCGCTGTTGGTCAGGCCCTGGATGAACCCGCTCGCGGAGAAACACAGGTTGTCGTGGATGTGCCACTGGATCAGGCTTCCGCCGAGCGCGGGGACGGCCGACAGCGGCGTACCGGGCTTGAGCATGTACATCGCCGCGACCAGGCGACGGCTACCGCCGGTGGTGTCGTAGACGAGGGACTCCGGACGGTCGGGGTCGAGGGTCGTGCCGTCGTTCTGGAACGTCCGGTTCATCAGGTGCTCGGTGCCGGTGAAGCCGTCACCGATGCTGCGGAAGCCAGCCTTCTCGGCGACGGTGGCATCGGACCATTGGGGCAGCCTTGCGAGGGTCAGGGAGACGAGGTTCTCTGCCTGGGCCTGCTGGGTGGCGGTGACCCCGGGTGTCCCGCTCAGGTCGATCGGCAGCGTCGGGTCATAGGCGCGCGCCACCGCATGGGCGTGTCCGTCCCCGGCCGCATCGTGGGTGTGCCCGGCGGCGTGGACGTGCTGCGCGGTCGCGACGGTGCCGACGACCGTCACGGCAGACACCGCAAGGACGAGGGCTGACGAGCGCAGTCGCAGCCCGAGCACGGCTTTGAGGGCGACGGCCGCGCAGACCGTGGCCCCGAGCGCCAGCGCAGCGGCCACACCGTCGGCGAGCTGGATCGGCTCTGGTACGTCGAGCCCGTCGATGCCGGGAAGGCCCGCGACCTTGGCCATCACCCAGCCGACGAAGGCTCCGCCGCCGAGGACCACACCCCAGGCGCTCAGCACCCGGTCGTCGCGCACCAGGGCGGCGCAGCCCCACAGGAGCTGCACCGTGGCGAGGGCGATGAAGACGTAGACCGCGGCCTTGTGCTCGCTGTGAGCCCCGGCCGCCGCCGCGTGCACGACACCGGCGCCGACTGACAGCAGGCCGGCCAGGAACAGCCAGGAGGAGCGGGTCGACGACTCGGGTGAACTGACGGGGCGCTGGTCCGGCGGCGCGGCGGTCACTGTCATGCGACGACGGTACCGGTCAGGAGCGCGAACGGCACCGGTTCGGTGTCGAGACCGAGCAACGCGCCGGAAGTGCACACTTATGCCTGGAAATGATCACAGGCAAAGATCACGGCCGACAGCCCCCCGGAGTTCTGGGACGGGCTGCCGGCCGTGACGCGGGCCTTAAGGTGTGGACACCTGCTCGGGGTGCCAGCCGGGGACGTGGAGCTCGGCGTCGGAAGTGGTGCGACGGGCGTGGACCAGGCCCAGGCCGGCGAGAGCCACCAGGAGCAGACCTCCGCCGAGGGCGATCCAGCCGGCGATGAGGGCGACCGTCGCCATGGTCCCGAAGGCGTAGGCGTTCAGCAGCAGACCGCGCAGGGTCTCACCCCGAAACGCCGTGTCGACCTTGCCCTGCAGCGCCGTGTCTGTCGGGTTGGCCCGGGCGGCGGTGGACAGCTCGGAGTAGGACTTGCCACCGGTGATGGCCTTGAGGTGCACCGCGATGAAGTGGTCGGCGTAGGCGTGCGCCTGCGCGCCGGTGGTCAGCTGCTGGCCGGCGTACTTCGTCAGGTAGGGCTTGATGTCCGGGTCGGCGAGCTGCGGCGAGCCGGCTTCGGGGAAGAAGATCTTCTGCGCTACCAGCTGCGTGCGGATGTTGTCGCTGACGAAGTTGTGGGCCCAGAACAGCAGGCCTGAGGCCGTCAGCAGGATCGCCGCCAGTGCGAGGCCGGTCGCGGAGACGAGGGTGTCGAAGCTCTTGCGTCGCATGGTGCGCTCCTGGTCGTTGGTCGGGAGCGCTGTCCGCTGCCGTGCCCACAGACCACCAGGTGGGGTTCGCCGCGAGCAGGGGTGAAGGTCACCTCCCCCGCGGGACGAACGTCCCTTTCGGGGAGGACCTGCCTGCCACGTCGGTCCGACGTACCTGGTCGGAGTGCTGGTGGGTCTCTCGCCGAGCCTGACCCTGCCTGACCACCACGACGGGGCAGCAGGCATTCTCACCCACCGCCGTGCTGGTGCTGCCGATCAGTCCGGGCATCCCCCTGAAGCCCCGTGACCCGAGGACCAGCAGGTCCTCCGGGTGGACGAACTCGACCAGCTTCCTCCAGGTCCCGCCGATGAGCAGGGTCGGCCGGACGAGGTGGCCGCCTGCCGCCTGGGCCTGTTGCAACAGCCCGGTGAGCAGCGGCTCAGGGTTGACGACCTCCACATGCTCGACGAGAACGGGCACGAGGGGGCAGCCCCACTCGATCGCCTGCGCAACTGCCCAGTCCAGCGCGGCCAGGGAGGCCGAGGTGCCGTCAACGGCCACGACGACCCGACTTCTCAGCCACCGGTCGGGGGTGGGTCGCAGGTGTTCTGGCACCAGCACGACGGGGGCGGTGCTGTGGTGCAGCACATCGGCGCTGACCGACCCTCGTACCCCCCGAACCAGGGGCCCACCGCCTCGGCGCCCGACGACGACGAGCGCCGCGGGGGTGCTCAACGTGAGGACACACCGGCCGGGGTCGCCGTGGAGTGCGTGCGAGGTGACGCCCACCGCCTCCGCGCCTGACACCCGGGCGACGGCGCGGGACAGGGCGGCGCGCAGGCGTTCCTCGGCGGCCTCCCTCGTCGCGCGAAGGTGGGCAGGGGCGAGGGCGCCCGGGAACTCGCCGTACAGAGGGAGCTGGTAGCAGTGGACGGCATCCACCGGCAGGCCTCGTCGCAGAGCCTCGTCCAGCGCGAGGTCCAGCGCCGGTTCGGTCTCGTCCCGGCCCCGGACAGCCACCACGATCGTCCTCATCGTTTCAGGATGCGGGCGCCGGCTCGACAGTGTCAGCACCCGCAGGTCATCGCGTGGCAGGACCAAGGTCCCGCACGAACAGGCCATCCGCACCGCGCAGAGCGGGACCGTCGGCTGCCAGACTCGCGACCATGACCCCGCTGCGCATCTTCCTCCTCGACGACCACGAGATCGTCCGCCAGGGGCTGAAGTCCCTGCTGGAGTCCGAGGACGACCTGGTCGTCGTGGGTGAGGCGTCAACCGCCGCTGAGGCAATGGCGCGGGTCCCGGCTCTGCGGCCGGACGTCGCCGTGCTCGACGTACGGCTGCCCGACGGCGACGGCATCTCTGTGTGCCGCGATCTGAAGTCGCTGCTGCCCGAGCTGTCCTGCCTGATGCTCACGTCCTTCGGCGACGACGACGCTCTGTTCAGCGCCATCATGGCGGGAGCCTCCGGTTACGTCCTGAAGCAGATCAAGGGCAACGACCTGGTCGGGGCGGTTCGTACCGTCGGGCGGGGCGAGTCGCTGCTGGACCCGCAGGCAACCGGCCGGTTGCTGGCGCGGATGCGCAGTGACGCCGTGCGCAAGGACCCTCTGGACGTGCTCACCGACCAGGAGCGCAAGATCCTCGACCTCATCGGTGAGGGCCTGACGAACCGGCAGATCGGCGAGCGGATGTTCCTCGCCGAGAAGACCGTCAAGAACTACGTCTCCTCGGTCCTGTCCAAGCTCGGCCTGGTACGCCGGACCCAGGCGGCCGTCCTGGTGGCGTCGATGAAGCCGAGCCGATCGGACTGACCGCTCAGGCCGGGAGGCGCAGCGGGACGGTCCAACACAGTTCGCTGCCACCGGCTACCCCGCGGGCGGCGGTGAACGACCCGCCCAGCAACGCCGCTCGCTCGGCCAGGTTGTGCAGCCCGCTGCGCCGTCCACCGACTGGCAGGCCCACCCCGTCGTCGAGGACCCGCAGGGTGAGGTCGTCGCGCGCGTCGACCTCGACGTCGACGCGGGTCGCGTGGGCATGACGGGCGGCGTTGGACAGGGCCTCCCGGAGCACACTAAGCAGGTGGTCCCCCACGTCGCGCGGCACGCGGGTGTCGAGCAGCCCGGACAGGCGCACCGTCGGTGCGAAGCCCAGCGACGGCTCCGCGCCGTCGAGGACCTCCAGCAGACGCACCCGCAGGCTGGTGGCCTGTTCGATCTCGTCGTGGCCGAGAGCGTAGATCGTGCTGCGGATCTCGCGGATCGTCTCGTCGAGGTCGTCGACGGCCTGCCGGACCCGTGACTGCGCCACGGCGTGGGTGACAAGTGGCACGGCACTCTCGAGCTGCATGCCCGTCGCGAACAGCCGCTGGATCACCAGGTCGTGCAGGTCGCGACCGATGCGGTCCCGGTCGGCGTAGACCGACAGTCGCTCTGCGTCGCGTCGCCGCTGCGCCAGCTCGAGGGCGATGGTGGCCTGCGCTGCGAAGGCGGTGAGCTCGCTGACTTCGTGGGCGCCGAAGGGAGGCGCCGGTGCTCGGCGGCCGGCAACGCACACGCCCTTGCCCAGGGGGATGGCGATCGCACTCGCGAGGGCGAGTCCCGGCCACAGGTGCTCGAGGCTGCCCGCTTCGAAGACGTGCGGCTGTCCGCTCCTCAGCACCAGCCCGATCGGGCCGTTCAACGTTAGCTGTCCGGCCGGCGCGACAGTGCCCGCGCCCCAGGAGATCTCGACGAGCAGGCGTTGCGACTGCTGAAGCGCGATGATGCCCACGTCCGAGCCCACCAGGTCGCTTGCCCTTTCCGCTGCCAGCTCCAGGACCGTCTCCGGGTCGGCCCCGGACAGCAGACTGGTCGTGATCTCGGCCGCGGCTGCTGCCGACCGCTCGCGGCGCTGGCTCTGCTCGAACAGGTGGGCGTTCTCGATCGCGATGCCGGCAGTTGCGGCGAGGCCGAGAACGAGCCGCTCGTCCTCGGCGTCGAAGTCGGCGCCGCGCTTGTCCGTGAGGTAGAGGTTGCCGAAGACCCTTCCCCGAACGCGGATGGGGACCCCGAGAAACGAGGTCATCATCGGGTGGTGGGCGGGAAAGCCGAACGACGAGCTGTGCTCGCGCAGGTCGTGCAGCCGGAGCGGGACCGGGTGCCGGATCAGCTCACCAAGCAGGCCCAGGCCGTGAGGTAGCGGGCCGATCCGCTCCGCCAGCTCGGCGTCGACCCCGACGGTGACGAACTGGCCGAGCGAGCCGTCCTCGGCGACGACCCCGACCGCGGCGTAGCGCGCATCCACCAGCACCGACGCGACCTCGGCGATCCGGCGCAGGACCGTCTGCAGGTCGAGCTCGCTCGCGACCGCCCCGATCGCCGCGAGCAACCCGTCACTGCGGCTGCGGACGGTGTCGGCTTTTTCCCGTTGGGTCACTCCAGGACAGTACGACGGTGCCACGCACCTCCTCCGCCGTACTCACCTAGGTCCTCGCGGGTTCGGGACCTTTGGTCCTGTCGGGCGTCGGCAAAGCAGACCAGGCTGGCGGACATGCGAGAGGACGACGTCATGAGGCTCCCCCTGACCACCACGCTCAGCCTGCTCGGGCAGCAGACCTACGAGTCGGCCGTCGCGGCCGCGGTCCGCGCGCCGTCGGTGCACAACACCCAACCCTGGCTGTTCAGTCGGCACAACAACGCCGTCCACGTGCGGGCGAACCGGGAGCGCTGGCTGCCCGAGGAGGATCCGCTGGGACGTGAGTTGCACCTGAGCTGCGGCGGTGCGGTGCGGCACCTTGTGCTGGCCCTGCGCGCGGTCGGCCTCGAAGTGGCTTGTGCCCTGTTACCCGACCCCGACGACGCCGACCTGCTCGCCGTGGTGACTGTCGTGGGCTCGGCCCGGCCCACGCTGCCGGAGGTGGCGCTGTACGAGGCGCTCTGGACGCGCCACACCGACCGTTCCCGCTTCCTGGACGTGACGGTGCCGGAGCGGGTGATGGACCGGCTGCGCTCCATCGCGGAGGCGGAGGACTGCTCGCTGGACGTCCTCGGCGAAGAGGACGTGTTGCGCCTGGCGGTGCTCACCGACCATGCCGAGCGGTTGCTCGAGAACGACCCCGCCCTTGCCGGAGAGCAGCAGCGCTGGACCTCCCCTGATCACGCGCCCCGTCACGGCGTGCCGATGAGCCCCCCGGACCCCCGCGCGTCGGACGTGCCTCTGCGGCAGTTCGGCGCTCGGACGACCACGTCGTCGGGCGAGCCCCCTCCCGTCGAGCGACCTGTCCACGTCGTGCTCAGCACCGCGATGGATGACCCCAGCAGTTGGCTGTCAGCCGGTTGGACCCTGTCGGACCTGCTGCTGACGCTCGAACAGGAACGCCTCGTAGCCTCCCCTGCGACGCAGGTGCTCGAGCTTTCGGGCCTTCGGGCTCAGTTGCGCGGCGCCCTCGGCCTGCAGGGCGCACCGCAGATGGTGCTGCGCCTGGGTTACCCCGCCGGCGCCGGCTCCGCGCGCACCACCCGTCGCCCGGTGGCGGAGGTGCTCCGGTGACCAGCGAGAAGGCCCAGCTCGACGTTGTCGTCGGGGTGGACGGTTCCCCCGCCTCGACCACCGCCCTCAGGGTCGCCCTCCAGGAGGCTCTGGCCAGGGGCCGGGCCCTGCGCGCCGTCCATTCCTGGCGCACGCCGACGGCCCTTGTCGGTGGGCTCCCCGGAATCGGCTACAGCTACGCGTACGCCGGGATGCTCGATGCGCACCTCGGCGCCGAGACGGCGAAGCACCGCCTCGACGACGAGCTGGCAGACGTCGTCGCCTCCGCCGGCGTGCAGGGTCAGCTGCAGGTCATCCCGGACGTCCGGGAGGGCGATGCCGGGGTGAGCCTCGTAGAGGCCTCAGCGCTGGGTGACCTGCTCGTGCTCGGTACGAGACGGCACGGCGCCCTGGGCTCGGCCGTCATCGGCTCCGCGACCAACTACGTGTTGCACCGGGCGCACTGCCCGGTCCTGATCGTGCCGGCGCAGCCCGGACCACCCCGGCCTTGGGCCCGGATCGTGGTGGGTGTGGACGGCTCCGAGTGCTCCCGGCTGGCCCTCACCTGGGCGGCCGAAAGCGCCCGCGTCCACGGCTGCAAGCTGGTCGTCGTGCACGCCTGGCTGTTCGGGACAGGTGCCCGCGACGCTGACCCCCAGACGGAGGTCGAGGTGTGGCTGCGCGCCGAGTGCGAGAGCGTCCTCGGCCCACAGGCGCGTGGACTGGATCTGCTCGTCGTGCAGGATTACGCCGCAGCAGCTCTGCTTGCCGCCTGTGAGCCGGAGGACCTGCTCGTCGTCGGGACCCAGAGCGGTGGCCTGCTCCACGACGTGGTGGTCGGCTCTGTCGCGATGCAGTGCGCCCACCATGCCCGCGGGTCCGTCGTCGTTGTCCGCGGGCCGCAACCGCGATGAGGTCGCTCGACGTGCCGGCCCTCGAGCGGGCGCTGCGCGCACCGGTGTCGCTGGTGCGCTCGACCGGGCACCTGACCCGCGGCGCCCTGGAGAACGCGCGACGGTCCACGGCGCAGATCGCGGCGGCCGTGGACGAGCGGCGGCACCTTGCTGAGCTGCTCGTGAGCCCCCGGCCCGGAACGTTGGAGTTGCTCGACGCCCGCGAGTGCTGGGCCTTGCTGCGGTCCCGCGTCGTCGGTCGCTACGTCTACGTTGCCCGCGAGGGAACCCCTGACGTCGTACCCGTCAACTACGTCGTCGAAGGACGGGACCTGATGATCCGCTCAGGATCGGGACCGAAGCTGCAGTCGGCTGAGCGCGGCGACCAGGTGGCCTTCGAGGTGGACGACTTCGACGAGGTCAGCCGGGCCGGTTGGAGCGTCGTGGTCTACGGGCGGGCCAGTGTGGTCCACCCCGCGGAGCGACTGGGAGCCACCGTGCCCACGGCGTGGGCCGGTGGGCCTCGAGATCATCTGGTACGGATCCGGCCGCGCCGTCTGTCCGGTCGCCGGCTCGACGGCTCGTCCTGGACCTAGGCGGCGACCTCGAGCGGTTCGAGGAGGCCCTTCTGGTGCACACTGCCGCTGGCAGGCCGCACCCCGGTCTGCATCGGTACGTCGGAGGGTGCGCGTCGTGGTCCAGGAGCTGTCCAAGGGAGCCAACTGCCCCCTGCCCTCGGCGGAGGTCACGGTCTCGGTGGCCTGCTCCAGTCCCGTCGACGTGTCCGCGCTGCTGGTCGCCGAGAGCGGCAAGGTCCGCTCCGACGCCGACCTCGTCTTCTACAACGCCCCGGCCGGTCCGGGCGTCACCTACCTGGGAGCCGCCCAGGGCCCCCGCGGGGTGGACGCGGTCCGGGTGGTCACGGGGTTGGTGCCCCAGGACGTGACGAGGGTCGTCATCACCGCCTCGCTCGACGGGTCGGGGCCGGCGACCTTCTCCCAGGCAGGGTCGATGGTCATCACCGTCCTCGACGCGGCCGGCGGTGACGCGGTCCGGTTCGAGCTCACCGGCCTGACGACCGAGAAGGCCCTGGTCTGCGCGGAGGTCTACCGACGCGGCGATCAGTGGAAGCTGAGGGCCGTCGGGCAGGGCTACGACAACGGCCTCGCCGGCATCGCGACCGAGTTCGGCGTGGACGTCGACGAGGAGCCCGCACCGAGCGCCCAGCCCGTCGTACCCGGTCCTGGAGGGTTTGCGCCACCGACCGGGCCGCCGGCTGCCGGGATCCCCGCACCGACCGTCAACCTGGATAAGGGCCGGGTCTCGCTGAAGAAGAACGAGACGGTGTCGCTGGTCAAGACCGGAGCGCCGGCCCTGACGCTGGTGTCGATGGGGCTCGGGTGGGACCCGGCCAAGCGCGGCAAGTCCATCGACCTCGACGCCTCCGTGATCGCCTTCGATGCGGCCGGCAAGGACGTGGACAAGGTGTGGTTCATGAACAAGCAGGGCTGCGGTGGAAGCATCCGGCACTCCGGTGACAACCTGAGCGGGCAGGGTGACGGCGACGACGAGGTCATCACCGTCGACCTGTCCAAGGTGCCCGCGCAGGTGACGGCGCTGGTCTTCACGGTCAACAGCTTCAGCGGTCAGAAGTTCAGCGAGGTGGCCTCTGCCTACTGCCGGCTGCTCGACGGCGGTGGTCGCGGAGCGGCGGAGCTGGTGCGCTTCGAGCTGACCGAGTCGCCGCGGGCGACCGGTGTCCTGATGTGCCGGCTGAGTCGGCAGGGCGCGTCCTGGACCATGACGGCGCTCGGGCAGTTCCACGACGGCAAGACCGTCAAGGCCATGGTCGCGCCCGCGCGCGCGGCCCTGTAGGGAGGGCACGTGCTGCAGCACCAGGTCGTCGGCAACGCCATGCAGATGGTGGTCTGCACCCTGCGACCGGGCCAGGTCCTGTACGCCGAGGCCGGCAAGTTCCTGTTCAGGTCAGGCGATGTCGCGATGGAGACCCGGCTCCAGCAGCCGCTGAGCCAGAAGGGTCAGGCCAGCAGGATGAAGGGGCTGCTGGCCGGAGCACTCGAGGCCGGCAAGCGGATGATGGCCGGTGAGTCCTTCGCGTTCCAGCAGTTCCAGACCTCCGGCGGTGACGGTCTGGTCGCCCTCGCAGGGGTGCTCCCCGGGGAGATGCGGGCCATCGAGGTGGGACCCGGCGACGTGTGGCTCGCCGAGAAGGACGCCTTCGTCGGGGCGGAGGGCTCTGTGCGCTTCGACGTCGCCTTCAGCGGCCTGAGCCAGGGACTTGCCGGCGGTGAGGGCTTCGTGCTGGAGAAGTTCACCAGTGAGCTTGGCGGGACACTGTTCATCGGCGGCGCCGGCAACTTCATCGACATCAACCCCGCCGACTACGGCGGCCGGCTGCATGTCGACACCGGCTGCATCGTGGCGTTCGAGGGCACCAAGATCCGCTACGGCGTCGAGGCGATCGGGGGCTTCAACCGCAAGGGGCTCATGAGCGCAGTGTTCGGCAAGGAGGGCCTGACGGTGGCGACACTCGAGGGCGACGGCCGGGTCATCCTGCAGTCGATGACGATCGGCGCGCTGGCCACGGCGCTGTCGAAGAACGCCGCCTTCGGCGGTCGGGCCGAGGAGGGCCCCGCTGCTGGGCTCGGGGGCCTGGGCATGGGCGCAGCCGGGCTGGGTGCCCTGTTCGGCGGCAGTCGCGACTGACGCCACCCGCGTTGCCGTCGCGGCCCCGGGCTCGCCATTAGGCTTGGCCCGAAAGCGCCCGTGGCTCGTGCCAGGGCCAGCAGTCCAGGAGGACCGCATGACCCGCCAGTTCGGACCTGCCGCAGTCTTGACCGTGATCGCGTTCGCCGTCGCGCTGATCTTCGGGGGCCCTCAGGACCTGGCGATCGTCGCGATCCTGAGCGTGCTCGAGATCTCGCTGTCCTTCGACAACGCCGTGGTGAACGCCAAGGTGCTCCAGCGGATGCACCCGATCTGGCAGCAGCTGTTCCTCACGGTCGGCATCGTGATCGCCGTCTTCGGCATGCGGCTGGTGCTGCCGGTGTTCATCGTGTCGGTCACCGCACACCTGTCGATCCCGGACGTCATCAACCTCGCGACCAACAACGCGACCGAGTACGGCCTCAAGCTCGACGCCGCCAAGGAGGCCATCTACGCCTTCGGTGGCACCTTCCTGCTGATGATCTTCCTGGACTTCGTGTTCGACGAGGAACGCGAGATCCTCTGGCTCACACCGGTGGAGCGGCGCCTGGCCAAGATCGGCAAGCTCGACCAGCTGTCGGTCGTCGTGGCCGTCGGCGGGATCTTCTTCATGAGCGTCCTGACGGACGCGGTCAAGAGCAAGACCGTCCTGATCGCCGGTCTGCTCGGCCTCGGCGCGTACCTGGTCGTCAACGCCTTGGACAGCCTCTTCGAAGCCGGTATGGACGAGGACCAGGACGCGTCCGCAAGCGCGGGCGGAATGACGGGGGCGGTCTTCAAGGCGGGGATCTTCACGTTCCTCTACCTCGAGATCCTCGACGCGTCGTTCTCCTTCGACGGCGTCATCGGTGCCTTCGCCATCAGCAACAAGGTCCTGGTCATTGCGCTCGGTCTCGGGGTCGGCGCCTTCTGGATCCGGTCCTTGACGCTGTACCTCGTCCGTAAGGGGACCCTGTCGGAGTACGTCTACCTCGAGCACGGTGCGCACTGGGCGATCGGCGTCCTGGCCGTCATCATGATCTTCCAGGTGCAGTACAAGGTGCCGGAGGTCGTCACCGGCCTGACCGGGGTGGCGTTCATCGGGCTCGCCCTGATCAGCTCGCTGAACGAACGGCGAAAGCGCCCGACTGAGCCCGAGGACGACCGCGAGCTCGTCGTCCAGGGTTGACAGTCCGCTCATCTCTGCCCTGCCGCCGCTGGCGCCCTCCGGGCCTGGGGGCGTCAGCGCGGTTGGTCGGCCTCCGCGGTCACGGACTCAGCCTGCTCGGACAGGTGCGCGAGCAGGTCTTCGGCAGCGCGAGCACCTGAGCGCGGGGTGACGTACAGCCACGGTGGCGCATAGCCGCTGCGGTGCAGCTCGCCATGCGCGGGGCGCGCGGCGACGACGGCGGCCTCGAGCAGGCTCCGGTCGAGCTCGCTGTCGCCGGCCGCGAGCAACGGACCGCCCAGCTCCTGCGCCAGGCGCAGCGCGGCCGCGCCCTTGCTCAGGCCGTGGGGTACGACGTAGGCCTTGCGTCCCTGGACGGACACCCTCCATCCGAGAGGGGCGGCCCAGGAACTGAGCTCCTCGGCCCAGCCGTCCGGGACCTGCTCCCGGGAGTGCGCGACGAGGTAGACGAACAGGTCCTCCACCTGGCGCCGCGTCTTCACCCACTGCGACGAGCTGACGTCGTCGAGGTGGGCTGCGACGGCGGCAGCCGGGGCGAAGCCACGCAGGTCACCGCGGACCCGACGGTCCCAGGAAGGGTCACGGACGCCGTGCCGCAGCAGTACGCCCCCGTTGGCGCAGACCGCCGCCGGGACGTTCATGGGGAGTCGGATGCGGGCGTACTGCTCGGGGGTGCGGGTGGTGACCGGCAGCACGTGGTGGCGGGTGGCCAGCTCGCGCAGCGCCCCGTATGCGGCGGTCGTCATCAGCGACAGCGGCGCGTCCTGGTAGTCCTCGACCCAGACCGTGCCCACACCGTCCAGGGGGCCCGCGCTGCGTACCGAGTAGACGAGGGTCTGGTCGAGGTCGAGGGCGACGACTGCCTTCACCGGACCGCCGGCTTGATGAGGCCGACGCACGAGTAGGGCAGATCCGGGGTCACGACGACCGGCACACCACGGGCCTGCGCAAGGGCCAGCACGTGTCGCAGGTCCGGCTGCCGCTCGGGGTGGACGAGCACCCTCCACGGGACCCGCCGAAGCAAGACCCGGGTTGTCTCCCCCACGCCCGGCTTGACGAGGTTGAGGTTGTCGATGCCGTACCCAGCAGCAATGCTCGTGACGGCCTCCCACCCCGACCAGGTGGCAGTCCGGGCGCCGGCGAGGTGGGCCGGCAACAGCTCAGCCACCTGCGCGGCCACCCGGGGGAAGGCGGCACTGACGGCGTCGAGGAAGACCGCACTGACGTCCTGGTCGGCCAGCTCGGCGTAGAACTTCGCCCCGTGGAACATCCCCGGACCGATCAGGTCGGCGCGCAGTACGGTCCGGGAAACCAGCCCCGACACGGTGCTGTTCAAGCAGGCTGACGGGATCAAGAAGTCCTCCCGCGTGCCGAACAGCGTCGTGCAGTGGCCCGGGTCGGCGAGCACGGCGAGCTCGCTGTCCAGCCCGGCATAACCCGACACCGCAGCGGCGAGCTCGCGCGCGATCGCACCCTTGCCGGTCCAGCCGTCGACGAACCGCACCTGTGCCGCGTCGTGCCGCGCGAGAACATGGGCGAGCGCCACCTCGTCGATGCCGGCACCGCGCACGATGCTCACCGCGTAGTGCGGCGCCGCGACGCCCTGGCTCGCGAACCAGCGCGCCATCAAGATCGCGATCGGCGTGCCCGCTCGCGCCAGGCTGACCAGGACCGGGGCTGGTTGGCGGTCAAGGACGAGGCCGCAGACCAGGCCGACGGCCAGAGCCAGGCGGTCCGCGCTGTCGGCCAGGGCCTGGTGGAACAGGGCGGTGTACGCGGCGTCCGGCTGGTACTCCACCGGCAGCATCTCGAAGTAGTGCCGGCCGCCCTGGATGAGCTCCTCACGATCCTCGGTCGGCAGCTCCAGGGCGACGTCCGACAGGTCGGTCAGCAGCCAGGTCACCTCCTCCGGCGCGTAGGACCCGAAAGCTGGGGTCACCGGGGCTCCACGTCGGGTGAGTCCAGCACGAGCAGGTGCACTCCTGAGCGGGCCCACGGTCTCAGGGCCTCGAGCAGTCCAGCGGAGCGGTGCGCAGGGTCCTCGGTGACGACCACGATGTCGTCGTACCCGGGCGTGAGGTTGTACAGGAACGACGGCCGCATCGGGTCGTCGGGGCTGGTCGTGACCAGCCGCCGGCGGATCGCGTAACCGGGCACGTCGAGCGGCACGACCGGGCTGCGGGTCGTGCTCTGCACACGCACGTCCCGCGTGCTCCCGGTACGACGCAGCGCCAGCTCCAGGGCGTGCGCCACCCGGACCGGGGCGTACATGAGCTCCTCGGTCCCCACGACCAGGACGGGTCCCCGTCCTGTCAGGGTGAGGGCGCTCACCGCTGCGTCGAGGGCCCGCGTGAAGGCCTCCCGGTCGGTCGACCGGAAGCCGTGCCGCCCCCCCGTGGGGACGCCGCGCGGCCAGGCGGTGACCGTCGTGGTCGGGGCCTGCTGGTCGGTCGGCTCCGTCGCTGCCGTCGCCTCCGTCGCGAGCAACCCCGCGGCACGGGCCAGGGCGTCGTCCGGCACCTCGAGGGCGCCGTCGAGCAGGGCCACCACCGTGACGGGGACACCGAGGGCCGCCACGCGGGACCGGAAGGCCGTGCGGGCTGCCTCCGGGCGCAGGTCGAGCAGCGCCGCGACCACGTACGCCGGTCGCGGGCTGCGGGCGTGCAGGGCGGCCAGGGTGTTGAGAGCGGTCGTGCCGGTGGTGAGCTCGTCGTCGACGAGGATGAGCGGCCGATCGTCGTCGAGCAGCGGCCCATCGGGCTGCAGGACGTGGCTGACAGCGTGCGAGTGCTCCTCGTCGAAGCCGGCAGCGACGGGTCGGCGCGAGTCGGGACGTCGGGTGGTGTGCAGGTAGTCGCCGCCGGTGAAGGCGTCGGCGACGAGGTGACCCAGGGCGGTCGCCGTCTCGCAGAATCCGATCACGAGCGGCGCACCCTGGAAGGCACCGAGGGCGCGCGCATCGACATCGGCGCCACGGTCGGGATCGGTCAGCAGCCCGCCGTCCAGGCCTGCGGGGAGGTGCCCGGTCAGGGCTTGCTGGACGAGGGCCGCCAGCAGCAGTCCCGCGGCCCGGACCGCGGCCGGCCGTGCGGGGAGGTGCTTCGCGAGGACCGTGCTGACCACGAGCTGCGCGCGCTTGGGGTTGCGCCGGACGGCCAGACCGACCAGGGCGTCCAGACCCAACCCGAACGGGTCGGCGTGCACCTGCCAGCGCAGGCCCAGCCGCTCGGCGACGACGGTGCCCAGCGAAGGTCCGGTGGTGTCGGCGACAGTCACGAAGAAAGCATGCCGGACTCCGACGCGGCGACGTCCGGTGCGGTGACCTCGTGGGTAGTCGGGAACAGGGCGTCGGCCACGGTCCGGCCACGCTGCAGCAGCTCGACCACCGAGTCCGGTTTGGCCAGGACACCGTAGACACCGGCGCGGGCCACGACCTGCTCTGCCCACAGCCCGTGCGGCCCGAGCTCGTTCATCTTGTTGCCGGCCGCGGAGCGCACGACCCCACCGCGGTCACGGGTGGCGAGCACCGTCACCGCGTCGTCGTACTCTTCGCGGCTGACGACACTCAGGGTGTTGACCATCGACACGTGCGTCGGGTGGATCACGGTCTTGCCCTGGAAGCCGTTGGCACGGTCGAGGAGGACCTCGCGCAGCAGCTCGTCAGCGTCGTCGCGCAGCAACTGCTGCCGCAGTCTCATCCGGCTGCCCTGCTGGAAGGGGGTGGACCGCAGCTGCGACCGGAAGAGCCGGTCGGGGCCGTTGAAGTGCTCCCATACCGGACCGGAGAGCACGTAGTCACCGCGCCTGGCGAAGGTGTTGAGCACGTCACACAACGCATCGCGGACCACCGCGACGTCCCAGATGATGGTGTCGCGGTCGCGTCGGAGTCCGAACAGGCCGCACAGGTCGGTACCGCCCACCCGCAGGCTCAGGATGCTGTCGCGGTAGCGGTCGAACAGCTCGCGGAGGTCGGCCAGGTGCGCCGTCCGGGACTCCCGCCAGGCGAGGTCCTCGTGCTCGAGCACGGGCATCCCGTAGAGCCGCTGACCGGCCAGGTCCGAGGCCGCCTCGAGGGCCTGCAGGTAGGCCTCCCCCAGCCGTCCAGGGGTGATCTTGGGCAGCACGAACCCAGTGAGCTGGGCGATCCCCGGTCCGGCGTCCCTGGCCACCTCGACGACCTGTTCCGGGGTGCGGACCCGTACGAACAGCAGCGGCAGCGGGGTGGTGGCGCTTTCCTGAAGCTCGCGCAGCTGCCGCCCCACGTTGGCCTGGGCGAAGGGTACGTCGCCGTGCGCGATCGCATCCTCCAGGCACCAGACGTGGCTGGTCGCGCCGATTGCCGCGGCCCGGCGCGCGTCGTCGGCGAGCTGCAGCCTGGTCCCGGGGCTGTAGAGGGTCGCTCCGAGGGCGATGCTCAAGATCTCCGGCGGACTCGTGCGGTCGAACGGTGACGGCGGCACGGCGAACATCGCCGCGCTCTGCTCGGGCGTGAGGAAGGCGAAGTGCCGCACCTGCAGGTTCCTTCCGAGTTCGTGGGGCGGAGGGGCCGTCAGGCGATGCTGACACCGAAGTCGGTCGCGATGCCTTTCAGACCGCTCCTGTACCCCTGGCCCACCGCGCGGAACTTCCACTCCGTCCCGGCCCGGTAGAGCTCCCCGAACAGCATGGCCGTCTCGCTGCTTGCGTCCTGCGTCAGGTCGAACCGGGCCAGCTCCAGGCCGTCGGCGTCGTCGACGACCCGGATGAAGGCGTTGTGCACCTGCCCGAACGACTGGCGGCGGGTCGCGGCGTCGTAGATCGACACGTTGAACACGACCTTGTCGATCTCGGCGGGTACGGCGGTCAGGTCGATGGTGAGCTGCTCGTCGTCCCCGTCGCTGTCGCCGGTGAGGTTGTCCCCGAGATGCCGTACGGCGCCCTCGGCTGCGGTCAGGTTTCCGTAGAAGACGAAGTCGCCGTCGGTGCGGACCTTGCCGTCCACCTGGCAGAGCAGCGCGGAGGCGTCGAGGTCGAAGCCGTCGCCGGTGGTCGTGCGGGCGTCCCAGCCCAGGCCGACGGTGACCGAGCCGAGCGAGCCCGATGCCTGTGTGGTCAGGGAGACGTTGCCGCCCTTGGTCAGCGAGACGCCCATGCTGGTCCTTTCCCTACTCAGGTTGCGGGCAATGGCTCCGTGTCCGCTAGCACGGTTCACTCTTCCAGACGCAATGTCTTCTAGCCTGACGCGAGGGTCCCTCGACGGGGACACAGCAGACCAGGAGAATCAGGGCATGTCAGAACTCGACCTCGGTTCCACCCCGACCGTCCCAACGACGGTCCCCACCACCTCCACCGCGCTGGTCCTCACTCCCCCGGCCCCGGTCGTCGTGGTGGAGAAGGAGCAGGCCGCCGGCGCGGTGCCCCTCGAGCCGGGCAAGCAGCTCGAGCTGCAGCAGAAGGCCAAGGCCTTCGTTGCGGAGCTTGCCGCTCTCGACACCACGTCGCCGGCCTTCACGCAGAAGGTCGCCTCGATCACCAGCATGGGTGACCAGGACATGCGTGCGTCGGCCGCCGTCAGCAGCCGGATGCTGGACCGACCAGCCGCGGCCATGGGCAAGAAGGGCGGCGGCGACGCGCAGACCCGGGTGTCGAACACGCTGGTCGACCTCCGGTCGACGGTGACCGACCTCGACCCCAACCGGGCGGACCTGACGGGCGTCAAGAAGGTCCTCAAGTGGATGCCGGGCGGGGACCGGGTCGACCGCTACTTCGCCAAGTACCAATCCGCGCAGTCCCACCTGAACGCCATCATCAAGGCCCTCGACTCGGGTCAGGATGAGCTCCGCAAGGACAACGCCTCGATCGAGACCGAGAAGGCGAACATGTGGACCACGATGGGCAAGCTCGGTGAGTACAACGAGCTTGCCGGCGCCCTCGACGCGGCGGTGGAGAGCAAGGTCGCCGAGCTCGAGTCGACCGGCCGTACCGAGGACGCCAACGTGCTGCGCTCGGACGCGCTGTTCCCGATCCGCCAGCGTCGCCAGGACCTCATGACGCAGATGGCCGTCAACGTCCAGGGCTACATGGCACTCGACCTGGTCCGCAGGAACAACGTCGAGCTGATCAAGGGCGTCGACCGCGCCCAGACGACGACCATCGCTGCCCTTCGGACTGCTGTCATCGTGTCCCAGGCGCTGTCGCGCCAGAAGCTGGTGCTCGACCAGATCACCGCCCTCAACACCGTCACGTCAAACCTCATCGAGTCCACGTCGGAGCAGCTGCGGATCCAGGGTGGCGCGATCAACCAGCAGGCCGCGTCCTCCACGATCGATGTCGCCAAGCTGCAGGCCGCGTTCGACAACGTCTTCGCCACGATGGACGCGCTCGACACCTTCCGGGCGCAGGCGGTCGACTCGATGGCCCAGACCGTGACCGCCCTGGAGGGTCAGATCGAGCGGGCCAAGCCCTACCTCGAGCGGACCCGCCAGGGCGAGGTCACCAGCTGACCGCGACGGCGGCTGGCGGGCCTTGGCCACCGTGGTGAGCCTTCCGTGGTGAGCCTTCCGTGGTGAGCTGGCTGCGACGCGGTCACGACACGCCCGCGTCCAGCGAGGTGGAGGTGGATGCCGGGGACAGCCCTGACGCCCTGCGGGCGTCGCTGTCAGCCGTGGTGGCGTTCGTCAACCGCAGTGCCGGTCAGCTGCCCGTCGCCGCGGTCGTCCGCGCCCGGCGGCTCACCGACACCCTGTCCGAGGTCATCGACACGAGCGCGGTGCGACCCCTGGATGTCTATGCGCTGATCTCCCTGCGCGGCACCCTCGATGACTACCTGCCCACGACCGTGCGCGGCTACCTGGCCGTCGCGGCCGACCTCCGGGAGCAGGTCCGTGCCTCGGGTCGCACCGCGACCCAGTCGCTGCTGGAGCAGCTCGACGCGCTGCAGACCTCGGCGTCCTCGGTGCTGGTGGCTGCCCGCAACCAGGACGTCGACGCGCTCATGACGCAGGGCTCTTTCCTGCGTACCAAGTTCTCCGGCTCCGACCTGGACCTGTGATGGCCGAGATGAAGCGCGGCGCCAATGTTGCCCTCACCCGCGAGATCCCGGGGCTGACGGGTGTCGTCCTGGGGCTGCACGTCACGGCCGGTGCCGAGCGGAGCCTGCTCGACAACCTCGTCCTCGCGACGCTGCTCTGTGACGCCGACAGCAAGGCGCTGTCCGATGAGCACTTCGTCTTCTTCAACCAGCTCAGCTCCCCCGACCTGTCGGTCACCCAGCTCGAGCGAGCCCTCGGCACCGACCACGAGCAGGTGGAGGTCGACCTGACCGCCGTACCCGCCGAGGTCGAGCGGATCGTGGTCGTCGCCTACCTCAACGAAGGGACCGCAGCGCGGCGGACCCTCGGCCAGCTGCGCGAGTGCTCGATCCGGGTGCTCAACCTGGACGGCAACGGTGAGCTCGTCCGCTCCGAGAACCTGGCGCCCGGGCTCAGCAACGAGACGGCCCTCGTGCTCGGTGAGGTCTACCGCAACGGCAAGGACTGGAAGTTCAAGGTCATCGGTGACGGCTACGCGCCGGGCATCACCGGCATCGCCCGCGACTACGGCGTCGCCCTGTGAGCGTGCGCTCCCCCGACACGGCCCCGATGCGTACCGACCTGCCCTTCCTGCGCAGGCGCAGCCACCCGCCCGGGACGGTCGAGGCGGCGCAGGCCGTGGCTGACTTCCTGCACGGTGCCGCGACCCATCCCCACGCCGGCGGCCAGGCAGGCGCGGTCACCGACTCTGCTTCGCGCGCGGGCGGGAGCGACCTGCTGGACCTGTCCACACCGGCTCCGGCCCGACCTGTCCCGGCCGGCCCCCTCCCGGCTCGAGCTGCCCCCCAGAAACCGTCCGCGCCGGGACCACCCGTACGCCGCATGGGTGCCGGACAGGACGCAATCCTCACGCCCAATGCCCCGACCGTGACCCTCACCCGGGTGCAGTCCGGAGTGGGGTCCCTCACCGTTGAGGCGGCCTGCTCGCCGGCCATCGGGGACCTGCGGCTCGGGTGTGCCTACCAGCTCACGTCGGGGGCGACGTCCGTGGTGCAGCACGTGACCGGGCTGCGGACAGCCCCCCACCAGGGTTCGCGACCGCTGCTGCTGGCGCAGCGGGGGCAGTTCGAGAAACTCACCGCTGACCTCGTTCAGGTCCGCGACCTGGAACGACTCGCGGTCTACGCGTTCTCCGAGAGTGGGCGTGAGCTCGCGTGGGGAGGCACGCTGGTCGTCACGACGCTCGGCGGTTCACGCGTCGAGGTCCCGCTGGTCGCGAGCCCGTCCTCGGGCGTCATGGTGCTGCTGACGGCCTACCAGGTGGACGGCGAGCTGGTCTTGCGGGCCGAGGTCCAGGAACCGGCGCCGTCGATCCAGGAGGCCTGCGCGCGCTTCGGCTACGACCGGATCACCTGGCTCGACCCGCGCACCCCGACCGACTGACGGCAGACTGGTCACATGTACCGCCCTGCCGCCGCCCTGCTCCTGCTGGCCCTGACCGTCAGCTGCTCCTCGTCCACGTCCTCCCAGGGTTCCGCGTTCCCGACCGCTGCGGGTCCGACCGCCAGGGCGTTGCCGACCGGTTCGGTGACCGCGTCGGCGCTGCGGGCCCGGCTGCTCCAGCCGGCGGACCTGCCGGCCTTGTCGAACCGTCGCGAGTTCAGCAGCGCGGACCTCTCGACCCAGGCCGCGCCACAGCTCGCCCTGTGTCACAACGCCCAGCCCGTCCCGGAACACGAGCTCGCGAGTGTCCTCGCCAAGCCCACCCAGCTCGGCAAGGCGCAGATTTTCCAGGTGCTGTCTGCCTTCACCACCGCTGCGCATGCGCAACAGGCCTACAACCAGGCACTGCAGGACGCACGTACGTGCCCGCGCTACACGAGTGCGGGCGCCGTCTTCACCGTGCAGGACCTCGGGACCGTCACCGTCACCGGAGCCGATGCGGCGTTCCACTACCGGCTCATGACGCCCTCGGTGGTTGCCGGTGACGTGCGCACGCTGGCCCGCGCCGGCCAGTACCTCGTGCTCCTCACCGGCTACGGCGCGCCGCCCGCCGGGCAGACGGCGCTCGGCTTCCAGCAGTCGGTCATGGCTTCAGCGGTACGTCGGCTGGCCCCCTGACTCCTTCTCTGCCCGACGTGACAGGCAGGCACTTCGACGCCCACACTCAGGTGGCCGCCGACGGGTCGCCGGCGGAGTATCTGACGAAGGGCACGAGATGACCATGTTGGTGTCCGTCGACCAGACCGCAGGGGACCTGACGCTCCACACCGGTCGGGCGGGTCTGGTCAGCGCTGTCGGGCACGACCTCACCCTGCTCGTCGGGGCGTGGACCGCGCAGGCAACGGTCGAGGACGACGGGGCGGTGACGGCCCTGCGGCTGGTCGCCCAGCTCCGGTCCCTCAGCGTGCTTCGTGGCGAGGGTGGCCTGAAGCCGCTCACCGACAAGGACCGCGTCAGCATCATCGACAACGCCATGAAGACCCTCAAGGTCAGGGCGCATCCCGAGCTGGTGTTCGACGCCCGCGACCTGACGCTGCGCGACGGGGAGACCGAGCTGGTCGGGACCGTCGAGCTGGCCGGGCGCACGGGTTCGCAGCTGGTGCACGTCAGGCTCGTGCGCGACGGCGGCGCCGTTCACGTGCGGGGGCAGGGTGACCTGCTCCAGTCGGCTTTCGGCATCACCCCCTACAGCGCGATGCTCGGACAGCTCCGGGTGCGAGACATGGTGCAGCTCAGTGCCGACGTGACGGTGACTGCACCCTGAGGCCGTTTAGGGTCGTCGAGGTGGAACCTGACGTGCTGGTACGCCGAGCCCGTACCGCGGATGTGCCCTCCATCCGGTCCCTTGTCGACCACTACCACGGCGACGGACGGCTACTCGGCAAGCCGACGGTGACGCTCTACGAGGACGTGCAGGACTTCCGGGTCGTCTCGGTGGACGGGCAGGTCGTCGGCTGCGGTGCCTTGCACGTGCTCTGGCGCGACCTCGGCGAGGTGCGGACCGTCGCCGTCGCCCCGGACCACCGGGGTTGTGGGCTCGGTGACGTGCTGTTGGACCGGCTGCTCGCGGACGCCGTCGAGCTCGGGCTGCAACGGTTGTTCTGTCTCACCTTCGAGACCCGCTTCTTCGGCAGGCACGGTTTCGCGGAGATCGAGGGAACTCCCGTCACTTCCGACGTCTACCAGGAGCTGCGCCAGTCCTACGACGAGGGGGTCGCGGAGTTCCTGGACCTCGAATGGGTGAAGCCGAACATCTTGGGCAACACCCGTATGCTGCGCGTCCTGCCCTGAGCGTCCAGCACGTCACCACTCGGGTGAGCACGCTCAGGACCGAAGCCCGGCCAGGACACGAAGAGTTCCCCAGGCGGGTGCGGCCCGCGATCACGGTCCGGTCGCGGAGCGCATCTAGCGCACGAGCTACACCCTTGCGACCAGCATGCGGCATCCCCGGAGACGTCGGCGCGTTAGCCTCCGCGCGCCTGCGGCGCCGCGTACTCTCGCCGAGCGAAGGGAGCTTCCCCATGCTCGACCAACGCGTGACCCGGCCGGTCCTGGCCCTGTCCGCTGCACTGCTCCTATTTTTTCCTGCCCTGTCTGCCCTGCCTGCCCACGCGGCTGCGCCGACGCCGACGCCGACGCAGCTCAGGGCGGCGCACGCGAAGGTGGCCGCTGCCAAGCTACGGGTGCACAGCCTGCAGGGCCAGGCCGAGCTCGCCGCCGAGGCCTACAACGGTGCCGTCTACCGAGCGGGCGTGGCAGCAGCGGCTGCGGTGAGGGCGAGGGCGGCCGCGGCCAGGGCCGAGTCCGCCTACTCCGTGGCCTCCGACGTGGCTCGGGCAGCGCAGTCCGCGGCCATGCAGGCCGCCCATCAGGCAGACCTGGCGCTGGCAGCCCAGCAGGCCGCTCAGGACGTTGCCGACACCGCGCAGCTCACGCTCGACCGGATGGCGGCTGGCGCGTTCCAAACCGGTGGCCAGATGGGCATGGCCGCCCAGCTGTTCGTCGCCCGTGACCCGCTCGAGCTGGCAAACGGGCGCAACCTCATGAACAGCGTCGGCGCCTTCCAGCAAAAGGTCATCGTCGTCCTGACGCACGCCCGCCAGGCAGCGACCGCGGCAACCGTGCAGGCCAACGACTCCAAGGGTCGCGCGCAGGCAGCGGCTGACCAGGCGGCCCGGGCGCTCGAGCGGGCCGACCAGTCCAAGAATGAAGCCGTACTGGCCCGCTCAGCAGCCGTGGCTTCCCAGGGACACGCCGCGCAGGTCCTCGCTGGCGCTGGTGTTTACCGGCAGCGGGCGCTCGTCCTTGTCGCGCGCGCCGAAGCGGCCCTGGGGTCGGCGGTGCACAGCGCGGCCAGCTTGGAGAAGGCAGCCGCTGCAGCCCGGGCCGCAGCAAAAAGAGTCCAGACGGGGACGATCCCGAACGATGCGGCCGGCATCGCGATCCACTGGGCGTTCCAGGAGATCGGTCTGCCTTACTCCTGGGGTGGCGGTACCAACGACGGCCCGAGCCGCGGCTTCGCACAGGGTGCCAACACGGTGGGCTTCGACTGTTCCGGGCTGACGATGTTCGCCTACCACAAGGCCGGGATCCAGCTCGGCCACTACACCGGTAGTCAGTGGGACCAGGGCAAGCGGATCACCTCGACAGCCGACCTCCTGCCCGGCGACCTTCTGTACTTCGCCCATGACATTTCCGACCCGGGAACCATCCACCACGTGGCCCTCTACCTCGGCAACGGCAAGATGATCGAGGCGCCGCAGACCGGTGACGTCGTGAAGGTGTCCTCCTCGACGCGCAGCGACTTCATCGGGGCGACGCGGCCTTGGCAGCGCTGATAGTGCCGCTGCCGACAGCTCGGCTTTGCGGTACGTGTTCGACATGAGAGGCCATTGCTGCTCACCGCCGTACCGGTGGAAGCTCAGGAGTAGCAGCGGATCCCATCCACGACGCTCAGTGTGAGGCGACCCTGGGCGACGAGCAGGTCCAGGTGTGCGGCGGTCTCGAAGACGGCGAGCATCGCGTTGAACGTGTCGAGGTCGGCGAGCCGGTGCTCACGCCGTGTCCAGCGGACCACCCCTGCGACGGTGAAGGCGTCTGCGGCGCCTGCGTGGACGGCGGCCTCGATCTCATCGAGTCGCCGACCGTGGTGGGCAAGCAGCTCGTCGACGCGGGCGTGCACCGACGGGGCCACCGGTCCGTGGGCGGGCAGCAGCTGCGCGTCGGGTCGGGATCGGACGACCGTGAGTGACGTCAGAAACGCGCCGAGAGGGTTGGCCGTGAGTACCGGCTCGAATCCGATCGAAGGCGTGATCGTGGGAAGCACGTGGTCGCCGGCGAACAACAGTCCCGCGGCGTTGTCGTAGAAGACCAGGTGCCCGGCGGTGTGACCGGGTGTCTCGACCGCCTCGAGGGTGCGATCGGCCAAGACGATCGACCCCTCGGTCAGCCACTCGTCGGGGGACTCCCACTGCAGCGGGTCGGACCGGTGGCCGGTCACCCAGGAGTGGACCTGGTCGGCGATGCTGCTCGCCCCGATCTCGCGCAGTTGCCCGACCTGACCTGCGAGCGGGCTGCGGCTGGTGTCCTGGAGCAGAGTCAGGGTGGGGCGCTCCCCCACACCGAGACCGACGCGTGAACCGACGTCTCGGCGTATGTCCACGGCCTGCGTGTAATGATCGCGGTGGACGTGGGTGACGAGGAAGCGACGCACGTCCTCGAGCGCGAAGCCGAGGGAGTCCAGGGCTGCGACGAACAGCTTCTTGGACTCCGGGATGGACCAGCCCGCGTCGACGCAGACCAGGCCCTCGGGGGTGGTGAGGACGTAGACGTTGACGGCCCTCAAGCCGTCGTTGGGCAGCGGTAGAGGGACGCGGTAGACGCCCGGCGCGACGTCGAAGGCGCCGGGGTTCACCCAGGGCAGGCTCGAGGTGCTGGTCACCCACCAGACCCTAGTAACTGCTGCCGGGCCGACGCCGCAGGCGAGGCACGCTGGCTGCCGAGGTCCTCGTGGTTGGGGCAGTCGCCGCAGAGCATGCGGAACGTGGTCCCTTAGGCGACGGCGAGGGCGAGCGGCAGACCGTCGGTGGCGGACACCCGCCGTACGGGGAGGTTGACGATCCGGACGCTCGGCAGCTTGGCGACGACGAGCGGGCCGGGCTCCATCAGCTCGGCAGCAGGAACGAGGCCGGCAGAAGCTACGACCTCAGCTGCCGGGATGAGGTCGGCTGCAGGGATGAGGTCGACAGCAGCCACGAACGGAGCGGCCGGCATGAGCTCGGCGGCTGGGACGATCTCGGCAGGCGTTCCGGTCTCGACGTACCAGTCCGGCCAGGTGGGCAGGGTCGCGGCGTAGAGAGCGTCCTCGGCTTCTGTGAGGGGGACGTGCTCGAGCCGGCCACAGACCAGGCAGGTGTAGGACAGGTCCCGGTCCTGCGGCCCGACGCCGGCCAGCCAGCCACGCAGTCCGCGCGGGCCGTGCTCGGTGACGACGAGGGGGCGCTCGAGGTCGCAGGCGGCGCAGTAGCCGTCGTAACGGGCGAGGGGGAGGTACACGGCACAGACCCTTTCTCGGTGGTCTACGCATCGTGACAACTCAGTTACTGCACGTACATGGTCCAAAAGGATCATCTGTTAGGAGCGAACGGCCGCCAGCACCCGTTCGTTGTCACGGGCAGTGGCCACCGTGACGCGGACGCCCTCCCCCGCGAAGCACCGCACAAGCACTCCACCCTGCTCGAATCGGGCCGCGAGCGCCTCGGCGTCCTGGCCTGCAGGCAGCCACACGAAGTTGCCTTGGGCGCTCGGCACGTCCCATCCGAGGGCAATCAGCCCCTGCCGGAGCGGCTCGCGTAGGGCGACGACCTCGGCAACCTGGGCGAGCAGGGTGGGCTCGGCCTCCAAGGACGCCAGCCCCGCTGCCTGGGCCGCGATCGACACGGCGAACGGCAGGTGGACCTGACGGAGGGCACCGGCGACGGCCGGGTCACCGGCCAGGGCATAGCCGACGCGCAGGCCGGCCAGCGCGTACGCCTTGGAGAAGGTCCGCAGCACCACCAGGTTCGGGTACGCCCCCAGCAGACCCGTCCCGTCGACCGCGAGCGGGTCGTCCACGAACTCGGCGTAGGCCTCGTCGAGAACCACGAGCACGTGAGGGGGGACTGCCTCCAGGAACGCTTTGACCGCCTCCGCGGCCAGGGCAGGACCGGTCGGGTTGTTGGGGCTGCACAGAATGACCAGGCGGGTCCGGTCGGTGACGGCCTCGGCCATCGCATCGAGGTCGAGGTGGCCGTCGGCCAGCGGGACCTTCACCGGGGTGGCACCGGCGATCGTCACGAGGGTCGGGTAGGCCTCGAAGGACCGCCACCCGAAGACCACCTCGGCGCCGGCGTCGCAGGTCACCCCGACGAGCTCCTGGACGAGCTGGACCGAGCCGCAGCCCACAGCGACCTGGTCCACGTCGACGCCGTGTTTGCGAGCCAGCGCCTCGGTCAGGACCGTCGCGGCCGGGTCCGGGTAGCGGTTGCTGTCGACGAGCGCAGCGCTCACCGCCGCCACCACCTCGGGCAGCAAGGGGTACGGCATCTCGTTGCTCGCCAGCCGTGAAAGGTCCTGCCCGGGGGCGGGCCGGCGACCGGGCTTGTACGCGCCCATCTGTTGGAGAAAAGGGCGCAGCTGTGGGGTACTCACGCCCCTCGACGCTACCCGCGGGCTCACGCCACCCAGACGGTCTTGGCGTTGCAGAACTCCTTGATCCCGAGGTCGGACAGCTCGCGCCCGAAGCCGGAGGTCTTGACGCCGCCGAAGGGCAGCTCCGGGTAGGAGGCCGTCATGCCGTTGACGAAGACCATGCCGGCCTCGACGTCGTCGATGAAGCGCTCCGCCTCGGCAGGGTCGGTCGTCCAGATGTTGGAGCCCAGCCCGAAGACCGTCGCGTTGGACAGCTCGATGGCCTCCTCGAGCGAGCCGACACGGAACAGCCCGGCCACCGGACCGAAGGCCTCTTCGTCGTACAGCCGCATCTCGGGGGTCAGCCCCTCGATGAGGGTCGCGGGGTAGAACCAGCCGGGGCCGTCGGGGCGCCGACCGCCGACGAGGACCCGCGCTCCCTTGTCGACCGCGTCCGCGACCAGCTCCTCGATGTCGGTGCGGCCCTGCTCGGTCGCGAGCGGCCCGATCTTGGTGCTCTCCTCACGCGGGTCGCCCAGGACCTGCGCCTCCAGAGCCGTCGCGAACAGCGCGGCGAACTGGTCGTACACCGCGTCGTGGACGAGGAAGCGCTTGGCGGCGATGCAGGACTGGCCGTTGTTCTGGCAGCGGGCGGTGGTGGCGACCTGCGCGGCCCGTTCGAGGTCGGCCGACGGCAGGACGACGAACGGGTCGGAGCCGCCGAGCTCGAGCACCGTGGGCTTGAGCTCTTCCCCCGCCAGGGCCGCGACGGCCTTGCCCGCGGGCGTCGAGCCCGTGAGCGTGGCGGCGACGACGCGCGGGTCGCGCAGGATCGTCTCGACCTTGTCGGCCCCGACGAGCAGGGTCTGGAACACATCTGCCGGGAAGCCCGCACGACGGAACAGCTCCTCCATGTACAGCGCGGTCTGCGGCACGTTGGAGGCGTGCTTGAGCAGCCCGACGTTGCCGGCCATCAGAGCCGGCGCGGCGAAGCGCATCGCCTGCCACAGCGGGTAGTTCCACGGCATCACGGCCAGGACGGGTCCGAGCGGCTGGTAGCGGGTGTACGCCCTCGTGGCCTTCACCGCGGCGGCGTCGACAGGTACGTCGGCAAGCATGGCCGGGGCGTGCTCGGCGTAGTAGCGCAGCCCGGCCGCACACTTGCCGACCTCGGCGCGTGCGGCGGCGAGGGTCTTGCCCATCTCGGTCGTCATCATCTCCGCGACGTGGTCCGTGTCGGTGTCGAGCAGGTCCGCAGCGGCCCGGCACCAGCCGGCCCGCTGGTCGTAGGTCGTGCGCCGGTACGCCGCGAAGGCGGCCGCAGACCGCGCCAGGCGCTCCTCGAGCTGGGCGTCGGTGAGCGCCTCGAAGGTCTTCAGGGTCTGGCCGGTGGTGGGGTCGACGGTGGCGATGGCCATGGGTTCTCCTCAGGGGCGGTCGCACGCTCGGGCACAAGAGCGCTCCCCCGGTTCCTACCACCGCGGCCGGCTGTGCTCGCGTCGGGGCGTGCGTGACGCGCCTTAGAGTCCTCAGGTGCCCAGTCCTCGCCGTGCCGCGCTCCTCGCCAGCCTTGCCACGGGGGCGTTGGTCGCCCGCGAAGCCCGTCGTACCGCGTCCTACCCGGACCCGGCCGCACGGGCGGCAGCGGTACGCCGCAAGGTGGCGGTCGCGACCTGGCGGGCCCCCAGTGAGGGACGGCTCCTGACGCGATTGGTCATCGACGCCGAGCCGATCGCGCGGTACGTCGACAGTCGACGTGCCGCGGGCGCCAAGGGCCTGACGATCATGCACGTCGTGGGGTGCGCGGCGGCGCACGCGGTGCGGGTCATCCCGCAGGGCAACGCTCGGGTCCTCGGCAACCGGATCGTGCCGTTCGAGGGCATCTCTATCGGTTACGCCGTCGACATCGGCCAGGGCACCGACCTCGCACCGTGCAAGATCGCCAACGCCGACCAACTCACACCGGCCGAGATGGCCACGTCCGTCTGGAAGGGCGTCAAGGCGCTGCGCGAAGGTGACGACCCCGGCTTCAACACGTCGACCAAGGTGGCGGCGTACGTCCCCGGGTTCCTCATGAAGCCCATGATGATGGCCACGTCCGTGCTGCTCGGCGGGCTCGGGCTGCCGGTCCTGGGGCAGAAGGGCAACCCGCTCGGGTCGGTGTTCATCAGCAACGTCGCTCCGCTGCAGGTCGAGGAGGTGTTCCTTGCCCCGCTGCCGTTCGCGCGGACGCCGGTCTACATCAGCATCGGCATCGTGACCGACCGGGCTGTGGTCCGGGACGGGAAGGTGGTGGTCGTGCCCCAGTTCACGCTGTGCCTGACCGGTGACCACCGCCTGGTCGACGGAGTGCAGTGCGCCATGTTCTTCGACGCCCTCACGACGCTGCTTGCCGACCCGGACGCGCTCGGCGGTTAGTCAGCGCCGACGGATGGGCCGCGGCCCGTAGAGCTCGACAGCCCGGTCGTCCTCGGTGAGGCCACCCCACACGCCGTATGGCTCGCGCATCATCAGCGCGTGCGCGGCGCACTCGCGGCGGACCGGGCAACCAAGGCACAGCCCACGGGCGGCCTGGTCCCGTTCGCTACGGGTCGGCTCCCGCTCGCCGGGCGGGTGGAAGAACAGCTCGTCGTGGCCACGGCAGCGGGCCATCTCCTGCCAGTCCCAGCGCCACGCCTGGGCGCCGGGCGGCACAGCAGTTCCGAGGACGTCGGGCACGAGCCTCTCCTTTCGACGACCTCCATGATGTACGACGGCGCGTAGAACTTCTACTGGACGTAGTATGACGCTCGTGACACGGCTGGGTGACCTCGAGCGCGCGGTGATGGACACGGTCTGGGCAGCGCCGACGCCGCTGAGCGGTCGCGACGTCGCGGAGGCATTGTCCAGCCGTGGCCTGGCCTACACGACCGTCCTCACGGTCCTCACCCGCCTGTCCAAGAAGGGCTTGCTGCAGCGTGACGCCAGCGCCCGCGCGCACACCTACACCGCCACCGCCAGCCGCACCGACCACGTCACCGTCCTGCTGCAGCAGGCTCTCGGACAGGCCGCTGACCGGCAGGCCGCGCTGCAGCACTTCGCCCGCACCGTCAGCCCCGCCGAGGCGCTGGCGCTCCGTCAGGCGCTCGATGCGTTGGCCGAGCCCGACCCTCGCGCGCCCGACAGCCGCACCTGACCCGTGGTCGCCTCGGCTGCGGCCCTCGCGGTGGCGCTGATGCTCGTCGCGCTCGTCCTCCCGCCGGTCCTCGCCCGAGCGGCCTGGCCCGGCCGCTCCCCCTTCCTCGCGCTGGTGCTGTGGCAGGCCGCCGGCCTGGCCGGTGGCCTGCTCGTCCTGTCCCTGCTCGGCACCCTCGCCCTGGCCCCGCTCGGCCGGACCCCGGCCGACGGGCTGCGGCACCTCGGTCGCGCCAACGGCCTCACCTGGGTCGCCGGTCTGGCAGCAGTCGCCATGCTGCTCCGCCTGGTCAGCGTGCTGGCCCGCTCGACCTGGCTGACGGTGCGTGCCCGACGTACCAACCGGGTCCTGGTCGACCTGGTGTCCCAGCGCAACCTGCTGCTCGAGGGCGCCTCCGTCCTCGACCATGAGGTGCCGATCGCGTACTGCCTCCCGGGGCTGCGTCCGCGGCTGGTGCTGTCCCGCGGAGCCCTGAGCCTGCTGTCGTACGACGAGCTGCGGGCCGTCCTCGCCCACGAGCGGGCGCACCTCGTGCAGCGCCACGACCTGGTCGTGCTGCCGTTCGTGGCCCTGGGAGCGACGTTCCCCGCGCTGCGAGCGGTCCGCACGGCCCAGGCCGAGGTTGCCCTGCTGGTCGAGCTGCTCGCCGACGACCGAGCGGCGCGTCAGCACGACCCCGCGCTGCTCGCCCGGGCGCTGTGGAAGATCGGTAGCGGTGGGGCACCGGCGGGGGCCCTCGGGCTGGCCGGTGAGGACGTCCTGGTCCGTGCCCGCCGGCTGCTCCACCGTCCGCTGCCCCTCACACGTGGCCCGGCCATGGCTGTCCTCGCGTTGGCCGTGGTGGTGGCGGCCAGCCCGCTGCTGGCGGTCGTCGTACCCGCCCTGGTCTGACGGTTCAAGGTTTCCCCCGGCAGGGAACGGGACGCTCAGGGCGGACAGAGCACGCGGTCGACGTCGAGGCAGCAGGAGGCCGCAGGCGCTGACGCTGGTCGCCGGGTTCGGGATCCCCGACGCGCTGCTGCGCGGCCCGGGGCGGGGCGCTCAGTACAGCAGCTGGGCCAGCCGCTGGCCGACCAGCTCGCCGATGCTCAGCAGGTGGCCCCGCAGCGCGTCCGCGAACTCGACCGGGCCGGTCCAGGTCATCCCCAAGGCGCCGAGCAACACGCCATCAGCGGCGGCCGGCACGCAAGCCAGGCCGGTGATCTTGTCGGCGGCCGTGCGGACCTGGGTGTGGGCGTCGACACGCAGCTGAGCCTGCTGGTGGAACACCGGCGTGCCGTCGCGCAAGGTCGCGCAGATCGGCCACAGGCTTTCCACGGGAACCTCCTCGAACTCCTTCAGGAGCCGCGCGGAGTAGCCCTCTCCGTGTGCGAGCACGGCGCTGCCGTGCTCGGTGAGCAGCAGCAGCAGACCGGCGTCGGCTCCCAGGCTGCGCCTGGCGGTCTGGACCGCCAGGCGCGCCACCTGACCGCGGTCGGAGGACATGGCAAGCGAGGCCACCAGCCGGCGCAGCTCGCCGGCCAGGTCCTCAGACAGCACGCTCAGCCGGCGCGTCACCGGGAGTCCGCTGCCCGGCAGCGGCGCCGGCTTGGCCCAGAGGTAGCCCTGGGCCAGGCTCACGCCCAGCTCGGCGAGCGCGTGTGCCTGGTCGACGGTCTCGACGCCTTCGGCGACGACTTGGAGGTCGAGCGCGGTCGCGAGCCCGACGACGGCCGAGACGATCCCGCGGCTGACACGGTCGCCCACGACTCCCTGCACGAAGACCCGGTCGATCTTGACGGTGTCCGCCGGCAGCCGTTGCAGGTAGGTGAGGCCGGCGTAGCCGGTGCCGAAGTCGTCGAGCGCCACATGGACCCCGAGGTCCCGCAGCCGCTGGACGTCGGCGATGTCCTGGTGAGCGTCGACGGGGCGGTTCTCGGTGATCTCGACCCACAGTCGCTCCGCAGGAAGGCCGGTCCGCGCCAGGACGTCCGCGACGCGGCGGGCCAGCTCGGGCCGGGCGAGCTGCCTCGGGCTGACGTTCACCGTGACGAACAGGCCGCCCAGCCAGGTCGCGGCGTCGCTGCAGGCCCTCTCGAGGACCCACTCGGCCACCGGGGAGTCGGTGTCGCTGTCCTCGAGGACGTCGAGGAACGCGGCCGGAGCAAGCAGCCCTCTGGTCGGGTGCTCCCACCGCAGCAGCGCCTCGAAGCCCAGTGGCTGGCCGGTCACCAGGTCGACGATCGGCTGGTAATGCAGCCGGAACTGCTCGGCGGCCACGGCCGACGACAGCTCACGCCTCAGGTCGAGCTGGGCGAGGGCCTCGGAGCGCATCTCGCTGTCGAAAACCTCCCAGCGGGCACGGCCAGTGGCCTTGGCGCGGTACATCGCGGCGTCGGCCTCGGCCAGCAGCTCCGAGGACGTCGAGGTGGTCGTGGCCATCGCCAGCCCCACGGACAGGGAGATGCGCACCTGCTCGCCACCGACCAGCAGCGGCGCCTTGACCGCCTCCATGAGTCGCTCGGCGACGGCAATCGCCTCGGCCGGCCCGGACAGCTCCTCGAGGACCAGGACGAACTCATCACCCCCGAGCCGGCCGGCGGTGTCGACCTCCCGCAGATGGTGCGTGAGCAGCCTTGCCAGTGTGATGAGCAGCTCGTCGCCTACTCCGTGCCCGAGCGAGTCGTTGACCAGCTTGAAGTGGTCCACGTCGAGGAACACCACGGCGATACCCCATCCGTCCCGGCGGCTGCGGGCCAGGGCCTGGTCGAGCCGGTCCAGGAGCAGCTCCCGGTTGGCCAGTCCGGTGAGGGCGTCGTGCAGCGCCCGGTGCCGCAGCTCCGCCTGGATCCGCTTCTGGTCGTCCATCGACCGCTGCAGGTCCGCATAGAGGCGGGCGTGGTCGATCGCGAGGGCAGCCTGGATCGCAAAGACCTCCAGCAGGTCGCGGTCTCCGGAATCCGGCCGCAGGCCGTCGTGGGGCAGGTCGACGCTCAGCACTCCGAGCAGGGCGCCGTCCCCGCCGTACAGGGGGGCGAACAGCGCGTCGAGCGGGTGCCATGCCAGGACGTCGTCGCTGACCGGGATGTCGGGGACGAAGAAGTAGAGGTGACTCGGGTCCTCCCCTCCCTTCCGGCCGTCGAGGAAGCGCAGCCGACCTCGCGGCTCGGAGGCAGCCAGAAGGTCGGTCCAGTCGGCCGCGGACTGCCGGCGACCGAGCAGCTCGGCGCGGATCTCCTGTGGACCGGCGATCGCGGCGACCTCGAGGTCGCCCTCGTCGGTGACGAGGTTCAACGCGGCCACCCCGAAGCCGAGCCGCTCGACGACCGCGCGCGCCACCTCATCCAGGGTCTGGGTCAGATCGAGGGAGGCGCCGAGCCGCTGTGCCACGTCGGCGAGGACGTCGGCGGGCTCTGGTGCCCCGCGCGATTCCATATCGGCACAGGCTACCTGTGATGATGCCGCGGTGAGTGATGACCGGACGACCGACCAGCAGGCCCTTTCAACCGTCGAGCAGCGCGTCTTGTGGCTCGCGACGAGCATCGTGCACGCCGCCAACGCCCGGCGCCCCAACACCTCCGGGGTGAAGGTCGGCGGCCACCAGGCCTCGAGTGCGTCGATGGTGAGCATCATGACGGCGCTGTGGTTCGAGCACCTCACGCCGGCCGACCGCGTTTCGGTCAAGCCGCACGCCTCACCCGTCCTGCATGCCATCAACTACCTGCTCGGCAACTTGGACGCGTCCTACCTGCCCCGGTTGCGCGAGCTCGGCGGACTGCAGCCCTATCCCTCCCGCACCAAGGACCCGGACGTCCCCGACTACTCGACCGGCTCGGTGGGCATTGGCGCGACCGCCCCGGTCTGGGGCGCTCTCGCCCAGCGTTACGTCAGTGCGCATTTCGGCGTCGAGCCAGGCGGCCGGCAGATCTCCCTGCTCGGTGACGCTGAGCTCGACGAGGGAGCGATCTGGGAGTGCGTCGCCGACCCCATGGTGCAGAAGCTGGGCGAGGTCCTCTGGGTCGTCGACCTCAACCGCCAGTCGCTGGACCGCATTGTTCCCGACATCGCGATCAGCCGTTGGCAGGGCATGTTCGCCGCCGCCGGCTGGCAGGTGCTGGAGGTGAAGTACGGCCGGCTGCTGGAGGACCTGTTCGCGGGCCCAGGCGGGGAGGCGCTCCGGACCCGGATCGACGGGATGGGCAACGAGGAGTACCAGTTCCTGCTCCGCTCGCCGCTGCCCGCACTGCGCGGCCGCCTGGTCGGCGACTCGCCGGCGGTGGCGGCCCTGCTCGAGCCACTATCCGACGAACAGGTCCGGACCGCGTTGCGCGACCTCGGTGGCCACGACCTGGCGGCCCTACGCGCAGCCTTCCAGGCTGTCGACAACACCCGGCCGACGGTCGTGTTCGCCTACACCGTCAAGGGTCGCGGGCTGCCGGTCGAAGGCTCGCCGTCGAACCACTCCGCCCTGCTGAGCGAGGACCAGTACGTCGAGCTCGCTGCCTCCCTCGGCGCCTTGGCGCACGACCCGTGGGCGCCGCTGGACCCCTCCTGCGACGCAGCGCGGCTCTGCGCCGCCGCCGCCGTCCGGCTGGCGCGCCCACCCGTGCTCAGCGTGCCGCCTCCCCCGGTCCCGACCGAGCTGGGGCGCAGCTACCGGGGTGAGCACAGCACCCAGGCCACGCTAGGGCGGGTCATGACGGACCTGGCCCGCGACGCCCCCGAGGTGGCCGCCCGCATGGTCACCGTCTCCCCCGATGTCGCCTCGTCCACCAACCAGGGCGGCTGGATCAACAAGGTCGGGGTCTGGAGCCCGCAGGACCGTCACGACTGGTTCGCCACGGACCCGGCCACCGAAGGAGACCGGCTCGTCCGCTGGCGCGAGACCTCTGGCGGGCAGCACTTGGAGCTCGGCATCGCCGAGGTCAACCTGGTCGGGCTGCTCGGTGAGCTCGGAGCGACCTGGTCGAAGGTCGGTCAGCCCCTCCTGCCGGTCGGCACCGTCTACGACCCGTTCGTCGGGCGGGCCCTGGAGCCGTGGGCCTTCGGCACCTACGCCGGCGGCCAGTCCATCCTGGTCGGGACGCCGTCCGGGGTGACGCTCGCCTCGGAAGGTGGTGCGCACCAGAGCATCGGGACCCCGAGCATCGGCCTCGAACAGCCCGGCGTCACGGCGTACGAACCGGCCTTCGCCCTCGAGACGGAATGGTGCTTCCTGGACGCGCTGTCCCGCCTGGGCAGGGACGACGGAGAGTCGGCGTACCTGCGGCTCTCGACCCGTCCGGTCGACCAGTCCCTCGCCGCCCTGCCCGAGGACCTCGGCGCCCGGCGCCGGGACGTGCTGGCAGGTGCCTACCTGCTGCGGGCCACCGTCGCGCCGTCCGTCACCCTGGTCGGCGTGGGGGCGCTGGTCCCCAACGTGGTGGCGGCAGCCGACCTGCTCGCCGACCTCGGAGTGGCTGCCGATGTCGTCGTGGTCACGTCCTACGACCGCGTGTGGCGGGCCCTGCAGTCCCGCCGCGGATTGCTGCGCGGCCCGGTGCACGGCGTCGACGAGGGCGTCCTGGACCGCGCGTTCGGGAGGCGGGCGCCCATGGTCACGGTGCTGGACGGGCACCCGCACACCCTCGCCTTCCTCGGCACGGTGACGGGTATGACGACGACGTGTCTGGGTGTCTCCGTCTTTGGCCAGGGAGGGGGTGTCGAGGAGGTGCACGCCTACCACGGGCTGGACGCCCGCTCGATCGTGGAGGCCGCCCTTGACCTGGTCGACTAGCCGGCCGGAAGGGTCCTACGCCGGTCGACGGCCGATGACCCAGCACCCGACGGCCGCGGCGGCGGCGACGTTGAGGGAGTCGACACCGTGGGCCATCGAGATCCGCACCCTGAGGTCGCTGACGGCCATCGCCTCGGCGGTGAGGCCGGGACCCTCGGCGCCGAGCAGCAGGGCCGCCCGGCCGTCGCCGAGAACGACGTGCTCGAGCGGGGTGGCATCCGCCGCGGGCGTCATGGCGAGGACCCGGAAGCCGGCGTCCCGCAGCTGCTGCACCCCGCCCGGCCAGGTGTCGAGGTAGGCGTAGGGCAGCGACAGGACCTCTCCCATCGAGACCCGCATCGACCGGCGGTACAGCGGGTCGCAGCACGTCGGGCTCAGCAGGACGGCGTCGAGCCCGAGCCCGGCAGCGCTGCGGAAGACCGCTCCGAGGTTGGTAGGACTGTTGACGTTCTCCAGGACCAGCACCCGGGTCGAGGTCGCCAGCACCTGCGTGGCCGTCCGAGGTCGGGGCCGACCGAAGGCGCCGAGCGCGCCCCGGTGGACGTGGAATCCGGTGACCGCGTGCAGCACCTCCGGGGACGCGACGAACGTCGGGCAGTCGAGGTCCTGCAGCTCCGGCAGCAGATCCTCGACCCGGTTGGGGGCGAGCAGCAACGAGCGGGGCACACACCCGGCCTGGACGGCCCGTCTCATGACGAGCTGACCTTCGGCCAGGAAGAAGCCCTTCTGCGGCTCGTGCTTGACGCGCCGCACGACGTCGGTCAGACCGAGGTAGTCGGCCAGCCGCGGGTCCGCGGGGTCGGTGACCTCGACGACCGTCACGGACGGGCGCGCTCGTACTGCGGGGGCCAGGTCACCTCGGCGCCGAGCTCGGCCGCCGCGAGCAACGGCCAGTTCGGGTCGCGCAGCAGCTCGCGGGCGAGCAGCACGACGTCGGCCTGCTCGGTCGCCAGGATCTCCTCGGCCTGCTGGGGCTCGGTGATCAGACCGACCGCGCCGGTGGGGATCCCGGCCTTGCGGACGGCGGCCGCCAAGGGCACCTGGAAGCCTGGACCGACCGGGATCTGCTGGGTGTGGTGCAGTCCACCGCTGGAGCAGTCGACGAGGTCGACACCCCGCTCCGCGAGCAGGCGACCGAGGATGACGGAGTCTTCGACGTCCCAGCCGCCCTCGGTCCAGTCCGTGCCGCTGATGCGGACGAGCAGGGGTCCCTCCCAGATGTCCCGGACCGTGTCCACCACCTCGAGCAGCAGACGCGTGCGGCCGGCGAACGACCCCCCGTACCCGTCGGTGCGCAGGTTGGACAAGGGGCTGAGGAACTCGTGCAACAGGTAGCCGTGGGCGGCGTGCAGCTCCACCACCTCGAAGCCGGCGGCCTTGGCGCGGTGGGTGGCAGCAACGAAGTCGGCGACGACCTTGGCGATGCCCGCGTCGTCGAGTGCGACCGGCTCGGCGTAGCGCCCGAACGCGACGGCGCTGGGGGCCACCGCGGTCCAGCCGCCCTCGTCGAGGGGGACGCTGCCGCTGCGACCGCCCCAGGGCCGGAACGTACTGGCCTTGCGCCCGGCGTGGGCGAGCTGGATGCCCGGTACGGCGCCTTGCGCCTTGACGAAAGTGGTCACCCGGGACCAGGCGACCGCCTGCTCGTCGTTCCAGATGCCGGCGTCCTCGGGACTGATCCGTCCCTCGGGGCTGACCGCGGCAGCCTCGGTCAGGACCAGACCGGCGCCGCCGACGGCGCGCGCCCCGAGGTGGACGAGGTGCCAGTCGCCGGGCATCCCGTCCACGCTGGAGTACTGGCACATGGGGCTCACGAACACGCGGTTGCGGAAGGTCGTGCCGCGCAGGGTCAGGGGGCGAAAGAGTCTGCTCACGTCAGGAGAACCTCCCCGGGGCTGCCGGGTGTTCCGCTGGCTAGAGTTGGCCCCGTCACGAACGACCCGTCACGCATGACCCGTACGAGGAGGAAGCCCCATGGCCGGCGGCCACAACGTCCGAAGGACCTCCTGGGTCAGCGTCGTGCTGATCATCATCGCGTTCACCCTGCTCGGGTTCTCGCTCCCGATGCACTCGCTCGCCCTTGCCATCACCGGTGGTGTGGTGCTGCTCGCCGGTCTCGCCGTCGCTGGCCTCTACCGCATCATGGACGACGCGTACTAACCACCATGTGCCGGTCGATCAAAACTCTGCGGCCGCCCATGGCGGAGACGGTCACCGACGAGGACGTCCGTGCGGCTGCCCTGCAGTACGTCCGCAAGGTCGCCGGCATGCGCGCGCCTTCCGCGGCCAACAGTTCGGCCTTCGACGCAGCGGTCGCGTCGGTGACCGCGTCGACCCAGGAGCTGCTCGACGCCCTCGTGTTGCGCCCGGTTCGCCCGCGCGACTAGCGCTCGCGGGCCCAGCGACGCATCGTCTCGATCCGGTCCTGCAGCTGCTGGGCCGTCGCCTGGGCTGTGGGCGGCCCTCCGCAGGCCGCCCGCAGCTCCGCGTGCACGGCACCGTGGGGTTTGCTGGTTCGGTGGTGCCATGCCCCGACCAGGCCGTTGAGCTCCTTGCGCAGTCCGGACAGCACCTCGAACGCCGTCGCCTCCCGCTGCACGAGCGACGCCACGGCGACAGGGGTGCGCTTGAGCTGCTTCGCCTGGTGCTGCTGGAGAAGTACCGCAACCTGCTCCGGGGCGAGCAGCCCCGGCAGGCCCAGGAAGTCCTGCTCGTCCTCCGAGCCGACGGCTGCCCCCGTGCCGTACTCGCCACCGTCGTAGATGACGCGGTCGAGCTGCGCCGAGGCCTGCAGCGCGACGAAACCGGCTTCGTCCTCGCCGTCCTTGTCGGTGCGGTTGGCGGCGGCCAGCAGCTCGTCGGCCAGGAAGGCCTCCCTGGCCGGGCCGTCGAGCGCGTGGTCACGCTCGACCTCCAGCTCTGACGCCAGCGCGAGCAGCACCGGCACGGACGGGACGAAGACACTTGCGGTCTCGCCTGGGCGGCGGTTACGGACGAAGCGGCCCACGGCCTGCGCGAAGAACAGGGGGGTCTGGACGCTGGTGCCGTAGACGCCGACGGCCAGTCGCGGGATGTCCACGCCCTCGGACACCATCCGGACCGCGACCAGCCATCGGTCCTGCGAGGTCTCGAACGCCCCGATCTTGGCCGATGCGCCAGGGTCGTCGGACAGGACGACGACCGGCTGCCGACCGGTGATCCCCTGGAGCAGCTCGGCGTAGAGCTTGGCGCTCTTGTGGTCGCTGGCGATGACCATGCCGCCGGCGTCGGGCATCCCCCGGCGGACCTGGGTGAGACGTCGGTCGGCAGCCTCGAGGACGGCCGGCATCCAGTCGCCGTGCGGGTCGAGGGCGGTGCGCCAGGCGTGGCCGGTCTGCTCGACCGTGAGCGGCTCGCCCAGGGTGGCACTGACCTCCTCGCCCGCGCGGGTGCGCCACGTCGCCGTACCGGAGTAGGCCAGGAACAGGACCGGGCGTACGACCCCGTCGCGTAGGGCGTCGGCGTAGCCATAGGAGTGGTCTGAGGCCGACCGGGTGATGCCGTCGCTGCCGCGCTCGTAGCGGACGAACGGGATCGCGTTGGTGTCGGACCGGAACGGTGTGCCGGTCAGCGACAGTCGTCGGGTCGCCGGCTCGAAGGCCTCCTTGACCGCGTCCCCCCAGGACAGGGCGTCGCCGGCGTGGTGGACCTCGTCGAGGATGACCAGGGTACGGCGGCGCTCGGTACGTGCCCGGTGCAGCAGGGGGTGGGCGGCAACACCGGCGTAGGTCACCGCGACGCCGTGGAAGTCCCGGCTCGCCGAGCCCATGGAGTTGCGGAACCCGGGGTCGAGGCTGATCCCGACCTTTGCCGCGGCCATGGCCCACTGCGTCTTCAGGTGCTCGGTGGGGGCGACGACCGTGACGCCCTGGACCGCCCCGCTGGACAGGAGCTCCGAGGCGATCCGCAGCGCGAAGGTCGTCTTGCCGGAGCCAGGCGTCGCCACGGCGAGGAAGTCACGCGGGTTGGACCGCAGGTACTTCACGAGGGCGGCCCGCTGCCAGGCCCGGAGCGGCGCGACGGCGGGTGCGTCGGGGATCTCTTGCGGGGCAGTCAACGATGCTCTTTCGTCGTGCGTGCAGGCCGAACGCGCCTACCGACGGCGGCCCGGCAACTTTAGGCGAGGGCCCCACCGGGCGCGTTCCCGGCGCGCCGGACATGCGCCCGAAACACAGCTGCGGGACCCTCTCGAGGTGCCTGCCGTACTCCTGCGCCGACAGACGCGCGTGGTCCATGGCCACCGCCGAGCCTTCGTGTTGGCCGGTCCACGGCTCGGTTCCGCGCCGGTGCTCCTGCTCATCCACGGGGTCGGCGATTCCTCCCGCACGTGGGAGGACGTGATCCCGCTGCTGGCCGAACACCACACCGTCCTCGCGCCCGACCTGCTCGGTCACGGCGACTCGGACAAGCCACGTGCCGACTACTCGATCGGCGGCTTTGCCAACGGCATGCGCGACCTGCTCGTCGTGCTCGGGGTGGACCAGGCGACCGTCGTCGGACACAGCCTCGGCGGAGGGGTCGCGCTGCAGTTCGCCTACCAGTACCCGGAGCGCGTCGAGCGACTCGTCCTCGTCAGTTCAGGTGGCCTCGGCGAGGAGGTGCACCCGGTGCTGCGCGCGGTGGCGCTGCCCGGTGCCTCTGCCGCGCTGTCGCTGTCGACGCGTCGGGTGTTCCGCGACCCCGTCTTGTTCGGGTCGCGCCTGGTTGCCCGGGCCGGCCTGGCCGACCCCGAGGACGTCGAGGGCGCCGCTCGGGTCTGGTTGGCCCTGCAGGACCGCGCGACCAGAACTGCCTTCCTGCGCACCCTTCGGGGGTTGGTCGACCTTCGGGGGCAGACGGTCACCAGCCGCGACCGCCTCTACCTGACCGCGGCGATCCCCACACTGCTCGTCTGGGGCCAACGCGACCGGGTCCTGCCGGTCGCGCACGCCCGACGGGCTGTCGACGCCCTGCCCGGCGCGCACCTTGAGGTCGTCGCCCGCGCGGGGCACCTCCCCCACCGAAGTCGCCCGAGACTGTTCACCGACGCGGTGCTGCGCTTCGTCGATGCCACCGCTCCCGCCAGGTACGACGCCTCGGTCTGGCGGGACCTGATGGTCGGGGTGGCCGAGGACGCGTCCTCGCTCACGGAACTTCCGGCTGGGTGACCTTTTAGTGGCGTTATGCCCCGATTCGGCGCACCGCCTCTGGCTCTGGCTTGACCGAGATCGAAAATGTGATCCGTCGCAGGGTTAGTTCCCTTGTGCCGCAGGGCATGTCGCGGTCAGGCACCAGACCGGTGCAGCAACCTGGCGACAAAGGAGATCCCCATGATCGCGCTCGGACTGATCCTTCTCATCATCGGCCTCGTGGCCAGCATCCCGGTGCTCGTCACGATCGGTCTCATCTTGCTCGTGGTGGGCCTCATCCTCAACTTCGTCCCCGTGGGTGGGAACCGACGTCGCGTCTGGTGACATCGGTGAGATGACGTGAACTGCTGAAGGGCGGCCCTCCCCGGGCCGCCTTTTGGCAGTTCATGTCTCGGTCACGAAGTCGATGAGCCTCTCGACGGACTGCAGCAGCGGCACCTCGAGGTCGGCATAGGAGTCGACGGCCGCCAGCACGCGTCTCCAGCCCTCCCACGGCTGCCCCCATCCAAGGGCGGCGCATACGCCCTCCTTCCAGGGGATGCCGCGGGCGATCACCGGCCAGGACGTGATGCCGACTGCCACCGGTTTCACGGCTTGCCAGACGTCGATGTAGGGATGGCCGGTCACCAGCACGTGCGGGCTCGTCACGGACCCGACGATGCGGCTCTCCTTGCTGCCCGCGACCAGGTGGTCCACGAGCACTCCCACCCGCCGGTCGCGGCTCGGACCGAAGGTCCGCACGAGTGCGGGCAGGTCGTCGATGCCGTCGAGCGGCTCGACCACGATTGCCTCGACGCGCAGGTCGTGGCCCCACACCCGCTCGACGAGCTCCGCGTCGTGCTTGCCCTCGACCCAGATCCGGCTGGCCCGAGCCTCCCGCGCCTGCAGGTCCGACACGGCCACCGAGCCGCTCGCGGTCACGCGGGCAACCTGCGGCGCCGGACCCCTGGTCCGTACGACGGTGACGGCTCTGCCCTCGAGCAGGAACACCCCGAGCGGGAAGACGCGGACCTTGCCGTGCCGGTCCTCCAGGCTGACCCGCTCCCGGTCGCTGTCGACGACCGCCCCTACCCAGCCGGTCAGGACCTCCTCGAGCACGAGGCCACGCTCGGCGACCAGCTCGGGAGGGAGCAGCCGCTTCGGAGGGGACAGGTCGATCCCGTCGTAGGAGCGCACGGCGCGGACGCTACGCGAGCGGCGCCCCGGAGCCTCGTAGGCTCAGCGCTCGTGTCGTCGTCCTCCCCTCCGCGCAGCGCTCTTCTGGCATGTTGGGCCACGTCCTGGCTCGCCGGTGAGACCTCGCTGCCCGAGCTCGTGGCCCGCGTCACCACCTACGACGAGGACCACCGGGTGAGCGGGCTGTCGGTCGACGACCTCAGCCTGGAGCAGGCTGCTGGACGGTTGCGCGCAGACGGGGTACGCCGCCTGCGGGTGGTCCTGCCCGCTCCGGGTGACCCCTTGGGCCTGCCGGGGCCAGGGCCCTTCACCCGGGCCGCGCTGCTCGCCGGCGAGGGGGTCCTGGCGCTGCGTGAGGACGGCGGTGGAACCGGGCTGGTGCCGGCCCTGACCGCGCACGGCTCCGAGCTCGACGGCACCGTGACGACAGTCGCCTGGTCGTCGTACCCGGTGCAGGTGTCCGGCCCCGAACCCGGCCCGTACCTGCATGAGGCCGAACACGACCTGCGGCTCGGCGTCGTCGAGGCGGCCCGGGCGCTGGTTGACCTCGACGTCGCCCGGTGGAGCCCCGACGTCGCCGACGCGCTGCGCGACCTGCGCAGGGACGCGCGGCATGGGCTCGACGACGACGAGCTCCCCGGCTCCTGGCCGGCCCGCGCCCGGCAGGTGCTGGTCCAGAGCCGCCAGCTGTCCGCGGTCGTGGCGCTCGCCTCCCGCGACACCGGGGGGGCCGTCGACAGCCGGGAGGCGGAGGCCCGCGACCGCGTCCTTCGCGACCTGGCCCGAGTCGTGCGCCGGGCGCGCGTCGCCGCCTACAACGCGTACGGACTGCCCTTGTGAGCCTGCTCGTCACCGTCACCGGGCGGGACCACCCGGGGGTGACGACCGCCCTCATGGACGTGCTGGCCGCCCACGACGCCGTCGTGGAGGACGTCGAGCAGGTCGTGGTGCACGGGCGGCTGCTGCTCGGAGTGGTGATCGCCGTCGGCGGTGACGGGTCGGTGGTCAGGTCAGCGCTGCTGACGGCCGCGTCGACGCTCGGAGTGGACCTGGCCTTCGAGCCGCTCGAGGCAGACGTGGAGGTCGCGTCCGTGCGGCATCACGTCGTGGTCCTCGGTGCCCCGTTGCCGCCGGCCGCCCTCGCCGGCGTCACCCGACGGCTGGCCGCCTGTGGGGCCAACATCGAGCGGGTGACACGGCTGTCGTCCTGGCCTGCCCAGTCCTTCGAGCTGGTCGTCTCCGGCGGCGACACCGCACGGCTGCGGAAGGAGCTGGCCGCCGAGGCGGTCCTGCAGCACGTCGACGTGGCCGTGGAGCGGGCCTCGATCTACCGTCGGGCCAAGCGGCTGGTGGTCATGGATGTCGACTCCACCCTCGTCCAGGGCGAGGTGATCGAGATGCTGGCGGCGGAAGCCGGCTGCCTCGAGGAGGTCGCCCTGGTCACCAGGGCGGCGATGGCCGGCGAGCTCGACTTCGAGGCCTCGCTCCGGGCCCGCGTCGCCCTTCTGGAGGGGTTACCCGTCGAGGCGGTCGACCGGGTCCGGGCCGCCGTACGACTGACTCCGGGGGCCCGCACCCTGGTCCGCACGCTGCGGCGGCTGGGGTGGACCGTGGGGATCGTGTCGGGGGGCTTCACGGCGGTGACTGACGACCTGAGAGCCGAGCTCGGGCTCGACCACGCCGAGGCAAACGTCCTGGACGTCGTCGACGGACGCCTCACCGGGCGGGTTCTGGGCCCCGTCGTCGACCGGGCGGCCAAAGCGGACGCACTGCGCCGGTTCGCTGCCGCGGAGGGGCTGCTGCTCGAGCAGACGGTCGCCATCGGGGACGGGGCCAATGACCTGGACATGCTCGAGGCGGCCGGCCTGGGGATCGCGTTCAACGCCAAGCCGGTGGTCCGGGACGCCGCCGACACCGCCTTGTCGGTGCCCTTCCTTGACGCGGTGCTGTTCTTGCTGGGGATCCCCCGCCACGAGGTCGAGCAGGCGCTGTGAGCGGCCCTTGCCGGCTTCTCAGCGGCGCGGGGGTGGTGGGCAGCAGCCGACGGGGCACCGGTCGTGCGTCGCGGGGCAGCCGTGGTCGGCCAGCTCGACGGGTGCGGCGATCCGTTCGTGGACCAGGCCGGCCAGCATCGCCACGAACTGCGGGTCGGTGCCCACGGTCGCGGCCCGGCGCAGCTCGAGCCCGTCGAGGTGCTCCACCCGCTCACGGGCCTGCACGTCGAGGTCGTACACCACCTCGACGTGGTCGCTGGTGAACCCGACGGGGACCAGCACCACCTCGCGCACGCCTTCGTCGTACAGCGTCTGCAGGTGGTCGCTGACGTCCGGCTCGAGCCAGGGGACCTGCGGCGGTCCGCTGCGGGACTGGAAGACCAGGTCCCAGGGGGCGTCGCCGGCGATCCGCGCGCAGGCGATCCGGAGCGCGTCGACGTAGGCGTTGCCGGACGGACCGGAGGACGCGGCCATGACGAGCGGGATCGAGTGGGCGGTGAACACCAGCCGCGCCCCGGGGAGCCCACAGGCGCTGACGTTGCGCCGCATGACGTCGAGGAAGCCCTCTTCGGCGTAGTAGTGCCGCAGCTTGGTCACGACGGGTCCGTCCGGCACGTTGGCACCGGCGATGTCCTCGCGGTACTGCCTGCACCCCGAGTACGACGGGAAAGCCGACGTCACGACGGCCAGCGCGTGCCGTCGACCGTCGGCGGCCATTGTCGCGAGGGTCTCGGCGAGGAACGGGTGCCAGTTGCGGTTGCCCCAGTAGACCGGCAGCTCTGGCACGGCTTTCTGGAGGGCCGCCTGCAGCTCCCGGCACTGCGCGTTGATCGGGCTCACTCCCCCGAACACCTCGAGGTAGTGGCCGCCCACCTCCTTCAGCCGCTCCGGCGGGATCCCGCGACCCCGGGTGACGTTCTCCAGAAAGGGCAGCACGTCATCCGGCCCTTCGGGGCCGCCGAAACCAACCAGCAGCAGGCTGTCGACGGGCGGCGGGTCTGTCGGGGGTATGTCGAGGTCGTCGGTGCTCATCAGGTGTCCAGTCTGCCGTGCCAGTAGCGTCCGGTGCATGTCGAAGGTCGCACTCGTCACCGGTTCCTCGTCCGGCATCGGCGCCGCGGTCGCGCGCCGCCTCGCGCAGGACGGTTACACGGTGGTCGTCAACAGCCGAAGCTCGGTCGAGGCCGGCCAGGCCGTCGCCGTCGAGATCGGCGGCACCTACGAGCAGGCCGATGTCGGTGACGAGCTCGCGGCCCGGGGACTCATTGACGCGGTCCTCGCAGCCCACGGCCGCCTTGACGTGCTGGTCAACAATGCCGGCACCACTCAGGTCATCCCCCACACCGACCTCGCTGCCGCCACCCCCGAGGTCTGGCGCCACCTGTACGACGTCAACGTCATCGCGCCGTTCGTCCTCGTGACGGCCGCCGAGAAAGCCCTCCGGGAGGCCCACGGGTGCGTCGTGAACATCTCCTCCCTCGCCGGCGTCAAGCCGACCGGCAGCTCGATCCCCTACGCAGCAAGCAAAGCAGCGTTCAACCACCAGACCCGGCTACTGGCGAAGGCCCTCGGTCCGGACATCCGCGTCAACGCCGTCGCGCCCGGCCTGGTTGACACGCCGTGGACGCAGGACTGGCACGAGATCCGGGCGCTGGTGAGCGCCATGGCCCCGATGAAGCGTCCGGCCACTCCCGACGACGTCGCCGAGATCGTGATGGGTCTGGTCCGGTCCAGCTACGTCACCGGAGAGGTCGTCGTCCTCGACGGCGGTCTGGGGCTGCTCCCGTGACCGCGCCGCTCGCCCTGGTCGGCAGTGGGGAGTACCTCACGGTCATGACCGAGACCGAGGGCCTGCTCCTGCGTGGACGTCCTGCCCGCTTCGTGCAGATCCCCACCGCCTCGGCCCCGGAGGGCGAGAGCTCCCTCGCCCGCTGGGTCGCGCTCGGACGGGAGCAGGCTGCCCGCCTCGGGGTGGAGGCCGTGCCGTTGGTCGCCCGCGACCGGGAGGAGGCCGACTCCGAGGAGCTTGCCGAGCAGGTTGCCGGGGCGGGGCTGGTCTACCTGTCGGGGGGAAACCCGTCGTACCTGTCCACGACCTTGCGGGGCACCCGGCTGTGGGAGGCGGTGCACCACGCGTGGACCGAGGGCGCCGCCTTGGCCGGTTGCAGTGCCGGTGCGATGGCCCTGACGTCGTGGGTCCCCGACATCCGCGATGCCGGGCGGACGCCGGACGGGGGCCTCGGGGTCGTGCCGCAGCTACGGGTCATCCCGCACTTCGACCGCATCGCCGGGTGGATGCCTGAGATCGCCAGCCGGTACGTCGAGGCGGCGCCGGAGGGGGTCGCGGTCGTCGGGATCGACGAGGACACCGCGATGGTGCAACTCGACGGGGCCTGGACGGTGCACGGCCGACAGCGGGTGTGGGTGATCGACGGTGCAGGACGGACCCCCTACGCCGCAGGGGAAAGCGTGCCCGTCTAGACCCGGCTGGACCTGGTCGCGCTGGGGCTCGTTCTCTTCTAGGGCTTGTAGAACGGGTCCGGAGTGGTGGCCTCCAGGGTCGTCCGGGGACAGCTCGCCAGGGTGAGGTCGGCGTACTGCAGGGCGTCGTCGCAGATCCGCTCGACGGTCCAGCCGTTGGCGGCGCCGTGATCGGTGACGGTCACCCGGTAGATCGTGATGTCGTACTTCGACGGCGAGCCGTAGATGGCACCGATGCTGCCGACCAGCCTCGAGGTCCCCTTGAGTCCGTTCGAGCCGTCCCACGGCAGGTCGAAGCGCTGCCACATCCCGGGGCTCGCGCTCCAGACCCCGCCTCGGCTCACGTCGCGCGACTCGAGCTCCTTGAGGACCGCACGCGCATCCCGGTCGGCAAGGATCGCAGAGGGTCGGATCACAGTTGTCTGGTCCACAAGGTCATCTTGCCAGTCCGGCGGGTGCAGTGAGGCAAACCGCACGAGATTCCGGTTAGGGTCGCTGCATGAGAGCTGTGCAGATCACCGAGTTCGGCGGCCCCGAGGTCCTGAAGCTCGTCGAGCTCCCGGACCCCGTCGCCGGTGACGGCCTGGTGCTCCTGGACGTCGACACAGCCGGAATCAACTACGCCGACACCCACCAGGTCGAGGACTCCTACCTCTCGAAGACGTCGCTGCCGATGATCCCCGGCGGCGAGGTGGTCGGACACCTCACCGACGGCTCCCGGGTCTCCGCGATGGCCATGGGTGGTGGCTACTGCGAGAAGGCCCTGGTCCATCCCGGGCTCGTCTTCCCGCTCTCCGACAGCGTCTCCGACGGTCAGGCGCTGTCGCTGATGATCCAGGGCCTCACCGCCTGGCACCTGCTCCGCACGTCCACCCACCTCGTCCCGGGCGAGTCCGTGGTCGTGCACGCCGCCGCCGGCGGGGTCGGCACCCTCGCCATCCAGCTCGCCAAGCACTGGGGCGCAGGAAACGTCATCGCCGTCGCCTCGTCCCAGGACAAGCTCGAGATCGCCCAGGAGCTGGGGGCCGACAGCCTGGTCCTCGCCGGCGAGCCAGATCTCAAGGGGGCCCTGGAGAGCGCGAACGGTGGCAAGAAGGTCGACATCGTGTTGGAGATGGTCGGCGGGCCGACCTTCGACGCCTCGCTTGCCGCCCTTGCGCCCTTCGGCCGGCTTGCGACCTTCGGCATGGCCTCCCGCACCGAGCCGAAGCCGGTCACGGCCGGCGAGCTCATGTCGCGCAGCCGGGCCGTCATCGGCTTCTGGCTCGCACACTGCTTCACCAACCCGGCGATGCTCCACCCCCAGATGGCCGAGCTGCTGGGCATGGTCGACGCCGGCACGCTCACCCCGCTCGTCGGAGGCACCTATGCCCTCGGCGACGTGGCCCTGGCCCATGAGGCCCTTCGCAACCGGGGCTCGGTCGGCAAGCTGGTCCTGGACGTCAAGGCCTGACCCGCCCACCGGCCGGACATCCCGTCAGGCTGGGTGCATGGACAGGCGGGCTCCCTGGGCCCGGTGGCGCGTTGGCAGGACGTCAGGCCGGCTCTTCGACGGCAGCGACCTTCGGGCAGGGGCACCACTGGTCGTGCCACGCGCGACGGCAGCCGACCGGATAGGTGAGCTGGCGGACGACCCGGGCGGGATTGCCGGCCACGAGGCAGTCGTCGGGGACGTCGCGGGTCACGACCGCCCCCGCGGCCACCAGGACCCGCCTTCCCAGGGTCACGCCGGGCAGGATCATCGCGCGGGCACCGATCCAGCAGCCGTCACCGATCCGGACCGGCGCCTGCCGGTGCGGCCGGCCCTCGACGCCGTGGCTGTCGCTGTCCATCACGAAGACCTCGTTGGCGAAGGCCACGTCGTCCCCGACGATGATCTGCTCCACGGCGATGATCGTCGATCCGACGTTGACGAAGCAGCGGTCTCCGAAGCGGATCTCGCCCCAGCCACTGATGAGGGTCTTGCGATGCCCCGACCAGACCTTGAAGTCGTCGCCGACCTGGATGTCCGAGCCGTCGACCTTGGGGTCGCCGAGCACGATGGCCCGCTTGCCGACGACGTCGACCCTCCGCAACGACCAACGCGCCTTGAGACCCTGCCTGACGGCTGCCCGCCGCCAGCGCAGCTCGACGCGCTTGCGTTGCCAGTCGGTCATCTCCGCGTCCACCGCGCCAGGTTAGTGGCCTGGTTGGATGGTCGGGTGGACCGACCGACGTGCTCAGCGAAGGGCTGTCGCGCACTGGCCGTGCACGCCCTCGTGTGGAACAACCCGAAGGTGCACACACCGGATCGCGAGAAGCTGTGGCACGCCTGCGACGACCATCGCGATGCACTGTCGGAGTTCCTGGACGTGCGGAGCTTCCTGATCCGCGTCGACCCGTGCTGAACGACGGCTGGAGCCTGAGGCTCACCCACGGCCCGGGGCTGAGGGTCGCGGTCAAGGACCTCATCGACATGGAGGGCCTGGCCACGACGGCTGGATCGCCTGCCGTCGAGGCGACGCCGGCCAAGGCTGACGCCGCCTGCCTGGCGGGAACCCGGGAGCAGGCCGTCATCGTCGGACGGACCGTCATGCACGAGCTGGCGTACGGCATCACGGGAGTCAACGCCTGGCAGGGCACGCCGACCAACCCGTTGGGCGACTACGTACCCGGAGGCTCGAGCAGCGGGGCGGCGGTGGTCGTCGCCACCGGTGACGCCGACGTGGCCCTGGGGTCGGACACCGGCGGGTCGGTCCGCATCCCGGCGGCCTGCTGCGGCGTGGCCGGCCTGAAGACCACCCAGGGCCGGATCCCGCTCGACGGGGTGTGGCCGCTCGCCCCCTCGATGGACACCATCGGTCCGCTGGCGCGGGACGTCGCGGGACTGGTGGTCGGCATGCGGCTACTGGAACCCGGCTTCGTCGTGGCCGCCGAGGGACGCCTTGGCCGCTACCGACCGGCTGCCGCGACGGGGGTGGACGCCGCGCTCGACGCAGTCCTGGGATCGTGCCCGGAGGTCGAGCTACCGGGGTGGGACGCGGCGGACGAGGCCGCTGGGGTGCTCCTCGGCGCGGAGGCGCATCACAGCTCGGGCCACCTGCTCGCGAGCGGGCGCGTGGGCTCCGACGTCGCGGGTCGACTGGAGGCGGGCGGGCGTCGTACAGCGCAGGAGCTGGCACGGGCGGAAGCTGTACGACGGGCGTGGCGCACCGAGGTCCTGACCGCCCTGGAGCGGGTGGACGTGATCGCCCTCCCCGTGTTGCGTGACGCGCCGGCCCCCCGGAACGAGCCGGAGCGGATGTACGGCCTGCGGCTCACCCTTCCGGTCAACCTCGCGGGGCTTCCGGCGGTGTGCTTCCCGGTGGCCCGCAGGGATGGCCCGCCGGCGAGCCTCCAGCTGATCGGGAGGCCGGGCGAGGAGGCGGTGCTGCTCGCCACCGCCTTGGCCCTCGGCGGCTGAGCCTCACTCCCGAAAGCCACCTAGGAACCGTCGAAGGACCCCACCGTGCGGTGGCATCGGTACCCCCGCCGACGCCGTACCGCGCGTGGCGATCGGCCGGTCGTAGTCGGTCGCGGCGATTGCCCTGACCGTCTGGTCCTCGTCGAAGTCCTCGGACCCCTCCAGCTGCGGGACGTAGCCGACAAGGACCCCGTTGCGCATGACCTGCGCCTCCAGGCCGATCGTGCCGTCGGTGTCCCAGATGGCCTGTCGGCCGTCCCGCAGCATGATGCGCACACCGAACTGGTAGATGGACGCGCGCTCCAGGTGCGCGTCGAGCCCCCGCTCGCGCAGCCGGTCCGCGACGCGCAGCGCCCGCTTCTCCTCCACCAGTCCTCCTCACGCACCCGGCTAACGAACCCGCGCCTGCGGGAGTGCCGTTTACGCTCTCGATCATGATCGCAACTGGGCGGCGACGACGGTGGGAGGCGCTGTGAGGGCACCTCAGCCGATCGCGTTCACGCGCGGACGCGTCCGGCTCGAACCCCTCGCCGCCGAGCACGACCCGGACCTGCTGGAGGCCGCGCAGGACGACGACGTGTGGCGCTGGCTGACCGCACGGCCCACGACCCTGGAACAGATGGCCCAGTTCCGCCTGACCCATCCCGGGCTGGCGTGGGCGGTCGTCGTCGACGGCCGGGCAGCCGGGAGCACGTCGTACCTGGACGTGGACCTGGACGTGGGCGGGCTGGAGATCGGGTGGACGTGGTACCGCAAGGACCTCTGGGCCAGCGACGTCAACCCCACCTGCAAGCTGCTCCTGCTGTCCCACGCCTTCGACGAGCTGGGCGCCGAACGGGTGACCCTTAAGACCGACGGGCTGAACATCCGCTCGCAGGCAGCCATCCGCAAGCTCGGAGCGCGGTACGACGGGACGCTCCGGCACCAACGCCGTCGACCGGACGGGTCCGTGCGGGACGCGGCCTACTTCTCCCTGCTCGCGGCCGATTGGCCGGCCGCACGTGACAGGCTCCTGGCTCGCCTCACGGAATGACGCCGCGCACGGGGCGTGCCGGACGTCGCCACCCTCGATAAGGTGAGGAACATGCAGCACCTACCCACGCGGCCGGTCTCGGCCCTGCACGGCCTGTGGGTGCTGGTCTTCGCCGTCGAGGCGCTGGTCAAGAACGCCGACCCGGCGCACCTGCTCGGGGCGGTCGCCCTGGGTCTGCTGTTCGCGGTCCTCGTCGCGACCGAGCTGCGCAGCTCGGGCCGGCGGTCAGTCGCGGGCAAAGCGGGTGAGTACACCGCCGGCCTCGCCGGCCTCAGCACCGCCGGCGACCGCTAGCCCCCGGCTGCCTAGGGGGTACGTCGTCAGGGGGGTGGCGGGACGGGCCGCGGCGTGCGGTGCCTCTCGCTTCGCGGCCTCACGTTAGCCAGGTCTGCCAGGTCTGCCAGGTCTGCGGGAGTGTCGCAGTCCCGCCAGGTGCCCTCGGGTGCGGTGTCCACCCAGGTGACCCGCAGGTCCTGGAGCACCATGCGCAGGGAGCAGCCGGCGAGGTCACGCCCGCGGACGGCCCGCGCGACGGAGGTGGTCCGCCAGGCCGAGGCGAGCCACTGAGGGTGGCCGTCCACCCTGACGACCGCCCCCTCGCCCTCACCCCTGACGCCCGATCCGTCGCCGCTGACCTTATCCACCAGGTCCGTTACCGCCCGCTGCGTGACCCACGGCAGGTCCGCGGCGAGGAGCACCACGAGGTCAGCTCCGACGTGTGCCAGGCCGGCGGCAAGGGCAGCCGCGGGTCCACCCCCGACCGGGTCCTCGCGAGCCCACACGACGGATCGCCGGACGGCTCGCTCCGGGCCCACGACAACGGTGCGGTCGGCCGCGGCGGTTGCGAGCAGGACCCGGTCGAGCAGGCTCAGCCCGTCGACGACGAGGGCGGGCTTGTCGATGCCGCCGAGCCTGCGGGCGGCGCCGCCGGCAAGGACGAGGGCGTCGTACATGCCCTGAGATTGTCATGCGAAGCGGCCGTCGCTGGGAACCAGCCTTGCGTGGCGACGCGACACCCGCCGGGTAACGACGGACGGGCACCGTAGGTGTCGTGGAGGAGCTGCCCTGGCAGACGCCGAACGCAGGCGCAGGTCAATCTGGCCGCAAGGATGACCGGTGACGTCAGTGCCCCCGGTCGACCCACTCCTGGTACGACGTGGCCTCGGCCCCGATGGTCGTGTCGTCACCATGACCGGCGTGGACGACGGTGTCTGCGGGAAGGGTCAGCAGGTTTGTGCGGATCGAGTCGAGAATCGTCGGGAAGTCGCTGTAGGAACGCCCGGTCGCCCCGGGGCCACCGTGGAACAGCGTGTCACCGCTGAACACCACTCCGTCCCCGACGAGGCAGACGCCGCCGGGCGAGTGGCCGGGAGTGTGCACGACGGTCAGGGTGGCGCCGCCGACGGTGAGGACCTCGCCGTCGGTGAGGTCACCGTCGGGTGCGCGGTCGTGCACGGTGTCCCACAGGACCCGGTCGTCGGGGTGCAGCAGCACCGGTGCGTCGAGCTCGGCGGCGAGCTCGAGCGCCACGTTGACGTGGTCGTTGTGGGCGTGGGTGCAGACAATCGCCTTGACCGGCCGGCCCCCGACAGCAGCGGCGATGGCGTGCGCGTCGTGGGCGGCGTCGATGACGATCACCTCGTCCTCGTCGCCGTACAGCCAGACGTTGTTGTCGACGTCCCAGGTGCCGCCGTCGAGGCTGAACTGGCCGCTCGTCACGACCTTCTCGGCAGAGGCGGTCACAGGACCACCACGCTGCGCAGGACCTCGCCGCGCTCCATCTTGTGGAAGGCTTCCTCGACCCCGTCCAGGCCGATCCGCTCGCTCACGAAACGGTCCAGCGGGAAACGGCCCTGCTTCCAGAGGTCGACGAGCAGGGGGAAGTCCCGCTCGGGCAGGCAGTCGCCGTACCAGCTGGATTTGGTCTGGCCACCGTGGCCGAAGATCTCGATCAACGGGATCTCCAGGACCATGTTCGGGGTCGGGACACCGACGAGTACGACCGTGCCGGCGAGGTCGCGGGCGTCGAAGGCCTGCCGGAACGTCTCAGGTCGGCCGACCGCGTCGATCACGACGTCGGGGCCGAAGCCGCCCGTCAGGGCGCGCAGCTCGGCGACGACGTCGCCGGAGGCGTTGACGGTGTGCGTCGCGCCGAACTCGCGGGCCCAGGCGAGCTTGCGGTCGTCGAGGTCGACGGCGATCACCTGGCGGGCTCCTGCGTACACCGCACCGGCGATGGCTGCGTCACCGACGCCACCGCAGCCGATGACGGCGACCGTGTCCCCCTGCTGCACCGGCGCAGTGTTGACGGCCGCGCCGAAGCCGGCCATGACACCGCAGCCGAGCAGCCCGGCTGCGGCCGGGTCGACCGTCGACACGACGGTGCACTGGCCGGCGGCGACCAGGGTCTTGTCCGCGAAGGCCCCGATGCCGAGGGCGGGTGACAGGACGGTCCCGTCGGCGAGGGTCATCTTCTGCGTCGCGTTGTGCGTGGCGAAGCAGTACCAGGGTCGACCGCGCTTGCAGGCGCGGCACTGGCCGCAGACTGCCCGCCAGTTCAGGACGACGAAGTCGCCGGGCTTGACGTGGGTGACGTCAGGGCCCACCGATTCGACGACGCCGGCGGCCTCGTGACCGAGCAGGAAGGGGAACTCGTCGTTGATCCCGCCCTCGCGGTAGTGCAGGTCGGTATGGCAGACCCCGCACGCCTGCACCTGGACGAGAGCCTCGCCCGGACCGGGGTCGGGCACCAGGATGGTCTCCAGGGACACCGGAGCACCCTTCGCTCGAGCGACGACACCACGGACTTCGTGGACCACAGGAAACCTCCGAAGGCAGGGAAGGGATTGCTGCTCCCGAATCTATCCCGGCAGCTGCTGCACCTGCGCCCTGTCGGCCCGTGGACCCTCGGTACCGTCTGCAGCCATGAGCTCCCCCGGCGCGGACCTGCGCGCCTTCGTCGACATCTCGCCCACCCCGTTCCACGCCGTTGCCGAGCTGGTCCGGCGCCTGGCCGCGGCCGGGTCGACGGCCCTCGACGAGCGTGACCACTGGACCCTCACCCCGGGCGCCCGGCATCACGTGGTCCGCGACGGTGGTTCCCTCATCGCCTTCCGGGTGGGCTCGGCGTCCTTGGCCGACGCTGGGGCCCGCCTGATCGGGACGCACACCGACTCGCCTACCTTCACCGTGCGGCCGTTGCCGGACCTGTCCCGCGTCGGGTACCGCCTGGTCGGGGTCGAGCCGTACGGCGGGATGTTGGCCCACACGTGGATGGACCGCGAGCTGACGGTCGCCGGACGGGTCGTGACTGCTGACGGCACGAGCACCCTGGTGCGTCTGGAGGGCGGTCGGCTGCGGTTGCCGTCCCTCGCGATCCACCTCGACCGCACGGTGCGGGACGGGCTGGTCCTGGACCCGCAGCGGCACCTCGTCCCGGTGTTGGGCCTCGACACCGAACAGGGCCTGCTCGACCTGCTCGGCGTCCCCGCGGCCGTCGGCTTCGACCTGGTGCTCACCGACACGCAGCCGGCCGGTGTGACGGGGTCCAACTGGGTCGCCGCGCCCAGGCTGGACAACCTGGCCTCCTGCCACAGCGCCGTCCTGGCGCTGCTGGCAGCCCCGGCGGCGGCGCACACCCAGCTGCTCGTCGCCAACGACCACGAGGAGGTGGGCAGCGGCTCCGCCGAGGGCGCTCGCGGGTCCTTCCTCGAGGACGTCTTCGCCCGCCTGGTCGCCGCCACCGGGGACCTCGACCCTCAGGCCCGGCTCAGGGCGGCCGCGCGGTCGCGGCTGGTGTCAGCCGACATGGCGCACGCCGTGCACCCCAACTACAGCGAGCGGCACGAGCCCTCGCACACACCTCGGCTCGGTGGTGGTCCGGTCGTGAAGCACAATGCCAACCAGTCCTACGCGACAGACGCCGGCACCGGTGCCTGGTTCATCGGTCGCTGCGCGGAGGCGGGTGTCCCGGTGCAGCACTTCGTGACCCGCGCGGACCTGCCCTGCGGGTCGACGATCGGGCCGCTGACGGCGACCCGGCTGGGGATCGCGACGGTCGACGTCGGCTCGCCGATGCTGGCGATGCACTCCTGCCGGGAGCTCGCCTCCGCCGACGACATCCCGCTGATGGTCGCGGCCATGACGGCCTGCCTGGCCTGAGCGCCATGGTCGACGCCAAGGCCTGACAGTCCCCGTACACAACAGGGCAACAGCCCGCACATCCGAGGTCCACAGTCCCTGCTCGTGGCTGCACCCCGCGGCCGGATCAGGAGACCACCATGTTGAAGGCCCTCGTCATCACCGGCCTCGGTGCCAGTGCCGTTCTCGGCGTCAGCGCGCCCGCCCAGGCGGCCACCACCTGCGGCACGTTGCCCGCGCAGGTCCAGGGCAGCCCCGGCGTCCGGCCGGGTCAGGCCGGCACGACCTACCTCTGGCACGACGCCCACGGCTGGAAGCTGCGCGTCACCCACCGCGGGACGTCGAAGGCTGTCGTTGCGGGCACGATCACGGCGACCCGCGACATCAGCCACCTCACCAGGGTCCGCCTCGAGCCGGGTGACTCCGCGGTCGTCAGCCGCGACGGACACACCCTGGCCTTCCGGTTCACCAACGTCGGTCACCTCGACGGCGTCGACTTCACGGCCGAGTGCTCGCACGCACTACGAGTGGTCGTCAGGGGCGCGAGCACCCAGCAGGTGTACCTCGGTGCGCGCCGGGTTCACCCGACCAGCGTGCCGTTCACCATCGAGCGGCACTGACCGGCTCGACCGGAAGCGTCACCCGGAAGCAGGCTCCGCCCTCGGGGGCGTGGCCTGCTTCCGCATGACCACCCAGACGCGTCACCAGGGCACCCACCAGAGCCAGGCCAAGGCCGGTGCCGACCTGTCGGACCCCCCTATAGCGGTCGTACAGCACCGACCGGTCGAACGCGACGGGTAGGTCCGTCGGGGCGAGCCCCGGTCCTCCGTCCCGAACTTCGAGCACCCCACCAGCCCGTACGGCGAACACGATCGGCCGGCCCTCCGGAGTGACGCGCAGGGCGTTCTCGGCGAGCCCGTCGAGCACCTGCCGGATCCGACCCGCGTCGGTGCGCACCCGGACGAGATCATCGGGTAGCTCAGCGATGAAGCACACTCCCACCTCGGTGCACCGGTGCCGCCAGACCGGCTCAGCGTCCGCGACCAGCGCCGTCAGGTCGACCGACGAGACGTCGAGCCGGAAGTCGTCGGCGCCGGCCCTGGCCAGGTCGAGCAGGTCGCTCACCAGCCGCTGCATCCGGCCGGCCTCGGCCTCGATCGTGCGACCTGCTTCCCTCGGATCGCCGACCCCCTCGACGAGAGCCTCCGCGAAACCACGGATCCCGGTCAGGGGGGTGCGCAGCTCGTGGCTCACCGACAGCAGGAACTCCCGCTCGCGTCCCTCGCTGGTGCTGAGCGCCTGCGCGAGCAGGTTCAGGGAGCGGGACAGCTCGGCGACCTCGTCCGGGCCGTCCTCGACGAGTCGCACCGAACGGTCCCCCATGGCCAGCTGACGGGCGGCTCCGGCGGCGCGCACCAGTGGCTGCGACAGACGCCTCGCCAGCCCGACGCCGATGACGACTGCCGCACCGAGGCCGATCACCAGTGCGAGGGCAAGCTTGCGAACCACCCCCGTTGACACCGCCCGGGCGTCCCGCAACGGTTGGAGCAGCACCACGCCCCCGTCCGTGCCGACGGGCTGGACCTCGACCAGGTAGCGCGTACCGCGCAGGGTTCGTCGACCCGAGGTGGCCGCACCGGAGGCCGCAGAGCGCACCTCGGCCGGGTCGAGCAGCATCCGGCCGGAACCGGTCCCGTCGGCGTGCACTCGGACGACCCGGATGCCGAGGGCACGCAGCCCCTTGCGAGCCGCCGAGCCAGGGCGGGCGTCCTCGGCCGTGGCGACCAGGACTGCCTCACGGTGCAGCACCTGCTGTGCCTGCCGGTCGTAGGCGGTCCGGACCAGACCCAGTGCCACCAGGCCCGCCGCGACGACGCCGACCAGTGCGGCGAGAACCGTGCTGATCGCGATCCGCCGCCGCATGCTCACGGACGCGCCGTGGAGTAGCCGACACCGCGCACGGTCCGGATAAGGTCTCCGGCCGGACCGAGTTTGGCGCGCACCTGTCCGACGTGCACGTCGACCGTGCGGGTGCCGGCGGCGGCCTCGTAGCCCCAGACGGTCGACAGCAGCTGCTCACGGGTGAGGACCCGACCGGGCTTGCGGAGCAGGGCCGCGAGCAGGTCGAACTCCGTCACCGTCAGCAGGACCTCGTCGTCGTCGACCGTGACGTGCCGGGTCTCCAGGTCCAGGCGGATCGGACCGAGGGTCAGGGGCGGCTTGGCCACCGATCCCTGCGTGCGCCGCAGCACGGCACGCACCCGACTGACGAGCTCGCGTGGGCTGAACGGCTTGGTGAGGTAGTCGTCCGCGCCGAGCTCGAGCCCCAGGACCCGGTCGACCTCGTCGTCGCGGGCCGTCACGAACAGCACCGGAACCCAGTCGCCCTCCTCCCGCAGGGTGCGGCAGACCTCGGTGCCGTCCATCCCCGGCAACCCGACGTCCAGGACGACCGCGACGGGGCGCAGCCGGCGGGCGGCTGCCAGACCGGCGAGGCCGTCCCGCTCGACGTGGACGCCGTAACCCTCACGAGCGAGGTACATCCGCTGCAGCTCCGCGATCGCCGGCTCGTCCTCGACGACCAGCACCAGCCCTTTGTCCGCCACGCGATCATCGTCGCCGGTCGGTGGGTCTCGTGGTGGGAGCCTTACGCAACCCTTGCAGAACGCTGGCCGTCCGCTGAGGCTGCGCGGTCACGATGGACTGGTCGCCCCCTCACCTAGGAGAAGTCATGTCACGTCGTACCGCTGTCTGTTCTGTCCTTGCCGGAGCTGTCGCCCTCGGTGGGGTCGCCTTGCTCGTGCCGACCGGTGCCTCGGCCGCTGCCACCGGGTCCGCGCTGGTCCAGCAGGCCGACGCGGCGGCCCAAGGCGGCCACGCCCGCCTGCTCACCCCGGCGCAGCGCACGCAGCTGCGCACCACCGGTCATCTCAGCCTGACGAAGAAAACCAAGAAGCACGGCACGGTGACCGTACTGGTGCAGCGCGGTGACGTGACCGCGATGAGCCCGACCAGCATCAGCCTGAAGAGCAAGGACGGGTTCAGCCACAGCTACGCGATCACCGACAGGACGAAGGTCAAGGAGCGCGGCCAGACGGTCGACCTGGCCGACGAGAAGGTCGGCGAGCGCGCGATGGTGGTAGCGCTCCAGACCGCGAAGGGCGACGTCGCCCGGCGGATCAGCTGCGTGCGACCGGGGCCGGCCTCGGCTACCCCCGGGGGCCCGGCCGCTCCGGCGAGTCCGACTGCCTGAGGCCGGCCGCGCGGATCGCGTCGAGGTCACCGTCCGGCATCCCCTCGACGAAGTCCGGGGGGAACGCCGGAAGGTCTGTCAGCGGGAACCAGCGAGCCTCCAGCACCTCCGGGCTTCGCGGGGTCACGGTGACCTCCTCAGGCAGCGTGGCGACGCTGATGAAGGCGACGCCCTGGCGTCCGGCGTCGAAGCTGACCCGGTGCCAGGGCGCAAACACCAGGTCCAGGCCGAGTTCCTCGCGCAGCTCACGCACGATGCCGTCTAGCGGCTGCTCGTGGCTGTTGAGGTGCCCCCCGGGGGGCACCCAGCCGTTGCGGTAGCTCGGCCGGACCAGCAGGACCTGCGTGCCGTCGACGGTCACCAGTCCGATCCCGCCGACGGTGAAGTTGGGGGTGGCGAGGCGGACGACCCGGCGCTGCCAGCGCGGAGGCAGCCGGCGGTAGACCCTGATCTTCAGGGCGGTGAGGTCCACCTGACCAACCTAGGCGACGTACGGTGACGGGATGGGACGGCTGACAGCGCGGCGCAAGGTCGTCCGCGTGGACGGCGCGACCGTCCTGACCCGTCCGGACACCCTCGCCGTGGAGGAGCCCCTCGAGATCCGGGTCGGCGGTACGCCGCTGACGGTGACGATGCGCACCCCCGGGGACGACATGGACCTGGCCGCCGGGTTCCTCGTGTCCGAGGGCGCCGTCAACCGCACGGACCAGCTGCGGGCGATGCGCTTCTGCGCCGGAGCGAACCTTGACGCGGCGCAGGGCACCAACAGCTACAACGTGCTCGACTGCGACCTCACCGTCCCGCCGCCCGCGCCACGTGCGATGTACACCACGAGCTCCTGCGGCATCTGCGGCACGGCCAGCCTCGAGGCCGTGCGCACCACTGCCGCGTACGACGTGTCGATGGACCCGTTGACCGTGACGCCGGCCCTGCTCAGCGCGCTGCCCGACCGGCTCCGGGCAGAGCAGCGGGTCTTCGAGAAGACAGGGGGTCTGCACGCGGCGGGCCTGTTCACCCAGCGGGGTGAGCTGCTGTGCCTGCGCGAGGACGTCGGTCGCCACAACGCGGTCGACAAGGTCGTGGGCTGGGCGCTCAGAGAAGGTCGGCTCCCCCTGCGCGGAACCGTGCTGATGGTCAGCGGGCGGGCATCCTTCGAGCTGGTTCAGAAGGCCTGGATGGCCGGGATCCCCTGTCTTGCAGCGGTCTCAGCGCCATCCTCACTTGCCGTCGACCTCGCTGTCGAGGCCGGGGTCACGCTTGTCGGCTTCCTGAGAGGATCGACCATGAACATCTACAGCCGCCCCGATCGGGTCCTCACTTGAGATTCGAGGGCTTCCCCGACGAGGCGCTGGTAGGGCGTCTACGACAGCTGTGTGGCCGCGCCGATGAAGGCCCTGCTCGAGGAGCTGCGCTCGTTCGGAGAGGCCAAGATGTTCCGGCCCTACCGGGACGTCCGCTTCAGCAAGGACACGACGCCATAGAAGACCCGGCAGTACAGTCGTCAACCAGGGGGACCAGGGTCTGTACGTCGGGATCGACGCCGCCGGCTTGCATGTTGGTGGCGGCCGTTTCGAGGCGAGCCCGGAGCAGGTACGCCGCATGCGGCTCGCGATCGACGACGACCGCACCGGTGCGGCCCTGGCGAAGGTCCTGAGTGGCCTGAGAGGCAAGGGGTGGCAGGTCGGTGGGGACCAGCTCAAGCGCACCCCGAAGCCGTGGCTGCACACTGCCGAGACAACGCAGGTCGTGCGCAAGGCGTGGAAGGCCCTGGGCCCCCTGAACGACTGGCTCGCGACGAACGCCTAGCCCACCTGCGCCGTCCCGGATCCGGCCGGTCCTACGGCAGGCTGTGAGCCCGTCCGTCGAGGCTGGACCGCTGCACGGGAGGATGGGGAGCAGTGTGCTGGACCGGCCCGAGGTCGGCGGCCGGACCTGGCCGTCCGTAGAACCAGCCCTGGCCGTAGCCGATCCCGCACTCGCGGAGGACGTTCGCGTCCTCGACGTTCTCGATGCCCTCCGCCACCACCGTCGACCCCAGTCCCGTGGCGAACTCGCCGAGCGAGGTGACCAGGGTCCGAAGCACCGTGTCGTGGTGCACCCCGTCGACCAGGCTCCGGTCGATCTTGATCACGTCGGGCGCCGTCAGCACGATGTGCCGCAGCGAGGAGAAACCCGCGCCCACGTCGTCGATCGCGAGCCGCATCCCGTTGGAGCGCAGCGGCCGCAGGACATCGTGGAGCGCGTCGTAGTCGTCGACCCGGTCGTGCTCGGAGAGCTCCAGCAGCACCCGGTGGAGCGGCAGGTCGCCGAGCAGCTGGCTGCACGCCGGGGTCATCAGGGTGGCCGGGGAGACGTTCATCGACACGTAGCCGCTGACCTCGTCCAGCAGCTCACCGGCGCGGGCCAGGGCCAGCAGTTCCAGGCGGTGGCCTTCACCGATGCTGTGCGCCTGGGCGAACACCACGTCCGGCGCCAGGTCCCACTCCCGCGGGAACCTGCTCAGCGCCTCCGCACCGACCCGATGGCCGGAGGCGAGGTCGACGATGGGCTGCAGGACCACTACCGGTCCTCCGGCGTCCATCACAGGCCCGAGCCGCCGCTCCACTTGCTCGCACCGGGCCCGCTCGCGCACGTCGGGCTCGAGCAGGACCGCGGCCGCGCTGGCCAGCACCTCCATGAGGGTCTGGTCCCGACGGGACAGGGCCTTGTCGGTCGTGAGCCCAGCGGCGCAGAACGTGCCGTACAGCTCCCCGTTGCTCAGCCGCACCGGCACCGAGACGTAGCTTCGGATCCGCGGGAGCCGCGACGCAGGCAGCTTCATGGCCTCCGGGTGCTTGCGCACGTCCGGGATCACGGGCGGAAGCCGTCCGTCCAGGATCGCCTGGCAGAACGTGTTCGCTTGGGCGGTCTCGTATCCCTCCTTGAACAGCAGGGAGGCCGGGCCGGAGGACTCCACCACCTCCAGGTGTTGGGTCGTGCCGTCCAACCGCGACAGGAAGGCCACCGACAGGTTCAGTCCCGCCTTGGCGGTCTTCAGCAGGTCACCGATCTGGTCGCCTACTGCGCTGCGCGAATGCTTGGGCACGGTGCCTCAGTCTCCCCCGTGGCCCCGGGGGTGGTCCCGGGAACTCCTTCGTCCTATCGGCCGAGGTAGGGCCGAACTGCAGTGGTTTGTCACGACCTTGCGCCGTGCCGCCCACGGTCGGCTACCCACTGGCCGACGTCGAATCCGGGCGGCGGTGGCCGGTTGCCGCTAGTTGTCGCCCTCGGCGAGGAAGCCGCGCACCTTCGAGCCGTGCGCGTTGATGCACGTCTCCAGGTCGATCTCCTGTCTCGGCGTGGCCTTGCCGATGTCGAAGCGCACCGCGAAGCGGCCCTGCACGCTGGACGAGGGGTTGCCGATGTCCTTGACGACCACCACGCCGGGAAGGCCCCCGCACGCTTGCTTGAGCGCGACGCGGTCGGCCTGCACCGCGTCCTGGGACATCGTCACGACCAGCACCTTCTTCGCCGGGCCGAGCAGGATGTTGACACCGGTGATGAGCATGCTGAGCAACAGCAGACCGCCGCCGATCCCGAGCAGCACCTTGGAGCGGGTCCTCATCGGTCGGCCCTGCAGGGCGATCTGGCTCACGCCACCAGTATCAGCCCAGGGTCGTCGGGCTTGCCTGTCGTGGCCCTGCCTGCTTGGCCACCGCCGGCGAGCCTTGCCCCTCGTCGAGGGTCGACATCAGCACCGACCGGACCCGGGCGTAGTCAGGCGTCAGCTCGTAGTCGAAGTGCCCCCGTGCCACCTTGAACGCCGGGTCGCCCACGTCGCGACCGAGCGACTCGGGGTCATGATGCAGCTCGACGTCGCCTGCCATCGCGATCGGTCCCCCGATCGGGTCGGTGCGCCGCCAGAGGTTGATCCAGCGGCCCGCGCCGAGGCGCCTGTCCAGCTCCTTCAAGCAAGGCGGCCCGAACCAGGCCGTGTACATCGGCCCGTAGAGGCGGGCGACAGGGGACCCGTAGGTGACGAGGCGGACCCGCCTCAGCACCTCAGGGGGCAGCTGCCACACGAGCGCGGCACTGAGCACCGTCCCCTGCGAGTGGGCGGACAGCAGCACGCCCCCGTCGCGCTGCACCAGGTAGCCGATCCGCACGGCAAGGTCGGGGATGCACCGCTCGGCGTAGCAGGGCGGTGCAAGCGGGTGGGCGGCGCGCGGCCAGAAGGTACCGAGGTCCCAGAGGATCCCGACCGTCTTGCGCAGGCTGGCCTGCCGATAGGAGCGGTAGCCGACGAGAAGCAGCCCGGCGGCGAAACCGCTGACCATCCAGGTACCGGCGAGGGTGGCGAACCGCAGCACCCCAGAGCTGTCCCCCAGGCGCTCCGGCGCGTCGCCGGTGATCAGCGTGAGAGTCATGGCCGTGACGGCGGCGACGATCGAGGCGCTGGTGAACCACGCCAGCCATCCGACCACCGAGTCCGTCAGCGACGCGAACGCCCTGACCCTGGCGACCGAGCGGACCCGGTCGCTCTGGCCCTCGGGGGTGGCGTAGTCGCCGCGCACCCTGGTCCGCTCCTGGCCGCTGACCGTCGCGTACCGCTCGCGGACCCGCCACAACAGCAGCGCCGTGCCGGGGACGGCGACGACGAGCAACGCCACGGCGGCCCACTCGTACGCCAAGGGCACGGTCAGCGGCCCCGAGGTGGGGTTCTTCCCGCCGTCGAGCCAGTCCGCGGCACGGAACGCGATGCCCGCCGAGAAGACCGAGGCGACGAGCAGGCCCAGCGCACCGAACAGCGGCTGGCCCAGGCCGCGCGCCCCCGCGGCCGGGTCACGGTACCGAGCCACAACGGCTGCCAGGAAGGCGATCCCGAGCAGCTGGGACAGGAACACGGTCGTCACGGCGTCGCTGTAGCCGGGCAGGCTGCGTGCGGTGTGACCCAGCCAGCCTGGCCGACCCGGCAGGACCGCGGCGAGCAGGGCCGCGACGGCGAGCACGGCCGCGGCCTGCTGCACCCACCCGGTCCATGCGACTCCCCGCACCCCGGGCGGGTCCCGCCGCACGACCGCAGGCACGAACACCGCGATGCTGGCGACCACGAGCACCAGCCACAGGCCGACGACGACCACCGCGTCGACCGTCTCGAGCCCCCGGTCGTGGTGACGGTCCCAGGCCAAGCACGGGAAGGCGAGGCCCAACCCGACGACGACCAGGCCCACCGAGATGTGCAGGTGGCGAAGCCGCTCGACCTGGCGCGCGCCGTACCAGAAGGTCGGGTCCTCGAGGGGGGCGGTGCCGTTGCCCGCCGGCGGGGCAACCTGTTCGTACCGCGCGGTTCGCCGGGACAGCCACCACAGCAGGGCAAGGACTCCCAGCGGGACGACAGTGCCGACGGCCGCTCGTCGACCGGGGCCCGCCATGACGCCGTGGCCGACGAAGCGCAGCCACGTGTGCCGACCGCGGCAGGTAGGGCGAGCGGCGCACTGCCAACCGATCAGGTCGGTTCCGATGCCCTCCGCGGCCAGCAGGGCGGTGGCCGTGAGGCTCAGGGCCAACAGGCGCACGACGCCTTCGTTGACCCTGCGACGCGGGCCCATCCAGAAGCTGGCGTTGACCAGGGTGAAGGGCAGCATGAGCAGCCAGAACGCGCGAGTGGCTCCGCCGGAGGTGAGGTTGCCCCAGCAGTAGGCCTCCAGGTGCGGGTCACCCGCTGTGTAGAAGCCGGCCTCCGCGTCGCCGGCCACCCGGTCGGCCGAGCCACTGTTGAGTACCTGCTCCGGGGTCGACCCACCGACACCATGCACCCGGAGCTCGGTGACCGCCATGGCCGCGAACCTAGACCTGGGCTCCGCCACCGGGCAGTCGGATCGCCGACAGGTGGGACCGGATGCGTCAGGGCTCGGCGAGGGCGGGCACCGGTGCGACCCGGGCGCTGCTCTCGCGGGTAGCCAGGTAGCAGCCGAGCAGCACCAGCGGGAAACCGACCGCGACGCCTGCCGTGAAGCGCTCGTCGAGCAGCACGATGCCGAGCACCAGGGCCACGGCCGGGTTGACGAACGTGATGACGAGGGCGCGGTTCGGACCCGCCTCGGCGATCAGGGCGAAGAACACGAGAAAAGCCACGACCGTGCACGCGAGTGCCAGTCCGAGCACGCTCGCGACGACCTTCGCCGAAGGGGCGTGGCTGGGCCAGGCGAAGGCGGCCACCGGGACGTACACCAGGCCGGCCAGGCCGAGGCTGGCGGCGATGACGCCGAGCGACGGTACGTCGGACAGCTTGCGGCTGATGATGAGCGGAGCGGTGCCGTAGCCGAGGACGACGGCTCCGAGCTCCAGCGCCGCGCGCAGCTCACCCCCGAGGTCCAGGCCCAGCAGCACCGCGACACCGGCCAGGCCGACGGCGAGCCCGAGGACCCGCCGACGGTCGAGCCGGTCGGCGTCCCCGACCAGGAGGGAGGCCACGGCCGCGACCATGGGCACCGCCGCGACCAGCAAGCCGGTGAGGCTGGAGCTCAGGGAGCGCTCGGCGTCCGTGAGAAGCAGCCACGGCCCGGCGATCTCGAGGGCGGTGAAGGCGACGAGCGCCCGCCAGTGCGGCAGGAGCGGCCGCAGGTAGCCCTTGTGTGCGGCGACCGGGAGCAGGACCAGGGCGCCGATCCCGCACCGCGCCAGCACGATCACCGGCGCCGACAGGTCCTCGACGGCGACCTTGATCAGCAGGTATGGGATGCCCCACAGCACGCACATCGCGCCGAACAGGACCCACCCACGCCGCGTCACGCCTCCAGCCTAGGTGGGTCAGTTGACCTGCCGGTCGTAGCCGACCCAGTACTGCTCGCGGAGCTTGAACTTCTGGACCTTGCCCGTGGCGGTCCGCGGGATCGCCTCCCGGAACTCCACGGAGGTGGGCGCCTTGTAGCCGGCGAGCCGTCCCTTGCAGTGCGCGATGAGGTCCGCCTCGGACACGGTCGCTCCCTCGGTGAGCACGACCAGCGCCTTGATCGTCTCGCCCCACTTCTCACTCGGCACGCCGATGACCGCGACCTCCGCCACTGCCGGGTGATTGAACAGGCAGTCCTCGACCTCGATCGAGCTGACGTTCTCCCCTCCCGTGATGATCACGTCCTTGCGGCGGTCGGCGATCGTCAGGTAGCCCTCACCGTCCAGCGTGCCGCCGTCCCCGGTGTGGAACCAGCCGCCGTCGAGGGCGTCCGCGGTGGCGTCAGGCTGCTCCCAGTAGCCCTCCAGCACGACGTTGGAGCGGGCAAGGACCTCGCCCTCGTTCGAGATCGACAGGGTCACGCCGATCGCGGGCATCCCGGCCCGGGCAAGTCGACGGGCCACCTCCTCGGGCGGCAGGGCGTCCTCCTCGGCGCGCCGACGGTTGACGGTCAGCAGGGGGGACGTCTCGGTCAGGCCGTAGATCTGCAGGAACTCCCAGCCGAGCTCCTCACTGATCCGTTGGATCGTCCGCGAGGGCGGCGGGGCGCCGGCGCAGATGACCCGCACCGTGTCCCTGCCGGGGATCGGTCCATCCCAGGTCGCCGCGGCCTCCAGGACGGATGCGACCACCGCGGGAGCGGCGCACATCACGGTCACGCCGTACTTCTGGACGCGGCGCAGGATCTCGGCGCCGTCGATCTTGCGGATGACGACGTGCGGCACGCCCATGCCCGTCATCCCGAAGGGCATCCCCCAGCCGTTGGCGTGGAACATGGGCAGCGTGTGCAGGTACACGTCACGGTCGGTGACCCCGGTGTGCAACGCGAACGTCACCGCGTTCACCCAGATGTTGCGGTGTGTGATCTGCACGCCCTTCGGCCGGGCCGTCGTACCGCTGGTGTAGTTGATCGTCGCGGTGGCGTCCTCGGACGGTTCCTCCCAGGCGACCGGCTCGACCCCGAAGCGCAGCAGCGCGTCGTCGGACTCCTTGCCCAGGACGTACCGGTGCTGGGCCGTGACCCCCGCGAGGGTTTCGTCCACCTCCGGGTCGACGAGCAGCACGGTGGCTCCGGAGTGCTCCACGATGTAGGTGACCTCAGCCGCCGACAGCCGGAAGTTGACCGGGACGAGGACCCGGCCGTAGGAGCAGACGCCGTAGAACGCCTCGAACAGGCGGGCACTGTTGTGGCTGACAACGGCGACGCGCTCACCCCGGCCGATGCCCAGGGCGTCGAGGCCGGCGGCGAGCGCGCGGGCACGGACGGCCACGTCGGCGTAGGTCTGCGACCCCAGTCCCCCGTCCTGGAAGTCGCCGGGCTCGTCAACGACCCCAACCCGGTCGCCGTAGCTGAGCTCGGCGCGGGACAGGAAGTCGGCTGTGGTCAGGGGCACCTTCATAGGACGCATGTAACACCAGTGCCTCCGTACCCTGATAGGCGTGACCTCCGACGGGATCGACCCTGACCGCCTGGCGGTGGCGCTCGAGGTGCTCAAGGCGCTCGACGACCTCGACCCGGAGCACCCCGACGCGGTCGCGGTCCGGCAGGCCACGGCACACGTCTACAAGAGCGTCAAGATCCGTCGACGCAGCGCGCGGCAGGCTCGGGTGTCGGCGGAGGACGAGGCGGTCACCAACCGCACCGCCACCGGCGCCGCCGACCGGATCGACGACGAGACCCGCGGGGTCCTGCTCGCGCCGTCCGCGCAGACGGCCGTTGTCGGAACGCTTCACCGGGCACGCTCCTGCTACATCTGCAAGAACCGCTACCGCGACGTCGACGCCTTCTACCACCAGCTCTGCCCCACCTGCGCCGGGCTCAACAGGGGCAAGCGCGACAACAGCATCGACCTGTCGGGCCGCCGGGCGCTGCTCACGGGAGGCCGGGCGAAGATCGGGATGTACATCGCGCTTCGGCTGCTCCGCGACGGTGCGCACCTCACGATCACGACCCGCTTCCCGCACGATGCCGTCCGTCGCTTCACCGCGATGCCCGACAGCGCCGACTGGCTGCACCGCCTCGTCGTGGTCGGCATCGACCTGCGCGACCCGCACCAGGTCGTCGAGCTCGCAGCCGCGGTCGCCGCGCAGGGACCCCTGGACGTCCTCATCAACAACGCCGCCCAGACGGTACGACGCTCGGCGGCGTCCTACGCCCAGCTGGCGGCAGCCGAGCACGCCGCGGAGGCGATCGAGAGCCTGGTGCCGATCGTCGACCTACGGTCTGCGGCGGCCGAGATCGAGGGCGCGATCGGCCGGCGGATGACACCTGAGGCCGTGACGGCGCTTGCCCTCACCTCGGGCTCGGCCTCGCTGGCCCGGGTCGAGCAGGGCATGGCGATCGACGCCGGCGGCCTCGTGCCCGACCTCGCGCCCGCCAACAGCTGGTCCCAGCGGGTCCACGAGATCGACCCGGTGGAGCTGTTGGAGGTGCAGCTCTGCAACAGCGTCGCCCCCTTCATCCTCATCAGCCGGCTGCGGCCTTCGCTGGCGGCGTCGAGTTTCCGGCGCACCTACATCGTCAACGTCTCGGCGATGGAGGGGCAGTTCAACCGCCGGTACAAGGGGGCCGGCCACCCGCACACCAACATGGCCAAGGCCGCGTTGAACATGCTGACCCGCACCAGCGCGGAGGACCTGCTCAGTGACGGCATCCTGATGACCGCCGTCGACACCGGCTGGATCACCGACGAGCGGCCGCACCCCACCAAGGCCCGGCTGCACGACGAGGGCTTCCACGCCCCCCTCGACCTGGTGGACGGCGCTGCCAGGGTCTACGACCCGATCGTGCAGGGCGAGCGCGGCAACGACCTCTACGGCTGCTTCCTGAAGGACTTCGCCCCGTCGCCCTGGTAGAACCGCCCGGCATTCAGTGACTTTTGCACCGGGCCACGCCCGCGAGTTCGGTGCAGACGTCACAGGAGGGCCCTCGCGGGGGTGTGTGGGCGGTGGCAGGCTGTCGGGCATGGGACGCATCAACGACGTCGGCGGCATGCAGGGCTTCGGCCCGGTGACCGAGGAGCTGGACGAGCCACCGTTCCACAGCGACTGGGAGGCGCACGTCTTCGCGATGAACCGCGCCCTGATCGGGCGGGGCGTCTACAGCCTCGATGAGTTTCGCGACGCGGTCGAGCGGATGCCGGCGACGGCCTACCTCGGCTCGTCCTACTACGAGAAGTGGCTGCATGCGATCACGACGCTCGTCGTGGCGAAGGGCGTCGTGACCCAAGGAGAGCTCGATGCGCTTCCAGCCGGGTGATCCCGTCCGGACCACGCGGGAGGACCCGCCGCACCACACCCGCGTGCCGAGGTACGTGCGCGGAGCGGTCGGCGTCGTGGTCGAGCCCCAGGGGACGCACCCGCTGCCCGACGACGGGGTGCGCGGTGTCCTGACGCCCGAACCGGTGTACACGGTCCGATTCGCAGCCTGCGAGCTGTTCGGTGTCGGTAACCACCACGTGACCGTGGACGTCTGGGAGAGCCACCTGGAGGAGAGCACATGAGCGGGGACCACCACGGGACCGATGCGGCACTGGCCGCCCGGGTCCGCCACGTCGAGGGACTGCTCGAGGATCGCGGTCTCATCGACGGCGCCGAGCTCGACCGGGCACTGGAGGCCTACCTCGCCCGGGCCTCGCCCGCCGCAGGGGGTCGGGTCGTCGCCCGCGCCTGGGTCGACCCCGCGTTCCAGGAGCGGGTGCTGGAGGACGCGAATGCCGCCCTGCCCGAGCTGGGCCTGTCGATGGGCGGGGGCCTGAAGGAGCAGCGGCTCAAGGTTGTAGCCAACTCCGCCACCGCCCACAACGTGGTCGTCTGCACCCTGTGCTCCTGCTATCCCGTCGCCCTGCTCGGACCGTCCCCGACCTGGTACAAGAGCGAGGCCTACCGCTCACGCGTGGTCCGTGACCCGCGGTCGGTCCTCGCCGAGTTCGGCACGCACCTCGGCAAGGACGTCGACATCACCGTCTGGGATGCCAGCGCCGAGACCCGCTACCTCGTCCTGCCCCAGCGGCCGTCCGCTGCCGAGGGCCTCAGCGAGCCGGCGCTTGCGGCGCTCGTCACCCGGAACGGCCTGATCGGCGTCGCCACCCTGTGAGGGGCGGCCGAGGTCGGGCAGTGGCACGCTGGTGGGGTGGACGACGCCCTCCGGGACCTGGTCGAACGCGGCGGCGTCGTCGTCCTGTCCGGTGCGGGCCTGAGCACCGAGTCGGGCATCCCGGACTACCGCGGCCCGACAGGTGCCGCCCGGCCGGCGACGCCGATGACGTACCAGGCCTTCACCGGGTCCGAGCAGGCTCGTCAGCGGTACTGGGCGCGGTCCCACCTCGGCTGGCGGGTCATCGCCCGGGCGCAGCCCAACGCCGGGCACCGCGCCGTGGCGGACCTGCAGGACGCGGGCCTGCTCGCCGGGGTCATCACCCAGAACGTCGACGGCCTGCACCAGACGGCTGGCGCCCACGACGTGGTGGAACTGCACGGGACCCTCGACCGAGTGGTGTGCCTGCGCTGCGGTGCCCGCACCGGAAGGGACGACCTGGACGCCCGGCTGAGGACGGCCAACGAAGGCTTCAGCCGGGTGCAGGTCAGGCTCAAGCCGGACGGTGACGTGGACCTCGACGACGTCAGCGGCTTCGAGGTCGTCGACTGCCTCGTCTGCGGGGGGGTGCTCAAGCCCGACGTGGTCTTCTTCGGCGAGACGGTCCCTCGGGACCGGGTCGACCGCAGCTTCGCCCTGGTCGACGAAGCCCGGGCCCTGCTGGTGCTCGGCTCGTCGTTGACGGTCATGTCCGGCTACCGGTTCGTCCTGCGGGCCGCCAAGCGCGGCATCCCGGTGGCAATCGTCAACCAGGGCCCCACCCGAGGGGATGCGCAGGCCACCGTCAAGGTCGAGGAACCGCTCGGGGAGGTCCTGCCGAAGCTCGCCGCAGCAGCACAGGCAAGACTGGCAGGGTGATCCGCGTCGTCTTCGTCTGCACCGGCAACATCTGCCGCTCCCCCAGCGCCGAGGCGGTCCTGTCCCGCCTGGTCGAGGACGCCGGTCTGTCCGACCGGATCGCTGTCGGTAGTGCCGGGACCGGCGGTTGGCACGTCGGCAAGGACGCCGACCCCCGGACCCTGAAGGCCCTGCGAAACCGTGGGTACGAGCTGCGCCACAGCGCCCGCCAGTTCACGGCGTCCTGGTACGACGAGCACGACCTCGTCGTGGCCCTCGACCGTGGCCATCGCGAGGACCTGCAAGTGATGCGCCAGGGAGCGGAGGTTCACCTGCTCCGGGAGTGGGACCCACGGGGACCTGGCGACGTACCCGATCCCTACTACGGAGACGCGGCGGACTTCGAGGAGGTGCTCGACCAGGTCGAGCGCTCGTGTGGCGGGCTGCTGGAGGACCTTCGTGGACGTCTGGACCAAGCGGCGAGCTGATGCCCCGCGGGGCGCCTTCGTCGCCGAGGCCGCCGGGCTGGACTGGATCCGTGTGCCCGGCGGGCCACCGGTCCCTCGCGTGCACGAGATCACCGCGACCTCGCTCCGCATGGAGCTCGTGCCGGTGTCCGAACCCAGCGAGTCCGTGGCGGAGGACCTCGGGCGTCGGCTGGCCGTGCTGCACGGCACCCCCGCTCCGCTGTACGGCGCCTCGTGGACCGGGTTCATCGGCCCGGTAGGCGACCTGCTCCCGATGGACAACGCCCCCGATGGCACGTGGGCGGCGCACTTTCGCACCCGACGGGTCCTACCCGCCCTGGAGCTGGCCGAGGCCCGCGGGGCCGTCACCGCCGGTGACGCGACCGACGTACGGCGGGTTCTCGACCGGCTCGAGGACCTGGTGCCCGAGGAGGGGCCTGCCCGGCTGCACGGCGATCTGTGGACCGGCAACGTCCTGTGGGCCGCAGACGCCGCCTGGCTCATCGACCCCGCTGCCCACGGTGGACACCGGGAGACCGACCTTGCCATGCTCGCGCTGTTCGGCCTGCCCTTCTTGGACCTCGTGCTCGCCGCCTACGTCGACGCCAGGCCCCTCGCCGACGGCTGGCGTGAGCGGGCGGCCGTCCACCAGCTGTGGCCGCTGCTGGTCCACGCGGCGCTGTCCGGCGCGTCCTACGGCGCTCGCGCAGGTGAGGCAGCCCGCACCTACCTGTGAGTGACCGTCCTGCGGCTTCGCGGCAAGGGTGCCTGCGTGGAGCCACCGGCTTACGGTGGGTGGGCCGGGCGTCTTCGGCCCACCCAAGGACCATGACGAGGCGATCCGCGTCCTGCGCCGAGCAGTCGAAGCCGGGGTCGACCACCTCGACACGTCCCAGTACTACGGCCCCGACGTCGTCAACGCCCTGATCCGCGAGGCTCTCCACCCCTATGACGGGCTCACCTTGGTGAGCAAGGTCGGTGCCCGGCGCGACGACACGGGCGGGTGGCTCCCCTGGGACCGTCCCCAGGACCTGCGCCAAGGCATCGAGGACAACCTCCGACCCCTGGGTGTCGAGCAGCTCGGCGCCGTCAACCTCCGGTTGATGACCGGCGAGCACCTCGAGGGGCAGCTGGACGCGATGATCCAGGCCCGCGAAGAGGGCCTGATCGCCGGCCTCGGGCTGTCCAACGTGACCCTCGGGCAGGTCGCCCTGGCCTGGACGCTCGCCCAGTCACCGTCGGTGCTGCTGATCCCCGGCACGTCGTCGGTGGCACACCTCGAGCAGAACCTGCTGGCTGCGGAGCTGGAGCCCCCGGAACTGCCTTGACGACGCTGGTAGGACGAACGCGTGCGCATTGTCCCGGTTCTCGATCCGCAAGCCCTGGCCGTCTTCCAGCGCGTCAACGAGGATGCCTACGAGCACGACTACCGCCAGCTGCCTGCCGAGCCAGTCGACGAGCTCCTTGTCCTGCTCGACGGCAACGACGAGGCCGGTGAGCTGGCGCTCCTTTTCCTGGCGACCGTCCACGGGGTCCCCGTGGGCACACTCATGCTGCGCCTGCCGACGCTGGACAACCTCGACACGGCCAACGCCGAGGTGAACGTCCATCCCGACCACCGTCGACACGGCGCGGGGCGCGCACTGCTGGAGCACGCTGCGTCAGCCGTCCGCGAGCTGGGACGGGGGCGGCTGTTCATCGAGGTCCCGTCCCAGGTGGCGGGCACCGCTGGACCGGGCATCGGGCTGGTCGAGAGCCTGGGCGCCAGGCCGGTCCTGGAAGAGGTACGCCGGCTGCTCGACCTGAGTGCCCATCCGCCAGGCCCGTTGCCGGCCGTTCCGGACGGCTACCGCGTCGTTCAGTGGGTCGACAGCGCACCCGAACCACTGGCCGAAGGCGTCGCCTACCTGCAGGGACGCATGTCACTCGACGCTCCCATGGGCGACCTGGACCTGGAGCAGGAGAAGTGGGACGTGGCCCGGCTGCGTGCCTCAGAGGCGAGGTCGAAGGCACGCAACAAGCTCCGGGTCTCCACCGCGGTGGTGCACCGCTCGGGTGCCGTGGCAGGTCACACCGACATCGGGGTCAACCGGCGCGACAGTCGGGTGGCCGAGCAGTGGGAGACCATCGTCGACCCCGAGCACCGTGGGCACGGCCTCGGTGTGGTCCTGAAGAGCTGGAACCACCGCCTGCTCGTCGACCTGGTCAGCAACCTCGCGTACATCAACACGTGGAACGCCACGTCCAACCGGCACATGGTCGCCGTCAACGACACGCTCGGTTTCGAGCCGCTCGAGGCCTGGACGGAGTACCAGCTCGACCTGTGAGCCGCGGCAACCTCAGACGGGCTCGGCCTCGAGGTCGTCGAAGCAGCCTTGGGCACGGAACTGGGTGCGGTAGAGCTCGGCGAACAACCCGCCGGCCGCGAGCAGCTCGTCGTGTCGTCCTCGCTCCACGACGCGCCCGTCGTCGATGACGAGGATCTGGTCGGCCTCCCGCACCGTCGACAGGCGGTGCGCGATGACGACAGACGTGCGGCCAGCCAACGCGGTAGCGAGGGCCCGCTGGACAGCGGCCTCGGACTCGCTGTCGAGGTGGGCTGTGGCCTCGTCAAGGACGACGACGCCGGGGGCCTTGAGCAACAGCCGGGCGATTGCCATCCGCTGCTTCTCGCCGCCGGACAGCCGGTACCCGCGGTCGCCGACGACCGTGTCGAGCCCGTCGGGCAGCGACCGTACGAGCGGGCCGACCTGGGCGGCCTCGAGGGCCTCCCACAGCTCGTCCTCGGTGGCCTCGGGGGCGGCGTAGACCAGGTTGGCCCGGATCGAGTCGTGGAACATGTGCGCGTCCTGGGTGACGACGCCGACCACGTCCCGCAGCGACTGCAGAGTCACGTCGCGGACGTCCACGCCGCCGAGGCGGACGGCGCCCTCCTGCACGTCGTACATGCGGGTGAGCAGCGCCGAGATGGTGGTCTTGCCCGCGCCAGAGGGACCGACGAGAGCAGTCAGGGTGCCAGGCGCGGCGTGGAAGCTGACCCCGTGCAGCACCTGCTGCGGCTCGGTGCTGTCCAGGACCGCAACCGACTCCAGGGAGGCCAGGGAGACCTCGTCGGCCCGGGGGTAGCGGAAACGGACGTCGTCGAAGTCGAGGGAGAGCGGGGCTCTGGGAAGGGTGGTGGCGTCCGGCTTCTCGGCCACCATGGGCTGCAGGTCGAGCACCTCGAAGACCCGCTCGAAGGACACCAGGGCCGTCATGACGTCGACGCGGACGTTCGACAGCGCCGTCAACGGGCCGTAGAGGCGGGTCAGGTAGGACGACAGCGCGATCAGCGTCCCGACCGAGAAGGTGCCCTCCGCCGCCAGGGTCCCCCCGACGCCGTACACGAGGGCCGTCGCGAGCGAGGCGACCAGGGTCAGGGAGACGAAGAAGACCCGCCCCAGCATCGCCGTGGTGATCCCGATGTCGCGGACCCGACCGGCCTTCTCCCTGAACTGCTCGTCCTCGACGTCAGGGCGTCCGAACAGCTTGACCAGCAACGCACCGGAGACGTTGAAGCGCTCCGTCATCGAGTTGCTCATCTGCGCGTTGAGGCCATAGCTCTCGCGCGTCATCTCCTGCAGTTTGGTCCCGAGCAGCCGGGCCGGGATGACGAAGACCGGCAGCAGCACCAGGGACAGCAGCGTGATCTGCCAGGACAGGAACAGCATCGCGATGAGCACCGTCACGACACCGATGACGTTGCTGACGACGCTCGACAGCGTGCCGGTGAACGCCTGTTGTGCTCCCAGAACGTCGTTGTTGAGCCGGCTGATCAGCGCACCGGTCTGGGTGCGGGTGAAGAACGCGATCGGCTGCCGCTGCACGTGCGCGTAGACCTGCGAGCGCATGTCGTAGATCAGGCCCTCGCCGATCCGCGCGGAGTACCACCGCTGGGCCAGCGCGAGGATCGCGTCGAACAACGCGAGTCCCACCAGCAGCAGCGCCATCGCCAGCACCACGGACGTGCTGCCCGACGCCGGCGGGTTCTTGCCGATGCCGTCGTCGATGATCTTCTTGAAGATCAGCGGGTTGGCGACCGCGACCAGCGCGTCGATGACGATCAGGACCAGGAACACCATGAGGTCATGCCGGTACGGCGAGGCGAACCGGCCGATCCGCCGGACCGTCCCGGGGGCCAGCTTCTGGCCGGTGACCGACGGGTCCCGCTGGAACGAGCGCATCATCTGCATGGGGCTGCCTGGACCCATCGAGCCTGCCACGAGCAACTCCTTCGAGAAGGCGCTCCTAGAAAGCGGAGATCCCCGTCAGTGCTCGTCCGATGATGAGCTTCTGGATCTGGCTGGTGCCTTCGTACAACGTCGTAACACGTGCGTCGCGGAGGTACTTCCCGGCCGGGTACTCATCGATGTAACCGTAGCCGCCGTGCGCCTGCACGCAGTTGTTCGCGGCCCGCACCGAGGCTTCGCTGGCGTAGTACTTCGCCTTGGAGGCCGCGAGCGAGTAGTCCTCCCCGCGGGTCTTGAGGTCCGCCACCCGCCAGGTGAGCAGTCGTGAGCAGTCGACCTCCACGGCGGTGTCGGCGATCAGCTCCTGGACGAGCTGGTGACCGGCGATGACCTTGCCGAACTGGGTGCGCTGCGTCGTGTAGGCGACCATCGTGTCCAGCGCCGCCTGGGCGAGCCCTGTGCAGCTGGCACCGAGGGACATGCGACCGTCGTTGAGCGCGGTGAGGGCCACCCTGATGCCCTTGCCCTCCTCGCCGCCGACCAGCGCCTCCGCGGGTACGCGCACGTCCCGCAGGACCAGCTCGGCCGTGTCGCACGACCGCAGTCCGAGCTTGCCGTGGATCTTGCGAGCCTCGAAGCCCGGGGAGTCGTTAGGGACCAGGAACGCGCTGACGCCACGCGCTCCGGGACCGCCCGTGCGGGCCATGAACAGCGTGACCCCGGCGATCGTGCCGTTGGTGATGAAGATCTTGGTCCCGTTGAGGACGTAGGACCCGTCGGGCTGCTTGACCGCTGTCGCCTGCAGGTCGGCCGGGTTGGACCCGAAGTCGGGCTCGGTCAAACCGAAGCAGCCGAGCACCTCACCGGTCGCCATCCGCGGCAGCCACTGCTGCTTTTGCTCGTCGGTTCCCCACCGCTCGATGGAGCCGGCAACCAGACCGAGGTGGACACTGACGATCGACCGCACATTGGCGTCGCCGCGACCGAGCTCCTCGATGAACAGCACGTACGACATCGGGTCGCCGCTTCCGCCGCCGTACTGCTCGGGGATCGACAGGCCGATGAAGCCGGTCTGGCGCAGGCCGTCAAGGGCCTCCTGGGGGAAGCGCTCCTCGCGGTCGTTCTTCAGAGCAGGCGGCGCGACGACGTCGTCGACCCACTCCTTGACGGCCTTGCGGACGGCGTCCTGCTCAGAACTCAGCGTGAGGTCCAACGGTCATTCCCCTTGGGTGGGTGGCGTCGATGCGTGGGTGTTCGCCCGGTCAACTGTGCGCTGCAGCCTTTCACAGCGAGCCTCCATCAGGCAGCCCGGGCTGGCTGGTCGCGGCCGGGACCGACGCGTCAGCTGGCCTTGCGGCGGGTGGCTCCACCGCGTCCGCGAAGGGAGGCGCCCGACTCGCTCAGGATGCGGTGGACGAAGCCGTACGAGCGACCGGAAGCCTCGGCCAGCGCGCGGATGCTCGCTCCCCCTTCGTACTTGCTCTTCAGCTCCCCGGACAGCGTGTCCCGGTCGCCACCGGTGACCCGGCTGCCCTTCTTGAGCTCAGTCACTGCATCCTCCTCGAGGGTTGGCGGCCCGTCACCGCATGATCAGCACCTACCTCGATCGCTGCCAGTCGAACCGCGTTCCACCGGTTTGTCGCTTCCGGGTGAGGATGTGTCGAGCCGCACCCAGGCCGTCGTGTCGACCGGCAGGTGCAGGACCCCGTCCTGGCATCGCGCCCCGGGTCCGGAGCCAAGCAGCAGGGTTCCGGCGCCGATCTGAAGGGCGACATCGGCCCCGGTGGCAAGAGCGCAGAGCAGCCGGCCGCCCCCGTCCAGCTCGCGGCTGTAGGCGAGCGCCCCCTCGGGCGCGGCCTCCCAGCAGACCCGTTGCGACAGGTGCCGACGGAGGTCCTTCCTCAGCGACAGAGCCGTGCGGTACAGCTCCAGCACCGAGCCGGGGCCCTGCGCGTCGACGGCCCTTGTCGTGGCGTCTGCACCGAACGGCAGCCACGGCGCACCGCTCGTGAAGCCGTGGCCTTGGGACGCGGCCTCCCATGGGAGGGGGGTGCGGCAGCCGTCACGGCCGGGCTCCCCGCTGCGCAGCCAGATCGGGTCCTGCCGGTCCCCTTCGGGCACGTCTGACTGCTCGAGCCCGAGCTCCTCTCCCTGGTAGAGGTAGGGGCAGCCTGGCAGCGCGAGCAGGGTGAGGGTGGCCGCGGCGGCTCGGGCCCTACCCCGCTCACCTCCGCCGTACCGACTGGCATGGCGAACGACGTCGTGGTTCGACAGGACCCAGGTCGGTCCGGCCCCGCCGACCTCGAAGGCCAAAAGCGAGGTACTGATCAGGTCCTTCCACAGGGCTGCATCGAACGGAGCCGCGAGCAGCGGGAAGTTGAACGACTGGTGCAACCGGTCCGCGCCGACGTAGCGGGCCACCCGCCCGACGTCCTCGAGGAACACCTCCCCCACCATCACGCGACCGTCGTACTCGTCGGTGATCTGACGCCAGCGCCGGTAGACGTCGACGACCTCGGGTTGGTCCCAGGCGTGCGGCATGGCGTTGGCGTGGAACAGGGAGCCGCGGATCGCCGCATGCGGGGGGTTGTCCGCCAGGTCGCCCCGCTTGTACAGCCCGTGGGCGACGTCGATCCGGAAGCCGTCGACTCCCCGGTCGAGCCAGAACCGCAAGATGCGCTCCCACTCCACATGAAGGGCGGGGTGGCGCCAGTCGACGTCCGGCTGCCCGGCGTCGAACAGGTGCAGGTAGTAGGCCGTGCCACCGGGGTCGAGCGTCCAGGCGTCCCCCCCGAAGACGGACTCCCAGTTGTTGGGCGGCCCGCCGTCAGGTCCCGGCGCTCGGAACAGGTACCTGTCCCGCATCGGGGACTGCGGGTCGTGCAGCGCCTGCTGGAACCACGGGTGGACGTCGCTGGTGTGGTTCGGCACCAGGTCGACGAGGACCCGCAGACCCAACTCGTGCGCCCGGGCCAGCAACCGGTCGGCATCGTCGAGTGAGCCGAACAGCGGGTCGACGTCACACTGGTCCGCGACGTCGTAGCCATGGTCGGCCATGGGTGACCGGTAGAACGGCGTCAACCAGAGCGCATCGACCCCGAGTTCGGCGAGATAGGGCAGCCGAGTCGTGATGCCCGGCAGGTCCCCGACGCCGTCGCCGTCGCTGTCCTGGAAACTCCTGACGTAGATCTGGTAGACGACAGCGTCATGCCACCACAGGTGTTGCGGGTCGGTCATCTGCTGACGTCAGGCCGTGACGCGCTGGCCGGATTCGGTGCCGAACCAGTGCAGGTGGTCACTGGTCGGCGCCAAGGAGACGTCCTGCCCCTTGTGCGGCGGGCTCTTCGGGTCGACCCGGGCCACCAGGACCTGGCCGTCGGTGCTGCCACGGACGCTGGCGTGGACGAACGCATCCGATCCGAGCTCCTCGACGAGCTCGACGGTGACGGGGATGCCCGCGCCCTCAGCGACGAGGCGGAGATCCTCCGGGCGGGCACCGAGGGTCAGCCGTCCGTCGGCGACCTTGGCGCTGACCTCCCTCGGCAGGGACATGTCGAAGCTGCCCAGCCGTGCGGTGCCATCGGAGCCGATGTCGAGCTGGAACAGGTTCATGGCCGGCGAGCCGATGAAGCCGGCGACGAAGACGTTGTTGGGCCGGTCGTACATCGCCCGCGGCGCGTCGACCTGCTGCAGGATGCCGTCCTTGAGCACGGCCACCCGATCGCCCATGGTCATGGCCTCTACCTGGTCGTGCGTGACGTAAAGGGTCGTCACGCCCAGCCGTCGCTGCAGGCTGGCGATCTGGGTTCGGGTGGCGACGCGGAGCTTGGCGTCGAGGTTCGACAGTGGCTCGTCCATGCAGAACACCTGGGGGTTGCGGACGATCGCCCTCCCCATCGCCACCCGCTGGCGCTGCCCGCCGGACAGCGCCTTGGGCTTGCGGTCGAGGTAGTCGCTGAGGTCGAGCACCTTCGCGGCCTCCGCGACGCGGGTGGTGATCTCGTCCTTGGACACGCCCGCGATCTTCAGCGCGAAGCCCATGTTCGCCGCGACCGTCATGTGCGGGTAGAGCGCGTAGGTCTGGAAGACCATCGCGATGTCGCGGTCGCTGGGGTCGACATCGGTGACGTCACGGTCCCCGATCCGGATGTGACCCGCGTCGACCGGCTCGAGCCCGGCGAGCATCCGCAGCGAGGTGGACTTGCCGCAGCCGGAGGGGCCGACCAGGACGAGGAACTCACCGTCCCCCACTTCCAGGTCGAGCTGGTCGACGGCAGGTCGAGGGGTGCCCTCGTAGGTGCGTGAGGCCTTGTCGAACGTGACTGTTGCCATGACTGATCCCTCCACCGGCAGGTACGTGCCGGACGATCCGAGTGGATGATCACCCCTGTCGCGGGTCGCAGACCGAGGCAGTTGTTGTCCGCGGCATTCTGCGACACACTCCGGCCGGTTGCAAGCGTTTGCACGAAAGGACCTCATGTCGGCCCGGATCCAGGACGTCGCCCGTGGAGCAGGGGTTTCCACGGCGACGGTGTCGCGCGCCCTGCGCGGGCTCCCCAACGTCTCCGAGAGCACCCGGCTGACGGTCGCGAGGGTGGCTCACGAGCTCGGTTACGTGGTCAGCCGGTCTGCCTCTCGGTTGGCCACCGGCCGGACGCTGGCCATCGCCGTCATCTCACCTTTCATGGAGCGCTGGTTCTTCGCGCAAGCCGTCGCCGCGATCGAGGCGGAGCTGCGCCCTGCGGGCTTCGACGCGCTGCTCGTCGGGCTGTCGCCGCCCGACCTCGGGGTGCACCAGCCCTTCGACGCCGGAACGCTCCGAGGTCGGGTGGACGGGGTCATCGTGCTGACCGTCCCGCTCACAGGACGGGAGCTGGACGACCTACGGGCGCTGGACCTGCCGACCGCCTATGTCGGCGCCTCCGTACCCGGTGCGATGTCCGTGCGCATCGACGACATGGCGGCAGCCAGGTGCGGGACGGAGTACCTGCTGCAGCTCGGACATGTGCGGATCGCCCATGTGGGCGGCGATCCACGTCAACCGCTCAACTTTTCCGCTCCCTCCGACCGGCGGGCCGGCTGGATGGCCGCGCTGCGCCAGGCGGGCGTCGACCCGAACCCGGCCTATGACGTCGCTGGCCACTTCACAGCCGACGGCGGGTGGCGTGCGGGGATGGAGCTGCTGGCGCTGCCCGAGCCCCCCACGGCTGTCTACTGCGCGTCCGACGAGATGGCCTTCGGGGTGCTCACGGCAGCTCGCCGTCGGGGGCTGGACGTGCCCGGCGACCTGTCGGTGGTGGGCGTCGACGGTCACGAGCTCGGCGAGCTGCTGGGCCTGACGACGATCGTGCAACCGGTGGCTGCCCAGGGCCGCGCCGCAGCCCGGATGGTGCTCGAGGCCCTCGACGGCGAGCGCGCCCGGGGTCAGGAGCACGTCGTGCTGCCGGTGCACCTCGCTGTGCGTGACAGTGCGGCTCCACCACGTGACTAACATCACACCTGTTATCTGATCGTGACCGGGCCGAGGGGGTCAACGGGTTGCCGACAGGTTACGCAAACGCTTACATGTCGGGGCCAGGGTGCCCGGTTCGGCGGCCCCAACACCGGAGGATGCGCATGACTGCACGCATGACGGGGCGACTCGCCCTCGCCGTCTCAGGAACGCTGGTGCTCGCGCTCGGCGCCACCGCCTGCGGCTCGAGCAGCACCACGAAGACCGCGAACGGAGCCAGCGGCGCGGACTGCACCGACTACAAGCAGTACGGCGACCTCAAGGGCAAGACGGTGACCGTGTACACCGGCATCGTCACCCCCGAGGACCAGCTGCTCAAGGACACCTGGGCACCGTTCGAGAAGTGCACCGGCGCCACCATCAAGGGTGAGTTCGACAAGACCTTCGAGGCCCAGATCCTGGTGCGCGCCAAGGCCGGCAACCTCCCCGACATCGGGATCATGCCTCAGCCTGGCCTGCTCCAGACGCTGGTCAAGACCGGGAAGGCGGTGCCGGCCAACCAGGCGACGACCGACATGGTCGACAAGAACTTCACGGCCAGTTGGAAGGCGTACGGCTCGGTCGACGGTAAGTTCTACGCGCCGCCGCAGAACGCGAGCATGAAGTCGCTGGTGTGGTTCTCCCCCAAGCAGTTCAAGGACAAGGGCTACACGGTGCCCACGACCCTGGACGAGCTCAAGTCGCTGTCGGACAAGATCGCGGCGACCGGCAAGAAGCCGTGGTGCGCGGGCATCGGCAGCGGTGAGGCCACCGGCTGGCCGGTCACCGACTGGATGGAGGACTTCATGCTCCGGACGGCCGGCCCGGAGGAGTACGACAAGTGGGTCAACCACACGATCGCCTTCAACTCGGCCGGCCCCACTGCGGCGCTCGACGCCGCCGGTGAGTACCTCAAGAACAGCAAGTACATGAACGGCGGCCTCGGCAACGTGAAGAGCATCGCGAGCACCACGTTCCAAGATGGTGGTCTTCCGATCCTGCAGGGTCAGTGCTCGTTCCACCGCCAGGCGAGCTTCTACGCCGCGAACTGGCCGGCGGGCACCAAAGTGGCTCCCGACGGTGACGTCTTCGCCTTCTACCTTCCCGGAAAGACCGCGACGGACAAGCCGGTACTGGGTGGCGGTGAGTTCATGCTCGCCTTCCGCGACGCGCCGGAGGTGCACGCCTTCCAGACGTTCGTCGCCAGCACGACCTGGGCCAACCTGGCCGAGCTGGGCGGTGGCGGCCGGGCAGTGACGCCGAACAGGAACGCCGACCCGGCCAAGTGCGCGGCCAAGTGCAGCGAGATCGACCGGCTCGCGATCAAGGTCCTGCAGGACCCGAAGGCCGTGTTCCGCTTCGACGGTTCCGACCAGATGCCGTCAGCCGTGGGCAGCAACTCGTTCTGGAAGCAGGCGACCAACTGGATCACCGGTCAGAGCACGAAGGACACGGTCGACAAGATCGAAGCGTCCTGGCCCAAGTAGCACCATGCACGCGGCAGGTGGCCGGACGCAACTGAAGAGCTGCGTCCGGCCGGCCGACCGGTAGGCCTCTGGAAAGGACATCGGTCGCGATGACCACGCCACACAAGTTCCTGCTCATGTTCGAGGCGGTCGGCCTGTTCGTCGCAGTCGTCGGCGTCATCTTGTTCTTCGCCAACCAGTTCTCGGGCCGCAAGGGGGACCGGGCTGTTGCCCTGGCGTTCCTCCTGCCGACAGTCCTGCTGATCTCGGTCGGGCTCGTCTACCCCGGCGTCAAGACGATCTACCAGTCCTTCTTCAACGCCGCTGGTGACGCGTTCATCGGTCTGGACAACTACACGACGATCTTCACCGACTCAGACCAGCTCACGGTCCTGCGCAACACCGTGCTCTGGGTGGTCATCACACCTTTCGTGGCGACCGGCGTCGGGCTGCTCTACGCGATCCTGGTCGACAAGGCACGCGTCGAGGCACTGGCCAAGGCGCTGATCTTCCTCCCGATGGCGATCTCCTTCGTCGGCGCGGGCATCATCTGGAAGTTCGTCTACGCGTTCCGACCGGACCAGCCGGGCATCAACCAGATCGGCCTGCTCAACCAGATCGTGGTGGGGCTGGGGGGTAGCCCCAAGCAGTTCCTCATCGACTCGCCGCTCAACACGATCTTCCTGGTCATCGTGATGATCTGGATCCAGGCCGGCTTCGCCATGACGGTGCTGTCGGCGGCCATCAAGGCCATCCCCGACGACATCGTCGAGGCAGCCCGCCTCGACGGGGTCGGCGCGTGGGGGATGTTCCGGTTCGTCACAGTGCCAACCATCCGGCCGGCGCTGATCGTCGTGCTGACCACGATCGGCATCGGCACGCTGAAGGTCTTCGACATCGTGCGCACCATGACGGGTGGCCAGTTCAACACCAGCGTCGTGGCGAACGAGTTCTACAGCCAGAGCTTCCGGTCCTCCAACCAGGGGCTCGGCGCCGCCCTCGCGACGCTGCTGTTCGTGCTGGTCGTGCCCATCGTGTTCTACAACGTCCGCCAGTTGCGGCAAGGGGAGTAGCAGTGACGGCAACCACGGGGGGCGCTGCGCTTCCGGTCACGAGCAGGTCGTCGGTCGCGGCGGCCAACGTCGCGAGCAAGAAGGTGCGCAAGCGGCTCACGTCACCGTGGGCGTCCGTCGCCGTGGTCTTCCTCGCGATCGTCTGGACTGCCCCGACGTTCGGCCTGCTGGTCACGTCGATCCGTCCGGTCAAGGACATCAACGGCAGCGGCTGGTGGACCTTCTTCAGCCACCCGAACTTCACCCTCGACAACTACCGGCAGGCACTGAGCTCCAACGGCGGCGGCCTCGGCAACTTCTTCGTGAACTCGGCCGTCATCACCATCCCCGCGGTCATCATCCCGATCTGCCTTGCGTCGCTGGCCGCCTACGCGTTCGCATGGATCGACTTCAAAGGACGCAACCTGCTGTTCGTCTTCGTCTTCGCCCTGCAGATCGTCCCGATCCAGGTGACGTTGATCCCGCTGCTCTCGCTCTACGTCAAGGCCGGCCTGGCAGGAACCTTTTGGACGATCTGGCTGTCGCACACGATGTTCGGCCTGCCGCTTGCCATCTTCCTGCTGCACAACTTCATGAAGGAGATACCCCGCGAGCTCATCGAAGCGGCCCGCATGGACGGCGCGAAACACGTCCAGATCTTCTTCCGCGTCCTGTTGCCGCTGCTGACCCCTGCGTTGGCTGCCTTCGGCATCTTCCAGTTCCTCTGGGTCTGGAACGACCTTCTGGTCGCCCTCACCTTCGCCGGTGGGACGCCGGAGGTGGCACCCCTCACCGTGGCGCTGGCCAACCTGAGCGGTACGCAGGGAACTGCGTGGCAGCTGCTGTCGGCCGGGGCCTTCATCTCGATCGTGATCCCGGTCGCGGTCTTCCTGTCCCTCCAGCGCTTCTTCGTGCGCGGCCTGCTCGCCGGTGGGCTCAAGGGCTGACCGGTCCGAGCAGGCGCAGCACCGTCGGCTGCGCACCACCCGGTACGGCGGAACGCACCGCGGCCAAGGCGCGGGTTCTCAACACGGCACCCTCGGCGTCCGTCGTCGACATGACCTCCAGGTCACGGCCGACGGCTGCCAAGCGGTCCGCCTCGTGCCCGAGGTAGTCCAGGTAGCGACTCCTGGCCCCCCGTTGCGCCGGGTGCCAGCGCAGGACGTTGCCCTGGGAACAGAGGGCACCTGAGGCGCGAACGGCGGGCACGGCGTCCCTGGCCGTCTTCTGGACGATCTCGGTCAGGCTGGCACGCACCACCGGCCTCGAGTCGGCCGCGGTGAGGGCCGGCGAGGAGTAGGTCAGCGTGGCCGCAACCTTGCGAAAGGCATAGCCGACCTGGTCCTGACCGGCGATCACGCAGCGCAGTAGCCGGTCGGCCTCGCGGTGCTGCTGCCAGCGGTCCGCGCCGAAGCCCGTGACCGCGGCAACGAGGGCTGCTATGACGACGACCCGCAGACCCCGACGAGGCAGTCGCCCTTCTGCCCCCAGGACGTCGTGGGAGCTCACCTTGACCGCGAGGCCACGTGCTCGGCGTACCAGCGGTAGGAAGCCTTGGGGATCCGGCGCAGGGTGGCGGGCTCGATGCTCACGAGACCGAAGGTCTGGGTGTAGCCCTGCGCCCACTCGAAGTTGTCGAGCAGCGACCAGGCGACGTAGTCGAGTACGGGCACGCCGTCGGCGCGGACGGCGTCTATCGCGGCGAGGTGCTCGCGCAGGTAGGAGATACGGTCCTGGTCGTCGACCGATCCGTCATCGCAGCGGGTCTGGTCGGGGAAGGAGGCGCCGTTCTCGGTGACCCTCAGGGGTACGCCGGGCAGCGCGGCAGCAGTCGCCCGCAACGTGTCCTCAAGGCCTACCGCGTCGACCTCCCAGCCCATCGAGGTGAGCGGCGGACGAGGGGCGAAGGAGAAGGGGGGCGACCCTGGGTAGGCGTCGATGTCCTGGCCGACGGCGTCGACCTCACCGGCCGCAGGCCCGATGCGAAACGGCGTGTAGTAGTTGACGCCCAGCCACGCCGCCGACCCATGGATGGTGTCGAGGTCTCCCTCGCAGACCTCTGGTACGTCCAAGACCTCGGGATAGCTGCCCTCGGCGAGTGCGCCGAGCCACAGGCCGTTCTGCAGCGCGTCCACCATGGCGACGGCTCGCGGGTCACCTCCGGGGTCCTGCCGGACGCTCGTGAGGTTGAGGACGATGCCGATGTCGAGCCCTGGTCGGCTGCGCGCGACGAGTCCGTGCCCTAGGAGCAGGTGGTGCGCAGCAGCGAGGGCGGCTTGCGGTTCCCGTCGACCAGGGGCGAAGACGCCGCTGGCGTGACCGAGAAAGGCGGTGCACCAAGGCTCGTTCATCGTGGCCCACGTCGTCACGCGGTCGCCCAGACGGTCCATCACGAGCCCGGCGTACTCCGCGAAGCGAAAGGCGGTGTCACGCCCGGGCCACCCGCCGGCAAGCTCGAGGGCCAGGGGAAGGTCCCAGTGGAACAGGGTTGGCAGCGGCCGGATTCCCCTGCCCAGCAGCCGATCCACCAGGTCGTCGTAGAAGTCGAGGCCGGCAGCGTTGGCCGGGCCGCGACCGTCGGGCTGGATCCGCGGCCAGGCGATGGAGAAACGGTAGGAGGACACCCCCAGCCCTTCGACCAGGGCGAGGTCCTCAGCGACCCGGTGGTAGGAGTCGCAGGCGGTGCGCCCGTCGGACCCGTCGACGATCGCACCTGGGCGCTCGCAGAACTCATCCCAGGTGGAACGGCCTCGCCCACCCTCGTCGGCAGCGCCTTCGATCTGGAAAGCGGAGGTGGCCACACCGAAACCGAGAGGTGGAAGGGCCATGGGTCAACCCTAGTCAGCCGACCCGGGCACGTCAGTCGCTCAGCAGCGCGACGTCGGCCAGCGGTGCGATCACGGACCGCTCGTCAGGTTTGTGCCGCAGGACCGTGTCGACGTAGCTGTGCGCGGCGGCGACGATACCGATGTCGTGGCCCGCCCCCTCGGACAGGAACCACCGGTGCTCCAGCACCTCGTGGAAGACCTCTGCCGCTTCCAGCTTTCCGCGCAGGTCCTTGGGGATCGCCTGCTCCACGGGGTGGAAGACCTCGCCCAGCCAGTGGTGGGCGACGATCTGCTCCGACTCCTTGGCTTGCCGACCGGACGCCCGGTAGGAGTCGAGGTCGTTGAGCAGGCGACGCGCCTGGTTCTCCTCCACATCGAGCCCTGTCAGGCGGAGCAGACGCCGGGTGTGGTGGCCCGCGTCCACGACCTTGGGCTGGATCTGCACCTGGTCCTGGCCCTGCTCGGCCAAGACCTCGAGCTCCGCGACGTCGAAGCCCATCGCGTTGAGGCGGCGGATCCGGGCATCGACGCGGAACCGCTCGCCGACGCGGACCACCTCGGGGCCGGTCAGCTCCGCCCACAGGTCGTGGTATCTCGCAACGATCGTGTCGCCGGTCTCGATCGGATCCACCGCGCCATCGAGCAGCTCCCCTGCCTGCAGGTCCATAAGCTCGCCGATGATGGATGTCCGGGCCATCGTCAGGTCGTGGGTCCGGAGGCCGTCGGACATGGCGGTGTGGCGTTCGGTGGTTTCGGCATCGACGAGATAGGCGGAGAACGACCCGGCGTCACGACGAAAGAGCGTGTTGGAGAGCGAGCAGTCCCCCCACCAGAACCCCGACAGGTGCAGCCGCACCAGCAGCACCGACAGCGCGTCGAGCAGCCGGACGGCCGTCTCCGGGCGGAGCGTCTGGGAGAACAGCGCCCGATAGGGAAGCGAGAACTCCAGGTGCTGTGTGACCAGAGCCGTCTCGAGCACCGTTCCGTCCGGGGCCTGACGCCCGTCCACGATCCCGACGGGGTGCACGCACGGTACGCCGGCCCGTTCGAGGGCTCGCAGCAGCTGGTACTCCCGCTCGGCCGACCACTGCCCGATCTCCTTGACGGCGAAGACGACGCCGTCGAGCTGCACGAAGCGCACGACGTGCCGGGAGATCCCTCGCGGGAGGCCGATCAGCCGCTCCGCCGGCCATTGCTCAAGTGGGGTGTCCCAGGGCAGGTCGTAGATGTCGGGATGCGTGGGCTCTCCGCGCAGGTGCACGCCAGCAGTGTCGCACCGGCCGGCCGGCCCGGTGACAACTCAGGTGCGTCCACCCGACGACGCCTGGCACGATACGGCGGCCGTCCTCCACCGTCCCGACCTCCGAGGGAGCAGTCGTCAGCGCGCCGAGCACCACCTCGTCCGACCCGGAGCCGCTGCTCGGGCATGGACGGCGCTCGCTGCTGCGGCACCGTGAGTTCGCACTGCTGTGGGCCGGCCAGGCGGTGTCGTCCGTCGGTGACCGCCTCGTCATGGTGGCCATGCCGTTCGCCGTGCTGTCGATCCCTGGCGCGGGGGCGGCGGCGGTCGGGCTCGTGCTGGGTGCAAGCGCGCTGACGATGGCGTTGTTCGTGCTGGTGGGCGGGGTGGTCGCCGACCGGGTGCCGCGACAGCTGACGATGCTGACCTCGGACGTCGTACGTGCTCTGGCTCAGGGCGTGAGTGCCTGGCTGCTGCTCTCAGGGGCGGCAACCGTAGGAGAGCTGGTTGTCCTGCAGGCTGTGTACGGAGCAGCGGAGGCCTTCTTCCGCCCGGCCGTTCTCGGCCTCGTGCCGCAGGTCGTCACGCCGGGCGACGAGCAGCCGGCCAATGCCATGCTGGCGCTCAGCGCCAACGTGAGCATGGTCCTCGGGCCAGCCCTGGCCGGGATCCTCGTCGCCGTCCTCGGGGCAGGAGGTGCGCTTGCCGTCGACGCCGGGACCTTCGTCGTCAGCGCCGTCACGCTGACCGGCCTGCGCCCACGACCGTCAGCGCCGTCGTCCGTGACACCGTTCCTGAGCCAGCTCGCCGGCGGTTGGCGGGAGGTGCGGTCACGGTCCTGGGTGTGGTCGACGCTGCTCGCCTTCTCGGCGTACCACGCGCTGGTACTCCCGGCGCTGTTCGTCCTGGGGCCGAAGGTTGCCCAGGAGCTGCGGGGTGGTTCCGCGGCGTGGGGCGTGATCACCGCCGGCTTCGGTGTGGGCGCCGTGGTGGGCAGCCTCTTGGCCCTGCGCTGGCGGCCGCGACGGCCCGGCCTGCTGATCGCGGGCTCCCTTGCCCTGGCGTCGTCGCAGGCGGCCATCTGCGCGTCGGCGCTCCCGACCTGGGCGGTTGCGGGGCTCGAGGCGCTCACCGGTGTGTGCGTCGCGTTGTGCTTCACCGTCTGGGAGACAGCTCTGCAGGAGCGGATCCCGGCAGCCGCTCAGTCGCGGGTGTCCTCGTTCGACTATCTCGGGTCGCTGACCCTGATGCCCGTCGGCTTCGTGCTCGTCGGACCGGCGGCGGACCTGTTCGGGACGCGCAGGACGGCCGTCGGCGCCTCCCTGGTGGGCGCGTTCGTGTGCGTCCTGGTCGCTGGCTCAAGGAGCCTGCGGACGCTTCCCCGGAACGCCGACCAGGAGGGCTCACCCTCGCGTGCGTGAGGTGGGCGACGCTGACCCGCCGCGTTATCTTCACATCGTGCACGCCGCTCGCAGCTTCCCCCAGGCTGTTCGCGACCGGGTGGCCCCCACGTCCTGGAAGGGCTTCGCCCCATGAAGGTCCACCCCGCCGAGCTCGTGCCGCACAGCGTCGTGACCGTCGTCGGCGAGGCCCTCATCGACCTCGTCCTCGACCCGGTCACCGGCGCCTACGACCCTCGTCCGGGAGGCAGCCCGTTCAACGTCGCCGTGGGCCTGGCCCGTCTGGGCACCGCCACCTGCCTGATGGCTCGGATGGCGGACAACACCTTCGGTCGTCAGCTGCGCGCGCACGCTGTGGCCGAGGGCGTCGACCTCAGCGTGGCCCCCTTGGCGGTCGAGCCGACGACGTTGGCGGTCGTCGCGATCGACGAGTACGCCCAGCCCACCTACGACTTCTACGTCAACGGCACGGCGGACTGGCAGTGGACCGCGCTGGAGCTCGCGCAGCTGCCGACGAATACCGAGGTTCTGCACACGGGGTCGATCGCGGCCTGGACAGCCCCCGGGAGCGCCCTGCTCCACGTCCTGGCCGTACGAGCGCGTTCGAGCGGCACCATCCTGGTGAGCTACGACCCCAACGTGCGACCGCTGCTGCTCGGCGACGCTGTGCAGGCGCGGGCGGTCATCGAGCGCAGCGTCGCGACAGCGCACGTCGTCAAGGCCAGCAGCGAGGACCTCACCTGGCTCTACCCCGGCCGGCCGTCGGGGGACGTGGCCCAGCAGTGGCTCGACCTCGGTCCGGATCTCGTCGTCGTGACGGACGGGCCACACGGCGCGACCGCCTGGTGCCGGTACGCCGGACCGGTGCACCAGCCGGGGCGCCCGACCACTGTTGTCGACACCGTCGGCGCGGGCGACGCCTTCACCTCGGCGTTGCTCAGCGGCCTGGTGCGCCGGGGGCTGCACTCCCCCTCGGCCGTGGCTGCCCTGACGACGCAGGACCTGCACGCCGTCCTCGGTGAGGCCGTGCTGGTCTCGTCCCTGACGTGCGAGCGGACAGGTGCCGACCCCCCGCACCTGGCTGCGCTGACCCGAGCTGTCAGCGCAGGTCAGCCACCTCCGCCAGTTCGTGGCACCCCGCCAGGGCGAGGGCGCGGGCAAGGTCCGCGGTCACCGCGTCGACGCGGCTCCTGATCCCGGTCGTCCCACCGGTGGCCAGCGCCCACAGCACGGGCCGGTCCACGGCCACCCACTGCGTCGACCACCTCCTGCTGCTCCGGCGTCGCGGGCACGCAACGCCAGGTCGCGCGTGACGGACCGGTCGCGGAGCAGGTAGCTCTGCCACCACCACGGCCCCGTGAGGGTGAGGTCCTCGACAGCCAGCGAGGCCCGGCCCGACCGGACGAGCAGGCTTCCGGTCTGAGCGCACGCCGCGGCGACCGCCTGCTCCGCGGCGGGATGGAACCTGGCGTGCACCGCCTGCCACGCGGCTTCGGCGCGGTCGTCGCTGCCTTCCTCGAGGGAGGACCAGTCGAGCTCGGCGAGCAGCGAGCGGGCAGCTGCTGCCTGCTCGGCAAGCAGCGGCAGCACCGGTCAGGCCAGGGCGATCAGGTCGGCGAGCGCGTCCGACCACTGGTCCTCGACGCCGTCCGGGAGCAGCAGCACCTTGTCGGGTTCGAGCGCCCTGACGGCCCCCTCGTCGTGCGTCACCAGCACCACCGCCCCCTTGTACGACGCGAGGGCGGACAGCACCTCCTCACGCGACGCGGGGTCGAGGTTGTTGGTGGGCTCGTCCAGGAGCAGGACGTTGGCCCCGCTGACGACGAGGGTCGCCAGCGCCAGGCGGGTCTTCTCCCCCCCGGACAGGGTGCCGGCCTTCTGGTGGACGACGTCGCCGCTGAACAGGAACGAGCCGAGCACGCGACGCGCCTCCGGCTCGGGCAGGTCCGGGCTCGAGGAGCGCATGTTCTCCAGCACGGTCCGGTCGGTGTCTAGGGTGTCGTGTTCCTGCGCGTAGTAGCCCAGGACCAGGCCGTGACCGGGGAGCACCTCTCCGGTATCCGGCGCCTCCGTGCCTGACAGCAGCTTGAGCAACGTGGTCTTGCCGGCACCGTTGAGGCCGAGTACGACGACCCGGGCGCCGCGGTCGATGGCCAGGTCGACGTCGGTGAAGATCTCCAGCGAGCCGTACGACTTGGACAGCTCGCGCGCCGTGAGCGGGGTCTTTCCGCACGGCTTGGGCTCGGGGAAGCGGAGCTTGGCGACCCGGTCCTGCGCACGCACGCCCTCGGTCGCGGCCAGCATTCGCTCCGCGCGCTTGGCCATGCCCTGGGCGGCCTTGGCCTTGGTGGCCTTGGCCCGCATCTTGTCGGCCTGGAGCATGAGGACGCCGGCCTGCTTCTCGGCGTTGGCCCGCTCGCGCTTGCGCCGCTTCTCGTCGGTCTCGCGCTGCTGCAGGTAGGTCTTCCAGCCCACGTTGTACTGGTCCATCTCGGCCCGGTTGGCGTCGAGGTGGAACACCTTGTTGACGACCGCGTCGAGCAGCTCGACGTCGTGGCTGATCACGATGAGGCCCCCACTGTGCCGCCTGAGGAAGTCACGCAGCCACCCGATCGAGTCGGCGTCGAGATGGTTGGTCGGCTCGTCCAGCAGCAGGGTCGTCGCCCCGCTGAACAGAATGCGGGCCAGCTCGACCCGCCTGCGCTGACCACCGGACAGCGTCCCGATCCGCTGCTCGAGGGCCCGCGTCGGAAGGCCCAGGTTGCTGCAGATGCGAGCAGCCTCGGCCTCCGCGCCGTAGCCGTCCAGGGCGGTGAAGCGCTCCTCGAGCTTGCCGTAGCGGACCAGCACGTCCGCGTCGTCGGGGCGCTCCTCCATCTCGACCTGGAGCTTCTCCATCTTGCGGACCAGCTCGTCCAAGCCACGGGCACTGAGGACACGGTCACGGGCCAGCACGTCGAGGTCCCCGGTCCGCGGGTCCTGCGGGAGGTAGCCGACTTCTCCGCTACGGGTGATCTGCCCGGCTGCGGGCAGGGTCTCCCCGGCCAGCGTCTTCGTTAGCGTTGTCTTCCCGGCCCCGTTGCGCCCGACCAAACCGATACGGTCACCAGGCTGGACACGGAAGGTGACACCGGTCAGCAGCGCACGGGCACCCGCGCGCAGCTCCAGGTCATTGACGGTGATCATGGTTTCCTCAGGGGACGGGCGGGCGGTCTCGACCGCGCAGGCCGGCGGCTCCGGGGTGAACTCAGTCCCTGGTGGACGCGCGGGTCAGTTCAGGCGTCACCAGCTAAGGATAGGGGAGAGTGCGGTCGTGGAGTTCGAGGACAACGCCCAGCTGGACGCATCACAGGTCAGCGACCGGCGCGGCATGGGAGCGGGACGGGGGGTCGCCCTCGGTGGTGGCGGCCTAGGCATCGTCGGCCTGCTGATCGCCCTCGTCCTGGGGGTCAACCCGGCGGACCTCACCGGCTCGGGCTCGACCGCCACTGGCCAGGCGACGACCGCGTCGGACCTGGTCAGCCGCTGCCGTACCGGAGCCGACGCGAACCGGGACGAGGACTGCCGGATCGTCGGCATCGCCAACAGCGTCCAGGCCTACTGGAAGAGCGCCCTGGGCAGCTACCAGCCGGCTGACACGGTGCTGTTCACAGGTCGGACCAACACCGCGTGTGGCGCGGCGACCTCCGACGTCGGCCCGTTCTACTGCCCCGGAGACGCGCTCGTCTACCTCGACCTCGGGTTCTTCAAGGACCTGCAGACCAAGTTCGGCGCGCAGGGCGGGACCTTCGCGCAGGCCTACGTCATCGCCCACGAGTACGGCCACCACATCCAGGACCTGCTCGGTCAGACCTCAGGTGGCGACCGGCAGGGACCGCAGTCGGGCTCGGTGCGCCTCGAGCTCCAGGCCGACTGCTACGCCGGCGTGTGGGCGCACAACGCCGTCCAGACCCGCTTCGTGAAGCCCCTGACCGAGGCCGACATCACCGACGGCCTCGACGCGGCGTCGGCCGTCGGTGACGACCGGATCCAGAAGGAGTTCCAGGGCCGGGTCAACCAGGAGAGCTGGACCCACGGCTCGTCGGTTCAGCGGCAGAAGTGGTTCACCACCGGCTACCGCACCGGCAGCCAGTCAAGCTGCAACACCTTCACCGGCCGCGTCTGACGGTGCCACCGCTCCTCCCCCGTCTCGTTAGCCGCGGGTGACGAGGCGGTAGCCGGCGTCCAGGTCCGCACGCCCGAGAAGGTGGGCGTAGCGCGACGCCCAAAGGCCGCTGTCGAGGTCGGTACGTAGAGCGTCGACCGCCCGGTCGACCAGGGCATGGTCCAGCAGCGCGAAGGCGGAGATGGACGCACGGACGACCGGTGACAGGTAGGCCCTTGGCCTGCGCCAGTACGCGGCGTAGAAGCCGTCCTTGCACTCCCACGGGACGGGTACGACGGACACCACCGCTCCCGGCCAGGCGGCCACGACCGTGGACAGGGCAGCGAGGTCGGCCTCCCGCTCGGCGGATTCCGGGAGGTAGTCGCGGACAAACCAGAACTGCTCGGCGGAGAAGGCCTGGTCCCACGTCAGGACGACCTGCCGTCGCGAGACGCGGGCGAGCTCGTCCAGGCCGGCCAGCGGGTCGGTCCAGTGATGGGTGGTGAGCACCGCAAGGCCCGCGTCGAAGGCGCCGTCGCGGAAGGGCAGCCGCTCCGCGACGGCCCGAACCGCCGGGGCCGCGCCGTCCGGTCGCTGGGACAGCATGGTGGCGCTCGGCTCCACGGCCGCGACGCAGGACGCCGGCTCGTAGGAGCCGGCACCCGCGCCGACGTTGACGACGGTGCGGGCGTCCCCCAGTGCGGCGTGCAGCGCCCGGGCGAAGCGGGGCTCAGGAACGCGCAGGTCGGCGTACCCGATGCCGATCCGGTCGTAGACGGCGTCCACCCGACCTACCTGTCCCGCGTGCTTCGGTCAGACGTTGAAGCCGAGGGCACGTAGCTGCTCGCGGCCGTCGTCGGTGATCTTGTCCGGACCCCACGGCGGCATCCAGACCCAGTTGATCCGGACGTCGTTGACGAGCGGCTCGAGGGCCGCGCGGGTCTGGTCCTCGATGACGTCGGTCAGCGGGCAGGCCGCGGAGGTGAGCGTCATGTCGAGGGTGACGGTGATGTCGTCGTGGATCTGCGCGCCGTAGACCAGGCCGAGGTCGACGACGTTGATCCCCAGCTCGGGGTCGACGACGTCCTTCATCGCCTCGATGATGTCGTCCTCGACCGGCTTGGCCTTGGGAGTGGTCGCGGCGGTCGGGGTCTCGAGCACCGCGTCCAGGGTTGCCTCTGTCGTCACGTCGGTCACGATGCCTCCTTCGTCTGCGCAACGGCCTGTGCCGTCGCGTCCTTCCACGCCATCCAGCCCAGCAGCGCGCACTTCACCCGCGCCGGGTACTTCGACACGCCCGCGAAGGCGATGCCGTCCTCGAGCACATCCTCGTCGGGCTCCAGCGTCCCGCGGGACTGCATGAGCGCAAGGAACGCCTCGTGCGCGCTGAGGGCCTGCTCGAGCGGCTTGCCGATGACCAGGTCCGTCATCACCGACGTGGACGCCTGGCTGATGGAGCAGCCCTGCCCGTCGTACGACACGTCCGTGACGAGGCCGTCGACGACCTGGACGCGCAGGGTGACCTCGTCACCGCAGGTCGGGTTGACGTGGTGCACCTCGACGTCGAAGGGGTCGCGCAGACCCTTGTGGTGCGGGTGGCGGTAGTGGTCGAGGATGATCTCCTGGTACATCGTGTCGGTGTCAGCGGAGCTCATCGCACCCCCCAGAACGCCTGCACCTGAACGATTCCCTGCAACAGCGCGTCGATGTCGGCCGCGTTGTTGTAGAGGTACGCCGAGGCGCGCGCCGTCGCCGGGACACCGAACCGGCGGCACACCGGGGCGGCGCAGTGGTGCCCGACGCGGACCGCGATGCCCAGGTCGTCGAGGGACTGGCCGACGTCGTGCGGGTGCACGCCGTCGACGACGAAGGACACGGCGCTGCCGCGCCGCTCCGTGGTGTCCGGACCGAGGACGCTGACCCCGTCGAGGCCGCGGATCCCGTCGAGCAGCTGTGCCGTCAAAGCGGTCTCGTGGTCCCTGATCGCGTCCATGCCAAGGGCGGTGAGGTAGTCGCAGGCAGCCGCGAGCGCGACGGCCTGGCTGATCACCGGAGTACCGGCCTCGAAGCGTTCCGGCGCCGCGGCGTAGGTCGAGCCGCTCATCTGGACGACCTCGATCATCGAGCCCCCACCCATGAAGGGCGGCAGCGCGTCGAGGTCACGCCCCCACAGCACGCCGACGCCGGAGGGGGCGAGCATCTTGTGGCCGGTGAAGGCGAAGAAGTCCACATCCAGCGACGGGACGTCGACCGCCTGGTGCGGCACCGACTGGGCGCCGTCGACGAAGGTGAGCGCGCCGACCTGCTTGGCCCGGGCGACGAGGACGTCGACGGGGTTCTCGGTGCCGAGCAGGTTGGAGACCTGGGTGAACGCGAACAGCTTCGTGCGCTCGTTGACGACCTGGTCGAGGTCGCTCAGGTCGAGCCGACCTTCATCGGTGATACCCAGCCAGCGCAGCGTCGCCCCGGTGCGTTCGGCGAGCATCTGCCACGGAACCAGGTTGGAGTGGTGCTCCATCTCGGTGACCGCGATCTCGTCTCCGGGGCCGAGCCGGACCGGCGAGCCGGGGTTGCCCAGCGCATAGGCCACCAGGTTGACAGCCTCGGTGACGTTCTTGGTGAAGACGACCTCGTCGTGGCGGACGCCGAGGAAGGCCGCGACCGTCGAACGAGCAGCCTCGTAGCCGTCGGTCGCCTCCTGGGACAGGGTGTGCACTCCGCGGTGCACGTTGGCGTAGTGCTCCTCGACGAAGATCCGCTCGGCCTCGAGGACCTGGCGGGGCTTCTGTGACGAGGACGCACTGTCCAGATACACCAGCGGGTGCCCGTGGACCTCCCGGGACAGCACCGGGAAGTCCTTGCGGACCGCCTCGACGTCGAAGCCCGCCATCAGACCGGCAGGGAGCGCGACAGACCCGCCCCCGCTGAACCCGGGGCCGCGCCTGCGGCATCGGCAGCATCGGCGGCGAGGTACTTGGCGTAGCCGTTGGCCTCGAGCTCGTCGGCGAGCTCCTTGCCACCCTCCTCGACGATCCGTCCGGCGACGAAGACGTGCACGAAGTCCGGGACGATGTACTTCAGGATGCGGGTGTAGTGCGTGATGAGCAGCGTGCCGGTCTCGCCGGTGGCGTGCACCCGGTTGACGCCCTCGGAGACGACGCGCAGGGCGTCGACGTCGAGGCCGGAGTCGGTCTCGTCCAGGATGGCGATCTTCGGCTTGAGCAGCTCGAGCTGCAAGATCTCGTGCCGCTTCTTCTCACCGCCGGAGAAGCCCTCGTTGACGTTGCGGCTCGCGAAGGCCGGGTCCATCTCCAGAGCCACCATGGCTTGCTTCTGCTCCTTGACCCAGAGCCGGAGCTTCGGGGCCTCACCGCGGATGGCGGTGGCCGCGCTGCGCAGGAAGTTGGAGACCGTCACACCCGGGACCTCGACGGGGTACTGCATCGCGAGGAACAGGCCAGCCCGGGCCCGCTCATCGACGCTCATCGCGAGGACGTCCTCCCCGTCGAGGGTGACGGTGCCCGAGGTGATGGTGTATTTCGGGTGGCCGGCGATGCTGTAGGCCAGGGTCGACTTGCCGGAGCCGTTGGGCCCCATGATCGCGTGCGTCTCACCGGCCTTGATGGTGAGGTTGACGCCGGCAAGGATCTGCTTGCCCTCGACGGAAACGTGCAGGTCGCGGATCTCAAGGACTGCCATTTACTTCTCCAGCTTGATGAAGACGTCGTCGCCTTCGACGGTCACGGGGTAGGTGGCGACCGGCTTGGTCGCGGGGAGCCCGGTGGGGGCTCCGGTGCGCAGGTCGAAGCGCGAGCCGTGCAGCCAGCACTCGACGCCGCCGTCCTCGACGTCACCCTCGGCGAGGGACACGTCCGCGTGCGAGCAGGTGTCGCTGATCGCGAAGACCTCACCGCCGGAGCGGGCGACGCAGATCGGAAGGCCGTCGAGGACGACGCGGATGGCGCCCTCCTCGGGCAGGTCACCGAGCGAGCAGGCCCTCATGCGAGCACCTCCACAGCGGTGCTGAGCTCGTTCTCGATCGCGGCGATGAGCCGTCCCTCGAGCGACGGGACGCCGATCTGCTGCAGGATCTCGGTGAAGAAACCGAGCACCACGATGCGGCGCGCCTCGTCTGCGGTGATGCCCCGCGACTGCAGGTAGAACAGCTGCTCGTCGTCGAAGCGGCCGGTCGCGGACGCGTGCCCCGCGCCGGCGATCTCGCCGGTCTCGATCTCGAGGTTGGGCACCGAGTCGGCCCGGGCGTCGGGCGTCAGGAGCAGGTTGCGGTTGAGCTCGTAGGTGTCGGTGCCCTCGGCTGCGGCCCGGATCAGCACGTCACCGATCCAGACGGTGTGCGCCCCTTCGCCCTGTACGGCGCTCTTGTAGGTGACCCGGCTCCGGCAGTGACGGGCCTCGTGGTCGACGAACAACCGGTGCTCGAGGTGCTGACCGGCGTCGGCGAACGCGAGCCCGAGGAACTCCGCCGACCCGCCGGGGCCGGCGTAGGTGACGGTCGGGTTGAGCCGGACGAGGTCGCCACCGAGGGACACGACGACGCTGGTGAAGCGCGCGTCACGGCCGACCACGGCGGCCTGGGCGGACAGGTGCACGGAGCTGTCGTCCCACTCCTGCAGGGACACCAGCGTCACGTCCGCGCTGTCCCCGACGAGCACCTCGACGCCACCGGAGTGGACAGCCTGACCGGTGTGCTCGAGGACGACAACTGCCTTGGCGAACGGCTTCACGTCCACGACCACGTGGCCGTAGGAGACCTGGCCGGTACCACGCAAGCTCAGGACCACAGGCTCGGCGAGCTCGCCGTCGATCGTGACGAGCTGCCCCTCCTTGAAGTCCCGCAGGGCAAGCGCCGCGGCCTTGTCGACAGGGGTGAGCGCGGTGCCGACCAGGGGGTGGTCCGGGCCGATCGTCTCCACGGGCGCACCGGTCACGGTCACCTCGAGGACACCGGTCGGAGCCGCCGTACCGTCGTGCAGGCCGCGCAGGCGGGCGAGCGGGGTGAAGCGCCAGTCCTCCTCGCGGCCGGTGATCACACCGAAGGCGTCCGGGTCACGCGAGAACGTCCGGGTGACCCGGGCGTCGGCCGGGTTCTTGGGGGTCGACGGGGTGACGCCGACGGCGATGCTGCCCTCCGACGTGTGGCCCTGGTTGCTGAGCGCGTCCCGCTCGGTGGCGATCACGTCCTCGATCGAGATGGGGGCGTCGGAGCTAGCCAACGGAACCCTCCATCTGCAGCTCGATGAGCCGGTTGAGCTCGAGGGCGTACTCCATGGGGAGCTCGCGGGCGATCGGCTCGACGAAGCCACGCACGACCATCGCCATCGCCTCGTCCGCGGCCAGGCCCCGTGACATCAGGTAGAACAGCTGGTCCTCGCCGACCTTCGACACGGTCGCCTCGTGGCCGAGGGTCACGTCGTCCTCGCGGACGTCGACGTAGGGGTAGGTGTCGCTACGGCTGATCGTGTCGACCAGCAGCGCGTCGCAGACCACGTTGGACTTCGAACCGGTCGCACCCTCCTGCACCTGCACCAGCCCCCGGTACGACGTGCGGCCACCCCCGCGGGCGACCGACTTCGACACGATGTTGGACGTCGTGTTCGGGGCGGCGTGGACCATCTTGGCGCCGGCGTCCTGGTGCTGACCGGGACCGGCAAACGCGACGCTCAGGGTCTCGCCGCTGGCCCGCTCCCCCAGCAGGTAGCACGCGGGGTACTTCATGGTGACCTTGGAGCCGATGTTGCCGTCGATCCACTCCATCCGACCGCCCTCGTGCACCGCGGTCCGCTTGGTGACGAGGTTGTAGACGTTGTTCGACCAGTTCTGGATGGTCGTGTAGCGGACGTGGGCGTCCTTCTTCACGATGATCTCGACGACCGCCGAGTGCAGGCTGTCGCTGCTGTAGGTCGGCGCGGTGCAGCCCTCGACGTAGTGCACGCTGGAACCCTCGTCGGCGATGATCAGGGTGCGCTCGAACTGGCCCATGTTCTCGGTGTTGATCCGGAAGTAGGCCTGCAGCGGGATGTCGACCTTCACGCCCTTGGGGACGTAGATGAACGAGCCGCCGGACCAGACCGCGGTGTTGAGGGCGGCGAACTTGTTGTCGCCAACCGGGATGACGGAGCCGAAGTACTCGCGGAAGAGCTCCTCGTGCTCGCGCAGGCCGGTGTCGGTGTCGACGAAGATGACGCCCTGCTGCTCGAGGTCCTCGCGGATCTGGTGGTAGACGACCTCGGACTCGTACTGCGCGGCGACGCCGGCGACCAGGCGCTGCTTCTCCGCCTCCGGGATGCCGAGCCGGTCGTAGGTGTTCTTGATGTCGGCGGGCAGCTCGTCCCAGGACGTTGCCTGCTTCTCCGTCGAGCGCACGAAGTACTTGATGTTGTCGAAGAAGATCCCGGACAGGTCGCTGCCCCAGGTGGGCATGGGCTTGCGCTCGAACAGCTTCAGCCCCTTCAGGCGCAGATCGAGCATCCACTGCGGCTCGTTCTTGAGCGCCGAGATGTTCTGCACGACCTCCGGGTTGATGCCCCGGCGCGCGGTCGACCCGGCGACGTCGGAGTCGGCCCAGCCGAACTTGTAGGTGCCGAGGCCTTCGAGCGCTGCATCCTGCGTGGTGGTCATGGGGCTGCCTTTCCGTTGGCCGGTGAGCCGGTTGGTACATAGGTCGTACACACGCCGTCGCCGTGGGCGATGGTCGCGAGTCGTTGGACGTGTACGTCGAGCAGCCGTCCGAGCGCGGCGGTTTCGGCGTCGCAGAGCTGCGGGAACTGCTCGGCGACGTGCTGCACCGGGCAGTGGTGCTGGCAGAGCTGGAGACCAGCGCCCTGCTCGGTGGTGGAAGCGGCGTAGCCGTCCTCGCTGAGCGCCGCAACCAGCGCCCCGGCGCGGTCGTCAGCCGTAAGGACCTCGGCATACCGCTGTTCGAGGTCAGCCGCGCGGGACTGCGCGAAGGCCTCGACCTGCACCGGCGTCATGAACCGCAGGGCGCTGAGGGCCAGGTCGTCGTAGGCGTTCGGACCGGCGGCATGGCCGGCGTCGGTGAGGGCGTAAAGCTTGGCCGGGCGACCGCGGGCCACGACCCTGCGGCGCGGCTCCCGGGTCATCACGCTGCCCTCGACCAGCAGCGCGTCGAGGTGCCGCCTGATTCCCGTGGAGGTCACGTCGAGGTGCTCGCTGAGCGTGGAAGCGGTGCAGGGCCCGAGCTCGAGCAGCAACGACAGAACCCGCTCCCGGGTCCCGACGGTGTCTGTCACGCTTTTCACAACACCAGCATTGCCTAAATGCTGCCCGAGGTCGAACCGGGGGGCCGTGACCAGGCCCACACGCCCGCTCACCGCCGTGCCGGGGCGACCGCGTGGCCCTAGGCTGACGCAGTGACCGCAGCAGCCCTGGAGGTCGTCGACCTCGTCAAGCGGTACGGCGACCGGACCGCCCTCGACGGCCTCAGCTTCACCGCCGCCCGGGGCGAGGTCACGGCTCTGCTCGGCCCCAACGGTGCGGGCAAGACGACCACCGTCGAGATCGCCGAGGGCTTCCGCCGTTCCGACGCGGGCACCGTGCGCGTCCTGGGCCTCGACCCCCGGGACAGCAATCTGCGACCGAGGGTGGGCGTGATGCCCCAGTCCGGCGGTGGCTACCCCGGGCTGCGGGCGGGCGAGCTGCTGGCACTGTTCGCCTCCTTCCACCGTGAGCCCCTGGACGTGCCCGACCTGCTCGAGCGGCTCGGTCTCACCGAGCACGCCAGGACGCCGTTCCGACGGCTTTCCGGAGGTCAGCAACAGCGGCTCTCGTTGGCCATGTCGGTCGTCGGACGCCCCGAGCTGGTCTTCCTCGACGAGCCCACCGCCGGCCTGGACCCGCAGGCGCGCCGGGCCACGTGGACCCTCATCGACGCACTTCGCCGCGACGGCGTAGGCGTGCTGCTCACGACGCACCTGATGGACGAGGCGGAGCAGCTCGCCGACGCCGTTGTGGTCATCGACCACGGCCGGCTGGTCGCCTCCGGCACGGTCGCCGAGCTGACCGCCGGCGACGGCCAGATCCGCTTCCGCGGCCCGGTCGGTCTGACCCTGGCCCTCGAGGATGCGCAGGTGACCGAGTACCCGGCCGGCTGCTACCTCGTTGAAGGCGGCCCCGGACCCCAGCTGCTCGCCGCCGTCACCGCCTGGTGCGCAGTCGAGGGCGTGATGGTCACCGACCTGCGCGCCGGACGCTCCCTGGAGGACGTGTTCCTCGACCTCACCGGACGGGAGGTGCGCGCGTGAGCTGGACCCCGGGCTCGCTCGCCCCCAGACCGGCCGCGGCGGGTCGGGGCGCGATGCTCCGGGCCCAGACCCGCGCCGAGCTGACGCTCAGCCTTCGCAACGGCGAGCAGGTGCTACTCACTCTGGTCATCCCGGTCGGGTTGCTCGTGGTGCTGACCCTGGTGCCGTTCGTCAGTGTCACGGGCCGGCGCGTCGACTTCTTCGTCCCGGGTGTCCTGTCGCTGGCGATCATGTCGAGCGCCTTTACCGGACAGGCCATCGCGACCGGCTTCGAACGGCAGTACGGCGTGCTCAAGCGGCTCGGCGCGACCCCGCTGCCGCGGGCCGTCCTGTTGGCCGCCAAAACCCTCGGCGTGCTCATCGTCGAGCTCCTGCAGCTGGTCCTGATCTGCGCTGTCGGGCTCGCGCTCGGCTGGCACCCCCACGGCAACGCGTCCGTCGTCGTCCTGGTCGTCCTGGGCACCTTCGCCTTCAGCGGTCTTGGACTTCTGCTCGGCGGGACCCTGCGCGGTCTCACGACCCTCGCGGCCGCCAACCTGGTGTGGTTCGTCCTGCTCCTGCTCGGGGGCGTCGTCTTCCCGCTCAGCGAGTACGGGTCCTTCGCGGACGTCCTGCGCTACCAGCCCACGGCGGCCCTGTCCGACGGCCTGCGGCAGCTGCTGCAGCACGGTCAGCTGATCGGGCGGGACGTGCTCACCCTCGCTGTCTGGGCCGTGGGATCGCTAGCCGTGGCGGCGAGGGCGTTCCGATGGGAGTGACGGCGACGTGACGAGCAAGAGCGTCGTCCGCGCTTCCGACGGGGTGCGGCTGCACGTCGAGGTCGACGAGCGCGTCGCACCGGTGACCCTGCTCTACAGCCACGGGTTCACCGCGCAGCTCGGGGAGTTCCAGCTGCAGCGGGAGGCCCTCGCGGGGCGGGCTCGGCAGGTCTTCTACGACCAGCGCGGGCACGGGCTGTCGGACACGACGCACGCCGAGCACGCGACGATGGAGCAGCTCGGGCGCGACCTGCAGGCTGTCCTCGCGGCGACCTGCCCGACCGGTCCCGTCGTGCTGCTGGGGCACTCGATGGGGGGCATGGCCCTGATGTCCTGGGCCCGGCAGTTCCCCGAGGAGCTCGGCAGCCGGGTCGTCGGCGCGTTCCTGCTCGCCACCAGCGCCGGCGGGCTCGTCACCGGTGGCCCCCTCGGCTGGGCGGTGCGGCAGCTGACCCGACTGCGCCTGCTACCGCTCTACCTGTGGCTGCTGCGACTCGTCGCGCCGGTCATCACGCGGCTCCGGAAGCCCGGGACCCGCCTGGGCTACCGCTGGATCAGGCACTACCTGTTCGGCACGGACGACGCCGGCGACGTCGAGGTCGTGAAGCAGGTGCAGGCGATGCTCGAGGCTGCGCCCTTCACGACCAGCGCCGCGTTCTACCCGACCTTCATCAGCCATGACGAGAGTGCCGCCCTGCCGCTGCTGGCCCGCATCCCCACCACCGTCCTGTGCGGTACGTCGGACCGGCTCACTCCGCTGAGCCACAACCAGCTCCTGGCCCGCGAGCTCGGCGGCACGATGGTGGAGGTGCCCGGCTGCGGGCACAGTGTGAACGTGACCCGGCCCGAGGTCGTCAACGCCGCGATCCTGGACCTGCTCACCCGCGTGGCCCCCGAACGGGCAGTCGGTTGAGCCGGCGGATCGAGGAGCTCGCCTACAGCGACACCCCGATCGGCGAGGTCAACCTGCGCCGTCGCACCGACCCGCTGTCGGGTGTCGACATCTTCGAGGTCAAGCTCGGTGACGAGTTCCTCATGTCGAGCCTGTTCGTCGTGGCCGAGGTCGAGGTAGCCCGGCTGGCCCTGGCTCGGCTCGGCGGCGGTCCCCTCGACGTCGCCGTCGGGGGGCTCGGGCTGGGCTACACCGCGCAGGAGGTCCTGCGCGACCCACGGGTGCGCGAGCTGGTCGTCGTGGACTACCTCGAGCCGGTGATCGACTGGCACCGACGCGGGCTGGTCCCCGTCGGCCCGGTCCTGACCGGTGACCCACGGTGCCGGTTCGTCCACGGCGACTTCTTCGCCCTCAGCGCCACCGACGGCTTCGACCCGGACCAACCCGGACGGCAGTTCGACGCCGTCGTGGTGGACATCGACCACTCCCCCGCCCACCTGCTCGCATCCGGCAGCGCGAGCTTCTACGACCTGGTCGGGACCCGTGCCCTCGCCGCCCACCTTCGCCCGGGCGGCGTGTACTCACTGTGGTCCAACGACCCACCGGACGAGGCCTACCTCGCGGTGCTGGGGGAGGTGTTCGTCGACGTGGTCGCTGAGGTCGTGAGCTTTCCCAACCCGTTGCAGGAGCGCGCGGCAACCAACACCGTCTACCTGGCCAGCCGCCCCCGCGGCTAGCGACCTCGCTCACACCAGGGCCGGTCCGGAAGGCCGTCGGTTCGGGACCGCCGTACGCTGGGAATGTGCCCCAGGTGACCCGGACAACCGTCCTGCGGCTGTCCCAGGTTGCACTGGCGCTGCAGGTCCTGTTGGTTGTCAGCGGTAGCGCTGTGCGCGTCACCGGATCGGGCCTCGGCTGCCCGACCTGGCCGCGCTGCACGGGTAGCTCGCTCACGAGCACCGCGGCCCTCGGGACGCACGGGGCGATCGAGTTCGGCAACCGGCTGCTGGCCGTGGTGATGGAAGTCGTCGGCATCGCGCTGGTGCTGGCCGTGCGCCGCATCCCGCACCCGCGGACGTGGAGCCGGCTGGCGCTCGTCCAGGCCGCGGTCGTGCCGCTGCAGGCGGGGATCGGTGGCCTGCTGGTCCTGTCGGGACTCAACCCGTACGTGCTGATCCTGCACTTTGTCACCAGCTTCCCGCTGGTCTATGGGGCGGCTGCCCTGCTGCTCGCGGTCCGCGACGACCGGCTCACGACCACGCAGCCGCTGCTCCGACCGCTCAGTGCCGGCTTGGTTGCGGCGAGCTCCGTCGTCCTCGTGCTCGGCACCCTGGTCACCGGCACCGGTCCACATGCCGGCGACCCGAAGGTCGCCCGGCTCCCCTTCAACCCCAGGGACGTCACCCAGCTGCACGCCGACGGGGTCTACCTGCTCGTCGGGCTCGTCATCGCGACGGTGCTGGTGGCGTGGAGCACGCCGTACAGGCGGTGGGGTCTGGTCCTGCTGGGACTGGTCGTCGCACAGGGTGGCCTGGGTTACTGGCAGTACTTCACCGGCGTGCCGCCCGTCCTGGTCGTCCTGCACGTGCTGGGGTCCGCGCTGGTGTTCACGACCGCGGCGTGGCTGCACCTGACGACGAGGACGCGAGTCGCCGTGCCACCGCGCGAGCGAACCGCGGAGCAGATCCCGGTGCGAGCGTGAGGTACAGCGAGGGCTCGGTGACCTCGAGCTCGATCAACAGCGGGCCCGGCAGCAGGTCGACCCGGGCGTAGAGCAGCTCCTCGCCCCAGGACGACGCGACCTCCACGACCTGTCGGGCCAGTGCCTGCTCCTCGACCGAGGGGGTGCGCTCCTGGATCGACCAGCTCCCGAGGGCCGCCTCTCCATCGCCGAGGGTCAGGACCGCGGACTTGTGGGCGCCGTGCGACACGACCCCGTCGAAGACCAGGACGGCTGTCTCACCGTGGCTGTCGACGGCGCCAACGTACGGCTGCACCATCACCGTCTTCCCGGCCGCGTGCAGTCGGGCGACGTGCGCGTTCGCGGACCGGTCGCCACCGTCGTACGCGGCCGTGTCGCGTGCGCCCGCCGAGACGCTCGGCTTGACGACGAACGGGTCATCGGGGATGGCGACGTTCTCCCCCGGCGCGACCCAGAGAGTCGGCACGACGGGGATTCCGGCCGCCTCCAAACGTCGCAGATAGGTCTTGTCGGTGTTCCACGCGACGACGTCGGCGCTGTTGACCAGGTGCGGCACGCTGCGCGCCCAGGCGAGGAACTGCGCGTGCCGGTCCCAGTAGTCCCACGTCGTCCGGATCACCACCAGCGGGTACGACGCCCAATCAGCCGTGGGGTCGTCCCACGCGACGAGGTCCGCGTCGAGGCCCTCCGCGGCGAGGGCAGCGAGCAGGCCCGGGCCGTCCTCGTCGAGCGAAGGCCAGGCCCTGCAGGTGGCCAGGGCGATGCGCGTCCGTGACACGACGCTAGATCAGCTGGTCGACGGCCACCGCGAGGAACAGCAGGGCCAGGTAGGTGATGGACCAGTGGAACAGCCGCATCGGGTTGTAGGACGCACCACCGCGCACCCTGGCCTCGAGCACGTGCACCTCGCGCAGGAACACCGCGCCCAGCACGACGGCGGAGACAGAATAGACCGCTCCGGAGCCGTCGAAGGCGAGGAGCGCAGACGTCGCGACCATGGCCCACGAATAGGCAACCATCCGCCGGGCGACCACCTGCGGGGTCGCGACGACGGGCAGCATGGGGACGTCGGCCCTGGCGTAGTCGTCCTTGAACTTCATCGCGAGGGCCCAGAAGTGCGGAGGCGTCCAGAAGAAGATCACCGCGAACAGCACGACGGCCGCCCACGACAGGCTGTCGGTCACCGCTGACCAGCCGATAAGAACGGGCATGCAACCGGCGGCGCCACCCCAGACGATGTTCTGGGACGTGCGCCGCTTGAGGACCATCGTGTAGACGCCCACGTAGAACGCGATCGCAGCATCAGCCAGCAGCGCTGAGAGCAGGTTGGTCGTCACTGCCAGCTCGACGGTCGCGAGGACACCCAGTAGGAGGCCGAAGGTGAGAGCGGCGTTCGGGGTCACCGTGTGCTGAGCGAGAGGGCGACGCGACGTGCGGTTCATCATCACGTCGATGTCACGGTCCCACCAGCAGTTCAGCGCGTTGGCGCTGCCCGCCGCGAGCGAACCACCGACCAACGTCACGGCCGTGAGGCCCCAGCCCGGCCAGCCGCGGGCCGCCAGGACCATCGTCGGGATCGTCGTGATCAGCAGCAGCTCGATGATCCGCGGCTTCGTCAGGGCGACGTAGGCCCCGACCGTGACCCGCACCCGCGTCAACCCGCCGGTGGCGACTGCGGTGGCGGGGGTCGTCTCCGCGAGCTCACCCGCCAGCACTGTCACACGACGAACTCTAGCGGGGCACCGGTGCAACGTCCTGCCGCGGCCGCGTGAAGCGCGCCTCATCCCCGGGATAGGGTCCTGGGGACCACCAAAAGCGAGGGGAACCGTCGTGAGCGCGCTGCAGTGGACCGACCTCGACACCCGGGCCGTCAACGTCGTCCGGGCCCTGGCCATGGACGCCGTCGAGGCCGCCGGATCCGGTCACCCCGGAACGGCGATGAGCCTGGCGCCGGCGGCGTACCTGCTGTTCCAGCGGCATCTGGTGCACGACCCGTCGGACCCCGTGTGGGTAGGCCGGGACCGGTTCGTTCTGTCCTGCGGACACTCGAGCCTGACGCTCTACCTGCAGCTGCTGCTTTCCGGCTACGGCCTGACCGTCGACGACATCAGCCACCTGCGGCAGTGGGGCTCGCTCACCCCCGCGCACCCCGAGCACGGGCACACCCCCGGTATCGAGACGACCACCGGCCCACTGGGTCAGGGCGTCGGCAACGCGGTCGGCATGGCGATGGCCAGCCGCCGCGAGCGCGGGCTGCTCGACCCCGACACCGCTCCCGGCGCCTCGCCCTTCGACCACCACATCTGGTGCTTCGCCTCCGACGGAGACCTCGAGGAGGGCGTGAGTTCCGAAGCCTCCTCCCTCGCCGGCACGCAGCGCCTCGGCAACCTCACGCTGCTGTGGGACGACAACCGGATCTCCATCGAGGACGACACCAACATCGCCTTCACCGAGGACGTCTGCGCACGCTACGAGGCGTACGGGTGGCACGTGCAGCGGGTGGACTTTGTCGACGGGGACGGCGGCTACACCGAGGACGTCCCGGCCCTGGACAAGGCGCTCACCAAAGCCAGAGCAGAGACGGAACGACCGTCGTTCATCGCGCTCCGCACCATCATCGGCTGGCCCGCGCCCACCAAGCAGAACACCGGCAAGGCCCACGGCTCCGCCCTCGGCGCGGTTGAGGTGGCGGCCACCAAGAAGCTCATGGGCCTTGACCCGGAGCGCTCGTTCGACCTGCCGGACGACGTCCTGGGGCACGCCCGTGAGGTCGTCGCCCGCGGCCGGGCCGTCCACGCGACATGGCAGCAGAGGTACGACGCGTGGGTTGCCGGCAACCCCGACGGCGCGGCCCTGCTCGCCAGGATGCAGACCCGCACCCTGCCCGACGGCTGGACCGCCCAGGTCCCGACCTTCGCCGACGACCCCAAGGGGATCCCCACCCGCAAGGCCTCCGGTGAGGTCCTGAGCGCCCTCGCGCCCGTGCTTCCCGAACTGTGGGGTGGCTCGGCCGACCTTGCCGAGTCCAACAACACCACCCCGAAGGGCGCGCCGTCGTTCCTGCCCTCGGACCGACAGAGCAAGCAGTTCCAGGGCGGACCCTACGGGCGGGTGCTGCACTTCGGGATCCGCGAGCACGCCATGGGCGCGATCATGAACGGCATCGCGCTGCACGGTGGGACCCGCGTCTACGGCGGCACGTTCCTGGTCTTCAGCGACTACATGCGCGGCGCCGTCCGGCTGGCCGCGCTGATGAAGCTCCCCGTCACCTATGTCTGGACGCACGACTCGATCGGACTCGGCGAGGACGGCCCGACCCACCAGCCGGTCGAGCACCTCGCGTCCCTGCGCGCTCTGCCCGGCCTCGACGTGATCCGTCCCGCGGACGCCAACGAGACCGCTGTCGCCTGGCAGACCCTGCTCGGTCACACCGACCGGCCGGCGGCGCTCGCCCTCACCCGACAGAACGTCCCCGTCCTCGACGCCGAGGTCGCGAAGGGCGCCGCCCGCGGGGGCTACGTCCTTGCCGACGCCAGCGACGGCCAGCCGAAGGTGCTGCTGATCGCCACCGGCTCCGAGGTGCAGATCGCCCTCGCCGCCCGCGACGTGCTCGAGGCCGAGGGCACGCCAACCCGCGTCGTCTCCATGCCGTGCGTCGAGTGGTTCCGTGAGCAGGACCTCGCCTACCGGGTGACGGTCCTGCCCCCGGACGTCAAGGCGCGGGTGTCGATCGAGGCAGGCATCGCGCAGTCATGGTGGGAGTTCCTCGGGGACGCCGGCGTCCCCCTGTCGCTCGAGCACTTCGGTGCGTCGGCGCCGTACACCGTGCTCTACGAGCAGTTCGGGCTGACGGCCGACCGGGCCGTCGCCGCCGCCCACGAGTCGATGAGCCTGCTCGGGCAGACCCAGGGCTCCACCACCGGCAACTGATCCACGACCCTCAGGGAGAGCCCCATGACCGACGCACTTGCCGACCTGTCCGCCGCGGGTGTCGCGGTCTGGCTGGATGACCTGTCCCGGGAGCGGCTGCGCTCGGGCAACCTCGCGGGCCTCGTCCGCGACCAGCACGTCGTCGGGGTGACCACCAACCCGTCGATCTTCCAGAAGGCCCTGTCGGACGGAGCGGCCTACGACGAGCAGGTCCGCGACCTCGCCGTGCGTGGCATCGACATCGGTGAGGCGGTGCGCACGCTGACAACCTTCGACGTGCGCTGGGCCTGCGATGTCCTCCGGCCCGCCTACGACGCCAGCGACACCGTCGACGGGCGGGTCTCCATCGAGGTCGACCCGCGGATCAGCGCCGACGCCGCCAAGACCGCGGCCGAGGCGAAGGCCCTGTGGTGGCAGGTCGACCGACCCAACCTCTACATCAAGATCCCAGCCACCCGCGAAGGGCTGCCGGCGATCACCACGACCCTCGCCGCCGGCATCAGCGTCAACGTCACCCTGATCTTCTCGCTCGAGCGTTACGACCTGGTCATGGACGCCTTCCTGGCCGGCCTCGAAGGGGCCGTCGCGGCCGGGCACGACCTGTCCGTGATCGGCTCGGTCGCGAGCTTCTTCGTCAGCCGGGTGGACACCGAGATCGACAAGCGGCTCGGTGCCGACTCACCCCTTCGCGGCAAGGCCGCCATCGCCAACGCGCGGCTCGCCTACCAGCACTACGAGGCCGTCATCGCCAGTGACCGCTGGAAGGCCCTCGCCGCGGCGGGCGCCAAGCCGCAGCGGCCGCTCTGGGCCTCGACCGGGGTCAAGGACCCTTCCTACGACGACACCCGGTACGTGATCGAGCTGGCGGCCCCCGGGACGGTCAACACCATGCCGGAGGCCACCCTGGAGGCGGTCGCGGACCACGGCGTCGTACGCGGGGACCAGGTCACCGGCTTCTACGCCGAGGCGCAGGGCGTGCTCGATGACCTGAAGGCCGCCGGCATCGACTACGACGAGGTCGTCGAGCTGCTCGAGAAGGAGGGCGTTGAGAAGTTCGAGGCGTCCTGGGAAGACCTCATCGCCTCCGTCACCGACCAGCTCGCCAAGGCAGGCGCGGGGGACCTCGGGGCACAGGCGTGACGGTCACCGTCACCGTCCGGGGACCAGCTCTGCAGGCGGCTCAGGCTGCTGCCCTCATGAGCCTCGGCGCGGATGAGGTGCCGTCGCGGCTGCTCGCGCACGACGCGACCCTGTGGGGACCGGACGCCGAGCCCGAAGCCAGCGTCCGGCTCGGCTGGCTCGACGTCCTCACCGTGGCCAAGGACCTGCTGCCCGCGCTTGAGGACCTGCGGGCCGAGCTGCACTCGGAGGGGGTCGACCGGGTCGTGCTCTGCGGGATGGGCGGCTCCTCGCTCGCGCCGGAGGTCATCTGCGCCACCGCCGGTGTGCCCCTCGTCGTCCTCGACTCGACGCACCCCGACCAGGTGCGGTCGGCCCTCGCCGGTGACCTGTCCCGGACGGTCGTGGTCGTGTCGAGCAAGAGCGGCGGCACGCTGGAGACCGACAGCCAGCGGCGGGCCTTTGCCGAGGCCTTCACCGTGCAGGGCATCGACCCGCGAGCCCGGATCGTCGTCGTCACCGACCCCGGCTCCCCCTTCGAGCAGCTCGCCAAGGACGAGGGCTACCGGGGGGTCTTCCTGGCCGACCCGAACGTCGGTGGCCGTTACAGCGCGCTCACGGCCTTCGGGCTGGTCCCGTCGGCGCTGGCCGGCGTCGACGTCCAGCTGCTGCTCGACCAGGCGGACGCCTTCGCGCAGACCCTCGGCAGCGACGACAACGCCGGGCTCCAGCTCGGCGCCACCCTCGGTGCGGACGATCGCGACAAGATCGTCCTCGACGGGTCGGCCTCGTCGCTGGTCGGCTTCGGTGACTGGGCCGAGCAGCTGATCGCCGAGTCGACCGGCAAGCTCGGCAAGGGGCTGCTCCCGGTGGTCGTCGAGGCCGACGCCCCTGAGCTCACCCGGCCGGCCGAGGACGTGCACGTGGTCCGGCTCGGGACCGTCGCACCGCTGGTGGGTACCTCCGTCGACGGCAGCCTCGGGGAGCAGCTGTTCGCCTGGGAGTACGCCGTCGCGGTCGCGGGCCGTCTGCTGGGCATCGACCCGTTCGACCAACCCGACGTGGAAAGCGCGAAGAAGGCGGCCCGGGGGCTGCTCGACTCCCAGCCGGAGCCGGACCGGCCGCTGTTCGTCGAGGGTGCCGTGGAGGTGTTCGCGACGCCCGGCTGGCTCGAGGGACCGGGCACCCTCGCCGGCGCCGTCGACGCTCTGCTCGCCACCGTCCAGGCCCGTGGCTACCTCGCCGTCATGGCCTACCTCGACCGCCTTCGTGACGCCTCCCTGTCCGACGTACGCGGCCGGCTCGCGCGTCGGCTCGAGCGTCCGGTGACCTTCGGCTGGGGGCCACGGTTCCTGCACTCGACCGGACAGTTCCACAAGGGCGGTCCGCCGATCGGGTCGTTCCTGCAGGTCACCGGCCTCGTCTTGCAGGACCTGCCGATCCCGGACCGCCCCTTCACCTTCGGCACCCTGATCGCCGCCCAGGCCGCAGGGGATGCGAAGGTGCTCGCCGACCACGGGCGACCCGTGCTGCGCCTGAACCTCACCTCGGTCGAGGGGCTCGCCCAGCTCAGGGACGTTCTCGCGTGACAGCCTCCGGCAACCCGCTCCGCGACCCGCGCGACCGGCGCCTTCCTCGTGTCCCCGAGCCCTGCGCGCTGGTGGTCTTCGGGGTGACGGGCGACCTGGCCCGCAAGAAGCTGATCCCCGCGGTCTACGACCTTGCCAACCGCGGCCTGCTCCCGCCCGGTTTCGTGCTGCTCGGCTTCGCCCGGCGTGACTGGGGTGACGGGGAGTTCGAGCAGATCGCGAAGGACGCCGCCCGCAAGGGGGCCCGCACCGAGTTCCGCGAGGAGGTCTGGCAGCGGCTCGCTGACGCGACGAAGTTCCTGCCCGGATCCTTCGACGACGACGACGCCTTCGACCAGCTCGCCCAGATGCTCAAGGATCTCGACGCCACCCACGGCACCGGCGGCAACGCGGCGTTCTACCTGTCCATCCCACCGAACGCCTTCCCGATCGTGCTCAAGCAGATGGAGCGCACCGGGATGGCCGACAACCAGGAGACGCAGAGCTGGCGGCGGGTTGTGGTCGAGAAGCCCTTCGGGCACGACCTGCCGTCCGCGATCGCCCTCAACAAGCAGGTCGACGACGTGTTCACCGCCCGCGACGTCTTCCGGATCGATCACTACCTCGGCAAGGAGACGGTCCAGAACCTCTTGGCCCTGCGTTTCGCCAACGAGCTGTTCGAGCCGATCTGGAACCGCAACCACATCGACTCCGTGCAGATCACGATGGCCGAAGACGTCGGCATCGGCAGCCGGGCCGGCTTCTACGAGGGCACCGGCGCGGCCCGCGACGTGCTCCAGAACCACCTGCTGCAGCTGCTGGCCCTCACGGCCATGGAGGAGCCCGTCAACTTCGGTGCCGACGCGCTACGTACCGAGAAGCGCAAGGTCCTCAGTGCCATCCGACTGCCCAAGGACCTCGCCAACTACGTCGTCCGCGGCCAGTACGACCAGGGCTGGCTGGCCGGCGAGCGGGTCAAGGGCTACCTCGCCGAAAGCGACATCGCCCCCGACTCGGTGACCGAGACCTACGCTGCCGTCCGCCTCGACGTCGACACCCGGCGCTGGGCCGGCGTCCCGTTCTACCTGCGCACCGGCAAGCGGCTTCCCCGCCGGGTCACCGAGATCGGCATCATCTTCAAGAAGGCCCCGTTCCTGCCCTTCGCCGTCAACGACACCGAAGAGCTCGGCTCCAACCAGCTCGTCGTCCGCGTGCAGCCCGACGAAGGCGTCACCTTGCGGTTCGGCTCGAAGGTCCCCGGTACGACGATGGAGGTCCGGGACGTCGCCATGGACTTCCTGTACGGCGAGGCCTTCACCGAGAACTCCCCCGAGGCCTACGAGCGACTGCTCCTGGACGTACTGCTCGGCGACGCGTCGCTGTTCCCGAAGAACGAGGAGGTCGAGGACTCCTGGCGGGTCGTGGACCCGATCGAGGAGCTGTGGTCCCAAGGCGGCTCCCCCGAGCTCTACCGGGCCGGCGAGTGGGGACCGAAGGCAGCTGACGAGATGCTCGCCCGTGACGGACGCACCTGGAGAAGGCCATGACCCTGCCAACGAACTCCACCGCCCACCCCCTTAGGCGCAAATCCACACGGTCAGGGCCGTGTGGATTGGTGACAGTGGGTGGGGTGGGTCGCCTGACGGCGTCGATCGGGAGGGTCGCATGACGGCACTGTGGGACACCTCGGGGTCAGCGGTGATCAAGGCGCTGGCTGCGGAGCGGCGGCAGGCCGGCTCGGTGTCGTCGGGCCTGGCCCTGACGCTGGTCGCGGTCGCGGACGAGAAGCTGGTGACCGAGGCGGAACAAGCGGCCACGGCGGCCGCTGCCCAGCACCCCTGCCGGCTGCTGCTCGTCGTACGGCGTCGCCCGGACGCCCCGGAGCCGCGACTGGACGCCGAGGTGTCCGTCGGTGGCCGCCTCGGCCCCGGCGAGGCGATCGTCATGCGGATGTACGGCCGGCTGGCGCTGCACGCCGAGTCCGTCGTGCTCCCGTTGCTGGCGCCGGACGCGCCGGTCGTGACCTGGTGGTTCGGTGAACCGCCGCAACTGATCGCGCACGACCCGCTGGGGGTCATCGCCGATCGCCGGATCACCGACGCGATGGCGGCCGCCGACCCGGTGGCAGCGTTGCACGGCCGGGCCGCTGACTACGCGCCAGGGGACACCGACCTCGCGTGGACGCGCACGACGCTCTGGCGCAGCCTGTGCGCGTCCGCGTTCGACTCCCTGGACGGGACGGTGAACGCCCTGACCGTCAGCGGCGTCGCCGCCAACCCGAGTCGTTCCCTGCTCGCCGGGTGGCTGCAGGGCCGGCTCGGCGTGGACGTCGCGTTGGAGGACTCCGAGGGCCCCGGCGTCACCGGTGTCACGATGCAGGTCGGGGACGACACAGTGAAGATCTCCCGCACGGACGGACGTACGGCCACCCTGTCCAGGACGGGGCAGCCCGACCGTGCGCTGCCGCTCCCCCGCCGCGACCTGGGCGACCTGCTCGCCGAGGAGCTCCGCCGCCTCGACGCGGACGAGACCTACGGGGAGGCGCTCGAAAGCACCACCGGGCGCACGGGGCTGTCGACCCGCCCCTCGACCCGGACCCACATCTGGCAGGACCCGGCCCTCGACGCGGACCTCGACCCGGCCCTGACGACCTCATGAGCTCGGTGCCGTTCGCGTCTGAGCGGCTCGGGTCGAGGCAGGGGATCCGGCGATCGGCCGCTCGGAGTTCGGCCCACCCGAGGCCACGACGGTGAGTGGCGTCCGCACCGTGGTCGTGCACCGGGATGCCTCTTTGCTCGCCGACGCCGTCGCCGCTCGGCTGGTGACGGCGCTGGTCGACGCACAGGTCGGTGGGGCCACCGCCTCGGTCGTCCTACCCGGCGGCACGATCGGGATCGGCGCCCTGGCGGCCGTGCGTGCCTCACCTGCCCGCGCAGCCGTCGACTGGCGACACCTCGATATCTGGTGGGGCGACGAGCGCTTCGTGCCTGCGGACAGCCCCGACCGCAACGAGCGGCAAGCGCGCGAGGCCCTGTTGGACCATGTGGACCTCGACCCGGCGCGCGTGCATCCGATGGGGGCCTTCGGGGGTCCGGACGGCGCCGACGCCGACGCGGCAGCAGCCCGCTACGCCGCCGAGCTCGCTGCCTCGGCTCCCGGCTCGACGACGGTGCCCGCCTTCGACGTCCTCATGCTCGGGATGGGTCCGGAGGGGCACATCGCATCGATCTTCCCGGAGTCACCCGCTGCACACGATGAGCGGCCGGTCTTCGGCGTCCACGGCTGCCCGAAGCCACCACCGACCCGGGTCTCCTTGGGCTTCACGGCGCTCCAGGCCGCCCATCAGGTCTGGATTGTCGTGGCCGGTGCGGACAAGGCGCCGGCCGTGGCGCTGTCGCTGTCCGGTGCTGGCCGGGTGCAGGTCCCGGCGGCGGGCGCCCTGGGCCGACGGCGGACGCTGTGGCTGCTCGACGAAGGGGCTGCTCGCGACCTGCCCAAGGGCCCGCACCGGAGCTGACTCCGCCTAGGGGGCTGGCTTATCGGGTTCCTACTTGCCGCGGAGCTTCGCGAGGGCCTCCGCGAGGATCGCCTCGCCGTCCTCCTGGTTGCGGCGCTCCCGCACGTAGGCGAGGTGCGTCTTGTAGGGCTCGGTCTTATGGGGCGCCGGCGGGGCGTCCTTGTCCCGACCGGCAGGGAAGCCGCAGCGCGGGCAGTCCCACGTGTCCGGAAGGGCAGCCTCCTCGGCGAAGGACGGCCGCGTCTCGTGCTTGTTGGCGCACCAGAAGGAGATGCGTCGACGGGGGGCCGCCTCACCGCGCTCGGCCTCGCCCATCGGGCCGGCGCCGACGCGGCTACCACGAATAGCGTTGCCGCCTGCCACTGTCACTCCTGAGGCTCATCCGGTGCGGTGTTGCGGCCGGTTCATGGGTTTCCCCATGGGGCATCTTACGCGCCGCGGGGCCGGGAGGCGTCCGCGACGGTCAGGCCGGCTTGAGCAGCAGACCCAGGGCCACGATGCACACGAACCAGACGAGGCCGCAGATGATCGTGAGCCGGTCGAGGTTCTTCTCGACGACCGCGGAGCCACCGAGGGAAGAGGAGACTCCGCCCCCGAACATGTTCGACAGGCCACCGCCCTTGCCCTTGTGGAGCAGGACCAGCACGATCATGCCCAAGCTCGCGAACAACAGGACGATCGACAACAGGGTGACCATCAGACAAGGGACCGTTCTTCGGGGAAGTGGCAGGCAACCTCGTGGCCCGGCTGGATCTCGACCAGCGGCGGCTCGATCTGCCTGCAGATGGACTGAACCTTCCAGCACCGCGTGTTGAAGCGACAGGCGGGGGGTGGGTTGAGGGGGCTCGGGACGTCGCCACTGAGCAGGATCCGGTCCCTCTTGGTCTCCCGGATCGGGTCCGGAACCGGGACCGCAGACAGCAGCGCGTGGGTGTACGGGTGCATCGGGTGCTCGTAGAGCGAGATGCGGTCACCGATCTCCACGATCTTGCCGAGGTACATCACCGCCACGCGGTCGGAGATGTGACGGACCACCGACAGGTCGTGGGCGATGAAGACGTAGGTGAGGTCGAACTCCTCCTGCAGGTCGTCCAGCAGGTTGATGACCTGTGCCTGGATCGACACGTCGAGGGCGGAGACCGGCTCGTCAGCGACGATCAGCTTCGGGCGCAGGGCGAGCGCGCGCGCGATGCCGATCCGCTGGCGCTGACCGCCGGAGAACTCGTGCGGGTAGCGGTTGTAGTGCTCGGGGTTGAGTCCCACCAGGGCGAGCAGGTCCTGGACGGCCTTCTTGACGCCGGTGTCGGTCCGGATCTTCTGCAACCGGAACGGCGCGCCCACGATCGTCCCGATGGTGTGGCGAGGGTTCAGCGAGCTGTAGGGGTCCTGGAAGATGATCTGGATGTCCTTGCGCAGCGGACGCATCTGCGAGGGCGACAGGTGCGTGATGTCCTGCCCTTCGAAGTGGATCGTCCCGCCGGTCGGCTCGAGCAGCCGGGTCAGCAGCCGACCGGTGGTGGACTTGCCGCAGCCGGTCTCACCGACCAGACCGAGCGTCTCGCCCTTCTTGACGCTGAAGCTCAGTCCGTCGACTGCCTTCACGGCGCCGACCTCGCGCTGGAAGATGATGCCGCGGTTGACCGGGAAGTACTTCTGGAGCCCCTCGACAGCGAGCAGGGGGGCCTCGTCCTTCGTCATCGACACCGCGGTGTCCGTGCTGGCCGTCGTCATGCGCGGGTCTCCTCGCGGAAAGGTCGGGTACGGCGGGCGGAGGCGACGACCGTCACAGGGTCGGCTTTACGTGCTCGAGGAACAGGTCGGTGCGCTGCCGGGCCGACAGGTGGCAGCGCACCATGTGCCCCTTGCCGGTGTCGACGAGCTCGGGCACGACCGTGGATCCCTTGCCTCCGGTCTCCGGCTCGTACGGGCAACGAGGGTGGAAGCTGCAGCCGCTCGGGACGTTGATGAGCGAAGGTGGCGAGCCGGCGATCGGCTTCAGGCGTGCCTGGCGGACCCGGTCGAGCCGGGTCACCGACGAGAGCAACCCCCAGGTGTAGGGGTGCTGCGGCTCGTAGAAGACCTCGTTGACGGTGCCGTACTCGACGGCCTTGCCGCCGTACATCACCAGGATGTCGTCGGCGAACTCGGCCACGACGCCGAGGTCGTGGGTGATCATGATGATCGCCGACCCGAACTCCCTCTGGAGGTCGCGCATGAGGTCCAGGATCTGCGCCTGGACGGTCACGTCGAGTGCGGTGGTCGGCTCGTCGGCGATCAGCAGCTCGGGGTTGCAGGACAGGGACATCGCGATCATGGCGCGCTGCCGCATGCCGCCGGAGAACTGGTGCGGGTAGTCGTCGACCCGCTTGTCGGGCGTCGGGATGCCGACCCGGTCCAGCATCTCGATGGCGCGCTTGCGGGCGGCCGACTTGGAGACGTCGTTGTGGATCCGGTAGGCCTCGGCGATCTGCGCCCCCACCGTGAAGTACGGGTGCAGCGCCGACAGAGGGTCCTGGAAGATCATGGCCATCTTCGAGCCGCGGAGGCGGCGGACCTCCTCCTTGCTGGCGGCGACGAGCTCGGTTCCGTCGAGCCACACCTCACCGCTCACCCGGGCACGGGTGCCCTTGTGCAGGCCCAGGATGCCCAGGCTGGTGACGCTCTTGCCCGAGCCGGACTCCCCGACGATGCCGAGGGTCTTGCCCTTCTCGAGCCCGAAGGACAGGCCGTCCACGGACTTGACGAGACCGTCGTCGGTTGGGAAGTGGATCGTGAGGTCCCTTACCTCGAGGAACGCCGTGGGCGCCGGGCGGGGCGCGGAGGTGCCTTCCAGGGTGGCTGAGCTCACAGGGGCTTCCTTGGACGGTCGGGGGGCGGAACGACTAGCCGGTACGAAAGGCCAACTGTACGCCCGGGGGACACAAAGATGGGCACGCTTGCGCGGCCGGCACGCGGGGCCGGCCGCAGGGTGCCGGAGGGTCAGGTGTAGCGGACGCGCGGGTCGACGTAGGCGTAGAGCACGTCGACGACCAGGTTGGCGACGATGATGAAGAACGCCGCGAACAGCGTCACACCCAAGATGATCGGCAGGTCCAGCTGGGCGATCGCGTCGACGGCGAGCTTGCCGATACCGGGGAAGCCAAAGACCGTCTCGGTGAGCACAGCGCCGCCGAGCAGGCCGCCCAGGTCCAGACCGAAGATCGTCACGATCGGCGTGAGCGCCGCCCGGAAGCCGTGCCGTGCGATGACCGTGCGTTCGGGGAGCCCCTTGGCACGGGCGGTGCGGATGTAGTCCTCCCCCATCGTCTCCAGCATGTTCGCCCGGGTGAGCCGGGCGTAGGTCGCGGAGTAGAGGAAGGCGAGGCAGACCCAGGGGATGAGCAGGTTGCTCGCCCACGACAGCGGGTTGGTCGTGAACCCCACGTAGTGGACGTTGGGAAAGATCTTGAGGTTGTAGCTGAAGATCGACAGGCCCAGCAGTCCGGTGAAGTAGACCGGGAGCGACACCCCTGCCAGGGCGACGCCCATCGCTGCGCGGTCGAAGATGCTGCCTCGCTTGAGGGCGGACAGGATGCCGACCGAGACTCCGCTGATGAGCCAGAGCACAGCGGCACCGATCGCCATCGAGACGGTGACGGGAAGCCGGTCGAGCATCAGGGCCCAGACGGCCTGGTCGTTCTTGAACGAGTAGCCGAGGCAGGGGATCTTGCAGTGCGTCTTGTCGGGTCCGTTGTTGAAGTCGCGGCCGGCGACGATGCCCTTGGCGTACCTGGCGTACTGGATGTAGATGGGCTGGTCCAACCCGAGCTTCTTGGTGACCTGCTTGACCGTCGCGTCGTCGGCGACGCGACCCGCGAACAGCCGGGCCGGGTCGGTGCCCACGAGCTTGGGAGCCAGGAAGAAGATCCCAAAGGTGGCCATGCTGACGATGATCAGCAGGAGGACGACGCCGATCGAGCGGCGGACGATGAAACGACCCATGTGAGGACGCGGCCTCCGTGGCCCGGGGATCGCTCCCCGGGCCACGGATGGCCGTTACCTACCCTTCTCGAAAAAAGAGGTGAACTGCGGGCGGTGCTACTAGCCGTTGATGCCGATGTTCATCAGGTCGTACGCGCCGAAGGCACCGTTGATGTAGACGTTGCTCATGCGAGCCGCGCGGTAGACGAGGGCCTTGTCCGCCACGAACGGCAGGTAGTCGGCACCCTCCATGACCTTCTTGTCGACCTGGCCCCAGATGTCGTTGCGCTTGGCAACGTCAGTGGTGGTCTGGGCCTGGTCGATCAGGCTGTTGACCTCGGGGTTGTTGAACTCCGAGTAGTTGCTGTTACCGGCCGCCTTGATCGCACGGCCGTCGACGATGGACTCGAAGAAGCCGTACTCGCTCGGGAAGTCAGGACCCCAACCGGCGATGGCAAGGCCAAGACCACGCTTGTGCACGTTGTCCGGGACGCCGATGAAGCCGGTGTAGTAGGTGGCAGCGTCGACCGCGACGATGTCAGCCTTGATCCCGACACGGGCCAGGCCCTGCTGGAGCGCGGCGGCCGTCTTCGGGCCCTTGCCCTTGTTGCCCGTGGCGATCTTGGTGCTGAAGCCGTCCGGCTTGCCGCACTGCTTGAGCTCGTCCTTGGCCTTGGCCAGGTCACCCTTGTGGTCGGGACCGCTCGGGTACTCGTCGAACTGCTTGTACGCGGGCAGGGTCGGGACCAGCATCTGGCCGGCGAAGTCGCCACCGGCGACGGGGCCACCACGGGAGAACTGCAGGGACACCTTGTCGGCGGCGTACTGGACGGCCTTGCGGCAGTGGATGTTGTCGAACGGGGGAACCTTCTCCTGGATCGTGATGTACCGGGTGAAGCCGGTGGACGGGTTGTCCGCCAGCTTCTTGGACTCCGGGTTGGTCAGGATCTTCGACACGGCGGTCGGCTGGACTCCAGTGCCCTCGATCTCCATGTCAGCCGAGCCGTTGAGCAGGCGCGAGTCCATGTCGTCGGGCTCGAGGCCCTCGGTCACCACGATGGTGTCGGGCAACGCCTTGCGCAGCGGGTCGCTGGCGGCGTTCCACTTGTCGTTGCGGACCAGCTTGAGGAGCTTGTTGGGCTGGTAGGTGTCGATCTTGTACGGGCCACTGGAGACCGGCTTGAACTGGTAGCGCGCGCCGGTGTCCTTCGCCTGCGGGACCGGGGTGCTGATCGGCAGTGCCATCAGGTAGTCGAAGTCCGAGAAGGCCTTCGAAAGGTGGAACACGATCTTCTTCGGGTCCGTGACGTCGATCGAGGCCAGACCTGCCTTGTCCTTGTACGGACCCTTGTAGGCGTCGCCACCGACGAGCACCGGCTTGAGGTAGGTGCTGCCGGGGCCACCATTGATGACGTCCTCGGCGAACGAGCGCTCCAGGGCGTACTTGATGTCGGCGGAGGTGATCGGCGAGCCGTCGTCGAAGGTGATCCCGTCACGCATCTCGTAGGTGACCGTCTTGCCACCGTCGGTGAAGACGCCCTTGTTCTTGGCGAGGTCGCCGGTGACCTGGGCGCCCTCCTTGCCGACCTTGGGCTGGAAGGCCAGCAGCGTGCGCTGGTAGATGCGCTGGAAGTTCCAGCTGTAGGCGTAGTAGGTGCGGGCGGGGTCGAGCGAGTCGAAGTCGCTGGACGCCACATAGTTCAGCGTCCCGCCCTTCTTGTCCGACACGTTGACGACGCTGGTGATGGCAGCGTTGTACGCCGCCGAGACGCCCTTGGCGTTGTTGGTCTTCGAGCCTCCGGAGCTGCCGCCGCAGGCGGCGGCACCGAGGGCAAGAACGGCAAGTGCTGCACCGGTCTTGAGCAGGTAAGTGCGGGACATCGTGGGCGGTGCTCCCTTCGGTGTTCTTGCGGGACCGGGTCGGCGACCCGGTCCGTCGTACACGTCGCTGCCTCGCCTCGTCGGCCGGGACAGACGACGGGTCAGCGGCCGGCCTTCGGGTCCAGCGCGTCGCGCAGACCGTCGCCCAGCAGGTTGAACGCCAGCACCGTGATGAACAGTGCGACACCCGGGACGATCATGAAGGTCGGGTCGATGGAGTAGGTGGGGACCGCGTCCGAGAGCATGCTGCCCCAGGACGGGGTGGGCACCTTGACGCCGACGCCGAGGAAGGACAGCGCCGCCTCGAACAAGATGTTGGTCGGGATGATCAACGTGGAGTAGACCAGCACCGGGGCGATCAGGTTCGGCAGCAGCTGCTTGAACAGGATGTGGCCGTTGGTGGCACCGAGGCTCCGGGCCGCATCGACGAACTCCTTCTCGCGCAGCGAGAGCGTCTGACCGCGGATGATGCGACCGATGTAGGGCCAGTTGAAGAAGCCGATGATGAACACGAGGACGGCGACACTCAGGCTGGTGCCGGTCAGACCGAACAGTCCGTTGCCGCTCTGCAGGACCGCGCCGAGGCTGATCGCGAACAGCAGAAGCGGGAAGGCCAGCAGGATGTCCATCGTGCGGCTGATGAGGCTGTCGATCCAGCCCCCGAAGTAGCCGGCGGTGATGCCGAGGACGGTCCCGAGGCCGACGGAGACGATGGTCGCCAGAAAGGCCGTGAGCAGCGAGATCCGGGCGCCGTACACGATCCGGCTGAAGACGTCGCGACCGTTGGTGGGCTCGACACCCAGCAGGTAGTTGCTGCTGATCCCGCCGAACTTGCCCTTGGGGGTCTGGAAGGTCGGGTCGAGTAGCTCGTCGTGGAACTCGTTCGGCGGGTGCCCGAACAGCTTGACCAGCACCGGCGCCAGCAGCGCCATCGCGATGAGCAGCACGATCACGACCGCGCCCCCGAGGGCGACCTTGTCCCGCTTCAGACGCATCCAGGCGATCTGCCCCAACGAACGACCCTCGATGGCCGTCGCCTTCTCCCCCTGCAGCACGGCCTCCGGTGTCGAGGTCAGAGCCGAGTTGTCGACGTCGAACGGAGCCGTCACGGGATCTCTTCTCGGGCTGGGGGTCAGGGCGGGTGCTTCCCCGATCAGGGGGAGCAAGCCTGACATGGGGCTGTGCGCGGACTGTAGAGGTGCGACGAGCCTGGGCGGTAGCAAGGACACCAGGCTGAGCCTGGATCGTGACCAACCGGTGACCTCGCGGGTGAGCCGTGAGGACATCCGCTGTTCATCTGGCAGCCGAACTGTGTCACACGTCACGTGTCGGACAGGTCACCCACGCGGGACGGCAGGCTCGGTGGGCTTCTAGGTGGGCTCCTGGGTGGATGTCGTGGGGTACCTCACGATGCGGGCGAACTCCTCGGCGTCGAGCGACGCGCCACCGATCAGGGCGCCGTCGACGTCCGGCTGAGCCATGATCGCGGCGATGTTGGAGGCCTTGACGGAACCGCCGTAGAGGACCCGGATGCCGTCGGCGACATCGCCGCCCGCGATCTGCGCCAGGCGCGTCCGCACCGCCGAGCAGACCTCCTGGGCGTCCTCGGGCGTCGCCACCTCGCCGGTGCCGATCGCCCAGACCGGCTCGTAGGCGACGACGAGCGTCGTGAGCACGGCGGCGGGTACGTCGACGAGCGCCGCGGAGAGCTGGGCCAGGCAGTGCTCGACGTGCGCGCCGGCTTGCCGGACAGCCAGGCCCTCACCGATGCAGAGGATCGGCACCAGGCCGTGCCGGCCGGCCGCCAGCACCTTCTGCCGAACCAGCTCGTCGGACTCCGCGTGGTCGGTACGTCGCTCGGAGTGGCCGACCACCACGTACGTGCAGGCCAGTTTGGCGAGCATCGCCCCGCTGGTGTCCCCGGTGTGGGCCCCGGCATCGAACGGGCTCAGGTCCTGGCCGCCGTACCGGATCCTGAGCTTGTCGCCGTCGACGAGGGTCTGCACGCTGCGCAGGTCGACGAACGGTGGGAGGACCGCGCACTCGACCGCGTCGTGGTCCTTGTCGTTGAGGCTGAAGCTGAGCTTCTGGACCAGGGCGATGGCCTCGAGGTGGTTGAGGTTCATCTTCCAGTTGCCGGCCATCAGGGGCTTACGGGACATCAGTCCTCCAGGACGGACAGGCCGGGCAGGGTCTTGCCCTCGAGGTGTTCCAGGGACGCGCCACCGCCGGTGCTGATGTGCGTGAAGCGGTCCTCACCGATCCCCAGGGCGCGTACGGCGGCAGCGCTGTCGCCGCCGCCCACGACCGTCAGGGCTCCCTTGAGGGACGCGACCGCCTCGGCCACTCCGCGGGTGCCCTCGGCGTAGGGCGCGAGCTCGAAGACCCCCATGGGGCCGTTCCAGAAGACGGTCCTGGCCCCCGCCAGGGCGTCGGCGAAAAGTTGGACGGATTTTGGGCCGATGTCCAGTCCCATCCGGTCGGACGGAATGTGGTCGGCGTCGACGACAGCGTGCTCGGCGTCCGCGCTGAAGGCCGTGGCTGCCACCACGTCCACCGGCAACGCGATCTTGTCGCTGCCGAGCAGGGCGCGGCACTGCTCGAGCATGCCCTCCTCGAGCAAGCTGGAGCCGACGTCGTGCCCCTGGGCCTTGAGAAAGGTGAAGCACATGCCGCCGCCCACCAGAAGCCGGTCGACCTTGGGCAACAGGGCCTCGATCACGTTGATCTTGTCGCTCACCTTCGAACCGCCGAGGACGACCACGTAGGGCCGCTCGGTGTCGACCTCCAGCCGGTGCAGAACCTCGACCTCGGCCACGACCAGCGGTCCGGCTGCGTGCTCGAGCCGCTGCGCGACGTCGTACACGCTGGCGTGCTTGCGGTGGACGGCGCCAAAGGCGTCGTCGATGTAGAGGTCCGCAAACGCCGCCAGCTGGTCGGCGAAGGCACCCCGCTCAGCGTCGTCCTTGGACGTCTCGGCGGCCTCGTAGCGGACGTTCTCGAGCAGCACGACACCCCCTTCGCGCAACCCCTCGACGCTGGACCGGGCGTCCGGTCCCACGACGTCCCGGGCGAGCCGGACCGGCCGCCCGAGCAGCTCCTCGAGCCGACGGGCGACAGGGGCAAGGGAGTAGGCCGGGTCGCGCGTGCCCTTGGGACGCCCAAGGTGGGCCAGGACGACGACCTTGGCGCCTTGCTCGACCAGGCTGCGGATCAGCGGCACGCTGGCCCGGATGCGGCCGTCGTCGGTGATGGAACCGTCCTCGAGCGGGACGTTCAGGTCGCTGCGGACGAGGACCGTGCGGCCCTTGACCTGGAGCTGCTCAGCATTCCTCACAGACCGCGGCCCACCAGGCCGACCAGGTCGACGAGCCGGTTGGAGTAGCCCCACTCGTTGTCATACCAGCCGACGACCTTGACCTGGTTGCCGAGGGCTTTGGTGAGGCCGGCGTCGAAGATGCAGCTCGACGGGTCGGTGACGATGTCGCTGGAGACGATCGGGTCCTCGGTGTACTTCAGGTAGCCCTTCAGCGGACCTTCGGCAGCGGCCTTCACCACCGCGTTGAGGGCCTCAGCGGTGGTCTCCTCGCGCAGTTCGACCGTCAGGTCGGTGCAGGAGCCGGTCGGGATCGGCACGCGCAGGGCGTAGCCGTCCAACTTGCCCTTCAGGTGCGGCAGGACCAGGCCGATCGCCTTGGCCGCGCCGGTGCTGGTCGGAACCACATTGATCGCAGCGGCGCGGGCGCGCCGCAGGTCCTTGTGAGGTGCGTCCTGGAGGTTCTGGTCCTGCGTGTAGGCGTGGACTGTCGTCATGAGGCCCTTGACGATCCCGAAGGCGTCGTCGATCGCCTTCGCCATCGGTGCCAGGCAGTTCGTCGTGCAGGAGGCGTTGCTGATGACGTGGTGGTTCGCCGCGTCGTACAGGTTGTCGTTGACGCCCATGACGATCGTGAGGTCCTCGTTGGTGGCGGGCGCGGAGATGATGACCTTCTTCGCACCACCTGCGAGGTGTGCGGCAGCCTTGGTTGCGTCAGTGAAAAAGCCGGTCGACTCGATGACGACGTCGGCCCCGAGGTCGCCCCAGGACAGGTTCCCAGGGTCGCGCTCGGCGAAGGCCCGCAAGGTGTTGGCACCGACGCTGATGCTGTCGCCGGTGTAGCTGACGTCAGCCAGCCGGCCCAGGATCGAGTCGTACTTCAGCAGGTGGGCAAGGGTCTCGTTGTCGGTGAGGTCATTGACGCCGACGATCTCGATGTCGGCTCCGCTGGCCTGGACGGCGCGGAAGAAGTTGCGGCCGATGCGGCCGAAGCCGTTGATGCCTACGCGGACGGTCACGAGGTTGCTCCCCTGCTGATGACGGCGATGTCGAGTGGGTGCCCACGCACACGGCGCGGCGGTCAGGGCGAGGCTACCCATCCGGGTTGCCGGAACCGCAGCCCCTTCCTAGACTCTGGCGCTCGCTCGGCCCCTACCCGGGTCACCCGACCCGGGCGGGACCCTCGGCGCGGGCTGACTCGCGCAGGGCGGCCAGGACCCGGCCGGTGGCCTGCAGGTCGCCCAGGTCGCCCGGCCACGGCCAGCTCGCGGTGTCGACCTCACCGCGTGGCACAGCATGAAGAAGCGCCACGGCTGCGCCGAGCAGGCCGGCCGGGGTCCCGGGCGGGGCGGCGAGCCGGCGTGGGGCGTCGAGGTCGTCGTCGGGCAAGGCCCGTCGGTCCGGCGCCGGGAGCAGCGGCAGTTCCGCGCCACCCTCCCAGCGGGCGCCGAGCGGACCGGCCTCGAGCCGGGCCGTCGCGAAGGAGAGCCGGACCAGCGGCGGCGCCCCCTCGTGACTCACCAGGGTGGTGGCGCCCGAAGCGTGCAACAGCGACCACGCGACCCGCAGACCCGGTCCGAGCTGCTCCGCGGGCAGCGGGGCCGGCGTCGCGGCGACCGAGATGACGTCGCCGCACCAGGAACGCGCCAGGTCGACGAGCTCGGCAGCAGCCTCAGGACCGCGGGGCCAGCCCCGGACGGTGGCCTGGACGACGGGACCGCCCACCAGCGGCAGGGCGGCCGCCACAGTGAGCGCCCAGGGCTCCCAGCGACCGGCGAACACCACCGCGACCTCCGCGGGCGCCGCGCCCGAGCGCGCCGGCCGGTCCGGCTCGTCGACGAGCCTCGGGGGTCCGCTGTCGTGGGCGGGTCCGGGCACTGCCCGCGCGTCCCGGAGCACGTCAGGGTCCAGCGGCACCGGTCCCGGCAGCAGGACGTGCAGTCCGTGCTCGAGCAGGGTCGGCAGGTGTCTGGCCAGCAGCGGGTCGGCGCCGTCGAGCGCCACCGCGTCCAGGAACGGGTCGGCGAGCAGGTCCTCGACCCCGGCGTAGGACGGCACGTCCCGCAGGTCGTCGTACGGCGTGAGGTGCAGCGCGCCGCAGACCTGCCAGCCGGCAGCGCGCAGGACGGCACCGTCGACGGCCCCCGCCAGCGCGATCCGGGGGCTCAGGGCCCGAGCATGTCGGCGGTGACCGACGCCTCCGTGTCGGGGACGCCCAGGTCGCCCGCGTGCTTGTCGGCCATCGCGAGCAGGCGGCGGATCCGGCCGGCGACGGCGTCCTTGGTCATCGGCGGGTCGGCGAGCGCGCCGAGCTCCTCGAGCGAGGCGTTGGAGTGCTCGATCCGCAGGCGTCCGGCGGACAACAGGTGCTCGGGGGCGTCCTCGCCGAGGATCTCCAGGGCGCGCGCGACCCGGGCTCCCGCGGCGACGGCGGCGCGGGCCGAGCGGCGCAGGTTGGCGTCGTCGAAGTTGGCGAGCCGGTTGGCGGTGGCCCGCACCTCGCGCCGCATCCGGCGGTCCTCCCACGCCATCAGGGCCTCGTGCGCGCCCAGTCGCGTGAGCAGGACCGCGATGGCGTCCCCGTCGCGGATGACGACGCGGTCGACCCCGCGCACCTCGCGGTGCTTGGCCTGCACCCCGAGCCGACGAGCCGCACCGACCAGGGCGAGGGCCGCCTCCGGGCCGGGACAGGTGATCTCCAGCGAGGAGGAGCGACCAGGCTCGGTCAGCGAGCCGTGGGCCAGGAACGCGCCACGCCAGGCGGCGGCCGCGTCGCAGGTGCCACCGCTGACGACCGCCGGCGGGAGACCGCGGACGGGCCGGCCGTTGCTGTCCACGAGGCCGGCCTGGCGAGCCAGGCCGTTGCCGTCCTTGGAGACCCGAACCACCCAGCGGTTGCCCTTGCGCAGACCGCCCGGGGCGACGACGTGGACGTCACTGGCGTGCCCGTAGACCTCCGCGATCTCCTTGCGCAGCCTTCGGGCGGTGCTGCCGGCGTCGAGGTCGGCCTCGATGACGATCTTGCCCGACACCAGGTGGAGCCCACCGGCGAAGCGAAGCAGTGAGGCCATCTCCGCCTTGCGGCAGCACGGCTTGGTGATCGTGAGCCTCGACAGCTCGTCCTTGACGGCGCTGGTCATCGCCATGCCGTTCCACCCTTCTGCTGTGCCCGGGTCACGAACTGTCGGTCCGTGCCAGGGTGGTGCCCATGATCGCGGCGAAGGCCCGCGCCAACCGTGCGGGGTCGTGCCTCGCGGTGCCGTCCCCGACGGCGACGGGCGCCAGCACCAGCCGACCCCCCGCCGACTCGACGGAGTCGCTCAACGCTGGCGACATCAGACCACGGCTGTCCAGCACCGCGTCCTGGTCGGCCAGCACGACGTCGAGGACGAGGTCGGGCGCGTGGCCGGCCAGGACCTCCAGGTGGGCCTCGGGCGAGAAGCCGTCGGTCTCCCCCGCCTGCGGAGCAAGGTTGAGCGCCACCACCCGCTGAGCCGAGGTCCTGACGAGGGCCTGACGAAGGTCCGGGACGAGCAGATGGGTGAGCACGCTGGTGAACCACGAGCCCGGGCCGATGACCACGAAGTCGGCGTCGAGGACGGCCTGAACCGCCTCCTGGCACGCGGGTGGGTCCTCGGGCAGCAGCCGCAGCGCGCACACCGAGCCCGCCGTCGTGGCCACAGCAACCTGACCGGTGACCTGTGTGACCTCGCCGAGGTCGGCCGGGTTGAGCCCGACGACGTCCGCGACGATCTGCAGCGGGGTGACGCTGGCAGGAAGGACCCGTCCCCGTGCACCGACGAGGCGGCCGACCAGGTCTAGCGCCTCGACGACGCCGCCCGTGGTCTCGGTCAGGGCGGTCAGCAGCAGGTTGCCGACGGCGTGCCCGGCCAGCGGACCGGGGCCGGTGAACCGGTGCTGGAGCAGGCGCTGCCAGGTGGCCGACCAGGCGTCGTCGCCGGCGAGGGCGGCCAGGGCCATCCGCAGGTCGCCCGGCGGCAGGGCCCCGAGCTCGGTGCGCAGGCGGCCGCTGGAGCCGCCGTCGTCTGCCACCGTCACGACCGCCGTCAGGTCGGTCGGCAGCTGGCACAGGGCCCGCAAGGAGGCTGACAGGCCGTGGCCCCCACCCAGGGCGACGACCTTCACTCGCGGCCAAGGTCACGGTGGTGGACCTGCGCGTCGATGCCACGTCCGTGCAGCCGCCTTCCGAGCTCCTCGGAGATCGCGACGCTGCGGTGCTTGCCGCCGGTGCACCCCACGGCCAGCAGCGCGTAGCGCTTGCCCTCGCGGATGTAGCCGTCGGCGAGCAGCTCCACGACGCCTTGGTAGCGGTCGAGGAACTCCGCGGCGCCCTGTCGGGACAGGACGTAGTCGCGGACGTCCTGCTCCTGGCCGGTGCGGGCTCGCAGGGCCGGGACCCAGTGCGGGTTCGGCAGGAACCGGCAGTCCACGACCAGGTCGGCGTCGACCGGCAGGCCGTACTTGTAACCGAACGACATGAGCGTCAGCTTGAGCGGCGCGGCCGCGGCGGTCTGGTCGAAGGCCGCACCGACGCGGGCCCGCAGCTCGTGGACGTTGAGGACGCTGGTGTCCAGGACGAGGTCGGCTTCACCGCGCTCCTCCCGCAGCAGGTCCCGTTCGAGGGCGATCGCCCCGACCAGGCCCCCCTCGCCCTGCATGGGGTGCGGTCGGCGGACGGAGTCGAACCGGCGCACGAGGGCCTCGTCGGAGGCCTCGAGGAACAGCACGCGGGCCGTCGTACCGCGGTCTGCAAGGTCAGCGAGAGCGGCTCGGAGCTCCCCCGCGAACGGCCGGGATCGCAGGTCGGTGACGACGGCCACCTTGGAGACGGCGCCTTCGGAGCCGATCGCGAGGTCGACCATCGTGCCGAGCAGCGACGGCGGGAGGTTGTCGACCACGAACCAGCCGAGGTCCTCGAGGCAGTGCGCCGACGTGGATCTCCCCGCGCCGGACATGCCCGTGACCACGACGACCTGCACGCTCACGCAATGACCTCCCCGGTCGTCGGGTCAAAAGCAGGCACGGCAGGTACGTCGGTGGCGCCGTGCGAGGACAGGGCAGCCACCACGGCCACGGCCGTCGTGCGACCGATCCCGGGCACTGCCATGACCTCCTCCACCGACGCTGCCTTGAGGTTCTTGAGCGACCCGAAGTGTCGCAGAACCGCCTTCCGGCGGGTCTCCCCCAGACCGGTGACGTCGTCGAGGGCGCTCGTCGTCATCGCCTTGGAGCGCTTCTGGCGGTGGTAGGCGATCGCGAAGCGGTGCGCCTCGTCGCGGACCCGCTGCAGCAGATACAGGCCCTCGCTGGTGCGGGGCAGGATCACCGGGTCCTGCTGGCCGGGCAGCCAGACCTCCTCGAGGCGCTTCGCGAGCCCGCACAGCGCCACGTCGACGACACCGAGGGCGTCGAGGGCCCGCTGCGCCGCCGCAACCTGGGGCTGACCGCCGTCGACGACAACCAGGTTGGGGGGGTAGGCGAAGCGGCGCGGCCGGCCGGTGTCCTCGTCGAGCTCGGGCCGGGCCGTCTCCGCGAGGTGGCGCGCGAAGCGTCGGGTGAGGACCTCGTGCATGGACGCGGTGTCGTCCTGGCCGTCCACGCCCTTCACGGCGAAGCGGCGGTACTCCGCCTTGCGAGCCAGACCGTCCTCGAACACGACCATGCTCGCGACGACGCTCGTGCCCTGCAGGTTGCTGATGTCGAAGCACTCGATCCGCAGCGGGGCCTGCTCGAGCTCGAGCGCCTCCTGGATCTCCGACAACGCCTTGGAGCGGGCGGTCAGGTCACTGGCCCGCTTGGTCTTGTGCAGCGCGAAGGCCTGCTGCGCGTTGCGCTCGACAGTCTCCATGAGGGTCTTCTTGTCCCCCCGCTGGGGGATCCGCAGGTCCACGTTCGTGCCACGCAGCTGCTTCATCCAGGCCGTGATCGCGTCGGCGTCGGGGGGAAGCGCCGGCACCAGCACCTCGCGCGGGATGTCCGTCGTGCCCACCGTGACACCGGCCCCGGGGACCATCCGCCGGTCCGGCACGGGGTCCCCGTACTCGTCCTCGTCCTCGCCGTAGACCTGGGTGAGGAACTGGCCGACGAGCTCACCGGTGGTCACGTCCTCGACCTTGTCGACGACGTAGCCGTGCTGGCCACGGATCCGGCCCCCACGCACGTGGAAGACCTGCAGGGCGGCTTCGAGGCCGTCCTCGACGAGCGCGATGACGTCGGCGTCGGTGCCGTCGGCGAGCACGACGGTCTGCTTCTCGAGGGCCTTTCGCATGGCACCGACGTCGTCCCGTAGCCGGGCCGCCCGCTCGTAGTCCTGCAGGTCCGCGGCGTCGACCATCTGCTGCTCGAGGCGCCTGACGAACCTCGTGGAGGAGCCGGCCATGAAGTCGCAGAAGTCGTCGACGATCGCCCGGTGCTCCTGCAGCGACACCTTGCCCACGCAGGGGGCCGAGCACTTGTCGATATAGCCCAGCAGGCAGGGCCGGCCCACCTGGCCGGCCCGCCTGAAGACGCCGGCGCTGCAGGTGCGGGCCGGGAAGACGCGCAGCAGCAGGTCCAAGGTCTCCCGGATCGCCCAGGCGTGGCTGTACGGCCCGAAGTACCGCACCCCCTTCTTCTTGGGCCCGCGCATCACCTGCAGCCGGGGGAAGTCCTCATGCAGCGTCACGGCCAGGCTCGGGTAGCTCTTGTCGTCGCGGTACTTGACGTTGAAGCGGGGGTCGAACTCCTTGATCCAGGAGTACTCGAGCTGCAGCGCCTCGACCTCGGAGGCGACGACCGTCCACTCCACGGACGCGGCCGTCGTGACCATCTGCCGGGTGCGGGGGTGCAGGTGGTGGACGTCCTGGAAGTAGGAACTGAGCCGGCTGCGCAGGCTCTTGGCCTTGCCAACGTAGACGACCCGTCCCTTGTCGTCCCGGAAGCGATAGACGCCCGGCGCGACCGGGATCGTGCCCGCCGCGGGCCGGTAGGTCGACGGATCAGCCACACCGCCAACCCTACGTCGCGGGTACGACGGCCCTACTCGTCGAAGACGGTGATCGGGGTGCCTAGCGTGAGCAGCGGGTACAGGATGTTGGCGTTGCGGTCGGTGACGCGCACGCAGCCATGGCTGATCGGGCGTGGAGGGACGTCATACCCCTCGCCGTGAACGGCGTACCCCCGGTAGAAGTACGACGGGCGGTAGAGGTAGCCGAGGTCACTGATCTGCACCCCGTCGAACTTGCGCTCGATGTAGAAGCGCCCGCGGGGGGTGTGCGCTACCGACGTCACGCCCTTGGAGGTATAGCGGTACTCCCCGCCGGTCGACACATCCGCGATGAGCGTCACGACCCGGTTGACGCTGTAGACGATCACCTGCCGCGTCACGTCGACCTCGAAGGACCTCCCCGAGCTGCCGTAGCGGACGACGTAGCCCGACGGGCGGGCCGCGCGCAACCGCTCGGCCCTGGTCCAGATGCCGGTCCGCGTGAGCCGCTCGATCTTCTGGAACGCATACACGGCGTGTAGGAGGTCGCGGCCGAAGACACCGTCGAGCGTCCCCGGCAGGTAGTGCAACGCGGCGAGCCGGCGCTGCACGGCCAGCACATCAGCGCCGCTGTTGCCGTAGACCAGGTTGCGGGCGTTGACGGTGAGCACGATCGGACCGCTGGCCAGCTGGAGCCAACCGGGGTTGGCGACGACCACCACGCGGTAGGCGTACTTCCCGATCGCGGGCGCGATCCGGAAGGCGTACGCACCGGTCGAGGCCGTGCGGGCGAGCTGCTGGCTGTGCCAGCCGGTGCTGTTGTGGAGCTGGAGCAAGATCGCAGCACCCGCCACGGCGGGCCGCATCGTGCCCCTGACGAAGGCTGACTCACCCTTGACGATCGTGGTGGGCGCCAGGCCCACGGTCAGCCGCGGCAGCAGCTGCACCGTCCGGATGGGACTCACCGAGCGCGCGGAGAAGGCATCCCCGGCATAGCTGAGGGTCAGGCCCCAGGTGCGGTCCGGGACGAACGTGGTCCGGACCGTGCCGTCCGCCGCAGTGACGACGTGCCTGACGACGAACACGGTGTTGCTGCCGCCACGCCTGCCGCGCAGGCTGAGCGTTGCACCGGACACGGCGACTCCGGCGCGAGTGAGGCGTCCGGTCGCGGTGACGGGCAGACCCAGGCGCTGTACGGCCGGAAAGAGCGCGAGCGTCAGCGTTGTCGAGACCACGGGGGCCGCCGGCACGACCGTGACGAGGGCGGTGTCGCTCGGGGTTCCGTCGCCGGCGGTGGACCACACCGCGTAGGTCGTGTTCGGAGCGTTCTGGAAGCCGGTGTCGTGCGCGGTGGTCCCGCTGGTCACCGGCACTGGGCGGCCGGCGGTGGGCGTGATCGCTGCCGGCGCGAGGCCCGTGACGTCGCGGACGATGGCGCTGGTGCCGTCGCCGTCGGTCCACGTCAGGTCGGCGACGTGGTAACCGATGGTGACGGTGAGCGACGTCGCCGCCGTCGGGGCGGTCGCGGCCCAGGCGGGGAGCGCGGGCAGGCCGACCAGCAGGGCGGCTCCCCCGGTGACCAGGGCCGTTCGAACGAGCGTGGCCCTGAGTGGGATGAACCTGTGCGGCGTGGCGCAGGGAGGGGTGAACGACATGCCGAGCCTTCCGCAAGGGCGACGCACGGGTCACCCCCGATCGGGGCTGAACCTGACGCAGGTGGTGGAAGGGTAACGGCACGCTGGGGCCCCGGGGGACAGGTTGTCCGAAAAGCGACACCAACGCCGTGTACGTACGTCAGCGTCGTGCTGAGCCGCTCGCGGTCAGCGGCTGACTGACGTGGTGGACGGCTTGCTCTGGGGGGATTTTTTGGCCGGTGCCCTCGTCGCCGGTGCCTTCTTAGCGGCCGCCTTCACGGCCACCTTCCCGGCCCCGGCTGGCGGCGCTGCGCTTGCGATCGCGCCACGGCCGGCGAGAACCTTCTTGAGGAACCGGCCGGTGTGGCTCGCCTCGACGCCGGCAACGTGCTCGGGGGTGCCCTCGGCGACGACGCTCCCGCCTCCGGAGCCACCCTCGGGGCCCATGTCGATGACCCAGTCCGCGGTCTTGATCACGTCGAGGTTGTGCTCGATGACGATCACGCTGTTGCCCTGGTCGACGAGCCGCCCGAGGACGAGCAGCAACTTGCGGATGTCCTCGAAGTGCAGGCCGGTCGTGGGTTCGTCGAGGACGTAGATGGTCCGCCCCGTCTGCCGCTTCTGCAGCTCTGAGGCGAGCTTGACGCGCTGCGCCTCGCCACCGGACAGGGTGGGTGCCGGCTGGCCGAGCCGGACGTAGCCGAGGCCGACGTCAACCAGGGTCTTGAGGTGCCGGCTGATCGCGGGGACGGCCTCGAAGAACGCGGCGGCCTCCTCGATCGGCATGTCGAGGACCTCCGAGATGGTCTTGCCCTTGAAGTGCACCTCGAGCGTCTCGCGGTTGTAGCGCGCGCCGTGACAGATCTCGCAGGGCACGTAGACGTCGGGCAGGAAGTTCATCTCGATCTTGATGGTGCCGTCGCCGGAGCAGTTCTCGCAGCGTCCACCCTTGACGTTGAAGCTGAAGCGCCCCGGCAGGTAGCCGCGCACCTTGGCCTCGGTCGTCTCGGCGAACAGCTTGCGCATGTGGTCGAAGACCCCCGTGTACGTCGCGGGGTTGGACCGGGGGGTCCGCCCGATCGGTGACTGGTCGACGCGGACGACCTTGTCCAGGTGCTCGAGGCCGGTGATGCGGGTGTGCCGGCCAGGGACCTCACGGTTGCCGTTGAGCTGGTTGACCAGGACCGCGGCCAGGATGTCGTTGATGAGGGTGGACTTGCCGGAGCCGCTGACGCCGGTGACCGCGACGAGCTGCCCGAGCGGCACGTCGACCGTGACCTCGCGCAGGTTGTGCTCGCGGGCGCCGACGATCGTGAGCTGCCGCTTGCGGTCGCGCGGGCGGCGTACCGCCGGAACCTCAATGGAGCGTCGGCCGCTGAGGTACTGGCCGGTGATGCTGTCCTTGGAGCTCAGGAGGTCCTGGACACTGCCGCTGACGACGACCTGGCCGCCGTGCTCCCCCGCGCCCGGACCGATGTCGACGACCCAGTCGGCGGTGTGGATGGTGTCCTCGTCGTGCTCGACGACGATGAGGGTGTTGCCGAGGTCGCGGAGCCGGATCAGGGTGTCGATCAGGCGGCGGTTGTCGCGCTGGTGGAGCCCGATCGACGGCTCGTCCAGCACGTAGAGGACACCGACGAGCCCGGATCCGATCTGCGTTGCGAGCCGGATCCGTTGCGCCTCGCCGCCGGCGAGGGTGCCCGCGGCCCGGTCGAGCGACAGGTAGTCCAGGCCGACGTCGAGCAGGAAGCCCATCCGCTCGTTGACCTCCTTGAGCACGCGCTCGGCGATCATCCGCTGCCGGTCGTCGAGCTCGAGCGCGCGCAGGAAGGTGGCGCACTCCGCGATGCTCAGGGCGGCGATCTGCGCGATCGACTTGCCGCTCAGGGTGACGGCGAGCACCTCGGGCTTGAGCCGGGCACCTTTGCACGCGGGACACGGGACCTCGCGCATGTAGCCCTCGTACCGCTCGCGGCTGGTCTCGCTCTCGGCCTCGGTGTGCCTCCGCTCGAGAAAGGGGATCACGCCCTCGTAGGCGGTGTAGTAGCTGCGCTCGCGGCCGTACCGGTTGCTGTAGCGGACGTGCACCTCGGTCTCATGACCGTGGAGCACCGCCTGCTGTTGGGTGGCGCTGAGGTCACGCCAGCGGGTCCGGAGCGTGAAGCCCAAAGTGTCCCCGAGGGCGGCGATGAGGCGGCCGAAGTACTCGATGTTGTGGCCGCTCGACCAGGGCTGGATGGCGCCGTTGCCGAGGGTCTTGTCCGCATCGGGTACGACGAGCTCGGCGTCGACCTCCTTGCGGGTGCCGAGGCCGTGGCACTCGACGCACGCGCCGAACGGGCTGTTGAAGGAGAAGCTCCGCGGCTCGAGCTCCTCAAAGCTGAGGTCGTCGTACAGGCAGGCGAGGTGCTCGGAGAAGGTGCGCTCGCGGTGCGGGTCGTTCTCGGCGAGGTCGATGAAGTCGAGGGTGACGAGCCCGTTGCCGAGCTGCAGAGCGGTCTCGACGGAGTCCGTCAGACGCCGCTTGCTGGACTCCTTGACGGTGAGGCGGTCGATGACCACCTCGATGGTGTGCTTCTCCTGCTTCTTGAGCTTCGGCACGTCGGTCAGCGGGTAGACGATTCCGTCGACGCGGGCACGGCTGAAGCCCTTGGTCTGGAGGTCGGCGAACAGGTCGACATACTCGCCCTTGCGGGCCCTGATCACCGGTGCGAGAACCTGGAACCGGCTGCCCTCGTCGAGCTCGAGGACCCGGTCGACGATCTGGCTGGGCTGCTGGCGGGCGATGACCCGGCCGCACTTCGGGCAGTGCGGCGTGCCGGCGCGGGCGAACAGCAGGCGGAGGTAGTCGTAGACCTCCGTGATCGTGCCGACCGTCGAGCGGGGGTTCCGGTTGGTGGACTTCTGGTCGATGCTGACAGCCGGGCTCAGGCCCTCGATGAAGTCGACGTCGGGCTTGTCCATCTGCCCCAGGAACTGGCGGGCGTAGGCGGACAGCGACTCGACGTACCGGCGTTGACCCTCGGCGAAGATCGTGTCGAAGGCAAGGCTGGACTTGCCGGACCCGGACAGCCCGGTGAAGACGATCAGGGCGTTCCTCGGCAGGTCGAGCGAGACGTCCTTGAGGTTGTGCTCGCGCGCGCCGCGCACGACCAGCCGGTCAGCCATGGGGTCCGTTCGTTAGAGGTCCGCCCCAGGCTAACGTCGGGCCCCGACAGTCACATCCCGGAAGGAGCCCAGGTGAGCGGTTACACAGGCAACGTCGAGGTCGGGGGCGCGTACGCCGTCCGCGACCTCCCTGGGCTGACGGTCACGAAGGTGGCCACCAACCCGTTCAACAACAACTGCTACCTGCTTCGGGACGCGCGCTCCGGCGACACCCTCCTCGTCGACGCGGCCGGTGACCCCGAGCGCCTGCTCGACGCCCTTGGTGACGGCACCCTGGTGGGGATTGTCGAGACGCACGGGCACTGGGACCACTGGCAGGGCCTGGTCGCGATGGTCGAGGCCACCGGCGCGCCTGTCCTGGCGACCGCCGCCGACGCCGGCGAGCTGCCCGTCTCGGTGGACCGGCTGCTCGCCGACGGAGACGTCGTGACCGTCGGCGCCCACGACCTGACCGCGATCACCCTCGTCGGCCACACCCCGGGCTCGGTGGCGCTGCACTACGCCCCCGAGGGTGGCCACCTGTTCACCGGCGACACGCTGTTCCCCGGCGGGATCGGCAACACCGACAAGGACGCGGCGCGCTTCGCCTCGTTGATCGACGACGTGGAGACGAAGCTCTTCGGGGTCTTCCCGGACTCGACCTGGGTCTACCCGGGCCACGGCGGCGACACCACGCTCGGCGCCGAGCGCCCGTCTCTGAGCGAGTGGCGTGCCCGCGGCTGGTAGCAGTCCACCGGGAGGGCGACTGCCGAGTCGTCTTCGAACATGCGTTCGTTCAAACCGTGAGAAAGCCGCCCGACGGTCAGGTTGCTTTCATAGGCCTTGACCTCAATAGACCGCGGGTCTACTTTCCGCCCCCTCTCAACTAAGGGGGCGCCATGATGCGTCAGTCACGGCACGTGTTGTTCATAGGATTCTCCGTCACGGCCATGCTCGGTGCGGGGCTCGCCACACCCTCAGCGGTGGGCGCGACGACCACCGTCACCACCCTCTTCGGAGGGCTGAATGCGCCGCGTGGCATCGCCGTCGACGGCCGAGGAAGCATGTATGTGTCCGAGTCCGGTCGGGCCCTGGTTGGTCCCCCAGGAATCAGCAGGACCGGGCGCGTGAGCAAGTATGTCCGGGGCTCCACGGTCGCCTCGTGGCGCACCAGCTTCGAGTCGCTGCATGCGTCGCAGGACCCGTCCGCGCCACCGGATGCGCTCGGGCCCGAGGGGATCAGTGCGCTCGGTCGCGGCTGCATGCGGCACCACAACAGCCACCGCAACGGGTGCCAGATCCGGATGATCATGAGCGAGTCGCATGACGGCGTTGCGGCCGCCTCCGGCGGCCAGGCGAACGCCACTCAGCTCGGTCACCTGTTCCGCCTCGACGGCGCCACCGGGGCTGCCACCTCGCTGTCCGACGTCGGCGACCAGATGTACGCCTGGACCACAGCCCGCAAGCAGCTGTTCCCCAGCGACTTCCCGGACTCCAACCCGTACGGCGTGCTCGTCACGCGCTCGCCTGGCAGCGACGACGTCCGCACGTTCGTCGCGGATGCCGGCGCGAACACCATCAGCGAGGTCAACCGCAACGGCTCCCTGCGGGTCATTGCCTACATCCCCAACGAGACCCAGCAGCCGTTCCGTGACGCCACGCCCACCTGCATCGCGATGGGCCCTGACGGCCAGTTGTACGTCGCGACGCTGAACTTCGTGGCGAACCGGTTCGTCTACGGTTCGGGCAAGTCGAACGTCTGGCGCGTCAACCCGGCGGCAAGGTACCCGACGGCACCGACGCTGTGGGCGACTGGGCTCACGACCGCCAACAGCTGCACCTTCGACGACGACGGGAACTTCTGGGCCACCGAGCTGTTCGCCCCGACCAGCGGGCCGCCCGGCGACCTGGTGCGGATCCCCTTCGACGACCCCAGCCAGCTGACCCATGTCGCCGGCGGGCACCTGCCTCTACCCGGTGGCGTTGCTGTCGGCCCGGATGATGCCCTGTACGTGACGGTCAACTCGGCCAACCCGCGTGCAGGCAGCGGAGCCGTCGTACGGGTCGTGCCCTAGCGGACCCTTCGCCGTCAAGCGGTGAACGAGCACGGGCCGCGCCACCGGTCACCCGGACGGCGCGGCCCGCGGACAGGCTCCAACAGCTACTGCGCGACCAGCTGGCTGACGTAACCGGGCGCGTAGGGGCTGCCCCATCCGGTGGTCAGGTCGTATCCGCTCGTCGTCGGGTAGCCCGGGACGGGGTCAGGGGTGACGAACCCGCTGGCGTCGGTGTCCCAGATCCGGTTGTCCTTCAGGACCCCGCTCGGGGTTGATCCGTAGGTGTGCGGGACGACGTCACTGAAGGCGGCGGACCGGTTGAACGACGGACCGTAGATCGCCACGTTCAGGTCCCCGATGGGGCCCTTGCCGGCAGCGGCGCGAGCCTGGTTGCCGATCGCCGTGACGGCCGCTACCTGCGGAGAGGACGACGACGTACCGCCGAAGACACCCCAGGCCGGCGGCCCCTCGATCGAGGGGAAGTAGGAGTGGAAGACCAGCACGCCGCCGTTGACAGCCGCGTCCCACGCCACGTCCGGGACCCCACGGGCGCCACCGACGACCGAGGCCACCGCGGCCTGGTAGGCAGGTCGCGGGTAGACCGTCGAGAGCCCGCCACCGGTGGCGATGCCGGCCCAGCTCTCGTTCCAGACCGGCTCCGTGCTGCCGCCGGCGTTCCAGGACCAGTACGCCGGGTTGCGGGCGCCCGTGTCGAGGAACGGCTTGTCCTGCGTCGGGTTCCAGGTCCAGCCGGACTGAACCTGCGTGCCACCGACGGACGTGACGTACGGCGAGACGTTGGGGTAGCTCACCTCGGGCGTGCTGCCCGCGGTGCTGGCCCGGTGCGAGCGGACCACGCCGACCGAGCCGGTGTCACCGGAGGAGGCGAAGAAGGTGTCCTTCTTCGCCAGGCCCCGCTGGAAGGTCGCGTCGAACTTGGCGAACTGGGTCTTGGCCGCCGCAGCCGACCCGAAGGCCTGCTCGTCGGTGCCGAAGGACATCGAGAAGACGGTGCCTGAGGGGTAGGCGCGGACCGCCCAGTCGATGGCCTTCATGAGGTTGGGCAGGCCCTGCACTCCCTGCGTCTCGGCGGGCGGGGTCGCCAGCAGGACCAGGTGCGCCTTCGGGGCCATCGCGTACGCCCACTCGACGTCGAGGGTGGCCTCGCCCGCCCAGCCGTCCGCGGCCGTCGGCCCGGACTGGCCCACCCCCTTGCCGGTGGCGTTTGTGTAGTCCGGCGACCCCAGCGGGAAGGCCGTCTCGAAGCTGGGCGTGGGTCCGCCGAAGGTCGTGGCGAAGAATGCCAGGTCCGTTGCGGCGGTCGGGCTGCCGTAGGCGTCGACCAGCACGATCGTCTGGCCGGCGCCGTCGTTGCTCGACGCCAGCGGGCCCAGGCCGTAGAAGCTGCGGAGCTCATCCGGCCGGTAGCAGTGGATGGTGGTCGAGACCCGGTTGTCGGGCGCGGGTCGCCGGCAGGCGACCCCTGCGGCGTCGGTCGACGAGGCGGCCTGGAAGGCGCTGTCGGGCGCCCGGGACGCGAACGGGTGGACCGCAGGGAGCACCGCGACAGCGGCAGCGGGTGCGACGAGCAAAGGAGCGGACAGAGCGGTCAGAGTCCCGAGTGTGGCCAACAGGCCGGTTCTTTTCATGTGTTCCTCTCGATCGGCCCCCGACGACCGAGCGCTCTGATGGAGCGGCCCCACCCTCGGAAGCAAGGGATGCACGCACCCTCGTCCCACCATGACCACAAAGCAAGGCCGGTCGACATCCCGCCTGGTCCTAGGCTGCGCGCGTGACCCCAGACTTGCTTGCCGTGGCCGCCTCGACCAAGGGTTTCCTGCCTGATGACGAGGCGGCCGCGCTGCACGCCGCGGCTCTCACCGCGGGCGAGGGGCTCTGGCTGGAGGTCGGGACCTACTGCGGGAAGTCGACCGTCCACGTCGGCGTCGCCGCCCGCGCCTGCGGCGCGCAGCTCGTGACGCTGGACCACCACCGCGGATCCGAGGAGAACCAGGCCGGGTGGGAGTGGCACGACAGCTCGCTGGTCGACCCACACACCGGTCGCCTCGAGACCCTGCCCTCGTTGCGCAGGACGCTCTGGGACTCCGGTCTCGACGACGTCGTCACCGCGGTCGTCGGCAGTACGCAGCAGGTGGCCCGGTGGTGGACCTCACCGCTCTCGTTCTTGTTCCTCGACGGCAACCACACCGAGCTTGTCGCGCAACACGACTACGCCGGCTTCGCCCCGTACGTCGTCGTCGGGGGCCTGCTCGCCGTCCACGACGTCTTCGACAACCCCGCCGACGGCGGGCGTCCGCCCTGGAACGTCGTCCGGCGTGCCGTCGACTCCGGAGCCTTCGTGCCGGTGTCGGTCTCGGGCTCGCTGCGCGTGCTGCGCCGTCAGGACGTACCAGTCACCTGAGGGGACCCGACCTCAGGTGCGACGGGCCAGGTCGCCGCAGGGAGCGCCATCCTGCAGGCAGGTGTCTGCTGGCAGCAGGACTCCGGTGGGCAGGTCGTCGCCGGCGAACAGTGCCAGCGTGGGACCACCCGCCAGGGCGTCGGCCGCCAGCACCATGGCGGCGGCCGTCCACGAGGAGCGCTCCTCGGGCCAGTGGACGTCCTCGTCGTAGACCAGGCCCGTCCAGTAGGAACCGTCGTCATGGCGCAGGTGCTGCACGTCGGACAGCAGCTGACGGGCCCGGTCCGGCTCACCGCAGACCAGCAGCGCCAGCGCCAGCTCGGCAGTCTCGGCTCCGGTGACCCATGGCCGGTCGTCGACGCAGCGACAGCCGAGGTCGGGTACCACGAAGGTGTCCCACTGCGCGTCGAACAGCTCCCGGGCCATCCGGCCACGCACGGCGCCGCCGAGGACCGGGTAGTACCAGTCCATCGAGAAGCGGCTTTTGTCGAGGAACACCTCCGGGTGGTGCGCCACGACGTGCTGAAGCAAGCCGGCCGCGAGCTCCCACTCCGGCTGCGGCTCGCCCATCAGCTCGGCAAGGGCGATGCCGCAGCGCAGCGCCTGGTAGATCGAGGACGAGCCGGTCAGCAGGGCCTCCCTGCGGGGCACCCCCACGTCCTGTGCCCAGTAGATCTCCCCCGACGGCGCCTGCCGGTCGCAGACCAGGTCGAGGGCGCGACGCACGTGCGGCCACATCTGCTGAGGGAGCGACCGGTCCTGCGTCACCTGCCACCACTGCCAGACACCGACCGCGACGTAGGCGCACTGGTTGAGGTCGACCATCGGGTCAAGGACGTCGAGGTGGTCGTAGGAGGTCGCCCAGGACCCATCCGTGGCCTGGGTACGACGCAACCACGCGTACGCCCGCTGGGCGTCGTCGAGGCGACCGCCGAGGGTCAGGACCATCGCGCACTCGACGTGGTCCCACGCGTCGGTGTGGCCGTCCGGCCAGGGCAGGGACCCGCACGGTTGCTGGGCGGCGGCGATCGCGTCGACCGTCTCCACCAGTTGGGCCTGGGTCAGGACACCGGGGAGACCGCGGAGCTCAGGCCGCCGCATGCGCAGCCTCCCACGGCTTGCGGAGGTAGACGACGAGGGACTTGCCCACCAGCGGCTGCAGCACCCGCTCGGCGACCCGGGTCAGCAGCGGTTGCCTGGTCATGTCCCAGACGAGCAGCGCGTGGTAGGCCTTGACCAACGGGTTCTTGTCGTTGGTGACCCCTACGGCGCACTTGAGCCACCAGTAGGGCGCATGCAGTGCGTGCGCATGGTGCGCGCCGGTGAACACCAGGCCGGTCGCCTCCAGGCGATGGCGGAGCTGGGACCCCTTGTAGATCCGGATGTGGCCGCCCTCGACCTCGTGGTAGTCGTCGCTCAGCGCCCAGCAGAGCTTCTCCGGTCCCCAGCGAGGAACCGTCACCGCGATCAGCCCGCCGGGCTTCAGGACGCGATACAGCTCGGCCATGGCGGCCGTGTCCTCGGGCAGGTGCTCCATGATCTCGGCGGCGATCACCCGGTCGAAGCTCGCGTCGGCAAAGGGCAGGCCGTACGCCGTACCGCGCACTGCCGTGGCGGAGGCACCGGCGGGGATCTCCCCTTCGAGCTCCAGCGCCCGGAACATGACCTCCACCTCGTGCAGGTCCTGCTCGCTCATGTCGAGCGCCACTACGTCGGCCCCACGGCGGTAGAGCGCGAAGGCATGCCGACCGCCGCCGCAGCCCATGTCGAGGACCCGGTCGCCGGGACCGACAGGGAACTGCTCGAAGTCGACGGTCAGCACTCAGGCCTCCTGGCGGGCGTGGACGCGGGTCACGACGGGGGTCGGATGGGGAACGGTCTCGTCGAGGAAGTCGCGGTACCACTGCGCGGTCTGCCGGGCGACGGACTCCCAGGTGTAGCGCTCCATGACGCGCGCCCGGCCGGCCGCACCGAGCCGGGCCGCCAGGTCGTCGTCGTCCATCACGGTCCTGATCGCCTGGGCGAGCGCCTCCGGGTCACCCGGGGGCACCGAGAGAGCGGCGTCGCCGACGACCTCGGGCAACGCACCGGCGGTCGTCGCCACCAGCGGCGTGGCACAGCTCATCAGCTCGATGGCGGGCAGGCTGAAACCCTCGTACAGCGACGGCACCACGCCGACGTGGGCGCTGCCGAAGACGCGGACCAGCTCCGCCTCGCTGACCCCGGTGACGAAGCGGACCGACTCCTCCAGGCCCAGCCGGGCGATGGTGCGGGCCGCGGCCCCGCCCTCGCTGGCCTTGCCCACGATGACGAGCTCGACGTCGCGTTCGGTGCGCAGCTTCGCGACCGCTTCGAGCAGCGGCACGATGCCTTTCAAGGGGACGTCCGCGCTGGCGGTCGCCACGATCCGGCCCGACACCCGCGGGACGGTCGGCGGCACGAACACGTCGTGCTCCACCCCGACCGGGATGACCCTCATCCGGGTCGGGTCGACGCCGAAGTCGCGCACGATGTCGTCGTAGGAGTTCTCGCTGACCGTGACGAGCGTGGGCATCTTCTTGATCACGCGCTTCTGCATGCGCAAGAAGGAGTACCAGCGCCAGAAGCTGATTTTCTTGCGGCGCGTCGCCGCGGCCATGTCGAGGGTCTTGTCGACCGTGATGGGGTGGTGCACGTTCGCGATGACCGGCATGCCGTCGCGTTGCATCCGCAACATCCCGTAGCCGAGCGTCTGGTTGTCATGGATGACGTCCGGCAGCGGGTAGCCCCGCGCCGCGCGCTCCTTCAGCAGCCGGTGCGCCCGCAGGCTGAAGGTGAGCGGTTCGGGGAACGCGGCCGTGCACATCAGGGCGAACTCCAGCACGTCGATGCTGGTCCTGAACTCTCGCGGCCACGGCACCCGGAAAGGATCGGCGTCGCGGTAGAGGTCCAGGGACGGTACGACGGTCAAGCTGACCGGCTCGTCGAGCTCCGGGTACGGCGGTCCGCTGAGCACCTCCACCTGGTGACCGAGCGTCGCCAGCTCACGTGACAGGTGCCGGATGTAGACGCCCTGGCCACCGCAGTGGGGCTTGCTGCGGTAGGAGAGCAGGGTGATGCGGAGCGGTCGGCCCCCGTCAGCTGCCAGGGCATCCTGGAAATCCTGCACCGAACTCCCCCACCTGGGCTGTGCGCCCACCGAGGTGACCGCTGCATGTTGCGCGAGCGATCACTCTACCGAGTGGCTGTTACCGGCGGTAAGTAGTGGGGTGGTCACAGGTGACGGCAGGCGCTGAAGAGTCAGACAGCCCGGTAGGGGTCGTGGTCGGCCATCAGCTTCTCGCGTCGGGCCTCGTCGATGCGGCTGACCCACGCCTTCGTCTCCTGGGCGTCCCTGACCACCTTGGCCAGGGTGAAGCACGAGGACACGACGAACAGCATCCCGAGCACGAGGAAGCCGCGCTGCCACGCGTCGACCGGGAGGTAGAGGATGCCGACGCCGACGAAGGCGCTGGACAGCCCGAAGGCGATCGCGGCCTGGGCCTGGAACGCGACGGTCGTGCGCGGCTGGGGAGCCGGGACGACGTGGGGCATGGTCGGCAGGTAGCTGGCGGGCGGGGCTTGGGTGCTTGCGGTCTGTGTCATGACACCAGGCTGTCCCGAGCGCCGGCCTCGTGCCTGAGTGGAACTACCTGACCTCGGTCTCCAGGACGTTCCACGCACACCCTTCGGCCCGCAGCCGGACCGGGGCGAGCCCGGCGGCCTGCGCGAGCCCGTCGTACTCGGCGACGGTGCGCTCGCGGGCCCCGAACATCACGAGCATGTGCAGGTCCACGAGGTTCAGGTCACGAGTCTCCTGGGCGTCCCTGCCGGGGGCGTCCAGGACGCGCTCGACGATCCACAGCCGAGCATCGTGGCCCATCCCGGCGGCCACGGTGCGCAGGATCGCGATGGCCTGCGCGTCGTCCCAGTCGTGCAGGACGTTGCAGATGAGGTAGACGTCGCCGCCGCTGGGGACCGCCACGAAGAAGTCGGTCGGGACGGACTGCGCCCGGGACCCGAACCTGGAAAGCGCCTGTCCGGCTACCACGGCGACGTCCGGCCGGTCGGCGACGACTCCACGCAGCGCCGGGTCCGTGTCGAGCAGAGCGGCGAGCAACGCCCCCTGGCCGCCACCGACGTCGACCACGGTCAGCGGGCCGGTGAGTGGTCCTGCCACCGACAACGCCTCCAGCTGCCCTGCCGAACGCCGCGCCATCGAGGCGTTGAAGATCGCCTCCTGCTCAGGGTGCGCGGACAGGTAACCCCAGTAGTCGGTGCCGTTGACCGTCTCGAAGACCGCGCCCCCGGTGCGGATCGCTTCGGCGAGGTGCGACCAGGCCGTCAGGTTCGGCCCGGTCGTCTGCATGAGCGCCAGGAAACGGAGCTGGCTCGGGTGGTCGCGCGTGAGGGTGTCGCCCAGCGCTGTACGGCGGTACCGGCCGTCGTCGCAGCCCAGCACCTCGACGTCGACGAGCACCCTCAACAGCCTGGCCAGACTGCGTGCATCGGTGCCGCACACCGCACTGAGCGACTCGATGGTGGCCGGTTCGTCCAACTCATCGAGCACCCCCAGCTCGACCGCGGCCCGGAGGGCGAGCGTCACCCACTGTCCGCGGAGCATCCAGGTGGTCGCGGCGACCGGGTCGAGCGGCATGCCGCCGAGCGTACGGGCTAACGCACGCCCGCGGCATCCATGCCGCGGAGCTCTTTCTTGAGCTCGTTGACCTCATCGCGCAGCCGCGCGGCGAGTTCAAAGGACAGGCCGCGGGCGGCTTCGTGCATCTGGTCCTGGAGCTGCTGGATCAGCATCGCCAGCTCGGCTCGTGGCATCCCCTTGAGCTGCCCGACGTGGGTCGCACCGCCCTTCGACGCCATCCCAGGCACCGGCGCCTTGCCCCGCGACTGGTTGCGGCCGCCGCCCCCGACCAGCTCGGGGTCCTCGCGCACGATCGAATCGAGGATGTCGGCGATCTTCTTGCGCAGCGGCTGCGGGTCAAGCCCTCGCTCGGTGTTGTAGGCGACCTGTTTCGCCCGTCGTCGGGCGGTCTCGTCGATCGCTTTCGCCATGCTCGGCGTGATGCTGTCGGCATACATGTGGACCTGGCCCGAGACGTTGCGGGCAGCGCGCCCGATGGTCTGGATCAGCGACGTGCCACTGCGGAGGAAGCCTTCCTTGTCGGCGTCGAGGATCGCCACCAGGGACACCTCGGGCAGGTCGAGGCCCTCGCGAAGCAGGTTGATCCCGACGAGGACGTCGAAGACACCCTGTCGGAGCTCCTTGAGCAGCTCGATCCGGCGGATCGTGTCGACCTCGGAATGCAGGTAGCGGACGCGAATCCCCAGGTCGAGCAGGTAGTCGGTCAGGTCCTCCGACATCTTCTTCGTCAGCGTCGTGACGAGGACCCGCTCGTCCTTCTCGGCCCTGATCCTGATCTCGTGCACCAGGTCGTCGATCTGCCCCTTCGTGGGTTTCACGACGATCTCCGGGTCGACCAGCCCGGTCGGCCGGATGACCTGCTCGACGACGTCGTCCTTCACCCTCGACAGCTCGTACTGCCCGGGGGTCGCTGAGAGGTAGACGGTCTGGCCGGTGCGCTGGAGGAACTCCTCCCAGCGCAACGGCCGGTTGTCCATCGCGCTCGGCAGCCGGAAGCCGTGGTCGACCAGGGTCCGCTTGCGCGACATGTCGCCCTCGTACATCGCCCCGATCTGCGGCACGGTCACGTGCGACTCGTCCAGGACGAGCAGGAAGTCCTCGGGGAAGTAGTCGAGCAGCGTGTGCGGCGCGGTGCCCTGCGCCCGGCCGTCGATGTGCCGGCTGTAGTTCTCGATGCCGTTGCAGAATCCGACCTGCCGCATCATCTCCAGGTCGTACGTCGTGCGCATCCGAAGCCGCTGGGCCTCGAGCAGCTTGCCCTGCCCCTCCATCTCGGCCAGCCGCTCGGCCAGCTCGACCTCGATGCTCGCGGTAGCCCGCTCCATCCGCTCCGGCCCGGCGACGTAGTGGGTGGCCGGGAAGACGAAGACCTCCTCGTGCTCGGCCAGGATCTCACCGGTCAGCGGGTGCAGCGTCATGACCCGCTCGATCTCGTCGCCGAACATCTCGACCCGGATCGCGAGCTCCTCGTAGACCGGGAAGATCTCGACGGTGTCTCCGCGCACCCGGAACGTGCCGCGGGTGAACGCCAAGTCGTTTCGGGTGTACTGCACGTCCACGAACCGGCGCAGCAGCTTGTCGCGCTCCACGGTGTCCCCGACGGTGAGACGGACCATCCTGTCGACATACTCCTGCGGGGTGCCGAGACCGTAGATGCAGCTCACGCTGGCCACGACGATCACGTCCCGGCGCGTGAGCAGGCTCATCGTCGCGCTGTGCCGGAGCCGCTCGACCTCCTCGTTGACGCTCGAGTCCTTTTCGATGTAGGTGTCGGTCTGCGGGACGTAGGCCTCGGGCTGGTAGTAGTCGTAGTAGCTGACGAAGTACTCCACTGCGTTGTGCGGGAGCAGCTCGCGGAACTCGTTCGCGAGCTGGGCGGCAAGGGTCTTGTTGGGTGCCATCACCAGCGTCGGTCGCTGGACCTGCTCGACCAGCCAGGCCGTCGTGGCGGACTTGCCGGTGCCGGTCGCGCCGAGCAGGACCACGTCCGGTTTGTCGCCCCTGAGCCGGCTCGTGATCTCCTTGATCGCGGCCGGCTGGTCGCCGGCCGGTTGGAAGTCGCTGACCACCTCGAACGGCCGCCCGGTCCGCGCCAGGTTGGTGTCGATCCGTTCCACCGTCGGGCGCACTCCGTGGCCGCCCAGGATCTTCTGCGCCATGCGACCACCGTACGTGGGCCCACCGACAGAACGCCTCCCGTGCTGGGCCCGCCTCAGGTGTTCGGGCGCACCCGGGGAGGGGACTGCCCGGATCAGGTCAGGATCGGGCGAGCAGATCGGCCCAGAGGGCCTGGACCTGGGCGGTGAGCTCCTCCACCGTCCCGTCGTTGTCCAGGACCACCGTCGCGGCGGCGAGGCGGTCTTTCCTGGAGGCCTGGGAGGCGATCCGCGCCTGCGCGTCGGTCGGGTGCATCCCCCGGAGCCGCACCAGCCGGTCGAGCTGCACTGTGGGTGCGGCGTCGACGACCACGATCACGTCGTACAGGGACTGCAGGGAGCTCTCGACCAGCAGGGGAACGTCGTGCACGAGCACACGGGCCCCGGACGACGATGCGGCCTGGGTCAGATCGCGGGAACGTTCGCCGATCAGCGGGTGCAGGATTCCGGACAGCCGCCTCCGGGCCGCCGCGTCGTCGAAGACGACCTTCCCGAGAGCCTCCCGGTCGAGGGCGCCGTCGGGTAGCAGCACGGAGGGACCAAAGGCCTCGGCGACGGCGGCCAGGCCCGGCGTACCGGGTGCGACGACCTCGCGGGCGACGAGGTCGGCGTCGACGACGACCGCCCCGTAGGAGGCGAGCAGGTGCGACACCGTCGACTTACCGGACCCGATCCCGCCCGTCAGCCCGACTCTGATCACGCGCCCAAACCTAGTCCGCACGCAGAAGGCCCCCACCCGGTGCGGGTGGGGGCCTTTGCTCGATCAGGCTGGCCTGCTCAGGGCGAAGCGCTTACGCGCCGCCGCCGGAGAGCTTGTCACGCAGAGCCTGCAGGGCCTCGTCTGTGGCGAGGGTGCCACCGGACGGGGCAACCGGGGCTGCCGGGCGGGCGACTTCCTCACCCTCGACGACCTCGCCCTCCTCACCGGACTCCGAGGAGTACGACGTCGGCACGGAGGCCGCCGCATCCTCGGCCTGCATGCGCTTGATCTGGTCCTGGTGCTGCTCGAAGCGCTTCTGCGCCTCGGCGTACTGCGCCTCCCAGGCGACCTTGGCCTCGTCGTGGCCGGGCAGCCAGTCGTTGGTCTCCGGGTCGAAGCCGTTGGGGTAGATGTAGTTGCCCTCGGCGTCGTAGGACGCGGCCATGCCGTACTGGGCCGGGTCGAAGTGCTCGACGGCAATGACGCCGTTCTCGTTGGCCTGCTTGAGCGACAGCGAGATCCGACGACGCTCCAGGTCGATGTCGATGACCTTGACCAGCAGCTCGTCACCGACGTTGACGACCTGCTCCGGGATCTCCACGTGGCGCTCGGCCAGCTCGGAGATGTGCACCAGGCCCTCGATGCCCTCGTCGACGCGCACGAACGCACCGAACGGGACGAGCTTGGTGACCTTGCCGGGCACGACCTGGTTGATCTGATGGGTCCGGGCGAACTGCTGCCACGGGTCCTCCTGCGTCGCCTTCAGCGACAAGGAGACCCGCTCACGGTCCAGGTCGACGTCGAGGACCTCGACAGTGACCTCCTGGCCCACTTCGACGACCTCGGACGGGTGGTCGATGTGCTTCCAGGACAACTCGGAGACGTGCACGAGGCCATCGACGCCACCGAGGTCGACGAAGGCACCGAAGTTGACGATCGACGAGACCTGGCCGCTGCGGACCTGGCCCTTCTGCAGCTGGGACAGGAAGGACGAACGGACCTCGGACTGGGTCTCCTCGAGCCACTGACGGCGGGACAGGACCACGTTGTTGCGGTTCTTGTCGAGCTCGATGATCTTCGCCTCGAGCGTCTTGCCGACATAGGGCTGAAGGTCGCGGACGCGGCGCATCTCGACGAGGGAGGCGGGCAGGAAGCCACGCAGGCCGATGTCGAGGATGAGTCCACCCTTGACGACCTCGATGACGACACCTTCGATGACCGCGTCGGCCTCCTTCTTGGCCTCGACGTCGCCCCAGGCGCGCTCGTACTGCGCCCGCTTCTTGGACAGGATGAGCCGGCCTTCCTTGTCCTCCTTCTGGAGGACGAGGGCCTCGACGATGTCTCCGACGGAGACGACCTCGGAGGGGTCGACGTCGTGCTTGATGCTCAGCTCGCGCGAGGGGATGACGCCCTCGGTCTTGTAGCCGATGTCGAGCAGGACCTCGTCGCGGTCGACCTTGACGATGGTGCCTTCGACGATGTCGCCGTCGTTGAAGTACTTGATCGTGGCGTCGATGGCGGCGAGGAAGTCCTCAGCCGAACCGATGTCGTTGATCGCGACCTGAGGGGTCGTGGGTGTCTCGAGGGTGCTGGTCAAGGGAATGGGCTCCGGCTGCGTATGGGCTCGTGACCTGCCCCTGTTGGGCGAGGTCGGACACGCACAGCGGGGTTGTCGTCGACGCCGGCGAGACGGAGGAGTAGGACCCACGTCAGACCGACACAGACGAGCTGGGGCAGGCATGGCCGAGCGCCCGCAGCGCGTGCGTACAGACTACGCGCATGGACGATGAGCAGTCGACCGCTGCGGTCACCCACCGGCCCGCCGGACCGCTGGAGAGCGCGCACGCGAACCGCACTTGGTGGGACGCCAACGCCGCCGACTACTACGCCGAGCACGGCGAGGTCCTGGGCGACGCCGACTTCCTGTGGTGCCCGGAGGGGCTGCGCGAGGCGGAGGCGCACCTGCTGGGCGACGTCGCCGGTCGCCACGTGCTCGAGGTGGGGTGTGGCGCGGCCCAGGCCGGGAGGTGGCTGGTCAGCCAGGGAGCGCGGGTCACCGCCCTCGACGTGTCCATGGGACAGCTCCAGCAGTCCCGGGCGCTGGACGTGCTCACCGGCATCGCCGTACCGGCTCTGGTGCAGGCGGACGCGCAGCAGCTGCCGTTCCGGAACGCGTCGTTCGACGTCGTGGCGAGCGCCTTCGGGGCGATCCCGTTCGTGGCGGACAGCCGGGGCACCATGGCCGAGCTCGCCCGGGTCGTCCGGCCCGGTGGGCGGGTCGTGTTCAGCGCGACCCATCCGATCCGGTGGGCCTTCCCCGACGACCCAGGGCCGTCCGGGCTGACGGTCCGACAGTCCTACTTCGACCGCACGCCGTACGTCGAACAGGACCCCGCAGGCGTGGCGGTCTACGTCGAGCACCACCGGACTCTCGGCGACCGCGTACGCGACCTGGTGGCGGCCGGCCTCGTGCTGGAGGACCTGGTCGAGCCGGAGTGGCCGACAGGTCGTACGCAGGAGTGGGGCCAGTGGTCCCCGCTGCGTGGCGCCCTGCTTCCCGGGACGGCGGTGTACATCGCCCGGCGACCGTCGTAGTCTGCCAAAAATGGAACACGTTCCACTAGTTATTTCGGGCAGTTCCCGCGTGTTTCGTTGACGTTGTAGTGGTCTGGGTCACAGTCTCCCGGTGAGGTCAGGCCGAAAGGCGACGACCAGCTGGCGAAGGGGGCGGATGAGCACGTTCTTGGCACTCGCGGTGACCGGCCTCGTGACCGGCTGCCTCTACGCCCTCACCGCCTCCGGACTCGTCCTCACCTACACGACGTCCGGCATCTTCAACTTCGCGCACGGCGCCCTCGGGATGCTCGGCGCGTTCACGTACTGGCAGCTCACCGACTGGGGTATGCCGCCGCTGGTCGCGATGCTGCTCATCGTCCTGGTGCTGGCCCCGCTCGCCGGCGCCGTCATCGAGAAGGCTCTGGTACGTCGGCTCGGGGCCGCCTCGCTCGAGGTCACCCTCACGGTGACGGTGGGGCTGCTCCTGCTGCTGCTCGGGATCGCCAACACCCTGTGGGACACCTCGACACCGCGCCGGGTGCAGCCGTTCTTCGCCGGCGAACAGGTGACGGTCGGGGGGGTCGTCCTCACCGGGCACCAGCTCGTCATCGTCGGGACAGCGGCGGTCATCCCGTTCCTTCTGTGGGCCTTCCTGCACGTGTCGAAGGTGGGCGTCGCGATGCGGGCCGTCGTCGACGACCGCGAGCTGGCTGCCTTGGCCGGCGCCTCCCCCGCCCGGATCGGCCAGCTCGGCTGGGGCCTGGGTGCGGCGCTCGCCGGCCTCGCTGGGGTCCTGCTCGCCAGCCAGGTCACCCTCAACACCACCACCCTCACGTTGCTGGTCATCAACGGCTATGCCGCGGCCGTCATGGGCCGGCTCAGCAGCCTCCCGCTGACGTTCGTGGGCGGACTCCTGCTCGGGCTGCTGCAGTCCCTGGCCGTCGGCTACGTCACCGTGAGCTGGTTGTCCCAGCTGCAGACGGTCATCCCCATGCTGTTCCTGTTCGTGGCGCTGCTGGTCGCCCCACCGACCCGACTGCACGTCGGCAGCCTGGCGCCGCTGCGGGCCCCCCGGGTGGCGGCGGCGCGTCGCACTGCTTTGTGGGCGGCGGTTTTCGTCGGCGTGCTCGCGCTGCTCGCCGTGGCGCTGCCTGCGGCCCGCGTCAGCCACGCGACGCACGCGATGGGCATCGCCGTGGTGATGCTCAGCCTCGTGCCGCTGGTCGGCTACGGCGGCATGGTCTCGCTGTGCCAGCTGACCTTCGCCGGGATCGGGGCCGTCGCCCTGGCCAAGGTGGGTCCGGGCTGGGGAATCGTGGCCGCAGCCGCCGTACCCGCCGCTGTCGGCGTCCTGATCGCCTTGCCGACGCTGCGCCTGCGCGGGCTGTACCTGGCGCTGGCGACGCTGGCTTTCGGCTACGCGATGGACGACGCGTTCTTCCTCAACGGCAGCGTCATGACCGACTCCCTCGGGCTGCCTGTCCCCCGACCCCTGGGGCTGAGCGACGACCGCGCCTACCTCGTCGTCTGCGGGGTCGTGTTCGCAGCCGCCGCGGTCGGGGTGCTCGCCCTACGCCGATCGACCTGGGGGCGCCGGCTGGTGGCCCTCGGTGACAGCCCGGCCGGCTGCGCCACCATCGGCATGGGCATCCGCACCACCAAGCTCGCCGTCTTCGCCCTGTCCGCCGGTCTGGCCGGCCTCGGTGGCGCCCTCCTGGGCGGCCAGCAGGGCACCGTCGGCGCCGCCGACTTCGACCTGCTGCTCAGCCTGACGGTGCTGCTGCTCGCCGTCGTGTGGGGCGTCCGGACCGTCTCGGGCGTCCTGATCGCTGCCTTCGCCCTCGAGCTGACCCCCCTGCTGCAAGGACATCTCGGGCCGGTCAACGACGCCGTCCCCCTGCTCGTCGGGCTCGGCGCCATCGGTCTCGGCAAGAGCCAGAACGGGATCATGGGGGCCTGCTTCGACCGGGTCGGTGGTCTGCGTCGGCTCCCGCTGGTTCCCGCGCCCCGTACCCCCACCGAGGGTGACCCCGCGCGGGAGGAGGTGCTGACCAGTGCTCAGGGCTGACAACGTCTCGGTCCGCTTCGGCGGCGTCCAGGCCGTGGAACAGCTGTCCCTCGACTGCCCACCCGGCCGGATCACCGGCCTGATCGGCCCCAACGGCGCCGGCAAGACCACGCTGTTCAACGTCCTCACCGGCCTGCAACGGCCCACGGCCGGCCGCGTCGTCCTCGACGACCACGACGTCACCCGCCTCAGCGCCCAGCGGCGGGCCCGGGCGGGCCTGGCCCGGACGTTCCAGCGGCTCGAGGTCTTCGGCTCGCTCACCGTCCGCGAGAACGTCCTGCTCGCTGCCGAGCTGCAGCCAAAGCTTCGGGGTGCCGCGGCCGCGGCCCTGGCTGACGAGCTGGTCCATCGCGTCGGGCTCGAGGCCGTCAGCGACTCCCCCGCCGGGGTGCTTCCGACCGGACTGTCCCGGCTGCTCGAGCTTGCCCGCGCTCTCGCCACCTCCCCCACCACCCTGCTGCTCGACGAGCCCGGCTCGGGCCTCGACGAGACCGAGACCCGCTCTCTCGGGGACCTGCTCCTGTCCCTGGCTGGGGCCGGTACCGCGGTGCTCCTTGTCGAGCACGACGTCGAGCTGGTGATGCGGGTCTGCGAGCACGTCTACGTCCTCGACTTCGGCCAGCTGCTGTGCCAGGGCACGCCGAGCGAGGTCCAGGCCGACGAGGCCGTCCAGACCGCCTACCTCGGCGCCGAGCTCAGCTCCACCGGGGCGCGGTCGTGACGCGGACCCGGTCTGCTCCCGCGCCGGCCGGCGCTGCGACCGCTCCGGTGGGCGTCGCGGCCCCCAGCGGTGGGGTGGACGCCGCTTCGGCCCTGGAGCTTCGCGGCGTCAGTGCGGGCTACGGCCGCGTCACGGTGCTCCACGACGTCGACCTGGTGGTGCCGTCCCACGGGGTGCTCGCCCTGCTCGGTCCCAACGGCGCCGGCAAGTCGACTCTGCTGCGCGTGGCGAGCGGACGCACCGCTCCCACACGGGGGTCGGTCCTGCTCAGGGGCGTGGACGTCACAGGCCGCAGTCCCGAGCGACTCGCACGTACCGGGCTGTGCAGCGTGCCCGAAGGGCGCGCGGTCTTCCCCAATCTCACGGTCAGCGACAACCTGCGCATGTGGGCCTACCGGCCGGGCCTGTCGCGCAGCGCCGTGGCGGAACAGGCGTTCACGCGCTTCCCTCGGCTGGCCGAGCGGCGCAGCCAGCTCGCCGGTCGGCTGTCCGGCGGCGAGCAGCAGATGCTGGCGATGGCCCGCGCCCTGACCGCCGAGCCGGACGTGTTGCTCCTCGACGAGATCTCGATGGGACTGGCCCCCGTCGTCGCCGCGGGGCTGTTCGCCCTGGTCCGGCAGCTGGCCGACGACGGCACCCCCGTGCTGCTCGTCGAGCAGTTCGCCCGCAGCGCCCTGGAGATCGCCGACCGGGTCTGCCTCATGTCCCAGGGACACCTACGCCTGACGGGCACCCCTGACGAGGTCCGCGACCAGGTCCTCGACACCTATCTGCACGCCCCCAGCAAGGCCTGACCCCGTACGCCCCTTCTGCATCGGAGCTTTTCGTGGCACTGTCCCTGTCCTCTCGGTCCCGCCTCACCCTCGCCATCGCTGTCGGGACCCTCGTGCTGACGGCGTGTGGCGGAGGCAGCAGCGCCACGAAGGCCAAGGGTGGCGGTGACCACGGGCTCACCGGCACGCCGATCAAGATCGGCAACGTCGTCGACCTGACCGGCCCGGTGCCCGGGCTGTTCAAGGGCGCCCGCGAGGCCGTCGAGGCTTACGTCGAGAAGATCAACAGCAGTGGCGGCCTCAACGGGCACCCGGTCGAGATCGTCACCGGCGACAGCCAGATCAGCTGCAACGGCGCCGTCTCCGCCTGGGGCACGGTCATGCCGCAGGTACAGGCGATGGTCGGCAGCATCTCCGCCCTCGATGGCTGCCTCGCCCCGGTGCTCGAGAAGAACGGCAAGATCCCCGCCGTCTTCCAGATCCTCAACCCGGTGCTCTCGGGGATCCTCAACACCTTCGCGCCCTCGCCGCGTCCGCTCGGGCAGTCGATCGGCGCCTACCGCTACATCGACAAGCTGCACCCGGGCGCGATCAAGAAGCTCGGCGTCATCGTCAACGAGCAGACCTCCTTCTCGACGACCGAGCTCCTCGCGGGGCTCAAGAAGCTCGGTGGTGAGGTCGCCTACACCCACACCACCAACGTCGCCAAGCAGACCGACTACACCGCCGACATCATCAAGATGCGCGCGAACGGCGTGAAGTGGCTGACCCTCGACGGCAGCGACATCGCCACCATCAACCGCATCCTGTCGGCAGCCAAGCAGCAGAACTGGAAGCCCGAGGTCATCACCTCCGCCCCCGCGTACGACGGCAACTTCCTCAAGCTGGCCGACCCGGCCGCCGTCGAGGGCGTCTACATCCCGCTGGCGACCGCGTTCTTCCTCGGTGGCGACAAGGCCAGCTCCCCGGGGGTTGCGGAGTACCTCGAGTGGCTCGGCAAGGTCCACCCCGGCTCCAAGCCCGACCTGTTCGGTGCCAACGCCTGGGCCGCGGCCGAGCTCTGGTACCAGGCCTGGCAGAAGGCCGGCGGCGCCAAGACCCCCGACGACGTCCGCTTCGCCATGTCGACCATTCAGACCTTCGACGCCAAGGGCCTGCTCGCCCCTGGCAGCCCCACCTCCCGCAGCCCCCAGGTCTGCTGGGCGGTCGGCCAGATCAAGAACAACGCCTTCGTCCGGCTCGAGCCGGCCGACAAGGGCTTCAGCTGCGAGGGAGCCGAGTTCGTCCCGCTGGCCTGAGGACGTCTGCGCCGGGCGTCAGCGCAATGCTGGCGTCCGGCGCCGCCCGACCCCTACGCATGCGGACGCCTGGGGCCCGCGCTCCCAGCCCGAGCCGCCCAAATATTCGGACCCACGCCGACGGCCAAGCGTGCGCACGCGGACACCTCGAATGCGGGCGGACCCAGCCTGGCCCACACCAGCTCGCGTAGGGATGCAAGAAGGGCCCCCGCAGCTCGCGGGGGCCCTTCTTTGCGTACAGAACAGCACGTGCGCTGGACCGGTCAGGTCACCTTCGTGTTGCGGGGGACGTCATCGGACGCACCCCGCGGCATGGTGATGTCGACCGACGGCGTCGCCATCTTGCGCAGCTCGGCGTCAACCGACGCATCGTGCGCCTCAGCCTCCAGCCGGGCCTTGCGCGGGCTCCACGGCCCCTTCAGCACGAACACCATCGGGATGAAGAACAGCTGACCGAGGGCGCAGATCAAGAACCAGTGGCGCCACTGCCCTGGCGAGTCGGCCTGGGCCTTCGCCACCGTGGCCCCGACGCCGCCGAGAATGGCGGCGTCGGCCTTGCCCTGGGGCGTGGTGAGCCAGGTGGCCACGTCGGCACCGACGGTCTCGACGACCGTCTTGGCCACGTCGTCGGGCACGTTGCCGTCGGGGAAGCGCTTGCTGATCCCCGCGAGGAACTCGGCGTGCGCCTGCAGCGTAGGAACGTAGCGGGCGTCGCGGGCGGCGATCGCCTTCACCTCGGCGCCGTGCTCCACCAGCGGGGTCACCGAGCTGATGACCTGCGGCAGAATGAGGAAGCTGATCGCGACGACGGAACGAATCAGCCAGCCCCAGACCGCGAGGCCGTGGGCCGTGAGGGCCGGGTTCTTGGCCTCCACGGTCTCGGTGAAGCTGGCCATCCAGCACGCGAAGGCGAAGCCACCGAAGGTGCCGACGCAGACGAGCGTGAAGGCCCAGGCGGAGTAGGGCGTGTCGGTGTGGGGGGTCAGGTAGTAGACGACAAAGGTGACGCCCAGGGCGCAGATGCTACCGAAGAGCATGAACGGCTTGCGGACCCGCAACCGGTCCGACAGCACCCCGGCGATGACCAACGCGAGCGCGTTGGACGTCCAGTAGTAGTTCAGCAGGCCGTTGGCCTGGTCGGCGGTAAAGCCCTGCACGGTCTGGAAGAAGATCGGGAAGAACGCGACCGCCGTGAAGTAGCCCAGCAGGAAAACCGAGATCGCCAGGGCCGAGGACACGATGCTGGGAGTCAACACCTGCGGCCACGGATTGGCGACGGCTGCCTCGACGTCGATGCCCTTGGCCTTCGCCTCGATCAGAGCCTTGTCGTGCATGCTGACCATCAGCTGGTCGCGCAGCGCGGGCGTGAGCTCTCGCAGGAACAGCAGGGCAAAGACCCAGACGACCAGCCCGACGATGCCGCAGATGACGAACTGGTCCTGCCAGCGCGGCAAGTCCTTCAGCGTGTTGCTCGACACCTGACTGACGACCAGGCTGCCCAACACGGGGCCGAGTGTCCAGAAGCCCATCGCGGAGGCGCGCCCGAGTTGCGGGCTGAAGTCACGCACGAGGGCCGGCGTGGCCACGAGAATGACGCCCTCCACGACACCGAGCAGGGCCGTCATGACCCCGAACTGCAGCTTGGTGTTGACGTTGGGGATGGCGAAAGCTGTGATAAGGCCGGTGCCCAGCAGCCCGTAGGCGACGAGGTTAGCCCGACCGAAGCGGTCGGACAGACCCGTTGCCAGGGACGCGAAGGCGCCGACCCCGTTGGCGATCACCAGGATGTAGACGTAGTAGTTGAACGACATGTGCAGGTCGGACAACAGCTGCGTCGCAACCGCCCCGCCGATGTAGTTCTCGTAGTACAGGACCACGGTGGAGAGCACGACGATGCCGAGGATCGCGTAGCGGCGCGCCTCGTCCGGGTAGTGGATGAGCTCCCGCTGCCACAATCGCTGTATAGCGGTGGGCTGGGTCTCGGTAAAGGTGTCGACCGTTGCCGCGCTCACGATGAGGTCCCCCGTCCTGTCGTCAACGCGAACCGTAGGCGGGCGCGCTGGAGGACGGCTTCACGCGGTCCGGTGCAGTGCTGTTCGCAGCCTGCACCAGACCAATGGCCGTCCCGATGGCCAACAGTCCGGCAAGGCCGGCTGTCACCAGGGTCGTCGTCATCGTTCTCCCTCCGGACCACGGCGAACTCGCCGTTGTGAGCCACACCATAAGCACTCAGTGACGAGTGTGCTGAAGGTTCCCGAATCTCGTTCGGGCGACGGGTGGTCAATTGTTGATAATTTGGATAGATATGACCCGAAACCCAGCCAAGGAACTTCCCACATTTCGCTGAAACACAGGTCGTGCGCCTCTACCGTTGCCTTCGCCGCCGTGCCCGACGGCGCCGACGCGGCCGGCTCAGACGCGCAGGGACGAAAGCGACCAGCCAGCCCCGTGTCCCCGTTCACCACTCACGCAGCCAGCAGCCGGGCGGGAACAGGAGACCGGGCGGCAGCGACCGACCCCCTCCGCATCCTCCTGCTGAGCTGGCGCGACAGCGGCCACCCCGAGGGCGGCGGTTCCGAGCTGTACTCCGAGACGATGGCCGCGGGCCTCGCCGCGCAGGGCCACACCGTCACCGTGCTGACCGCCCGCTACCCAGGTTCGGCCAAGCAGGACGTCGTCGACGGCTACCGCGTCATCCGCGGTGGGGGGCGCTTCAGCGTGTACCCATGGGCGCTCGCCCGGCTGCTTTTGCGCCGGGTCGGCCGGGTCGGCCGGGTCGGCCGGGTTGGCGGGGTCGGCGCGGTGGATGTCGTCATCGACGTGCAGAACGGCACGCCCTTCTTCGCCCGGCTCGTCACGCGCAAGCCGGTCGTTGTCCTGTGCCACCACGTGCATCGTGAGCAGTGGGGCATCGCCTTCGGCCACACCCGCATGGGCAGGGTGCTCGCCCGTCTCGGCTGGTGGGTCGAGTCCTGGCTGGCACCGCGGGTCCAGCGGGGCTGCCGCTACGTGACGGTCAGCGAAGTCAGTAGGCGCGACCTGGTCGCCCTGGGCGTGCGACCCACGAACATCTCGATCGTCCACAACGGGACCCCGCCGGCGTTGCCGGGAGCGGTCCGCTCCGGCGTACCGGAGATCGTGGTGCTGGGCCGGTTGGTGCCCCACAAACGCGTCGAGCACGCGGTCCGGGCCGTCCACGCGCTGACCGACCAGGTGCCAGACCTGCGCTTGACCGTCATCGGCCAGGGCTGGTGGAGCGAGCACCTGCGCGAGGAGGTCGTGCGGCTCGGGCTGGAGGGCCGCGTCGAGCTGACCGGCCATGTCGATGACGCCCGCAAGCATGCCCTGCTCGGTCGCGCCTGGGTCCTTGCCACCCCGTCCATCATGGAGGGCTGGGGGCTGTGCGTCGTGGAGGCGGCATCCCACGGCACCCCGGCCGTGGCCTACCGGAGCGCGGGCGGCTTGGCCGAGTCCGTCGTCGACGGCGTGACTGGGTTGCTCACTGGGGACACCGAGCGGGCCTTCACGCAGGCCCTGCTCCGGCTGCTCGGTGACCAGGAGCTGCGGGCCCGGATGGGGGCCGCGGCACGCGAGCACGCCGGGCACTTCACGCACGAGGCAAGCGTGCGGGCTTTCGTCACGGTCCTGCTGTGCGCGACCGGGCGCATGGCCGCGACCACCGACCTCCGGTTGCCGCAGCCACGCCCCTCGGTCGACGCCGACCAGCTGGTCTGAGCCGCGCTACTTCTTCTTCTGTAGCGGGAACCCGAGCGGGTAGTACGCCGGATCCAGGCCGGTCGGCGCCGTGAACAGCTTCGCCGCCGAATCGTTAGTGGTCCGGACGCCCGTGCGGACCCAGCCGTCCAGAGCCGCCACGAGGCCGAGCTCCTCGGTGTCGGTGAAGTTGCAGTGCCCGGCGCCGTACGGCGCTGGGGCCGCGTAGGTCGCCGGCGCCTTGGTGAACAGCTGCGTGAGGTGCGAGGTGTTGCCGGTGGCGAAGAAGCGGTCACCGAGAACCCGCTCGTTCTGCGGGATCACCAGCGGGTCCTGCTCGGTGTGCAGCGTCACGGTCGGGTGCGTGACCTTGCCGGTCGTCTCGCCCTGGGCGATGGCCTGCGTGCGGGCTGCGCTGTCGACCTCGGGTCGGACGCCCGCGGACAGGCTCGACAGGATCGCATCCAGGTCCCCGCCGTAGGTCTTGACGGTCTGCCGGTCGTCGTCGGTCACACCGGATCCGAAATCGACGGTGGTGATGTCCAGTCCCTGGCCGCCGACGCGGGTTGCGAACTCCTGCTGCCCGAAGGTGGCGAACCCCATCGCGGTGATGATGTCCTCCGCCTTGGCACTCACCCCCGACACCGCGTCGTGCCCGTCGTAGGTACGGGTCTGCTTGGCCAGGTGTCCGATCGTGGTGATGGCGACGACCTTGGCCGTCCCGCCCCCGGCGACGTCCTGGGCGGCCTTGACGATGGCGGCCTGGGCCCGCTGGAAGGTCGCGACGGCTTCCTCCGCAGAGGCATAGCCGGTGATCTTCAGGCCTGGGTCGATGAGCGTCTTGACCATGTAGGCGATGGCGAGGGCGCCGTCGAGGTTCTCGGTCGTCCCGGCGACCGCACCGCACTCCGGCGCCGCGCCACTGACCCACTCGGGGTGCTTCTCGCTGATCAGCTCGGTGATGAGGCCCCCGAGGGAGGCCCCCCAGACGTAGGT
>JBBRNK010000002.1:0-239597 GCA_038230355.1 Mycobacteriales bacterium | reverse complement strand
TGCCGTCGCCGTCGTGGTCCTCCGGCCCGTCCTGGCGCACCGGGTACGACGATCCCCCGCCGTCCTCGGACTCGCCACCCTCGGCGCCGCCGTCGGCACGCCCTTCGTGCCGGCCGTCGGTGTCGGTGTCGGTGTCGGTGTAGGTGTCGGTGTCGGTGTAGGTGTCGGCCGACACGTCGGGGACCGCGGAGGCGTGGTCGGTCCGGTCGGTCGACGCGCCACTGCGTGAGGTGCGGGTGCGCTGGGCACGCTGGGTCGGCTGGCTCGGGGCCACGTCAGCAGCGGTGTCGGCCGCGGCTGTCGCCGGGGCCACAGCGCCGCTGCCTTGGCGCTCCTGGATGGCCTCGATGAGCTGGCTCTTGCGCAGCTTCGCGGTGCCGGTGATGCCGAGGTCGCCGGCAAGAGCCTGCAGCTCGGGGAGGACGAGTGAGCTGAGCCCGCCCGAGGTCGCCCGACGGCGCACCCTGGGCGCTGCCGGGCCGTCCGCGGGCGGGGCGCCCTCGGACGAGGTCGCGGGCAGCAGGTCGGTGGTGTCGGTCAAGGAGGGTCCTCAAGGTGGGCCGTCGCCCGCGGGAGCGGTCAGACGGACGGGGTGCCCGGCCGGGGCCGGTGAACCTCGGTCCTGTGGAGGGCCGAGGCGGAAGGGGGTCACCGTCGCGCTCGACGCGAGCGGCGCCAGCCGGGCCGGTGCTGGACTGTGCACGGCCCTACCGTCACCTTGAGCCGGAACAGCCGACCGTGTGGGAGGGAGCCGGAGCAGTTCGTCGGCGTCCCACGGGAAACGTGGGGGCGTCCGGGGCTGCTCGCCAGCAAGCACTCTGGCCCGGAGGAGCAACAGGTGCGTACCTAGCGTAACTCCCGCAGCACGGAGCGAGCAAGACCGAGGCTCCCCCGCGTGTTGCGTCAGGACTCCGGTCGCGACGCCGTGGGTCAGAGCGGGACCACGACCGCGCCGGCCGGCTCGACAGCAAGGGTCTGGACGTCCCAGCCGCGAAGCCGCCGCGCGGCCAGTGCGTCCACGGCGTCACGGGTGACCAGCGCGAGCACTGTCGGCCCGGCACCGGACACGAACGCCGCAACTCCCTCAGCGCGCAGCCCCGCGACGAGCGCCGCGGACCGTGGCATGGCGGAGGACCTGTAGCGCTGGTGCAGGAAGTCCTCGGTCGCGTCGAGCAGCAGCGCCGGCGACTGGGTGAGGGCCAGGGCGAGCAACGCGGTACGCGCCGCGTTGGCTGCCGCGTCGGCGTGTGGCACCTGGGCCGGCAGCAGCCCGCGCACCCGCTTCGTCGAGGCCTTGGAGGAGGGCACGAACGCCACGGCTACGACGTCCGGGTGGACATCGACCCGGTGTACCCGCACTCCGGCGGGGCCCGTCCACGCAAAGGTCAGGCCCCCGCGCAGGCAGGCAGCCACGTTGTCCGGGTGCCCCTCGAGCTCGGTCGCCAGAGCCAGGGCCGCGTCGTCGTCCATCAGCTCCTCACCGCCGAGCACCAGAGCCCGGGCAGCGCAGATCGCTGCGACGATCGCAGCCGAGGAGGACCCCAGGCCCCGCGACTGGGGGATCCGGTTCGCGCAGACGATCTCGAGCCCGCGCGGCTGGCCACCCAGTGCGGCGAACGCGGCCCTCAGCGACTTCGCGACCAGGTGCCGCTTGTCGCGCGGCAGGTTGTCTGCCCCCTCCCCGGCGACGTCAACGGCCAGTCCTGCGTCGGCGACGCGGACCACCACGTCGTCGTACAGGGCGAGCGCCAGCCCTGCGCTGTCGAAGGCCGGACCGAGGTTGGCGCTGGTGGCGGGCACCCGCACCCGGACGGGGGCGGCGCGGAAGGACGGCACTCAGGCTCCAGAGGAAGCAAGGACGGGGGTCCGGCGCAGGCTACGGGTCGCAGTCAGCCAGACCGCGGCATAGGCGACCGACGCCGCGCCGAACGCGCCGATCAGCAGCCGGGTCGCGACCAGCTCCGACAGCAGACCGGCGACGACCTGGTTGAACGCGATGACGAGCGTCACCAGCATGAAGTCGGCGCTGGAGATCCGTCCCAGGACCGCGTCCGGCACCCGACGCTGCAGTCCGTACGTCGAGACCGTCCAGTTGGCGCCCCCTCCCAGGTGCGCGACGGCGACCAGAGCCACCGCGAGCCAGAACCACGGAGCGGTCGCGACGACGACGTAGAACGTCCCGCACGAGGTGACGCAAGCGGCCAGCAGCCACCAGAGCGCTACGCCGTCCCGGCTGCGTCGGCCGAGCAGGAGGGGACCCAGCAGCGCTCCGAGACCCCGTGCGGCGTAGAGCAACCCGAGCCCCGTGGCCCCCTCGTGGAAGACCCCGTCGGCCAGCAGCGGGAACAGCACGAGCGCTCCGTTGGCGAAGGCGACACCCGGCTTGGCGGCCAGCAGGGCAAGGACCGACCGGTCGGCCCTGGCAAACGCCACCGCCTCCCGGACGGCCGCACCGAAGGCGGGGTACGAGCCACGCTCACGAGGCTGCTGGAACGGCGTCCGGCAGCGGACCACGAGCAGTGCCGACAGCACGAACGACACGGCGTCGATCACGAAGCAGGTGCTCGTGCCGAAAGCTGCGGCGGCCAACCCACCGAGGGCCGCTCCCACGGCGAGCATCGACCCCCAGGCCACGCCGTTCATCACGTTCGCCAGGGCCAGGTCCTCGGGCGCCACCAGGTTGGGGATCGCCGCGGACACCGCCGGCGTCGCGAAGGCCTTGGCCGCGGCGATCCCGCTGACGGCCAGCACAGCCACCCACACCGTGCCGCGACCGTCGACGGCGAGCAGCAGCAGCGCCAGGGCCGCGCACACCGCCTCGGTGAGCACGAGCACCCGACGCCGGTCGAGCCGGTCGGCCAGCGTCCCGGCGTACGGCGAGAGCAGGGCGAACACGGCTGTGTCCGCCCCGAGGACAAGGCCGCCCGCGAGCCCTCCACCGGTCACCGCGTGCAGCAGCGACAGCAGCGGGATGAGGGCGAACCAGTCACCACCGGAGGTCACCAGCGTGGAGGCGAAGACCCTCCGGAAGTCCCGGTTGCGGCGGAGCAGACCGAAGGCTGCGGTCATGGACGGTCCACTCAGATCGCCTGCGGGACAGGCGGTCTCACAGTCCGAGGGCAGCAGCCGCCGCCTCCGCGGACGCGGCGACCGTCACCGGCTTGGGCGCACCCGCAATGGCCCACTCGGGGTCCTTGAGACCGTTGCCCGTGACGGTGCAGACCACCCGCTGGCCGGCCTCCAGATCACCGGCGGCGTGCACCTGCAGCAGCCCGGCGACCGACGCGGCGGAGGCCGGCTCGACGAAGACCGCCTCCTTCTTGGCGAGCAGCTTGTAGGCCGCCAGGATCTGCCGGTCGGTCACCGCCTGTACGTCGCCGCCGCTCTCGTCCCGGGCCTGCAGCGCCTGCTGCCAGGATGCCGGGTTGCCGATGCGGATCGCCGTGGCGATCGTCTGCGGCTTGTCGACGCGGACCCCGGTGACGATCGGGGCCGCCCCGGCAGCCTGGAACCCCAGCATCCGCGGGGTCTGGTGGCCCAGGGTCGCGGCGTACTCGGTGTAGCCCTTCCAGTAGGCGGTGATGTTGCCGGCGTTGCCGACCGGCAGGCAGTGGATGTCCGGAGCGGCACCGAGGACGTCGACGATCTCGAAGGCAGCGGTCTTCTGTCCCTCGATCCGGAACGGGTTGACCGAGTTGACCAGGGTCACCGGGTAGTTGTCGGACAGGTCGCGGCACAGGTCGAGGCAGTCGTCGAAGTTGCCCTCGACCTGCAGCAGGCGGGCGCCGTGGACGAGGGCCTGGGCCAGCTTGCCCAGGGCGATCTTGCCCTCGGGGACGAGGACGACGCAGGTCATGCCGGCGCGCGCGGCGTAGGCAGCGGCCGAGGCGGACGTGTTGCCGGTGGAGGCACAGATCACCGCCTGGCTGCCGTCTTCCTTCGCCTTGGAGATGGCCATCGTCATGCCGCGGTCCTTGAACGATCCGGTCGGGTTGGCACCCTCGACCTTGAGGTGCACGTCGCAGCCGGTCAAGGCCGACAGCACCGGGGCGGGAAGCAGCGGCGTGCCGCCCTCGAGCAGGGTGACCACGGGGGTGTCGGACGTGACGGGGAGCCGGTCCCGGTACTCCTCGATGAGCCCGCGCCAGCCCGCACGCGACACCCCTGCTCGCATCACGACTGCGCTCATGTGCCCTCCACCCTCATCACACTCGCCACGGCTCGGACGACGTCCAGTCCACGGAGCTCCTCGACCACTGCCTGCAGCGCCGCGTCGGTCGCCACGTGGGTGACCACGACCAGGGACGCGTCGTCCCCGTGCCCCTCCTGGCGCACAGTGCGGATCGACACGTCATGGAAGCTGAAGGTGTTCGCCACCGCCGCCAGAACACCTGCCTTGTCGGCGACGTCGAGGCTGATGTGGAAGCGGGTGACCACCTCGCCCATGGGCTTCACCCGCAGGTCGGCATAGGCCGACTCACCGGCGCCACGGGCGCCCGAGAGGGTGTTGCGGGCGACGGCGACCAGGTCGCCGAGGACAGCGCTCGCGGTGGGTGCCCCCCCGGCCCCCCGCCCGTAGAACATCAGCTGGCCGGCGGAGGCAGCTTCGACGAAGACCGCGTTGTAGGCCTCGCGAACACTCGCCAACGGGTGGCTGCGCGGGATCATCGCCGGGTGCACCCGGACGGCCACCCCGTTGCCCTCCCGCTCGGCGATCGCCAGCAGCTTCACCACGCACCCCATCGCCTTGGCACTCGCGACGTCGGCGGCGGTCACCTCCGAGATGCCCTCGCGGTGCACGTCCGCGGCGGTTACCCGGGTGTGAAAGGCCAGCCCGGCAAGGATCGCGGCCTTGGCAGCGGCGTCGAAGCCGTCCACGTCGGCGGTCGGGTCGGCCTCGGCGTAGCCCAGGGCGGTGGCTTCGTCGAGCGCCTCCGAGAAGCCCATGCCGACCTCGTCCATCCGGGTCAGGATGAAGTTGGTGGTCCCGTTGACGATGCCCATCACGCGACTGACGACGTCACCGGCCAGCGACTCGCGCAGCGGCCGCAGGATCGGGATCGCGCCCGCCGTCGACGCCTCGTAGTACAGGTCGGCGCCACCCTCCAGCGCCGCGGCGTGCAGCGTCGCGCCGTCCTCGGCCAGCAGCGCCTTGTTGGCCGTGATCACGCCCTTGCCGGCCTTGAGGGCGCTCACCAGCAGGGTCCTGGCGGGCTCGATCCCACCGATGACCTCGACGACCAGGTCGACGTCGTCGCGCGCCACCAGGCCGGCGGCGTCGGTCGTGAACAGCGCCTCGTCGACCTCCAGGTCACGACGGCGGCCGAGGCGGCGAACGGCGATCCCGGCCAGCTCCAGCGGCGCCCCGATGCGGGCGGCGAGGTCGCCCTCGTTGCGTTGCATCAGGCGCACGACCTCCGCCCCGACGGTGCCGCAGCCCAGCAGCGCGACCCGCAGCGGCCGGCTCACCGGACCTCCACCGGGTCGAACACGGTGCCCGTGCAGCAGCTGCAGGTCCGGCCGTCGTCGTGCTGCCCGGAGGCCTCGCTCGCCGCGCGCTTCATGGTGCGGGCCTTGCGCAGCAGCATCCCCAACCCGACCACCACCACGAACAGGTACGGCGCCTCAGCCGCCCACCCCAGGGGCGCGAGCACCAGACCGAGAAGGACCAGGACCCCGCCGAGCGAGGCCAGGAACAAGCCCGCGAGGCGGGTGCTGATCGACGTCACCCGAGGTCCAGGGCGAGCAGGTCGGCTTCGGTCTCGCGGCGCACGATGACCCGGGAGACACCCTGGGAGACAGAGACCACGGGTGGCCGGGGGACGTGGTTGTAGTTGGAGGCCATCGACCGGTGGTAGGCCCCGCTGGCGGGGACCGCCACGAGGTCGCCGGGGGCGAGGTCCGCGGGCAGCGGCACGTCGTGGGCGACGATGTCGCCGCTCTCGCAGTGCTTTCCGCACAGGGTGACGTTCTTCGGCTCCGCCGTGGACCTGCGCGAGGCGAGGACGGCGGTGTAGCGCGCGTCGTACAGGGCGGTGCGGATGTTGTCGGACATGCCCCCGTCGACGGAGACATAGGTGCGCAGGCCGGGGAGGTCCTTGACCGTGCCGACCTCGTAGACGGTGACCGTGGTGGGCCCGACGACCGCTCGTCCCGGCTCGACCACGACACGGGGCACCGCGAGGCCGGCCGCGGCGCACTCGCGCTCGACGATGGCCCGCAGCCCGGAGGCGTGATCGGCGATGGACATGGGGTCATCGGCTGCGGTGTAGGCGATCCCGTGCCCACCACCGAGGTCGAGGTCCGGCAGCTCGAAGCCGTGCTCGTCGCGGATCGCCGCCAGCAGGCCGACCATCCGGTGGGCGGCGAGGGAGAAGCCGTGGGTGTCGAAGATGTGGCTGCCGATGTGGCAGTGGATCCCCACCAGCTCGAGCGAGAGCAGCGTCACGGCTCTGCGGCAGGCCTCGGCGGCCGCTCCGCTGGCGAGGGAGAACCCGAACTTCTGGTCCTCCTGGCCGGTCTGGACGTACTCGTGGGTGTGCGCCTCGACGCCGGGAGTGACGCGGATGTAGATGCGTTGCCGGGTGTCGGCCCGGGACGCGACGGCAGCGAGCCGGGCGAGCTCTTCGAAGGAGTCGACGACCACGGTCCCGACGCCGGCCGCGACGGCCCGCTCGAGCTCGGCGACGCTCTTGTTGTTGCCGTGGAACCACAGTCGAGCAGGGTCGAAGCCGGCGGCCAGGGCAACCGCGAGCTCCCCACCGGTGCAGACGTCGAGGCCGAGTCCCTCCTCCTGCACGATCTTCACGACCGCCTTGCACAGGAAGGCCTTGCCGGCGTAGGCGACGTCGGCACCCGAGGGCCAGCCGTCGAAGGCGTCGCGCCACGCACGGCAGCGGGCCCGCAGGTCGTCCTCGTCGAGGACCAGTAGCGGTGTGCCGAAATCGGTGGCCAGGTCGCGGACGTCGAGGCCTCCCAGGGTCAGGACGCCCCCCTCGGAACGGGTCGCCGTGGCCGGCCACACCCCGGCGACGAGGTCATTCTGGTGCAGGGCCGTCGACAACACGGTCACATCCGCTCGGGGGCGCTGACGCCGAGCAGGCCGAGGCCGTTCTCGAGCACGACCCGGGTGGCCTGCCAGAGCAGCAGCCTCGGGGCGGTCGTCGGCTCGACCTCGGCGTCACCCTTCGGCAGCACCTGGCAGTCGTCCCAGAACCGCTGGGCGGACTTCGCGACCTTCTCCTCGAGGTAGCGCGCGACCCGGTGCGGCTCACGCAGTTCCGCGGCGGTCGCGACGACGCTCGGGAACTCCGCGAGAGCGAGCATCAGCTCATTTTCCCGAGGATGGGTCAGCAGCGCCACCTCACCCCCGGCGTCGAGGCCGAGGTCGGCCGCGTGGCGCAGGACGGACGCGGCCCGCGTCGCGGCGTACTGCACGTACCAGACGGGGTTGTCGCTCTTGGCCGAGGCCCACAGGTCGAGGTCGATGTCGATCTGGCTGTCCGCGCTGGAGCGCACCAGCGCGTAGCGGGCTGCGTCCACACCAATCGCGTCGACGAGGTCCTCGAGCGTGATGATCGTGCCGTTCCGCTTGCTCATCCTCAACGGCTCGCCGTCGCGCACGAGGTTGACCAGCTGACCGATGAGGATCTCGAGGTTCACACCAGGGGTGTCACCGAAGGCAGCGCACATGGCCATCATCCGGCCGACGTAGCCGGAGTGGTCGGCGCCCAGCATGATGATGACCCGGTCGAAGCCGCGCTCGCGCTTGTCGAGGTAGTAGGCAAGATCGCCCGAGATGTACGCCGGCTCGCCGTCGCTCTTGAGGACGACCCGGTCCTTGTCGTCGCCGAACTGCGTCGTCCGCAGCCACTCGGCACCGTCCTGGACGTACATGTGGTCAAGGCCACGGAGCCGCTCGATGGCCCGGGTGACCGCGCCGCTCTCGTGCAGGGAGTTCTCGTGGAAGTAGACGTCGAAGTCGACCCCGAAGTCGTGCAGGGAGGCCTTGATCTCCTCGAACATCAGCGAGACGCCCCGGTCCCGGAAGACCTCCTGCGGGTCGCCCTGGCTGAGCACGTCGGGCACCTGCTCGGTGACCCTCTGGGCGATCTCGGCGATGTAGGCGCCGCCGTAGCCGTCCTCGGGGGCGGCCTCGCCCCGGGCAGCGGCAAGCAGCGACCGCGCGAACCGGTCGATCTGCGCGCCGTGGTCGTTGAAGTAGTACTCCCGGGTGACCTTCGCGCCGCTGGCCTGGAGCAGCCGGGCCAGGGCGTCGCCGACGGCCGCCCACCGGACGCTGCCCAGGTGGACCGGACCGGTGGGGTTGGCGCTGACGAACTCCAGGTTGATGTTCTGCCCGGCCGCCACCCCGTTGGTGCCGTAGGCCGATCCGGCCGCCAGGACCTCGCCGACGACCTGCCCGAGGGCATCGCCGGAGAGCCGGATGTTGAGAAATCCCGGCCCCGCGATCTCGACGCTGTCGATGCCGACCGTCCGCTCGAGCTGGGCCTTGATGAGGGCCGCCACCTCCCGCGGTGGCAGCCCCGCGGGCCTGGCCAGCTGCAGCGCGACGCTGGTCGCGTAGTCCCCGTGCCCCTTGACCTTGGGACGCTCCACGGAGACCTCGTCGGGAACCGGCACGTTGAGGTCGCCGGCGTCCACGACAGCCGCAACCGCAGCGCGGACGGCGCTCCTGAGGTCGACGGGATTCACGCTTACGAGGTTACAGGGGGGCAGCCACCTACTATCTGCTTTGGTGCGGCATCGCCTGCGCGCACGACTGCCTGCCTCTCGGCACACCCTTACGACACACCCCCACGACACACCTCGGACGGACTTCCTTGATGGCCAAGCGCAACGACCCCGTCGCCCGTGCCCGCGGGCGCAAGCCCGCGCCGGTGAAGAAGCCCTTCCCCGTCGGCTTCGCTGTCGGGTGCGCTGTGCTCGCCGCACTGCTGGTCGGCATCATCGTGTTCGCCGCCATGAACCAGGGCTTGGGCGACAAGTCGAGCTTGAAGTACGCCGAGCACCAGATCAGCGGCCTGCAGGTCAATCACGGGCAAGGCCGCAACCACGTCGAAGGTGCCGTCGCCTATCCCGGCCAGGCCGACACCCCGCCGGACGGCGGCAACCACAACGCCAACCCCGAGTCCTGCCAGGTTTACACGGCTGCCGTCGCCAACGAGCATGCGGTCCACTCCCTCGAGCACGGCGCCGTCTGGGTGACCTACAACCCGAAGACCGCCGCGACCGGTGACGTCGCCGCCCTCAAGAAGCTGGTCGACGGCAACCCGGACCGGATGCTGTCGCCGTACCCGGGGCTGAAGAGCCCGATCAGCCTGCAGGCCTGGGGCGAGCGGCTCTTGGTCGACAAGGCCTCCGACAGCCGGGTCACGAAGTTCCTCGACCTGTTCACCAAGGGCCCGCAGACCCAGGAGGTGACCGCCACCTGCGTGGGCACCACCCAGACCGGTCCGGTCACCGCGGCAGCACCGACCCCCACCGCCCCGCCGTCAGCCACTCCCACCAAGAAGTAGCAACAGCCGGTACGCCGGCTGGCTCAGGCCTCGGGAAGGCCCGCCAGCCGACGTACCGTGGCGATGAGCTCGTCGGGGTCGAAGGGTTTCGTCAGGTAGGCGTCGACGCCGATCCGGCTACCACGCTGCAGGTCCGCCTCCTGGGCGCGCGCCGACAGCAGGACGACCTTGATACCCGCGGTGGCCGGGTCGGCGCGCAGCCTGCTCGCGGCCTCCCAACCGTCCAGACGCGGCATCATGATGTCGAGCGTGATGACATCAGGCATGGCTGCCTTCACCTTGTCGAGGCAGTCCTGGCCGTCGACGGCGGTCATCACCTCGAAGCCCTCGAGCTCGAGGTTGACCGTGATGAGTTGACGAATGACGTCGTCGTCGTCCACCACGAGGACCCGACCCAGGCTGCCTGACACGCTCAGAAACCTACACACCACGGCATACAGCGGGTAGGAAGTCGCTGCCCTGGTGCGGCCCGCTCCTGCTAGCCTTTCCCCACCTCGAGCCCCCGTAGCTCAGGGGATAGAGTGCTTCCCTCCGGAGGAAGAAGCGCAGGTTCGAATCCTGCCGGGGGCACCTTCCCGACCGGGTCGGCACGTCGTGTTATGACGCTGGGACGTAGCGCCCCCTGACACACCGTCGTTCATGTCACCTGGTAAGGGGCTCCGACGACCCACCCTCCGAGCCACTCCGGTGACGCCTCGGTCCGGCGGAGTTGGACCGGATCGCCGGTGCGGATCGTTCCCGGGCGGATGACCCAGCAGTTCAGGGCGAGTTCGTTGCTGAACTCGCGACGGATCCTGCGGAACACGTCGAGGTTCTGCTCCCCCGTGTCGGGGTCGATGCTGGTGACGATGCAGCGCGACCGGACGGAGTGCACCCCGATGAGGGCGTCCCCGATCGCGATCGCGTTACCTGGCCAGGTGCGCTCTGCCTCCGCGGGAACGCCCGCTATGAGCATGTTCGGGCGCAGTCGTCGGATGTCGTGGCCGAACCTCGCGATGGCTCCGTCGGTGGCCACCAGCACGTTGGTCACGTCGAACCTTTCCGGACCGGCGTACGCAACGAGCTCCGCGGCCTGCCCTGCGTGGGTCCGGACTGCGGCGAGGGCGGCCGTCGTGTGCCACGGATGACCGCCCACCTGGGGCACCCCGTCGGCACCGGTACTGCCTTTGAGGGTGAGGAGTCCGTGTCTCGTGCGCCCGGTCACGGGTCCGCGGGCATCTCGCACGTGGACCAGCCGGTCCCCCGACACCCCGTCCTCGGTCAGCTCAGCAAGGGTCAGCGGCTCGCCGCCCAAGGACTTGATCGGGTACCTCCACATCGCTTCGACGTGCATCGTCCTACCTCCTCAGCGAGAGGTCGGAGAGGTCCCCGCAGGGACGGAAGCCCAAGATCCGCCGCTCGTCCGCGCAGACGGGACATTGTCCGTCGCGCTGGGTGCCGCTGTCGGGACTGTTCGCGGGACGTGCCCGCGCCAGCCCCGCCGCCCTCGTCCTCGACATGCGGTCATCGTGAGGCACCGACCACGGACCTGACAACCTCCGCCTGTGGGGCCAGCCGACACCGAGGGCCTGCAGTTCTTGTGCGGGCATCCGTGTCACGGCGCCGGGGCGTCGCGCTCGCGGATCAGGTGCTCCAGAGCCGCAAGCCGACCGAGGATCGCGGCGACGTCACCTTTGTTGGCGGACTGCTCTTCCGGCTTGAGCCAGACGACGATGCTGCCGCCTGGGCCGAGGGTCGCCTCGGCGACATCCAACGGGCCGTCCGCGCCCTGTGCCCGCAGCGCGGTTTCCACATCGGCGCGGCGCAGACCCTGGCTGCGTAGGTTCGCATCGACAAACATCCCGTCCCTGACGAGGGCGACGTCATCGCCCTCGAAGACCCGCACGGCCCAGTCGAAGCGGTGCACGAACCGCACCACAGCAGCGTTCGCCGCCAGCAGGACGGCCGCCCCGATGAAGGCACCTGTCACGCTGAGGTCTGGACCGATGAGCGCGTTCTGGACCACGCTCGACAGCAGCAGCACCACGACGAGGTCGAAGGAGTTGAGCTGGGCGAGGTTGCGCTTGCCGGCCAGGCGGAGCAGCACGGCGAGCCCCACGTACACAGCCAGCGTGCGGATGACCTTGTCCCCCACCGGCACGCCGATCGTCCAGATGTCAGACATGGCGGGTGTCGAATCCGGGCGGAACGGTGGAGTCGCGCATGGCTCGGAAGTCTCCTGACGCGGGGCCGTGTTACATCTGACAGGTCACGGGGGCACCGGCGCGGCGCAGGCGGGGTCATCCGGCGGCAAGCCGCTCCGCCTCGGAGATGGCCCATGCGGCGTTGATCAGACCGATGTGACTGAACGCCTGCGGGAAGTTGCCGAGCAGCTCACCGGTGGCGGGGTCGACCTCCTCGGCGAGCAGCCCGACGTCGTTGATGTACGCGACCGCCCGCTCGAACACCGCCCGCGCCCGGTCGACCTTTCCGGCGAGGGCCAGGGCCTGCGCCAGCCAGAACGTGCACAGCAGGAACGTGCCCTCCTCGCCGGCGAGGCCGTCGACACCGACCTCGGTGCGGTATCGGTAGACCAGCCCGTTGTCGTCGGTGAGGCGCTGCTCGGTGGCCTCGATGGTGGCCAGCATCCGCGGGTCGTCGGCGGGAAGGAAGCCGACGATGGCCATCATCAGGTTGGACGCGTCCAGCTCGGTGGACCCGACGTACTGGGTGAAGGCGCCGGCCTCGTCGTTCCAGCCGTCCCGCTCCACGGTCTCCCGGATCTGGTCTCGAGTTCTGGTCCAGGCGTCGACGCGGTCGGTGGCGTCGAGCCGTGCCGCGAGGGAAACGGCGCGGTCCAGGGCGACCCAGCACATGACCTTGGAGTACAGGAAGTGCCGCGGGTCGCCGCGCACCTCCCAGATGCCCTGGTCCATCTCCACCCACCGCTCGGCTGCCGTGTCCGCACAGCCGACGAGGAAGCGCTTGGTGTCGTCGTCGATCGAGGTGAGCTGGTCGGCCAACCGGTGCGCCGCGCCCAGCAGCTCGCCGTACACGTCGATCTGCTGTTGGTTCCAGGCACCGTTGCCGACCCGGACCGGTCGGCTGCCGCGCCAGCCCTCGAGGTGCGGCAGCTCGCGCTCGGTGAGGTCGTGCTCGCCGCCGACCCCGAACATGATCTGCAAAGACTGCCCCACGCCGATCCCGGACGCGGCTGCCGTGGTCATGAAGGCGAAGAAGTCGTCAGCCTCGTCCGGGCAGGCCGCCACCCAGAGCGCCTCCATCGTGAAGCTGGCGTCGCGCACCCAGGAGTAGCGGTAGTCCCAGTTCCGCTCGCCCCCCACACCCTCGGGCAGCGACGTCGTGGCCGCCGCGACGATCGCCCCGCTGGGCTGGAAGGACAGTCCCTGGAGGACCCGGCCACTGTGGTGCACGAGGTCCGCCCATGGTCCCTCGTAGGACTGGTGCAGGTCGGACCAGGACCGCCACGCGCCGACCGTGTTGTCGAGCGCCGCCGCGAGCTCGTCCTGCGACCACACCCGCGCAGGTGTCTGCTCGAGGGTCGAGCGGTGCAGCGCCAGGTGCACGGACTCGCCCGCGTGCAGTACCGATCGCCCGCGGCCGCTGCCGGCGCCCACGGTGAGCGGGACGGGGGTAGACAGCACCAGCCACTCCGCACCGCCTCGAGCGGTCACGCCGCCAGGGACGACACCAAGGAGGGGGACGACCAGTCCGTACTCCGGTCGCGGCTCGTAGGACACTTCGACCTCGACCTCGCCGGTGGTGCACGCAACCCGCCGTACCAGCAGATGCGGCACGTCTCGGCCGAGGCGATGTCCCCCGTTGTCCGGGCCCATGGCCAGTGCGTCGGTGAGCACGAGCGTCCCCGACGCAGTCGTGAAGGTGGTCTCCAGGACGAGCGTCCGGTCAAGGTACCTGCGGGTGCTCGACCAGTCGTCCGCCGGGCTCACCCGCCAGTGCCCGGCCTCAGCACCGAGCAGCCGACCGAACACCGACGGGCTGTCGAACCGGGGGAAGCTCAGCCACTCCACGGATCCGGACCGGTCGACCAGCGCACTGGAGTGGCGGTCGGACAGGAGGGCGTGGTCGGCAATGGGGGTCGAGGACATCAAAAGCTCCGATAAGTCGGCGTACCGGTGCAGTCGCGCGACCCGGCCGTCGCGTTACACGTACGGGTGTCGACTGCACCAACCGCCAGGGCACCGGGGTCTCCGGACGAAGCGGCTCGTCCACTGAAACGCCTGAGCCGGTCGCAAGACCATGACTCACATCCGGGCTGCACCGCACACTCGAGGAGACACGTCCCGTGAAGGGTTCGACGAGCACGGTCACCGTCGTCAGTTCCGGCGACGGCCACTTGGTCCTGGCCGACGTACCCGTCAGGCGCGCATGAGCGAGACCCCTGGTTTCGTCACGTACGACCCGGCGTTCGCCGACGTGCTGGGCGAGACGCCGCGACTGGTCAAGGTGGTCGACACCGACGCTCACGAAGGCCCGGTCTGGTCCTCGGCCGAGGACGCGCTCTACTTCACCTCGCTCCCGGTACGGCCCGACCAGGCCGCCGCGCCGGTGGTCGCCATCCGTCGACTCGCGCTCGACGGCACGAGCTTCCCCGTCGACCAGGCTCACGTCACGACCATCGTCGCCGACGCCAATGCCGCGAACGGGATGGCCCTCGACGGACGGGGCAGGCTGGTCGTCTGCGAGCAGGGTGGGCCGACGTCGGCGGCAGCCGTCAGCCTCGTCGACCCGGCGGACGGCAGCCGCACGACAGCGGTCGACGCTTGGCACCTCAAGCCGTTGAGCTCACCCAACGACGTGGTCGTACGCAGCGACGGAACGATCTGGTTCACCGACCCGAGCTACGGCCACCTGCAGGGCTTCCGGCCCGAGCCGGCAACAGCTGACCAGGTCTACCGTTACGACCCCGTGACGGGACGCGTCTGCAAGGTCGCCGACGGCTTCGACAAGCCCAACGGGCTGGCGTTCTCACCGGACGAGCGCACGCTGTATGTCACCGACAGCGGCGCCAACCAGGAGCAGGGCAGCTACCACATCGGCCGGCCGCACCACGTGATCGCGTTCGACGTTCGCCATGGCCGTCACCTCGGGCCGGGCCGGATCTTCGCGGTCGTCTCGCCCGGCACCCCTGATGGCATCAAGGTCGACAGCGCGGGACGCGTCTATGTCTCGTCGGCCAGTGGCGTCCAGGTCTACGCCGCCGACGGCGCCCGTCTCGGCGAGATCGCCTTGCCGGGCGCCGTCAACTTCACGTTCGGCGGCCCGCGCTGGAACGTCCTTTACATCACCACCGACGACGCGATCTGGGCTGCGGTCCTGCGCGCCGACGGGCAGCGGCCGCCGGCCGCGACCCGCCCACCAGTCCTCAAGGGAGCCTGACCGCCATGACCACCACGCCCACAGCCAGCACCCGCTCCGCAAGCCGGACCCGCCGCGTCCTCGACGTCAAGGGGACCGATGCCGTCATCGAGGCCGCCGAGGCGGCCGCGCTCCGTGCCGGGTCCCGCGTCGTCATCGCCGTCGTCGACGCCAGCGGCCGGCTCCTGCAGCTGCGCCGCACCGAGGGGGCGCAGCCGGCCAGCGACCAGGTGGCCATCGACAAGGCCCGCACGGCCGCGATCTTCGTCCGACCCAGCCGAGACATCGAGGCTCAGGTCAGCGGTGGCCGGCTCGGAGCCCTTGCCCTGCACGGTGCGGTCGCCCTCACCGGGGGAATCCCGCTCACGGTCGACGGCGAGGTCGTCGGAGCGGTCGGGACGAGCGGTGAGACCCCGGACGAGGACGAGGCGGTGTCCATCGCCGGTGCCCAGGCCGAGTTCTCGACGGTCGCTGTCCCAGCACTCTCCCGGGACGCGGCGCGCACCGGCGCGGAAGCCGCCGCGGCAGTTGCCGCTGCCCGTGGGGTAGCCCCGGTCATCGCCGCCGTCGACGCCGGTGGCGCGCTCGTCTACCTCGTCCGTCCTGACGCCGCCCAGGTGGCGAGTGTCGACGTGGCCATCGACAAGGCCCGCACGGCGGCGCTGTTCCGCCGTCCCAGCAAGGACTTCGAGGACCAGGCGGCCAACGGCCGCGCGTCGGCCCTCCACCTGGCCGGCGCCGTGCCCCTGCAGGGCGGGCTGCCCATCGTCGTCGACGGGCACGTGGTCGGCGCGATCGGTGCGAGCGGCGCGTCGTCGGCGGATGAGGACCAGGAGCTCGGTGTGATCGGCGCGGCCGCGGCAGCAGGCGCGGCAGCAGGCGGGGCAGGGGAGGCAGGGGAGGCGTCGTACGTGTCCGCCGCGGACCTGCGGGCCAAGCTGGCCGTCGGCGGGCTGCTGCTCGACACCTCGGGCTACCAGGTCGACGCCGGCCGTCGTACGGCTCCCGGCGAGGTCGAGTTCCACGCGAGCGTCACCGACGTGATGCACGTGCTCGAGGGACGCGCCACCGTGGTGACCGGCGGCCAGATCGTGTCACCGCGGACGACCGGTCCCGGCGAGGTGCGCGGGGCTTCGATCGACGGGGGCACCAGCCACGAGCTGGCCGAGGGCGACGTCCTCGTGGTGCCCGCCGGGGTGCCGCACATCTTCGTGGCCGTCACCGACCCGTTCCTTTACTTCGTCGTCAAGGTGGCGGGCTGAGATGGCCCCTATGAGCATCGCCAGGCTGCCGCGGCCGAGCGAGCTGCTCGCCGGGTGTCCCGACGCAGTCGTCGACCTGCAGAGCGACGAGGGGGTCATGCTGGTCGGCGGTCAGTGGCGCTACAGCGACACGGAGGTTCGCGAGACCGCCTTCACTGCCGTGGCCGATCACCTCGGCCCCGGTGAGGTGCCCAACTCGACGTACGAGGTGCTGCCGCACGCCCAGGCGGCGGACTTCGACGACTCGCAATGGCGGCCGCTCGAGCCGCCGGAGACGATGCTGCGGCTGAGCACCGGCCGGGTCTGCTTCAACTGGTACCGCATCGAGGTGACGGTCCCCGAGCGGGTCGGCGACCTCGACCCGTCCGGCTGCACAGTCGTCTTCGAGACCGTCGTCGACGACTACGCCGAGGTCTGGGTAGACGGCGCGCTGCCGCACGCGCTCGGCGCCACCGGTGGCCCGGTCGTGGCCGGCTTCAACGCACCCAACCGCGTGATCCTCACCCAGAACGCCCAGGCAGGGCAGCGGTTCCAGATCTCCGTCTTCGGCATCAACGGACCGATCTCGGCCGCGCCCGCGAACTACATCTGGATGCGTACGGCGACGCTGGACTTCTACACAGCTGACCGCGCGCGCAACACCGAGGACGCTCCCCTGACCGTGCGCCGCGTCGACGCCGGGCTGGACGCCATCCTCACCGCACAGCCGCGGCTGGAGCGCGTCGCCACCGGTTTCGACTTCACTGAGGGCCCGCTCTGGACCCGCGACGGAGGTCTGCTCTTCAGCTCGCCGAACACCAACGCGATCTACCGGTGGTCACCGCTCGGGACGGTCTCGGTGTTCCGCTCCAAGAGCGGGTACGCCGGACTCGACATCGGCCGGTACGCCCAACCCGGGTCGAACGGGTTGACGTTCGACCCGGAGGGCCGGCTGGCGATCTGCCAGCACGGCAACCGCCGGGTCGTCCGGGTAGAGCCGCACGGCAACATCACGGTGCTCGCCGACCGCTACGCCGGGGCCCGGCTGAACAGCCCCAACGACCTCGTCTACCGGTCCGACGGGGCGCTTTTTTTCACCGACCCGCCGTTCGGCCTCCCCGAGGCCTACGGCGACCCGGGCAAGGAGCTGGGCTTCAGCGGCGTGTTCTGCGTCCGTGACGGCGAAGTCAGCCTCGTGACCGACGAGCTCGCGGGACCCAACGGCCTCGCGTTCTCCCCGGACGAGCGCTACCTGTACGTCGGGAACTGGGACCCGCTGCGCACGGTGGTCATGCGCTACGAGCTCGCTGCTGACGGTTCTGTCGTCTCCGCGGAGACGTTCTTCGACATGACCGCCGACCCTGGCGAGGACGCGATCGACGGGATCAAGGTCGACATCGAAGGCAACCTCTTCGTCTGCGGCCCCTCCGGCATCTGGGTGCTCGCCGCCGACGGCCGTCATCTCGGCACCCTCGAGCTGCCAGAGAACCCGCACAACCTCGCCTGGGGCGACGACGACGCCTGCGGGCTGTACGTCACCGCGCTCACCAGCATCTACCGGCTCCGGCTCGGCATCGCCGGCATCCGCCCCACCCCCACCTCGGCGATCCCGCCGGACTTCGGAAGGAACTGACATGAGCATCGGCCTCACCCCCGGATCGGTCCTGCCCGACTTCGAGCTGTCCGACGACCTCGGCGCCAGGCACACGCTCTCCGAGCTGCAGGGCGACAACGCCATGGTGCTCATGCTCGGGCGAGGGGAGCACTGCCCCCGCGAGCGCCAGCACCAGCGCGAGATGCTCACCTTCCACCAGTGGTGCGCCGTGGCCTTCACCCAGCTCGTCACGATCTTGCCCAACGACCTGCACGAGACCAGCAAGATGCGGATCGCGACGGGGGCCTACTGGCCGTTCCTGGCCGACGCGGACCTGGAGGTGCAGCGGGCGCTCGACATCCGCGAGTACACCGACCCTCACCACGATGCGACCGTGCCGCACACCGTCGTGCTCGCACCCGGCCTCGTCGTCGACAAGGTGTACGTCGGTTACTGGTTCTGGGGACGCCCTTCGCCGCACCAGCTCTGGGCCGACCTGCAGGACCTTCACCAGCGGATCAAGCCCGACTACGACCCGACGGTGCCCGCGGTGCGCGCGGCCTGGCTCGCCACCCAGTAGCCGAGGCGTCAGTAGCCGAGGCGTCGGTCAGAGCTGCCCCGGCGTCGTCGAGGGGCACCGTCCCTGGTCGCCTCTAGGCCAGCGCCGTGTCGGGCTGCTGCCCGATGCCGAGGGCGTCGAAAAGCATCGCCAGCACCCCGATGCCCGACGTCGACCCGTTGCCACTCAACGTCACGACGGCCCCCTGACCGCTGGCGGTGATCAGCACCGAGCCTCCGACCACCCCGTTGGCGACAGGGGCGAAGCGGACGTCGATGCTCGTGCTGCCGCCCGCGGGGACCACACGGGGCAGGACGGGCAGCGCGGGCAGGGTGAAGCCGGCGTTTCCGGCCGGGTCGAGGGTCACCGTGTCGACGCTGAGCGGACCGAGCCCGACGTTGCGGACCTCGACGGGCAGCGTCAGCGGCGTCGCGCTCGCGACGACGTCGAACTCCACGAAGCCCCGCACCTGCAACCGCGGGACCGCGACGGGAACCGCGAAACCGGTCGCCTTCACGATGATCGCCGGGTGCTCCGGGTCGTCCGAGCTCACCGACAGCTCGCCGCCGCGCAGGCCCGCCACGGTCGGGTTGAACACGACGTCGAACGAGCGCCGCTCCCCGCTCGCGAGGACGAGCGGGACCCCAGGCGGGGCGTCGAGCACGAAGTCGCCGCCGGGAGCCGTCAGGGCACTGACTGTGACCGGACCGGCACCGACGCTGTGCAGGACGGCGGTGCGGCGTGCCGGGGTGCCGAGGGCTTGCTCGCCGTACCCGAGGTCGGCTTCCAGGTGCAGGCTGGGACCGGCGGGTACGGCGAGCTCCCACGCACTGCGCCCGTAGGTGCCGACCCGGATCACCGGTGGGGCGACGGTGTTGTCGAGGGCCAGCGCCTGGCAGGACACGGCAGGGAGGTTGGGTCCGACCCGCTGCCAGCTTCCGGCCGCGGAGCGACGCAGCACACCCAGGTCGGTCGCGACGAGCAGCGAAGCGGGTGGCGTGGTGGTGTCCCAGCCGACACCGAGGACGGGCAGATCCGGGAGGTTGCCGACGGCCGCGCCGGTCACCCCACCGAGCTCGGTCCAGGGGGTCGCGCCCGTGCCACCGGTGGTGGTCAGGAAGCAGTGCCGGGTGCGGCGACGGGTGTGGGCGGCGCCGTAACCGGCGACGACGACCGCGACGCGCCGACCGGTGGCGTCGGTCGGGTCGACGCAGATCGCGGCGATGGAGCCGCGGGCCCCGATGTCGCGGGCAAAGCCGCCGGCAGTGCCCAGGAAGCTGGTCCCACCGTTGCCGCTGAACAGCACCTGGCCCGCACGGAACGGGCTGGTGCGGGCGGCGGTCCCGACCCAGAGCTGGTTCGCGGCGGGCGAGGCCAGCGCGGTGATGTCGTCGGGGGCAGTGAACATCGCGACGAAGGTGATGCCCCCGTTGGTGCTGCGGAACAGCACGTTGGCGAACGCCGCGTAGACAATCGTCGCCGGCAGGGCGCCGTTGGGCACGACCGACACCCGGCACTGCGTGTCGGTCGGCAGGCCACGGCCCACCGACAGCCCGAAGCTCACCCGGGGCGGAGCCAGGAAGGCCGCATTGCCAGCCACGCCGACGAGGGCGAAGCTGTTGGCGTCGAGGACGTGGATGGCGTGGTTGACGACGTTGGCGGCGATGTTGCCCCGCACCCCGGTGACCGTCACCTGGTCGCCTGAGACGAGCCCGTGCCCGACGGCTGTGACCACGACCGGGTTGGCGTTCTCGGCGCGCTGGACGGGGCAGGATCCGGCTGCACCCGGACCGCGCAGCCGCCCGGTTCCGCGGACGTAGGGCCGGGCAAGGGTGCCGTCGGAGCCGTCGAGGGACAGCCGGTTCGCCGTCATCGCAGTGACCGCCCAGCTCGGGTTCGCGTCGCTGTTGTTCGCCACGTCGACCCCGAGGACCGCGTCGAGGCGTACCCGGTCGCCGGTGACGCACCCGTGCGCCAGGTCGGTCTCGACCTCGATGGGTGCGGTCAGCGTCGCCGCGGTCACCCGGTGGGTGAGGAGATAGCGGGTTCCGGCGATGCGGGGGCCGGGGGTGAAGGCGCCGCCGAGCGTGCCGTCCTTGCCGTTGAGGGTGAAGGTGCGCCTGTCGACGACGGTGACGCTGGCCGCGCCGTTAGCTATGCCGGAGCCGCCGGTCACACCGGCCAGGCTCACCGGGTCGCCGGTCCGGAAGGGGTGGCCCGTGGTCACGACCGTGACCGGGTTGGTGTTCTGCACGTCCACGACGACCGGGCTCGGGGTGAAGCCCGCCAGGAACCAAGATTCGCCGCCGTTGGTGGTGCGCATGAAGATGCCGTTGTCGAAGCCGAACACGATGTCGGGATCGGCCGGGTCGACAGCGACGTGCCCGCCGTCGCCGTCGATGCCCTCCGACCAGCTCCCGGAGGCGTCGGCGGTGCGATGCCCAGCGCTACCCGTGTCCTGCATCCCGCCGAACGTCGCGGTGTTGCGGCCTGGCCCGCGGCCGATGTCGATGTGCCGGAGCAGCGCCGTCGCGATGCCCTCGTTGAGCTGGGTGAACGCCAGCGTCCCCGTGCTGTCCTCCACGCGGGCGATGCCTCCGTCGGTGCCCAGGTAGGCCGGGGTGACCGGGACCGGGCTACCGCCGTTCCAGGTCCATTGCGCGGGTGGCTGGAACACGATCTCGTGGTGGTCCCAGTGCAGCAGTGTGGTGCTCGGGGAGCGGCCGCTGCCCGCCAGGCTGGCCGCGGCGTCGCCGCCGTGGTTGGCGGGCGTGACCTGCGGCCAGGTCTGACCCCCGTCGGTGGACAGCCACAGCTGCTGCAGGCCGGCGTAGACGCGCTGGGGGTTCTGCGGGTCCACTCCGAGGGTCAGGTCGTAGTTGGTCTGTCCGGCCCCGTCGGCGTTGACGCGGGCGGCCAGGTTGGGGCGCAGGGTCCAGGTGCGGCCGAAGTTCCCTGACCGGAACAGGCCCACGAACGTGCCGGCGCCCTCGTTGTCCTGGACCGACGCGAACAGTGTACGGCTGCGCGGCAGGCACGACTGGGCGAAGGCGACCCGGCCGAACGCACCGGGTACGCCGCCGGGGTGCGCGAGCAGGTTGTCGGACTGCACCACCGCACCGGTCGAGGTGACCGTCAGCCGGAACAACCCCCGGTCAGGGCTCTGCTCGGTACCGCCGAAAACCCGACCTGCGCTGACGAAGTAGACGGTGTTCCAGGCCTCGGCCGGCGCCGAGACGGTGGCCCCCGCACCGCCGTAGGCGGCCGACAGGTGCAGCCCTGCTATCCGGAAGCGGTTGTCGTCGAGCCGGTGCACGGCGCCCGAGTTGACAGGCGCCGCCAGCCCGGGCAGGCCGAGGACGCAAACCTGGTCACCGTCCACCAGGCCGTGGCCCGCAGCGGTCAGCTCGATGCCGCCGACGATGTTGGCCGCGGCGGTCACCGCCAGCGGGGGTCGGTGCCGGGGGCCGTCCACCGTCCCGGTGTTGGGCGTCGCCGCCCCTGAGCCGTGCGACCCGATGAGCTCGAACGTGTCAGGGCCGAGCACCCTGATCTCCCTGGAGCCGTTGGCCGCGACGTTGCCGGCGACGCCGCTCACGGCGACGACGTCGCCGGTCACGAACCCGTGCGCTGCCGCGGTGACGACGACCGGCGCCGGCGCGACCGCGTTGGTCGCACCCTGGACCGCCACGGTCGCCGGGCGGGTTGGGCCGGTGACCATCCCGGTGGCGGCGCCGGCTGCTCCGGAAGAAGAGCCCCGCAGGCTCAGATGGTCGTCGTCGATGCGGTCAACGAGCCAGCCGCCGTTCGCCTGCAGGTTGGGGGTCACGCCCCCGACGGCGGCCCGGTCCCCCGACACGAAGCCGTGACCGGGAACGGTCAGCACGACCGGTGTCGCGGCGGTCGCGTCGGTCACCCGGGCCACTCGCGTCGCGCACTGGTCGAGCTCCAGAGCGCAGATGAAGCCGGGCCGCAACGGCTGGCCGTTGTCGTACGCCGGCTGGTTGGCGCCGAAGCTGCGGCCCCCGTCCACGGAGAAGAACAGCCCCGTCTGGGCGGCGACCAGGAGCATCCCCGGCCCGGGACAGACCAGCCGGACGATGCCCGCGTCGGAGAGGAACGGCGCCTGCCGGGCGTCGAACAGCTGGGCGCCGGCGCCCCCGTAGGCGCTCGTCAGGGAGCGGTTGACTGCCCGGACGTGGTCGGCATCGATCCGCCGGGCCACCGTCTCGTTGCGGGCCCCCGTGATGCCGGGTAGACCGACGACGGCGATCCGGTCGCCGGTGACGTAGCCGTGCGCGGCGACAGTGAGCCGGACTCCCCCGCTGACGTTGGTCGCCGCCGTGATCGGCTGCGGACCTCGTCCGACCGGGGAGGTGATCCGGCCCCAGGACCTGCCGCCGTCGAGTGACTTGAACAGCCCCGCCGCCTTGGCCATACCGCCCGCGCCCTCAAACAGGTTGCCCGAGCCCGCGTAGACGACATCCGGGTCGGCCGGGTCGAGGGCGATGGCGCCGATCGAGGTGGCGCGCAGGAAGTCCGTGAGGGGCTGCCAGCTGCGACCGGTGTCGGTCGACTTCCAGACCCCTCCGCTGCTGGTCGCGATGAAGATCGTGACGTCGGGGCCGCCACGTGGGTCGATCGCGATGTCGAGGACCTGGCCCGAGTTGGGGCCGGTGCCCTGGTAGATCTGCTCGCCGCGGACGAGCAGCGGGTCCGGCCCGACCAGTCGCCAGCGACCGGGTCCGGCGAAGGGCATCGCCGTGAGGTCTTCGGTGCCGTAGCGCCAGCGCCGGTTGTCGGTCTGCCCCGTACGGTCCCTTTGGAGCCGGCTGAGGGCTTCCGGGGCACCCTCGAGCTCGGCCTCCACCTCGCGCTCGCTCATGACGGCTGCTCCGTCGCGGGGCTGAGCCGCAGCCAGCCCTCCTGGCCGGCGGACGGATCGGGCGGCAGGGTCGCGTCGCCGGTGGAGTTGGTGACCGGCTCGTCGGCCCAGGTCGTCGCGTCGACCCGGTGGCTCCAGCTCCAGCTGCCGTGCAGGTCCGAGGCGACGGGCATGCGGATGGCCTTGGGGTCGACCAGGACCGGACCGAAGCGGAAGACCGGCGCGAGGTGCGCGAGCCCGGTCGCGAGCCACTCTCGGCGCATCCCGATCTCCTTGCGGGGCAGGTAACCGGTGGTCGCGTGCACGACGGCGTGCGGCTCCACCAGCAGGGTCAGCATCACGGTCTGCCCGGGCTGCACCCAGAGCACGCCGGAGGTGTCGACGTAGGGGTGGTCCACGGGTGAACCTCCGGGGTCGGAGACCACGCCGAGGTCGGCGGCGAACCGGTTGTAGTAGTCCGAGGTCACCGACGCCTGCTGCAGGAACCCCTCCCCCGGGCCGATCGGGCGGGCAAAGTCGGCGCACGCCGGGTCCGGCAGGTACAGCCGGGTGTAGTCGTCAGCGGCGAAGTAGGCCAGCAGCCCGTCCTGCCAATGGGCCAGTGCACCGATGCGGACCGGGACGCGCAGCCCGTTGACGACCCCCGGCGTGACCGGCTCGGCGACCTCGACCCTCAGCGAGGCCCGCAGCACTGCCACCGGGTGCCCGACCAGCAGCGCCAGGTGCTCTTCACCGACATGCCCGAACGGGTCGACCGACCACAGCGTCGCGTCGATCGTCCTGAGCAACGAGGACAGGGCGGTGTCGGTCGCCGGCGCGTCCGGTGAGGCATCGGTGATCCCCCAGTCGAGCAGGCCCTGCGCAACCCCCGAGAGAACCGCGTTGTCCATCGCGTGCACCGGCAGCTTGCCGACCGTCGTGGGCCGTCCGGGTGCATCCTCCCAGACGATGCCGGTGCCCGCCTCGACCCGCACGGCTCCCAGTCCGGCGCCGTCGTCGGCGTGGAACTGCAGGTCCCCGTCGAGGTGGTTGGGAAGCACGTACCCGCACACCGGGGAGATCGTGTCGCCGGCCTCGACGGCGTCGTCCTTCGCGGACACGAAGCGCAACCACAGCCGGGCCGGGGCGGTGAACCGCGGGGCGAGCTCCACCAGGTCACTGCGGTCCGCGACCGTGAGCGGTTCGGAGCGCACCAGCTGGGCCATGTCGACGCGACTGTGCGCACTCGACCCGAGCAGGTCGAGCACCTGCCCGAAGCAGTCGACGAGACGGAGGCGGGTGACCCGCAGGAACCCGGACCGGAGGGCTGAGAACCCAGCGGGTACGCCCGTCCCGGCCGCCGGCGCCGTGACTCCGTCAGATGTCAATCCCGCGCGCAGCAGGGTGTTGAACCGGTCCAACGCACCGACGAGCACGTCCATCCGGTCGAGCTCGTCGGCGAGGTGGTCGAGCTCGCCCGCGTGGGTGCCCACTTCGGCGCCGACCGCGCGCGTTCTTGCGGAGCCGGCCCGCATCAGGCCGACCTCCTGGGCCAGCAGCATCCCGTGCTCGGAGTAGTGGGTGATGGTCTTGCCGGCCGGCAGCACCTGCGAGCCACCGGCGCGCTGGGCCTGCTCGACCACGGTCCGCACCGCCGCCGAAGCGGTCCTGGCCGCGCCGCCCGTGAGCAGGGCCCGGCCGGTGAGGGTCTGGGCCGGGGCCGCATCGACCGCGGGCAGCCGGTCCGGCTGGGAGTCGAAGTCGATCTCCTCCAGCGCCCAGCCGGTCAGGTCCGGCTGCGGGAGCAGTTCGAGCTCCCAGTCCAGGTGCAGTGGTACCCAGGGCAGGCTCGGTGGCGAGATCGCCACAGGAGACGGCAGCATCCCGGCGAAGCCGCTGGCCGCCACGAGGGGACCGAGGTCACGCCGCGGGTCGCGGGAGACCCACCAGGCGACCTGCTCCACGGCATAGGTCCTGGCCTGGACCGCACGTACCCGGCTGGCGAGGCGGGCGCTTCCGCGCGAGGTCGCCCGCACCGCCACGTCGGCACTGCCCGGGTCGAGCAGGGCCAGCTCGGCCAGCAGGTCGTCGCACTCGACAGGGACGCTGCCGTTGTCGACGCCGCGCGCGAGCAGGTCCCGGGCGGTGACGTGGCCGCCGTACGCGAGGTCGGTCGCGGTCCGCGGGGCGAGGCTGGTCACGGTGTGACCACTGAGCCGGCAGGACAGGCGCTCGTTGTCGCTGTGCACCCCGTCGTGCCCGTGCTTGAAGGAGCGCCCGGCGCCCTGCAGCAGGAAGACGGGGTCCGCGGGGACGTAGAAGCGCGGCAGGGCGCGGGTGACCTGGGTGGTGCGGGGCACGGCTTCACTGTTGGCGGCGATCACCGGGACGTGGTGGACCGACACCTGGTCGACAGCCTTGAGCACGGCGTCCATCCGGCCCTCGCGCACGATCGGAGTGGTCGCCTTCGCCTGGGCGACCCGGCTGGCTGCGCGGACGAAGCCGGTGGTGCGGGCCACCTGCTCGACGAGCGGCGCAGTGAAGCCGGGGGACGTCGGGCCGAGCTGGGAGAAGACGCCGGGACTGGTCGCCGAGGGGTCGGCGACGTGCGAGACGGGCGCGGTCGGGTTGCGCTCGGTGATGGTGTCGGTGACCTCGCCCCCCGGCAGCGACGCGAAGCCCGTGCTGTGCAGCCGCGCGTCGAGCCTCGCGGCGCCGTCGGGTTGGTCGACCTCGTCCATCGCACCCAGCAGAGCGGCCTCCAGCAGCCGGGCCTGTTCCGGGCGGCCGGTGCTGGCGCCGAGCATCGCCGCGAGGGCCTCGGTCGAGGTGTTGCCGAGGGCCACCTTGATCTCGGAGGCAGCGGGCGGACCCCCCACCTCGCCGCCCAGCAGGCCGTCCGGGGCGACCGACAGACCCCTTCCTGGCCAGCCGATCCCGACCACTGCGCCGTGGTAGAGCGTGAGCTCCGGCCAGGACACCGGGCGGGCCAGGAACCGGGCGACGCCCAGGGCGCTGACGTCGGCCTTCTCCTGCCCGGCGACCGCGCCGAACACCCCCGTCACAGGGGTGCGCAGGGACCGGAGCTCGACGTCGGAACGATCGGCGACGTACCGCGCCTCCCGGGTCCGCAGCCCCACCGAGGCGGCGGCGGTGATCTTGTCGTCGGCGTACTGGAAGGCGGCGTCGAGGTCGGCACCCGCGACCTCCCAGCGCAGCTCGGTCAGCCGCTGCTCGAAGTGGCTACGGGAGGCCAAGCCCGCGCCGATCGGGTCGTCGGCGTGCCGGCTGTGCCAGCCGCACACCAGGTAGGCGAGCGGTCCGTCGATGCCGTCCAGCGGGTCGTGGAAGGCCAGCCGGTTGACGGCGTTGTCGAAGTAGCCGGCCCAGGCCGCGTCGCCGTGACCGAGCGCGGTCAACGGGGTGTCCCCCGCGACCGACGGGTCGTCGGGGTGCGCCCGCTCGGTCCAGCCGTCCAGCTCGTGCACCACCGGCACCGCCCCGTCTGCGACCAGCACCCAGCCGCGCACCGCCCGCCGGGACAGCGACCCGGACGACAGTCGCAGTACCAGCCACCGGTCCGGCACGGCCGGGAAGGCGACCTTCGGGTCGGTTGCGGAGACAACCCCGCGGGTCAGGGCGTCGGGGAGCGCCCAGTGCAGGTAGACCCCCTTCGCCCGCGGTGTGGCCAGCTCGGCGAACGGCTTGGCGAGCAGCTCATGGCCCTGTGCGTCCGTGCCGTCGACCGGAGGCGTCATCCGGCAGTCCCCCCAGGTGCCACCCTCCTCGCGGACCGGGAGCGCGTCGACCTGCACGGGGACCATGACGCGTGGGGACCGGGACAGCGCCTCGTGCCAGGTACCGACCACCGCTTCGGTCAGGCCGTGCGCCGCGGCCATCCCGAACAGCTCCTTGGAAACCATCGCTCAGATCTCCTTCAGGACGGACTCGAGGCTGAGCTTGAGGGTCGCCCGGCGGATCGTGTCGGTCACTTTGACGAAGACCCGCGAGCCCGACGGCTCGTCGAGCCCGTGGTCCTCGGTGCCCTCGAAGTGCTGGCGCCACGGCGGGTCGAGCACCGAGATGGCGAAGGCCGCGGCGCCGGTCTGCTCGACGGCCGTCGGATGGGCCGCGCGCTGGGCCTGCAGACGGTCCCGCAGCGCGGCCACCCGCACCACGTTGCTGCGCCCGGCGCGCATGGGTACGTCGACCGGGACCACGTTGTCGTTGACCCGGATCTGGCTGCCCCGGCCGTCGCGCAACGGGAGGCTCACGCGGCTGCCGTCCCGGCGTACGCCGAACTGCACGCCGTGGTGCGGCTCCTCGAGGATCACCATCTGGGGTTCGCCCAGGAACAGCGCGATGAGCACCGACGGCGACAGCCGCTCGATGCGCAGCGCCGTCATCTGCAGCGCGACGGTCGCCGGGTCGCCGGTCTCGTAGGGCTCCTTGACCGGCGTGCGGTAGGCCCGGATGTCCAGGTGTGGCCAGCCGGCGATCGCGGCGGACCTGATGACGAAGCCGGTGATGACCTCGGCCGGGCGGGGGGCGGCGTCGACAGCAGCCTTCGCGGCGAGAAAGTCGTTCTTGCGCTGCAGCGTGCGCACCATCCGCTCGCTCTGGTCGAGCTGGCTTGCCACGCCGGCGCCGTGGGCCTGGTAGTGCGCCTGCTCGCGCGAGCCGATCTGGCCGACCGCGGCAACGCCATCGACGACCCGGTCGGTCCACGACCGGTCGACGTAGAAGAACCGGATCGACTCCGGAGGAAGCAGCCGCTGGTCGGGCACGAGGTACTCGAAGGGCACACCCACCAGCACCCGCAGGTGCGCCAGGAACGACTCCAGGTACGGCGGCATCGTCGCCTGCGGCACCGTGTCGGCGACCTGCGCGGGGGTGATGAGCCGCTCCTGCAGGGCCTGCCGCGCGGTGATCGCCGGTTCCCTCATCGTTGCCTCCCGACTGTGTCGAGGTTGACCGAGACGTTGTCGAGCACCCGGCTGCGGACCCCCTCGAGAGCGGCCCGGCCGGCGGTGTCCGCCACGACCTGGTCGAAGGTCTGTGCTGCCGGCGCGTCAGCTGTCCCGGCGTCGACCTGGGCTCCGAGCAGCACGTCTGCGCCGAGGAACGCGCTGACGTCGGCCACCGACGCCAGCCCGAAGGCCTTCTGTACGACGTCGGGCCGCAGCAGCGGCATCGCGGCCACCCGGTCCACGCCGTAGGGGTCGCCGAGCGGCCCGATCCCACGGGCGGCGGTGCCGAGCACGCTGACGGCGTAGCGGGCGGCCAGCGGCAGCGTCGACTCGAGCAGCACGTCAGTGCGCAGCCGGGTCGCGATGGCGAGCATCGTGCTGCTGCGCGCACTGGAGCGGTAGGCACCGCGTCGCCAGCGCATGAGCTCCTGCGCCAGCCGGCCGTCGGCCGCCGCGAGCAGCCGCCCGATCTCGAAGGCACAGGCGTAAGAGATGTCCTCCGCGCCGGTATCGGCGGCGATTCGCCTTGCCTGGTCCGCGCTGTGGTACGGGCCGTTGGGGTCCCGGGACAGGGGCTGGCCGACCAACGGCCCCCGGTACCAGGACCGCTCGGGTGCACCGAGCCGGTCGGTCACGTCCAGCTTCAGGTGCCCCGTGTCGGTCACCGCGAGCTTGCTGTCGGCGGCCACCTCGCCGATCATCGCGACGTCGATGTGCTGCAGCAGCTGGCGGAACGTCCCGCTCCCCTCGCACGTGAAACTCCAGCTGTGCAGGAGAACCAGCCGCGCCTTCGGCCGGGCCAGGAAGTGCACGCCCGTCTCGAGGACCGCGACCTCCCGGGCGGGCTGGAGCACCGCGAGGCGGTCGACGTCCTGCGCGAGGATCTTCCCACCGAGCGCCTGCGGAACCAGGGTGCTGCCGATCGCGAGCTCGAGCCGTTCGGGGTGCTCGTAGACGTCGACCGCACCGACCCGGACCTGGTCCGTCGTCGGCAGCAGGTCGGTGCGCTCCTCCACCGAGACGAGGCAGACCGTGTGCTTGGCTCCCGGTGTGGGCACCCGGTTCGCCATGACGACGGCGAAGTAGCCGTCGGAGTCCCCCGCCGCCAGCTCGCGGTCGTTGACGTTGACCTGCCGCACATGGGTGAGCAGCTGCAGCTCCTCCGGCATCGGCAGCAGGTCCCGGAGCAGTCCCTCGTCGGCCTCGACCGCGTCGCAGCGGATCCCGGCAGGGCGGCCCATGCGGTCAAAGACCGCCTTCGGGACGACGGTCTCGAGCGTGACGTTGCGGGTGATCGTGCACTCCGACTCCTCGAAGACCACCAGGGCCAGCCAGGGGTACGGGGTGTCGTCCGGTCCCGCGGTGTAGGCATCGCCGAGCGCCCGCTCCCACGGCAGCGTGCGCCGGCCCAGCGCGACGTGCGGCAGGGCGGAGTCGAACGGCCCGTGCCCGTTGCGGGGCGGGAACACACCCGCCACCTCCGCCGGTGACAGCGCGAACCGCGGGCCCTCCACGTCGAAGAAGACGTCACGCCCCGAAAGCGGCTGCCCGGCGCCCTGCACGGTCACGTCGGTGCCGAGCCGCATCCGGTAGGCCCCGTCGAGCAGCGGCGGACGGATGAAGTCGTCCAGGATCATCTCGCCGACCTGTGGGTTGCCCATCAGCCCTCCGCCCCCTGCTCCGGTACGACGATCCGGAGCCGGACCTCCCCGTCGCTGGACAGCGGGCCGTCAGGCACCAGACGTCCGAGAACGGCTCCGTTGAGCGCGTGGCCCCAACCCTGTGCGGTCCCGTTGAGGCCGACGACGCCGGCCAGTACGAGGCCGGGCTGCAGCCCTGCGGTCACCGACCCGGTGCCCTCTGCCCGCCCGCCATCGGCGTCGGCGTTGCCCGGCCGGGCGTCGTACAGGAACAGGACGCTCTGGTCGGCGCTGACGACGACCGGGTCGGGACCCAGGGTGAAGCCCGCGACGTGCAGCTGGAGCGCGTCGGTCGTGACACCGACTCCGTGGTCGTGGTGGACCACGATCCCGATGACGCCGACGGACAGGGGCAGGCGGGTCTCGACCACTGACTGCTCGAGCATCGCGACGCTGACCTCCAGCAGGCCCGTGGAGGTCGGCATGCCCTTGACGGCGGCACCGACCCGCTGGGACAGCGACAGGCTGCAGCCCCGACCGAGCAGGCTGGTCGGGCCGACCTGCAGGACGTGCCCACCGAGCTGCCACCCCACCGCCGGGAGCTGCCCCGCGGGGGCCGCGATCCTGGTCACCGCACCCGGACCCGACTTGGCCTCGACGGCCGCCCGCCCGAGGGCGGTGACGGCCACCATTGCGCAGGCCTCCGGGAAGGCGAGATCCTCTGCTGTGGAGGACATCTCAAGGTCCTGGAGCAGCGCACCCGAACGGCCGAGGAAGGCGACCCGGACCGGCTGGTCTCCGCTGAGCGACAGGCGCCGGTCAGGCCCGGGCGGTACGTCCCAGACGTGGGTGATGCCGGCCCGCAGCGTGGCCCCGTCGCCGCGCACGTCGTCGGCCGCGCGCGCCATCGCGGCGACCGTCGCCCGGCCCTGCGGCAACCCGACATCGGTGTGCCGGACGCTGCGGAGGCTGCGGGCAAGCTGGGTGGGGCGAGGCGCCTGCGTCGCGGGCTGCACGAGCAACCGGGCACCGACCACCGGCAGGGCGCGGACCAGGTCACGGTCGACCTGCAGGCGGGGCACGGCCACATCGGGGGCGCTGGTGTGCTGTACCGCGGGCGCGCCGGACGTCGGCGCGAGCTGCTGCTGGACGACCGCCCGCAGCCGCGGTTGCGCGAGGGTCACGAGGGCAGCGGCGGCCGGAGCGCTGACCGGCTTCGGCACCCCGATGCCGACGTCCTCCATGGACATCCCCGCGGCCAGCGACGACAGGACCGGTGGGGCAGAGCGCCTCGTGCGCAGAGCCGTCACGGCCTGCGGGTCGTAGCCTCCAGGCGGCAGGCCCAGCTCCGCGCGCAGGGCGGCGAATTGGTCGTCCCGCCCTGCGAGGACCTGGGCATACGCCTCGAGCAGTCGCTGTGAGCCGACCTGGTCAGCGAGCCTGGCCACGGTCTTGGCGGCGTTGCCTGCCAGCTGGAGGGCCGCGACGAGGCTGCCCGTGCGGTGGGCGAAGGGCAGCGGCCGGTAGTTGGTCGCGTCGACGAGCTTGCCGATCGGGATCGGCAAGCTCTCCCCGAACAGCCCGGCGATGCCGTCGATGCGCAGCCCACCCACGGCGGGCACGGTGTTGGCCGCGGCGGGCGGCTTGAGTTCCGGAAAGTAGTGGTAGGTCGCCTCGGACACCTGCACGTTGTTGGTCGCGACCCGGAACAGCCGCTCGTCGAGCAGCAGCGTGCGGTCGGGCGAGCCCAGGGCGCGGGGCACCATGTCGACGAAGTCGCCACCCCCCTCGGGCCGGCGGGCGATCACGACGTGGTGCAGGACCGTGAGGTCGTGGTGGGCGACGTACATCGGGGCGAGGTCGAGGGCGAAGGTGCCGGGCAGGTCGGTGTAGGTGCCGAACACCGCGCTGGTCATCTCACCCGCACCTCGGGCTACCGGGGACTGGAAGGCCACGGCCCGGGTCGGCATGCGGGTCTCGGTCGAGAACGCCCACTCGGCGGCCAATCGCCACGGCTGCGCCTGCGTCCCCGGAGCGACGGGCGCGCCGGCAGGCTCCGCCGGCAGCAGCCCGACGAGAACCTGTGCGCTGACCGGGATGGCGTTGGCATCGCCGGACTGCAGGTACTTCGCGACGAACGCGTCCCAGTGCAGCGCCGGCGGCTTGGGCCTTGCGTCGTCGCCGAAGGCGACCGTCACGGACGTGACACCCAGGTCGATCTCGGCGGTGCCGTGAAACGGTGGTCCCTCGATGTGCAGCGACGCGCCGACGGACACGCTGATCTCGATGTGCACGCAGCCGAAGAAGCAGATCTCGATCCGCAGCCGGGCACCGACCGCGATCCCGATCCCCACGTCGTAGTGGAACGGGTCCCAGGAGATGAGGATGTCGGTGTAGGCGGTGAACCACAGCTGGAGCCAGTCCGGCCCGTAGGTCGCCTCCATCCGGACACCGGTCATGACACAGGTGTTGGTCAGCGCGAAGTAGGACTCGCCCTTGATCTGCACGACCCCGAGGAAGTTCCAGCGATAACCCAGGCGGGGTACGACGGGGTACTCGGGCCGCGGCTGGAAGGCTGGGTGGTAACCGCCGAGGGTCAGCAGGAACTGCGACTCCCGGAACCACATGAAGAACGCGAACCCACCGGTGAGCTGGCAGTCCTTGGAGATCAGCCAGGAGTTGTCAGTGAGCTGGGCCTGCAGCGAGAACAGTCCCTCCGCGCTGCTGAACCGGGCCTTGAGGGCCAGCTCGATGCTCACCAGCGCGGCGTCGTCCGAGGGAAGCGCCATCCGGGCGACGCCGAGCAGGCCGACCTCGACACCGCGGTCGAGGGCGACGTACAGCACGGCGGTGATGTTGACGATCTCGAAGCAGGTGCCGCGCAGACCCGCCGCGAGCCACAGTGCGCCGCGGCTCGGCGGCACCTGCGCGCGGAAGGCGTAGAGCGCCTGCATCGGGTTGTTGGCGAGCTCCTCCGGCCGGTCGAGGGCCTTGACCAGCATGAAGTCCGGGATCGCGTTCATGTCCTCAGGGACGATGAGCCGCCGGTTGTAACCGAGCCCCAGGGCGATGCCGGTGAGGTTGATGATCGGGGGGATGCCGATCGGGACGAAGACGCCGCCGAAGATCGCGAAGGAGGTGTACTCGTCGGCGCCGCTGCCGACGACCGCGTAGGAGCCGATCACGATCGCGCCGATGCTCGCGATCTTGACCAGCAGCATCCCGTCGTACTCAAGGGGTGGCCCGTCGAACTTCACCAGACCGCCGGCGATGCTGATCGCCGGCCCGGAGTAGCCGACGGCCAGCCCCTTGAGGTCCAGGGTCCACTGGCTGGGGTCGGACAGGTGGGCGAACGGCACGGTGATGCTGAGGTCGTCGACCTCGGCGCTCAGCCCCGCGACCGACACCCCGCCGTCGATGAGCAGCGAGGCGGCGGTGCTGGTCAGCCCGATGCCGATCTGCTCGATGTGGACCGGGCCGAAGCCGGCGTGCACGCCGATCCAGAGCACGCCGCCCTGACCGCCGATGAGGACGTGCAGCGGGCCGCCGGGGCTCGCCGGGTTGTCCCAGTACCAGACGTCGAGGTCGGTGGTCGGGTTGACCGGCTGCTGGTCGCCGGGAGTACCACCGGACTGCAGCAGGTTGCGCGCCACCGGGTTGCCGCCGCCGCCGCCCATGGCGGCTCCGAGCGGGATGCCGAAGCCGGTGAGCTCGAGCCCGGCTCCGGCATGCTCGACCTGCAGGCCGGCCTTCGTCTCGAGGTCCATGAACAGGTAGACCCGGACACCTCCGAGCCGGAGCAGGCTCTCGTTCACCAGCGCGGTCCCGTCGGTGTGCGACAGGCTCACGCCGACCCCGTGCAGCTCGATCCCCACGTTGAAGTCGGCGCCGTCCGGGGTGACCTCGAACAAGTAGACCACCAGGCCCTCGGCGGCTGCTGAGCCCCAGCTCGCCGGCGCTCCGAAGCGCACGGACAGGTCGAGCTCACCGAGCGGGATGTCCTGGAACCCCTGCAGGGCAAGGCCTATCCGGCCCGACCTGTCGACCAGCTTCAGGTGGAGGTCACCGAGCGGCAGGTCCAGCAGGGACGCCGCGGCCGCCAGTGCGCCGGTCAGCATCTCCCAGACGTTGGGGAGCGGATGGGCCACCTGACCGGTGGAGGTGAGGACTTTGGCGTCCTGCAGGGCCACGTCGAGCGTTGGCCCCCCCGTCCAGAGCGGCCGCGCGAGGGCGTCGTGGGCGGCGGACACCGCGACCTCGACGACGAGCGGAAGCGCCCAGTCGAGCAGGATCCGCTCGGGGGTTGCGGGGCCGACGTCGACACCGAAGTCGGGTGCCAGCCGGATCACCAGCGGACCGTCGTCGGTGCCCGCCGCGAGCGGGAGCAGCCGGGCCGTGAAGTGCAGGGCACCCGGGGTGGCGAGCTCCACCTCGACCCGGGGCGTGACCGGCAGCCCGATCACGCCCAGGTCCACGCCGACGGCCACGGTAGCGTCGAAGCCGGCGCCGCCGACCTGGACGTCGGCGCTGGCGCGCAGCGGGGTCCTTCCCGGAGCGAGGTCGGTCAGGGCCACCCGGGCGACCGGCCCGTCGTCCCCCCAGCCGGCCCCCAGGCTCAGGGATCCCGGGGCGAGCGGCAAGGTCCACACCACCAGGCCGCCGCCCGTCGCGGTCAGGGTGCCGGGGCCGGGCAGGCCGGGCACGAGGGTCAGGAGGTCGACCAGCGCACGTGCCACGTCGTGCCGTTTGCCGGCGTCGAACGTCTCGAACCAGGTCGCCTCGAGCATCGAAGCGATCACCGCGGTGTGCGGCCGGAAGCCGCCGACGTCGTCGTGGATCCCGAGGTGCCCGCTCGCCGCGAGCAGGTGCACCAGCCACGACGGCCGCGGGAGGGGGACGGTGGCGAGGGCGGCGTCGAGGACCGCGGGCAGCAGCGCCTCCGCACCACCCCGCAGGGCGCCCAGACCGCTGAAGGTCGGGAGGATCGCAATCGGCGTCACGCCCTGCGGGGTGACCACCAGGGACACACCGCTCGCGGAGGCACCGAACGCGATCGTGACGTGCGGCCAGGTGCCGGCGAGCGGGGTGCTCACCGTGAGGGTGCCGGTCGGCGTGAGGTGGCGCAGCACATCCACGTCGAGGCCGAGGGCCAGGCCTAGGACCCCACCGATCGGCGCCGTGGTCGCCAGCCCCAGGTGCAAGGGGTCGGTCGCCGATGTACCGCCGCTGACGGTGACGGACAGGTCGCCGGGCAGTTGGAGCCCCGGCCCGGAGGGGAACCCCAGTGCGTCGTTGAGGGACTGCAGCAGGCCGGCGAGCCGCGGGCCGTCGAGCCCACCGTCCGGGTGACCGAGCGAGGCAACGCTGCCCAGGAACTCCCCCGGGGCACGGAGCAGCTGTTCGAGCGCCACCAGGCTGACGCCCGGAACGACGGCAGGCAGGGCGACGCCGAGCACCCCGCTGAGCAGGACCCGCGGCAGGGCGTCGTCGAGCGTCGCGGCCAGTTGCGACACGGTGGGCGCCGGCCAGAGCTGGAGCTGCTCCACCCACGGTGGCGCGTCGAGGTGGATCGTGCCGTCGAGCGAGCGGTACCGCAGCAACGCCACCCCGACGGTCAGGGACACCTCGGCGGTGGAGGTCACCGCCGGCAAGGTCACGTCGAGGTCGGCCCCCAGGCTCAGGTCGCTGCTCCGGCCGGCTTGCGTCTCGATGCCCACGTGCCAGGGACCGCTCGTCCCGTCACGCCGCACAAACAGGCTGTACGGCGAACCTGGCGGCTGCCACGTCCAGGGACCTGCTGAGGGGTCGGCTGCCAGCAGCCCGACCCAGGGGTCCGGTCCGGCCAGCACCGCGGGGATGCGAGCCCGGAGATAGCCCCGCGGATCGGCGCGCAGGGCGGCGAAGCCGTCGTTCGACAGACCGACGTTGCCGTTGGCATCGGCGGTGACGAGGTCGACCGCGGACAGTGCCGCGAGCAGCGCCGCCGAGGCCGGGCCGAGGGTGTCCGGGACGGTGAAGACGGCCCGCATCGCCTCGCCGAGCAGGGGCGCCGAGACTGCGTCGGTGAGGTCGACGTGGGCTGCTGTGAGCCCGCGCCACGCGGCCTGCTGGAAGTGCCCCGTGACGACGGCGGGGGCGCCGGGGGCGAGGTGGACCTGCAGGTCGAGCTCACGGACCCGGCCGTCCACCTCGGACTGGGCCGCCGACCCGAGCAGCCAGCCCGCGTCCCGACGCAGCCGCGTCGTGACGTTGAGGAACGACGGCGTGCGGGCAGGCGGTGGTCCGGCGTGCAAGGGCGTCTGGAACATCCCCATCCGCACCCTGACGTCGACCGCGACGTCATGGGCCTTGGGCGGCCCCAGGTCCATCGGCATCGCGATCGCCGCGGCGACATGCGTAGGCGCGGGTCGGACCTGCCCGAGGATCGCCTGGGCGGCCGCGGTGACCGCGTCCCGCAGCCAGCCGACCGGGTCGGCGACGAGCTGGCTGCTGAGCGCGAGCACCGGCACCGGCCCGAGGTCGAACGGCGCTGGGGTGGCGAAAGATCCTGCCGGATAGGGGATCGGGGTCGGCAGGCCACCCGGAGCGGCTGGCTTCGCGTAGCCCTCGACTGCTGCCATCAGGTGGTCCAGGGCGTCGCGGAACGGCGACGCGGCCATCGTGGCGCGGAGGGCGGCGGCGAGCCGGATCCCACCGCCGAGGCTGTCGTCGGTGAGCATCGCCAGCGGCGCCCCCAGGTGCGGCGCCCCCAAGGTGACCAGGCCCCGGACCCGGTCCGGCTGCGCCGCGCAGAACGCCCTGGCGGCCAGTGCGGCGGTGGAGTGCGCAACCACCGTCAGGGTGGCGCCGGGGCGCAGCACGGCCAGCCGCGCCGCGATCCGGCTCAGCTGGGCGACGAGCGGTCCTGCCGTCCCGCTCCCGTCGTCGGCGAGGTCGGCGGTGTAGTAGTCCGCGACCGCCGTCACGTCGTCCAGCGACACCGTCGTCGGCTCGATGCCCGCACGCCGCAGGTCGAAGTGGGCGCCCGCGACGACCGGCCCCTGGCGGGCCGGGGCGGCGAGCAGGTCAGCCCAGTCGGTGTGGTCCCCGAAGCGGGGGCCGACCAGCACGACCAGCCGGGGCTGCCCCCCGGTCGACAGGGCCTCGACCTGCGCCAGCACCTGCGTGATGGCCGCGGGGTCGTGCGGCAGGGTGGAGTGGGCGGCAGTCAGTGTCGTGCCGTGGTCCCACCCGAAGATGTCCGGCGACTGTGACTCGAACGGTACGACGCCGTCCCCCGCACCCAGTTGGAGCACCAGTGCCTCGAGCTGGTCGGTGATCTCCCGGGCGGTGGCATCGCCCACCAGCGACAGGATGGCGTCGTCGAGGTAGGCCAGCTTGCGGAGCACTGCCGCGAGGTCGGCGACCTCCTGGGCGTCGCCCGCGCGCGTCACGAGGCCGGTGGCCCAGCTGGTGGGGGGCCCGGCCGGCTCCAGCCACAGCTCGAGCTCAGGACCCTGGTCGCCGCCGCCGGGCCATGGCAGCCGCCAGGGCTGCTCGAAGGTCCCCCCGCCGACCATCAGGTCGAGGGTCGGCGCGCTGCCACGCACGTCGTCGGGAAGCGCGTCGAGAGCCAGCGCGACCAGCCAGTCCAGCAGGGCCGTGAGGGTGAGGTCACCGGTGGAGCTGACGTGCCCGACGATCCGGCCGAGCCAAGCCTGAAGCGCTCCGAGTGGGTTCTGCAGCAGCAGGCCCGGGCGGGCCGGGTCGACCAGGGTCGGCATGTCCTCCGGCAGACCGGCCAGGTGGTGGTGCAACCCCAGCAGTCCCGCGGCCACCACGCCGGCGTCCCCGAGCCGGTCCGAGAGAACAGTCAGCAGCCAGCGAAGGGTGTTCTCCAGGGCGGTCACGGTGAGCCCGAGGGCGGCTGCGGTGGCAGCCGGGTTCGTCAGGTCGAAGCCGTTCGCAGGTGGCAGGTGCAGCGCGTTGAGCGTCAAGGTCTCGCCGTCGACAGTGACGGCCAGACCGCGGGCTTCGACGTACAGCGCGAGGGCGGAGCCCGGGGCCCACTGCGCGACGGCCTCCAGCGAGGCCAGCACGACACCAACCTCATCGAGGACCACCGTGTCCAGTGCCGGGGCGAGGCCCAGCCGCAACGTCTGCGCACCCAGGAGCGCGACGTGCCCGGAGCCGATAGCGGGCAGGTCGAACGCCAGCAGCTCGCAGGTCCAGCCGACCGTCGCACCGGTCGGCGCGGTGCCGAAGCGCAGTCCGAGGCGGAGCTGCTGCGGGGTTCCCGCACCGAGGCTCTGGGCGTTCCACGCCACCAGGTCGAGGGAGGTTCCGGCCGCGGGTGCGGCGATCGTGACGTGCCAGGGGTCCAGGGGCGTCCCGGTCCCGGCGGGACCGCCCGCGAGCCCGACGAGCAGGGCGACCTCCCGGAGCAACAGCCCCCAGGTGTGAACGCCGTCGAGCAGAACCCCCCGGTGATACTGCGCGATCGCGCCGGCCGGGTTGGTCACGAAGGTCGCGAGGCTGAGCTGGTGACCCCAGCCCGCGACCGGCTGGCCGAGGTTGGCCGGGTCTTCGGGCGGGACCAGTCCGGCCAGCGCCCCGAGCCGCCGTCCGACCCCCGCGCCGAGCGCCGTGTCGAGCAGACCGAGTACCGCCCCCGCGGCGGCGCTCGCCACGCTTGCGGAGTCGGTGAGGTCCACCGAGGGGTAGGGGTGACCGGCCAGCTCGACGTCGAGCAGCTCCAGCACGGGCCGGATGGCGCTGCCGTCCCAGCGCAGACCACCACGTCCGGTGCGGACCTTGACCGCGGCGTCGTCGACCAGGCGGGCCGGTCCGTGGCTGATGCGGGCAAGTACCGACGCCGACGGCAGGGGACGGGCCTTGGCCGTTCCGTCGAGGGCGACGTCGGCGAGCACGAACGACGCCGCCAGGTCGAGGCGTGGCTCGTTGACACCGAGGGCGCCACCGACCTCCGCGGTCAGCCCGACCTGCAGCCGGCCCCCGACGAGGGCCAGCGTCAGGGCGACGTCACCGATCCCGGCGAGGGCCACGACCGGCGCCGTCCACGGCGTCGCGGCACTGCCGTCACCGGTGACACCGCCGGCGTGGTCGAACAACCCCGCGAGGTGCCCGAGCCACTGACCTGCGGTCGCCGGCGTGCCGTCCACGGCCCCCATGACCGTCTTGACCCACTGCTGCAGGGAGGTCGGACCGTCCCCCAGCGTCGCGAAGGGCAGCGCCGGGATGCCGTCGTCGTCGCCAAGTCCGAGCAGCGCCAGCAGATGGTCGGCGAGCAGCGTGACCGTGGCGTCGGCGGACACCTGCGCGAGCACGACCTTGAGCAGGGCACTGACGAGCTCGGGGACCTCGCGGTCGAGAGCCGCGACGTCCAGGGCCTTGTCGACCGGTGGAGCGCTGGACAGCGCGAGACCCTCCAGGACGACGGCCAGGTGGAACGCCGGCGCGTTGGGGTCCGGCACGATCGTCGCTCGCGCCACGATCGCGGACAGCCCGACCGGGTGCCCTCCTGGCGGGTCGAAGGGCCAGCTCGTCTCCACCCTCAGCTCGACCTCGAGCGGCTGTGCGGCGGTGCCCGCGACCACCTCGAGCGTGCCGCCGGCCTGGAACAACGGCAGGTGAAGCACGACCCGCCCCTGGACCGGCGCCCCGACGCCGCTGCCGAAGTCACCACCGATCCCGAGCAGCACGCCGCCGCCCTGTTCCTGCGCCGTGAGGTACAGGTTGCCGTGCGTCTGCGGACCCAGCAGGGGGTGCCACTTCTGCCCGACAGGACGACCGGGTACGGCGACGGCCGGCAGCACCCCTTCCAGGAAGCGCAGCAGCGCGGCCCGCTGAGCGGGGTCTGTGAAGACGGCAGCGGCCGTGGCGAGCGGCTCGGCGAAGAAGCTCGCGTCGAGGTTGCCGGACGCGTCAAGCAGGCCGAGCATCGTGGCGAGGTCGACGAACTCCTCCGCCCCGGTCAGCGTGAAGCCCATGACCTGCCCCTCAGCCCCGGCCCGCGAGCCGCGGCAACGGCGCCGCCCCGAGCCGCAGGTGCCCCTCGAGGACGTGCAGGCTCTGCGGGGCCAGGCCGCGCTCCGCGGCGTGGTCGCGGGTCGTGTGCAGCAGCTCGGCCCAGATCACGTCGCGAAAGACCAACCCCCACCGGGCAGCCAACTGGGCGTGGCCGCGTACCTGTTCGTCGGTCGACGCAAGCAGGCCGGCCTTGCCCCGGGCACTGCCGAACACGAGCTGCACGACGAGCTGGCCGCGACCGGTCTCGACCGCCTCCAGGTCCAGGCCGACGACCACCACCCGGTCGGCCAGATGCACGCGCAGGCTGTCGAGGTGGACGAGGACCTCCGCGCCGCGGTCCTCCCAGACCACTTGCGGCGGGGCCGAACCGCCTCCGAGCGCCGTCCGTAGCCGCGCGGCCAGGGCCTCTGCGGACACGAGGTCGGTCACCTCGTAGTGCCGTCGCGTCACCCCTGCGGCAGCAATCGGATGTTCCGCCATCCGGCTCTCCCGTCTGCTGCCCGGGACTAAGATGGCAGCAAACCTCAAGCCCGACAAGACCTTCCAACTGTCCGCTATCGGACGTTCATCGAGGCGGGCATCCCGCGGCTGGCCACCGGGGTTGGCCCTGCATACACTTGCCCCCGGAGCGCCGGGAAGTCTGGTCGGCAACGTCTACAGCCATGCCAGGAGCCCCCGTGCACGAGTCCTTCACGTTTGGCCTGCTGGTGCTCTGCATCGGCGGCGCCGGGCTGGTCGCCGTCCAGTCCCACGCACTCACCCGATGGGTGCGTATCCCCGCCCCGGCGCTGTTCCTGGCGCTCGCGTCCGCGGTTGCACAGATCCCGGGCGTACCCGAGCCCTCGCACCAGACGGTGGAGCGGGTCGTCACCCTCGCGCTGGTCGTGATCTTGTTCGACGGGGGCATGCACATCGGTGCCGGGCGGATGCGCACCGCCGCACCGGCCGTGCTCACCCTCGGGGTCGTCGGGACCTTCGCCACGGTGGCCGGCGCGGCGCTTCTCGTGCACGTGCTCCTGGGCGTGAGCTGGTACCTGTCCGTCCTGGTCGCGACCGCGATCTCCCCCACCGATCCGGCCGTCGTCTTCTCCGTCCTCGGCCAGCGTGAGGTCGAAGGTCCGAGCGGCACTGTCCTCGAGGGCGAGTCCGGGGCCAACGACCCGGTCGGTATCGCGTTGATGGCCGCCCTCATCAGCGCCGGGTCGCTGAGCGGCGGAGCCCTCGCCGGCGTGGCCGGCACCTTCCTCCTGCAGATGGGGGTAGGCGCCGCGGTCGGCCTCGTGGGTGCGCGCCTGCTCCTGCTCGCGATGCGCCGCGTTCCCCTGCCCGCCGAAGGGCTGCACCCCGTCCGCGTGCTCGTGAGTGTGACGCTGCTGTTCGGCATCGCGACCGTCCTGCACGGCTCCGGTTTCCTCGCCGTGTTCGTCGCTGGCATCGCCCTGGGCGACGAGCGGGCGCCGTACAAGAGGGAGATCGAGCGCTTCCACTCGGCCCTGTCGAGCCTGGCTGAGGTCGTCGCCTTCGCGATGCTCGGCTTCACGGTGGATCTGCACGAGCTCAGCCGCACCGACGTCTGGGTGCCCGGAGTCGTCATCGGGCTGGCTCTCGCCGTCGTCGTCCGGCCGGTCGTGGGGCTGCCGCTGCTGCTTCCTGTGAGCCTGACGGGTCGGGAGCGCAGCTTCGTGCTGTTCGCGGGGCTCAAGGGGGCCGTGCCGCTCCTGCTCGGGACGCTGCTCCTGCCGCTCCCTCAGGGTCCTCGGGCCTATGGGGTGGTCGTCATCGTCGTCCTGGTGTCCGTCGTCGGCCAGGGCTCCCTCGTCCCGACGGTGGCGCGACTGCTGCGGATCGAGATGCGGGCCGTGGAACAGGAGCCCTATGCCCTGGGCGTCCGCCTCCGGGACGCGCCGCAGGGAGCTCACCGCCTCACCGTGCAGGCCGGCTCGAAGGCCGCCGGTTCCACCCTGGCCGGCCTGCCCGGCCTGGCCGAGGGCACCTGGGTCAGCGCCATCGTCCGAGACGGTCAGCTCGTCCCGGTCCGCGCCAACGCCGAGCTCAGGGTCGGCGACGAGGTGCTGTTGCTCATCGACCCCGAACAACACGACGCCGACGTCCTGTGCCTGTTCGCCCCGATCAGCACGCACCGTTGAACGCGAGGGCCAGCAACAGGACCTGACCTGGGGGCGCGCGCAGGGACCTACCGGCCTTCGCTACAGCGCAGCGGTGAGGTACCGCTGCAGCGTCGGGCCGAACAGCGGGGCGAGGTCGTCGGCGGAGGCTGAGGCGACCGGTTCGAGCTTGAGGACGTAGCGGGTGAGGGCCAGCCCGACGACCTGCGAGGCGAGCATCGAGGCGCGCAGGTCGGGACGGTCGCCTCCGGCACCGTGGGCGACCGGCCGCAGGATCACCCTGAGCAGCAGCTCGCGCAGCATCGCGGCCGAGTCCTCGTGGGAGACCGCGCTGCGCAGCATCGCCAGCATCGGTCCTTGGCCGGGCGTGCCGTCCCAGACCCCGAGAAAGGTACGGACAACCCGCTCCCCGAGGGTGTCGCGGTCACCGGCCAGGAGACCGGCCACCATCACGGCGGGGTCGACGGGCAGCTGGAGTGCGGCCTCGAACAATCCGTCCTTGGAGCCGAAGAAGTGCAGCACCAGGGAGGGGTCGACGCCGGCGGCTCGGGCGACGGCCCGGACCGAGGTGGCGCCATAGCCCTGGTTGCCGAAGGCCAGTCGGGCGGCCGCGAGGATCGCGTCGCGGGTGCCGCTTCGGCCGGGCCGCCGTCCGCCGGTCATGCGCTCTCGCGGCGCAGCGTCACGGCCCCCAGGCCCAGCGCCAGGAGCGAGGCGCCGCCGACGACGAGCAGGTCCCGGGTGAGGGTGCCCGACACGGCCGGGGAGGCGGCGAGCCGCTGCATGCCGTCGACGGCGTAGGTGAGCGGGAAGGCGGCGGACAGCCAGCGCAGGGGCGCGGCCATCGCCGACCGCTCGACGAACAACCCGCAGAGCAGCAGCTGAGGAAGCACGAAGGCCGGGAGGAACTGCGCGGCCTGGAACTCGCTGCGGGCAAAGGCTGACAGGAAGAGCCCCAAGGCCATGCCCAGCAGGGCGTCGAGCACGGCGAGCAGCACCACGAGCGCCGGGGAGGCCGCGAGGGTGAGGCCCAGCAGGCCGAGCGCAACGGTCGAGGCGATGGCGGTCTGCACGATCGCGACGGCGCCGAACGCCAGCGCGTACCCGAACAGCAGGTCGGCCCGGCCCAGTGGGGTGGTGAGCAGCCGCTCGAGAGTCCCGGACGTGCGTTCGCGCAGCATCGCGACGCAGGTGACGAGGAACATCGTGGTGAAGGGGAACAGCGCGAGCAGCGGGCCGCCGACGGTGTCGAACGCCTTCGGTTGGCCGTCGTACATGTAGCGGAGCAAGGTCAGCAGGAGCACCGGGACCGCCAGCAGCAGAGCCATCGTCCGGTGGTCGCGGCGAAGCTGCATCAGCACCCGGCGGGCGGTGGCCAGCGTGATCCGGGCGCTCATGCCGCAGCCTCAGCAATCGTGAGGAAGGCGCCCTCGACGTCGGTGGCGCCGGTCCGGGTGAGCAGGCCCGCTGGGGAGTCGTCGGCGACGAGCCGGCCGTCGCGGAGCAGCAGCAGCCGGTCGCAACGCGCCGCCTCGTCCATGACGTGGCTGCTGACGAGCAGGGTCGCGCCGTCCGCGGCGAGCTTGGCGAAAACGGCCCACAGGTCCCGGCGTAGGACGGGGTCGAGGCCGACGGTCGGCTCGTCGAGGACAAGCAGCTCGGGGGTCGACAGCAACGCGCTGGCCAGCGAGACGCGGGCCTGCTCCCCCCCGGACAGGGTCTGCACCAGCTGGCTGCGGTGACCCGTGAGCCCGACGTCGCCGAGAACGGTGTCGACCCGCGCCGCACCGACACCCAGGACGGCGGCGAAGTAGGCGAGGTTCTCCTGCACCGACAGGTCCGTGTAGACAGCCGGTGCCTGCGTGACGTAGCCGACGCGGCGCCGCAGGTCAGCGCTGCCGGGCGGCTGGCCCAGCACCCGCACCGTCCCGGACACGCCGCTCTGTACGCCGACGAGGGTGCGCAGCAGGGTGGTCTTGCCGGACCCGCTCGGTCCGAGCAGGCCGGTGACCTGGCCGGCAACGAGCGCGAAGGCGAGCCCGTGCAGCACCTCGCGACCACCGCGGGCTACGACGAGGTCGCCTACCTCCACAGAATTCTTCATGTGTTGAGTTCTACGCTTGTGGAGGTCCCCCGTCAAGAAAGGCGGCGGGCCCGTTTGTCGGCGTACATCGCCGCGTCCGCCCGCTGCCAGAGGTCATTCATCGGGGTGCCCGCAGGTCCGACCGACCATCCCACGGAGATGCACACCCCGCCCGCCTGGAGGCGGGCGCGCAGGAGGGCGACCAACTGCTCGGCCTGCTCGCTGTCGAGGTCCGGCGCAGCGATCCCGAACTCGTCGCCGCCGAGCCGGCAGACGCTGTCCGTGGCGCGGCGACTTGCGGACAAGGCCTCGGCGGCGCGCAGGATGAGGGCGTCGCCAGCGGCGTGACCGTGTGCGTCATTGACCGTCTTGAGCCCATCGAGATCAAGGATGATGACCGCCAGCGGACGCCCGGTTCGCTGCGCACGGCCAGACTCGACCCTCAGCGCGTGCAGCCACGCCCGCCGGTTGCCCAGCCCGGTCGAGGGGTCTCGGTTGGCGATCTCGATCGCCCCGCGGGCGGCCCGCTCGGCCACGAGGCGGCTCAGCTCGCCGTCCATGACAGCCGAGAGCAGGGCCGGCAGGGCCTGGGCATGGGCGCGTCCACGCTCGGTGGTCGAGCACACGAGCAACGTCGCGTCGGGAACGTGCACGGTCCTGGGCAGTCGGACGACCGCGATGGACAGCACCGAGCGCTGCGCCGACACCTGTCCCACAGGCACCCGCTCGACGACGACCGTACCGTCGAGCAGCAGCGAGGACCAGATCTGCAGCGACACGATCTCGGTCCTGACGAGGGCCCGGTGCAGAACGCCGCGCAGACAGCCCGACAAGGCCCGGGAGCGCTCCCGATCGCCGGTCAGATCGGCGTAGGAGCTTGCGACAGCGGTCATGGAGTGGGGCAGGGTTTGGGTTGCGTCGTTCCCACCACGGCCACTCTCCGGAATAGGTTCCGGAGCGCCGGATTCGCCTCTGCTCCCCACCGGGCCTCGGCGACCAACGTCGCCCGGTGGATCATCGCTCGCTCCGTCCCCGACCTTGCGTCGAGGACATTACCCAAAGTAAGCAGTCGTCACGGATTCGGATACCGCCAGACGGAGCAACCCTGGATCAGGCTGTCTGGTCCCTCCACCGCAGGTGGAGGTGGATGCCCTCGGCGCGCAGGGCGCGTCGACCCATCAGCACGCAGCACAGCACCGCCAACGCCGACAGCACCGGCGTCATCAGGGACCGGGCGAGCATGACGGCGTCGTACCGCTGCGCCATCAGCAACTGCAGCGCCACGGCGCCGTTGACGATGTTGACCAAGGCCCAGACGAGCGACAGCCGTCGCAGCGCCCGCTGGACCTTGACGAGGGCGGTCACGTGCGCGGGCAGCCCCACGAAGTCCCGGGCGAACCGCTCCGTCAGCGGTCGCCGGAGCAGCGCCGAGCCCACGAAGGCAGCTGCCAGGACGAAGGCGTTGATGGTCGGGGTGAGCAAGTAGACGAACGTCGAGTGGAAGGCCAGCGCGACCCCCGTGCGGGTGGTGAACAGCAGCGCACCCACCACGAGTACGGCGGGCAGCGTCGCGCCCCGGGCCCAGCGCCGGGCGATCGCCAGGTAGCACCAGGCCAGGCCCGAGAGCAGCGCCCAGACCAGCCCGGTCAGGTGCAGCATCGACCAGAAGATCAAGGCTGGGACCAGCGTGCCCTCCAGGACCTGGGAGCCGATGCTGGCGACCATCGAGCGCAGCGGGGGCATCACCACACCGTGGGGGGACAGCACCGAAGCAGCCTCGATCGGGGGGTCAGGTCGTGCGGAGGTCGTACCGGACGTTCGTGCCTACGCCCTGATGTCGACCGGGGGGACGGTCGCCTGAAGCAGACAGGACCCACGATCACACACCTGGGTGGATCGTGCTGTCATGGTGACAGTCCCACCTGCCCCCCACCTGCCCCCCACCTGTACGCCGTGCCCACCGTCCCCCGGAGGCCACCGATGCCGCCGCCCACCCGCGACCTCGGCTCGGGAGCGCCGCTGGCGACCAAGCTCGGGATCCGCGCCGACAGCCGGGTCCTGCTCGACGGGCCGCCGGGCGGCTTCGACCTGGGCGCCGAGGCGGCAGCCGTGCACCTGCGCCCCGGGAAGGGGCCGTACGACGTGGGGGTCCTGTTCTGCGCCCACCGGACCCGGCTCGTGCACCGCTGGGCCGTCCTGCACGAGCGGGTCACTCCCGCGGGGCGGCTGTGGGTGGCGTGGCCGAAGCGGGCCGGCGGCCTGCAGACCGACCTCGACGAGAACGCCGTGCGCACCTTCGGTCTGGAGCACGGGAGGGTCGACGTCAAGGTGTGCGCGATCGACGGAACCTGGTCGGGGCTCGCCTTCGTCGTACGCCTGGTCGACCGCGGCGACGCCGACCGCGGCGAAGCCGACCGCACGGGCCACGACCGTCAGCAGGTGGCGGCAGCGGGCACCGTCAGGGAGGTCAGGTAGTTGTCGACCGGGTCGGTGATGCAGCCGGGCGCGCCCACGCGGTAGACGGTGTGCCCGTCGCCGTTGTGAGTGATCAACGTCGCGTGCACGAGCTGCCTGGCCAGCGCCTGCGCCCAGGTGTAGGGGGTCGCCGGGTCGCGCGTCGTCCCGATGACGACGACCGGCGGCGAGGACGGCGCACGCACCGCGTGCGGCTTCCCGACCGGCGCGACCGGCCACACCGCGCAGCCCAGCCCCGACAGCGCGATCGCCGGCCCGAACCGCGGGTAGCGCCTCCCCACCTGCTTCGCCAGGGCTTGGTACGGCGCGTCGGTGCGCGGCCACGGCCGGTCGATGCAGTTGACGGCGAAGTTGGACTCGGTGACATTGGCGTAGCCGCTGTCGCTGCGCTCGAGGTAGCTGTCGCTCAGGGCGAGCAGCACGGCACCCTTGCCCCGTTCGGCATCGGCGAGGGCGCGCGCGATGGCGGGCCAACCGTACTGCCGACTGTAGAGGCCGGCGCCGACCCCGAGGGTGAACTCGTCAGGCCCCACGGTACGCGTCGCGTCGCCCGGCAGCGGCTGCGTCTCGACCTTCCTGGCAAGGGCGTCGAAGGCTTGGGTCAGGTCGCCTGACACCGCCTTGCGGAAGGCGCAGCCGGTCTGCTCGCAGTCGGCCAGGAAGGCGTTGAGGGCCACGTCGAACCCGCGGGACTGGCCGGCAAGCAGCTGGTCCCAGGTCAGCGTCGGGTCCAGGGCACCGTCGAGGACCATCGCGCGGACGTGCGTCGGGAACTGGTCGAGGTAGGAGGCGCCGATCGCCGTGCCGTAGGAGTAGCCGAGGTAGGTGAGCTTCTGGTCACCGACGGCCTGCCGCACGCGGTCCATGTCCTGGGCGACGATCGCGGTCGAGACGTAGGGCAAGATCCTGGCCGACCGCTGCTTGCAGCCGGCGGCCAGCATCGCGTTGCCGTCGTCGAGGGCGGTCTGCTCGGCGGGCGTGTCGGGCACCGGGTCGAGGTGGAAGTAGGTGTCGAGCTGCGCGGTCGTCTCGCAGCGCACCGGCTCGGTGTGGCCCACCCCGCGCGGGTCGAACGCGACCAGGTCGAAGCGTTGGCGCACCGCGGCGGGGAAGGAGGAGTAGCTGTCCTTGACGAAGTCGACGGCCGAAGCGCCCGGACCACCGGGGTTCACCAGCAGGGAGCCGATCCGACGGCTGCCCGTCGCCCGGTGCCTGGTGAGGGCCAGGTCGACGGTGCCCAGTGCCGGCTTGGCCGGGTCGAGCAGGACCGTCAAGGTGGCGCACTGAAAGCCGCCGCCGCAGCCCTTCCACGCGGACAACTTCCCAGGACCCTCGGTCGTGGTGCCGACGGACGGGTTCCCCGTGGCCGTGACGCCGGACGTGGCAGTGGGGGTGGCGCGGGCGGTCGGAGAGGTCCCCGCACCGCAGGCGGTCAAGGACAGCAGACCGGCGACGACCAAGGGAACGAGGAAGGGACGGCGCACCTGTTGAGTCTGTCAGTGTTTTCCGCGCGGCGCCGCGCGGTCCTGACCCGGCGAGGAGCCGCGCAGGAGGAGGCAGGCCACCCCGACCTTTCGCCCCGGCGGTTCGTGCACGCGAGTAACCTTGCGTCTCGGCAGCCAGCCATCCGAGCCCGAGCACAAGGCGGCGTTTCCAGCGTGTCGACGCAATCCGGTCAGCAGAGCGACTTCGGTGCGAACGAGTGGTACATCCAGGAGCTCTACCAGGACTTCCTGAACGATCCCGCCAGTGTCGGTGACACCTGGCAGGAGTACTTCGCCGACTACCACCCGGCCGGCGCCCCCACCGTCACGGCCACGGTCAGGACCAACGGAACGACGAACGGCGCTGCCACCCCCTCCAACGCTACGACGACCGCCGCCGCTCCCGCAGCGCCGGCGCCCTCCCGCGCCGCCCCGCCGGCCGCCCCCGCGCCCACTCCTGCCCCCGCGCCCACTCCTGCCCCTGCGCCCACTCCTGCCCCTGCGCCCACTCCTGCGCCCGCTCCCGCGCCACCGACCGCCGCCAAGGCCCCCGGCGTACCCGTGGCGACGTCGTCGACCTCACCGCTCAAGGGAGCGGCCGCCCGCGTCGTCACCAACATGGAGGCTTCGCTCGAGGTCCCCACCGCGACCAGCGTGCGGGCGGTGCCGGCGAAGCTGCTCGCTGACAACCGCACCGTCATCAACAACCACCTGCGCCGGGCGCGCGGCGGCAAGGTCAGCTTCACCCACCTGATCGGCTACGCACTCGTCAAGGCCGCTGTCGACGTGCCGGTGATGAACAACTCCTTCACCCACGTCAACGACAAGCCCGCGCTGCTCACCCCCGAACACGTCGGCCTGGGGCTCGCCATCGACCTGCAGAACGCCAACGGCACCCGTTCACTGGTCGTCGCGGCCATCAAGGACGCCGACACCCTCGACTTCTCTGGCTTCCACGCGGCGTACGAGGACATCGTGCGCCGGGCGCGCGGGGGCAAGCTCACGACCGACGACTTCCAGGGCGCGACGATCAGCCTCACCAACCCGGGCGGCATCGGCACCGTGCACTCGGTGCCCCGGCTGATGCAGGGTCAAGGAGCGATCATCGGCGTCGGGGCGATGGAGTATCCCGCGGAGTTCGCCGGCGCGTCCGAGGAGAGCCTCGCGCAGCTCGCGATCTCCAAGATCATCACGCTGACGTCCACCTACGACCACCGGGTCATCCAGGGCGCCCAGTCCGGTGAGTTCCTGCGCCGCATGAACCAGCTGCTGCTCGGGGCCGACGGCTTCTACGACGAGGTCTTCGCCTCGCTGCACATCCCCTACGAGCCGGTCCGCTGGGTCCCGGACGTGCAGGCCACCCACGAGGGCGACCTCGACAAGGCCACCCGCGTCAACGAGATGATCCACGCCTACCGGGTGCGCGGTCACCTGATGGCCGACACCGACCCGCTCAACTTCAAGGTCCGCAGCCACCCCGACCTCGACGTCGTCAACCACGGGCTGACGCTCTGGGACCTGGACCGCTCCTTCCCGGTCGGCGGCTTCGCCGCGCAGCGCGTGATGAAGCTGCGTGACGTCCTGGGCGTCCTTCGCGACTCCTACTGCCGCAACGTGGGCATCGAGTACATGCACATCCAGGACCCGGCTCAGCGCCGCTGGATCCAGGAGCGCGTGGAGAAGAAGTTGCAGCAGCCTGACCGCGACCTGCAGCTGCACGTCCTCAAGCGGCTCAACGCCGCGGAGGCGTTCGAGAGCTTCCTGCAGACCAAGTTCGTCGGCCAGAAGCGCTTCTCCCTCGAGGGCGGCGAGTCGGTCATCCCGATGCTCGACTCGATCCTGCACGGCGCTGCCGCAGCCGGCCTCGAGGAGGTCGTGATCGGCATGGCCCATCGCGGCCGTCTCAACGTGCTCGCCAACATCGTGGGCAAGTCCTATGGCCAGATCTTCCGCGAGTTCGAGGGCAACCTCGACCCCCGCACCGTCCAGGGTTCCGGCGACGTCAAGTACCACCTCGGGGCCGAGGGCACCTTCACCGCCGCCGACGGTTCCACGACCCGCGTGTCGCTGACCTCAAACCCGTCGCACCTCGAGGCCGTCAACCCGGTCCTCGAGGGCATCGTCCGCGCCAAGCAGGACATCATCGACAAGGGTGAGGCGGGCTTCACCGTCCTGCCCGTGCTGCTGCACGGTGACGCGGCCTTCGCCGGCCAGGGCGTCGTCGCGGAGACCCTGCAGATGGGGCAGCTGCGCGGCTACCGCACGGGCGGAACCGTGCACATCGTCATCAACAACCAGGTCGGCTTCACCACCGCGCCGGAGTACAGCCGCTCCTCCACCTACTCCACCGACGTGGCGCGCACCGTGCAGGCACCGATCTTCCACGTCAACGGCGACGACCCGGAGGCGTGCGTGCGGGTCGCCCAGCTGGCCTTCGAGTTCCGGCAGGCCTTCCGCAAGGACGTCGTCATCGACCTCGTCTGCTACCGCAGGCGGGGCCACAACGAGGGCGACGACCCCTCGATGACCCAGCCCCTCATGTACGACGTGATCGACCGCAAGCGGTCGGTGCGCAAGACCTACACCGAGCAGCTGGTCGGACGTGGGGACATCACGATCGAGGAGGCCGAGGAGGCCCTGAAGGACTACCAGTCCCAGCTCGAGCGGGTGTTCGCCGAGACGCGCGACGCGTCGTCCTCGACCGCGGCCCAGCCCGCCATGACCGACACCCTCGACCTGTCGGCGATCGAGACGGCCGTCGAGCAGTCGGTGCTCGACATCATCGGTCAGGCGCACGTCAACCTGCCCGAGGGCTTCACCCCGCACCCGAAGCTCGCGCCCCTGATGGAGCGTCGGGCCAAGATGGTGACCGAAGGTGGGATCGACTGGGGCTTCGGGGAGATCCTGGCCTTCGGCTCGCTGCTGCTGGACGGGACCCCGGTCCGGCTGGCCGGTCAGGACACGCGCCGCGGCACGTTCGTGCAGCGGCACGCCACCCTCATCGACCGGGTCACCGGCGGCGAGCACTCGCCGATCCGCTACCTGTCGGAGGACCAGGCGCCGCTCTACATCTACGACTCGCTGCTGTCGGAGTATGCCTGCCTCGGCTTCGAGTACGGCTACTCGGTTGCCCGCCCGGAGGCCCTCGTACTGTGGGAGGCGCAGTTCGGCGACTTCGTCAACGGCGCCATGACCGTCATCGACGAGTTCATCTCCTCCGGCGAGGCCAAGTGGGGCCAGCGATCGGGCGTGACGATGCTGCTCCCGCACGGCTACGAAGGCCAGGGTCCGGACCACTCGTCGACCCGCATCGAGCGCTTCTTGCAGATGTGCGCCGAAGACAACATGACCGTCGCCTACCCGACGACCCCGGCTCAGCACTTCCACCTGCTGCGCGCCCAGGCGATGACCGGCGTCAACCGGCCGCTCGTGGTCGTGACACCCAAGTCGATGCTGCGCCTGAAGGCTGCGGCCTCGGCGCCCGCGGACTTCACGACCGGCCGCTGGCAGCCGGTCATCGCCGACGTCGAGCCGCTCGACCAGGCCCAGGTGACCCGCGTCGTCCTGAGCGCCGGCAAGGTCTACTACGACTTCGCGGCCGCCCGTCGCAAGAACGAGGACACGACCGTCGCCCTCGTCCGCGTCGAGCAGCTCTACCCGGTGCCCGGCGCGCAGATCGCGGCTGTCCTGGCGACCTACCCCAACGTGACGGACGTCGTGTGGGCGCAGGAGGAGCCGGCCAACCAGGGTGCCTGGTCGCACATGGCCCTGTCGCTGCCCGAGCAACTGCCCGCCGAGATCCGCCTCCGTCGGGTGTCCCGTCGCTCCTCGGCCTCCCCCGCCGCCGGCTCGTCGAAGGTGCACGAGGCCGAGCAGGCCGCGCTCGTCGCGGCCATCTTCGCCCGCTGACCGCCGTGTACTTCACCGACCGCGGTCTCGAGGAGCTCGCCGAGCGACGGGGCGAGGAACAGGTGACCCTCACCTGGCTCGCCGAGCGCCTCAAGGATTTCGTCGACGAGCACCCCGAGTTCGAGGTGCCCGTCGAACGCATCGCGACCTGGCTCGCCCGGCTCGACGACGACGACGACTGAGCCGGTGGCCCTGACCGGTCGCCGCCCCACCCCCACCGAGTACGCCGGGTGGCGGGCGGCCTCGATCCAGGCCGAGGACGTGGCCCGCTCGATGGGCGCAGAAGCCCTGGGGCTCAACGTCTTCGGAGGCAACAGCGTGGCTCGCTCGGTGTACACCTCCTGGGCTACGAGGAGTCCTCCGTGGTCATGCGCAAGCCCCTCTGACCGCCGTCCGACACCGGACGTGACAGGGATCAGGCCACCGGCCACACTTTCGACATGACGGCACACGGGGACGTTTTCGGACCAGCGCTCAACCGGGCACACGAGCACGCCCTGGCCTGGCTGGGCAGCGTGGCAGAGCGGCCGGTGCGGCCGGCCGAGTCGATCGAGAAGATGGGTTTCGACACGCCTCTGGATGACGAGCCGCGCGATCCCGCGGCGGTCGTGGACGAGCTGGCGCGGCTGGCCGAGCCCGGTCTGATGGCCATGGGCTCGGGAAGGTTCTTCGGCTGGGTCATCGGGGGAACGCTGCCGGCAGCCCTCGCCGCCGACTGGCTGGTCAGCGCTTGGGACCAGAACGCGGGCATGCGCTACGCGACGCCCGCCGTGGTGGCAGCCGAGGAGGCGGCTGGGGCGTGGCTGCTCGACCTGCTGGGGCTGCCCTCCACCTGCGACGTCGGCTTCGTGACGGGTGCGACCATGGCCAACTTCACCTGCCTCGCGGCTGCGCGACAGCACGTGCTCGCCGAGGCCGGCTGGGACCTCGATGCCGACGGCCTCAGCGGAGCACCGAGGGTCCGGGTCCTCGTCGGTGCCGAGCGGCACGACACGGTCGACCTTGCCCTGCGCTACCTCGGGCTGGGGACGCCGACAGCCGTAGAGGCGGACGGCCAGGGCAGGATCGAGGTCGAGGCGCTCAGGGTTGCCCTCGAGGCGAGTACAGGCCCGGCGATCGTCTGTCTGCAGGCGGGCAACCTGCACTCGGGAGCGTTCGACGCGGTCGCCGAGGCGGTCTCGGTGGCCCACGAGCACGGCGCGTGGGTCCACGTCGACGGGGCCTTCGGCCTGTGGGCGGCAGCCACGCCTGACCTTCGCCATCACCTCGAAGGCCTTGCCACAGCGGACTCCTGGGGCACCGACGCCCACAAGACTTTGAACGTCCCCTATGACTGCGGCCTCGCGATCATCAGCCGCCCCGCGGCAGTGCGGGCCGCGATGGGGGTGCACGCCAGCTATCTGGTGGACGCCGGCAGCGAAGGACCGGGCAACCCCTACGAGAAGGTGCCTGAGCTCTCTCGCCGGGCCCGCGGCGTGCCGGTCTGGGCGGCGCTGCGGTCCCTCGGACGGTCGGGCGTCGAGGAGCTCGTCAGCGGGCTCGCCGCCAACGCGCGGGCCATCGCCGACGGGCTCGCGGGCATCGACGGCGCCGAGGTCCTCAACGACGTGGTCTTCACCCAGGTCTGCGTCAGCTTCGGCAGCGACGAGCGGACGCGGGCAGTCACCGCTCACCTGCTCGAGGAGGGCGATGCCTGGATGTCGGGCTCGCGGTGGCAGGGCCGGGACGTGCTTCGCGTCTCGGTGAGCAACTGGTCCACCGATGCCGAGGACATCAGCCGGTCCGTCGAGGCCGTGCGTCGGGCGGCGGCGGCCGCTGACGCAGACGGGCGAAAAGGCGCACCCGACTCGGTCGGGTGAGCCGGTTGCGGCTCGGGGTCAGGCCCGTCCCGAGACCGTCTGCCGCTGGCCGCGTAGGCGCCAGACCAGGGCGGCCCCGACGACGAAGCCGATGACGTGCGCGCCGTACGCGACGCCGGAGCCGGCCGCGACACCGGCCCCGCGGAAGTACACGTACTGCAGGACGAACCAACTACCGAGGACCAGCCAGGCCGGCAGCTTCACCGGCAGGAAGAACAAGAACGTGAGCAGCGACCACACCTTGGCTCGCGGGTAGAGCACGAGGTAGGCCCCGAGTACCCCGGCGATGGCACCCGAGGCACCGACGAGCGGCTGGGTCGAGGAGGCGTCGAGCAGCGCGAAGCCGTACGTCGCGACGTAGCCGCAGCCGACGTAGAAGCCCAGGAACCGCAGGCGACCGAGGCGGTCCTCGACGTTGTTGCCGAAGACGTAGAGGAAGAGCATGTTGCCGAGCAGGTGCAGCCACCCGCCGTGCAGAAACATCGCGTAGAGCACCGAGAGGAACGGCGTCTTGGGAAAGGGCGCGGGGCGCAGCTCAACGCACCCGGACCGGCCCCGGGAGGTGCCGACCTCACCGGTGGCGCCCGCCAGCCCCTGCCGGTTGTGGACGAGCTCGTCGGGCACCGCGGCGTACCGGTCGAAGAAGGCGACCTGCTTGCACTGCTGCTGTAGGGGAGTGCTTCCGACGAGGTGCACCGCGACCGGGCTCAGGACGAAGACGACGACGTTGACCGCGATCAGCGCGTAGGTCACGACCGCTGTCCGGCGCGTCGGGTTCTCATCGTGCACGGGCAGGACCACGGGCGGCTCCGATCAGGTGGTGAGGACGAGCTTGCCGAACACGTCGCCACCGGCGAGCCGACCGAAGCTCACCGCCGCGTCCGACAGCGGCCGGACGTCGTCGATCTGGGGCCGCAGCCCGGTCGCGGCGCAGAAGCCGAGCAGGTCCGCGAGTTCGTCGCGGGTACCCATGGTGGAGCCGATCACCCGGAGCTGCAGGAAGAACAACCGGTTCAGGTCCGCCGACGGGTCGGCGCCGGTGGTGGCTCCGGACACGACCAGTGTGCCGCCCGGGCGCAGCGCCCGCATCGAGTGCGACCAGGTCGCCTTTCCGACGGTCTCCAGTACCGCGTCGACCTTGCCGGGAAGTCGCGCGCCGGTCTCGAAGACCTGGTGCGCTCCGATCTCCAGGGCCTTCGACCGCTTGCCGTCGTCCCGGCTGGTCGCCCAGACGGTAAGACCCGCGGCCCGCGCCAGGGCGATCGCAGCCGTCGCGACACCCCCGCCGGCGCCCTGGACGAGGACGGTCTGACCGGGCCGGGTTCCGCTGTGCGTGAACAGCATCCGGTACGCCGTGAGCCAGGCCGTCGGCAGGCAAGCGGCCTCCTCCCATGAGAGCTCGGCCGGCTTCGGGAGGACGTTGCGGGCCGGGACGACGACCTGCTCGGCGAGCGTCCCGTCGTGCAGCTCCGACAAGAGAGTCCGGCGCGGGTCGAGGGTGTCGTCGCCGGTCCAGGTCGGGCTCGTCACGACGGCGTGGACGACGACCTCGGTGCCGTCGTCAAGGACCCCCGCGCCGTCACAACCCAGGACCATGGGCAGCTTGTCCGCAGCCAGCCCAACGCCCTTGAGCGACCACAGGTCGTGGTGGTTGAGCGCCGCCGCCCGCAGCGACACCCGCACCCATCCCTCCGGTACCACGGGATCGGGCCGCTCCCCGAGGGTGAGGCCATCGAGCGGGGCGTCGGCGGACTGGGAGGTGCAGGTGACGGCAAGCATGCGATCGACCCTAGTCCCGCCTCCCTTGGGAGACTCAGAGGCGGGCGACGCCCTCGCTGCGAGCGGCCGCGGCAACCGCTGCGCTGACGGCCGGAGCGACGCGGGGGTCGAACACCGAAGGGATGACGCACTCCTCGCACAGGTCGTCGCCGACGACGGCGGCCACGGCGAGCGCCGCCGCCTGCTTCATACCCTCGGTGACGCGGGTGGCCCGGACCGCCATCGCACCCTGGAAGACGCCGGGGAAGGCGAGCACGTTGTTGATCTGGTTCGGGAAGTCCGACCGCCCGGTGGCGATGACCCGCGCGCCGGCGCGTCGAGCGTCGTCGGGGTGCACCTCAGGGTCTGGGTTGGCCATCGCAAAGACAAAACAGTCCTTGGCCATCGAGGCGACCGCCTCGAACGGGACCTTCCCGCTGGACAGCCCGATCAGGACGTCGGCGCCGGACAGCGCGTCGTTGAAGGCTCCGGTGAAGCCCGCCTTGTTGCTGATGGAGGCGAACAGCCGCTTCTCGTCGTTGAGGTCCGTGCGGCCCACGTGCACCATGCCCTTGCTGTCGGCGATCGCGAGGTCACCGATGCCGGCCTCGAGGATCATCCTCGACACCGCGATGCCGGCCGCGCCGGCACCGCTGACGACGACGCGCAGGTCTGCGAGGGTCCGGCCGGTGAGCTTGGCCGCGTTGCGCAGGGCTGCGAGGACGACGATGGCCGTGCCGTGCTGGTCGTCGTGGAAGACGGGGATGTCGAGGCGCTCCTGGACCCGGCGCTCCACCTCGAAGCAGCGGGGGGCGCTGATGTCCTCGAGGTTGATCCCGCCGAAGGCGGGGGCGAGCCGCACGATCGTCTCGACGAGCTCATCGGTGTCCTTGACGTTGAGGCAGATCGGCACGGCGTTGATGCCACCGAAGTGCTTGAAGAGCATGGCCTTGCCCTCCATCACGGGCAATGCCGCCTCAGGCCCGATGTCGCCCAGTCCTAGCACGGCGGTCCCGTCGGTGACGACGGCGACGGTGTTCGACTTCCAGGTGTAGTCGTAGACCAGCTCCGGCTGCTGCGCGATGGCGGTGCAGACCCGGGCCACGCCCGGGGTGTAGGCCATCGAGAGGTCCTCGCGCGTCTCGAGCGGAACGCTCAGAGTGACGTCGATCTTGCCGCCGCGGTGCAGCGCGAAGATGGGATCGGCGTCCAGCCCGGAGCGGGCAGCGCCGACGACAGGGGCAAGTGCCTGAGCAGGGTCCACGGTGGTCAGGTCCTCCAGGAACGCGGTCATGACGGGTCTCCTCCGGGCGAGCAGCAACGATGCCCTTGCGGGGCCTGCGCAGACGCCACCACGACGAGGGGCAGGATCTGCGGCGGTGGGTGAACGCAGGCCGCGGCGCGTCGGTCGGGGGTTGCCCGGAGTGCACATCGTGTCACAAGCCGTCGCCGAGGTCCGTGTCGAACCGATAACGGGACACGTCGGATGTGCCGCAGAACACACCGCGGGGCCGCGAAGATGACACGATGCTCCAAAGATCACATCTCGATGGAGGACCCCCGTGCCCGTCCGCTCCCCGCTCCACTTTCTCCCTCTGGCAGCCGCCGTGCTGCTCGCAGCCACTGCCTGCGGAGGCAGCAGCGGCTCGAAGGCGGTCGACGGTGTCAAGAACGCACCGCTCGCCTCACTGCTCCCCCAGGCGATCCGCGCCAAGGGCACGCTGGTGGTGGGCTCCGACGTCTCCTATGCGCCGGTGGAGTTCAAGGACGCCGACGGCACCACGATCGTGGGCATCGACCCCGACGTCGCCGCTGCGCTCGGCAAGCAGCTCGGCGTCACCCTGAAGTTCGAGAACGCCACCTTCGACGGGCTCATCACCTCGCTCACCAGCAAGCGCATCGACCTGATCATGAGCGCGATGAGCGACAACAAGAAACGTCAGAAGACGATCGACTTCGTCGACTACTTCAACGCCGGTACGTCGATCCTCGTCGGCAAGGGAAACCCGAAGGCGATTAAGTCCCTCGACGACTTCTGTGGGCAGACCGTCGCCCTGCAGCGCGGCACCACGCAGGAGGACGTCGCCAAGGCCCAGCAGGCGAAGTGCGTGACGGCCGGCAAGCCGCTCAAGGTGCTCGCGTTCGACACCGACCCCGAGGCGCTGCTGCAGGTGAAGCAGGGCCGGGCCGTCGCCGACATGAACGACTTCCCCGTGGCCGCCTACAACGCCAAGAAGTCGAACGGCGACTACGAGGTCGTCGGCGAGCAGATCGAGGCAGGTCCCTACGGGATCGGTCTGCGCAAGGAGGACTCGGCCCTGCGGGACGCCCTGAAGCAGGCGATGCAAGCCCTGATCGCCAACGGTGAGTACAAGACGATCCTCGACAAGTGGGACGTCGCCCAGGGTGCGGTCACCACGGCGACGGTCAACGCCGGGTCGTGACAGCTCCCGAGCGACTGGTCGCCGTACCCGTCCGTCATTACGGGCGGTACGTGGGGGCTGTTCTCGTCGTGGTGGCCCTCGGGCTGCTGGTCAGGGCGTTCGCGCAGGCCGACATCCAGTGGTCGCTGACCAAGCACTTCTTCACCTTCCACACGATCGTCGCGGGGGCCGGGCGCACGCTGCTCATCAGCGTGCTCTCGCAGGCCCTCGGGATCGTGCTGGGTGTTCTGGTCGCGGTCATGCGACAGTCCAGCAACCCCGTCACCGGCGGGGTCGGCTGGCTGTACGTCTGGCTGTTCCGCGGTACGCCGGTACTCCTGCAGCTGTTCCTCTGGTACAACCTCGGCCTGGTCTTCCAGACCCTGTCGTTCCCCGGGCTCGGCAGTGCGCAGACCGCAGACGTGATGACCCCGTTCCTGGCCGCGCTGCTGGGCCTGGGCATCAACGAGGGCGCCTACATGGCCGAGATCGTCCGGGCCGGGATCGCGGCGGTCGACGAGGGCCAGACCGAGGCGGCCCAGGCCCTGGGCATGTCACGGGGACTGACGTTGCGCAGGATCGTGCTGCCGCAGGCGATGCGGGTCATCATCCCGCCGACGGGCAACGAGTTCATCAACATGCTCAAGACCTCGTCACTCGCGTTCGCCATCACCTACCCCGAGCTCACGCTCGCCGCGCGCGACATCTACACCAACAACCTCAAGGTCTTCGAGCTGCTGTTCGCTGCCGCCGCGTGGTATTTGCTGATGACCAGCGTCTTCAGCATCGGCCAGTTCTACCTCGAGCGTCGCTTCTCCCGCGGGTCGAGCCGGAACCTGCCGCCCACCCCGATCCAGCGGCTGCTGACCGTCGTCGGCTCAGGGAGGCAGAGATGACCGCAACCCCGATGGTGCTGTCCGAGGGTGTGCACAAGAGCTTCGGGTCCCTCGAGGTCCTCAAGGGCATCGACCTGGCCGTGCAGCCCGGAGAGGTCTGCTGCCTGCTGGGCCCGTCCGGCTCGGGCAAGTCGACGTTCCTGCGCTGCATCAACCACCTCGAGAAGATCAACGCGGGGCGGCTGTCGGTCGACGGGGAGCTCGTCGGCTACCGCCAGCAGGGTGACAAGCTGCACGAGCTGCGCGAGAAGGAGACGGCCGCGGCCCGCGCCGACATCGGAATGGTCTTCCAGCGCTTCAACCTGTTCCCACACATGACGGCGCTCGGCAACGTCATGGAGGCACCGCAGACGGTCAAGGGACTGAGCAAGGCCGAGGCCCGCGACCGAGGCCGGGCCCTGCTCGAACGGGTCGGCCTGTCGGACAAGGTCGACGCCTACCCCGCGCAACTGTCCGGCGGCCAGCAGCAGCGCGTCGCGATCGCCCGGGCGCTGGCGATGCAGCCCAAGCTGATGTTGTTCGACGAGCCGACGAGCGCGCTCGACCCGGAGCTCGTCGGAGAGGTGCTGGACGTCATGCGCGGACTTGCCGCCGACGGCATGACCATGGTCGTCGTGACCCACGAGATGATGTTCGCCAAGGACGTCGGTGACACCGCGGTGTTCATGGACGGCGGAGTGGTCGTGGAGCGCGGTGACCCGCGAGAGGTCCTCACCAACCCGCAGCAGGAGCGCACCAGAGCCTTCCTCGGCAAGGTTCTCTGACCTCCTTGGGCCGGTCCAACCCCCTACGCTGGACGGCATGCAGGTCGACGAGCTCAAGGTCCCCGGTTCCTGGGTCTTCGCCCCCAAGCAGTGGCCCGACCCGCGCGGAGTGTTCCTCGAGTGGTTCAAGGCGCCCGCCTTCCGTGCCGCCGTCGGGCACGACCTCAGCGTCAAGCAGGCCAACCACTCAGTGAGTTCCAAGGGCACGCTGCGCGGGGTGCACTTCGCTGATGTACCTGTGGGACAGGCGAAGTACGTCTATTGCACCCGTGGGGCGGTCCTGGACGTCATCGTCGACATCCGGGTCGGGTCCCCGACGTTCGGCGTCAGCGACGCGGTGCGCCTGGACGACCGGGACCGCCGGGCCGTCTACCTCAGCGAGGGCCTCGGACACGCGTTCCTGGCGCTGACGGACGACGCCAACGTCACCTACCTGTGCAGCGAGCCCTACAACCCCACCGGCGAGCACGGCATCCACCCGCTGGACGTCGACCTCGACCTGCCCTTCCCCGACGACGTGGAGCACCTGCTGTCCGACAAGGACGCCGCGGCCCCGACATTCGCGCAGGCCCAGTCCAGTGGCCTGCTTCCGTCGTACGAGGGGTGTCTGGCGTTCTACGAGAGCCTGCGGACGGGCAGCGGCCAGTAGCGCAGCACAACCCTGGCCTCGACGTCACCGACCCCGCCGGTGAGGCCGTGGCCGGCGACGGCCGGGTTGTCGGAGGCAAGCAGCCAGCCGCCGTCCTGCTCCCGGACTGCGCGCTTGACCACGAGCAGCGAGGGCCGCGCCCGGAGCCGGGCGACGACGACGTCGCCGGCCCGGGCCGCACGGGTGGCTCGGACCAGGAGGCAGTCGCCCTCGCGAAGGGTAGGAAGCATGGAAGGGCCCTGGACGAGGACGGTCCGGGTGCGCACGCCCGACAGTCCAGCACTAGGGTCAAGGTCGACTCTCACGAAGGGACTTCTCATGCGCTTCTTCCTGCCCCGCACGGTCGTGTCCGCCCACTGCGACGTGCCCTGCGGCATCTACGACCCCAGCACCGCGCAGATCGCGGCCAAGACGGTCAAGGCCATGTACGACAAGTTCGCCGCGGTCGAGGGCGACGACGACAAGGCGCGCAACTCCAAGATCCGCATGGTCCTCATCAAGGAGGAGCACGCACAGAAGGTCAAGGACGAAGTGCTCATCCTCTGGACGGACTACTTCAAGCCCGCTCACGAGCAGGCGCACCCTGGACTCACCGACAAGGTCAAGGCAGCGTGCAACACGGCGTCGAAGGCCAAGCAAGACTTCGACCCGGCGCACGCCGACCTGCTCATCACGCAGGTCGACGAGATCGCCGCGATCTTCTGGGAGACCAAGAAGGCGTAGGGGGTCCTTACCCCTCTGACCTGCGGTGGTGTTCGCAGCGAGGTCGTCTGTCCCGCACCCGGTCCGCGAGATGTTGAACGCAACATCGACGATGGACTGGGTGCGATCCTCGTCTCCGGGCTAAAGACGTGGCTGTTGACCCGCAGCGTGCTCGCCGCGGGAGCGACATCGACCGTGCCGTGGCCGACGTCATGGCGCAGGCCGTGGCAAAGAAGTTTCCGCCGGTGGTGCTCATCCCTGGCTCAGTCGTCGAACGCGTTCTTCCCGCGGCGGTCGGGTCAGGTGCAGGATCACGGTCCCCAACAGAAGCCCCGCAACGACGTCGCTGAGCCAGTGGTAGCGGTGGAACACCAGGGAGGCGCCGACCAGCAGGGTCCAAGTCGTCGCCACCGCGCGCAGCCTGACGCGGCAACCGGGTTGGTAGGCACTGGCCAGGCGGGTGAGCAGCCCGCTGCAGACGACGGCAGTCGCGGTGTGGCCGGAGGGGTAGTAACCGAACAGGTGGTGCAGGTGGCTACCGGGTGGGCCTGGCCGGTTCAACAGCGCCTTCCCGGCCAGGACGGCGATCGTCAGGGCCGTCAACGGCAGGACGACAGTCCGACGAGCCGCCAGGCTCCTGTCACGCCAGGGGAGCGCCGCCGCCACAGCCAGCGTGATGAGCACAGTCGCTTGCGGAGTGGCGAGGGTCGTGATGCCCGACGCTACGTGCAGCAGCAAGGACGCGATGCCGGTTGCCTGCCGTCCGGGCAGCACCGCGGCTACGCGGTGGTCGAGGCTGACCGGCCACCAATCAGCAGCCACAGCGGCGGTCAGAGCGAGCAGCCCGGTTGCTTGTGCCGCCACCGCCCAGCGCACCGGGACTGCGGTTCTACCGGGCTCGCTACCGGCTGGTCGGGACACCCGGGTGACAGTAGTTCTGGTGGTGTCACCGGTTCAGGCACGACGGACCTGCAAGGTGGGTCCGCACGGCCCGGCGGCTCACCAGACCGGTGCAGGCCCGCCTCAGCGACGGCTGCATCGTGGGGGCCGAAGCACTGGTCCGTTGGCAGCATCCTCGGCAGGGGCTGCTCTACCCCGACGCCTTCATCGCGCTGGCCGAACGCACCGGGCTCATCGCGGCGCTGACCTCCGTGGTCCTGCACGGCGCCCTGGACTGCGTCACGGACTGGCCCACGCGAGGGCACGAGCTCCGCGTCACATCCGACCGGAACGCCTGACCCTCGAGGTGACCGAGTCGAGTGTCATGACCGACCCGGCGCATGCCTTGCGGACCCTCCACGGCCTGCACGACATGGGGGTACGGCTGTCCGTCGACGACTTCGGCACCGGGTACTCCTCCCTGTCGTATCTCAAGCGACTACCCATCCACGAGGTCAAGATCGACAAGGGCTTCGTCCGTGACCTGTGCGGCTCGTGTCGAGCCGGGGGGCTCCAGCTCCCGCGGCGGCCTTCGCTCCGGGACGCGTCAGTCCGCGACGGTCACCCGGACGGCGGCGGCCGCGGCGCGGGCACGCTCGCGGGCCTGCTCGACGCTGTCGCCCTGGGCCAGGGCGACGGCCAGCCGTCGACCAGGGTGTGACGTCGGCTTGCCGAACACCCGCAGCTGGACGGTCTCGCCCGCGAGCGCCTCGGCCAGTCCGTCGTAGGACGGGACACCGGTCTCGGTGCCGAGCACGACGGCCGACGCGCCCGGCCGGGTGACCACGACGTCGTCGGGGCGCACCGGCAGCCCGAGGATCGCCCGGACGTGCAGCGCGAACTCGCTGACCGGCTGGCTGACCATGGTCACCATCCCGGTGTCGTGCGGACGCGGCGACACCTCGCTGAACAGCACCCCGTCGTCGGCCGTGACGAACAGCTCGACCCCGAACACCCCGTGTCCTCCGAGCGCGTCGACGACCTGCGTGGCCATCTCGGTGCCATGCGCGAGGGCAGCCTCGCTCATCGGGTGTGGCTGCCAGGATTCGCGGTAGTCGCCGTCGACCTGCACGTGCCCGACCGGTGGGCAGACCGTCACCCCTGCCGCGTGGCGGACCGTCAGCAAGGTGATCTCGTAGGCGAACTCCACAAAACCCTCGACGATGACGCTCTGCCCCTTCACGCGCGCGCTGGCACGCGCAAACGCCCAGGCGGCCAAGGCGTCGCCCTCGACCCCGACGGTCGACTGGCCCTTGCCGCTGCTGCTCATGACCGGCTTCACCACGCACGGTCGGCCGACCTGCTCGACCGCCTCCAGGAACTCCCGCTCGGTCGAGGCGAAGCGGTACGGCGACGTCGGCAGGCCCAGGTCCTCGGCGGCGAGCCGTCGGATGCCCTCCCGGTCCATGGTGAGTCGGGCGGCCCGGGCAGTCGGTACGACCCGGAAGCCCTCTGACTCGAGGGCCAGCAGCTCCTCGGTGGCGAGCGCCTCGACCTCCGGCACGACCAGGTCGGGGCGCACCTCCTCCACGAGCGCACGCAGCGCAGCTGGGTCGGTCATGTCCAGGACGCGACGGTGCGGGGTGACGCGCATGGCCGGGGCGTCGTCGTAGCGGTCGGCCGCGACGACGTCGACCCCCAGCCGGGCCGCCTCCAGGGCGACCTCTCGTCCCAGCTCGCCACTGCCCAGCAGGAGGATCCTCACGGCCCCGATGCTGGCAGAACGTCGGACGGACGTCGCCCCGAGGCCGGGCCCGGTCTTCTCCAGACCTGGTTTGCTGTGCGCATGACGCAGATCTGGCTGGTCCGGCACGGCGAGACCGCGTGGTCGCGGACCGGGCAACACACCGGTCGTACGGACCTGCCCCTGCTCCCGGAGGGCGAAGAGCGGGCCCTCGCCCTCAAGCCCTGTCTCGACCGGCCCTGGGCCGTCGTCCGCTCGTCACCGCTGCAGCGGGCCGTGCGCACCGCCGAGCTGGCCGGCCTGACGCCCGGTCTCGACGGGGACCTCATGGAGTGGGACTACGGCCCGGCCGAGGGACTGACGACGGCGCAGCTGACGGCCGCCTCCGGCGCGCCCTGGAGCGTCTGGGAAGGACCGGCCCTCGGGGAGCCGCTTGAGCGGGTCGCGGTGCGGGCGAAGCGGGTCCTCGACGGCCTCCCCCACGACGGCGACAGCCTTCTGTTCGCTCACGGTCACCTGCTCCGGATCCTCACCGCCGTCTACCTGGGGCTGGCTCCGGTGGAGGCCCAGCACCTGGTGCTCAAGCCTTGCGGCATCGCCGTCCTGGGCCACGAGAACGACCGGCCGGCGCTGCTCGGGTGGAACCTGTGATCCGGCCGGCGGTCCGCACCGACGTACCCGTCGTGCTGCAACTGGTGAAGGACCTCGCGACCTACGAGCGGGAGCCGGACGCCGTCCTCGCCACCGAGGCCGACCTGCAGGAGGCGCTCTTCGGGCCGGATGCGGTCGCGTCCTGCCACGTGGCCGAGCACGCCGGCGAGGTCGTGGGCTTTGCACTCTGGTACCCCACGTTCAGCACCTGGCAGGGCAAGCCGGGGCTGTGGCTCGAGGACCTCTACGTCCGCCCCGAGGCCCGTGGGACAGGGCTCGGCAAGGCGCTGCTGGTGGAGCTCGCGGCCACCTGCGTGCAGCGCGGCTGGACCAGGTTCGAGTGGTGGGTTCTGGACTGGAACACCCCCGCGCAGGGCTTCTACAGCTCACTGGGGGCGCTGCCGCAGGACGAGTGGACGGTCTGGCGCGTCGACGGGGACCGCCTCGAGGCACTGGCGAGCCGGGCGTAGGGCCCGTCCCGGCTGGGGCGGTTCGCCGGAGGTAAGTTGCCCTCGTGAACCACCCCGACCACGAGCCTGGCTTGGACTGGGACGTCCGCTACTCCGCCGCCGAGCAGGTCTGGAGCGGCAACCCGAACGGCGTCCTGGTCGCCGAGACCAGCGACGCCACCCCCGGTACGGCGGTGGACGTCGGCTGCGGTGAGGGCGCGGACGCGATCTGGCTGGCGAACAGGGGGTGGACGGTCACCGCCTTCGACGTCTCGGGCGTGGCACTGGCCCGGGCCGCGGAACACGTCGAGAAGGCCGGCGTGATGGTGCAACTTATCCACGGTGGACTGTTGGACCTACCCGCGGCGCAGTTCGACCTGGTCAACGTGCAGTACCCCGCGCTGCTGCACCGGCAGGGACGCTCGCTGGCGAGGATCCTGGAGCTCGTCGCTCCCGGCGGGACGCTGCTGTTCGTGCACCACGACCAGTCCGACCCGGGACACGCGCGGCCCGCCGACTTCGACCCGGCGGACTACGTGATGCCGGCCGACGTCCACGACGCCCTGCAGGCGCTGGGCGACGCGTGGGAGGTGCAGGTCTACGGAGACCGCCCGAGGCTCGTCACGACCGGCGCCGGTGCCGGCCACAGCGTCGACGTCGTGCTCAGGGCTCGACGGGCGCCCTCGCAGATCTGACAACGACCCGGGGGCACCCTAGCCACATCGGGTCAGGTGGCCTGGGCCTATCGAGCCAAAATCGCTGGAAAAGCCGCTCTTCGCTATCTATCGGCCTGCTTGTCGTCACACAATGTGGGGTGACCGTCACGCGAACAGCTTTGGCGGTCGCCTTCGCCGCGGTGGCCTCGCTGGTTCTCGTGACCGTCTCCGCACCCCTTTCCTACCTGGTGCGCTCACTGACGGCCGTGGTCGCGGCGACCATGCTGCTGCGTCTCGGCGTCGCACTGGGGCGTACCTCGCGGATCCTGCTCGGCACGGCCCTGCTTGCCGGGATCGCCTCAGGCGTGGCGGCGACCGCGCACGTACTCGTCACCGGGGAGCTGGAACCCGCTGGCGGCATCGCCGACTGGCTGTACCTCAGCTACGTCCCGCTCGCCGCGGCGGGACTGCTGGCCCTGCCGCGGCACGCCACCGACGCCCGTGACCGCCTGCTCGCGGTAACCGACGCCCTCGTGGCGGTCGCAGGGCTGGGGCTCCTCATCGCCAAGCCACTGGCCTCCTGGGCCCGGGAAAGCGGTACCACCACCGGCCTCACCGTGGCCGTCCTCGGGTATCCGCTCGGTGGGGTGTTCGTGCTCGCCGTACTCGTGTCGGTGATGTCCCGGGCACGCGAGGACCTCCGCCCGTTCCTGCGTACCGCGGGCGTGGCCTTCGCGTTCCTCACCGCCTCCGGGATGGGGTATGGCGTCGCGACGCTGCGCCACTCCTACCTACCGACGTCGTGGCCGGCGCTGTGCGACCAGTCCGCTCTCGTGCTCATGGCCCTGGCTCCGCGCTACGCCAGGCGCGCGGTCGCCCTGGTCGAGCGGGAGCCACAGGCCCCGGGACCGCTCGAGGCGGCAGCCCCGGTACTGGCCCTGGTGCCCGCAGCGGCGCTGATCGCCGTGATGACCGCGCGTGGCGTGGCCCTACGGCCGGAGCAGATGACGCTCGTCAGCGTGGCCAGCATCTTCGTCATCGCCCGCGGGCTGCTCATCAGCAGCGAGCAGCGGCGCACCGTCTCCCGGCTCCGGACGCGCGAGCGGGAGGCCACCTCGGCGGCCCGCTGCGACCCGCTCACCGGGCTGGCCAACCGCACCGCGCTCTACGCGACCCTGGCCGAGCTGCTGGCCGGCAGTGCCGAGTCCGGTGTGGTCCTGGCGTTGCTCGACCTCGACGACTTCAAGGACATCAACGACACCCACGGGCACGACACCGGCGACGCGGTACTGCGCGAGGTTGCCCATCGGCTTGTCGCGGCGCTGCCGTCCGACGCGCTGGTGGCGCGGCTCGGTGGAGACGAGTTCGCGGTCTGCGTCGCCACCACCGCCGGCCCCCACCCGCTCGGACAGGTGCTGCTCGGGGCGTTCGCCGCTCCCGTCGTCGTGGGGGCGCGACCGTTCTGCGTGACGGCCAGCATCGGGGTGGTTCAGGCCGACGCGCACGGCGCCGACGCGGCGGTGGCGCTGTCCCACGTCGACGTCGCGATGTACGAGGCGAAAGCGGGAAAGGACCCGCAGCGCTCCGGGATGGTCGTCCTGGACGGCGCCGCGCGAGAGCTCGCCGCTGCCCGCGTGCAGATGCGCGACGACGTGTCCCACCCGGTCCTCGACCAGTTCCACCTCGTCTACGAGCCGATGGTCGACCTCAGCGACGGGACCATCGTCGGCGCTGAGGCGCTGCTGCGCTGGGAGCACCCGACCCTGGGCAGCGTCTCGCCCACGCAGTTCGTCGCGCTCGCCGAGCAGGTCGGCGCGATCGCCGAGCTCGGCGAGTTCGCGCTCCGCACTGCCGTCGCCGACCTCGCCGGCTGGCTGCGCACGGCCGAGCAGAACGGTGACCCGCTCGACCGTGGCTCGATCGGGGTCAACCTCAGCCCACGCCAGCTCGGCGTACCCGGACTGTGCGACCTGGTCCGGTCAGTCCTGGCCGAGCACCGGCTCCACCCCTACCGGCTGGTCCTTGAGATCACCGAGCAGGCCTTGATGGACGACTGGGCGACGGCCGTCGAGGTGGTCCAGGAGCTGCGCTCGATCGGCGTCGGCGTGGCCGTCGACGACTTCGGTACCGGCTGGTCGTCACTTCGTTACCTGCGCCGCTTCGACACCAGCACGGTCAAGATCGACCGCGAGTTCACCCAGGCCGTCGCCGACGAGCCGCGGACCCGGGTTCTCGTCGCCAGCGTCATCGAGATGGCCCGCTCGCTCGACCTCTACTCGGTCGCTGAGGGCATCGAGACGCTCGACCAGCTCGACGTGCTGCGAACGCTCGGCTGCCGGTTCGCCCAGGGCTACCTGTTCGACAAGCCCATGTCGGCGGAGCGGTTCGGTGCCCTGCTCATCGGGCGCCACCGCTACCCGCTCGGCGCACACCCTCGCAGCGCCACGATCGACATCGCCGGCCCCCGCGAAGGGAGCCGACCGCGCGAGGTCGTCCCCGCGTCGGCGCCGGTCATCCCGCGACAGACCGGCTGAGCGCCGCTACCCCGACGCACAGCACGACGGTCGCCGCGACATACCGCCAGCTGCGGGCAGCGACAGCCTCGACCGCAAAGGTCGAGTAGGTCGTCAGCGCTCCGCAGAACCCCGCCCCCACCAGCGCATACGTCGACGTCGAGGTCCGCACCAGCCCGCCCAGGACGGCGCTGCCCAGCACGTTGACGACCAGCGTGCCTACCCGGCCGGGCAGGGCCCACCCGACCAGGAAGCGGACCGGAGCACCCACGGCGGCGCCGAGCGCAACGAGCAGCGCGTTCACCTTCTGACCCGCAGCCCGAGCTGGCCCGCGCCCAGCCCGACCACGAGAGTGCCTGCCACGTAGACGATCCCAGTCGGCAACGAAGCATCCACCGCCTGTACGGCGAAAGCCGAAAACGTCGTGAAGCCACCGAGGACGCCGCTTCCGAGGAAGGCCCCGGACAAGCGCCGGTTCGGTCGGAGGGCGACCAGGGCGCCGAGCAGGAACGACCCGACCACGTTGATGGCCAGCGTCGTGGCCAGGTGCGGAGCGGCCAGCACCAGGCCGTAGCGGGCCAGCGATCCCACGGCTCCGCCGAGAGCGACGACGCCGAGCAGTGCCGCCATCGGAGGCTGACGCTCCGACGGCAGGGCGCCGGGGTTCGGGACATCCACGTGCCACACCCTGCCAGCCCGCGACCCCGGCTGTTGACCTTCGCCACAGGTGTAGGAGGCTCACCTCGGGGCAAGGTTCGCCTGGGCGCATGACGGTGCCCACAACCAGACGGGGGGGGAACGTGTCGGAGACGACGAGCCAGGACCCGGGCTCAGGCACGACAGCGGCGGCTGCCGTCCGTGACGTGGTCGTCCTGCGACTGCCCGCACAGGGCGCGTTCCTGTCGGTCCTGCGGACCGCTACCGCGTCGCTCGCGTCGCGCCTGGACTTCACACTCGACGACATCGAGGACCTGCGTATCGCGGTCGACGAGGCCTGCGCGATGCTGCTGTCGCATGCCATCGCCGGTGCCGACCTCGAGTGTTCGTTCGAGCTGTCCCCCGACGACATCGCGATCTCGGTCAAGGTCCCGACGACCGACGGGACCGAGCCGTCCCGGGACACCTTCGCGTGGACGGTCCTGACGGCCCTGGCCGGACAGGTGGACAGCAGCGTGGACGCGGACAAGAACGTGACGATCTCGCTGCAGAAGCGACGTGAGGGTGCGTCGCAGTGAACACCCCGGAGCCGGCTCTGAGCCCTGCCGACGTCGACTTTGCACCGGACCCCGACCTGGTGCCGGATGCGGTCCCCGCCCCAGAACCTGACGTCGAGCACGACCTCGCGAGCGACCCTGACGTCGTCGCCGCCACCGCGGAGGTCGCCTCCGGCCGCAGCGAGCGGATCGCCGCCGACCGGGCGAAGGCGCGTGCCATGTTCGTCGAACTGCACGCGCTGCCGGCGGACGACCCGAAGCGGGCCCGGCTGCGCGACCAGCTGGTCGAGATCCACCTGCCGCTGGTCGAGTACCTGGCCCGCCGCTTCCGTAACCGCGGCGAGCCGCTGGACGACCTCGTGCAGGTCGCCACGATCGGCCTCATCAAGTCGGTCGACCGCTTCGACCTCGAGCGGGGGGTGGAGTTCTCGACGTACGCGACCCCGACGATCGTCGGGGAGATCAAGCGGCACTTCCGCGACAAGGGCTGGGCGATCCGGGTCCCCCGGCGGCTGCAGGAGCTCAAGCTCAGCCTGACCAAGGCCACCAGCGACTTGAGCCAGAAGAACGGCCGCGCCCCCACGGTGGCCGAGCTGGCCGGCTACCTCGGCCTCACCGAGGAGGAGATCCTCGAAGGCCTCGAGTCTGCCAACGCGTACTCCGCGGTGTCGCTCGACGCCCCGGACGGGGGCGACGACGACTCGCCCGCGGTGGCCGACTCGCTCGGGATGATCGACGAGGCCCTCGAGGGCGTGGAGTACCGCGAGTCGCTCAAGCCACTGCTGGACAAGCTGCCCGCTCGGGAGAAGCGCATCCTGATGCTCAGGTTCTTCGGCGGCATGACGCAGTCGCAGATCGCGAGCGACCTCGGGATCAGCCAGATGCACGTGTCGCGGCTGCTCGCCCGGACGCTGGCCCAGCTGCGCGTCGGCCTGCTCGCCGAGGACTGACCCGACGGCTCACACCCGTGCGACGAACCCTCAGGCGCGCTCGCGGAACAGAGCGCGCAGGTCCGGTGTCGCATAGAGGTAGAGCACCGACCCGGCGACGGCGACCATCGGCAGCGCCACCCACCAGACCCCTGCGTTGAGCAGCGTCAGACCGAGCGGGAAAGGGAACACGTTGAGGACCACCGCAGGCGACCTCGACCAGGCCCGGCTGCGGTCCGCGGCGCGGGCCAGCACCAGGAGCACCAGGCCGGTGAGGACGGCCGCCCCGGCAGCCAGCTCGATCGGTGCCCGGTCGGCGTCCGAGGACAGCCCGACGACGGCGTACCCGATGCCGACCGCGACGAGCGCCACCCCTTCGACAGCCAGCAGCAACGCAAGCCGCCGGACCAGCGGGACAGAGGCGACAGACACGGGCAAACGCTAGTGCCCCGGTATCGTGACGGCATGCGCGCGCTGCTCGTCGTCAACCCGAAGGCGACGACGACGTCCGCGCGCGTGCGCGACGTCCTCGCCCATGCCCTCGCCAGCGAGGTCAAGCTCGACGTGGTCGAGACGGCCCACCGCGGCCACGCCATGGAGCTGGCCCGCGATGCCGCCGTCGACGGCCTCGACGTGGTCGTGGCGCTGGGCGGCGACGGCACCGTCAACGAAGTGGTCAACGGCTTGCTCCATGCCGGCCCTCGGTCGGGGCTGCCGGCCCTGGCCGTCGTACCCGCCGGGAGCACCAACGTGTTCGCCCGCGCCCTCGGCATGCCCAACTCCGCGATCGAGGCCACCAGCCAGCTGCTGGAGGGCCTGCTGGAGGACCGCCGGCGCACCATCGGGCTGTCGCAGGCCGACGGCCGCTGGTTCACCTTCAACGCCGGCCTGGGCTTGGACGCGGGCGCGGTGCGCCGGGTCGAGAAGGCCCGGGCCAGGGGGCAGACGGCGACCCAACCGCTCTACGTCCGCTCCGCGGTCAGGGAGTACTACTTCGGGGCCGCGCACCACCGTCAGGTCCTGACCCTCGAGCGGGAGGGCGAGGACCCCGTGCGGCTCGCTCTGGCGCTCGTCAGCCAGGCCGACCCGTGGACGTTCCTCGGTGGGCGTGCCGTCCGCCCGTGCCCCGAGGCGTCCTTCGACACCGGCCTTGACGTCTTCGGGTTGACCACCACTCCTCTGGTCGGCATTTTGCGCCACCTGAGGCAGATCCTGGCCAAGGAGCCGCGTCCACGCGGTCGACGCGTGGTGAGCCTGCACGACCTCCCGATGCTCACCCTGCGGGCAGACCTCCCGCTGCCGTTCCAGCTCGACGGCGAAGACCTGGGCGACCGGGAGTGTGTCCAGTTGCGTTCGGTGCCGCAGGCGCTCGAGGTCGTGGTCTGAGTTGCCGTAGGTGATCTGGGTCACGGGCATTGCTCACCACACGGACACCCTCGGCGCAACGCTGACGAGACGTGACGAAGGCGACACAGCAAGTCGGCAGCGACCTCCGATCAAGCCTTGCCACCGTGCTGCGCCGGTGATTATGTAGAACTGCGTTCGACAGGGCGCCACACAGCACACCCCCCGCATGACATCTGGCGCGAAGCCGCACCGGATCCCTGTGGTTCGCTCCCCCCGGGCGGCCCACGAGGCTGAGGAGTTTGATCGGATGGACTGGCGCCACCACGCCCTTTGCCGAGAGAAAGACCCCGAGCTCTTCTTCCCCATCGGTACGACGGGTCCCGCCGCCGTCCAGGTCGACGACGCCAAAGCTGTGTGCCGGCGTTGCCCCGTCGTCGAGCCGTGCCTGGTGTGGGCCCTGGAGACCGGTCAGGACGCGGGCGTCTGGGGCGGCACCAGTGAGGACGAGCGGCGGGCCCTGAAGCGCCGTAGCGCTCGCACACGGGTCCATACCGCCTGACCCTCGACGCCCCCTGTGCCGCGCCGCTCGCTCACGCCGGTTCGGTCGTCGTGGGGGACGGGGCCAGCGGCACGGTGAGCCTGGCCAGGGTGCCCCGCCCTGGCGCGGGCTCGAGAACGAGCTGACCGCCGAGCTCACCGTCGACGAGGGTCCGGACGATCTGCAGGCCCAACCGGGTGCTGGTCGCCAAGTCGAAGCCCTCGGGCAGCCCAGCCCCGTCGTCGACGACCTCGACGTGGACGACGTCCTCAAGCCGCTCCACGCCGACCTCGATCCGGCCCTCCTGGCCGTCCGGGTAGGCATGCTCGACGGCGTTCTGGACAAGCTCGGTGAGGACCATGGCCAGCGGGGTCGCCACCTCCGCCGACAGCATCCCGAAGCTTCCGCTGCGGACCACCACCACCGGCGCGCCTGTGGTCGCCACCTCCGCGCACATCGCCAGGACCTTGTCCGCGATGCCGTCGAAGGCGACGTTCTCCTCGAGGGCCAGCGAAAGGGTCTCGTGCACGACGGCGATCGACGCGACTCGCCGTACCGACTCCTGAAGGGCGGCCTGGGCGGCGGGGTCGGTCATCCGCCGTGCCTGCATCCGCAGCAGGGCCGCGACGGTCTGCAGGTTGTTCTTCACGCGGTGGTGGATCTCGCGGATGGTCGCGTCCTTGCCCATGATCTGCCGGTCACGCCGGCGGACCTCGGTGACGTCGCGGACCAGGACGAGGGCTCCGCGCGGCTCGTTGCCGGGGACCATCGGCAGGGCCCTGAGCAGCACCACGGCCCCCCGGGCCTCGACCTCGCTGTCGCGCGGCTCGCGGAAGCGCAGGGCCGCCGCCAGGGCGGCCGAGCCGCGTGGCTCGTCGAGGCGCCCAGGGCCGGCGGACAGCCGCGCGATCGTCTGGCCCAGATGCTGCCCCAGCAGGTCCCCGGTGACGCCCAGGCGACGGTAGGCCGAGAGCGCGTTGGGTGAGGCGTACACGACGTGACCGGTGCGGTCCAGACGCAGCAGGCCGTCACCCACTCGCGGGGCGTGCTCCGGGTCGGGGTCGGATCCCGGGAAGGGGAAGGTGCCCTCGGAGACCATCTGCACGAGCTCACCGGCGCTCGTCAGGTAGGTCAGCTCGAGCTGGCTGGGCACCCTCGCGAGGACCACATTCGTGTCGCGGGACAGCACCGCGATGACCCGCTCGCCCCGACGTACCGGGATGGCCTCGGTCCGCACCGGGCCCTTCACCGGCCAGGCCGGCTGCGCGTCCCGGACGGTGCGGCCCTCGCGCCAGGCCCTCTCCACACCGGGGCTGTCGCGGGCCTCTCCGCCGACCACGTCGAGCGGGTAGGCCGTCGGGCCGGTCGTGGGCCGCATGTGCGCCACCGCCACCCAGTGACCCTCGAGGCTGCGGACCCACAGCACGAGATCGGCAAAGGACAGGTCGGCGACCAGCTGCCACTCGGCCACCAGGCGCTGCAGGTGCTCGAGGTCGAGCCGCGTGAGGTCGGTCCGCGCCCGGACCAGCTCGGCGAGAGTGGACACACCGACAAGCCTAGGACGCGGGGCGTGCACGGCCCCCAGGCCTGGCTCAGGCGGCCTCGGGGTAAAGCCGGGAACGGAGCCAGGCCAAGCCGTCCTCGTCGGTACGGTGCTCGCGCCAGCCCTCCAGCAGGGTGTCCAGCGAGCGCTCGTCCGGGACGTGCGCCAGAACCCGAACATGACTGCTCGGGCCGGGGTAGCCGCCGGCCTGACAGAGGTAGAGCTCGCCGGTCTCGCGCAGCCAGGCGAGCCGCCACGCGTCGTCGGACCCGGCGTCACGCCAGGTAGCCCCCAGGTCGACCTCGTCCGAGGTTCGCCGACGGGGGTCCGCGGTGTGGAAGACATTTTCATCGTCGTAGGAAACGGTCATCGGGAGGCCTCCTGGCTGTTGTTACTGCGCCATGGGCGACAGTGGGCTCGCCATCCAATGGGACGCTGAAGTCTTCGCTTTCGTTGCCTTCCCTGGGCGGCTGTCCGGCACACATCACCTGAACAACAGGTGTTGCACCTGAGGAGAACCTGTGACCGTCCTGTTCGTCACCGGCACGGGCACGGGCGTCGGCAAGACCGTCGTCACGGCTGCGGTCGCCGCCCTCGCCCTGGACCGGGGGACCCGCTGCGCCGTCGTGAAGCCCGCGCAGACCGGAGTTGGCCCCGGCGAGCCCGGTGACCTGGCGGACGTCACCCGCCTCGCGGGGGTGTCGGAGGTCGTCGAGCTGGTCCGCTATCCCGACCCGCTGTCGCCGGCCGCGGCCGCACGGCTGTCCGGCATGGCCCCGCTGGACCCCGCTGCGCTCTACGACGCGGTCCTGCGGCTGAACCACGACCTGGTCGTGGTCGAGGGCGCAGGCGGTCTGCTCGTGCGCTTCGACGAGGACGGTACGACGCTCGCCGACCTCGCCCGGGGCCTGCACGCCTCCGTGCTGGTCGTCGTGGGCCCCGGACTAGGAACGCTCAACCACACCGCCCTCACCCTCGAGGCGATGGCTCACCGCGGGCTGGACCTGGCCGGCCTGGTGCTCGGCTCCTGGCCTGAGGACCCCGGCCTGGCTGAGCGGTCCAACGTCCGTGACCTCGAGACCCTGGCCGCCCGTCCCCTTCTCGGGGCGGTCCCGGCCGGTAGCGGGAGCCTGGCTCGCGAGGTGTTCCTGGAGGTGGCCCGGGCCGGTCTGGGGCCGCAGCTCGGGGGTTCGTTCGACGCCCGCGCCTTCGGCCGGGCCTGGGCACCCTGAGAGCTCCGTACCCGGGTCGACGCCGGTCGGGGAGGCTCTGGGAGAGTGACCCGGTGACCGAGCTGCTGACCGACCCCACTGGCACCCGCGACGGGCGCGACGTCCTCGACGTCGCCCGCGAGCAGGTGCTCGGCCAAGGCGTCGGCCTGACCGAGGCGCAGGCGCTGGAGGCCCTGCTCCTGCCCGACGACCGGCTGCCCGACCTGCTCCAGCTCGCGCACGAGGTCCGGATGCGCCACTGCGGCCCGGAGGTGGAGGTCGAGGGGATCATCAGCCTCAAGACCGGTGGCTGCCCCGAGGACTGCCACTTCTGCAGCCAGTCCGGCCTGTTCCCCTCCCCCGTCCGGGCCGCGTGGCTCGACATCCCGTCGCTGGTGAAGGCTGCGGTCGAGACCGCTGCGACCGGCGCCACCGAGTTCTGCATCGTCGCCGCCGTCCGCGGTCCGGACGCAAAGCTGATGGAACAGGTCCGTGTGGGGGTCGCCGCGATCCGCGAGGCCGTCGACATCCAGGTCGCGTGCTCGCTCGGGATGCTGACCCAGGAGCAGGTCGACGACCTGACCGCGATGGGCGTGCACCGCTACAACCACAACCTCGAGACGGCCCGCTCGCACTTCCCGAACGTGGTCACCACCCACACGTGGGAAGAGCGCTTCGAGACGCTCCGCATGGTGCGCGAGGCCGGGATGGAGGTCTGCTGCGGCGGCATCCTCGGCATGGGCGAGACGCTCGGGCAGCGCGCCGAGTTCGCCGCTCAGCTTGCGGCGCTCGAGCCCGACGAGGTCCCGCTGAACTTCCTCAACCCCAGACCCGGTACGCCGTTCGGTGGGCTTCCGGTCCTCGACGCCAAGGACGCCCTTCGCGCGATCGCGGTCTTCCGCCTGGCCCTGCCCCGGACGATCCTGCGCTTCGCGGGCGGTCGCGAGATCACCCTGGGCGACCTCGCCAAGAATGGCATGCTCGGCGGCATCAACGCCGTCATCGTCGGCAACTACCTGACGACGCTGGGCCGCCCGGCGACCGAGGACCTGGCCATGCTGAGCGATCTCAAGATGCCGCTCAAGGGCCTGTCGCAGTCCCTCTGATGGGTCTGGTCGAGCGCGATCACCGGGTCCTCTGGCACCCCTACGCATCGACGGTCGCGTCGCCGCTGTTCGGGGTGGTCGACGCCTGCGGGGTGACCCTCACCCTGGAGGACGGCCGTACCGTCATCGACGGCATGTCGTCGTGGTGGGCCGCCATCCACGGCTACCGCCACCCGGCCCTGGACACGGCCCTGAAGGCGCAGGTGGACCGGTTCGCGCACGTGATGTTCGGTGGCCTCACGCACGCGCCGGCGGTCGAGCTCGCCGAGCTGCTGGTGTCGATCGTCGACCCGTCCCTCACCCGCGTCTTCTTCGCCGACTCGGGGTCCGTGGCGGTGGAGGTCGCCCTCAAGCTGGCCGTCCAGGCAACCGGGCGCCCGCGGGTCCTGACCGTCCGCGGCGGCTACCACGGCGACACCGCCGGAGCGATGTCGGTCACCGACCCCGACGGCATGCACGGGATGTTCCGCGGGCACGTCGTCGAGCAGGTCTTCGTCGCCCGGCCCCGCCCCCTGTTCGCCGAGGAGCTGGCCGACGGCGACCTCGACGAGCTGGCGAAAGCGCTCGCACAGCAGGACTTCGCGGCCGTCATCATCGAGCCGATCGTGCAGGGTGCCGGTGGCATGCGGTGGTACTCCCCTGCCTACCTGCGTGGGCTGGTGGAGCTCGCCCACGAGCGCGGGGTGCTCGTAGTCTTCGACGAGATCGCGACCGGTTTCGGGCGTACTGGTGAGCTGTGGGGGATGGACCATGCCGGGCCCGGAGCCGCACTGCCGGACATCGTGTGCCTCGGCAAGGCCCTCACCGGCGGCACCATGACGATGGGCGCCGTGCTCTGCACCGACGAGGTCGCGGACCGGGTCTGCGCGGACGGCGGGCGCTTCATGCACGGGCCGACGTTCATGGCCAACCCGCTGGCCTGCGCGGTCGCGAAGGCCTCCGTGCAGCTGCTCCTGGACCAGGACTGGCGCGGGACGGTGGCCCGGATCAGCGCCTCGCTGGAGCGCGGCCTGGCGCCGGCTCGCGACCTGCCGGGCGTTGCCGACGTCCGCGTGCTCGGAGCCATCGGGGTCGTGGAGCTCGAGCAGCCCTGTGACATGGCGGTCCTGCAGCCGAGGCTGGTCGACGAGGGTGCGTGGGTGCGGCCCTTCGGCCGGCTGGTCTACACGATGCCGCCGTACATCTCGACCGAGTCGGACCTCGCCGCCGTGACCGGAGCCATCGTGCGGTCCCTGTCGTGAGGGGCTGCCGATGAGGTGCTTCGGCGACGGTGACCCGCTGTACGAGGCCTACCACGACACCGAGTGGGGACGGCCGCAGTGCACCGAGCGCGAGCTGTACGAGAAGGTCTGCCTCGAGGGCTTCCAGGCCGGGCTGGCGTGGATCACGGTCCTGCGCAAGCGGGACGCCCTGCGCGAGGTCTTCCACGGCTTCGACCCGGAGCTCGTCGTCGACGTCGACCTCGAACCGCTGCTCCTGGACGCCCGGCTGATCCGGGCCCGCGCCAAGCTGCAGGCCTGCGTCACGAACGCGCACGCGACGGTCGCGCTGCGGAGCCACGGCGGGCTCGTGGACCTCATCTGGTCCTACCGCGACGACACTCCGCCGCCGCTGAGCGGGACGGACGTGCCCGCAACGACCCCCGGGTCGGTCGAGCTGTCGAAGGTGCTGAAGCGCAAGGGGTTCACCTTCGTCGGTCCGACGACGGCCTACTCCCTGATGCAGGCGTGCGGCGTCGTCAACGACCACCTCGTGACCTGCGACGTCAGGCAGGCGGTCGAGGCGCTGCGGTGAGGGCACGGGCGCCGCGCATGCGGTAGACAAGGCGGCGTGCTCGAGGTCCGCAACGTCCTGCCCACCGAGCTGCTGGCGGTCGGTGACCTGACCGCCGACACCTACGTCGCGGAGGGCTACGTCAGCGCCGCCGACGGCGGGTACGCCACCATCCTGCGCGACGCGGTGACCCGCGCCGACCAGGCCCTGCTGCTCGTGGCCGTCCTGGACGGCGCCCTCGTGGGGACCGTGACCCTCGCCTTCGGCGGCAGCGGCTTCGCCGAGGCGTCCGCCCCGGACGAGGCGGTGATCCGGATGCTCGCAACCTCACAGGTGGCCCGGGGGCAGGGCGTCGGAACGGCACTGGTCATGGCGTGCCTCGACGCAGCGAGGGAGGCAGGCTGCACCGTCGTACGGCTGTCGACGCAGGCTGCGATGACGGCGGCGCACCGCGTGTACGAACGGCTCGGTTTCACCCGGACTCCCGACCACGACTGGTCACCGGAGCCGGGGGTGGACCTGCTGACCTATGCCCTTGCGCTGGGCTTCTGTGGCTCATGCGGGCTGCGTCGGGGCGGTGAACACGAGGCGTGCACGCGGGCCCTCGAGCTCGACCCGCCGCGCTACTGCGGCAGGTGTCGGCGAAGGATGGTCGTACAGGTCCACCCGACCGGGTGGTCGGCCCGCTGCGTCGAGCACGGGCTGCTGGAGGGGTAGTGCGGGTCAGGCAACCAGGCCGAGGCGGCGCAGCTCGACGGTGAGGTCGTGGGGTGACGTGGACGCCGACATCGCAGCCTCCATCGTGATCACCCCGTCGCGGATGAACGAGACCAGGTGCTGGTCGAAGGTCTGCATCCCGTAGTAGCCGCCTTCGGCGATCAGAGCCGGGATCGTCGAGGTCTTGTCCGGGTCGGCGATGGCATCGGCGATGCGGCCGGTGTTGATGGCGATCTCCATGACGACGCAACGGCCCTCGCCGTCGGCGCGGGGCACCAGGCGCTGGCAGATGATGCCGCGCAGAGAGGCCGCCAGCGCGAGCCGGACCTGCTTTTGCTCGTGCGGCGGGAAGAAGTCGATGATCCGGTTGATGGTCTCTGAGGCGTCGGTCGTGTGCAGGGTCGACATGACGAAGTGGCCGGTCTCGGCGGCGGCCAGGCCCGCCTTGACGGTCTGGTGGTCGCGCATCTCGCCGACCAGGATGATGTCGGGGTCCTGCCGCATGGCGGCCCGCATGGCGGTGACGAAGTCCTCGGTGTCGACCCGGACCTCTCGCTGGTTGACCATGGCCATCTTGTCGAAGTGCAGCACCTCGATCGGGTCCTCGATCGTGACGACGTGCACCTCCTTGCTGCTGTTGATGTGGTCGATCATGCCGGCCAGCGTGGTGGTCTTCCCGGAGCCGGTCGGGCCCGTGACGAGCACCAGCCCGCGAGGCTCCATGGCCAGCGACTCGAGAACCGGTGGCAGGCCGAGCTCGGACAGCGGGATGGCGCCGACCGAGACCCGCCGGAAGACCAGACCGGCCGACCCGCGGGAGCGGAACGCGTTGACGCGGAAGCGCCCCACACCCGACAGCGAGTAGGCGAAGTCGGCCTCGTTCGTGCGGATGAAGTCCTCGACGAGGTCCTCACGCAGGACCTCGGTGACCATCTGTTCGGTGTCCGAGCTCGTGAGGTCGCGCGTCTGCAGCTTGCGCAGCCGGCCGTCGATGCGCACGCGAGGGGGCGAGCCGACCTTGCAGTGCAGGTCGGAGCCGCCGCACTCCACCAGAGCGCGGAGGAAGGGCTCGATTGAGGTGGTCACGCTCTGTGCTTCGGCGCGCAGTGGGCCCTTCTTGACTGCGCCGTCCGGGCTAGTCCGTCACAGCAGGGACGCCATCCACGCCTCGACACCGTCGGGGTCGCGAGGCAGCGCTCCCGACAGGTTCACGTAGCCGTCCTCGGTGATGAGGATGTCGTCCTCGATCCGCACGCCGATGCCACGCAGATCCTCCGGAACGAGCAGGTCGTCGGGCTGGAAGTAGAGCCCGGGTTCGACCGTCAGGACATAACCGACCTGCAGGGTGCCGTCCCGGTAGTTGTCCTCCCGGGCCAACGCGCAGTCGTGCACGTCGAGTCCGAGCATGTGGCTGACCCCGTGCAGCGTCCACCGGCTGTAGCGCTTGTCCTGTTCGTCGAGCACCTCCTCGGCGGACTCGACGATGCCCAGAGCCTCCAGGCCGTGCGCGAGGACCTCCATGGCAGCGTTGTGCGGCGCCAGGAAGGGGGCACCCGGCTTGCACTGCGCGAAGGCCGCCTCCTGCGAGCGGTAGACCAGGTCGTAGATCTCCCGCTGCCGAGGCGAGAAGGTCCCGTTGACGGGCAGCGTCCGGGTGACGTCGGCGGTGTAGAGCTCGCGCCCTTCGACACCCATGTCCAGCAAGATCAGCTCACCGGGCCGGACCGCACCGTCGTTGTCGGTCCAGTGCAGGGTGCAGGCGTGCGAGCCGGCGGCGCAGATCGAGCCGTAGCCGACGTCGTTACCCTCGACCCGCGCCCGCAGCCCGAAGACGCCTTCCACCCAGCGCTCGGAGGTCGCGACGGCCGACGGCAGCGCGCGCACGACGTCCTCGAAGCCGAGCACGGTCGCGTCCACCGCGAGCTGCAGCTGCGCGACCTCCCACCCGTCCTTCACGAGCCGGGCCTCCGCGAGCCAGATCGCCAGCTCGCCGTCGGCCGGCTCCGCCGTCTCGAACAGGGCGGCCACCCGCTCGTCGTACCCGCGCAGGATGCGGGCGGTGGAGCCCTGCAGCTTCTCGAGCTCCTCCAGCGGACGGGTGGTGATGCCCAGCTCCGCGGTGACGGCGTCGAGGGAGGGGCGCGGCCCGACCCACAGCTCACCGTTGCGGTCGGTGAAGAACGCCGGCGTCGTGCGGTCCCAGGACGGCGCCTGGTAGAGCACCTGCTCGCCCTCGGCGTCGATCACCAGCACGGCGTCGGGTTCGCGCGAGCCGACCAGCCAGGTGAAGTCGCTGCCCGGCCGGAACGGGTAGTCGGTGTCGTTGGCGCGGACCTTGAAGCCGCCACTCGGGACCACCAGGACCTCACCCGGGTACGCCGCGGCGAGCCGCTCCCGACGGGCCTGCCTCAGTGGCGCCGCCTCCGCCTCGGCGGGCAGCGTCGTGTCGCGCCCGGCCCAGCCCGTGCTCATGAACTCGCGCAGCTTGGCGGGGTGCTTGGGGTCGTGGCTGGCGGTGCCGCCGGCCTTCTCCTGCGGGGTCTCGTCGGTCATGCCCCGAGAGTACGGCGACCCTCGTGCGCTAGCGACCCTTCCACTGCGGTGTCCGTTTCTGCAGGAACGCACCGATGCCCTCGGAGGCGTCCTCGGTCAAGTTGAGCAGCGACAGCTGGGCCTGCATCGCGGCCAGCCCGGCGGGCAGGGAGGACTCCATCGCGTCCAGGAACGCCCGCTTCCCCAGGCGCACCGCCACTGGCGGCTTGCCGGCCAGGGAGTGCGCCAGATCGAGGCACTCCCGCCGCAGGTCGTCGAACGGCACGACCCGACTGAGCAGGCCCATCTCCAGGGCCTCGGCTGCCGGTACCCGGCGCGCGGTGAGCATCATCTCCATCGCCCGCTTGGGGCTGACGTGCCGCCCGAGCAGGGCGCTCACCATGAAGGGCCAGATGCCGAGGTCGACCTCGGGCAAGCCGATCGCCGCGGTGTCGGCGGCCAGGACGATGTCGGCGCCGAGGATGACCGCGACCCCGCCCGCCAGGCACAGGCCCTGGACACCGGCCACGATCGGCAGCGGGCAGGCCTGCATGGCGAGGACCAGCTCGCGGAGCAGGCCGCGACTCTCGTGGACCTCGAGCCCGGTCGCGTCCGGCGCCATCTGCACGAGGTCGGCTCCGGCGCAGAACACCCTGTCCCCCGCGCTCGTGATGAGGATCGACCGGGCGTCGCCCGGGTCCCGCACAGCCGCCAGCATCCCGCCGAGGATCTCGCCGTTGAGGGCGTTGCGCTTGGGCTCGCGGTCGAGGTGGAGCCTCAGCACCAGGCCGTCGCGGGTCACGGCAAGGTCGCTCACATCAGTCCCCAGCGGGTGTCGGCGGGGCCGATCCCCGCTCGCAGCGGCGACACTATCGGGGTGCTCCTCGCTGTCCTCGCCCTGCTGGTGGCCCTCGCTCTGGGCTACGCCTTCGGGGGCAGCCTGCAGCGGCTGGGTTCGCTGTCCCTGCGCCGTGGACGCCTGGTCGTGGCCGCCGTGCTGGTCCAGCTGGCAGGCGGGCTGGTGGGGGGTCCGGCGTACCCGTTGGGGCTGGCTGTCTCGGCGGTGCTGGTGGGCGGCTTCCTGCTCTACAACCGAGGGATTCAGGGCACCGGGCTGGTCGCCCTCGGGTTGCTGTCCAACGCGCTCGTGGTCGGGGCGAACGGCGCGATGCCGGTCTCGCGGGACGCCCTTGTTCGAGCCGGGATCAGCAGCCAGGACCTGCTCACCGGGCAGGACCCGCGGCACGAGCTGGCCGATGCGGCGACCTACCTTCCGGCGCTCGGGGACGTCGTGCCCGTGCTGCTGCCGTTCCGGCCGGAGGTCCTCAGCGCGGGGGACGTGCTCGTGAGCTCGGGGCTTGCCCAGCTGGTCTTCGTCGGGATGACCCGTCGTCGGCGGGTCAAGGCCGTGGCACGACGCCCGCGACCGCCTCTGGCACTGCGCCCCCGCTCGCCTGTGGCACTCTGGTTGTCGTCGTCCACTCGTCAGCAGGCGTCAAGAGGAGAACCCCATGGCCAAGAAGGGTCGCAAGCGCCGCGCCCGTAAGAAGAGCAACGCCAACCACGGCAAGCGTCCCAACGCCTGACCGCTGCACCGCACGTTCGAGGGCTCCCGCCACAGGTGGGGGCTCTCTTTCGTTTTCCGGGGCTCTTTTCGGCACCTGACAACCTCGTAGCCGTGTGGTCTGATGCGCTCCTGACCCGGGAGGTCGCATGAAGCGCACCACGTCCCTGCTCGTGATTTCTGTCGTCGCAGCGCTGACCGCCCTGGGCCTCCCCAGCGGGTCAGCCCAGGCCGGCAACCTGGCCAGCTACGACGGAGCCTCCTGGTACGGCAAGTACCTCAGCGTCTCGGGCGGCACGTCGCCTGTCTGCAGCGGCAACTCAGGCAGTACCGGCCAGCTGGCCTACGGAAGCAATGTCGACGCCAGCCACGAGTGCGGGTCGCAGAGCGAGACGTTCATCGCGACCAGCACCTCAGGCGGCGTCGTCATCGCCGGCAGCAACGAGATCCAGCGGCTGCCGATGAGGGCGATGGCCTCGACCGACGGGGGGAGAACCTTCATGGGCACCGACCTCCCGCTGCCTCCGCCGGTCACCCGTGGCGGCTTCGACTTCGGCTCCGACCCGACGATCGCCTTCGACTCGCGGGGCAACGCCTATTACGGCTACATCGTGGTCTTCTTCTCCGCCGGCGGCTCGATCAACGGCACCGAGATGGCGGTCGCCCGCTCGTCCGACAACGGGAGGACCTGGACGAGCACCTACTTCGCGCCACAGACCGGGTCGGGCCAGTTCAACGACAAGCCCATGATCACGGTCGACACCACCGCCGCCCACCGCGACCGGGTCTACCTCGCCTGGGACAACGCGACCGGCAACAGCTCGTCGGACAAGAACGGCAACAACGTCGTCCTGTCCTCCTCCGACGACGGGGGGGTGAGCTTCTCAGCCCCTGTCTCGGTCAGCGGGGACTTCACCGGTAAGACCGGTGGCATCGGCGCCGATCCGTACGTCACCGCGACCGGTGTCCTGCACGTCGCCTGGCAGGACTACGCCCACGGCGCGATCGTCGACGTGTCGTCGACCGATGGCGGCGCGACGTTCTCGGGCCGGCACACCGTGGCCAAGGTGAACAGCTTCGACTTCGCCGTCGCCGCCCAGGCGTCGCGTGCCGCCCTGGTCTACCCCTCCTGCGGCTCGTACAAGGCAACCCTGCTCTGCGGTTACACCAACGGCTCGAACGCGTCGACAAGTGTGTACGTCGCAACCTCCATCGACGGCGGCGTGACCTGGTCGTCGTCCCCCGTCCCGGCCGGTGGCGACCAGTTCAACCAGTGGCTCGCCGTCGACCAGTCCACCGGAGCGCTGGACGTGTCCTACTACGACACCGGCACCCACGGCGCGTCAGCGACCCGCTACACCCTGGCCCGCGGCAAGGTCGGTGGCCGACTGACTGCCGCGCCCGTCGCCACGGCACCCACCGACGAGAGCTGCTGCTCCCCCAGCGTGGACTCCGGCAACCAGTACGGCGACTACGAGGGTCTCGCAGCCGGGAACGGTGTCGTACACCCGGTCTGGACCGACCGCCGCCAGGCCGTGATCGACCTGGGGCTGCGGGAAGAGGTCTTCACGGCCACGCTGACCTCCTGAGGTTGCTCACGCAGCGATCCGCCGAGGAGACCCAATGGTGAGACTTGGTTAGAACGGCATGGTGACGAACGGGGAGCTGTAGTTCGGAAGCTCAGCAAGGACCTGGCGGGCTTCGTCGAGCGGCAGGCGTTCGCGTTCGGCCGCCAGCAGCAGGTCGAGCAGGCGGACGTCCCCGGGGGTCGTCATGCCGGTCAGCTCCTCGTGAGCGAGCACCCAGCTGGCTGCCGCAGCCACGGTGCGGGGCTCGGCGAGTGGCTCGTACCAGGTGTCGTGGGTCTGTGTCCCCACGTCCTTGCCGGCCACCGCGCCGGGCCAGTTGCGCCGGGCGACGGCCTTGATGGCCAGCAGCCCGGCGTCCTGAGCCTGGACCTCGACAACCAGGGCCTCGAAGTCACGGCGGTAATCGGCGTCTTGCCACAGGCGCGCGTTGAGCGGCGTCATGACCGTGGCAAAGGGAAACCGGCGCAGCGCCTCCCGATGGGTCGCGGGAGCTTGGTGCCCGTGCCCGGTAATGCCGACTGCACGCACGAGCCCCTCCTGCTGGGCCTGCTGCGCAGCTTCCAGCGCGCCGCCCCTGCCCGTCACGAGGTCGAGCTCGTCCAACGAACCGACAGCGTGCAGCTGCAGCAGGTCCAGCGACCCGGTCTGCAGCTTTATCAGCGAGCCTTCGATGCTGGCCCGCGCCCCGACCGCGTCGCGGTCCCCGGTCTTGCTGGCCAGGAAGATGCGGTCCCGCACCCGTGCGACCCACGGCCCCATGCGCAGCTCGGCCTCGCCGTAGCTGGCGGCCACGTCGTAGTGGTTGATGCCGGCGGCGAGGGCCTGGTCGAGGGAGGCTTCGGCGATGTCCTGGCTGACCTCTCCCAGCGCTGCCGCGCCGTAGATCAGGACCGAGCTGAGGTGCTCGAGCCGGCCAAGCCGTCGGGTCTCCATGAAGGTCCTGCTCTCTGCCGTCGTCAGGGGTGCAACGGCATCAAGAGCCTACGAGCAGGCGACGCCAACTCACGAACCTTGCGGTGGCCCCCGTGCCCCGGCACCTGGACACCGTGAGCGACGCTGTCGTAGGCCGGGGCGTGGAATCGACCTGTGCGAACCGGATGTGATGCTGTCTCTCGGTGCTGCGTCTTCCGGTTCGGCGCCTTCGTCCGGGTGATCCGGATGGCGCTGCTGGTCCTCATACGTGCCTTGCCTGTGGATGGCGCGTTCCCGCGGCAACTGGTTGTCCACAGGGTTCAGGCGGCTTGTGACGCAGACCCGGACGCCGTGGTCGAGGGCGAGGCGGTCGCCGCCGGAGGGTGTGAACCGGCCGGTGGGGAGTTCGGCGGCGGGGGCGACGTGGAGCATGGGGTGGTGCGGGGCTCTGGTGCCGTCGCTGGTGTGGACGTGCCGGGTCCGGTCCGGGTGCAGGGTGCGCTGGAACCCGTCGGCGTGGAGAACTGCTCAGCGTTGGACGCCACGTCGACGCACCCGCGACTCATGACGCCCAGAAGCCCGACGAAGGCGGCGCTTGCCTACTGTCCGAAGCTGTAGCGCAGTTCCGCGTTGATGAGGACGTTGAGCCGCTTGCACATGTTGCCCACGAGCGCTGGACCAGGGTTCTCGGAGTCGAGCAGCGTCCAGCACACATGGCAGCTGGGGCCGTCACCTTCGATCTCGAAGCGGATTTGGGCGGCGGGGCGGTTGAGCCAGATCGAAGACCACACCACCAGCGCTGGTCGTTGCGATTGTAAAATACGAGGAAACACCTCGTCATCCAGGAGCGCTAGCCATTGCCGCGCCGGATCGCGGTTGGGCGACGTCAGCGCTTCGAAGACCACATGGGCGGGCGGGGGTTGCGCCTTGGCCCGCTTCCCGAGGATCTCCACAAGGCGGAGGGTAAAGGCCGGGTGCGGCGTGCGTGGGCGAAGTTCTGCCAAGCCGCCAAAGCCGGCGACTCCGCCTTTGCTCTGGTCGGTCTGGGGGCAGCTGTTGCGGCAGCCGGCGCGCGCCTACAGTGCCCCGTGGCCACCCTCTCGAACGTGCCGCTGCGCCTGGTGGGCGAACCGCGTCGGGGCGATGCTCCCGTGGTGCATCCCAAAGCGGTACCATCACACGATGAGCACCCAGATCGCCGTCCGGCTGCCCGACGAACTGGTCGCCTACGTTGACCGTGCTGTTGCCGAGGGTCGGGTCCGAAGCCGCGCCGAGCTGGTGGCACTGTTGATCGAGCGGGACGCCCGTCGGCAGCGTGCGGAGGAGGACCTCGCTCTGCTCGCGGCGAAGGGCCTGGTAGGCGATTCTGATGCCCTTGCCATCGCGAGGGCCACGTCGGCAACTCCCGTAGCGGAGTAGTTGTGCGAGCACTTCACATCGCCACCCTGGACAAGCGGCGTCCAGTCTTGGTGCTCACGCGTGAGCTCATGGTCAGACGGATGTCGACTGTCACGGTGGCTCCCGTCACCAGCACGGTGCACGGCATCGCCACGGAGGTGCGCGTCGGGCCGCGCAACGGACTGGACCACGACGGTGCCGTGAAGTGCGACCAGATCGTGAGCATCCCCGTCGAGCAACTGCACGAGCAGTGCGGCTGGCTCCTTGACGCGCAAGAACTCGATCTTCACGAGGCCATACAAGCCGCCTTCGACTTGGTGTGAGGCTCTGAACAGCAAGCTAAATCAGCGTTCTCATCCCGCTCACCGGCGATAATCTCTCGGCCTGCCTCGCCCTCTCGACTTCTCGCAACACCAGTCGGACCGGCGCCCGACCCGTGCTGGAATCGAGTGGGGCCCCTTGCCGGAACGCAACCGCAGTGGGCTGTGTCCGGTGAGCTGGTGTGGATACATGCTGGCGGCGATCTCGTAACGGTTTCGACGACAACGCTCGGGCCGCTGGTGCCGAGGACGGGGCGCAACAGCGGAGCCCCAGTGTGGCTACAGGCGGCATCGCAATTGGCAGCGACGGATCGGCAGCCAGAACTTGAGCGGCAGGGCCACGCGGCGGGTAACCGGCTACTTCGTAGATGACAGGAGATGCGGCTACACATTGCCGCCGAAGCCCGAAGAGGCGGGGCCACTCTCGGCCGCCTCAGCCCGATGAGCTAGCGCTACACGCGCTTCTCCGCCTGCAGCGTGTAGGTAGCGGCGAGGCGGCTCGGGTTCTGGCGCAAGCGGTACTCGCCGCCGGGGACAAGTTCCATCTCGTTGTCCAAGGGGTTCCACGGCACGGTGTCGTGCTCCTCGATAGCGGTCAGTGTCAAGCCTGCATCCATGACCGCGGTGATGATCTGGGCGAGGCCGTGGTTGAAGTGGACGATGTCAGGTGAGGCCAGTGGCTCGTCGTGGTCGACGTAACTCTGCGCCTCTGAGAAACCGATGCCGGCGGTCGCGAAGTAGGGGAGCTCGAGAACGAGCAGACCGTCGGGGCGGGGGTCGGCCAGCGCCCACAAAATGGGGTGGGCTTCGCGTATGAACAGGCGTCCGCCTGGTCGCAGCAGGTCGGCGACGACCTGAGCCCAGCCGCGGATGTCAGGTAGCCAGCACAAGGCGCCGATCCCGGTGTAGACAAGGTCGAACTGCGCGGCGCCCAGAGCCTCTACCGCGCCGTATAGCTCGCTCTCGACGTAGTCGATCGCCGCGCCGCAGTCCGCTGCCAGCCTCGCGGCGACGGCGAGCGCGGGTGCCGAGAAGTCGAAGCCGCTGACGCTGCGGGCACCCAGCCGAGACAGCGATAGCGTGTCAGTGCCGATGTGGCACTGCAGGTGTACGACGTCCAGACCGTCCAGCCGCCCAAGGCGCGGGAGGTCGAACGTCACCACGTGGGACAGATACGCAGGGTCCAGCCGGTAGCGATCGAGGTCGTACCCGCGCTCATGGTGCGTCACTCGGCTGTTCCAGTTGGCGAGGTTGATCTCCACGTGGTCGGTCACGGCCATAGGGTCCCACGCGGTCCCGTCCCGTCACCGCGACGGAGGCCCGTGCCAGCTGAGGGAGTTGCGAGCATGGCCGGTACCTTGCTTGGGCCCACCCGCCGCGGGTCCTCAGGCGGGGCTCGGCCAAGGAGGTGCCACTCCGCCCCGGATATGCCGATGAGCGAGAGTGGGTAGGTGATGCTCCGGAGCGTCAGGCTGAGCCGTTGATATCTGTGAATACGGCGCTGCGCTGTGATCCTAGGCCGGGGGTACGCTCCGCCCCATCCGGTCTTACCGGTCTCTCCGGGCGAGGATGGGCCCATGGACGATGTCCCTACGGTCGTGTTGACACCCATCGACCAGCACAATTGGCGAGCGGCCCTCGACGTGCAGGTAACCCTTGATCAACTCCAGTACGTCGCCGGACATCAACCCGTCGCCCTGGTCATTCTTGCGAAGGCGTACGTGAGGCCGGGCGACCTCGAATGGGAGCCGCTCGCGGTTACCGCTGGAGCCTCGGTGGTTGGGGTCGTCGCCCTTGCGCACGCGAACACGCACACAGAACTGCTTCACCTGGCCGTCGATGTCTCGAAGCAAGGGCAAGGTATTGGGTCGGCGGCGGTGGACCTCCTCCTAGCGCACGTCGCCGAGACCCGACCGGGGGCGGAGGACGTTCGACTCGCTGTGCACCCAGACAACCGACGGGCGCAACGCCTCTACCGGAGCCGGGGTTTCTCGCCCAACGGGCAAGTGCGGGAAGGCGAGCCCATCTGGTCGCTGAACATCAAGCGCACGTAGATGATGCCGCTTCCTAGCGAGGGAATCGGCACTAACCTCGTCTGGTGTGACGGCAGAGCTGCGGACGGAACGACTCCTGTTGCGCCGGTGGAGAGAAACCGACCTCGAGCCGTTCGCTGCGCTGAATGCCGACGCCGATGTCATGGCCCATTTCCCAATGGTCCTGTCCCGACGAGAAAGCGATGCGCTGGCCGAGCGCGCTGACTCACTGTTCGACGAACACGGTTTCGGACTGTGGGCCGTTGAAGCGTCCGGTGAGTTCGTGGGCTTTACGGGACTCTCTATCCCGCGCTTCGAAGCCCCGTTCCTGCCAAGCATCGAGGTGGGGTGGCGTCTAGCGCGTGACGTTTGGGGCCACGGCTACGCGACAGAGGCAGCTAGGGCGGCCTTGGCGGTCGGGTTTGGGGAGCATGGTCTCCGAGAGATCGTGAGCTTCACCGCCGCCACAAACGTGCGATCGCAGCGGGTCATGGAACGGCTCGGGATGATGCGGGACGGTGCCTTTGACCACCCGGCTCTGCCCCTTGAGTCGCCGCTGCGTCGACACGTCCTCTACCGCCTCGCGGCTCGATGAGGCGGCGCGAGTAGCGCGGACCAGCGCATGCGCCGCGAGTACAGTCGGCGGCACCCTGGAAAGGTAGGTGTCCCTTGGGGCGGAGCTGCTGGAACCACCATCATCCGGCATTGTCCTTCCTCGGGTGGTGGTGCTTCTCAACCGTCGTTCATCGGGCCGCCGCTTCAGGACCAGTTCGCTTCTCTCGGCCTGGGCGAGGTCGGCGTGGCCCAGGCTGTGGACGTGTACCGCGAGCGGTTTCGGGACCAGGGCTTGTACGAGAACCGCGTGCACGACGGCCTGCTCGAAGCGTTGCAGGAGCTGTCTGCCGTCCCTTTCCGTCTCGCTGTCGCGACATCGAAGCCCACGCCCTTTGCGGAACGCATTGTGAGCAACTTTGGTCTCCACTAACACTTCGACCGTGTCGCCGGGACGACGCCCGGCGGCAGCAGGCGCACAAAGGCAGACATCATCAGGTTCGCCCTGACGGAACTGACCGTCGAACCTGCCGATGCCCTGGTGGTCGGTGACCGGTCGCAGGACATTGCCGGTGCTCGCGCAGTCGGCATGCCGAGCATCGGCGTCACCTGGGGCTAGGGGGAACCGGGCGAGTTGGAGGCAGCCGGTGCGGACCAGATAATCAGCACGCCGCAGGCACTATGCGGGGCGCTCCTCAACGGAAGCGACCGCCTGCGCGACGACGGGTAGGTGATGCTCCCGAGCGCGGGAACCGGCTACTTGTTGAATGACAGCAGCCCAAGGCCCGGCCAGGCTGACGGTCAGGTGTCGGTGGGGATGCTCCGTAAGCGGCTGCCCACTGCTGGTCTGGTGTGGCTCACTGACGCAGAGAGGGTTTGCTTCGCCTGAAGTAGCGCTGCCCTCCTCCCGTCCGAACGACGTTGGCGGTCCGTGATGGTGGCAGGAATGGTCGGGATCGATCCGCATAAGCGGAGCAACACCGCGGTCGTGCTCGACCGGAACGAGAAGGTCCTGGCTCGGCAGCGCGGGCTGAGCCTGGCCCAGCGGCTGGCGATGGAACACGAGCGCGTCCTAGACGTCCCGGCGTTCCTGTCCGCTCGGGTCCGGGCCCTCGGCGGCGGCAGCGGCCGCAAGATTGGCGAGTCCGACGCGTACGCCCTTGCGGTCGCTGGCCTACGCGGACACGACCTGCAGATCGTGCTGCCCGAGGACCAGGTCGCGGTGCGGAAGATGCTCAGCGACCGACGCCAGCAGCTCGTCGAACAGCGCATCGCTGCGGTCAACCGGTTGCACGATGTGCAGCACGCACAGGACGTCGCCGAGCTCGGCGGGAACCGGCGGCTCAACTACGCCCTCCACGTCGCCGTGCTCGTCCAGATCCGGTTCCCAGGACCGGGACAGGACTACTACCTGCGCAGGCGCGCCGAGGGCAAGAAACCGCTTGAGGCGATGCGCTGCCTGAAGCGTCGACTGTCCGACGTCGTCTTATACGCAGAGTCAGACCGGGCGGGAGAACACCAACATCTTCATCCCTGCCGTTAGTCATCATCAACTTCTGAGGCAAAGGCGTTCTTCCATCCACGATCCTTTCGGGGCAGTTGGTGCGTACGCTTCATGATCGTCTCCACCACTCCCCCGGAGCCATTCTGTTGGCCCGGCCTGACACAGCTACTACCAAGGGTGACGGGAACTTACGCCGAGCGATCAGGTTGGTAAGAGAGCATCGCGTCCGGGATCCACCCGACGGCAACCTGATCGCGTGCAGGCTCGAGTCTGGCCAGTCGAATCTGACAAGTCCGAGCCGGTCTCATGCAGCAAGCGCAGGGCGAAGGACGTGCCCGCTCATGGCTTCATATGCGGAAGCTCGTCGTCAGCGGCAAGCTCGTTCTTGACGCCGACAAGCAAATTGAGAGTAGCGTCCGCCGTAGTTCGTGCCCACCGACTCGGAAGCGGGGACCAGACCATGCCAAGAGTGATCGCCACTCACGAAGTCGACGATGTCGCCCATTGGCTGTCGTCGCCCAAGCGCGCAGAGATCTTCGGTGACGTGGCAACCGACATCGCCACCTATGTCGACCCACAAAATCCCAAGCAGGTCGGCTTGAGCATGAACATCCGGGACATGGCTGCGTTCCAGGCAATCCTGGAGAGCCCGGCGGGCGCTGACGCGATGAAGTTCGACGGCGTCCACCCGGACACCCTCGTTCTGCTTGTAGAGAGCTGACAACACCTCTCGATCCCGAGCAGTTCGTCAACACGACCGAACTTGCTGAACCGGATCTGCCGCGACGCGGAGCCGGCCATAGGCTCGTCTGGTGACTGACTGGCGGAACAACTGGATCGGTTCAGCGCTGCGCGGGGAGAACCCGACAGTCACACCCCAAAAAGCCGCCCGCGTGTCTTCGTGCACACGCACCGGACGTCTTGGGCTCAGCTGAGTTCCTCGGCCGACTCCTGGCCGAGACGGGTGATCACTCATGTCTAGCCCCGACGCCGCTCGGGCACTGGTCGACCGACCAGGGCGTTACGGCAGAGCCCGAGATGTCGGGCCAGTTCGGTCGTGAACCGCGCGGGGCGGGCACTGTTCAAAGCGGTGATTTCCGGGCAGGCTGTGATCTCGTCGAGGGCCTTCGGGATCTGCTCTGCCAGCTCATTCATCCTTGCGACCAGCGCATCACCGTCGACCGCGAGGCCCCGCGCTAGGTCGTGCCAGTCGGACCCACTGATCTGCTGAACGAAGTATTGGGTCCCGACGGCCAGGGCGAGCCGGATCTCAGTCGCAGCCCACTCTGTCGCACGGTCGGGAAGGGGCTCACAACCTTGCTGCCGTACTCAGCCCCGACTGAAGACACAGTCCCCGTTGATCCAGGTCTGGTCCACCAGCGGTACGCCGGGACGGTACGCCAGGTGCACGTAGGACGGCGCCGCCAGCACCTGCAGGTCCGCGCGGGACCCGACCTCGAGTGTCCCGACGTCCGTGCGCCCCAGGGCCCTTGCCCCACCGGTGGTCGTCGCCCACAGCGCCTCCGCCGGAGTCATGCCCATGTCGCGCACCGCCAGCGCCAGGCAGAACGCCAGCGAGCTGGTGTAGCAGGACCCGGGGTTGCAGTCACTGGCCAGCGCCACGGTCACGCCCGCGTCGAGCAGAAAACGCGCGTCCGGCCAGGGCTGCCGGGTAGAGAACTCAACACCTGGCAGCAGCGTCGCCACCGTCCCGGACTGGGCGAGGGCGTCGACATCGGCGTCCGACAAGAAGGTGCAGTGGTCGACGGCGACCAGCCCGAGCTCGCAGGCGAGCCGCACCCCGGGCCCCCGCGTGAACTGGCTGGCGTGCAGCCTCCCCCGCAGACCCTTTGCCCGGCCGGCCAGCAGGACCGTGCGCGCCTGGTCCACGTCGAAGGCGCCGCGCTCGCAGAAGGCGTCGATCCACGTGGCATGGGGCGCCGCCGCGGTCAGCATGGCTCCGGTGACGAGCTCGACGTACTCCTCCGGCTCTGAACCCGGGGGCGCGACGTGGGCGCCGAGGAAGGTCGTCTCGGGTGTGAACTCGCGGGCGATCCGCAGGCTCCGGGCCTCGTCGTCCACCGTCAAGCCGTAGCCGCTCTTGATCTCCACGGTGGTCGTGCCCTGGCTCCTCATCTCCCGTACCAGCCGAGAGACGTTCCGCCGCAGATCGTCGTCGCTCGCCGCTCGGGTCGCTGCGACCGTGCTCCGGATTCCCCCTGTGCCGTAGGGCATTCCCGTCATGCGGGCCTCGAACTCAGCGGCCCTGTCGCCGGCGAACACCAGGTGCGAGTGGCTGTCGACGAACCCAGGGAGCACCGCTCGGCCCGTGACGTCCACGACCCGGTCCGCCTGCGGAGCCTGCCTCGCCGGTCCGACCCAGGCCACCCTGTCGCCTTCGATGACGAGGGCTGCGCCGTGCAGCATGAACCTGCCGGCCTCGACAACCAGCTCGCCGATGTTCGTCAGCACGGTGCTGGTCATGCCCACACCGCCGAGATGGCCCGGTCCAGGGCGCGCCCGATCTCGGCTCGGTCCTCGCGGCGGGCGACGACCCGACCGTCGACCATCACCTGTACGACGTCCTCGGCACTCGCGCTGAACACGGCCGTCTCGGCCCCGGCACCCGTCCCCGCCGTGCGGGGGCTGTGGGTGTCGAGCGTGACGAGGTCAGCCCGCTGACCCACCTCGATCAGGCCGACGTCGGACCAGCCCAGGCTCTCGTGCCCGGTCGCGGTCCCGGCCCTGAGGAGCTGCGCCGAGGTCCAGTGGCCGCGCCGTTCGGTCGCGAGACGCTCGTCGAGCTCGAGGGCGCGCATCTCCTCGAACAGGTCGATGACGGCGTGGCTGTCACTGCCCACGGTCAGCCGGGCGCCGGCCTCGTGCAGCCGTCGGCCCGGTCCGATGCCGTCGCCCAAGTCCCGCTCGGTCGTCGGGCAGAAGTCGACGTAGACACCGTGCGAGCCGAGCAGCGCGACGTCACCGTCGGTGAGGTGGGTGGCGTGCACGACGGTCGTACGCGTCCCGAGCAGCCCGGCCTCGTCGAGGACCTGCGTGGGGCTGCGCCCGTACGCCGCCTGGCACTGCTCGTTCTCGGCCCGCTGCTCGGACAGGTGCACGTGCAAGGGTCTCGAGGGGTCGCAGACCAGCTGGTCGCGGGGAACCGCCCTGACCGAATGGAAGGCCTGGCCAACCGTGACGCCGTCCCTCTCCGCCAGAGCGGCCAGCCGGGTCGCCCACCGTTCCGCGTCGCCGTCGGAGAACCGGCGTTGAACCCCCTCCGGCGCCTTGCCGATGCCCGCCGTCAGGTAGCACGCATCCAACAGCGTGATCCTCAGGCCGGCCTGCCTCGCGGCCTCCAGCAGCGCCTTGCCCATGGCGTTCGGGTCGTCGTAGGGCTTCCCCTCCGGCCCATGGTGCAGGTAATGGAACTCGCCAACGCTGGTGATGCCCGAGACGACCATCTCGCGGAACGTCGCCAACGCGAGCGCGTAGTACGAGTCCGGGTCAAGCCGGTCCGCGACGGCGTACATCTGGTCCCGCCAGGACCAGAAGGTGCCGGGCCCCCGCTGGGTGCGACCACGCAGTGCCCGGTGGAACGCGTGGCTATGGCAGTTAGCCAGCCCGGGGATCGTCAGGCCAGGAAGCCTCGAACCCACCCCGGTCGAGGTTGGCACGACGGCCGTGAAGCGGCCGCCCTCGACGGTGACCGCGACGTCGTCGGCCACCCCGGTCGGCAGCAGTGCCCTCTCGAGCAGGTACGTCGTGGCGTCCCCGTTCATCGGGCAAGCGCCTCGAGGGTGTCGGCGAGGGCCACGACGCCGGCGAGGCAGTCCACAGTCTCGGCGTGCTCCGCCGGTGAGTGCGAGACACCGGTGGGGTTGCGGACGAAGAGCATTGCCGTCGGGATGCCGGCCTTGGCGAGAACCCCCGCGTCATGGCCGGCCTGGGTCGCGATGACCGGCCACCCACGCGGGGCGGCTATCTGTCGGGCGAACTCGGCGGGGAACGCCACCGCCGCGGAGACCGACTCCGGCGTCACGCACACCGTCGTCCCGTCCTGCAGGGCCCGCGCGGTTGCCCTGGCGCTGATGGCAGCGACGAGGTCCGCCAGCGCCGCGTCGCCGTCGGCGCGGGCGTCGAGCCAGGCGGTCACCTTCGACGGCACGGCGTTGGTGCCGTTGGGCTCGACGGTCAACCGCCCGAACGTCGCCCGCTGCTCGGTGACCGCGGCCTGTTCGCTGGCGGCCAGCGCCGTCACGGCATAGGTCAGCATCGGGTCGTGGCGATCCTGCATCCTGGTCGCCCCGGCGTGGTTGGCCTCGCCCCGAAACTCGAAGCGGTACCGACCGTGCGGCCAGATCTCGCTTGCAACCGCCACCGCCTCACCGCGGTCGACCAGGTCGCGGCCCTGCTCGACGTGCAGCTCGACGAAGCAGGTGACCCCGTCGAGCAACGTCGACCCCTGCGACGGGTCGAGGCCGCAGGCACTCCAGGCGTCCCCCAGCGACACGCCACCGCGGTCCTTCAAGACCTCGGCTTGAGCGGGCGTCACCGCACCGACCGCCAGGCTGGAGCCGAGGCAGGCCAGGCCGAAGCGTGAGCCTTCCTCCTCCACGAACGCGACGATCCCGATCCGTCCCTTGGGCTCAAAACCCCTGTCCCGCAGCAGATCCACGGCGGCGAAAGCCGACACGATCCCGAGCGGGCCGTCGAAGGCTCCCCCGTCCAGCACGGAGTCGAGGTGCGACCCAGTGAGCACCGCCTCGTGGCCGGTCCCCCACCAGGCGACCGTGTTGCCGTAGCCGTCCTGCTCGAGCCGCAGCTCGCGCGCGGTCGCCTCGGAGCGGAACCACGCGGCGCACTCCCGCTCGGCAGCGGTAAGGGGCTGCCGGAAGTAGCCACCGGTGGCCGCGAGGCGACCGACCTCGCGCAGGTCGTGCCACATCTGCTCGAAGTGCACGACTCAGCTCTCGTGCATGGGGATGCGGACGCCGCGCTCTTCGGCGACCTCGGCAGCCAGGTCGTACCCGGCATCGACGTGCCGGATCACGCCCATCCCCGGGTCGTTGGTCAGGACCCGCTCGATCTTCTGCGCCGCCAACTCGGTGCCGTCTGCGACGCAGACCTGGCCGGCATGGATGGACCGGCCCATGCCGACGCCGCCACCGTGGTGGATGGACACCCAGGTCGCCCCGGAGGCGGTGTTGACGAGGGCGTTGAGCAGCGCCCAGTCGGCGATCGCGTCGGAACCGTCGAGCATCGACTCCGTCTCCCGGTACGGCGAGGCGACCGACCCGCAGTCGAGATGGTCCCGCCCGATGACGATCGGCGCCTTCAGCTCGCCCGAGGCGACCATCTCGTTGAACTTCAGCCCCGCGAGGTGCCGCTCGCCGTACCCGAGCCAGCAGATCCGGGCAGGCAGTCCCTGGAAGGCGACCCGCTCGGCGGCCATCGTGATCCACTTGTGAAGACGCGCGTTGTCCGGGAACAGCTCGAGGATGGCCTTGTCCGTCGCGGCGATGTCGGCGGGGTCACCTGACAGCGCGGCCCAGCGGAACGGGCCGCGTCCTTCGCAGAACAGCGGCCGGATGTAGGCGGGTACGAACCCGGGGAAGGCGAAAGCCCTGTCGTAGCCGCCCTTTCGGGCCTCGTCGCGGATCGAGTTGCCGTAGTCGAAGACCTCGGCGCCAGCGTCCTGGAAGCCGACCATGGCCCGGACGTGCGCAGCCATCGAGGCTTGCGCGTCCTTGGTGAATCCACCTGGATCCTTGGCCGCGGCATCGTGCCAGTCGGCGACGTCAACCCCGAGCGGCAGGTAGGACAGCGGGTCGTGGGCGGAGGTCTGGTCAGTGACGATGTCGATCGGCACCCCCGCCTCGAGCAGCCGCGGGAAGACGTCGGCGGCGTTACCGAGCAACCCGATGGACAGGGGCTGCTTCGCGTCGCGGGCCGCGAAGGCGCGGGCGATGGCGTCGTCGAAGTCGTCGGCCTGCACGTCGAGGTAGCGGTGCTCGATCCGCCGGGTGATCCGGGCCTGGTCGACGTCGACGCAGATCGCGACCCCGTCATTCATGGTGATGGCGAGGGGCTGAGCACCACCCATCCCGCCGAGCCCGGCGGTGAGGGTGATGGTGCCCGCGAGGGTGCCGTCGCTGTGGGGGTAGCGACCCGAGGCGGCCAGCTTGTCGGCGACGGCAGCGAAGGTCTCGAAGGTGCCCTGCAGGATGCCCTGCGTGCCGATGTAGATCCAGGAGCCGGCGGTCATCTGGCCGTACATCGTCAGGCCGAGGTCCTCCAGGCGACGGAACTCCTCCCAGTTGGCCCAGTCCCCCACCAGGTTGGAGTTGGCGATCAGCACCCGCGGGGCCCACTCGTGGGTGCGCATCACGCCGACCGGCTTGCCGGACTGGACGAGCATCGTCTCGTCGTCCTTCAGCGTCGTGAGGGTCCTGACGAGGGCGTCGTAGGACTCCCAGTTACGGGCGGCCTTGCCCGTGCCGCCGTAGACGACGAGGTCCTCGGGACGCTCGGCGTTCTCCGGGTCGAGGTTGTTCATCAGCATCCGCAGCGGCGCCTCGGTCTGCCACGAAAGAGCAGTGAGCGCGGTGCCGTGGGCCGCGTGGATGGGCAGACGCGGGTTGGACTCGTTCATGACAGGTCTCCGATCACGGCTTCGACGGCATGCAGGACTGCTCCGGTGCGGACCAGCTCGACGGCGGTCTCGATCTCCGGCGACAGGTGACGGTCAGGACCGGGACCCTCGATGCCGGCGCCGCGGAGCAGGGCGACGACGGCTCCGGTGGCTCGGGAGGGCTCGAGCGGTCGGCGGAAGTCCAGAGCGCGGGCGGCGGTGAGGACCTCGATGGCGAGCACCCGGGTGAGGCCGTCGACCGAGCGGCGCAGCTTGCGTGCGGCTGACCAGCCCATGGACACGTGGTCCTCCTGCATCGCACTGGAGGGGATCGAGTCGACGCTGGCCGGGGCGGCCAGGCGCTTCATCTCGGACACGATCGCGGCCTGGGTGTACTGCGCGATCATGTGACCTGAGTCGACCCCAGGGTCGTGCGCGAGGAAGGGCGGCAGCCCGTTGTTGCGGGCCTTGTCGAGGAAGCGGTCGGTGCGCCGCTCGGAGATCGAGGCGACGTCGGCGGCGACGATCGCGGCAAAGTCGAGCACGTAGGCGACCGGGGCGCCGTGGAAGTTCCCGTTGGACTCGACCCGGCCGTCGTCGAGGACGACCGGGTTGTCGACGGCCGAGGCGAGCTCGCGGGCCGCGACGGTGGCGCAGTGCTCGAGGGTGTCGCGCGCCGCGCCGTGCACCTGCGGCGAGCAGCGCAGCGAGTAGGCGTCCTGCACCCGGTTGCAGTCGGGACCGCGGTGCGACTCCATCACCCCCGAGCCGGCCAGGATCGCCATGAGGTTCGCCGCGGACAGGGCTTGACCGGGGTGCGGCCGGATCGCCTGCAGCTCAGGGGCGAAGACGCGGTCCGTGCCGAGCAGCCCCTCGACGGACATGGCGGCGGCGATGTCGGCCGTACGCAGCAAGGTGGTGAGGTCGGTCAGCGCCAGCAGCAGCATGCCGAGCATGCCGTCTGTGCCGTTGATCAGGGCCAGCCCTTCCTTGGCTTGGAGGGAGACCGGGCTCAGACCAGCGTTCGCGAGGGCTTCGGCAGCCGGCATGAGGGTTCCGGTGGCATCGCGGACGGTGCCCTCCCCCATGTAGGCCAGCGCGCAGTGGCTCAACGGCGCGAGATCCCCGGAGCAGCCGAGCGAGCCGTACTCGTGCACCACCGGTGTGATCCCATGGCTTAGCAGGTCCGCGATCAGCTGCGCGGTCTGGGGCCGGATGCCGGTGTGCCCGGTGGCCAGCGTCGACAGCCGCAGCAGCATGAGCGCCCGCACCACCTCGCGTTCGACCTCCGGCCCGGAGCCCGCGGCGTGCGAGCGGACCAGGGAGCGCTGCAGCTGCGCCCGGAGCTCCGGAGGGATCTGCCTGGTGGCGAGCGCCCCGAACCCCGTCGAGATCCCGTACGCCGGCGTGGGTGCCGCAGCGAGGTCCTCGACGACGTCGCGGGCCCGCGCCATCGCCGCAAGCGCCTCCTGACTCAGGGTCGTGGCGGCCCCGTACCGCGCGACGGCGACGACGTCCTCCGGTGAGACGGGACCGACGCCAACGGTGACAGTGCGCGTGGTGGTCATGTCCTCATCCAACGGCCTTCGGTGGTCACGACGCCAGAGTCCGGACTGGGGAGTTGTCTGGGATCTCAGACATTCTGGCCGGCCCGCGAGCGGCGCCCGTAGGAAGATCGGGCGCCAAGCCGACGGGCGATCTCAGCCGCCGTCCGGGAGACGCTCGCAGAAACGACCTCCCGACCGACGAGATCGAGCTCAACGGCCGGAAAGGTGACCGCTACCGCGGCGACCGGATGCCCTGCATGGTCCGGTACCGCGACCGCCACGGAGGCATAGCCGGCGGTGATGTCCCCGTCCTCCTCCGCGATCCCGAGGCGACGCGCGCGAGCGAGCAGCTGACGCAACGCCGAGATGGTCATCGGCACGGCGTCGTTGCGGACCACGAAAGCAGAGGGGTCCGGAAACAGGGCTCGCACCTGCGCCGGCGAAAGCAGGGCAAGCATCGCCCGGCCGCTCGCGGTCAGGTGGGCCGGCAGGCGCACGCCGACATCGCTGACGAGCGACGGCCGTCCTGCTGCGCGTTCCTCGATGACGTAGATGACCTCGCGGCCATGCATCACCGCGAGGTGCGCGTTGTGGCCGGTCCGCTCGACGAGGGCGGACAACGGCGTGCGGGCCAGGCGCTGGATCGGCACCTGCCGGTTGTAGCCGGAGCCGAGCTCGTAGGCACTCACACCCAGTCCATACCGACGCTCGTCCGGCAGGTGCACCACGAAGCCCTGTCCCTCGAGGGTGTCGAGCAGGTGGTAGGTCGTGGAACGCGGCAGCGGGACGTCACGGCTGATGGCGGCCGCCGACACCGGCCCCGGCTGACGTGCGAGGTAGCGCAGGACCTCGAGAGCCTGCGCTGCCGCGGGCACCAACGCCACCGTGCACCTCCGAGGGGTCTGGGATGCCAGACAGAAGGGACGCTACTGGCTACGGCACCAGGTGACCGTCTGGGCGATCCCCTCGACCAGGTCCGCCACCGGCTCCCAGCCCAGAGCTCGCCTAGCTGCGCCGATGTCCAAGGCGATCGCCTCCAGCTCCCCGCCGCGTACCGGGGCGTAGGACGGAGCGTCGGCCACCCCGACTGCGGCCGCGACCAGGGTGTGCAGCGAGCGGACCGTCGTCGAGACCCCGGTGCCGATGTTGAGCCGGCGGCCGTCGCCCTTGCCTCCGAGGCAACGGACGAAGGCGTCGACCACGTCGGCGACGTGCACGTAGTCGCGGCTGCTGGTCCCGTCCCCGAAGACCGTCGTGGGCCGCCCCGCGAGCAGCGCCCTGGCAAAGATCGTCACGACGCCGGCCTCGCCATGCGGGTCCTGCCGCGGCCCGTAGACGTTCCCGAGCCGCAGGCAGACGCCCGCCAGTCCGTGCAGCCGCTGGTAGGCGGCAAGGTAGGTCTCCCCCGCCACCTTCGCCGCGCCGTAGGGCGAAGCCGGGTGCAGCGCGGCCCGCTCGGAGACCGGAAGGGACGGGGGTTCGCCGTACACGGTGCCGCCACTGGAGGCGAAGACGACGCGGGGTACGCCGGCTCGAACGCAGGCCTCGAGCAGGTTGACGGTGCCCAGGACGTTGGTGCGGGTGTCGTGCAGCGGGTCCGCCACGGACTTGCGGACATCCATCTGCGCGGCGAGGTGACACACCACGTCGGGGGGGTCGCGGGCGACCAGGGCGGGCAGGTCGGGCGAGGTCAGGTCAAATCTGTGGAAGCCGAAAGCCTTGGAGCGTCGGGCATCCGCGAGGTTGGCGAGCGTCCCGGTCGAGAGGTCGTCAAGGCCCGTGACGGTGTGCCCGTCGGCGACCAGTCGGTCCGTGAGGTGGCTGCCGATGAACCCGGCGGCCCCCGTGACCAGGACCTTCACGGGTGTGTGAGCTGCCACCCGGCCCAGGCGCTCTGGACCATCTGCTGGAGGTCGTAGCGGGCATGGAAACCCAGTCCCGCGGCGATCCGGTCCACGGAGGCGACGACGCGCGCCGGGTCGCCGACCCGTCGGCCGACCACATCGTGGCTGACGTCGAGACCGGTCACCTCACCGATGACTGCGAGCACCTCGAGGACGCTGCTTCCCATGCCACGACCGATGTTGTACGTGGCGCCTTCGGCCCCGCGGTCGAGAGCGTGAGCGGCCGCAAGGTGCGCGTCGGCGATGTCGGCGACGTGCACGTAGTCGCGGACGCAGGTGCCATCGGGAGTGGGGTAGTCGTCGCCGTTGACCCGCGGCCGCTCCCCCTTGGCAAGCGCCTGGAACACCAGTGGGATCAGGTTGAAGATGCCCGGATCGCCGAGCTGGGGGGTGACCGTCCCTGCCACGTTGAAGTAGCGCATCAGCATGACCCGCAGCCCGAAGGCGACCGCGCAGTCGCGCAGCAGCCATTCGCCTACCAGCTTGGTCTCGCCGTAGGGGCTCACCGGGAGCGTCACGGTGTCCTCGGTGACGAGCTCGACGTCCGGCGTGCCATAGGTAGCGGCGCTGGAGGAGAAGACGAACCGGTCGACGCCCCCGTCGCGGCAGGCTTCCAGCAAGGTCAGCAGGCCGTCGAGGTTCTGCCGGTAGTAGTGCAGCGGCTCCGCCACGGACTCGCCGACCTGCTTCTTGGCAGCGATGTGGACGACGCCGGTGACGCCGGCCATCGCATCGGCCAGGGCAGCCGGATCGAGCAGGGAGCCCCGCACGAACCGGGCCCGCGGGTCGACCCGGTCCGACGTACCCGTCGACAGGTCGTCGAGGACGACCACCTGCTGACCGTCGTCCACCATCGCCCGCACCACGTGCGCCCCGATGTACCCCGCCCCGCCCGTCACCAGCCACGTCATGACTGCAGGTTAGTCCGGAGCGGTCACCTTCCGGTGCGTAACCGGGTCGCCCAGCGCCCGGTACGCCGCCCGCAACCCTCCGAGGACGAGTACGACGACGACGAAGGTGACAGCCGCCTCGAGCAGGGCCTGAGCACTGAGCACCAGCCAGCTCACGTCGGCGACGCTGATGAGCGCCTCGCCGGGCTTGGACACCTGATGCGTCGGGCCCTGGTTGTTGACAGCTGGCAGCAGCGCCATGAACAGCCCCAGCCAGACCAGCCAGTCCCGGTGCCACGGCCGCACCACCAGACCAGGCGCCGTCGGCTCCCCCCGGTGCGCGCGCCGGGAGCGACGGGCCAGGACAGGCACCAGCCAGACGAACACGCCTACCAGTAGCGCAATGGCGATCCGGTCTCCGACTTGACTCAGGGCGCTCCCGTCCCGCACGCGCGTCACGACCCCGTCGACCGCCTGGAAGCGGTCACCCTTGAGCGTCGCTCCGCGCTCGGTCAGCGTCAGCGCCGCCACGAGCAGCAGCAGGATCGGGTCGACAGGCAGGTCGACGAGCCCGAAGAACACGGTACGGCGGGTCACGGACGCACTCCCGGCCCCTCGAACTGGGCGGCCCTCATGAAACGCCGATCACTCCGCGCGGAACTCCACCTGGTCGATCTCGATCCGCACCTGCTGGATCCGCAGCAGCACCCGTTCGCGCAGGTCACTCGGGGCATGCTCCGCGCACGAGCGGGCCACGAGAGCTTTCACGGCCTGCTCGAGTCCGTACTGCCGCAAGCAGGGCGCGCACTCGTCGAGGTGGATCCGGATGTGGCCGTGGTCCTCGTCGCCGTCCTCGCCGTCGAGGTAGAGGTAGACCTTCTCGAGGACCTCGCTGCAGTCGGTTTCGTGCGGGTCGCCGCAGCTCATGACGCGCCTCCGTCCGACGACGCCTTGACCAGTCCGCGGTCGACGGCGTAGTCGGCGAGCATGGTCCTCAGACCTCGGCGACCGCGGTGCAGGCGCGACATCACCGTGCCGATGGGTGTGCCCATGATTTCGGCGATCTCCTTGTAGGAGAACCCCTCGACGTCGGCCAGGTACACCGCCATGCGGAAGTCCTCGGGCAGCTTCTGGAGCGCGTCCTTGACATCGGAGTCGGGTAGGTGGTCGAGCGCCTCCATCTCGGCGCTCCGCAGGCCGGTCGACGTATGGGCCTCCGCGGCAGCGAGCTGCCAGTCCTCGATCTGCTCCGTCGGCGACTGCAGAGGTTGGCGCTGCTTCTTGCGGTAGCTGTTGATGAAGGTGTTGGTCAGGATGCGGTACAGCCATGCCTTGAGGTTGGTGCCTTCCTCGAACTGGTGGAAGGCCGCGAAGGCCTTGACGAACGTCTCCTGGACCAGGTCCTCCGCGTCGGCAGGGTTGCGGGTCATCCGCAACGCCGCCGAGTACAGCTGGTCGAGGAAGGGCAGGGCGTCGCGCTCGAACCGCGCTGTGCGCGCCTCGCTCGTCTCTTCGTTGCTGCTGACCGTGATCACCTCCATCTGAGGCGCCGACTCTACGGCCAGCGGCTCGAAGGGGAGAAGCGAGGGCACTCCCGCCGCAGCGGGCCAGGGCCTCAGGGACCGCGGGTCGACCGCGGGCCGCTTCAGGCAGCCGCTCGAGCTCATCGCCAGGTCCTCATCTTTCTCCGTCGTCCTGCCGGCCGTGTCAAGGGCCGCCTGGCCACGTCAACGCCTCCGCGGGACCGCGGCATTCCGGCCCCGGGCACGTACGCTTGAGCCCATGCCTGGAGCCATGCACACGGAGCGCAGTGCGGTCTCCCACAAGGCGACGCACATCGACTCCCACAGCATGGGCCCGTCTGCCGGCCACCACCCCGCGGTCGAGCAGTACCTCGAGACGATCCTCGAGCTGGAGGAGTCCGGCATCCCGCCCATGCGCGCCCGCCTGGTCGAGCGGCTCGGGGTCAGCGCACCGGCTGTCAGCGAGACCGTAAAGCGCCTCGAGCGGGAGGGCTACCTCACGCTCGACGGCGACCGGGTGCTGCACCTGAGTGATACCGGCCGGGCCTACGCCACCGCGATGCTGCGCCGCCACCGGCTCGCCGAGCTCTTGCTCGTCGACGTCCTGAAGGTCCCGTGGAGCCAGGTGCACGAGGAGGCCTGCCGCTTGGAGCACGCCATCAGCGACAACCTCGAGATGCACCTTGTGGCACTGCTCGGTGATCCCGGCGCCTGCCCGCACGGCAACCCGATCCCCGGCTCGGCCAACCTCGTCGACCCGGGTCCGCTGCAAACCCTCGCCAGCGTCCCTGCCGGCACGGCGTGCGTGGTCCGCCGCATCGACGAGCACCTGCAGACCCAGCTCGACCACATGCGCGAGCTGGAGGTCGGGAGGCTGCTGCCTGGCCAGCAGGTCACCGTCAGCCGCCTCGACGACGGCGTCGTGGAGCTCGACGTCGAGGGTGTCACCGTCCGGCTCGACCGGATCGTGGCCACCGAGGTCTACGTCAGCGTCTGAGTCAGTCCCGAGAGCAACACCCGTACCGCGGCCTCGACGCCCGGCTTGTTCAGGGAGTGGTCAGCACCGTCGATGACGTGCGCTCCCGGCGGGATCCCGAAGGGATCCCTGCTCCCCTGCACCACCAGCACCGGTACGGCGACCCCCTCCAGCTCCGGCAGCCGTGACCGCTCCGGACGCCCTGGTGGGTGCAGCGGGAAGGCGAGGCACAGGACCGCGTCAGCGCCGGCCTGCGCCGCGGTCCGGCAGGCCACCCGGGCTCCTGCGCTGCGCCCTCCGATGACCAGCGGCGTGCCGTCCATCGTCGCGAGGACGTCGAGCCACGCAAGATCCAGGCGCTTGGGGCTCTCAGCGACCCGGCCACCGCGGACCCGCCAGGGCTGCTCCACGAGGGCAACGCTCCAGCCAAGGCTCACGGCGGCCGAGGCGGCCGCTTGCAGGTCGGGGGCGTCGGTCCCGCCCCCCGCACCGTGACCCAGGACGAGCAGCGGCCGTCCCTCGCGGTGCAGGTGCACCCGCGCCAGACCGACGCGGGTCTCCACCTCGGCAATCTCGACAAAAGTGACACTCACCTGGAAAAGGGTAGGAGCCGCGCCATGTGCGAACCAGACTCGGCCATGCCGGCTCCTTCTCCGGTGCCGGCTCCGGACTCGGAGTACTGGCCGTTCTACGAGCTGGTGGCCTCCACTCAGCTCGCTGCCTGGCTGCCGAAGGAGCCGATCCGGGTCCTCGAGCTCTCCGGGAACGACGACCGACGCGCCCGCCAGCTGCGCGATGCCGGGCACCACGTCATCCGGGTCGACCGTGCACCCCTTGACGGGGCGCTGACCGTGAACGCCGACCCACGCTCGCTGACCTGGTTGCAGGAGTCGTCGGTCGACGCGGTCGTCGCCGAGTCCGGCGTTCTGTCGACCGCGCTGGCCACCGAGGAGGCCGTACGGGACCTGGCGCGGGTCCTGCGCCCAGGGGGGCGGCTGCTGCTCGTGGTCGACTCGCTCCTGACCGGCCTGGCCCGGCTGGCGGACCTGGGTCGATGGGCCGAACTCGCCGACGTACCGTCTGCCGACGTCGTGCTCGTGCCTGCCGAGGACGGCACGATCAGCCGCTGCTTCTGGCCGGAGGAGCTTCGAGCGCTGCTGACCGACGCGGGCCTGGTGGTGGACTGGGTGAGACCCCGGTCCGTGCTCACGCCCGCATCCGTCGAGCACGCACTCGCAGCAGGAGACTCGGTGCGGAGCCTGGTGCGGACCGAGCTGCGCCTTTCCGAGGACCGCGCCGGTGAGACGGTCGGCCACCACCTCGTCGCGAGCGCGGCCAAGCCGGCCTGAAGCGGCGGGTCAGCCCTCGGCGTCCTCGAACTTCTCCTGGCAGGCAAGGCAACGGGCTGCCTCGGGGCGGTACTCGAGGCGGGCCTCGGTGATCTTCTCGCCGCAGTCGATGCACACGCCGTAGACACCGTTGTCGAGACGATTGAGCGCTGCCTCCGCGTCGCTCTTACGGACGACCGCCATCTCCACGAGCGCCTCCTCGCGATCGGCCTCGCTGGTCTCGCTCGCGATGTCTTCCGGGTTGTGGTCGGGGTCCAGGGGCGACTCAGCCTCCTCCGCCTCGTCGGCTTCGGCCACGGCGATGGTGGCGTCACTCTCACGCACGATCTGCTCGAGGTCAGCACGGATGGCGTCGAGGTCCACGGTTCAGGCTCCTTGCGGCTCAGGTGTTCGCTGGGGTCGAGCGCACAACGATGTGCGCCGGTCAGCATGCCCTACCCCTGGCCGTAGCCTCGACGCGTGCTCACGGTCGCGGTACCCCTCCTCGTGGGTGCGCTCGCCGTCCCCGCTTCCGGCGGCACCATCGAGCTGCCGACGCCTGAGGCCGCACGGGTCCAGCAGGCCAGCCTCATCACCGCCGTCGGCGGTCGACCGGACCGGCTCCTGACATCGGACGTTCCTGGCCCGGTGGTCAACGACGAGACCGTGCGGGTCGGCCTCGGCGGCGACGGGGGTGTGCGGAACGTCACCGCCGACCAGCGGCTCGCACTGACCGGCCAGGGAGACTACGCCGTGCGCGAGCGCGGCCCCGCCCGGTCAGCGGTGAGCCTGTCGCAGGAGCCCCCGCCGGTGACGCGCCGTGGGGCCGTGGTCTGGCAGGGCTTCTCCCCCGGTCGGCGTGACCTCGCTGCCCGCCTCACGCTCGACCCGCTGATCGAGGCCCAGCACCTACCCCTCTCGGTGACGGTCACCTTCACCGGCCAGGCTGGTACGGCGGTCCTCGACGGTGGCCGCATCCCGTCGGCGGGGACGGTGACAATGACCCTCAGCAACGTCACCAGCCAACCGGCGGACCTGCCGACCGCCGCCGACGCCGGCGCCACCGAGGTCGCGGGCCCCCTGGACCGGGCCCTGGCCGTGGCCCGCGCGCCGTCGGCCACGCGCCTGCCGAGCACCGACGACCTGCTGCCGAAGCAGATCCGTGTGACCGGGCCCGCCTCGGTCGCGGGCGCGCAGGCCGTCCCCTTGCGGGTGACGGGAGCGCTGCACGTGTCAGGCACCACCGGCGTGGTCTCTGGTCCCGCTACGACTGCCACCCCCGACGGCGCGAGGTTCGCCGGCACTCTCGGTGGTGTCGGCGGCGCGACGGACGTGTCCTTCACCGTCCGGGTAGCCGGCCCCGGGGTGCTCGCTCTTGACCTGACGGCGGTCAACGCCCTCAACCCGCAGGCCCTCGCCCCGCCCGGTGGCTTTGCCTCCTGGAAGGCCTGGGCCGCCGCTGGTCCGGCCCTCGCCGAGCGCCGGTCGGCACTGGACCTGCTCGTGCAGGTGGCGGCCGCGGGGGCGAGGGCCTCGTCGTACAGCCCCTACCTGGGGGCCGACCTGGTGGGCACGGGGTCGACGACGTTCACCTACTCCTTCGCGCCCGCCGTCCGCGCGGCCGCTGTCGCGCGGGTCCTGCACCCGAAGTGGGGAGCGATCGCCCTGGCGGGTGTCGCCTTGCTCCTGCTGCTCGGCAACGCCGCCCTGCTCTGGCGTCGTTCCTGACCCGGAGCGGACCTCCAGGGCATTGCGGGCCGGGCTCAGCGCTTGGGGCGGTAGGTGCAGATCAGCACGCCGGTCGCAGCGACGCTGGACGACACCAGCTCCAGTGGCCGGCTGACGCCGCCGTCCGGGAACACCCGCTTGCCTCCACCGAGCAGCACGGGCTCCAGCAAAAGGACGTACTCGTCGACGAGGTCGGCCTCGATGAGCTGCGCCGCCAGCGAAGCGCTCCCCCAGATCTGGAGGGCACCACCTTCGCCTGCCCGCAGCTCGCGAATCGCGCCGATCGCATCGCCGGAAGGCAGCAGCGTGGAGTTCTCCCAGGTCAGGTCGGCCTGGGTGAGGGTGCGGGAGGCGACGTACTTCTTGATCGCGTTCATGCTGTCGGCGTAGGTGTCGCCGGCCCGGTCCGGCCACGCGGCCGCCATGGCCTGCCAGGTCCGCCGGCCGTAGAGCAGCGCAGTGGAGCGAGCCATGACGTCACTGATCGCGGGCCCCATCGTCTCCGGGTCGAAGTACGGATGTGACCAGCCGCCATGTGCGAAGCCGCCGTCGAGGTCTTCCTCCGCCCCGCCGGGCGCCTGCACGACACCGTCCAGGCTCACGAAGTCACACAGGATGATGCCCATTGGGACCTCCTTGCTGGTCTGCCTTGTGGCCGGTCAGAACAGTAGACGCGCGATCTCGTCCGAACTCATCGGCCCGTCACCGTCGACAGGATCCGCGTCCAGCCGACCTCGGCCGCGGGGCTGCCACCGGTCACCACGAGCAGCTCGTACTCCGTGCCGTCCACGACGATGTGGACCACGTGTCCGGGTTGCCCGGACAGCACGACGTCGGCCGTGACGGCGTACCCGATCGACGTCGGGAGCTCGCGCTCGGTGCCCGCCACGACGGTGTCGCGCGCACCACCGGCCTCGGCCCGGACCAGCGAGTCCTGCAACTGCTGCAGGGTGGGGGCGGCTCCGGGCCGCGACGTTGCCACCAGGGCTGATCCACCAGGTCCTTCGACCGTCAGGCCGCCGGGAATCTTCGACACCGGCGACTGGTGCCAGCCGCCCGGCAGCTGAAAGCTCAGAGCCTGGTAGGTGACCAGGTGCCCGCCGCTGGTCGTCGCGGCGACCGCCGCCAACGTGAGCACACCGTTGAAGGCAGCGTGCGCGGACATCGAGGCCACCAGCCCACGCTTGCGCCAGAGCGTGGCGAGCAGCAGCCCCACGAAGACGTAGTAGCGAAGGGACGTGGCATTCATGTGCCAGACGGAGAAAGCGACGGCGCTGACCCAGACGGCCGGACCGACGCCACGCGCGATCAGAGTGCCCGCCAGGACGCCCCGGAACAGGGTTTCCTCGACGAGCGGCGCCAGCACGGCGGTCACCAAGAAGGTGAGCGAGATCCGCAGGAAGCCACCGCCACCCACCAAGAGCTCAACCCGGGGGTCGCTGGCCAGGTGACCGGAGACCGACGAGTTCAGCAGTACGGCGAGCCCGCCACCCAGTGCGCCGAGCGGGAAGCCCCACAGCAGGGCCTCGACGACACTTCCGCGGCTCCACGTCAGCCCCACCCTGCGCTGCACGCAGAACGCCCCGAGCGCCAGGCCCAGGAGGACGTAGAAGGCGAGGGTGATCACCAGGCTCAACCGCAGCTGGTGGTCGATCTGCTGGGTGTCGTTCGCGCTGGCCCGAGACCACAGCGTGAGCCCGAGCGACAGGACCAGTCCCAGTCCCGCGACCGCGAGGCCGGTGCCCACCGCAAGCCCCGACTCGTTGTCGAGGGACGCCGAGGGTCGCGGTCCGACGGCCGACGGCAACAAGGAGCCGTGCGGAATCACAGGTGCGCTTGCCCGCACAGGGGGGTACGCCCAGTCCGGGTGCGTTACTGCGTGGCCGACGACGGGCGGCTCGACGGTCACCCCTGCGGCTTCGGCGTCCCGTCGTCCCGGCTTGAGCGGGGTGGGTCAGATCGGTACGACGAGCCCCGGACCGTTGTTCCGCACGTTGCCGACGTCCTTGCCGACCGGCCAGGCCTCGAGAAATCCTAACGTTCCTGGGATCAGCAGGTCACCCGGGTCCGGGACAGCAGGGTCGAGCCACACCCCCCAGGCGTCACGGGGGACCAGCAGCGGTGAGCGGTCGTGGATCTCGCCGAGGTCGTCCGGGGCGGACGTCGTGATGATCGTGCAGGTCGACAGCCACTGCCCTTCCGGGGACTTCCAGTGCTCGTAGAGCCCTGCCATCGAGAGCGGTTCGGTGGTGCTGAGGTAGAAGGGCTGCTTTCCGGCCCCCTCCGCCTTCCACTCGAAGTAGCCGTCCGCGGGCACCAGGCACCGCCGGGTCGTGTAGGCCTTGCGGAACGCCGGCTTGGTCGTCACCGACTCCTGCCGGGCGTTGATCATGCGGGCCGCGCCCTTGGCGTCCTTCGACCAGGACGGCACCAACCCCCAGCGCAGGACCCGGAGCTGGCGGGTGTCCCGCTGCAGCACCACGTAGACCTGGTCGGTCGGCGCGACGTTCCACGACGGGGCAAGGACCTCCTCCGGCGGCTCCTCGACCTCGAAATAGGAGACGAGGTCCTCCGGACGCCGGCTGGAGGCGTAGCGGCCGCACATGACTACTGCGGTACGACGGGCAGGTTGGTCGACAGCTTGTCGTCCCGGTTGGGCACGAACCGCATGGCCACGAAATGGGCAAAGTACATGTCGTCGGGGCTGACGCCCTCCCGGTCGTCGGGGCCGAAGCCGCGCTCGTCGCCGTTGGCCCCGGTGACCGTGACGTTCTGAACAGCCTCGTAGACCTTCGCGCGGTCGGTACCGCCGGCCCGCTGCAGCGCAGCCTCGACCAGGTTGACGGCGTCGTGGGAGTACGTCGACCAGTCCGGCGGCATGACGACCCTCTCCCCGTTCGACGTGACCCCCACCTGCTCTGCACCGTAGGCCTTCTCGTACTGCCTGCGGTAGGCCGCAAAGGGGGCGCCGCCCACCTCGCTGGTGATCCGGAAGGACACGAAGCTCAGCCCCTCGACCCACTGCGGCTTGTCAGCCAGCTGTTGTCGTACCAGCGGGTCCTCCCCTGCCGGTCCGGTGTAGATCGGCACGTCCCACCCCGTGCTACGCGCCGCGCGGACCACCGCCGCGACCCCGCTCGCCCTGGCCCAGACGACGAGCACCTTGGCGCCGCTGCGCCGGGCGACCAGGACCTGCGCACTCACGTCACTGGCGCCCTCCGGCACGGTCTGGTCCGACAGCACCCTGACGTCGTCATGCAGCAGGTCGGCCTTGACCCCCGCCGACCCCTCACGTCCGTACGACGAGTCGTCGCTGAGCAGCGCCATCGGCGTAGCGGGGTGGATGTCGGCGAGGTAGTCCGCGAGGCGACGGCACAGGTAGGCGTTGGCCGGCGCCAACCTGAACAACGTGGGCAGCGCCTTCGGGTCCGTGAGGGACGCACCGCCCTCGAAGGTGATGAACACGGGAAGCTTGACCGGATCGGTGACGGCGGCAATCGCCTTGGCGCCGACCCCGTCGGTGATCATGGCGACGGCGCCCTCGGAGACGGCCGTGCGTGCGTTGGCGGCCGCGGTTCGGGCAGAGCCGCCGTTGTCGAGCACCTCGATCCTCAGGTGCCGCCCCCCGCCGGCGTTGACCTGCGCGGCCGCGAGCTCGGCGCCCTTCTTCAGGAAGCCGCCGACCCACGGCTGGGCAGTCAACGGCGCGGACACGACGATCAGCGCATCGGCTCGCTCGGACGCGGACCCGCTGCAGCCGCTGAACCCCAGGGCGACCACCAGCAGGGGGATGGCGCGCTTCACGCTGTGACCTCCGGAGCCAGCCGACCGGAGCCGAGGTAGGCCCGGTGCACAGCAGAGTTGGCCCGCACCTCGGCGGTCGGGCCCGTGGTCAGGACGCGACCGACGTCCAGGACCGTGACCCGGTCGGCCACCTCACCCACGAGCCGCATGTCGTGCTCGACGAGCAGCACGGCCGCACCGTTCCCCGCCAGCCTCCGGAGCACGGTACGCAACCGGACGCGCTCGTCAGCGGTCATCCCTGCCGCCGGCTCGTCGAGCAGCAGGACCGAGGCCCCCGTGGCCACCGCGCGGGCCACCTGCAGCAGCCGCTGGTCGCCCGCGGTCAGCCGCTGCGGGTCGGCGCCGACGACATGTCCGAGACCGACGTCCTCCAGCGCCCGTTGCACCACGACCTCCTGCGCGCGGTGTCGTGACGCCGGCGTGCCCAGCAGGTGCCGCAGCACCGCGTACGACGGTCGGGAGCCGCCACGGGCGCCCACAGCCACCTGCCGGTCAGCGGCCAGGCGAGGCATCACGACCGTCTGCTGGGGGGTGCGGACGACCCCGGCACGGACCCTGTCCTGGACCCGACGGGCGTCGTGCCGGACACCGGCGACCTCCACCTCACCCTCCTGGAGCACGTCACTGCCGAGCTCCCCCGCGAGCGCCATGAGCAGCGTCGACTTGCCGCTCCCGTTGGGACCGATCAAGGCATGCACTTCACCGCCCCGCAGGACGATCCCCACATCGTCGAGGGCACGCACCCCGGCGTAACCGACGCTCAGACCGCTGGCGCGGAGCAGCACCGGCCGCCGGGTCACAGCTCGTGGCTCAGGTCCGGCCAGCGGCGCCTGCGGAGGGGGGCCCTTCCGGGCGAGGGCACGACCGACGGGGCCGCGCAGAACGAGCACGGCCACCAGCAACGCCGCCGTCAGAACGCTCCGGGAGCGCTCCGCGTCCACCCCTGCGGACCGGGCCAGCGCGTCGGAGACGTAAGGCAGGCCAGTGAGGACGGCCACCCCAAAAGGCGGGCCCCACCAGCGCGCCGTACCGCCGAGCAGGACGGCGACGAACAGCTCCAGGGAGACAACGGGGCTGACGTCGGAAGGCGAGACCAGTCCCAGCAGGACGGTGCTGCCGGCCCCCGACAGGGCGCACAGCCCGGCGGTGCAGGACAGGACGACCCTTCGCCGGGAGGCGACGGGGACACCGAGCGAGGCGGCCAGCGCCGGACCCTCCCGGAGCGCCGCCAGGTCCAGCCCGCCGGGACCTCTGTCCAGGCGCACCAGGGCCAACAGGACCGTGACGACGACCAGTCCGGCGAGCACGACGTGGACCGTCGGGGTCAGCACCAGGTCCAGGCCGAGCACCGGCGAGAGCAGGTGCGCCGGCGAGGGCAGCGTTACGCCGTCCGCTCCGCCGAACGCACCGGGGTAGGCGAGCAGCGTGCGCTGCACCAACCAGGCCAGTGCCCAGGTCGCCAGTGCAAGGTAGGCACCCTCCAGCCGGGAGGCCCCGAGCGCCACCAGGTAACCGACCGTTGCGGCGACCAGAACGCTTGTGCCGCAGGCGATCCCGATCGGCCAGCCCTGGCCCCCCGGCCCGAGCAGGGCCGTCCCGAAACCGCCGACGGCGACGAAAGCGCCGGCACCGAGGACGGGGAGCCCGGCGTACGACACCGATAGGGCCAGCCCGAGGGCGGCAACGAGCAGCCACAGGGCTTGGGCGACGTCGACGGCAGTCACCTGCGGACACCTTGAGGACGCAGGGCGAGGAGCACGACGAGCAGGGACAGGGGCGCGACGTCCTGCAACGAGGCGCCGCCGGCGTAGACCGCGACAGCCTGAAGCAGGCCGACGGCGAGGCCACCGGCGACCGCACCACGCAGCGACCCCAAGCCCCCGAGCAGGGCAGCCGCGATCCCCTCGAGACCGAGCACCACGCCGTCGTCGACGCCGACCGTGCGCCCCGGCGCGTCGAGAAGTCCGGCCAGCCCGGCCAGCAGGCCGGCAGCCACGAAGGCGAGCAGGACCACCCGACCGGCGTTGATGCCACAGAGAGCAGCCGCGTCGGGGTCGTCGGCGACGGCACGTAGCGAACGACCGAAGCGCGACCGGACGAGGAGCAGCTCGACGGCGACACCCACCATGAGCCCAAGCACCAGGACGCCGACAACCCGGGCCGGCAACGTGCTGCCGCCGGGCAGGTGCACCAGTCCGTCCGAGGTCAGCGAGGACAGGCGGAGCGGATCGGGGACGGCATAGCCCTGCCGCGGGAACAACAGGCCCAGTACGGCCCGCGTCAACAGGCCGGCCGCGACCCCACCAGCGACCCAGCCGAGGGCGTCCGCAGGCCGGCCCGTCGCCACGTCCGGCAGGTTGGGCCGAATCGCGAGCAGTGCCACGAGCCCGGAGAGGACCGCCCCGGCTGCGAGCACGAGCAGCACGAACGCCACCGAGCTCTCCGGTCCGAGCAGGCTGGCGACGGGGGTCCTGCCCAGGACCCCCAGCACGCCGGCAAAGACGGCCGCGACGACGAGGTCACCGTGCGCCAGGTGCAAGACGCGGACCGTCCCCGCGACCAGGGTGAAGCCCAAGGCGACCAGCCCAAGGACGGCGCCGGCCGAGAGCCCGGCCAGCCCGACCTGCAGCAGAACCCCCGCGTCCACCGGTTGCGCTCAGCCGAAGGGAAGCGGCTGCGAGCTCGGGCCGCGGGAGGCCATCGGCAGGATCGGGCTGCCCGTGCCTGTCGCCTTGCTGGTGACCGCGACCAGCCACTGGGTCCGGCAGCCGGTCAGGGTCACCATCTTGTAGATCCCACGCAGGTCGCCGCGCCCGAACGGGGCGTCGGCCTCGGTCGGCTCCGCGTCGCCGCGTCCGATGGTGAAGCCGGCTTTCTGGACCTCCTTGACGACGAACAGCACACCCTGCTGGAGCGAGGTCTCGGTCGTGAACTTCACGATCGTCAACCCGTCCTTCGTGCGCGTCGTCTGACCGAAGGTTGCCGCGGGCGGTTGAGGAAGGTCTGCGGGTACCTCGACCGGCCAGGTGAACCTGGCCTTGTCCAGGGCGGGGCAGGCCGTCACGGTGAGGTCGGGCGCCCGCGACAAGGTCGGCTGAGCGCTGGCGGACATGCTGCTGCTGCTGCAGGCGCTGGTGCCGAGCAGGACGAGAGCCCCGAGGGCGAGCAGGACACGAGACATCGTGCGCCAAGGATAGGGGGAACGCCCGAATTCTGCCGCGCCTGCGAAGATGGCGCGGTGACCTGGACCGCCCCACGGCCGACTGCGCCCCTGGACGCGGTCGTCGCGCTGCCCGGCTCGAAGTCGCTGACCAACCGCGCGCTCGTGCTGGCGGCGATCGCCGACGGCCGCAGCCTCGTCAGGCGACCCTTACGCAGCCGTGACTGCGAACTGATGGTCGGCGCCCTGCGTGTGCTCGGCGTGACCGTCACCGACGAGGGCGAGGACTGGGTCGTCGACGGCGTCCCCGGGCCCCTCGCCCCATCGGGTAACGCGATCGACGTCGGCAACGCCGGAACCGTCGCCCGCTTCGTACCCGCACTGGCATGCCTTGCCGTCGGGGACGTCACCTTCGACGGCGACCCCCGGGTGCGCGAGCGGCCGCTCGGACCCCTGCTCGTCGCCTTGCGCGCCCTCGGCGCCGACCTGAGCTCGGTGGACGCCCTGCCCTTGACCGTCCGCGGTGCCGGCGCGTTGCGTGGTGGCTCCGTGGTCGTCGACGCCACCCAGAGCTCGCAGCTCGTGAGCGGCCTGCTGCTGGCAGGCCCACGGATGACCGAGGGCCTGGTCGTGCGGCACGAGGGCGGTCGGCTGCCGTCCGCGCCGCACCTGGCCATGACCGTCGACGCCCTGCGCGCCGCCGGGGCAGTCGTGAATGACAGCGTCCCCGGTGTCTGGTCCGTCGAGCCGGGCCCGCTGCGGGCTCGCGACGCCACGGTCGAGCCTGACCTGTCCACGGCGGCGGCCTACCTCGCGGCTCCGCTCGTCGCCGGCGGCACGGTCACCGTCACCGGGTGGCCCGTCGACACCCGACAGCCCGGTGCCGTCCTCCCCGACCTGCTCGAGGCGATGGGCGGCCTCGTCACGCGTACGGCGGATTCGGTGACCGTCACCGGCAGCGGAGCCATCCACGGCATCGACGCGGACCTCGGCGACGCCCCGGAGCTCACCATGGTCCTGACGGCCCTCGCTGCTCTCGCCGACTCTCCCAGCCGGTTCCGCGGCGTCGCCCACATCCGCCTTCAGGAGACAGACCGCCTCAAGGCGCTCGTCACCGAGCTGGGCTATTGCGGCGCGGACGCGGAGCAGACCGATGACGGTCTCGTGGTCCGCCCCGTGCCCCTGTCGGGGGCGCTGCTTTCGTCGTACGACGACCACCGGATCGCGATGGCGTGGGCGGTCCTGGGGCTCGGCGTCGACGGCGTGTCCGTCGACGACATCGGTACCACGCGCAAGACCGTCCCCGACTTCGTCGGGTCCTGGTCACGGCTGCTCGGGAGCTGACGGGTGCCGCGCGAGCTCGACGAGGACGACGTCCGCGTCCGCCCACCGCGCAGCACCCGGCCCCGCACCAAGTCCCGTCCCGGTCACGAGGACGCCTCCCTCGGGCAGGTCGTGACGGTCGACCGTGGCCGCTATCGCGTGGCCGTCGAGGACGTGCTCGTCACAGCGGTCCGGGCCCGCGAGCTGGGCCGAAGGGCCGTGGTCGTGGGCGACCACGTGTCGGTCGTCGGTGACCTGTCCGGCGGGCCGGACGCCCTCGCCCGGGTGGTGCGGGTGGAGGCGCGTACGTCCCTGCTCCGGCGTACGCCGGACGACAACGATCCGGTCGAGCGGGCCGTCGTCGCGAACGCCGAGATCCTGGTCGTCGTCACAGCCCTCGCCGACCCGGTGCCGCGCCCGCGACTGATCGACCGCTGCCTGGTCGCGGCCTTCGACGGCGGGCTGGTCCCGCTGCTCTGCCTGACCAAGAGCGACCTCGCCTCCCCCTCATCCCTGCTGGCGCTCTACGAGCCCCTGGGCGTCGAGTCGGTCGTCACCGGGCATGGCTCAGGGGTCGCAGAGCTGCTCGATCGCCTGCAGGGCAGGACATCTGTGCTGTTCGGCCAGTCCGGCGTCGGCAAGTCGACGCTGGTCAACCAGCTCGTACCGGACGCCTACCGTGCTGTCGGGTCCGTCTCCGGCGTCGGCAAGGGACGGCACGTCAGCTCCTCAGCGGTGGCCTTCGCACTGCCGGGCGGCGGGACCGTCATCGACACCCCGGGCGTGCGGTCGTTCGGGCTCGGAGCCGTCACCCCTACCGGCGTCCTCGCGGCGTTCCCGGACCTAGCCCTCGCCGCGGAGGAGTGCCCGCCGGGCTGTGACCACCTCAGTCCGGGCTGCGCGCTCGACCTGCTCGTGTCGTCAGGGCAAGCCAGTGCGGCCCGGCTCGACTCCTACCGGCGATTGCTGTCCTCCCGCGAGGGCGATCTCGAGGCCTGACCCGGAGCTGTCCTTATGGGGCTTCGTGCAGCAGCCACCAGAGTAGGGCCGTGAGCGAGAGCCCGTCGCCGACCTGGCCGGCTCGGAGCAGCCGGCGCACCTCCGTCACGGGCACCCATTCGATCCGGGCGGCCTCAGAAGGGTCCGACGGGTCGCCGACGTGAACCGCTCCGGAGCCGGCGAAGACCTCAAAACGCAGGTCCGACAGGCCATTGGACGGGTGGTAACCGAACAGCGGCTGCAGCCCGGAAACCTCCCAGCCGGTCTCTTCCAACACCTCTCGCGCGGCGGCCCCGAGGACGGTCTCTCCCGCTTCGACCCGACCGGCGGGGATCTCCCAGCCCCACGTCCGCGTGATGAATCGGTGCCGCCACAGCATCAGCACCCCGCGGTCAGGGTCGTGGACGACAACCCCCGCCGCAGGCAGGTCGCGGCGGATGACGTGATGCTCGAAGCGAGCCCCACCGGGCACCTCGACGTCGACCAGGTGCAGCGACACCCAGGGCGAATCGTAGATCGCCCGCTCGCCGTGCTCGATCCACTCCACGCACAAGGACGCTAGCCCGTTCACCCGTAAGAGTGACAGCGACGGGGAGCGGCCGCCGATGGACATTCGTGCGGACCACGACTGCTCCGGCCCACCCGGCGCCCCCCGAGGAGCTCTACTGGGATGCCCAGGTCGCGTTGTACGCCGAGTCTCGCGCGCCCCACGACGCCGAGCCGTGCAAGGGCTTCCTGCTGCGCCTGCATGCTGATTCTGCCTGTATCGACAGGCTCGCGCCCGACCACCCCCTGGTCGCGAAGCGCTACGAGCAGGTCCGCGCCGACACCGTCTGCCTCGCGTGCTCAGAGCACCTGATCGCCACCTCGAGCAGCTCCGTGGTGCGACGGCTTCGGGACGCCGAACGGACCTTGCACCGCATGCGTGGTTCGGCATCTGATGTCCCGATGTCCAAGGAGGTCGTGCACTGCCGGGCGCTTCGCTTCGAAGCGGAGAGCGCCGTCAGCGTGCACCCGGACGCGGCCGACCTCGCGGCGAGGGTCGCGGACCTCGCCACCCAGGTCGGTTACTCCCTGCGCGAGGCTGTCGCTGCTTACGACCGCCGCCGCTGACCCGCAAGGGCGTTACCGAGACATGGACCGAGGGCCCCGAGCCGACCCACAACATCTGTGCGGGCCCTGCGCCAAAGGCGAGCGGCCGGCCTCAGTCGGCCATCGCGATGACGGCGTCGACCTGACCCTTGCGGGCAGCGACGTCGCGCTTCTCGGCGTCGATGAGCTCGGCCTGGTTCTCGTCGTTCTTCATCAATGCGTCGAGGTCGATGCCGGCCATGTCGAGGACGCCCATGTCGGCGTACGCCTTCTGGACCTTGTCACCGAACAAGCCGATGTCCTTCACGCACGGCACGATCCGCTGGAACAGCAGCGACTGGTAGGCCTGGAAGTACGGCGCGTTGGAGACCGCCTCGAGGCAGGCTTCGACGTCGAGGCCCAGGTTCTCCCAGACCTCCTGCTGCCGGAACCGGTCGCGCATCAGGTAGCAGCCCTCGACCACGAACTCCTCGCGCTCGGCGAGCTCGGCGGAGGTGAGCTGGGAGTAGTAGTCGCGCAGGGCAATCCGGCCGAAGGCAACGTGACGTGCCTCGTCCTGCATGACGTAGGCGAGGATCTGCTTGGGCAGCGGCTTGGTCGTCATGTCGCGCAGCAGGCCGAACGCCGCGAGGGCAAGACCCTCGATGAGGACCTGCATCCCGAGGTACGGCATGTCCCAGCGGCTGTCGGACAGGGTGTCGTCGAGCAGCGCCTTGAGGTGGGTGTTGATCGGGTAGAGCATCCCGACCTTCTCCTGCAGGAAGCGCGCATAGGTCTCGGCGTGCCGCGCTTCATCCATGGTCTGGGTCGCGGCGTAGAACTTCGAGTCAAGGTCAGGGACGGACTCCACGATGCGGGCGGAGCAGATCATCGCGCCCTGCTCGCCGTGCAGGAACTGACTGAACTGCCAGGCACCCAGGTGCAGGCCGAGCTCCTGGCGTGCCTTCTCATCGTTGGCAAAGTGCTTTTCCCAGATGGGGGTGCCGTGGATCGAGATGGCCTCCTCCGGCATCCCGAGCAGGTCGTAGGGGTCGACCTCCTCGGTCCAGTCGATCCGATGCACCTGGTCCCACTGCTTGTCCTTGCCCTTCTGGTACAGGCTCAGCAGCTGGTCGCGGCCGTCGTCGTACTCCCAGGTGAAGCGGGCGGCTCCTTGCGCCTCCACGTCCCAGGTCGCCATCTCTACGGGGGTGACGTACAGCTCGTGGGTGCTCATGCCAGGGCTCCTTCAACCAGGGAATCAACGAGTACGGCGATGTCGTGGGCGACCTGCTCCGGGCGGCCGCCCGGCAGGACGAGGTGACTGAACGTCAGCCGGGTGACGGTGTCGGCCAGCAGCACGACCCGTTCCGCGGGGATCTGCGGCCAGCGGGACGCGAGGTGCTCGGCGAGGTGCTCGCGGGCGGCGGTCTGCAGTGAGCTGCCGCGGGTGGTGAGGTAGGGCAGCAGGCCGCCCTCGTCCTCGGTCAGAACCGCCTTGAGCAGCGGGTTGCGGGCCGCCTCCTCGAGGGTCCAGACCGTGCCGGCCGCAACGGCCTCCGAGGGTGTGCCGTCGTGCCCGACGATGGCCGCATCCGCGCCGGCTATCCAGCGAGCCGCCTCGCGCAGCGCGAGCGCCTCGGCCAGCGCTTCCTTCGACCCGAACTCGTAGTAGAGGGTCTGCCTGCTCACACCGGCCGCACGGGCGACATCCACCATCCGGACCCGGTCCCAGTCGCCCGCGAGGGCGGCGTCGTACGCCGCGTCGAGGAGAGCTTCCCGGGTGGTGACCACAGTCACACTGTTTGTCATCGACCCCCTCCGTGTCAAGACACCTCGGGGGGGGGCTGTCAGGCTCCTCGAACCGACATGGGCCGCACTACCGTTCTGTCGGTGCGCTTCCTCTCCCGTAAGGCCGGTGCCCTCTGCGGTCTCGGCGCCCCTGCCAGTTTCATCAGCGCCTGGGTCGTGGGTGGGCTGCGGGCAAGCGGATACGACCCGTTCAGAGACGAGATCAGCCAGCTCGCCCGCGTCGGCGCGCCCACCCGACCCCTCATGACGGCCGGGTTCCTCGGCTTCGCCGCCCTCGCCCCCTTCTGGGCTCCCGTGCTCGCCAGGGCCCTCGGCGAACCCGCCGTGCGTGCCTCCGTCACCGTCGCTGCCATCGGCACCCTCGGCGTGGCGGCCCTCCCGCTGGGGGCGACCTTTGGTGACACCCCGCACGCGCTGGCCGCCTCCGTGGCCTACGTCGGGATGGCCAGCTCGCCGCTGCTCGGAGGACGAGCCCTCGACCGGAACGGTCACCGGTCGGCTGCTGTCGCGTCGTACGTGGTGGGGGGCGTGAGCGCAGCGTCTCTCCTGGCGTCCCTTGCCGGCCGGTACGACGGGGGCTTCCAACGGCTGGGGCTGACCGTGGTGGACGCGTGGTTCGTGGTGCTGGCGGTGCGAGAGCTGCGACGTGCGACGTGAACGGGCTGGTCGCCCGTGCAGCCTCACACCTCGGCGAGCAACAGCTCCACCATCGCAGCTCGCACAGCGGTGGTCTGGGCCTGCACCTGGAGGAACGCGGCCTCCCTCAGCAGCCGCTGCGCCGGGTGGTCGAGATTCATGGCGCTGCCTCCGGTGGCGATGAGCAGGGCGGTCGCCGAGCGCAGGCACAGGTCGAGTGCGGCAGCCCGCAACGCGAGGCGCTCGTCGATGCGACCCGGAGCACCCACGAGGGCAGATGCCCTGTCGCGCAGCCGATCCGACTCACGTGTCAGCTTCTGCGCGAGCACCGGCTGATGGTCGGCGAGCCGGCGTACCGCTTCGCGCTGGACCCCGAAGACGGCTCCCGTGACGTCGGCGGTCCGGTCGCGGTCGGCCTCCGCCCAGCTCTCATAGCGTTGCACGTCGACGACGTCCGCGTCGGGCACGACGTAGCCGGACAGGGTGAGGGTCACCGTCGAGGTGGCCTGCATCGCGAGCAGCTCCATCGGATCGCTCGCGACCAGCCCAGCAGCCTCGCGCGCCGGGACGAGGGTGAAGACCGCCTCGCTCCGGTCAGCGGTGAGACCGCACAGCAGGAAGACGTCGCAGATCCCCCACGACGTCATCCATCCCACGTGCCCGTCGAAGACCCAGCCACCCTCGGTCCGGTTGGCCGTGACGGCCGGCGGCCCGGGACGGCGCAGGTGGGCGATCGCGATGCCGGACAGCACCTCACCGCGGCACAACGGCACGAGCAGGCGGTCCCTCAGCACGGCGTTGGAGGAGGCAGTGAGCATAGCGACGGGCATCTGGTGCTGCGTCATCACGAACCAGGTCGACGCGCACGCCCCGGAGACCAGCTCCACGACCTCGCGGGCCTGATCGCGGCCCAGGCCACCGAGCTCGGTTGGTCCGGTCATCCCCAGCAACCCCGCCGCGCCAAGGGCGTCGAGGTGGCTTCGGGGGACGCGGGTTCGGTCGACCTTGGCGGCGGCAGGTCGCAGGAGGTCATCAGCGAGCGAGCGAGCCCGCTCGACCGCCGTCACGGCTCAGCCGTAGACGAGCCGCGTGACCCATTCGGCGACGAGCGCCGGCTTGGTCTCGCCCTCGATCTCGACCGTGACCGTGCGCGTCACCTGGAGGGTGTTGGGGTCCTTCTGGTCGACGGCCGACACGACACTGGATGCCCGGATCTTGGAGTTGACCTTGACCGGGTTGACGAAGCGGACCTTGTCGAAGCCGTAGTTGACCCCCATCACGATGCCCTTGAGTGCCTTGGGGTCCTGCGGCACGGACGACACGAGCGGCGTCAGCAGCGACAGCGTCAGGAAGCCGTGCGCGATCGGCACGCCCCAGGGCGACAACTCGGCGCACTTGTCCGGGTCCACGTGGATGAACTGCCGGTCCTCGGTCACGTCCGCGAACTCGTTGATCCGCTTCTGGTCGACCAGAAACCACTCACCGGTCCCCTCGGGCTTACCCAGGGAGGCCTGCAGGAAGGCGTACGCGCTCTCACCGTTGGTCGTCATGATGCCGATCCTTCCAGACGCCCGCCGAACGCCGTCGCCTGTGGTCCTTTGTGATGGTTTTCCCGGTACGAGGTCCAGACCTCACGCGGGGTGCCGATGCTGGAGATGACGGCAGGACCCTGCCTCTGGAGGGAGCGCGGGTGGCCGAGCACCGCGACTTCCCGCGCGCCGCCGCCGGTACGACGGTCCGCGAGGTCTGCATCGGGCTCGTCGACGACCTGCACACCCGCTGGCCGCTCCCGTCGGTCTACCTGCTGCTCGACGGACGCCTGCGCTGCCAGGCCACACGCGGCTACTTCCAGGTCACCGACGGGGTCTCCCCGACCCGTGGCGTCATCGGCCGCTGCGTGACGACCCGTGCACCGGTCGTCGTCGAGGACGTCACGGCCGACCCCTTCTTCATCGCCGCGATCCCCGGGCTGCAGGCCGAGGTCACCATGCCCGTGTGGTGTCACGGTGAGGTCGTCGGAGCCGTCAACCTCGAGTCCAAGACCACCCTCGACGCGGCCGCCCTTGACGATGCGGCCGCCGCGGCGGAGTTCCTGGGACGCCTGATCGAGGAGCTCGGAGGGGTGCCCGAGCCGTCCCTCGCCGAACGGCTCGCGCGGATCGCGGTAACCCTCGGCGGTCAGACCGAGGCAGCGCAGGTCCAGGTGCGTGCCGTCGAGGCAGCCCAAGCCGTCTCCGGCATGCAGAGTGCCGCGCTGGCCTGCGTGGGAAACGACGGCGAGTGGACCGTGGAGTACGCCACTGGCCCCCACGCGAGCACCTTCCGCGGCTGGAGTCACGACGTCCTGCACCTGCTCAGCCAGTGGGTCTGGGCCGGCACGTCGTCGTACTTCCCCGGCGGCGAGGACGTCCCTGCCGGTTACGAGTTCCTGTGCGGGCAGATCGTGGCCCTGTCCATCCAACCGCTGGTCGTCGGCGGCCGGGTGGCCGGAATCCTGCTGACGGCCGACTCGTCCCGCGTGGCTCACGACCCGACGCTCACGACTGCGATGGAGTTGCTCGCCGCGCAGACCGCCACGACCCTGGCCATGGTCCGTTCCCTAGAGGACCTGGCCGAGCAGGCGACACGCGACCCCCTCACCGGCCTGTACAACCGTCGTCGCCTGGTCGAGGCCCTCGAACAGGAATCCACCGCTGACCGCGGCGACGCAGCCCTGGTCCTGCTGGACCTCGACGGCTTCAAGGCCATCAACGACCACCACGGGCACGGGGTCGGTGACGAGGTGCTCTGTGCCGTCGCCGGACGCCTGTCGCGCAGTGCCAGACCTGCGGACCTGGTGTGCCGGCTCGGCGGCGACGAGTTCGCGATCCTCGTGCGCGGCGTCGGGTCGACCGGTCAGGCAGCCGTCGTCGCCGACCGCTTCGTCGACGCCGTCAAAGGGGAGTCCGCGGACGGCGCGCGGCCCACTGTCGGGGTGAGCGCCGGAGTCCGCTGGATCGTGGGCGCCTCAGCCAGCCAGCTGCTGGTCGACGCCGACGTCGCCCTGTACGCAGCCAAGCGGGCGGGCCGCGGCAAGGCGGTGGTGTGGGACGCCGCGCTGCGAGCTGACGAGCTGGCCGAAGACGCACTCGTCGCCGACCTTCGTCAGGCCCTCGACCAGGGAGCCCTGACCCTGGCCTACCAGCCGGTGGCCGACATCCGGAGCGGTCGGGTCCGCGGCGTCGAGGCGCTGGCGCGTTGGCACCACCCGGTACGCGGCCCCGTCCCACCCTCGACGTTCGTGCCCTGTGCCGAGCGGGCCGGCCTGGCCCGCGACCTCACCCGCTGGGTGCTGAGGACCGCCCTGACCGCGGCCACGAGCTGGACGGGTGCTGACGACGGCGAGGACATCAAGATCGCGCTCAACATCAGCGCGTCCCAGTTGGCGGACGACGGGGTGGTGCACGACGTGCGGCAGGCCTTAGAGACCTGCGGACTACCGGCAGAACGAGTCATCCTGGAGGTGACCGAGACCGCGGAGGTCGTGGACCTGGCCCGTGCCAAGCAGACGCTCGACGCGCTCGTCGAGCTGGGGGTCGCCCTGGCTCTGGACGACTTCGGGACGGGCTTCTCGAGCCTCAGCCACGTCCAGGCGCTGCCGTTCCACATCCTCAAGGTCGACCGCTCCTTCGTAGCCGCCGCGGCGCTGGGTGACCGGCGGGCGATCGCGACGATCGCGGCGGTCTGCGCGCTCGCTGCGCGGATCGGCGTGGACGTCGTCGCCGAGGGTGTCGAGGACCTGGCCCAGCTCCCTGAGCTGGTCGGCCTGGGGTGCAACCACGTGCAGGGCTACGCCCTCGCCCGCCCGTGCCCCGAGTCGGAGGTTGCCCTGGCACTGTCGACCCAGCGCGACACCGGCTGGATCCTGCACCGGGGCCTCGCGCCGACCCGGCTCCCCGGACCGCGCCGCACCGGCCTGCGGGCGCACGCCTCCTAGTCTGCTCCAGGTGACCGACACCGCCGACCTCGCTCTCGCCCACCGGCTCGCCGACCGGGCCGACGTGATCACGATGGCCCGCTTCCGCTCTCAGGACCTGCAGGTCACCGCCAAGCCAGACCTGACCCCTGTCAGCGACGCCGATCTCGCCGTCGAGCGGATGGTCCGCGACATTCTCGCTGCCGAGCGCCCGCAGGACTCGGTCCTCGGCGAGGAGCACGGAACGACAGGCGACGGCCCCAGACAGTGGGTCATCGACCCGATCGACGGGACCAAGAACTTCGTCCGCGGGGTGCCAGTCTGGGCCTCGCTGATCGCGCTGCGCGTGGACGGGCGGGTCGACGTCGGCGTCGTCAGCGCGCCGGCTCTGGGCCGCCGCTGGTGGGCCGCCCGCGGCCAGGGCGCCTATGCCGGGTCACTCGCCGTGCCCGAGCGGCTGCACGTCTCGGCCGTCAGCGCGCTGGCAGACGCGCACCTGTCGTACTCGTCGCTGACCGGCTGGGAGCGGCAGGGGCGGCTCGAGGGGCTCCTGCAGCTGTCACGTGACTGCTGGCGGACCCGCGCCTTCGGTGACTTCTGGTCGCATGTCCTGGTTGCCGAGGGTGCCGTCGACGCCTCCTTCGAGCCTGAGGTCTCGCTGTGGGACCTCGCCCCGCTGCAGGTCATCGTGGAGGAAGCCGGTGGCGTCTTCACGACCCTCGACGGGCAGGCCCGGCCAGACGGTGGGAGCTGCGTCTGCAGCAACGGCCTGCTCCACCAGAGCGTCCTGGAAGGCCTGCGTGCCAGGTGAACCGGCGCGTCGCCGGCACGCTGCTCGCCCTGACCAGCGCGACCAGCTTCGGAGTTCTACCGGTCCTCACCAAGATCGTGTTCGACGGCCATATGGGCCTCACCGGGGTTCAGTCGACCAGCGCGGGTGCGGTCCGCCTGGCGTCCCACCGGCGCAGGATCCGCGGGGTCAGGGCGAGGCCCGCCGCGTCGAACCAGGCGTAGCCTCCGGCGATCCCACTCGGCGGGTTGCCGATCGCGACCAGCCCGGTCGGGTCGTGCGGCTGCCAGGCCCAGGTGCCCAGCGACGTCCCGATGATCTCCAGGTAGGACACGACCAGGAAAGCACCTGCGTACACAAGCGGGCTCTTTCCGTAGCGGGCGAACACCAGCAGGCAGCCGAACCAGAAGGCCCCCAGCACGTCCAGCGTGGGCGACAGGGTCAGACCCCAGAGCGCCCAGGCACCGCACGCCGTCAGCGCCGCAGGGAGCAGCAGCTGCGTACGATGCGCCCACGCCGAGCGACCGATAGCGAGTGCGGCCAGGTAGACGAGGCCGTGGCCCGGCGGCACGAACGACGGCACGTTGTGCAGCCGGTACACGTAGACCCCGAGCCAGCCCGCGAAGACGTACTCGACCAGCGAGGCATAGGCCACCACGACCGCGACCTGCACCCGGGTCTCGCGCGGCTCGCGCGACAGCAGGCCCAGGAGCAGCGCCCACGTGACGAACCCCAGCAGTCGCTGCTGGGTCAGTGACGCCGCAGTGTCGAGCCCGAGGACGACGGCCACCCACACCAGGACGACGACGGGAATCGGTGGGCGCACCCGACCAGCGTCGCAGACAGCGCGCCAACCCCTGGAGGTCGCGCTGCTCAGGTCGGCTGGCTCCCCGGTGCCAGCACGTCGACCTGCGCGGGTACGTCGAGCCCGATCGGGCAGCTGACCCCGTTGAAGCCGTGGTTGCAGTAGCCGCCAGGGTTCTTGTCGAGGTACTGCTGGTGGTAGGTCTCGGCGTAGTAGAACGGTCCGGCCGGGAGGATCTCGGTGCTGATCGATCCCTTGCCGGCCTTGGTCAGAGCCTGCTGGTAGGCATCGCGCGAGGCCTTGGCCACGGCGAGCTGCTCGTCGGTCGTGGTGTAGACCGCCGAGCGGTACTGCGTCCCGACGTCATTGCCTTGGCGCATCCCCTGGGTCGGGTCGTGGTTCTCCCAGAACGCCTTCAACAGCTCCTGCAAGGAGACGACGGATGGGTCGTAGACGACCTGGACGGCCTCGGTGTGCCCCGTCCGTCCGGAGCAGGTCTGCTCGTACGTCGGGTTGACGGTGTGCCCTCCCTGGTAGCCCGCGGCGGTGCTGTGCACACCGGCGAGCCGCCAGAAGATCCGCTCCGCACCCCAGAAGCAGCCCATCCCGAACGAGACAACCTCGAGGCCCTCCGGCCAGGGGCCGACGAGCGGCGTACCGAGCACGGTGTGCTGTGCCGCGACGGTCATCGGGACATCACGGCCCTTGACGGCCTCGTCCGGCGTGGGCAGGTCCAGCTTCTTGCCAAAGGTCCACATGACCTCTGCAACTGCCTTGGGCTCGTGGTCGTTCCCGCGTCACCGCTTCGTCACACGCCCGCTCAGGTGGGCGGCAGCGGGTAGGTGTGCATGGCCCAGAGGATGACCACGACGAGGCCGACGTAGGACAGCCCGATCGTCCGGCGCTGCGCGAAGGAGAGCGCGTAGTAGGCACGGCTCGTCTCGGTGTCGCGACCCTTCCAACGGCGGTAGAGCTCGAAGCCGCCGATCAGCAAGATGAACGGGATGATGGGGCTCGGCCGCCAGATCTCGTAAGCCAACAGCCCCAGAAGCCCCAGTCCCCACAGCTTGGGACTGAGGGCAGCGACGGTCCGCCCGCCGTCGAGCGGTAGCACCGGAAAGAGGTTGAACAGGTTGAGGAAGAACCCGACATAGGCGAGCACCCGCAGCAAGGGACTGTCGAGCCCCTCCGCCAACAGCAGCGTCACGAAGGCCCCGACAGTGCCGAAGACCGGCCCGGCGATGCCGGAGAGGGCCTCGTCGTACGCCGACTTCGGCGCGGACTTCATCGACACGAACGCCCCCAGGAAAGGGATCAGGACCGGCCAGCCGGCATCGATGCCGCGCGCGCGCAGCAGCACGACGTGACCCACCTCGTGCACCAGCAGCAACACCACAAAACCGAGCGCGAACTGCCAGCCGAACCGCTGCGCATAGACGAACAGGGACAGCAGGACACTGCCCACCAGCGTGAAGGCTTTGACCTTCAGCAAGATCGCGCCGAACTTCAGGACAGCGGCCCCCACCGCCAGAACCGGAGCGAAGACCTTCTTCAGCTGCTCCCCCACCGTCGGCGACGGCTCCGGCTGCATCGGGTACGGCGGGCCGGGCTCGGGCGGCGGGTAGGGCGGGCCTTCGGTGGTCACACCACAACTCTAGGGCTCGAAGCGGTACCCCATGCCGGCCTCGGTGAGCAGGTGCACCGGGTGCGACGGGTCCGGCTCAAGCTTGCGGCGCAGCTGCGCCACGTACACCCGCAAGGAGTACGACTTTCCTTCGTACGCCGGGTCCCACACCTCCCGCAGCAGGACCTTCTGGGCCACATAGTTCAGCGACAGCCCACCGCCGATGGCGGCGGGCAGCCCGGGACGGATCCCACCGAGCAAGGCGGGGATCCCGTCGCGAGCGTCTTGACGCCTTCCTGACGCGCCTGCGGGCAGTCTTTGCGCCGCCCTGACACCGGAGCCGTCAGGCGAGCAACACACCGGGGTTGAGTGTGCCGGACGGGTCGAAGGCGGCCTTCACCGACCGCATGGCGGTGATCTCGGTCGCCGACCTCGACAGCTGCAGCCACTGGACCTTTGCGCGACCTACGCCGTGTTCTGAGCTGATGGACCCGTCCAGCGAGGCGACGAGCCGCAGCACCGCATCGGTTACCTCCTCGTGCTGGTCACCGGTGTCGAGCACGTTGACGTGCAGGTTGCCCTCGTTGACGTGCCCGAACACGATCGGCCGGGCACAGGGGCAGACCGCCTTGATGGTGGGATCTAGCGCGGCGGCCAGCTCCGACAGCCTGGCCGTCGGAACGGAGACGTCGAGCTTGACCGGCACGCCCTCCGCGCTGATCGACTCGGTGTGCGTCTCGCGGTAGGCCCACAGCGCCCGCTGCCCGGCGGCGTCCATGGCGACAGTCGCATCCACCAGACCCTCCACCTCGGACACGGCCGCAGCGAGCTGGTCGATCGGGTCGGTCAGGTCGGCGCACTCCAGCAGCAGGTACGCCTCGTGCTCCACCGCGAAAGGGGCGGGCAGGCCAGAGTGCTTGCGCACCAGACCAAGTCCACTGGCGTAGAACAGCTCGGCGGCGCTCAGGGACGGCAGGGACGCCCTAAGTCCCGGAAGCAGGGCGACGGCGGCCTCCGTCGAGTCCATCGCCAGCAACGCGACCGCCCTGGCCCGCAGCCGAGGCCACAACCTCACGCGTACGGCGGTCACGACGGCAAGGGTCCCCTCCGAGCCGGCGATCAGGCCCACGAGGTCGTAACCGGTGCCGTCCTTCGACAGCCCGGCCATCCTGGAGATCACCGAACCGTCGGCGAGGACGGCCTCCAAGCCCATGACCTGCGCCCGCATCGAGCCGTAGCGGAGCACCCTGATCCCGCCAGCGTTGGTCGCGACCAGCCCGCCAACCGTCGCACTGTCGCGCGCAGCAAGGTCGACGCCGACGTCGAGATCGCTTGCCCTGGCGTGGTTCTGCAGGTCAGCTAGGGTGACGCCCGCCCCGGCCGTCACCTGGGCCGAGGCCTTGTCGACGTCGCCCAGGGCCGTCAGCCGCGTCAGGGAAAGCAGCACCTCCCCACCGGCCGGCGTGCCCCCGCCCACGAGACCGGTGTTGCCGCCCTGCACGACGACCTTCGCCCCTGCTGCCGTGCACAGCCGCAGCACAGCGGCAACCTGCTCCGTCGTGGCCGGTCGTACGACACACAGAGCCCGTCCGGTGAAGCGGCCCGTCCAGTCGGTCTCGTAGGAGGCCTTCACGTCGTCGTCGACAAGCACGTGCTCAGCGCCGACGACCGCCTCCAGGTCCGCGATCACCGCAGCACCCGCAGGCGCACCGTCTCCGGCAGGGCAAGCAGGGCGTCGATCACGTCGTCGGTGGGGTCGTCGGCGACGTCGGTCACCACGTACCCCAGCGTTCCGCGGGTCGAGAGCAGTTGACCTTCGATGTTGACCCCATGCTCCGCCAGCAGGCCGTTGACGGTGGCGAGCACCCCCGGGGTGTTGAGGTGCAGGTGCAGCAGCCGGGTCTGGCCCGGCTCGCGGGGCAGCGCAACCGGGGGCAGGTTGACCGAGAGCGAGGTCCCCCCGTCGGCGACGTAGTCGCGCAGCTTGCCGGCGACGAAGTGACCGATGTCCTGCTGCGCCTCCTCCGTCGAGCCCCCGACGTGGGGAGTGAGGATGACGTTGGGCAGGCCCCGCAGGACGCTGACGAACTCCTCTCCCTTCGTCTTGGGCTCCACCGGGAACACGTCGACGGCAGCACCGGCGATCTGGCCGCTCTCGATGCAGTCACGCAGGGCCTCGTGGGAGACGACGAACCCGCGGGAGAGGTTGAGGAAGATCGAGCCACGCCGCATCCTAGAAAACTGGTCCGCCCCGAAGATGCCGCTGTTGGAGGAGCGCCCGTCGACGTGGAGCGAGACGACATCGGACTCCTGCAGCAGCTCGTCGAGAGTGCCGCAACGGCGGGCGTTGCCCAGCGCCAAGCGGTCGGCGGTGTCGAAGAACAGCACCCGCATGCCGAGGGCCTCAGCAAGGACCGAGAGCTGAGACCCGATGTTGCCGTAGCCCACGATGCCGAGCCTGCGCCCGCGCACCTCGTGGCTGCCGACAGCGCTCTTGTCCCAGACCCCCGCGTGCATGTCGGCGTTCTTGTCGGTCAGTCGGCGGGTGAGGGCAATCAGCTCCGACAGCGCGAGCTCGACCACACTTCGGGTGTTGGAGAAGGGCGCGTTGAAGACCGCCACGCCACGCTGGAGCGTGGCAGGCAGGTCGATCTGATTGGTCCCGATGCAGAACGCACCGACGGCGAGCAGGTCCTGCCCGGCATCCAGGGCGCGCGCGGTCAGCGTCGTGTTGGAGCGCAGGCCGAGGACGTGCACGCCCGCGAGCGCCGCCACCAGGTCGTCCTCACCGAGGGCGTGGTCGCGCCGCTCCACGTCGAAACCGGCATCGCGCAGCGCGAAGGCGGCGTCGTCGTGCACGTTCTCGAGCAGCAGCGCGCGCATGCCAACCCCTTCCTCGATGTCACAGGACCGTTCCAGACCAGCGAAGGCCCGGTCGCGCCATGAAGCGCCCGGGCCTCTCAAGGGTCGTCAGACCGGCGCTCAGGATACCGGGCCACCAGGCACCTCACTATCTCAATGAACCGACGGAGCTTTCCCAGGGAGGTCCGACCTCGCTCACAGCAAACCCCCAGGAAGCGGGGGAGACTGGAGTCATGACCGAATCGCCGCAGATGCCCAACCCGCCCTGGTGGTCGCAGCCGGGTGCGACCGCCGTCCTCCCGCAGGAGCCGCCGCCGGCACCGCCGACCCCTCCCGTGAGCAGCTCGACCGCCCCGCGCCGCAAACGGCCCATGACGCCCTGGCTGCTGGCCCTCGCGCTGGTGGTCGGCGGTGGCGCCGGTGGGGCCGTCGCCACGGCCGCCAACGACAACGGCTCCGCCTCCGGAGCCACGGCGAGGCAAACACTGACCGGGACCACCCTCACGGACCTGCCGACCAGCACCGTCAAGGGCACGCCGGAGTCGGCAGCGTCGATCATCAGCGACAGCGTCGTGACCGTCGAGGTCACCGGCCAGGCGAGAAACCAGTTCGGCGGATCGTCAGCGCAGTCCGACACCGGTTCGGGGATCATCATCCGGTCCGAGGGCTACGTCCTCACCAACAACCACGTCGTCGCCGCAGCCGTCAACGGCGGCACGGTTCACCTCACCCTCAGCGACGGCAAGACGGTGCCGGCGACGATCGTCGGGACCGACCCTTCGGCCGACCTCGCCGTGCTCAAGGTAAAGGGTGTGGCGGGGCTCAAGGCGGCGGCGTTCGCGAACGCCGACAACCTCAAGGTCGGGCAGGCCGTCCTGGCCGTCGGCGCACCCCTCGGCCTGTCCAACACGGTCACGCAGGGCATCGTGTCCACCCTGCACCGCCCCGTGCGCACCGGTGACAGCACCTCGTCGCAGGCGGTCTTCGACGCGGTCCAGACCGACGCCGCGATCAACCCCGGCAACTCCGGGGGTGCCCTGGTCAACCTGGCCGGCGCCGTCGTCGGCATCAACAGCGCCATCGCGACCACCGGCGGCGCCTCCTCCGGCGGGTCCCAGAGCGGCAACATCGGAGTCGGCTTCGCCATCCCGTCCAACGCCGCCACGAAGATCGCCGACCAGCTCATCAACACCGGACACGCCGTCCACTCCCAGATGGGCGTGTCGGTGCAGGACGCCCGGGGCACGACCGACGGCGCACCTGGCATCGGCGCAACCATCAGCGGTGTCACCGGCAACGGCCCCGCCTCCAAGGCCGGCGTCCAGACCGGCGACGTGGTCACCAAGGTCGACGACCGGCGCATCCCCGATGCCGACACGCTGATCGTCGCGATCCGCTCCCACGACCCGGGCAGCATCGTCACGCTTACCGTGACCCGAGGCGGTAGCACCCGCACCGTTCGCGTGACCCTGGGGACCTCAGCCGCCAGCTGACCCGTCATACAGGTTCACTCCAGCAGCCCAGGACCGGCCCGCGGCCCCCACGCGAGCCGGCCCTGGGCTGTCTGACGGTTCCCTCCGGTCACAGCCACTCACGGTTCCCTCCGGTCACAGCCACCTCGCAGCCCGTCCTCAGGGAGGTCCCACACCACGACGAGAACGTCGTCCCATGACACCGACGACCTCTCCGCAGCGATGAGCGCCCTGGCCCTGGAGGCCCTCCCCCCGGACGAGCCGGGGGCCGTGCTCAGAACGGCACCTTCGCCCGCGGTCGACGTGGTGATACCCGTCCACAACGAGCAGACCGACCTCGAGCCCGCCGTCCGCCGGCTGCACGCCTACCTCACCGACCGCTTCCCGTTCCCGGCGTGCATCACGATCGCCGACAACGCGAGCACCGACGGCACGTGGGAGATCGCCTGCCGGCTTACCGACGAGCTCGCCGGAGTGCGAGCCGTACACCTCTCAGCCAAGGGCCGCGGACGCGCCCTGAAGCAGGCCTGGACCAGCAGCGACGCCACGGTGCTCGCGTACATGGACGTCGACCTCTCGACCGACCTCGACGCCCTGCTCCCCCTCGTGGCCCCGCTGCTGTCCGGCCACAGTGACGTCGCCATCGGCACTCGCCTTGCCCACGGCGCGCAGGTGGCTCGCGGAACCAAGCGTGAGCTCATCAGCCGCTGCTACAACCTGGTGCTGCGGACCGCCCTCACCACCGGCTTCTCCGATGCCCAGTGCGGCTTCAAGGCGATCCGCGCCGACCGCGCGGATCTTCTGCTGCCTCTGATCGAGGACGACGGCTGGTTCTTCGACACCGAACTGCTCGTGTTGTCAGAGCGCACCGGGCTGCGGATCCACGAGGTACCAGTCGACTGGGTCGACGACCCCGACTCGCGCGTCGACATCGTCGCGACGGCACTGGCCGACCTTCGGGGCGTCGCACGAATCGGCAAGAACCTGCGGAACGGGTCGCTGCCCGTGCAGGACCTGCGCGAGGCGTTCGGCAAGAACGGCACCGCGACCGGCTTCGTCCAGCAGGCGATCCGCTTCGCCACGGTCGGCGTCGTCAGCACTGTGGCCTACCTCCTACTTTTCCTCCTGTGCCACCCCGGCCTCGGCGCGCAGGGAGCCAACCTCCTCGCGCTCGCGGTCACCGCCGTGGGTAACACCGCAGCCAACCGCCGTTACACCTTCGCGGTCCGCGGACGGCGGGGCGCCCTCCGGCACCAGGTACAGGGCCTGCTGGTGTTCGCACTCTCCCTGGCCGTCACGTCCGGCTCCCTCGCGGCCCTGCACACCCTCAGCAACCCGTCCCGACCCCTTGAGCTCACCATTCTGGTCGTCGCCAACCTGGCCGCCACGGTCCTGCGCTTCGTGGCACTGCGCGGGTGGGTCTTTCGCCCTGCGGGGCTTCGGGTGGCGTCGTGAGCGTCACGACGCTGCAGCCCCGGTCGTTCATCACCCCCTGCTCCCCCACGCCATTCAGGTCGCCGCCGCGGCGCTGGCCCTGCTGGCCTCCCTGACCGCGCCTGCTCTGGCGGCCGTCGCCACGGCGGCGACCGCACACGGCGGGGCGGTCCCTCCGGCGGCAACGGCGGTGTCGGCGACCTGCTGAACGCGACCATGCCCAGCGCTGCGCTCGTCGCGGCCCTCCGGGTCGACGCGTCGTCGTACACCTGGGTGGCCGCTGCCATCGGTGCCAACAGCGCGGCCGGACCATCGGCGGTACGACGGCCTACGACCTCACCCAGCCGATGCCCTGACCGTCAGCGGCAGCGGTCGGCGATCAGCTTGGCGAGCAGAGCCGAGGCACGACCTTCGGACGTCCCCACGCCGACGTCACGTCCCGCTGCATCCCTCACGCCGACCGTCACGTCCAGTTGCGGTTCCTGCTCCGGCGCGACGGTGGGGCACCGGTCGAAGCGCACGGCCAGGTGAAGGACCTGCGCCTTGGTCGGTGCTCCGTCGACGAAGGGGGCCAGCGGCAACGGCAGGCGCGGCGTGAAGGTGACGTGGGCATCGGCGACGCCGACCGAGGTCAGGGTCGCCGGGTCGACGGAGCCGTTGCTTACGTGCAGGTCCAGCAGCACGGCGTCCCCGCTGCGCCGCACCGCCGTCACCGATGACGATAACGACGCAAAGACCCCGGCCAGACCGCAGTCGCGTCGCGCGTCCTGCAACAGCTCCTGTCCGTCGACGTCCAGTCGTCGCGTCACGACCTTTCCTGCCTTGCTCTGGAGGCGCAGCAGCAGAGCGGTCGGCGGTTCGGCGGAGGCGACATCCTTGCAGTGCCCGGACAGAGCGAAGACCAGGTCATGGCTCGTCTTCAAGCGACCCCCGAGCCACCCGGGGACCCACTCCGGTCGGTCCAGTCGCGCCGACAGCACGGTGAACTCGTTGTCGCCGGCGTCCACGGTCAGGTCCGTCGACCAAGAACGCACGTCCCCACCCTGCTGATTGCCACCACCGGTTACCCGCACGGTCAGATCCAGCGCGTTACGGTGCGCCTCCGCTGCTGCCTCGCGCCGGTCCTGCTCGCGCTGGTCCCGGACGTTGACGACCGCGACCAGGGCCAACCCGGGCACGACGAGCCCGACGAGCACCCATCGGCCCCGACTGCGACTGGACCCCTGCGGCTCCGGCGCGGGCAGGTAATGCTGCCCGGGCGCACCCACCGTCACCGGCGGAGGCTCACGCTGGTCGGGCACGGCCCAAAGATAAGCCTCAGGTGCCAACGCGCGGCGGCCCCCCGCCTGAGGACACCCGTCAGTCAGACCCCGACGGCGCTGAAGCCCCCATCGACGTACACGATCTGACCGGTGGTCTTGGGGAACCAGTCCGACAGCAGCGCCACGCACGCCTTGGCCGTCGGCTCCGGGTCGGTGACGTCCCACCCGAGCGGCGCCCGCGAAGCCCACGCATCCTCGAACTGCTGGAAGCCCGGGATGGCCTTGGCTGCCATCGTCTTCAACGGTCCCGCCGCGACCAGGTTGGACCGCACGCCGTGCGGGCCGAGATCCCTTGCCAGGTAACGATTCGCACTCTCAAGCCCCGCTTTGGCCACGCCCATCCAGTCATAAGCCGGCCAGGCGACGCGAGCATCGAAGTCGAGCCCGACGTACGACGACCCGGGGGCCATCATCGGCAGGGCCGCGCGAGCCAGCGCGGGGTAGGACCAGGTCGAGACGTGCAGCGCGGTCCCGACGTCCTCCCACGAGGTGTCGAGTACGCCCTGGCCCAGAGCCGCGGCGGGGGCGAAGCCGATCGCATGAAGCACGCCGTCCACCCCGTCGACGTGCTCGCGCAGCCGCTTCGGCAGCAGCTCGAGGTCCTCCTCGGACGTGACGTCGAGCGGGATCACGGGCGGCTCCCCGGGGAGCCGCTTGGCGATCCGGGTCGTGAGCGACAGTGAGCGGCCGACGCCGGTCAGCACAATCGTGGCGCCCTGTTCCGCGGCGATCCGGGCGACGGAGAAGGCGATCGACTTGTCGGTGAGCACTCCGGTGACGAGCAGGCGCTTGCCCTCGAGCAGCATCTAGTCCTCCATGAGGTGTCGGGCGAGGGCCGTCTGAGCCTCGCGGGCAGCCGTCCAGAACACGCCGCCCTCAGGCAACACGACCAGCTCCGACTGCGGGAGCAGACCGGCCAACTCGATGGCCAGGTCGGCCGGGTGCAGTTGGTCCTCGGCTTGGGCCATAACCAATGCCGGGCAGGCGATCTGGTCCAGGACGGTCCGGTCTAGCAGGGGCCGGTCCTCGCGGCTGGGGGCGGGCGCCGGCTTGGTCACGAGCTGGGCGGCGCGGCGCAGCACGAGTGCGTCGACGCCACGGCGCCCCCGGACGGCGGCGGGCAGTTCCTCCAGCAGGATGTCGGCTGTGGCGCGGGCGTCCTGCCGCTCGATGGCAGCACCGAGGCGGAGCAGCCGGGCGGTCGCCCCATCGCGCCGGGTGCCGTCGATGGCGGCTGGGAGGACGAAGGCGACCTTGCGGAAGCGGTCCGGCTCGCGGGAAAGTGCGCGCAGCAGGGCGCCCGAACCAAGGGACAGGCCCACGGCCTGCGAGGCACCGACAGCGTCCGCCACGGCGAGCAGGTCGTCGGCGAGCAGGTCGTAGTCCCAGCCGTCGTCGAGCAGCGCGCTCTCTCCGTGCCCTCGGAAGTCGAGCAGCACCCGGGTCCCCGCAACCCTGATGGCCAGGGGCCTCGTCTCGGCGACCGACCCCCCGAGGCCGTGGGCGAAGACCGTCACCGGACCCCCATTGCCGAGCACGACGAAGGACACGCCTGCGACGACCCCAGTGGGCACGGACGCCACCGTCATCAGTGGCCCATCCCGAGGCCACCGTCGACGGGGATGACGGCACCGTTGACGTACCCAGCCTCGTCGCCGGCCAGGAAGGCCAGCACCGCGGCGACCTCGTCGGGAGTCGCGGTCCGCCCGGCGGGGATGCTCGCCAGAACCTGCTCCCGGCGGGCGTCGGTGAGGTCAGCGGTCATGTCGGTGTCGACGAAGCCGGGCGCCACGACGTTGCTGGTGATCCCGCGACCCCCGAGCTCGCGGGCCAGGGAACGGCTGAAACCGACGAGCCCGGCCTTGGAAGCGGCATAGCTCGCCTGACCCGCCGATCCGCTCAGGCCGACGACGCTTGAGACGAACAGCAGCCGACCCCACCGCGCTCGGAGCATCGACCTCGAGGCTCTCTTCGCGAGTCGGTACGACGCGGTGAGGTTGGTGTCCAGGACGCGGGTGAACGACTCCTCGCTCATCCGTAGCAGCAGCTGGTCATCGGTGATGCCCGCGTTGGAGACGAGCACCTCGACGGGACCGTGTGCCTGCTCCGCCTGCACGAAGGCGTGCTCGACGTCCTCAGCGGACGTGACGTCACACTTCAGGGTCAGGAGCCCGTCAACCTCACCACTTCGGCTGGTGACGGCCACCCGGTGTCCCTGCGCGACAAGGGATCTCGCAGTGGCCAGCCCTATTCCTCGGTTGCCTCCGGTGACGAGGACGGAGCGGGGCGTGGTCATCTAGAGGGGTCCGTTCGGTCGGGTGCCCTTGACCTGTGGCAGCGTGGCCAGTGACTCGATGAGACGCCGGCGGGTGTCGGCCGGCTCGATGACCTCATCGACGGCGCCACACTCGAGTGCCCTCGTGAGTCCACCGGTCGTCGCCTCGTGGTCGGCGGCGAGCCGCAGCACCAGTGCGGCGCGGGCCGACGGGTCCTTCTCGGCGGCGAGTTCGCGACGGTTGAGGACCTCCACGGCAGCCGTGGCCCCCATCACGTCGACCTGCGCGCCCGGCCAGGCGAAGACCCGGTCGGCTCCCAAGCCCTTTGACCCCATGGCGATGAACGCGCCGCCGTACGCCTTGCGGGTGACGACGGTGAGCCGCGGGACCGTTGCTCCGGCGTAGGCGTGCAACAGCTTGGCCCCGCGGCGAAGCACGCCCTCGTCCTCCTGGCCCACGCCCGGCAGGTAGCCCGGTACGTCGACCAGGAAGATCAGCGGAAGGCCCATGCCGTCGCACCACTGGACGAAGCGGCCGGTCTTGTCGCCGGTCTCCGCGTCCAGGCAGCCGGCGAGGACCTCGGGGTTGTTGGCGACCACCCCCACGGCGCGTCCGCCGAGGCGGCCCACCATGGTGACGGCGCTGGTGGCCCAGTCCCGGTGCAGCTCGAGGTAGCTCCCAGGATCGAGCACGGCCTGGATCACCGGCCGTACGTCGTAGGACTTGCGGGGGTCGCCGGGGACGAGCGGACCCGGGTCGTTGCCCGCCACCTGACCCAACCCGACCTCACCCTGGGCACCGATGAGGCTGGCGAGCCGGCGGGCGGTGTAGAGCGCCTCGTCGTCGGTCGGTGCGACCAGGTGCGCGACACCACTGATGCGGGCGTGCGTGTCCGGGCCTCCGAGGCGGTCCATGTCGACGTCCTCACCGGTCACCCGGCGGACCACGTCCGGACCGGTGACGAACACCCGGCCGGACGGTCCCATCACGATCACGTCGGTCAGGGCCGGCCCGTAGGCGGCGCCGCCGGCAGCCGGTCCGAGCACGACAGAGACCTGAAGGACCCGCCCGCTGGCTCGGGTCTGCGAGGCGAAGACCCCCGCCACCGCGGCCAGGGACCCCACGCCCTCACGCAGCCGCGCACCCCCGGAGTGCCAGATGCCCACGACCGGGATCCGACGTACCAGTGCCAGGTCTGTGGCCCGCGCGATGGCGGCGCAGCCCTCGATGCCGAGCGCTCCACCCTGCACGTCCGGGTCGGTCGCGAAGGCGATCACCTGCGTCCCGCGGATCGTGCCCGCGGCCACCACCACTCCGCATACCGACTCGACAACCTCCCAGCCGTCCAGCAGCGCATCAAGGCGTCGCTCGCAGACCGGGGCGAGGTCCGGGCTCGCGATGCGTGGGTCGACGACGGTCATCGCACGAACACCAGTGACACGTCGTGGCCACCAAAGCCGAAGGAGGTGGACAGCGCCGCGTCGTGCTCGAGCTGCCGGGCCACCACGCGTACGGCGTCCACGTCGGCCTCGTCGTCCATGTCGTCGAGGTTCCGCACCGGGGGGATGAGGCCGTCACGGAGGGCGACGATCGTCGCTACCGCCTCGACGGCCCCCGCGGCGCCGAGCAGGTGACCCGTGCACGACTTGGTGGCCGTGACCGCCGGTCGATGGGCCCCGAGCGCCAGCGCCAGGGCGCGGGCCTCGGCGATGTCGCCGAGGGGCGTCGACGTCGCGTGGGCGTTGACGTGCCCCACGTCCCCAGCGGTCAGCCCAGCGTCTCGGAGGGCCAGCGTGATGCTGCGCGCTGCCCCCGTCCCGGCCGGGTCGGGGGCCGTCACGTGATAAGCGTCCGAGGCCAGGCCGGCTCCGCCGAGCCGGGCGTGGACGGTCGCGCCACGGGCCCGGGCGTGCTCCTCGGTCTCGAGGACCAGGACCCCGGCACCCTCACCGAGGACGAAGCCGTCGCGACTCTTGTCATAGGGGCGTGATGCCGCTTCGGGCTCGTCGTGCCGGGTCGACAACGCGCGCATCTGCGCGAAGCCGGCCATCGGCAGCGGGTGGACGCAGGCCTCGGAGCCACCGGCGACGACCACGTCGACGCGGCCACTGCGCAGCAGGTCCAGTGCCATGGCGATCGCCTCGGCACCGGACGCGCAGGCGCTGACCGGCGTGTGCACGCCGGCTCGTGCGCCGAGGGCGAGCCCGACGGTGGCCGCCGGGCCGTTCGGCATGAGCATCGGCACGAGGTGCGGCGAGACCGCACGTGGCCCCTTCTCCCGCAGCACGTCTGCCTGGCCGAGGATCGTGAGCGCCCCTCCGATGCCGGAGCCGATGATGACGGCGAGCCGTTCGGGCGCGACGGCTGGTTGCCCGGCGTCGTCCCACGCTTCGCGGGCGGCAACCAGTGCGAGCTGCTGGACCCGGTCCAACGTGCGGGCCTCGAGGCGTTCGAGCCGGCCCTCGAGGTCCACCGTGGCGGCCAGGCGGGCGGGCAGCGCATCCCACAGCTCGCCCTCGAGCAGGCGCACCCCCGAGCGGCTGCTGAGCAGTCCCTCGGTGAGGGCGGCCACGTCGGGACCGAGCGGGGTGAGGGCGCCGAGCCCCGTGACAGCGACGGGGCCCGCGAGGGCCGCTGTCACGCAGAGACCCCGGCGGCGGCGATGTAGTCGATGGCGTCGCCCACGGTGCGCAGGTTCTCGAGCGCCTCGTCGGGGATGCGGACGCCGAAGCGCTCCTCGCACGCGACGACGACCTCCACCATGGTCAGTGAGTCGACCTCGAGGTCGCTTTCGAAGGCGGCCTCGCGGACGACCTTGTCGGCCGGTACGCCCGAGACCTCCTCGAGGACCTCCGCGAGGCCGGAAAGGATGTCGACCTGGGTGAGCGTCATTACAGTTCTCCCTCTGTTGTGACTTCTTCGGGTGCAATCCACACGGTCAGGGCCGTGTGGATTTGGGTCGTGGGGGTGGGTCAGGGGACGAGTACGACCTGGCCGGCGGCAGTCAGGCCAGCGCCGAAACCGAACAGCAGCGCGGCGTCGCCGGAGCGGACCTGCCCGAGCTCGAGCAGCCGGGCGAGGGCCAACGGCACGGAGGCGGCGGAGGTGTTGCCGCTGTCCACGACATCCCGGGCCACCACCACCGAGGCCGGCAGCCCCAGGCTCGACACCACCGACTCGGTGATCCGCAGGTTGGCCTGGTGGGGTACGAACGCGGCCAGGTCGGCCGGGTCGATGCCCGCCTCGGCGCAGGCCCGACGGGCCAGTGCCGGCAGCGTCGTCGTGGCCCAGCGGTAGATCGCGCGGCCCTCCATGGCCAGCTGTGGCGGGTTCCCGTGAATGGTGAGCTTGGCGTGCTGGTCACCGTCATGGGCCCACACGACCGGCCCGATGCCGTCGACGGTCCGCCGGCTGACGACGGCAGCCCCGGCTCCGTCGCCGAACAGGAACGCGGTGCCCCGGTCGTCAGGGTTGATCATCGGCATCAGCTTCTCGGAGCCGATGACGAGCACGTGCTCCGCCGTACCCGTGCGGACCGTGTCCGCTGCGAGGGCCAGCGCATAGGAGAAGCCGGCGCAGCCAGCCCCGATGTCGGATGCGCCCGCGGCCGTCGCACCGAGGCGCGCCGCAACCTCCGGCGACCCACCGGGCAGGGGGCCTGGCATGGAGCACGTGGCCATCAGGACGAGGCTGACGTCGGCGGCGTCCACGCCCGCGGCGGCGAGCGCCTTTCCACCGGCTGCGGTGGCCATGTCGACGACGGACTCGTCCTCGGCGGCGACGCCCCGGGTCACGATGCCGCTGCGCTCGCGGATCCACGCGTCGGAGGAGGAGGTACGGGCCGCGATCGCGTGGTTGTCCTCGCGATGGGCCGGCCGGTGGGCACCGAGCCCGGTGAGGGCGGCGCCGGACAAGGTCCTGGTCTTCATGCGTTCACCGCCAAGGGGAGGTCTGCAGGGGTCTTCAGGGCGACGATCGGTACGCCGGGCAGGGCACGCTTGGCGACAGCAGCAAGCGTGCCTCCGGGCGCGAGCTCGAGGACCAGACTGGGCGCGAGGAAGGCGATCGACTCCAGGCAGCGGTCGAACCGCACGGGACCGGTCAGCTGGCCGACCAGCCGGTCGAGCAGCGCACGACCGTCGGTCAGGACGGCGCCGTCCGCGTTGGCCACGACCCTGCACGAAGCGGTCCGGGCGGGCAGTTCGGCGACCAGCTCGCTGAAGCGGGGGACGGCGGAGGCCATCGCGCTGGTGTGGAACGCTCCGGCTGTCTCGAGCCGGCGAACGCGGGTACGCGCCGGCGGGTCAGCCGAAAGGGCGTCCAGGGCGGGCACGGGACCTCCCACGACGACCTGGCCGGAGACGTTGACCGTCGCGACCTCCAGGCCATGGCGTGCGGCCGCGGCGACCACCTCGTCGGCATCGCCGCCCAGGACGGCGGCCAGGCCGGTGGGGCGGGAGGATGCGGCAACGGCCATCACCCGGCCACGCTCTGCAGCCAGGCGCACAGCCGCAGCCTCGTCGAGGACGCCGGCAACGGCCAACGCGGCGAGCTCACCGATGCTGTGGCCGCAGACGACGTCCGGCCTGCGCTCCAGGGCCCGTGCGCTGAGGAGCGCAACTGCCGTCAGCAGTGGCTGGGCGATGGCCGTGTCGCGGATCTCGTCGGCGTCGGCGCTGGTGCCGAGCCGGACCAGGTCCAGATCGGCGGCGGCGGACCAGGCGTCCAGGGACTCGTGAGCACCGGGGAGCTCGAGCCAGGGCGTCAGCATGCCAGGCGACTGGGACCCCTGTCCGGGGGCGAGGAGGACGATCACCCCTACAACACTGGTCGAGGGGCAGCCTGATTGCGGCAGTTGCCACCGACCGAAAGGTCTGGCGGACCTTGTAGGAAACCTACAACTGGTGTGTCCGGCCGATGACAAGGGAAACACGCATGACTTGTGCGTCCCTTGGGGCCAGCAGATCAAGCCCGACCAGCTCGGCAATTTTGCGAAGCCTGTAGCGGACGGTGTTCGCATGAACGTAGAGCACCCGAGCGGTCCCCTCCAGCGAGCAGCCGGTGTCCAGGAACGCCCCCGCCGTCATCAGCAGGTCACCTCCGGCTGCGGCCAACGGACCGTGCACCTCCTCCAACACCCGGATGCGCGCGCTCTGGTCGCCGAGCACCACCCGCTCGGCCAGCAGGTCGGACGCGGACACCGGCCGGGGGGCGTCCGGCCAGGCTCGCACAGCGGCCAGCGCGGCGAGGGCCTCCTTGACACACGCCGCGGCTGCTGCCAGGTCCTCGACGACCGGCCCGACGACGACGGGCCCTTCGGGCAGCGCCGCGGTGAGCTGGGCGACGGCCACGTCCGGCTTGCCCTCACCTCCCACGACCACGAGCAAGCCACCTGCGGCCTCGCCGGTCAGCACGAACAACCCGCTGTGCCGGGCGTGCCCGCGCAGGTCCTCCAGCCGGGGCTCCACCGGGCCACGGGGCGCGAGGGCCGCGAGGGCGGTCACCCACGAAGGACGGCCCCAGCCGAGCGAGCCTGCCCGCGACAGGGTCAGGTCGCCGACCTGGTCACGGACGAGCGCCTCGACGACGCCGGCCTCGAGCCGGGCGTCCCAGGCCCCGCGGGCCTCCGCGGCGGCGGCGTAGACCTCGGCCGCGGCGAACGCGATCTCGCGGGAGTAACGCAGAACCGCTTCCCGTAGCTCCTGCTCCCCACCGGGCTCGGCCAGACGCGGGACCTGCGTCTCGAGCACGTCGACGACCACGCGGATCAGCTGGACCGTCTGCTTGAGACTGACGGCCCTGGTGAGCTCGCGCGGCGCGGCGCCGAACACGTCCGGGGCAGGTGCGGGCGCGGTCGAAGCGTCGTGCAGCCAACTGGTGAAGGCCCCGATGCCGGCCTGGACGACCAGTCCGACGTCGGCCCGCTGGGCCGGCGGAAGGTTGACGAACCACGGCAGCGCATCCATCTGCTGGACGGCTTCGGTGCTCAACCGTGAGGAGGCCTTGCGCACCCGCTGCCAGGTGGACAACACCGGCACCCCTTTCCTCTGCGTCACGCATTGAGGCTGTGAGGTTAAGCCTTGCCCCCGTGTCCTGCGGGTACGACGAGAGCCGCGCCCCCGGAAAGGGTGCGCGGCCCGTCGTACCAGGTGGTCTAGACGGACTGGATGGCGGAGATGTCGAACTCGAGGTTGACCTTCTCGCTGATCAGGACGCCGCCGGTCTCGAGCGCGGCGTTGTAGGAGATGCCCCAGTCCTTGCGGTTGATCGTGGCCTTGCCCTCGAAGCCGGCCCGGAAATTGCCGAACGGATCGCGGGCGGTGCCGGTGTGCTCCCAGGTGATCGTCACCGGCTTGGTGACGTCCTTGAGGGTGAGGTCGCCGGTCATCTGGAAGGTGTCGTCATCGAGCTTGCTGACCGACGTGCTGACGAACGTCCCCTTCGGGAAGGTCGGGGCGTCGAAGAAGTCGTTGGTGCGAAGGTGCTCGTCGCGCTGGGCCTGACCGGTCGTGATGCTCGCGATCTCGAAGGACAGCGTGACGGTGCTGTTGGCCGGGTTGGTGAAGTCGAGCTGCGCGGTGCCTTCGAAGGTGTCGAACTGGCCGCGGACCTTGGTGACCATGGCGTGCCTCGTCGTGAAGCCGAGGCGGGTGTGGGTCGGGTCGAGGGCGTACGTGCCGTTGAGGTCGGTGGCGACGGAGGTGGTCATGCGGGCTCCTCGGGGTTGGGGGGTTGCTTGCTCGTACAACAACCGTATCCTGAATTTATTGCATGTTCAACTAAATCAGGAGGGGTTCTCGAGCGGGTGCGAAGGAGCGAGGACCACGGCACGCACCGGAACACATGCGGTGCTACACACACCACGGCCCGGCTCCGAAGACTCTCGGGGCCGGGCCGTGAAGTGGCGCGGTCAGACCGTCTGGTCGTCGGTCTTCGCGTCGGGGGCGTTCTTCTTGACGGACTCGATGCCGTTGAGACACGCCGCCTTCGTCTTGTAGTGCTCGCTGGTTGCGATGATCTGGCCGTTGCTGGCCTTCAGGTTGAACATGAACTGCCCGGACTTGGTCGCCTTCACTTCGAACTTGCCTGCCACCTGGTTCTCCTCAGACTGGACGGGGTGAGACTCGCGAGCGTCACGCTCTCGCAAGATCGACGCGCGCGTGGGCAAATGGCCCGATCGAACTGCCCCGGGCGTGCCGTCCGGCTGCGGCTACGTTGCGCTGAGCGACGTGGGCCCTTCCGGACCCCGCAGGGAGGAACCCCATGGGACTGTTCGACCTGACCGGCAAGAAGGCCCTCGTCACCGGCGGCAGCCGGGGCATCGGGCTGATGATCGCCCGCGGCCTGCTCGACGCGGGGGCGTCGGTGACGATCAGCTCCCGCGACGCGCAGGCGTGCGAAACCGCCCGCGCCACCCTGGCGTCTTACGGCGTCGTGACCGCCGTACCGGCTGACCTGTCGACGGAGGCGGAGTGCCTGCGGCTGGCGGCGACCGTCGAGGGACCCCTGCACGTGCTGGTCAACAACGCCGGTGCCACCTGGGGCGCCCCGCTCATGGAGTTCCCCGCGTCCGCGTGGGACAAGGTGCTCGACCTCAACCTCAAGAGCCCGTTCTTCCTGACCCGGGCGTTGTTGCCGCAGCTCGAGCTGGCAGCGAGCGACGACGACCCAGCACGGGTCATCAACATCGGGAGCATCGACGGGCTGCGCGTGCCCACCCTGCCGACATACTCCTACTCCGCCAGCAAGGCAGCCGTCCACATGCTCACCAAGGTGCTCGCCAAGGAGCTCGGGCCCAGGCGCATCACGGTCAACGCCATCGCGCCCGGCCCCTTCGAGTCGAAGATGATGGCCGCGACGCTCGACGAATTCGGGGACGAGATCGCGGCCAGGGCACCCCTGGGCCGCATCGGCCGGCCCGATGACATGGCGGGTACGGCGGTCTTCCTGGCCAGCCGCGCAGGGTCCTACGTGACCGGTGCCATCATCCCCGTCGACGGCGGGATCGCGACGACCGTCTGAGCCTCAGGCGTGCTGCTTGGCGAAGCAGCCGCTGCACAGCGCGACCTTCGTACCGATCAGGCGGTAGAGCTGGCTGAGCAGCCCGCAGTCGTCGCAGGTAGGCAGCAGGTGGGGCTCCGGGCCGGTCAGGTCGATGGTCATACCTACTTCTTCGGTACGCCGGAGCCGTGGGCGCGCCGCCGAGCGGACCCCTTTCCTCGGCGCGCGTGGACCTGCCCGACTGCGCCGGACGGCCCTACCTGCCGGACGTTCCTCTCGCGGGCGGCCGGGGCTACAGGGAGGCAGCCGTCGTGCCGCCGAGTGGGATCGGGTCAAGGCCCAGCTTGGCGTGGTCCCAGGACCGGGTGCGGTCGACGTCGACCCGCACCGCGACCCGCTTGTTCAGCATCAGCTCGACGTAGGGCCGGAGCGGCTCGCTGTAGGGGCCGGTGTAGCGCTCCCAGACGCTCACGCCGACGGCCCAGAGCGCGTTGGGGTCGTCCACGACGGTGGCCCGTCCCTCGAGGGAAACCCCTTTGAGCTCGTCGTAGGTGTGGCCGCTTTCGATCAGGACGGTGATGCGGTCGTCTCGGCCGAGGTTGACGGCTTTCTGCGAGCGGCCCTTGGTCTCGAACCAGAGCTGACCGTCGATCACCGCGTACCACATCGCGACCAGGTGGGGCAGGCCTCCGGGGCCGATGGTGGCCATCGTGGCGACCCGGCTCCGGTCGATGAACGCGGTGATCTCGTCGTCGGTCATGGTGATCTGTGCCCGCTGGTTGCTCCCCATGGGCCGACGCTAACAGGAACCGGTTCTACGTCAGGACGTCGGCTTCTACCGTCAGCCGGGATCGCAGCACTGTGGCCTTCTGTGCGAAGGACCGCTGCTGCCGGACGTAGTCGGCGCGCCCTTCGGGCGTCTCGATCGCGACCGGTGCGTAACCGAGCGCGCCGAAGTCGTACGGCGACGCGCACATGTCGAGGACTCGAACCCGACGGGTCAGGTCGAAGCAGTCGGCGACGAGGTCGGAGCTGACCCACGGCGACAGCTTGTAGGACCACTTGTAGAGGTCCATGTTGGCGTGCAGGCAGCCGCCCTGCTCGTGCGTCGCCTGGTCGGCACGGGCGGGCTGCAGCAGGTTGAGCGGACGGGCCGGCGCGGTGAAGAACCGGAACGCGTCGTGATGTGTGCAGCGCAGGCCAAGGGCTTCGACGACGTCGTTGGTCCCCTTCTCCCCCAGGCGAAGTGGCCACTCTCGGTGCCGTGGTTCGTCCCGGTAGGTCATGGCCCATTCGTGCAGCCCGAAGCAGCCGAGCTGCGCCGGCCGGGAGGCCGTGGCGGACAGCAGGTGCACGACCCAGCGGGCCCGGTCCCGGACTGTCTCGGCGGGCTCGTCGCACCAGGGCTGCGGCCCGTCGTGGTCGGCCAGCACGACCCCGAGGCCGGGGCTCCACCGGCGCAGCCGGCCGGGCCGCTGCGAGTAGTAGCTGAACAAGAAGTCCTCGACCGGGTGCTTCTCGCCGCGGTCGGCCCGAGCCAGGTGGCCGGCCGTCCAGCCGTCGACCCGGGCCTCGTGCGCGGCGCGGCGCGGCTGCCACTCCGTGAGCGGCAGCACAGCCTGGCGGTGAGCTCCGGTCCGGCCAGCTCCGGTCACGCCAGCAGGGCTTCCCTCAGGACGGTCCACTTGCCAAGTCGTCCGATGACGGTCCCGGCGGAGGGGAGGTTCTGGTCCTTCGCCCACTCGTCGTAGTCGTAGGACGCCCAGCCGTGGCCACCGCGGAAGAACTCGCTCACGGCCGCGAGGCACTCCTCTCCGGTCCATCGTCGGGGCGGGACGTCGATGCCCTTACCACCGTGCACGGGGATCCCCGCGGCCACGCTCGCGCCTCGCCAGGTGACCCAGCGGACCTTGAGGGTTGCCGCTGACGGGTGGATAGCCGGGTCCCGGTGGGCGTCCCAGTATCCCGCGGTGACCGGCACCCTTCCGGGTTGGCCGAGCTGGCGGGCCCGGTCGACCGACATCGTCTGGAGCGCGATGAGGATCACCTCGTCGGGGTAGCGGTCCTTGCGCTTGAGGGGGCCGAGCAGCCGCGGCTCGTCCAGCGGCCAGATGGCCCCCCTGACCTGCTCGACCGTGACCTGCAGCTGCTCGGCGAGGTCCTCGGGGGTCGCGCTGTCGATCACCTTCAGCTGGGCATGCAGCTGCCGCCCGAGGGCCTCCACCTCAGGCGGGAGCGGAGTCTTGCGCGAGACCAGCTTCGGCAACGGCAGTCCCGAGCGGCGGTAGGTCGCCCGAGCGCTCCACAGGGGCATGCCGAGCGCCTCGGCTGCCTCCTCGAGGGACTGCCCCCTGGCCACGCGCGCCTGCAGCCTGCCGAGGTGCGGCTCGGGTGGGCGCGGATCAGTCTCGTGCTCGGTCATCTGCTCATTGTCACCTGCCGAACACCCGCCCTCGCGCGTTGCTCAACAGGCACACCTTCAGCAGGTACCCGTTCGCAGCCCGGGAACACCGCTGACGACTCACCACGAGGCACGTCTGCCCTGACACACACATGCGAAAGGCCGGCCGAGCAGCGCGATCCTCCTCCGGGCCCGGTCAGGCGAAACCGGCGATGGCGTGCGGCCGGTACGGCCCCTCGACAGCCTTGACCTCGGAGTCCTCGAGGACCAGGTCGAGAGCGGCCACGGCGTCCTCGAGGTGCCCGACCCTGGTGGCACCGATGATCGGGGACGTCACCCCGGGGCGGCTTGCCACCCACGACATGGCCACCTGCGCGGCCGGTACGCCGCGAGCCTCCGCGACCGCGAGCACCGCCTCGACGACCTCGCGGTCGGAGTCGTCGTACAGGGTGCCGCCGAAGGCATCGGAGGAGGTACGGGTGGTGGCCGTGCCCCATGGTCGCGTGAGGCGGCCGCGGGCGAGCGGGCTCCATGGCAGCACCCCGACCCCCTGGTCGGCGCAGAGCGGGAGCATCTCCCGCTCCTCCTCGCGGTTGAGCAGGTTGTAGTGGTCCTGCATGCTCACGAAAGGCGTCCAGCCGTGCCGCTGGGCGACGTTCTGCGCCTTGCTGAACTGCCAGGCGTACATCGACGAGGCACCGAGGTAGCGGGCCTTGCCGACCCGGACGACGTCGTGCAGGGCCTCCATCGTCTCCTCGATCGGGGTGAGGGGGTCCCAGCGGTGGATCTGGTAGAGGTCGACGTAGTCCGTCCCGAGCCGCGTCAGGCTGGCGTCGATCTCGTGCAGGATTGCCTTGCGGGACAGGCCTGCACCGTTGGGACCGGGGCGCATCCGGCCGTGCACCTTGGTCGCGAGAACAACCTCCTCCCGGGTGGTGAAGTCCCGGATGGCCCGACCGACAATCTCCTCGCTGCTGCCGTCGGAGTAGACGTTGGCGGTGTCGAGAAAGGTCATGCCGAGCTCCAGGGCCCGGGCGATGAGTGGGCGGCTCTGCTCCTCCGGCAGCGTCCACGCGTGTCCGCCGCGGGCCGGGTCACCGAAGCTCATGCACCCCAGGGTCACAGCCGACACCTGCAGGCCCGTGCGTCCAAGCTGGCGGTAGTGCATGGTGCTCCCTCGTCCTCGTGTGGATGTCGTGCATGCCTTCGTCATCGACCGCCTGACCTGGTACGCCGGCCCGCGGCCTCAACCCTGCCAGCCCGTCCCCGCGGCAGCGACCCCGGGGGCTGCGATGCTGGACGCATGATCTGCCACGTCGTGCTGATGACCTTCACCGACCCTGCCGACGCCCCAGAGGCCGAGCGCCGCCTGAACGCCCTGGTCGGTCAGGTCCCGTCCCTGCTGTCGCTGCAGGTCGGCCTCGACGTCGTCCGTGGGCCGGCGTCGGCACACCTGTTCCTGCAGACCACGCACGTCGACCTGACAGGCTTGCGGGCGTACACCGAGCACCCCGTGCACGTTGACCTGGTGGCCTGGCTCGGGCCAAGGCTCGCGCAGCGGGTCCTGGTCGACGCCGAGCTCAGGTGACCTGAGCCCGTCGACCCCCGTTCCTCGCCAGGCGCGACCGCGACGAGCTGGTCACGACGGCCCGCGTCGAGGGGTGAGCCCGGCCTCTCTGGCGAGCGCGACCGCGTCCAGCGAACCGTGGACGGCGAGCTTGCCGAAAAGCCGGCCACGGTGCGTACGCACCGTGTTGTGCGACATGTTCAACGTCCGGGCGGTCTCGAGGGTGCTCTGACCGTCGACCAGGCACTGAAGGACCTCGAGCTGACGGATGGTCAGGCCCGACAGCTTGGTCTTGACGCCCGACGCCCGCACCAGACGGTCGACGGCCGACGGGTAGGCGTGCCCGGGAAGCCAGATGTGGCCGGACGCGACCACGCGGAGCGCCTCTACGAAGCGTTCGGGTGCGATGTCGACCGGAACCCACCCACGAGCTCCGCCGAGCAGCCACGGCACAGGGTCGTCGTCGACCTCGCCGAGCACGAGCACGAGCGGCGGCGAGGGCAGGGACAGCAGCGCCGCCAGCAACGACGACCCGTCGACGGCGCTGGCGCCCGCATCCAGGACCACGAGGTCGTAGCCGTCGGCCAGAGCCACTGCTGCCTGCAGGTCGGCGCTGCCGCTGGCTGACGTGACGTCGGGCTCCACGCGGAGGCGGCGCGCCAGGACCTCGGCGACGAGCAGGTTGCGGTGCACGACGAGGACCCGGGGCAGGACACGGCCCGACAGGCTCAGGTCTGCCCGGTCCGGGAGGGTCGAGACAGCCGGACCTGCGGTCATGGGATGACCCCTCGCGCACACGTCGGTCCGACCGGCCCTGAGCGGCACGGGCTCAGCGCGTCGGCGGCTGTGGTCAGCACGCACCCCCTGCCCCGGGAAAGGACGCTTTCCGAGAAGGATGACGTTAGTCCCTGCCTGACCCGATACCTACCCCGGATGACGACGGGGGTCAAGAGTCGTCGTGACTCCAACACTCCCTGGCCGCGCGCACCTCACACGCCGTCACGCTCGATCGGGCAGGTCATGCACCGCGAACCACCGCGACCACGGCCGAGTTCGCTGCCCGGGATGCCCAGGACCTCGATACCTTCGTCGGCGAGCATCCGGTTGGTAACCGTGTTGCGTTCGTAGCCGACGACGACTCCTGGGGCGACGGCGAGGAAGTTGTTCGCGTCGTCCCACTGCTCACGGGCTGCGGCACGAGCGTCCTCGTCCGGCGCCAGGATCCGCAGCTTGTCCACCTCGAGAGCATCCGCAAGGGTCGCGAACAAGCCCTCTCGCCGTTCGACGTGAAGTCCTGCCACGTCATGCTCCACCACCTCGGTGGGGTCGGCTGCGGTCACGACCCAGGTCCGCAGGGCGTCGGTGTCCAGTCCTGGGTAACGGACGAAGGTATCCACGTCGACCATCGACAGCACGGTGTCGAGGTGCATGAAGGCGTGCGAGCGAGGCAGCTCGACGGCGATCACAGTCGTCGCCTGTCCCGAGATGAAAAGTCCCCGCGCCAGGGCCTCGACGCCCATCTCGGTGGTGCGCTCACCCATGCCGACGAGAACGACACCCCGTCCCAGGACGTGGATGTCACCGCCCTCGAGCGTCGCGGGCTGGTGGGAGCGGTCGTCGTCCCCGTACAGGAAGGGGAACGCCTCGCTCCGGTACAGCGGGTGGAACCTGTAGACGGCTCGGGAGTGGATCGACTCCCGCTGGCGGGCGGGCATGGCCATGGGGTTGACCGTGACGCCGCCGTACACCCACGCGGAGTTGTCACGCTGGAACAGCGTGTTCGGCAGGGGGGTCAACAGGAAGTCCTCGAGCCCCGCCGTCTGCCAGCGCAGGCTACGGAGGCGTAGCGGCGGCAGGTCCGCGCGGGTCACCCCGCCGATGAGCAGCTCCGCCAGAGCGCTGCCGTCGAGCTCGTCCATGGTGGAGTGCAGCGCCGGAGCCAGCGTCGGGCCCAGACGGTCGGCCGTGCACGTGCGGTCCAGGACGAACGCCCGGGCCTCGGCGATCTCGAGGGTCTCGGCCAGCAGTACGTCGAACAGGTGCACCGTCACGCCGCGATCACGCAAGGTCTGGGCGAAGGCATCGTGCTCCTCGCGGGCGCGCTCGGCCCAGAGGACATCGTCAAACAGCAACGCCCGGCAGTTGTCAGGAGTCAGACGACTGAGCTCCAGACCCGGTCGGTGCAGCACGGCCTGCCGAAGCCGGCCGACCTCCGAGTGCACCCCGAGCGTCATGAGCCGGCGCCGTTCACGCCAGCTGCGAGATCACTGACTGCGCATCGGTGGGTCATGCGACCGATCCTGCGACCAACGGCACGGGCTCCTCCAGGGCCGTAGGTCCCGCGTTGGCCGGCGGATTGGCACACCCCCTGCGTACCGCCCGGACGAGCTCGGCAGCACCCCAGACCGCGAACGGGAACGGCAGCAGGAGGATGACCTGACCGGCCCGCAGGTCCGTGGTGCCGAACACGCCGTGGAGCCAAGGGACGTACACCACCGAAGCCGTGAAGACGAGCTCGAAGACGATTCCCCACAGCAGCAACGGGTTGGAGCGCAGACCGATCGAGCGGAGCGACGCGCGGTCGGTGCATGCGGCGAAGGCCACCGGCAAGCGACAGTGCCGGCGTCCCTCCGAACGGGGCGAGGGCAGCCGCGGATCGACGCCCTTGCTCATCGCGGGGCGGGGGTCTCGCCGAACTCCTTGCGACCGACCTTGAGCCAGATGTACACGGGGACACCGAGCAGGAGGCAGAAGACGCCGTAGTACACAGCCTGGTAGCCGCTGCCGGCCAGCGACCAGAAGCAGAAGGCCAGGGCAGCGGCAGAGACGCCGCAGTCGCGCACCAGGTGCGGCCACTGCGTCTGCGAGCCACGCGCCAGCAGCCAGTAGAGCTGGGCGGCGGCACTGAACAGGTACGGCACCACCGCGGTGAAGACCGACAGCAGCACCAAGGTGGTGAAGACCTTGTCGAACCGGCTGTAGCCGACCAGCGCCAGTGCCGACGCGAGGCCGGTCGAGACGACAATGCCGAAGACCGGGATCCCGCGGTGCAGCTGGGCAAAGCGCGCCGGGAACAGCTTGTCCTTTGCCGCTGCCATGGGCATCTCAGCGGTGATGAGGGTCCACCCGACCAGGCACCCCAGACCCGAGACGATCGCGGCGACAGCCACAGCCTGACCTGCCCACTGGCCACCGAAGATGGCGTTGGCAGAGTCGCTGAAGGGGGCAGTAGAGGCGCGCAGCGCCTTGTTGGAGACGGTGCCGAAGACGGTGATCGTGCCGAGGATGTACACAACGGCGCACCCCAACGTTCCGAGGACCGTGGCCCGTCCGACGTTGCGCCCGGGCCGGCGCACCCGGCCGGCGGCGACCGACGCCGTCTCGATGCCGAGGTAGGCGAACAGCGCGATCGCCGCGGCCGCCGAGATCGCGCTTCCTGCCGACGTACCGCTGGAGTTGAAGGACCCGAAGTTGTGAGACTTGACGAAAAGCAGTCCGATCGTCGCCATGAAGACCAGCGGCACCAGCTTCAGGACGGTCGCCACGTTCTGCGTGATCGCGAAGCTCCTGATCCCCGAAAGGTTCACGAGGGCCGGTATCCAGAGGCCCACCAGGGCGATGGCGATCGACCATGCCTTCGTGTGCCCGGTGTTGGTGAACACCTCCACGTAGCCCACCAGGGCCACGACGATCGCCGCGTTCCCCGCCCAGGCGGTGATCCAGTACGACCAGGCGTTGAGGAACCCGCCGAGGTCACCGAAGGCGTCGCGGGCGTACACGTAAGGGCCACCAGAACCTGGCACCCGCTTGGACAGGGAGCTGAAGGTCAGTGCCAGCGCTACCGCTCCAAGGGTGACGAGTCCGAAGGCCACCAGGCTGATCGGGCCGTACGCGGCAAGGGCGGACGGCAAGCCGAAAACGCCGGTACCGATCACCGAGCCGACGACGAGCGCCGTCGCCGTCGGCAGGCCGAAGGTGCCGCCGCCAACGTCGGCCACGACGCTGCTGGGGTCAACCGGTGGCTTCGTGAGCTGGGTGGTCATGGGAGCCCCTCGCAGGGTCATGGTTTCGTGATGAGCCACGAGGAACCTCGTGGCTCATCACGAAGGCTCGGCCCCAAGGGGGTCTGCTTCCACGGCCGCAAGTCATCGGACGTGGGGACGTTCGGCCCTATCTCGGGCCGGCGGCCGTTCAGCGGGCTCACCCGTCCAGCGGCCGGCCGGGACCAACGGCGCGTACCCGTGGGACGTTCAGCCCTGGCCCCCGCCCGTCGCTGTCGGCGAAGGTGGGTGGGTGACCCCCCGATCACCGCAACGACCGACGGGTGCCGCCTACCCGGTCACCCGGACCGGCTCCGGACCCTCGCGGCCGGGTCGGCGACCTTCGGTCATCAGCTTGTCCAGCACGTCATCCCCCTGGAGGTTCAGCCATGAAGGCACTCGTCTACCACGGTCCCGGCGTCAAGGCCTGGGAGGAGTTCCCGGACCCCGTTCTGCTGGCCGACACCGACGCCATCGTGCAGGTCGACACCACCACGATCTGCGGCACAGACCTGCACATCCTCAAGGGCGACGTCCCCACGATGACGCCGGGTCGGGTCATCGGCCACGAGGCGGTCGGCACCGTCACCCAGGTCGGAGGAGCAGTCAAGAACGTCAAGATCGGCGACCGCGTCCTCGTTTCCTGCGTGACCGCCTGCGGCGCCTGCCGCTACTGCCGTGAGGGTCACTCCGGTCAGTGCCTCGGTGGGGGCGGCTGGATCCTCGGCAACGAGATCGACGGTACCCAGGCCGAGCAGGTCCGGGTGCCGTTCGCGGACAACTCGACCTATCCCGTGCCGTCTGGCGTCAGCGACCACGAGCTACTGATGCTCTCGGACATCCTGCCCACCGCGTACGAGGTCGGCGTCCTCAACGGCCAGGTCCGCCCAGGCGACGTCGTGGTCGTGGTCGGTGCTGGACCCATCGGGCTGTCTGCGATCACGAGTGCACAGCTGTTCAGCCCCAGCCTCATCGTCGCGATCGACATGGCTCCGCCACGGCTCGACGCGGCGAAGCAGTTCGGCGCAGACGTCGTCATCAACAACCGGGACCAGGACGCGCTTGCGGCAGTACGCGAGCTCACCGCCGACCTGGGTGCCGACGTGGTGATCGAGGCCGTCGGCGTACCCGCGACCTTCGAGCTCGCGGTCGACCTGGTCCGCCCCGGAGGCCACGTCGCCAACATTGGCGTCCACGGCACGTCGGCGACGCTTCACCTCGAGCGCATCTGGGACCGCAACCTCACGATCACGACCGGTCTCGTCGACACGTACTCGACGCCGACGCTGCTCAAGCTGCTGGTCGGCCGGCAGATCGATGCGGCCCGCTTCGTCACCCACCACTTCGGCTTCAACGAGTTCGACGTGGCTTACGACACCTTCAGCCGCGCCGAGGACACCGGCGCCCTCAAGGTCGCGTTGTCACGCTAGGCCCGGCCGTGCCGCGGACCTCTCACAGGTCCGCGGCACGGGCAGGTGCGAAGGTCGCTGATGCGCCGATACCTTGCCCCATCACCACCGGTCCGGTGTTGATGGGGCACTGGCGAGCAGGGATCATGACACTGCGAGGTCCAGTAGTCCCACCGATGACGGAGGTCCCTCATGCGTCGTCCACGACTGAGGGTCGCGCTGCCCCTGGCCGCGGTTCTGGTCGCGGCCGTGGGGGGCGGGATTTTCGTACTCCTGCACAAGGACCACGCGACAGCGCTGACGACCGCGGCGGCGCTGGCGAAGTTCCGGGCCGCCCACCCGACACCCCAGGCAACGGTTCAGCGCAAGCGGACCGCCCCTGATCCGGGCGTCTACAGCTACGCCACCACGGGTTTCGAGAAGACCGACGTACTCGGCGGAGCCCGGCACGACTACCCGGCCGTCTCGACGGTCACCTATGCCGCGACCGGTTGCGGGCTGGAGGACCGCTGGCAGCCACTCACCACCCGCTTTGGAGCCAACCGGACCTGCCGGACGGCCGCCGGCCTGGAGCTCCGCTCGACCGAGCAGCACAGGGAGTTCTTCAACCGGGTGCAAGCCCAGAGCTTCACCTGCCCCAGCGGCTTCGTCGAGATCCCCAGCCCGGCAACCCGCGGCCGTCTGAGCACGGTCACCTGCCCGGGCACGAGCGGGTCCATCGCCCTGACCTCCCGGGTCGTCGGCCCGGAGGTGCTCACCGTCGGGGGGACGTCGGTCGAGGCCGTGCACGTGCTGTTCACCGGGACGCTGACCGGGCAGACGGCTGGCAAGATCTCCCGCGACCTGTTTCTCGCCGCGGACACCGGACTGTTGCTGCGGGTCACGGGCACCGCCGACACGCACTCCAACACCTTGGCGGGTCCGGCGAAGTACACCGAGAGGTACACCCTTACGTTGACGTCGCTGGCACCTCAGAACTGAGCGTTGCCGGCCCCACGGCAGGCTCAGCTAACCGGCGGACTCCAGGGCGGGCAGCCGCGCCGAGTAGGCCGAGTAGACCGAGGAGCTGTCAAGGTGACGAACGACCGTGGTCGCCAGTGCCGTCGCCAGGATCACGGGGAACAGGACCGGCTGGCTGGCGTTCGTGAGCTCCAGCACCAGGACGGTCGCCGCAATCGGTGCCTGCATCGCCGCACCGGACAGGGCGGCTGCCCCTACGAGTGCGTAGGCCGGCAGGGCGGCCGCCGGCCACAGGTGCGCCCAGCCCTTACCGAGCAGCAGTCCCATAGCGGCACCCGTGCTGAGCACGGGCGTGAACAACCCCCAGAAGCCCCAGACAGCAGGCATAGCAGGGTGATCAGCGGCTTCAGGAGAACCAGGGCGACCAGGGTCATGACCGCCACGTGCGGCGTCGGGAAGAACGTCGAGGCTGCGTGCAGCTTGCTGTTGCCGAGCAGCACCGGGTAGCTCGCCGTGGCCAGCCCCAAAACGGTGAAGGCCACCATGGGTCCGAACGACGACGCGGTGCCCCGCAGCTGGTGGTGGGACACCCACCCGAGTCCGCGGACAAACACCACACCGACCGCTCCGAACAGCGGGCCGGACAGGGCAGCGAACACCAGCAGGCTGGTGCTCGAGAGTCGCGCGACGGCCAGAAGGGACACGTCGAGGCAACAGCGGTGCCGGCCTGCGCAGTCGGTCGTACGGCCTGCCAGCCCTGGCCATCGCCTAGCCTTTGACGAAGCGCGCGAGGTGCTCGGCGATGTCAGGTCCCCTGTCCTCCTGCAGGAAATGACCACCGCCGGCGATGACCGCGTGCAACTGGCCCCGGGCGCCCGGGACGTTCTGCTCGAACCACACCTGGGCACCGGCCGTGATCGGGTCACCATCGGAGAACAGGGTGAGGAACGGCTTGGACCAGGTGCTGTAGACAGCACGGGCAGCGACCTGCGCCGGCGAGGCCGGGTCGTCCGTCGACGTCGGGACCAGCGTTGGGAACACCCGAGCACCCGCCTTGTAGGAGTCATCCGGAAAGGGCGCGTTGTAAGCCGCCACGACCTCGGGAGCCATCGGGGTGACAACCGCCATGCTCACGATGACACCGGCGTCGAAGTCAGGTGTCGTCTGTGAGAACTCCTGCCACGCGCGGAAAGCAGAGCTCGGGCGCTCGTGGCCGGTGGGCAGGCCGGTGTTGGCGATCGCCACCCGGGCGAAGCGGTCGGCATTCTCGGCGACGAGCCGCAGACCGACCAGACCACCCCAGTCCTGGCCGAAGAAGGTGACCTCCTCGAGGTCCAGGGCATCTACCACGAGCGACCTGACCCATTCCACATGGGCCGCATAGCTGTAGTCGCCGCGCTCGGTCGGCTTGTCCGAACGACCGAAGCCGATCAGGTCCGGTGCCACGCAGCGGATCCCGTTCGCGACGAGAACCGGGATCATGGTCCTGTACAGGTAGCACCAGGACGGCTCCCCGTGCATGAGCAGGACGACCGGGCCGTCGGGTGGTCCCTCGTCCAGGTAGTGCATCCGGAGGCCGCCCGACACCTCGGCGTAGTGCGGCGCGAAGGGGAAGTCGGGCAGGCCTGCGAAGCGCTCGTCGGGTGTGCGCAGTGACGTCAACATCAGCTCCTGGGTTCGTCAGACCGTACGGCGGTTGCGGCCAGCGGGCATCCAGTCAGGGCCAGCCGTCACGTCGATACGGGCCAACAGCCGCTCGCCGACCGGTTCGAGGAGGTCCAGCAGAGTGGTGGTGAGCTCCTCACCGAGCAGCTTCCAGGTTCGTTCGGTGAGCTGGTCGGTGCGCACCTCGATCCGCGTCCGCCGCGCGAGGCCCGCGTCGTTGACCCGGCCGTCCGCGGCCAGCCCCCGGCTCTCGAGACCGGCGAGTGCAGTCCAGTCGGTCACTTCGCCAGAACCTGCTTCACCATCTCCCGAGCCACCATCGGGCCGGCATTCTGGTTCTGGCCCGTCACCAGGTTGCCGTCGACGACCCAGTGGTTGGCGAACGGGTCACGAAAGCGCGTCTCCGACTCGAAGCGCGCCCCCACCTTGCGTAGCTCGGCCTCCGGGTGCATCGGCGTAGAGGTGATCCGAAGCTCACGGACTTGCTTGTCGGTCACGGCCGAGACGCGCCGCCCTTCGACCAGGGGACGTCCGCCGGCTGTCTTCGCGTTGACCAGGGCGAGGGGACCATGGCAGATGCCACCGATCACCAGACCCGCCGCGTCGGCCGCCGTCACCTGCTCAGCCAGCAGTTGGGAGACACCGAAGTCGAAAGCGGCGCCCCAACCTCCCGCGAGGAACAGCAGGTCGTAGTCGGCCATGTTCAGCCCACCTATCGCGAGGGAGGTCGCGACCCTGGCCTGGAAGGCGTCGTCGCTGAGGTACCGGTCATCGTCAGGGCTACGCAGCACCGGCTTCAGCGACATCGGATCGACGGGGATGATGCCGCCGAGCGGGCTGGCGACGTCGACCTGCATCCCGGCGTCCAGGAAGTAGTAGTACGGCACCGTCAACTCCGAGGCGAAGACCCCGGTCTGTCGGCCGTTGCCCAGGTCGCCGTGGTTGGTCGCGACCACCAAAGCCCGCCTGCCCGGTGCCAGGAGCCGCTCGTGCGCGGTGTCCTCCGGGTGCATACCGAAACGATGCACGAGGCCGCGCAGCAACCGCGCCGGAAGCGGTGGCGTCGCATGCACCGCCGAGCCTTGCGAGCGTCTCACGGCGTAGGGCCAAGGATGGTGTCGCTCCGGAACGCAGCGGTGCTGCTCCTGCTTCAAGCGACCACGCAGGTGCGCGAAGAGCTCTGGCTCGTCGCGCCATCGGTTGACGGCTTCGGCTCCGTCGTCGTCGAGGTCGTAGAGCTCCCACTGGTCGGGCAGCGGCTCGGTGCGGTACTCCTCGCCGGCGATTCCGTTAGCGGCCAGGTGTCGGACACCTGGGACAGTCCACGTCGATGGGTCGTCGAAGGTGCGGACCAGCTTCCAGAGGTGGTCGTGACCTCCCTGTTCCGAGGAGACCCGCGCGACGATGCCCTCGAAGCTGGAGGCGCAGTGCGCGGCGACCCGGATGCGCAGCGGCATGGGTGGGTACGACGTCCGGCCGAGCCTGCGCGCCAGGCCTGACAGGCCGCTGTCTCCCTCCAGCATGTTGTCGCGGGTCATCAGGTAGACAGCTCGGTCCGACGCGACGTCGTCACCGTGCGCCACCATCGCAAGCAGGTCCCGACCGGGCAGCGGGTGCACCTCGCTGAAGTCCCGGCTGAGCGCCTTTCCTCCTACCTGCTCGTCGATCCCGGCCGCGGCCAGCAGGGTCGGAAGCAGGTCGACGTGCGAGGTGGGCGTCAGGGCGACCGTCGCCGGGGCGGTGGCGCCGGTCCCGATGCGGGCGATCACCAGCGGGACGCGGGTGGCCTCGTCGTACAGGTTGAACCACTTCTGGTGCAGACCACCGTGGGCGCCGAGCAGCTCCCCGTGGTCGGACGTCCGGACCAGTACGGCGTCGGTGGAGCCACCCTCGGTGACCGCGCGTCGTACCCGGTCCAGGGGCACGTCGACCTCGGCGTGCAGGCGGTAGTACAGGTCGCGGTACTGCTGGGCGTTCCTACGGTAGATCCGCTCGATCGCCGCGGGCGGCCCGTAGGCGGACGGGTAGGACGCGCGGAAGGCGATCTGGGCAGCAGGCTTGCGCGAGAGGTCCTCGTGCTGGGTCGGAGCCTCCGGCACCGGCGGCGGGTCGAGCGGTCCGGCGTCGAGCGGCATCTTCCGGACCCACGCCGGGAAGAGCACGATGTCGTGTGGGTTCACGAAGCTGGCAACGAGCAGGAACGGCGTGAGGGCATCAGCGTCCCCGGCACGGCGACGCGCATAGCGGTCCTCGAGCCAGGCGACCAGCCGGTCCGCGAGCAGTGGGTCACGGCGCAGTCCGCTGTCGGCGATGCTTGCGCTGTGCGGCTCGGGACCGACCCAGCCCGAGAAGCCGTAAGGCGCCAGGGGATCGGCATCGAGGTAGGACCGGACTGCACCCGGCAGGACTGCGCCGCCAGCGGTGTTGGTCTCGATCCGGTTGCCGTCCTCATCGTGCAGGTCGGCGTGGCTGATGTGCCACTTGCCGTCGAAGTGGGTGTCATAGCCCGCAGCCCGGAACCAGTTGCCGAGCGTCGGCACCTGACCTGCCGGCAGCCATCGCATGCGCGAGTCCGAGGCGTCCTTGCCGAGGCCGTCGGTCTGGGTCACTCCGTGGACGTCCGGGTACTGCCCCGTGAACAGGGTCGGACGGGACGGGACACAGGCCAGCGAACCGGTGTAGTGCCTGGTGAAGCTCACACCGTGATCGGTGAACCACCGGGTCCCGGTCAGCATCCGGTCGCGCCAGGCCGCGAGCTCCGACGACTCGTACGGCGGAGCGGCCCGCTCCTCATCGGTCATCAGGATCACGATGTCGGGGCGGGGCGTCATGCCGAGATCCGTGCCGCTGCGAGGCCGGCGAGGAGCTGCTCGCCGACGGAGCCGAGCTTGCGCAGGACGATCCGATCAAGCACCGGACCCCCCTTGGTACGCACCTCGCTCGTCAGGGTCACCCGGGTCATCGAGCCCTGGGCCGCGAGCTCCCAGGTGTTGCTCGCCTCGCGGACCAACGGAGGAAGACCCGTGATGGTGTAGGCCAGGCGGCGACCCGGTGCCCAGTCGGTGACGGTCTCACGCAGGGTGTTCCTGCCGACCTGCACCCGACGTGTCGTACCCACACCCTCGGAGGTCCGCGTGAGCAGGCTGCTCTGGTCGACACCCGGACCCCACTGGCTGAGCTCAGCGAACCGCGACAGGGTCCTCCAGACCGTGTCGACGTCCGCAGCGATGAGGCGGGTGGACGAGGTTCGAGGCATGCCGACTTCCTATCATCTGACACTATTTTGCCAATAGTTGTTGACAGTCCGTGAGTCTCTCGTCGAGGTGCTTGCCGGCCTGGGCCCCGACTGCCGACCGAGTACGCCGCTGTAGCGCCCACGACGGCCGCAAGGAACGCGACCAGCGCCACATCCAGCCGCCCCGAGGTCGCGAAGATCGCAACCGTGACGATGGCCGCCGCGTGGTGCCTTTCTCTGGCGGCGCGATGCCTTCGATGGTGCGCCCGGTTTCCGGAAGTTGTCAACGATCTTCTGCTACGTCCCATGCCACAAGTTGGGCCGCAGCTGACCCCGTAGGGTGGACCGGTGACACGTTGTTGCACGCCTTCGCCCCCCGGCTCACGTGAGCCGGGGCGGGCCGCGATCGGTGTCACCCGCGGGAACGACGAGACGGTCACCGTGAGCCTTCCGGGCGGCGAGTTCCGGATGGGTGACGACAGCCCTTGGGCCTACCCGGAGGACGGCGAGAGCCCGTCTCGCCTCGTGCAGGTCCCCGGGTTCCTGATCGACATCTTCGCGGTGAGCAACGACCGGTTCGGCACGTTCGTCGAGGCCACAGGACACGTGACCGACGCCCAGAGGTACGGCTGGTCGTTCGTCTTCGCCGGCCTGCTGCCCGACGACTTCGAGGACACCCGCGCCGTCGAAGCCGCCCCCTGGTGGCGGCAGGTCATGGGCGCCAGCTGGCTGCACCCTGAGGGGCCGCAGAGCGACCTGGAGCAGCGGGGCGACCACCCGGTCGTGCATGTGAGCGCAACCGACGCGGAGACCTTCGCGGCATGGGCTGGCAAGCGGCTGCCGACCGAGGCCGAGTGGGAGTACGCCTCCCGCGCCGGTAGCAGTACGACGTTCCCGTGGGGAGAGGACCTCGAGCCCGAGGGCGTGCACCAGGCGAACGTCTGGCAGGGCGAGTTCCCGACCGGCAACACCTCGGCCGACGGTTGGTACCGGACGTGTCCGGTCGATGCCTTCCCCGCCAACGCGTTCGGCCTGTTCAACACGATCGGCAACGTGTGGGAGTGGACCTGCCAGGAGGCGCAGGGGCCGGGAGACCGAGTGCTGAAGGGCGGCTCCTACCTGTGCAACGCCTCGTACTGCCGCCGATACCGACCTGCAGCACGCAGCAGGGCTGCGGTCGACAGCTCAATGGGGAACACCGGTTTCCGGTGTGCGCAGACCAACTGATGCCCGATCGTCCGGACGGCCGCACCGCCCGTCGAGATCGCAACAGCGAGGCCGTGCTCGACACCGTCCACGAGATGTTCGTCGAAGGAAACTTCTCCCCGTCCATCGAGGAGGTCGCTGCTCGCTCAGGAGTCTCCCTGCGATCGGTCTACCGGTACTTCGAGGACAGCGAAGAACTGCTCAGGATGGCGATCGCGCGCCGAGTCAGTCTGGTGGAGAAGGAGTTCGTGCTGCCGGATGCTGGTGTGGGTCCACTCCCACAGCGCATCACCACCATCGTCAACCACCGGCTCGTGCTGCACGCCAAGCTGGGTCCCTCGGTACGCGCCGCGCTGCTGCGGGCTCCGTACTCGCCGTTGCTGGCAGCGCAGGTCGCACGGCGACGCACGATGCTCAACGAGCAGATCGAGGCCCAGTTCGCGCACGAGGTCAACGTCTTGGGGGCGCGGGGCAAAGCCCTGGCCGCCTGTGCCGATGCGCTGTGCGGGTTCGAGGCCGTGGAGCACCTGCGCTTCCAACGCGGCTTCAGCGTGGCCCGCACCCGCAAGGTCATGGTGACCGGGCTGACGGCACTGTTCAGCAACTCGTGACAGTAGGAGTGTCACAAAGTACGGTGTTGCCCGTGAACGAGAAGGGGGGGCACGTCCAAGCGGTCACGTCCGACGCAGTCACGCCGCTGATAAACGCCCTTACGTGAGCGGCATCCTCGACGTCGCCGACCAGCTCTGGACCGGCGCCCGCAGCATCGAGGACACCCACCCGTTCTCCTTGCTCGGCCCGGCCGAGGAAGTGGCCGACGGCGTCGCGTTCGTCCCGTCCTTCGCCAACGTGGCCGGCTTCGCGACCGACGACGGCCTGGTGCTCGTCGACACCGGCAGCGCGCCGCTCGCCCAGCACGTGCACAGCACCCTCCGGTCGTGGAACAGCATGCCGCTCCACACGGCCGTCTTCTCGCACGGGCACATCGACCACGTCTTCGGCGTCGGCCTGTTCGAGCAGGAGGCGCTGGCCAACGGCTGGGCGGCACCGAGGGTCGTGGCGCACGAGGCGATGCCTGCCCGCTTCGACCGGTACCAGCTCACGGCCGGCTACAACGAGGTCGTCAACCAACGGCAGTTCGCGATGCCCGAACTGCGCTGGCCGCGGCAGTACCGCTACCCCGACGAGACCTACCGCGACACCCTCGACCTGAGCATCGGCGGCCTTGACCTCGAGCTCACGCACTGCAAGGGCGAGACGGACGACCACACCTACACCTGGGTACCCTCGCGCAAGGTGCTGTGCTGCGGAGACCTGTTCATCTGGGCCTCCCCGAACGCCGGCAACCCGCAGAAGGTGCAGCGCTTCCCCAGGCAGTGGGCGGTCGGGCTGCGTGCCATGGCCGAGCTCGGCGCCGAGCTGCTGCTTCCGGGTCATGGCGTTCCCATCGTCGGCAGCGATCGGATCCGGCAGGCCCTCACGGAGAGCGCAGAGCTGCTCGAGCACCTGCACGACGAGACCGTCGCCATGATGAACGCCGGCGCCCGCCTCGACGAGATCATCCACACCGTCAAGGGCCCGCAGCACCTGCTGGACCGCCCCTACCTCCGACCGGTCTACGACGAACCGGAGTTCGTCGTCCGCAACGTCTGGCGACTGTACGGCGGCTGGTACGGCGGCGACCCAGCCCACCTCAAGCCCTCCCCCGCCGCTGAGCTGGCGACCGAGATCGCCGCGCTGGCAGGCGGTCCGGGCGTTCTGGCCGAGCGCGCCCTTACCCTGCTCGAGGTCGGGGACCTTCGCTTGGCCGGCCACCTGGCTGAGCTCGCTGCGCAGGCCGCGCCCACCGATCCCGCCGTACACCGTGCCCGTGCGACCGTGTTCGCGGCGCGGGCGGCGCACGAGCCGTCGACGATGTCCAAGGGCGTCTTCTCCTGGGCCGCGCGCGAGTCCGAAGCCCTCTCCTGACCCACCACGTCCAGCGAGCGAGTCATGACTGCCGGTCGGCGGAGGCGGCCGCGAGATCAACCCATCGCAGGACGGGGCGTGAGCGGACAGAGCGCCTTGGTCTGTAGCGGCTGCCTGGCGGTTAGCGTGGGGGCTCACCTGCGGTGTCCCCCGCTTTGGCAAGCGGGAGTCGCACCCGCAGTCGGACACCGCCGAGCGGCGAATCCTGGGCGGACACGTCGCCACGGTGCAGCCGGGCGATCTCGCGGACAAGGGCAAGGCCGAGGCCGGCGCCTCCGTCCTTGCGGGTCCGGGCGTCGTCGAGTCGCACCCAACGGTCGAAGACCCGCTCGCGGTCCGCGACGGGGATGCCGGGACCGTCATCGTCGACGTCGAGCACCGCCGTCCCATCGAGCACCCCAACCGTCACCCGCACCTGCCGGGCGCTGCGCAGAGCGTTGCTCGTCAGGTTGTCGACCAGCCGTCGCAGCGCGTCCTCGTCGCCGATCACCACGACGGGCGGGCCGTCACCATCGGCCAGCGCACCAAGGTCGACAGGGACGTGCCGCATCGTGCCGCCCTTCCATCGGGCCAGAGCCAACAGGTCCTCGACCAGCGCGGTCATGCGCTGGGTCTCGCGGTCCAGGTCGTCCAGCAGGACCGGCAGCTGCACCAGCGAAGGATGGGCACGCGCCACGTCCAGCTGGACACGAAGGGACGTGAGTGGGGCGCGGAGCTCGTGTGCGGCGTCGGCGACGAACTGCTCCTGCTGCACCACGAGCCGGCGCAGGGAGGTGAGCAGCTCGTTGAGCGTCGTGGCCAGCTGGGCCAGCTCGTCCCGCCCTGCGGGGACGGGGAGAGGGTCGTTGGCCGCCGGTTCGTGGGCGAGCCGGTCAGCGGCCCGGCGGAGCTGCTCGACCGGCCGCAGCGCCAGTCCTGCCACCCACCACACCGTGAAGACCGTTGCCAGCACCAGCAGCGGTACGACGAGCAGCAGGACGACGCGCAGGGCGGCCAGAGCTCGTCGTACATCGCCGAGGGGAGCTGCGACAACGACGGTCCGGCGCTCGCCGGCGACGGCGGCGGCGGCCGTGCGGACGCGCAGGGGGACCCCCGCATATGAGCCCTCCTCGTCGGTGCGCACGTCTCCTGACGAGGCGGCAGCCAACGGCACGACACGGCTGGCCGAGGGGCCGGCAGCGAGCACGCTGCCGTCCGGGCCGAGCACCTGCACGAGCAACGGCGATCCGGCAGGGACCGGCAGCGTGGTGGGCAGCTGCCCGGATGTGACGAGCTGGACGACCTGGTCGGACTCGGCCTTGGTCTGCGCGTCGAGGTCGCGCAGCCGACCGGCGGCGAAGACGGCCGTGACGGCGACCGTCCCCACCACCAGTGCCACCGACAGCGGGACCGCGGCCGAGAGCACGAGCCGTGCCCGCACCGTCCGTCGTCCCCACCAGCCCCGCGGGCTCATCCGGTGCCGATGCGATAACCGCCGCCACGGACGGTCAGCACGGCGTCCCGCCCCAGCTTGCGACGGAGGTAGCCGACATAGACCTCGACGACGTTGGGGTGCGTGTCGGGATCGGCGTCGAAGACGTGCTCGAGCAGGTCCAGCTTGCTCACAGCCTCGCGGGGGTGCCGCATGAGTTGCTCGAGCAGCTGAAACTCGCGCGGCGACAGCTCGACCGGCTTACCGGCCTTGGTGACCGACCGGGTGGCGCGGTCGAGCACCAGCGCGCCGGACGTCAGCGTTGTCGACGCCTGCTCGCGGCCGCGTCGGTCAAGGGCGCGCAGCCGGGCGACCAGCACCAGGTAGGAGAAGGGCTTCACCAGGTAGTCGTCAGCCCCCAGGTCGAACGCATCCACCAGGTCGTACTCGCCATCCTTGGCCGACAGCATCAGCACAGGTGTCTGGTCCTTGCGAGCGCGGAGCTGCTTGAGCACCTCGTAGCCGGACAGCCCGGGCAGCATGATGTCCAGGACGGCAGCGTCGAAACTCGACCGAGCGAGCCGGTCGAGAGCGGCAACCCCGTCCGCCTCGGTCTCGACGGTGAAGCCGTCCGCGGTCAGGCCCCGAGCCAGGACACCGGTGATGCTCGCGTCGTCATCGACCAGCAGCACGCGCACGACGCCAGTGTCCCCGACGATCCGGCCCGCGTGCTCGGGAGGCACTCAGTCCACTCTCAGCGCGGTCAGGTCAGCCAGGTGCAGGATCGATGACATGAGCATCTCCCGAACCCACCGCCGTCGCCTCGCCTGGGCCGTCCCCGCGGCGACCGTCGCCACGATCGCCACAGTCGCCGTGCTCCCCTCGACGGCGACTGCCAGCCCGCATCCGACCCTGCCTGCGAAGACGGCAGGTCAGCTGCTCGCCGCGGTGCAGACCACCACGCTGACGCAGCTGTCCGGCACCCTCGTCGAGACTGCCCGCCTCGGGCTACCGACCCTGCCCGGCGGCGACAACGCCAGCGCGCTGTCATTGCAGACGCTCATCGCCGGGACGCACACGGCGCAGGTCTGGTTCGACGGTCCCGACAAGCAGCGGGTGGCCTTGCTCGGGCAGCTGTCGGAGTCCGATGTGATCCACAGCGGAACCGACCTCTGGACCTACGAGAGCGGCGCGCAGAAGGTCCGCCACACCGTCCTGCCCGCGGAGACGATGCCGGCCGAGGCCAAGCCGGAGACGCGCGACCTCACGGCGTACACGCCGCAGGGCGCAGCGGCGAAGGCGCTCAAGGCCATCGACCCGTCCACGAAGGTGACGGTTGACCGCACCGCCCGAGTGGCCGGCCGGGCGGCGTACACGCTGGTCCTGACCCCACGCGATGCGCGCTCCACCGTCCGTGAGGTCGCCATCGCGATCGACGCCAAGCGCAATGTCCCGCTGCGCGTCCAGGTCTTCGGCGCCGCCGCCAAGCCGGCGTTCGAGATCGCCTTCACGGACGTGTCGTTCAGCAAACCAGCGGCGTCGGTCTTCCGCTTCACACCTCCCAAGGGTGCGACGGTGACCGACCTTCCGGGTACGCCGGGAGGCGCCGCTCCTGACAAGGTCGGTTCGGCCACGAAGGACGCCAGGAGCGCCGCTCCGAAGACCCTCGGGGCTGGATGGGCCTCTGTTCTCGAGCTCCCCGCAGCGACAGACGGCAGCTCGCCGCTGTCTACGCTCACCGGTGGTAACCCTGGGAACAAGGACTCCGCGTCGTCGCTGGTCACCAAGCTGACCACGACCCTGCCCGGCGGTGACCGGCTGCTGCGCACCGCGCTGGTGAACGTGCTCATGACCGCGGACGGTCGGACCTTCGTCGGAGCAGTGACGCCGTCCGTCCTCCAGCAGGCAGCCGCCGGGACACTCGGGTGACGAGCGCGACCACCGTCGCCGCTCCCGCCCCCACCCCCACGCTCCCCGACGTCGCGCCCGCTATCCGGACGCAAGGTCTGACCCGACGCTTCGGAAAGCAGGTCGCCGTCGACGGCGTCGATCTGCTCGTGCCACGTGGCGCCGTCTACGGCTTCCTCGGCCCGAACGGATCGGGAAAGACCACCACCATCCGGATGCTGCTCGGACTGATTGCGGCCGACGAAGGCGAGATCGAGCTGCTCGGCCAGTCGATGCCCGCTCGGCTGGCCGAGGTCCTTCCCGCTGTCGGGGCGCTGATCGAAGGGCCGGCGTTCCACCCGTACCTCGGTGGTGCGGCGAACCTACGCCGCCTGGAAGCCTGCGATGCCACAGCCGACCCCAAGACGTCGCAGCACCGGATCGCCGACGCCCTCGCCCGGGTCGGCCTGACTGCCGCAGCCGACAAGCGCTTCCGGAACTACTCACTCGGTATGAAGCAGCGCCTCGGTCTGGCCGCGGCACTACTCCAGCCGCGTGACCTCCTGGTGCTCGACGAGCCGACGAACGGACTGGACCCGCAGGGGACCAGGGAGGTCCGGCACCTCGTCCGGGAGCTCGCCGCGGACGGCACGACGGTTCTGGTCTCCAGTCACCTGCTCGCGGAGGTGGAGCAGGTCGCGTCCCACGTCGGCATCATGTCCGGAGGTCGCCTCCTTCGGCAGGGGACCCTGGCGGAGGTCCTTTCCGACGGCCACGCACTGGTGCGCATCGGTACCCCCGACACCGACCTGGCCACAGCATCTCTGGCCGCACTGGGCATCGCCACGATCGAGAACGACCCTGCCAGGCAGGAGGTGCGGGCCCCTCTCGGGGACGTTCTCGCGGAAGCCGTGTCGGCCGCCCTCGTCCGGGACGGCGTCCGGCTGCGCAGCCTCACGGTGGAGCGGCCCGACCTCGAGGACCTGTTCGTCTCCCTCACCGGGGAGGGTTTCGATGTCCTCCGCTGACCTCAGCTTCCCGGCCCTGAAGGCGCGGCCTCGTCACCGCGGAGCGCTCTGGCGGCTGTACCGCAGCGAGGTTCGCCTCATCCTGGGACGTCGACGCAACGTCGCACTGCTCGGCGTCCTCGCGCTGATCCCGATGATCATCGGGACGGCCGTGAAGTTCAGTACGCCCCGGGGCGGGGACGGCCCGCAGTTCCTCGGCCAGATCACCGGCAACGGCCTGTTCCTGGTGTTCACGGCCCTCACCGTCTCGATCCCGGTCTTCCTACCACTGGTCGTCGGCGTGGTGGCGGGCGACAGCATCGCCGGCGAGGCCGGGACGGGCACGCTGCGCTACGTCCTGACCGTTCCCGTGCCCCGCGGTCGGCTGCTGCTGGTCAAGACGCTCGGCACCCTGACCTTCACCGCCTGCGCGGTGCTCACCATCGGTGTGGTCGGCATCGGCACCGGCGCGATCCTGTTCGGCTTGAACGACGTCACGCTGCTGTCCGGTGACACCGTGAGCCTGGGGAACGGGCTGCTCCGGGCCGTTCTCGTCGTCCTGTTCACCACCGTTTCGCTGTTCGCACTGGCGGCAGGCGGGGTGTTCATCTCCACCCTCACCGAGAACGCGATCGGTGCCATGGCCAGCACCGTCGGACTCGCCGTGCTGTCCTTCCTGCTCGACGCGGTTCCTCAGCTCAGTGGCATCCACCCGGCACTGCTCACGCACAACTGGCTCGGGTTCGGGGAGCTGCTCCGCAGCCAGGTCGACACCGCATCCCTGCTGAGATGGGCCGCCATCGACCTCGCCTACGCCGCCGGTTTTCTCAGCCTGGCCTGGGCCCGCCTGACCACCAAGGACGTCACGAGCTGACCCCTGCCCAGCGGGGTCGTGTCAGCGGAGAACGTGACCGGGCTCAGCTGGCCCGTAGTGGGCCGACGTCGAGCAGGTGGACCGTGAGGCTGGTGCACGCTGGGTGCGGGTGGGGTACGTACATCGCCAGGCGCGAGCCGGGCGGGTAGATCCGAAGGCCCAGGGCCCTGACCTGCTGCGCGGGCTGCGAGCAGCCGGGGACTGCGTCCACGATGTTGATCGCGTGCAGAACGGCGGACGCACTCCGGCCCGGGCGGAGCACCACGTTCACCCTACGCTCGTCGGTGAAGGAGGCCGCGGCGCTCACCTGCCGACCACCCGCAACGACGTAGGACACACCAGGGAAGCCGCGCAGGTGGCAGGTGCGGCGCCCGACGTTGCGCAGCAGGAGACGTTCGTAGGACTGGCCGGCACCCAGGTCGTGTCGGGTGTGGCTCAGCGCCAGCACGTAAGTCGTGCAGCGCGGGGTGGTCCAGGCAGCGGCCGCCGGCGGGGATGTGGCGGCCCAGCCGGAGGTAGGTAGCAGGAGCGCGCCGAGTGCACACAACCGCATCAGGTTGCTGGCAACCTGGAAGGGTGACGCGACGTCTAGGGGGTGTGGAAGGCAGCGAGGAGTTCAGCGCGTTCGTGACCGCGCGCTACGCCTCCCTGCTCCGCTTCGGCCACGTGCTGTCGGGAAACCCTGACGTTGCGCAGGACCTCGTGCAGGACGCACTGGAGCGCACCGGCGCCGCCTGGAGCCGGGTCACCCGCAAGGACGCCCCCGAGGCCTACGTCCGGCGGGCCATGGTCAACAGCTTCACCTCGACCTGGCGGCGCCGCCGACGCGAGTGGCTCACCGCCGACGTACCCGACCAGGCCGCCTCGCCGGTCGAGCCGATCGACGCGCTGTGGCCGCTACTGCTGGCCCTGCCGCCCCGGCAGCGCGCGGTCCTGGTCCTGCGCTTCTACGAAGACCTGTCCGAGAGCGAGACCGCCCGCGTGCTGGGCGTCGTGCCCGGCACCGTCAAGAGCCAGACGTCGAAAGGCCTTGCTGCCCTCCGCACGGCCATGACCCGACAGCAGGCCAGACAGGAGACGACATGGAACCGCTAGCCGAACAGCTGGCCCGAGAGCTCCGGGACCCGCGCCACACCCTGCCGGTCAGCGCAGACCCGCTGCCAGGTCTGCTGCGGGGCATCCAGCGGCGACAGCGGCGGCGGACGGCGGCGATCCTCAGCTCGGCCACGCTCACGGTCGCCCTCGTGGCCGTCGGATCGGTGGCCCTGGGAACGCAGAACGGCCCGGCCGCCCGGCCGGCCCCGTTGACGCACAGCCCCAGCGCCCCAGCCCGGACCGCTGGAACCCCGGCGGCGACCGCCTCCGCCGCACCGTCGACACCGGCAACGGTCGGACCTCCCGTGCCAGCGGGCTTCACAGGAGCAGACCTCACCTTCGTCTCGGACACCCGCGGCTGGGCACTGGGCAGCGCCCCGTGTCGTCAGGAACCGTGCACGTCACTGCTGCGCAGCGCCGACGGTGGACGCACCTGGAGTGGTGGCCCCGCGCCGGTGGCCCTGCTGGCCCAGACCGGAACCTCCTGCGGGTCGGGTCCGTGCATCAGTTCCCTCCGCTTCGGCGATGCACTGCACGGCTACGCGTTCGGCAACGGTCCGCTGCTCACCACCTCCGACGGCGGCCAGCACTGGACCGACGTACCGGGGCCGAGCACCACCAGCCTCGAGCCGTCGGGCGGTGACCTCCTGCGCGTCGTGACCGGCCAGCCCGGCTGCCCACCTGGCTGCACCTTCTCGGTACAGCGGGCGAACACCTTGACCGGGCCGTGGGCCACGGTCAGCGCACCGCCGCTCGACGGCGTCCGGACCCTGCTGCTGCGCTCTCGCGACGAGGCCTACGTCCTGGCCTTCGGCAACCCCGCCGGTGGGTCGGGCTCGGCCCGGGCGGCGGTCATCGCCAGTGCCGACCGCGGTCGTACCTGGACTGCCCGGACCGACCCCTGCAGCCCCGCTGCCCAGGACTCACCCACCGAGAGCGACGCCGTGTCGGCAGCCATCGGGCCGGACGGTTCGCTCGCTGTCCTGTGCCAGGCCCGCCTTTCCGGTGGCCCGGTCACGGTTCGGGTGTCGCACGACTCCGGCGCGACGTACGGCGCGGTCTCGACCCTGCCGGGCGGGGTGCGAGGCCAGCAGATAGCCGTGTCGTCCTCGGCCCTGGTCGCACAGGTCGAAACTGCCGGCCGGTCAAGGCTGCTGCGGTCGACCGACGACGGTCGCACCTGGTCGCAGGTGGCGTCCGCATCGGCGGGACCCGGCAGCGGCTTCCTGGCCTTCAGCAGCGGCTCGCTCGGCCGCTGGCTGCCAGTCGGCAGCCAGACGGTGTGGACCACCAACGACGGTGGCGCCACCTGGACTTCCCACACCTTCAGGCGCTGACGGTCTGTCGGGACAGTCACACCACGGCCCGGAGAGTACGACGCCGCCTCGGCAGGTCAGGACGAACTGGTCCCACCGCCATGGTGGTCCCGCGGCTCCGCTCGCCGAGAGGGCGGGTCGTCAGCGAGGAGTCGACGCGCTCGGCCGGAAGGCCGGGCCGTGGCCGGGCACGACGAGGCTGACCAGGCTGAGCACCCGCTCCCGCTGCTCCCGAAGCACTTCCCGGTCCGGTGCGTACGGGTCGTCCTCGGGACCGTCCGCGGTCCACCACAGGTGCGTCAGGGCCACGACGTCCTCAGGCGTGCCGACCAGCGTGGTGACGTCCTGCGCGGTGTGACCAGGGGTTTCGAGCAGCTGCACGCTCGACGTCAGGAAGACACCGTCGGCGGTCCGGTCGGTCCAGATGTCGCCCTCGTAGATGGCCTGCACGTCATGCACCGGCACCACCGGGAACAGCGCAACGCTGAGGGTGTGGTCGGGGTGGTGGTGGCTGAGGACGACATCAGTGACGTCCTCAGGGCGGACACCGAGCGCACGCAGCGGCCCTAGCAGAGCCTCCCGGTGCGGGACCATTCCCGGGTCGACCACGATCACTCGCCCCTCGTCCCGAACCAGGCTGACCGTGCCGGCGACGTTCGGCATCCGGGCGTAGCCGGCCAGAAGGACGTCGAGCCGGGCTGTTCGGGCGAGGATCACGGCGACAACTTACCGCTGCGCGGGCGGCGCGGCTGATCCAGCGCTAGCTCGCCGGTGTTGCGCCGATCGCATCGAGAGCGGCCATGTCAGTGTCGTCCAGGACGAGGTCGCCGACGTCTGCGTTGCTCCGGATCCGCTGGGGGTCCACCGACTTCGGAATCACGACCACCCCGTGCTGCAGGTGCCAACGGATGATCACCTGCGCCGACGACGCGCCCAACCGCTCCGCGATGCTGACGACAACCGGGTCGTCAAGAGTGCCACCGCGCAGTGCGCTGTAGCCCTCGAGCACCACGCCACGCTGCGCGTGCGCGTCCTGTACCGCGCGGTCGAAGAGCTTCGGGCTCCACTCCACCTGATTCACCGAAGGTACGACGCCCGTAGCGGCCTGGAGCTCGTCGAGTTGTTCCAAGGAGTAATTGCTGACCCCGACGTCACGGACCAGCCCCTGCTCACGGGCCGCCAGCAGCTGCTCCCACATGGCGATCTCCGCCCCCTGCTCGGGCCAGTGGATCAGCCACAGGTCGACATAGGACAACGTGAGCAGGTCAAGGCTCTGTCGCAGGGTGTCGAGCTCCTTGTCCCGACGAGACGGCGGGACCTTGGTGGTGACGAAGACGTCCTCACGTGCGACGCCGGCGAGGGCGCTCCCGACCTCCGCCTCGTTGCCGTAGACCGTCGCGGTGTCGAGGTGCCGGTACCCGGCGGCGAGGGCGGCGGCGGTTGCGTTGACAGCATCCTCACCGGTGATCTGCCAGGTGCCGAAGCCGAGCAGGGGCATACGAGCGCCACTTGGGAGAAGCGCGGTCAGGTCGGGGATGCTCATGGTGTGAACCCTAGGTTGTGCGACCGCAAAGGCTCGCACCCCGACTGACCTTGCTGACGTTCAACGAGGTCGAGGAACGCCCGTTCGCGACGGCGAGCGTTCACCGTCTGAACGGGCAAAGCCCCGGCCACCCGTTCCTGTCGGGACAGAAGGCGCAGCTACGGTCCGCATGCGCCTGACCAGCCCACCCGTCACGACGGCTCCAGCCAGTGCCGCTGTCCCCAGAGCCAGCAGCTCGAGGGCGCGGTGATGCCGAGCCAGCTCGGCAGCGCTCAGGAGTGTTGCCGCCAAGGACGCGACACCCCCAGCAGCGGTGTGCAACCTCGCTACCTCAGAATGCGGCCAGTCCGTCCTCGTCCCCGTTTCCGGCTGCTCGGCGGCCTGGTCGCGGTAGGCGGCCAGTACGCGGCTCTTCCAGGGTGAGGTGCTGACGCGTCCAAGTCTGTACAGCCCGCAGGCCACGAGCAGGAGCCCACCCGCGTAGAGCGAGACGAATCCGGCCTCGAAACTCACCGGCTGTCCGTCAGGGCACCAGCCGCCGTCGCCTCAAGCGGCTCGTGCCCCTCGACCTCTGTGAACAACTGCAGGTCCTCGTCATGATCGATGACCACCTTGATGCGGGTGCGCACGACCGCCAGCACCCCTTGCATGCTCAGCCAGAGCAGCGGAAGGACCCCGCCCCCGATGAAGACCACGTCACCGGGTAACCGCAACCACTCGAGCATGGTGTTGGGGTCGGAGGTGACGAACGTCAGGCTGCGGGCATCCCAGTACCCGACGTCAACCGAGTGGTAGAGCTGCAGGATCCCCAGTGGGAGCAGCGTGATGAAAGCCATCCACGCCAAACCGAGGTTCAGACTCCAGAAGCTCACTTTCACGAGCCGGTCGGACCACTTCTCGGGCGGCACGATGTACCGCAGGGCGAAGACGGCAAAGCCGCAGGCCAGCATGCCGTACACGCCCATCATGGCCGCATGGGCGTGGTTGGCCGTGAGCGCCGTACCTATCTCGTAGTAGCTGACGATGGGCAGGTTGATGAGGAAGCCAAAGACGCCTGCGCCGAGAAAGTTCCAGAAGCCGACGGCAGCAAGGAACATCACGGCCCAGCGGTGCGGGAACTGCGTCGCGCTGCGCGCCTCCTGCCTCGCGCCGAGGCGGATGAAGCTCCAGGCCTCCACTGTGAGGAAGGTCAGCGGGATGACTTCGAAAGCACTGAAGAAGGCGCCGAGCCCGAGGACTGCCGCCGGCGAACCGCTGAAGTACCAGTGGTGCGCCGTACCGATGACGCCGCCTGCGCTGTAGAGCACCAGGTCGAGGAAGATCACCGTCAGTGCCACCCGCTCCCGCACAACGCCGAGCAGGACGAAGATGTACGCCACCATGACGGTCGTGAACAACTCGAGGAAGTCCTCCACCCACAGGTGCACGACCATGAAGCGCCAGAAGTCGGTGACGGTGTAGCTGTCGCCGTGGTTGGTGAGCAGACCAACGGAGTACACCGCGGGTAGCGCCAGCGCCGAGAAGAAGAACAGCCACGGAAGGTTGCCCGGACTCTCTGTGCGCAGGCGGCCCCGAAGCCCGCGAAAGAGGATCGCGACCCAGAGGAACATGCCCAGGGTGAGCAGCACCTGCCAGAACTTGCCGAGGTCGAGGTACTCGAAGCCCTGCATCCCGAACCACGACCAGGCTCTGTTGAACCAGTGATGGATCCCGGCCAGCTCCCCGAGCATCGACCCGACGACAACCACGTAGAGCGCACCGAGCAACCCGTAGGTGAGAGTCGCTTGGCCCTTCCGGTCACGCTGCTTGGTGATCATGGGCACCAAGAAGATCCCCGCGGCAAGGAAAGAGGTGGAGACCCACAGCAGCGACAGCTGGACGTGCCAGGTCCGCACCAGGTTGTACGGCAGCCAGCGGTCCAGCGGGATCCCGAAGAAGCTCTGCAGGTCGGCGCGGTAGTGCTCGGCTGCCGCCCCCACCAACGTCTGGACCAGGAACAGAGCGGACATCGTGAAGAAGAAGAACGCAGTCGCACGCTGCGACGGGGTCAGCGCGACCGTCTGAGGGTCGCGGAAGCGGAGCTCGCTGCTGTCGCGCCCGTGCCACCCGAGCCAGTTCCAGCGGCCAAAAGTCGCGAACAGCGCCCCTGTGCCCCCGAGCAGGGCGATCAGGCTCAGGACACTCCATACGACGGTGTCCGCGGTGGGGCTGTTGCCGACGAGCGACTCGGCGGGCCAGTTGTTCGTGTAGGAGTAGTCCTTGTGCGGACGGTTCGCGCTGGCAGCCCAGGAACTCCAGGCGAAATAGCTCGTCAGCGATCGGATCTCCGCGGGGTCCGTGATGGCCCGGGGGCGCAGGCCGGAGTGTCCCAGCGGAGCACCCAGCGTCTGCGCGTAGTGCCCCTGCAGCTGCGTGAACGCCTGCGCCTGTGCGTCACTGAACGTCAGCGTCTTGGTGCGGGGGTCGTACCGGTTGACCTTGAAGTCCTGACCGGTGCGCCTGGCCGCAGAGTCCGACGCGGGACCGCCGTAAGCGTCACGCACGACTGTTGCTGCTCGGTGCAGGTAGTCCGCGGTGAAGTCGGGCCCCAGGTACGCGCCGTGACCGAAGATCGACCCGTACTCCATCAGGCCGTTCTTCAAGAACACGTCCTGGCCCGCGTGGACGTCGGCACCCGAGAAAACCTGCGCACCGGAGTCCGAGACCACGCGGTCCGGAATGGGCGGGCTGGACTGGTAGGTCAAGAACCCCATGAGGACCAGGCCGAAGAACCCGACCGCGGCCACGAGGGCCGCACCTTGCACCCACCACCGGCTGACCAACAACTCCCTACGCACCGGCTGGTCCACGAGCACGGTCATGCCTGGTGTGGACGCGCCATCGTCACTCCCCCTTGTCGTGGATGCTCGCTCCGCATCGTGAGGGCGCCGATCGGACCCGTGAAGGGCCAAAGGTCCCGAGAAGGGACCGCCTGCCTCCCAAGATCCCAACGACCGGAGGTTGTGGTCTGGGCAGGTGCATGCTGTCGGCATGGCTCCCACCGACACCCAGCTGGCCTGGATCGCATCGCGGCACCACGCGGTACTCGTAACAATCAGGTCGGACGGCTCCCCGCAGACATCCAACATCAGCTACGACCTACGCGAGGGCGTCGCGCGCGTGTCCGTCACCTCGGGGAGGGCGAAGACCCACAACTTGCGGCGCGACCCCCGCGGGGTTCTGCACGTACTCGGCGACTCCTTCTGGACCTACGCCTCACTCGCCGTCGAGGCGTCGGTCGGCGAGATCACGAGCACGCCGGGCGACTCCGCCGGGCGGAACCTGCTCGAGGTGTACGAGCAGATCACCGGGCAGCCCCACGACGATCCGCAGGAGTTCTTCGCAGCGATGGCGCAGGAGAAGCGGCTGGTGCTCTCCCTGCGCGTCGTGTCTGTCGTGGCCCAGGGCCTGCCCGACTGACCTAATCCGCGAGCCGGCGGTGGCGCACATGTCGTCGTCTGGGTGCCTGCTCCCGGACCGGCGTGTGACCATGGCGGGATGCGCCTCCGACAACGATTCCGGGCCCGGGTCTCCGGGGACCCGACGGGCGCTCCCGACTGGGTCCGGGCCATCGCCGACGTCGGCGACGGCCCCGGCTGGTTCGAGCCCGACGGGGTCGTCTGGCGAGTGCACGGGGACCTGTCCACGCTCGCCGGCGGGGTCGCTGCCCTGCTCGCCCAGGCAACCCATCCTCTGGCCCTGGCCGGGGTCGAGCGACACAGCGCCTATCGGGAGGACCCGTGGAAGCGACTGGCCGGAACCGCCCGTTGGCTCGTCGTCAGCACGTTCGGCTCCGCCGTGCTCGCCGAGCAGGAAGCCGCGCGCGTCCGCGGGCTGCACAGCGTCGTCCGCGGCACCCTGGAGGACGGGACGGCGTACGCCGCCGCCGACCCCACCCTGCTGCGCTGGGTGCACCTGGCGTTCACCGACGCGTTCCTGCACGCCCAAGTACTGGTGGGCGGGGACCTGCGGCCCCGATTCGGTGCCGCCTGGCCGGACGTCTACGTCGCGCAGTGGGCTCGCACCGCGGTCGCCCTCGGCGCGACCGACCTGCCGACCAGCGCCGCTGGGCTTAACGAGGCGATCCGGGCGCTGGCCCCGGAACTGTGCTCCGTCCCCGGGAGCCTGCGCGCCTACCTCGTGTCGCCACCCGGGCTCAGCCTGCCCGAACGTGCCTTCTACGCGACCCTCGCCCGCGCCGGGGGGCTGCTGACCCACCCGGTGCTGGCGCCGCTGGCTCACGTCCCCGGTCGGGACGTCGGCCGTGGGCTGGTGCTCGGTGCAGTGCGGGCCGAGCTGAAGGGGCTGCACCTCCTGCTCGGGTCGTACAGCCCCTCCGAGGAGGCAGCCCGCTTCCGGCTCGGCGTTGGCCCGGCCCCAGCGTGGGCGGGCTGAGTGCCACGCCTGGCGGTGCTGCTGCCGTTCGTGCTGGTGTCGTTCGCGGCCAACTCCCTCATCACCCGACACGTCGTGCAGGAGCACCTGCTCGACGCGGGGCTTCTGTCCTGTGTGCGTTTCGTGGCCGGGGCGGCAGCGCTGCTCGCGCTGTGCCTCGTGCGCCGGGAGCGTCCTCAGGTCGGGCGCGCGAACCTGGCCCCGGCGTTGTGGCTCGGCGCGTACGCCCTGTGCATCTCCTACGGCTACCAACACATCGGCGCGGCGCCCGGCACCTTCGTGTTCTACGCCGTGGTGCTGGTCACGCTGGTCGTGACCGACCTTGGTCGCCGGGTTCCGGTCCCCCGCCACCGGCTGGCTGGCGCGCTCATCGCGCTCGCCGGGCTGGGCGTCCTCGCCGGTGGGTCGATCGACACCGTCACCCCCCTCGGGGTCGGGCTGCTCGCCGCAACCGGCGCCACCTGGGGGCTCTACACCGTCGCAGGCCGGGCGGGCGTCGACCCTCGGGTCGCGACGACCGGCCACTTCGCCGTCCTCGCCATCGCCTTGCTCGCATTGGCGTTGGCGCTCATCGCCGCGGGAGTCCGCGTCACGGCCTCCGGGGTCGGCTGGGCGGTCCTGATGGGCGCCGGTACGACCGCCTTCGCCTACGTCGCCTGGTACACCTGCCAGGGGGCGCTGTCCGGCACGTCCGCCGGGACCGTGCAACTCGCCATCCCGATCCTCACCGCGGTCGGCGCCTTCGCCCTGCTGGGCGAGGCCTTCACTCCCGGGCTCGCCGTCTCGGCCGCACTCGTCGTGGCAGGCCTGCTACTGGCGAGTCGTCCGGTCCGAGCGGTCGCCCAAGAGTGACCGTCTGCTCTGTCCCGCGGCTACGTCGAGCAGTTCTCTGGCCGAGCCTTCAGCCCCTGGAGCTGACGACTTGAGGGTTCTGATCCTCGGTGGGTCACAAGTCGCGTAGTCGGGTGGCGTCGACGCGTCCGGCCCATCGCGAGGACGCAGCGGTGGCGATCGCGGCAGCGAAGACGACTGTGGTGAGGACGGTCACGACAAAGGACCAGGGTATTGCGGGGTGTTGAGGAGCGGGGTCGAAGATGCCGTTGAGCACCTTGACGAGCTGGCTAGAGATCAGCGCTCCGGTGAGGAGTCCTCCTGCCAGGCCTGAGATCACAATTGCTCGCGCTTCGGTCCACAGGAAACCCGCCCGCTGCTTGGCGTTGGCGCCGAGGACGGCCAGAGCGACCAGGGATCTGCGGCGTTGGGCGGCGCCGACGATCAGGACCAGCCCGGCACTTGCTACGGCGAGTAGTAGCCCGAATGCCAGGGTGAGACTGGCCAGCCCAGCGAGGCTGCCCGCGGCAAGGCCTGAGGCGGATGGAACCGCGACGCGAGGGGTGGTGATGTCGTTTACGAGCGCACCGACGGGGGCGTGGATCTGAGCCGCGACCTGCTGGGGGCTGTCTGTCCGCACCAGAAGCGTCTGGACCGCAGAGAGCCCGGTTGTCGTGGTGAGGTAGCTGCGGTTGGTGAGCACGAAGCTGTCCCGAGGCGCGGTCGCAAACTCCGTCACGACCCCGACAACGTGGAACGGCACAACTTTGTACCGGCCGGTGGCGTCCTTGAGCCTGAGCCGGACGAGATCGCCGGCATGCAACTGATAGTCGTGCAGTGTCTCCTGGGACAGCAGTGCGCCGTCCGGCGTTCGCGCCAGTTTGGCGAGGAGTGCGTGCACGGAGCTGCCTGGCGTGAAGGCGTCCTCCAGGGGGGCTGCGCGACCGATCGTGGCGGGGTCGATGCCGTACAAGTCCTGTAGGTCAGGTCCGACGTAGGCGAGCCGGTGGGAGACCTGCTCGATCGCCTTCACCCCGGCAACGTCAGCCAGCCTCGGGTTCAGGGAGGTTGCGCTGTCGGGAGCAACGGTGACGGCGACGTCAGAACCGACGGTGAGGGCGGTATCGACGCGGGCTTGCTGGTCGTAGGTGAGGGTGAACACGGCGGCGGAGATGGCGACCGCCACAGCGACAGCGAGGCCGGTGGCACCACGGGCGACCAGCTGACGTCGACGACGCAGGACGTCACGGCGAAGGTCGGGCATCGTGCCGTTCGTGTCCGTAGAGGGCAGTCGTCCCCGACGGTTGAGGGCCATGGCGGTGACGCGCCAGATCAGCAACGCCATGCCTGGCCACGCCAGCGCCGGGGCAAGCAGTGCCGCGTAGTTGACGGCGGCGACAGGCACGCCCTCGGGGACGACGACGACCTGGTAGCCACCCTGGGAGGTGAGCCAGAAGGCGATCCCGGAGCCCCCCAGCAGAACGACGTCAAGGCCCAGGCGGAGCACGAGGGGGGTGCCAGTGCCGACGAGTTCGGCCGCACCGTCGGACACAGTCGGGGCGTCGCCGCGAAGGAGCCGGGCGACAGGAGCGAGCTCGGTGGCCAGCGCCAAGACGATTCCGGTGACCGCTCCAACAGCGAGCCACGTCGCGGACAGTCGAGCGCCAGGGCCGAGGGCGAGCTTGTTGGCCAGGAGGGCTGCGCCAGCTCCGATGACGGCCCCGAGTGCACCGTCGAGCCCGGCGGTCAGGCCGAGCAGGGTGAGGGCCCGGCGCGGGGTGACGCCGCGGAGCCTCATCAATGCCAGATCGCGGCGTTGCCGGTCGTTGCGTAGGGAGACCACCAAAGCGGTGACGACCGCGGATAGGGCAAGGCCAGGGATCCCCAGGAGCAGGACAAGCAACCGGGCGTAGAGGGCGTCCTCGCGGGCGGCAGAGAGCGAGACGTTGAGGTTGTCGCCTACGAGGGCGCCGCCGGTGACGGTCGCGACGTAGTGGTTGGCGCGCTGGGTGATCGCATCGGCGGCCTTGGCGGGGTCGCTCGGCAGGGTGTCGTGCTGGAAGCGGACGTGGAACTGGTGGATGACGTTGCCGCTGGGGACCAATGCGACGAACTGCGCACGCGGGACGAGCAGGACGTTGTCCGGCGGGGCGCCGGCTCCGGAGCCGGCGGGCGCGCCGACGACCTGGAAGAACGAGCCCGCGTTGGGCAGGTCAACTACGCCGTCCACCTTCACACTGCGACCGGAACCCAGGATCGTGACGGTGGCGCCGGGGGCGGCAGCCAGGCTGGAGGCGGTCTGCTGCTGCAGCAAGACTCCGGTCGAGGCCCCGACGAGGGGCCGGAGCTGGCTGGGCGCGAAGGTGGCGTAGTCGGCGGGCACCGAGACGACGTAGGCGGCACCGGTAGTGCGGGTCCCAGCGGCCGAATGGGACGTCAGGCCGGGCACTTTGACGTAGTCCACGGGTCGGAAGCCGACCAGCCCTGGCACGCCTGCCAGGGCCTTCTGGGCGTTGCTGGGGTCGCTGCCCGGCGTGAGTTGGACCTGCCAATCGACGGGGACACGGGCTGCTGCGCGCAGGGTGAGTTTGGAGCCCGTTTGGGATACGAAGGACCCCAGTGAGGCCAGGAACGCGACGGTGAGAGCGACGGCGATCGCGGCGGCGAACGTCTCCTGCGGTCGGCGTCGAAGGGACTGCAGGACGTAGCGGAGGGTCATCGCACCAGTTCCTTGTCGATCACGAGTTGGCGGGGGAAGCCGGCCGCGACGTGCGGGTCGTGGGTGGCGACGATGACCGTGGCGTGGGTGCGGGCGGCGTGTTCCTTGAGCACGTCGATGACGCGGCTGCCGGTGGTCTGGTCCAGGGCGCCGGTCGGTTCGTCGGCGAGTAGCAGTGGTGCGCCGATGGCGAGGGCACGGGCGAGGGCGACACGTTGCTGCATGCCGCCGGAGAGCTCCGCGGGGAGTGCGTCGTCGGCGTCGATCAGGCCGAGGGCGCGGAGCTGGTCGCGGCCTCGTTCTTGTGCCTCCGCCGGTTCGACGCCACGGATCCGCAGTCCGAGGGACGCGTTCTGCAGGGCGCTCAGCTCGGGGACGAGCGAGGGGGCCTGTGGGACGTAGATGACGTCCCGAGGGGGAAACCGAAGATCGACCGTTCCGCTAGTGGGGTGGAGTAGCCCGGCAAGTAGCAGCAACAGGGTGGTCTTCCCGGAGCCGGACCTGCCCGTGAGGGCGCACTGATCACCTTCGGCGAGCCGCAGGTTGACATCGCTCAGGACGACGCGGCCGGCGAAGCTGATGTTGAGGTCGTACGCACTGAGGATCATGCGATTCTGCCGTCGAGCAGGTGCACGATCCGGTCGGCATGGCCGGCCACCGCGGTGGAGTGGGTGACGATGACGGTGGCGCCACCCCGCGGGCGCCACTGGGTGAGCAGCTCGAGGATCGTCCGCTCTTCATCCCTGCTGACCTCGGCGGTCGGCTCGTCGGCGAGCAGTACGGTTGGGGACCCGGCCAGGGCAACCGCGAGGCCCGCGCGTGCGGTCTCCCCACCGGACAGGGTCCGCGGCACGGACCGGCGTACGGCGCGCAGGCCGAGGCCGTCGACGAGCTCGTCCGGCGTGGGGCCGACCCGCGGCCTCAGACCGGCGGCGAAGCGGACGTTCTCCAGGACGGTCAGGTGCCCGAGCAGGCCGCTTCCTTGGGTCAGGACCCCAACCCGCCGGGCCCGGATGCGGGCGGCGGAAGTCGGGCTCTGGTGGCTGATCTGCTCGCCGTTGATGCGGACGGCGCCGCCGTCGGGGTCATCCAGCCCAGCAAGCAGGCCCAGCAAAGTTGACTTCCCGGAGCCGGAAGGTCCAGTGACGGCTACGGTCTCGCCTGCTGCGCAAGTCAAGGATACGTCCAGTAAGGCTGCGACCTCGCTGTCGCCGCGGCGATAGAAGCGGTGCAGACCCCGAGCCTCCAACGGGATCATGCGATCTTCAGGCTGGTGATCATCGTCTTGTACGCGTCAACGTTGTCTGACCCGACCGGGCCGTAGAGCTCGACGATGACCTCTCGCCCGCGTGACACCAGCTCATAGCGTTCGACCTCATCCCTGTACTGGCGCCCTGTAACCGAGTCAGGGACGGAGTTGCGCCTGTACACGATCCGAACGCCGCTCCCGCCCGGCTCAGTGACGGGCGTGACCCCGCGAAGCTCGAACGCGGCCTGCCCGCGCATCAGGGCAGGCACATCCTGTTGCTTGGCGGAGTCCACGGTCGGTGCCACAATCAGAGTGCCTGCCCTGCCATGTACGCCGTTCAGCTTGTCGGTGAACGTCACCGAGCCGCCCTTGGTGGCCTCGGCCCAGCCCTCGGGGTGAGTGAAGGAGTATTTCCCCGCCACGTTCGTGTACGGCACGTAGGCGACGTTGTCGGGGATGTCCCCGGGAGGGTTCTTCTCCGCCGGGACGGCGGTCTGGCTTACACCTCCGGGTGTCACCTGAGGTACCGCCGCGAGCGTGGACTCGCCGGCGGTCGGGACGCTGCTGCTGGCTGCGGCGGTGGCACCGGAGTCGCCTGCGACCGCAGTCGGGTTGCTGGCGCTGCAACCTGCGGCAAACACGAGCGGAACCGTCAGCAGGATTGGGAGTCGTCTCATGTCTGTGACGCTAGAGACGGGCAACCCAGCGTGAGGCCAACCGAAGGTTAACGGGGTGTTTGCCTTGACCGACCTACAGTCGGTGCCATGTCGAACGCTGCCCGTGGGATGCGGTCGCGCAGCCTGAGGGCTCGGGTCCGCAACGCCATCACCATGATCACCGTCGCGTCACTGCTGCTGCTCGGACTCCCCTTGGGCCTCGTCCTCGGTAGGCTGATAGAGAGCCAGGAATTGGCGGGGTTGCAGCGTGACGCCACTCGTGGAGTAGCGACCGTCCCCGATAACACGCTGCAGCAGTCGTCGGCGGTGACGGCCCCGCCCAGCCGTGGGGACACCCTTATGGGCGTATACGACGCGCGAGGCACACTCGTCGCCGGCAAGGGACCCCAGCATTCCGGTCAGGCGGCTGGGGTCGTGGACGGACGCGAGCACGACGGACATGACGCAGGTGACCTGAGCGTCGTCGTCCCCGTCCTGTCCGACACGACGATCGCCGGCAGCATCCGCGCTGCGGTCCCGCTTTCCCGCCTGCATCAACGGGTCTACCGGGCTTGGGCGCTCCTCGCTGGGCTAGGGCTGCTCGTGCTCGCTGTGGCGATCGCACTCGCCCGCCGCGCAGCGCAGCGCATCTCGGTGCCGTTTGAGCAGCTCACCCTCGCGGCGCGGCAGCTTGAACAAGGCCGCTACGACGTCGACCTGCCTCGGTTTGGGATGTCGGAGGCTGACGCCGCAGCCGATGCACTACGCGACAGCGCCCGGGAAGTGGAGGCGTTACTGCGCCAGGAGCGCGAATTTGTCCGCGACGCCTCGCACCAGCTCCGGACCCCACTCGCAGGTGCAGTTCTGCTGCTGGAAAGCGACCCACCGGACGTCGTGGGTGCGTTGGATCGAATGAGTCAGCTCGAGATCACACTGGCCGACCTGTTGTCGTTGCGCGGCTTGATGGCCTCGGGTAGTTGCAACCCGAACGAGCTCGCGGTCGAAGCGGTCGCCCGCTGGAACACCCCCGAACGACCCGTCACCCTTCGGACCGACGAGGCTCAGCAGGTCCGGCTGACCGCGTCTGCCCTGCGCCAGAGTTTGGATGTGCTTCTGGACAACGCAACGCGGCACGGGTCCGGCGCGATCACTGTCACCGTTGAGCCTTACGGTGACTTGGTCGTGGTCGAAGTCGCCGACCATGGCCGCGGCTTCACCCCCCACGCGCAACCAGGTACCGGTCTTCAGCTCGTGAAGAGCATCGTGGAACGCGCTGGCGGGTCACTGCTGATCCGGCGCCGCACCCCCCAAGCCAGGGTCGCTCTGCTGCTTCCGAAAGGCGAGCCGACACCTCCCACGCCATGACCAGCCGACGACTCCGGCTACGTCCTTCTGCGTCGACCCCGAGCGGCCAGGCTCTGGTCAGTCCACCTCGAAGCGATACCCAAAGCCCCGCAAGGTCGTAATGCGATCCCAACGATCTCCGGCGTCAGCAAGCTTGCGGCGGACGTTGGCGACGTGCACGTCGAGGGTCTTGGTCGAACCTGACCAGTTCTCGTCCCACACCTGATCCATCAGTTGCTCCCGCCGGACCGCCTCTCCCTGCGAGGTGACCAAGAGTGTAAGGAGTTCGTGTTCCTTCGGGCGAAGCGCTATCTCCGTGTCGCCAACCCATGCCCTGCGCGATCGCTGGTCGAGCCGAACTGGCCCTGCACGCAGCTCAGGGTCCCCGATGAACTCGCGGCGACGAAGATGGGCCCGCAGCCGAGCCACGAGCTCCACGGGTCGAAATGGCTTGAGCACAAAGTCATCCGCGCCACCGTCAAGAGCACGGACAGCTTCGCTTTCGTCCGCACTGGCCGTCACGACCACGATGGTTATCTGAAGTCGCTGCTCGCGAATTTCCATGCAAAGGTTCAGGCCGTCATCATCCGGTAGGCCCAAATCGAGCAGAACAAGGTCCGGGACCGACTCCGCCAGCAGCCGCCGCGCATCCCCAGCAGTCTGTGCCCACCGAACCTCGTGCCCCTCAGCGGCGAGCACTGCGATCAGAGCAGCGCCCAAGCTCGAGTCGTCCTCCACGACTAGGATGCGAGGCGAAGGCAGGGGCATGCGTTCAGCGTAGGCATCCCTGGCTGAGCCGGTTGGACGCACAAGCGGAAACACCTCGCTCAGGTCTCATACAGCCGATGTCGATGACTCTCTTGTGATGACAACGACGAGCACCCGAATCTCCAGTCGCCGCCAGATGCTGAACAAGGTGCCCGAGGTCACCATCTACTTCTGGGTCATCAAGATCTTGTGCACGACGGTCGGGGAGAGTCTCGCCGACTACATCAACAGCACGCTCGGCTTCGGCCTGGGTAACACCACCATCGTCTTCATGGCCGCGCTGGTTGCTGTGCTTGTCGTTCAGTTCCGCCTCCGTCGGTACGTCCCTAGCGTGTACTGGCTGGCGGTCGTGCTGATCAGCGTCGTCGGCACCTTGTTCACCGACAACCTGTACGACGGACAGGGGATCGGGCTGTCAACACTGACGATCGTTTTCGCGCTGCTGCTCGCCGCAGTGTTCGGCATCTGGTACTTCCGGGAACGAACCTTGTCGATCCACTCGATCGTCACGGCCCCTCGCGAGGCCTTCTACTGGCTGACGGTGCTGGTCACGTTCGCCCTTGGTACCGCTTCAGGTGACTACACGTTGGACTTCACGGGAGCCGGTCCCGGACCTTCGGTGTTGCTGCCAGCCGGCCTCATCCTCGCCGTCCTGGTGGCGTGGAAGCTCGGCGCCGACCCCGTGTTGTCGTTCTGGCTCGCCTACATCCTGACCCGCCCGCTCGGCGCTAACATTGGCGATTACCTCGGCTCTGCACCTGCTGACGGCGGGCTGGGACTGGGGACCCTCGGGACCAGCCTGCTGTTCCTGGCCGCGATCGCGGGCGTCGTCGTGTACCTGACCAGAACGCACAAGGACCAGACCGAACTCGCCTACCACGGTCCCGACAGCACCACGAGCACAACCAGCCGGACGACCTGACCTTCAGCCCTTGCGCCGACTCCGTTCGGGGGCTATCACGGGGGAAGGTGTTCGTAGCTTCAACAGGAGCGGTCGTGGCAGGTGTCGTGGTCGGCGTGCATCACGCTGACAGGTCCGGCGCCGCCGTCCGCTGGGCATCGACAGCCGCAGAACTCCGCCGACTACCCCTGACCTTGCTGCACGCCTGGAGTGAGCCATTGGACCTGACCGTGGACCTTGACCCGGTCTCGCTGCCGGACCTTGTGGGCCCTGCAACTTCCTGCGCCGAGCACGGCCCGCCAGCGGCCGCCCTGTTGGCGCGCCGGCCCGATCTGCTCGTCCTGGGCGGACACCAGGGTGCTCGGCACCTCACCCACCTGACACGGACCTGCCTGCGCCACGCCACCTGCCCCGTGGTGGTGGTCCCTGACACCGAGCTGTCGCCGACGGGCCGGATCGTGGTCGGGGTCTGCGGCACCGAAGCCTCCGATGCTGCTCTGCGGTGGGCGGCTCATGAGGCCCAGCTACGCCACGCCGTGCTCCTTGTCTGCTACGCCTGGCAGGTCCATCCCAACTCCTTTCACGACGTGCTCCACTCAGCCCGTGCGCTGCCAGCTCAGGAAGCAGCCGCCTCCAGGTGCATCCACCAATGGGTACGGCAAGTCCTGGGGGGTCAGCAGATTCACATCCAGCTCACGCATGGCGGCCCCCTCGACGGCCTACTGCAGGCCAGTACCGACGCTGACCTCATGGTGGTCGGCCGGAGCGTCCACGCCGGACTGAGCCGGCTCCTGCACGGCGCTGTCAGCAACGACCTCAGCGGCCTCGCGCCCTGCCCCGTTGCCGTCATCCCCAGCACGCACGCACCCACAGCCCCCGCACTCGTCTGACGACGACCCCGAAAGTGCTCCCCGGGCGGGACGCCTACATGCTCGACGCGATCAGGCCCCGCGGCACGCCGTTCTCCGGAGCGTGTTCGGCACAAGCGTGACCGGCCGACCGCTGATCGCCCTGTGGTCGGGCCACCCTCACCCGCCGCGCCGGATCCTGGTCGTCGGGGTCATCCACGGCGACGAGGCGGCGGGACTGCCGATCGCCCTGGCTTTGTCGGACCATCCTGTACTCCCGAGCAACTTCCCCTACCACTGGGCGCCGATCGGGCACCCCGGCGACCAGCAGTACTCCGGTGCCACGTCGCTGTCAGAACCCGAGTCCCGGGCTATGGCAGCGCTCATAGTCCGGTTCCGGCCGACCATCACCATCTGGTTTCACCAGCCAGTCGGTGTCGTCGACGAGTCCGGCGGGGCATTCGCCCTCGAGCGACGCTTCGCCGACCTGCTGGGCGAACCCCTCCGTCGCCTTCCCCGCTACCCAGGCAGCGCCGAGACCTGGCAGAACAACCTGTTGCCCGGCTCCTCAGCGTTCGCCGTCGAACTCCCCCACCATGTGGGATCTGCCCTGCGCAGTCGCGCCGTCCTGGCCCTGCGCGACCTCGAGGGATGAGGGTCACCAGCCCTACTCGCTCATCGCGAACGCCAACATGTCTACCGGGGCCGGCCAGCGTTCACTGCCATGGCGGACAGCAGCTCGAAAGCGACATGAGAGGCAGCAATCCCTGTGATCTCGGCGTGGTCGTAGGCGGGTGCCACCTCGACAATGTCGGCACCCACAACGTTCAACCCACCGAACGACCTCAGCACGGCCAAGAGCTCGCGACTGAGCAACCCGCCTGATTCCGGAGTACCCGTACCGGGAGCAAAAGCTGGGTCAAGCACGTCGATGTCGACGGACACGTACACCGGCCGCTCCTGCACCCGGGCGCGGATGCGCTCCGCAACCCCCCGAGATCCGAGGTCCTCGAACTCGGCCGCATGCACGATCGTGAAACCCAGGCCGGCGTCATCGGTGAGGTCCGTCGAACCGTACAGCGGGCCTCGAATGCCGACATGCATGCTTCCCGAACGGTCGATCAAGCCCTCCTCGGAGGCTCTGCGGAAAGGAGTCCCGTGCGTGTACGCCGCCCCGAAGTAGGTATCCCACGTGTCAAGGTGCGCGTCGAAGTGCACCACGGCGACAGGTCCGTGGAGGCGGGCGACCGAGCGCAGCAGAGGGAGCGCAATCGTGTGGTCACCTCCTATCGCGAGCAGCCGTCCAGCGCGCTCCGACAGCGCATCGGCGCCACGCTCCACCTGAGCTATGGCCTCCTCGATGGAGAAGGGATTGACGGCGATGTCGCCCGCATCAGCCACCTGAAGTCGCGAGAAGGGCGAGACGTCAAGCGCGGGGTTGTACGGCCTCAGCAGTCGGGACGACTCCCGCACATGGGCCGGACCGAAACGTGCCCCCGGCCGGTAGCTGACGCCGGCATCGAAGGGCACACCGAACACCGCCACGTCGACATCGGTCACCTCGTCCAGTCGCGGAAGCCGCGCAAAGGTTGCGGGCCCGGCGAAGCGCGGAACCACGCTGGCGTCGACCGGCCCGACTTTCCCGTGGGACGACACGCGGGGTGTGGGTTCGGTCATGGTGTCATCGCCGTCGGTGGGCCGCCGGGCTGAGCGACGAGCGGCTCGAAGCCTGGCGCGAACCACGGCCACGGACGCGCCGCTTCCCACCGTTCAGCCAGGTCGAGCAGCAGGTCATCACGAAAGCGCGGGCCGGTCAGCTGCAGTCCGAACGGCAAGCCGTTGGGCAGCAAGCCGGCCGGGACCGATACCGCTGGATGGCCGGTGAGATTCTGTAGGCACGTGTTCAGTGCATCTTCCGGTGTGCCCGGGGCACCAGCCCCGAGCATCCGCCCGTCCGCGTGCTGCGCCGTCATCGCAAGGGTGGGTGTGACAAGAACTCCGTCCTCGCCCAACAGCAGGTCCAGGCACCGCACATGCTCGAACCGCCGACGACGGGCATCGACGTAGTCTGCCAACGTCGTCTGAAGCCCTGACTGCATCTGCGCTGCGAGCACCGGATCGAACTCTGCTGCCCGCTCGTCCAACACCGACCTGCCAATCTGGTGCGCCTGCTCGACGCAGCAGATCGTGTACCAGTCGACGTCAGCGTTGCCTGCGGGTGTGACCTGAGACGGCTCGACCATCTCGACGACCAACCCCAGCTCCGTCTCCAGCACATGGAGTGCCTGATCGAAGGCAACCTGCAAGGCCGGGTCCAGCGAGCCCCAGTCGCAGGTGCGCACCGCCGCCACCACGCGGCCCACGCGACCCGGTATCGGCGTCCATGACGGCAGTGCACTTGGATCACCCACCGTTGGTCCCGCCGTCAACGCCAGCAACATCCGCAGGTCCGCAACCGAGTGGCCCATGGCGCCGTCGGTCGCCAGGTCCATCCAGGATGGTATGGGGGCTCTGCCGATGATGCCGTTGGTCGGCTTCATTCCCACCAGGCCACAGAAGGCAGCGGGGATGCGCGCCGATCCTCCACCGTCGGTCGCGGTGGCCAGCGCGACCATTCCGGCTGCCAGTGCGGCGGCGGAGCCACCGCTCGACCCGCCTGGGGAATACCTCGGATCCCACGGGTTGCGGGTCGGCCCGTACAACCGGTTTGCCGTGTAGGCCTCGAAAGCGCACTCCGGCAGGTTCGTCTTGCCGATCACGATCGCGCCAGCCGCCCGCAGGCGACCGGGCACGTTTCCATCGGTCGATGCGGGTGCCGTGTCGGCGTACACCAACGATCCCTGCGTCGTCACCATACCGGCGACGTCCTCGAGATCCTTGACCAGCAGCGGAACGCCGGTCAGCGGTCCCGGGGCCTCACCCGCTGCAAGCCGACGGTCCTGTTCCGCCGCTTCGAGCAGCGCTTCTTCGGCACGTAGAGCGACGACGGCATTCAGACGAGAGTCCCCAGCGGCGATCAGGTCGAGGGAGCGTTTCACCGTGTCGACACAGGACGCCTCCTTCGTCCGGATCAGCCGGACGACCTCCTCGATCACGCCGGCATCGACTTCCGCTCCGCGTGCTGAAGAGTCAAAGTCGGGCACATCACGTCGGTCCCCTCCTGTACGACCTCCGCGATGACGGGCGTTAGCGCTCCGCGGCCGTCGGCAAGCCTGGCATCGACGTACCGTCGTGCGCAGGCGTCGTGGATCAGGGGGCCCTCGCCACGCACGGCGAGCGTGAGCGAGTTGCGCCCCGCCACAGGCCGGGCAACGGAGTGCGTCATCGATCTCCTTGGGGACGGGCGTCCGGTCGGTACCGGCTGAGGTCGTGGCGCCACGAGTCAGTTGTCATCGCGGACATGAGGCACATCACTTGCGAAGGCGGGCGGCGAGTGCGTCGACCCCCGCCATCGTGAGGTCCTCGAGAGCAGGGCTAAGTGGAGTTGGCCAGGTCGAGAACTTCGCGATCACGAGATCGTCAGCGGGCATCACGTAGATGTTCTGTCCGTAGATGCCGGCAGCCATCAGGACGGGCACATCGGGCTGCCGGACCCACCAGCAATTACGGTAGTGCGCAGGCTTGGGCCACTTGGCCGGACGTTCGCCTGTGACAAAGGCATGGGCACCGTCCGGGGCCCCTCGGGCTGTGTCCGAACGCCAGCCGTCACTGACCAGACCGTCCGACAGGTACTGCGCACCGAAACGGGCCAGGTCCCGCAACGTTGCGCACATGCCACCGTCAGCCATGGCGTTGCCATGGCCGTCGACCGTGATCTCGGCGTCGTACTCGGCACCCATCGGCACCCAGACGAGCTCGGAGATGAGCTCGTGGAGCCGGCGTCCTGCGGCACGTTCCACGACCCAGCCGAGGACGTCGGTAAGAATCGAGCGGTAGCGGAAGGGACCTCCGTGCTCGCCGTCATTGACCAGCGTCGGGTAGTAGGCCAAGGCGTCCGTCTTCCGCGGACGGCCGTCATCGGGGCGCCAGAGGTAGACCCGCTCATAGGTGCGAGCATCCGCCTCCTCATTGTCGTAGTTCTCGTCGAATTTCGTGCCGGTACGCATGTCGAGGAGCTGCTGCACCGTCGAGCCGTCAAAGGATGTGCCTGCCAGGTGCGGAACAACTGACGTAACGGCCGCGGACACGTCGAGCACGCCACCTTCGACAAGGATCCCTGCAACGGTCGCGACGACGGACTTCGACACGGACATCAGCAGGTGTGGCGTCTCCGGCTGCATGCCGTTCAGGTACCGCTCGAACAAGATCCGTCCCTTGTGCAACACCAGGAACCCATCCGTGTACGTCTCGTCGAGCATGTCGTCAACGCAAACATCGCGGCCATCGCCTTCAAAGCTGACCGAACCAAGGTCGGCGGAGGAGGACGGCAGATCGGACGTCATCGGTCCAGATGCGATCCGTGCCGTCGGGATGAGCTCTCGGACATGTTGAAAGGACCACCGGTTGTAGGGCGGGTCCTGCCAGTTGGCGAGCGTCACCAACTGGTCGCCGAAGGGCGGTGGGCCCGACATGAAGCTCATAGCGTGGGGCGCGGGCCGCCGCCGGCCCACCAACCCAGTTGCGCCTCATGCGCCGCAGCCACCCGGAACGCGATGACGTCGTCGTAGGTGCGTGCGACGACCGACATTCCGATGGGCACCCCCTCGGCCGACCTTCCGGCGGGCACGTTCACCACCGGACAACGGCTCGCGATGTTGAAGGGAAGCGTCATCATCACGTCGAGCCAGTCCTCACCCGGCCGGCCGGGCACGGAGTCGGTCGTCGTCCACTCAGCGGGGAGTCCGGCAACCGCGAAAGTCGGGCAGAGCAGCGCGTCGTAGTTCTCGAGCAGCGTTCCGAGGGGTTCGTAGATCGTCGCCTCCAGGACCAACCCCTCGACGATGTCGCCTTGGCCAATCGCCTTCGCCTCACGGACGAACTCACGGACGTACGAGGTGAAATCGTCATCCAGCTCGCCGAACTCGGCGATTATCGACGCCCCCATGATGGCGCCGAAGTGGATGCGGACGGCGCGCTTGATGGCCTCGAGGTCCCAGGGGAGGTCGACCAGCTCGACGCTCGCGCCGGCGGCCCGTAGCCGTTCCGCCGCATCGTTAGCGCAGACAGCGACATCTGGCGCGACACTAAAACAGCCGAGGTCCGGCGAGAAGGCAATCCGAAGCCCACTCACCGGCTCCGGCGACCGAGGGATCTCCAGCTTCGGGCGGATGGAGACGACGTCGCTGGGATGCGGACCGGCGATGACATTTTCGAGCAAGGCGCAGTCAGCGACCGTACGAGCGAGCGGGCCCTCGTGGCAGTAGTGGTCGAGATTGAAAAGCGCCACCTCCGGCACCCGTCCGTACGGCGGCTTGAACCCGACGACGCCGCAGAAGGAGGACGGGATCCGGATCGATCCGCCGATGTCCGAGCCGGTTGCCAGCGTCGCGCTCCCAGCCGCCAGGGCCGCGCACGATCCGCCGCTGGACCCTCCGGGCGAGTAGTCGAGGTTCCAGGGGTTGCGGGTGACACCCCAGAGCGCACTCCAGGTGACCGGTGCGCTGGAGAACTCAGGAGTCGCGCTTCGTGCGTGCACAATGCCGCCGGCGTCCAGGATCCGCTGGACGAAGACGGCCGTCTTGTCCGCGACGTTGTCGCGCAAGCGCAGCGATCCGAGCGTGTTCAGCTGGCCAGCGATAGGCGCCTCCTCCTTCACGGCGACAGGAAGGCCTTCCAGGGGTCGTGCATCACCTGACGCGTAACGCTTCTCTGCCTCGCGCGCGCTCTCCATGGCTGTCTCGTACATCGTGACGGGGAACGCGTTGATGTACGGCTCGACAGCTTCGGCTCGGGCAATGACTGCGGACATCAGCTCAACGGGCGAAAGCTCCCGAGACTCGAACAGCCCCACGGCGTCCACCGCTGACAGGTAGTGCAGGTCCGTCATCGCTCCACCTCTTCGTTCTGTACTTCGGGGCTGCGTCGCCGCAGCGGCTTCCATCCGGGATGGGGGACGCTGGCTCGAAGCAAGCGTGTGTACTCGTCCTGAGGATCATCCAGGATCGCCTCGGTCTTTCCGCGTTCCACAACGCAACCCTTGTGCAGCACGATCGTGTCGTCGGTCAGTTGACGGACAACGGCGAGATCGTGACTGATCAGCACGTAGGAAACGCCGGTCCGATCGCGGATGTCAGCCAGCAAATTCAGGACCTGTGCCTGAATCGAGACATCGAGCGCTGCCACGGATTCGTCCAGGATCAGCACCCTGGGCTCGGCGGCAAGTGCACGCGCAATAGCGACGCGCTGCCGCTGGCCACCTGAGAGGGCGCCCGGAAGTGCTCCGGCCTGACGATCGTCGAGGCCGACGAGGTCAACCAGCTCGTCCACCCGCGAGTGGCGCTGCTCTGCAGACAGGCTGAGGTGAAGCCGGAGGATCTCCGCGATCGCCTGGCGCGCGTTCTGCCGAGGGTCGAGGCTGGTGTAGGGGTCCTGGAAGACGATCTGCACCTCCCGCCCCCGACGTCGGCGGTCGCGTGCAGAACGAGCCGGTCGGGACCTGTCGTTGCCGCAGGCCGCGATCTGACCGCCGGTCGCCCGTTCAAGGCCGACGATCATGCGGGCAATTGTCGTCTTCCCCGATCCCGATTCTCCGACAATGGCCAACGAGCCTGCGGGGGGAAGGGAGAAAGAGACGTCGTCGACGGCGACGAGATCACCGAAGGACTTCCGGAGCCCTTGCACCTCCAAGACCGGAACGCTCACGCGATCACCGTGGCCAGACGGCCCCGAAGCTCCTCGGCTCGAAAGCATCGGGAATCCCCTGTGCTGATGTGAAGCAGCGGTGGCAGGGCGCTTCGGCAGACGTCGGCGACGAAGGAGCACCGACTCGTGAAGGCGCACTGGTCAAGGGGCGCCTCGAAGGCGGAAAGGGGCCGCCCAGGGATGGCGATCAGGCGCTCTGCTGTCCGATTGATGTCGGGACGGGCCCCTGCCAGCGCGGCGGTGTAGGGATGGAGGGGGTCCTCGTGCAGCTGCTCGGACTCCCGCATCTCGACCACCTGCCCCGCGTACATCACGGCAGTGCGGTCGCACACCGCGGCGGCCAACTCCAAGTCGTGCGTGATGAAGATCATCGCAAGGCCGAATTGCCCGCGAAGCTCATTCAGGATCGCCATGACCTCGGCCTGAGTGGTGACATCCAGCGCAGTGGTGGGCTCATCCGCCAACAACAGCCTCGGCTTGGTCAACAACGCCGATGCAATCATGACCCGCTGCAGCATCCCGCCGGACAGTTCGTGCGGATACTGGCGGAGCCGCCGGTCCGGGTGGTCGATACCTACCTGCTCAAGCATATCCAGCGCCTGCTTTCTCGCAGGCCCGTCCGCCACACCGAGGTTCGAAGTCAACGCCTCCGTGAGGAAGTCTCCGACCCGCCGCACCGGGTTGACATGCGCGCGGGGGTCTTGGAAGACCATCGCAACCTGCTGGCGATACCGGCGCAGCGCAGCACCCGACAGCTCTCCGACGTCAACGCCGTCAAAGGTGATCCGACCGTGGACCTGTGCACCCGAGGGCAGCAGTCGATCGATCGCGCGCGCCGTCATGGACTTCCCGGAGCCCGACTCACCTACCAGACCGAGGGATTCGCCTGCTCGCAGGCTGAGCGAGACGTCACGAAGTACTGGGCGTAGCTCGCCGCCCACCGGCAGCCGCACGGTCAGGCCCTGCACCTCGAGCAGTGTGTCGGTCATGAACGCTCGAACAGACGTTCACCTAGCAGGTTCACCGCGATCGCCACCAACACGATCGCCATGCCCGCGAGCAACGCCGGAAGGGGGTAGCCCTGCACGATGCCCGTCTGGTTCTCCGCGATCATCACGCCCCAATTCGCTGTCGGGGGCTGCACTCCCAGACCGAGATAGGAGATCGCGGCCAGGTCGACGATGGCGTATCCGAACAGAATCGTGGCCTGGGCGACGATGAGTGCCCCCAGGTTCGGCAGCAGGTGCCGCAGGCAGATGGCCGTCGCAGAGGCGCCTTGAACCTCCATCGCGACAACATAGGGGCGGCTGCGCTCGCGCAGCGCTGCTCCACGCAGAACTCGGGCGACATAGGGGGTGTACGCGACAACCAAGGCGAGTGAGGCAGCCGTCTGTCCCGCACCGAAGACTGCAGTGGCCAGCACCGCCAGCAAGATGGCGGGAAAGGCGAACAAGATGTCCAGCCCTGCCGAGACGACGGAGTCGACGACACCCCCCCGCCAAGCCGCTACCAGAGCCAGGACCACACCGGCCAGCACGCTCAGGACGACAACTGTGAACGGCCCGAGCATGGAGCTCTGCGCCCCGGATAGGAGGCGGGACAAGACATCCCGGCCCTGGAAGTCGTAGCCGAGCAGATGGCCGCCGGAAGGTCCGATGAAGTCGAAGGAGACATTCGGCAGGTCGGGATCCTGCGGCGTGACATACGGCCCGACGACGGCAGAGACGGTTGCGATCAGCAGCACGCCTGCCGAGATCATCCCGACGCTGCCAGTTTCTTTCAACCGACGGCCAACCGACCGCCGACGCCGCTCGCCGACCTCCCGCATGGGGAGCGGAACGATGGTCGTCATTGGGCACGTGCTCCGAGGCTGACCCGCGGATCGAGCAGCGCATAGGCAATGTCGACAAGCAGGTTCACGGTCACGAACGTCGCGACGAGGACGAGCGAGATGCCCTGCACCACAGCGATGTCCTTGGACTCCGCGGCCTGAACGAGGTAGGCACCCAGTCCGTTGAGCGCAAAGGCTGTTTCCACGACCGCAGAGACGGCGATCAGCGAAGCGATGGTGATCCCGGTGATAGTGGTGATCGGAATGGCTGCGTTCCGCAGGATGTGTCGACGGACGATGGACCGCATGGGGATGCCGCGGCTGACGGCGGTCTGGACGTGTTCACGGTTGCTCTCGGCCCGCACCGAGGCACGCGTCACACGGGCGACGATGGCCAGCGAGGAAACCGCCAAGGCGATCGCGGGCAGGGTCAGGTGATGAATGGTACCGAGCAGACCGCTCCCGTTTCCGAGCGCCGGGAACCAGCCGAGTTTCACCGCGAACAGCAGGATCAGCACGATGGCCGCCACGAAGGCCGGGATCGCTGCGCTGATGGCCGTCACGATGAGCGCAGTGGTATCCAGAATTCCGGGGCGCAATCCGGACAGAATTCCCAGGCTGATGCCAACCACCACGATGATGATCGAGGCATACAGGACCAGCCCGGCTGTCGTCCACATGCGTGACGTGATCAGGGTGGACACGTTTTCCCGCAGTGTGATCGAGAGGCCAAAGTCGCCGTGCAGCGCGTTGGTCAGCCAGTACCAGTACTGCTCGAGGAAGGGCTTGTCCAGGTGGTACCGCGCCTGAAGGACCTGGAGGCTGGCCGGCGGCAACGAGCGCCCTCCGGACAACGCCGCCAGCGCATTCCCGGGTGCGAGGTACACCGATCCGAAGATGACGAAGCTCGCGACGAGCAGACTGGCAAGGAGCATCAACAGTCGACGGGCAAAGAAGCGCAGCCGCATCCGTCAGCCGATCCCGCCGAGGTGGTCGGCCCATGGTGCGAACATGTACGAGAAGGAGGCGGTTGCGCCCGTCAGGCTCTTGTTCATGAGGGTCAGGGCGGTCGGCTGCACGCTCGGGATCCACGGCAGGTCGTCGATCGCCAGCTGCTCCACCTGGACGATCAACGCGGCACGCTTGTCCGGGTCGGCGGTGCTGCGGGCCTCGTTCATGAGCGCGACCATCGGCTTGTTGTCGTACGCGTCGTAGTTCTGCGAACCCTCCGGCAGGACCAGCGTCGACAGCAGCGCAGCCGGGTCTGCGTAGTCGCCGTAGTTGTCGGTGAGAAAGCCGTCGACGTCTGCGCGTGCGTTGGGATCAATGAAGAAGTTGATGAAGTTGTTCGCCGACACCGACTTCAGCTTGACCTTCAGCCCGATTGCCTGGGCTGCCGCCTGGTAGGCGCCGGCAACTGCGGAGATCGAGGGAAGCTGACTGGACGTGCCGATTCGCAGGGTCTGGCCCGTCGCTCCTGCCTGCTCGATGAGCTTCTTGGCTGCGGGGATGTCCTGCGTGAGCTCTGGTGCCTTGGCGTAGGCAGCGTCGAAGACAGCCTTTCCGTACCCGAACGTGCCGGGGTTGGAGATCCAACGCGGCTTGAGCGCAGCGCCCTTGAAGACGGAGTTGATGATTCCCTGGCGGTCCAGAGCCAGCGAGAGCGCCTTCCGCACTCTCACATCGCCGAGAACTCCCTTCCGGCTGGAGACGATAAAGGCATCGGTGAGCCAGCCGGGACCTTGCGTGACGGAGACGTTCTTACTGGCCTGCAACTGGGTCAGGGTCGACAGCGCATAGGAGAACGCGCCAGAGATCGAACCTGTCTCCAGACCGGCGGTGAAGGCTGCCGTGTCCGGCACTCCCTTGAGCAGGATGCTGCCCACGAGCGGCTTCACGGCCTTGTCCCAGTAGTTCGGGTCACCTACTGCGGTCACGCCGACCCCGGGAGAGAAGGACTTGAACTTGTAGGCCCCGGTGCACATGATGCTTCCGCCCGGTGTCCCGTACTGCTTTCCCTGCGCCTCGGCGAACTTCTTCTCGATGACGACCCCGGGCAGTGAGGCGAGCTCGCCCTGCAGCCAGTAGTCCGGCTCCTTGAGAGTGATCGTGACCTGGCTGTCGCCGGTGGCGGCAATCGACTGAACCCGCGTGAACACCTGCGTGTAGAAGCCGCCGAGCTTGCTGCTCTGCGCCCGACCCAGGCTGTAGACGACGTCGGCGGCCGTGACCGGACTGCCGTCCCAGAAGTGAACGCCGGGCTTCACCGTCAGTACGTAGCTCGTCGGGGTGGGCGAGGACAGCGTTGCAAGCCCCGCCCCGACTTCGCCGGTTGGGGACTGCCGCAAGAGGGACTCACACATCAGCGAGACTGCCGTGTTCTCCGGATAGTCGAACGCAAAGATCGGGTCGACAGAGTTGACATCCCGGTAGACCGCCCAAGTGACATCCGCGACCGGCTTGGTGCCGGCCGTCGTCGTTGTCTGCAATCCCTTCAGCGGATCGATGTTGCCGTTCGTGTTCGCTCCGCCGGAACGTCCGCAGGCAGCGAGCAGGCTGAGCGCGGACAATGCGGCGACGGCGATGCGCGTGCGGAACATCTTTCCCCCTGTGATCAATGGGTGTCGTGGACGAGTCGACCACGGATCCAGGTCTGCCGGACCTGAACGGCGCAGATGTCGGTGGGAGCGATGTGGGCCAGGTCGGCGTCAACGACGACGAGGTCGGCGTCAAAGCCGACCCCGAGAGCTCCCGCTCGATCGCCCACGCCGTTGACGGCCGCGCTTCCCGAGGTGTAGCCGGCAAGTGCGCTGGTGAAGGTGATCGCCTGCTCCGGTAGGAAAGGCTCCTTGCCGTCGCCACCCGCTGATCTGGGCAGGCTTCGATTGACGGCAACATGCAGGGCGTGGAAGGGGTTGGCACTGGACACCGGCCAGTCGCTCCCCGCGCACATGCGTGCTCCCGCGTCCTGCAGGGATCGGAAGGGGTACTGCCACCCAGTGCGGCGTTGACCCAGGTAGGGGATGGTCAGATCGTCCATCTGGGCGTCGTGCTGCGCCCACAACGACTGGATGTTGGCCGTCGCCTGCAGCACTGCAAAGCGGGCGATGTCATCGGGATGGACGACCTGCAGATGCGCAAGATGGTGGCGCTGGGTGCTGTTGGGTTGGGCTGAGCGAGCCGCTGCGATCGCGTCAAGAGCGTTTCGGACGGCTCGGTCACCCAGCGCATGGAAGTGAACCTGGAAACCTTCACGGTCAAGGGCACTGACGAACGCAGGAAGTCGCTCGGGGTCGATGAAGTCCAGTCCGCTGACATCGCCCGCGCATCCGTCAGAGTCCAGGTACGGGTCGAGCATGGCTGCCGTGTGGTTTTCGGCTATGCCATCGAGCATCATCTTGACGCTGCCGGCGGCGAATCGTCGGCCTTGGGCCGCTACGTCACGCCGGTGAAGCAGGTGTTCGAGTTGATCAAGGTCCCGGTTGCGGTCCCACCACAGTGCCCCCACGACCGTCGCAAGAAGGGTCTGCTCCTGTTCCGCCCGCAGGTATGCCGGAAGGGGATCCACCCCGTCCTGGTAGTCACCGATGATCGCGTCCTGCCACCCGGTGACCCCCAGCGCAACCAGGTGGTCCTGCGCGGTCAGAAGCGCGGCGTACCAGTCGTCGTCTGTGAGGGCGGGCATGAAGCGGCCCACGAGCGCTGACGCTCCCTCCTGAAGCATGCCGACCGGGTCCCCATCAACGTCGCGCTCAATCCGACCGTCCGCCGGATCAGACGTGCGTGCATCGACGCCGGCCACTTCCAGCGCCCGGCTGTTGACCCAGGCGCCGTGACCATCCCGGTTGGGGAGGAAGACCGGCCGGTCGGGGACAACCGAATCCAGCAGAGCACGGGTGGGGATGCCGCCAGGGAACGCATCCATGGCCCAGCCACCACCGGTGATCCACTCTTCGTCGGGATGTGCGTCCGCATACGAACGGATGATGTCCAGGTAGCCGTCAGCTGTGCCCGCCTCCCGGAGGTCACAGTGCCGCAGTTGGTTTCCAGCGAACACCGGGTGAGCATGGGCGTCGATGAAGCCCGGCACCAGGGTGCCGCCCTGTAGGTCGATCAGCTCCGCCCCGTTGAGCGGTTCTTGCGGCCCGACGCTCGTCAGCTGGCCATCCTTGACGCGCACGACGGTGCCTTGCGGCCAAAAATTCCGGCCGTCGAAAACGCTGCCGTTGTGGAAGACAACCTCGCCGTCGTCAAGATCAGTCACTACGCTCCCATCCCTGAAACTCTGGGTAACCAACCACGTCCCGGAACCCGGAGTCAATGGCTCTGACTACGGTTCGTTGACGGGGAGGGAAGCAGCGATGCGCGGTGAGCAAGAGGCCGAGCCGGCACGTGTGCGTAGACGACCCCGAGGCTCTCTGACACCCGAGCGCATTGTCACGGAGAGCTTGCTCTTGCTGGACAAGGACGGAGTCCCTGGCTTCAGCCTGCCGAGACTGGGTCGCTCGTTGCACGTGGATCCGACGGCGGTCTATCGGCACTTTTCGAGCAAGGACGATTTGGTCCTTGCCATTGCTGATCGGCTCATTGCGGATGCCATGGACGGGCTGGAGGCGAGTAGCTGCTGGGTTGACACGCTCGTTGACGTCGCCACGCGTCTGCGGCGCACCTACCTGGCGCATCCTGCCGCAGCTTCTCTGACGGCGTTCAGGACCACGCGGCAGCCTGCTGAGATGCGAACCGTCGACGTCATCGTGGGGGCACTGCTCCGCGCCGGCTTCAAGGGGGCAGAGGCGGCGGTGGTCTATCGCGCCTACGCCGACTTCATCATGTCCTTCAGCGGGGGAGAGGCCGCACTGGGCGCACTGGACCGGGGCGTTCAGGATCTGGACCGGACAGCCTGGACCGGCGCCTATCTCACCGCGCAGCGAGCGGTTCATCCGAACATCTGGCGGATCCGCTCCGCCCTACCGGACGTCGTCGACGACGAGATCTTTACGACGATTCTCGGCTTGGTCATGGATGGCCTCGTCCTTCGCGCACCTACTTCCTGTGGGTGTGAACGCCACGTTCGAGGGTGCAGCTGACGAGTCCATACGCTCAGCCGTGGCTGCCACTGTCGGAGGTCACGAGCACGACCATGCCGAGCCTTGTCTTCATGACGGCCAGGATGGAAACGTTGGAGGCAACGGCGCTAATCCGCTTCGTTTCGGTGACAGATCCGGCCATCCACGATGGTCATTCGTACCGGGACATGCGGCAGGTCCTCTGGGGGGACCACGACAGGGCTTTCCGCCAGAACGGTCAGATCAGCCAGAAATCCGACGGCCACCTGACCGGTCGACCGCTCCATGCCCGCCGCGTGGGCCGGTGCCCGGGTGTACGCGGACAGAGCCTGAAGCGCTGTCAGCGCCTGCGCCGGACCCACCGGCGCGGCATCAGGTCTTCCGGGGGACCGGCGGGATTGAGCTGCTGCCAGCACCCCACGCGGATCATAGGGAGCGATCGGCCAGTCCGATCCCAGCGCGACGACAGCACCGGAGTCCCTGATGTCGCGACAACGCCAGCCGTCGTTGGCCCGCGCGTCACCCAGTCGCTCGGACCAGTTGTCCGTGTGGTCGGCCCGGGTGTAGTCGGTGGCGTGCGTGGGTTGCATGGAGGCGACGACGCCGAGCTGAACAAACCGGTGCACCTGTTCGGTGGGGAGTGTCTCGATGTGTTCCACGCGGTGGCGCACCCGACTGTTGCTCGGGGTCACGCGCTCCAGGGTGTCGAGCACGTGCTGAACCGCAGCGTCGCCGATGGCGTGGGTGGCGGTCTGTATCCCAGCCTCTGCGAAGTAGCGCACGACCTCCGTGTACTCCTGGGGATCTCGCCAGTAGGCGGCGGTCAACTCACCGTGGCAGTCCGGCTCGTGTAACCACGCCGTGCCACCGTCGATCGTCCCATCCATGAAGAGCTTGACCGTAGCCACCGACCAGAGCCGCCCGCTCTTGCCCACCAGGTCACGGATGGCCTCCCGTTGTGTGGCGTCATCGTCCGGCCGGCACCAGGGGGCCAGCCGCAGCCTCAGTGGCAGGGCATTCGCCTCGTCGAGGTCCCGGTAGAGCTGGAGCGCATCGTCACCGAGATCCATCACGTGCCCACCGGTCAGGCCAGTGGCCGCCATTCCCACCAGTAGTTCCCTGAGCCCGGCCCGACGCTCGTCGACGCCTGCTGTCGGCATGGCATCCCTGATCAGGCGCTGCGCACCCTCCTCCAGAAGATGCCCGGTCGGCCGACCAGTTGCATCGCAGACGATCACTGACCGTGAGCCGAACGATCGGGGGCCGTCGATGTGCGCTCGCCGGAGCGCTTCCTCGCTGACGACAAGCGAGTGTCCATCGAAGATGCTGAGCACCACCGGGAGCCCATCCATCACCGATCCGAGCACTTCGTAGCCGAGCGTCGCGTGGCCGAAGACATTGGGGTCGAGCCCCCACCCCGTCAACCACTGCTCACCACCGAGGTCACGACCAGCGGCTGCCAGGAGAGTGCGGACATCGTCGAGTGTCGCGCACCTCGACAGGTCGACGCCCTGCGTCATCTGCAGGCCCATGACTGGATGCGTATGGGAGTCGACGAGCCCAGGCACGACCGTCGCACCCCTCAGGTCGACGACGGTAGTCGCCGTACCCCGCACGTCTTCGCAGAGACTGTCGTCCCCGACGGCCAGGATCCGCCGACCCTGTATGGCCACAGCTGTGGCATGGGACGGTTCGTTTCCGAGCGTGAGGACGTTGCCGTTCACCAAGATGAGGTCGGCATAACCGGTGGCCATCGTGTGAGCCTTTCGCGTTTCGCGGTCAACGGCGGCGGCCCACCGGTGCCCATCCAGCGATGACCGAGAGAAGATGCTCTCTTGTCAATGCCCATGTCAAGCGCCCTGACTCACCTGCGGTGACGGCTCCGTATCGACCAGAGCTCCCGCGCCCCGACAGACGTGAGAAGGTGGAGCCAGGCCATGAGCGATCGCCCACCACTGCCGCAGCCGAGTGGAAGCCTCGGCACGACGTAGGGCGCGGCCGACCATCTTGACAACGGTCAATGTCGCTGAGCAGGCTGTTCCAGCTCCTCTGCCCGCTGTAGGAGCGTCCAAAAGCCGAGTCCATCTCAGGAGATGCGTTGAGCCTGTTCCAGGTTGTCAATCCCGCCACCGGCGCGACCGAGAGCGAATTCCCGACGATCGCCGACGAGCACGTAGATGGCCTACTTGGCCGAGCTGACGCCGCTTATCAGACATGGAAGCTGACCAGCAAGGCCGACCGGTCGCTGATGCTCCGTCGCGTCGCCGACCTCTACGAAATGCGCGCCGAGAGCTTGGCTGCGCTGATCACCCGGGAGATGGGCAAAACGACCGCAGAGGCGCTCGGGGAGATCTCGCTTGTGGTCGACATCTATCGCTACTACGCGGACGAAGGACCGGCGCTGCTGGCGGACACCCCCCTTGCGACTCAATCCGGCGGCGAGGCCTGGGTACGCAAGGCGCCCGTCGGTGCGCTGCTGGGGATCATGCCGTGGAACTACCCGTACTACCAGGTCGCTCGCTTCGCTGCTCCTAACTTGATGGCAGGGAACACGATCGTCCTCAAACATGCCCCGCAGTGCCCCGAGTCAGCCCTGGCCATCGAAGTCCTCTTTGCCGAAGCGGGACTGATGCAGGACGCCTACATCAACGTGTTCGCGTCGAACGACCAGGTCGCCGCAATGATCGCTGACCCCCGCATCGTTGGTATCTCGCTCACGGGAAGCGAACGGGCGGGCACGGCAGTGGCCGCGCTCGCCGGACAGCACCTGAAGAAGGTCGTTCTGGAACTGGGGGGATCCGACCCGTTCATCGTCCTCGACACCGATGACATCGCACAGACAGCCCGGGATGCGGCCGGCGCACGAATGGAGAACGCCGGGCAAGCGTGCAACGCGTCCAAACGCATCATCGTGACCGATGCGATCTACGACGAGTTCGTCACCGCGTTCACCGCGGCGATGGCCGAGCAGACCACTGGCGACCCCTTCGACCCGGACACCTCGTACGGACCGCTGTCCTCCGAACAGGCCATCGTCTCCTTGCTCGACCAGATCGAGGACGCTGTGGCCAAGGGCGCCACAGTCCACACCGGCGGCAAGCGCGTAGACCGGCCGGGTGCCTTCATGGAGGCGACTGTCCTCACCGACGTGACGCCCGAGATGCGGGCCTTCCGGGAGGAGCTGTTCGGACCTGCAGCGGTCGTCTACCGGGTCGCCGACGCCGACGAGGCAGTCGCGTTGGCCAACGACACGCCGTACGGGCTGGGCGGTGCGGTGTATAGCGCGAACGAGCAGCTCGCGTTGGATGTCGCCGATCGCCTCGACGCAGGCATGGTGTGGATCAATACACCCGAAGGTGGCGGGGCCGAGCTACCTTTCGGCGGCACCAAGCGCTCAGGAGTCGGCCGCGAACTAGGCCCCTACGGCATCGACGAGTTCGTGAACAAGAAGCTGATGCACACGCCCGGAAAGTCCGCATAGCCGCACCTGGCCCCGGCACCGCGTCGAAGGGGCGGGCCCTGACAACAACACCACCATCTCGATACCAGGCTTTGAGCCTGTGGCACGACGACCTCGCCTCGCTGTGGGTCGCCGAGGATCGCCTCACCGGGACCCGAGATGTCGACGTCGTCATCGTGGGAGGGGGATACACGGGTTTGTGGACGGCCTACTACTTGGCCAAGGCTGATCCAGGCCTGCGCATCGCCGTCCTCGAGCGAGAAGTTGTGGGCTTCGGCGCCTCGGGACGCAACGGTGGTTGGTGCTCGGCGATCTTTCCCGCCAGCTTGAGGAAGATCGCCGCCAGTAGCGACCGCGACGCGGCCAGGCGCATGCAGGCGGCGATGAACGACACGGTAACCGAGATGGAGCGGGCGATCACTCTCGAGTCGATCAACTGCGACTTCTCCCACGGTGGGTACCTCTCAGTCGCACGTAACCCGGCACAGTTGGCCCGTGCCAGGGCTGAGGTGGAGGGCTGGCGAGCATGGGGGTTCGGGGACGACCACATGCGCCTGCTGGACAAGGGCGAAGCCTCGATGCGACTGCAGGCGACCTCGACGCTCGGTGGGACCTTCACCCCCCACTGCGCGGCCCTGCACCCGGCCCGACTGGTACGCGGCCTGGCCGACACCGTCCGTAGGTTGGGCGTCCGCGTGCACGAGGCCACCGCTGTCGCCCGGCTTGAGCCAGGGCGCGTCGTCACCGATGTCGGCGAGGTCCGAGCTGCAGTGGTGGTGCGCGCCACCGAGGGATTCACCTCGCAGCTACCCGACCTGCACAGGTCGATGGTGCCGATGTACTCCCTCATGGTCGCCACTACCCCGTTGCCGGACTCGACCTGGGCGAAGATCGGCCTCGATCGCAGGGAGACCTTCAGCGACAAGCGCCACCTACGGATCTACGGTCAGCGCACCTCTGACGGCCGCATCGCTTTCGGTGGCCGCGGCGCGCCGTACCACTACGGTTCCCGCATCAAGCACTCCTTCGGACTGGATCCGCGCGTTCACGCGATGCTTCGCACGATCTTGCGGGAGCTCCTACCAGACATCGACGGGGTCGAATTCACCCATGCCTGGGGAGGCAATCTCGGTATCCCCCGGGACTGGTACCCGTCGGTCTCCTACGACAAGGCCAGCGGGATGGCCCACGCCGGTGGCTACGTAGGGGACGGCGTCGCGACGTCCAACCTCGCCGGCCGGACGCTGGCCGACCTCATCACTGGCCAAGCCTCCGATCTCGTAACGTTGCCCTGGGTGGCGCGGGAATCCCCACAATGGGAACCGGAGCCGCTGCGATGGTTGGGCGTCAATGCAGCCACAGCCGTGTTCGCGGCTGCCGACCGAAGCGAAAGGCGGACCGGCCGCCCTTCGCGGACGGCAGCGACCTTCTGGAAGGTGCTTGGTCATTGAGCATCGCTGGTGCACGCTCTTCGCGCTCGTTGGTGTGACAGCCACCAGCCCATCATGCCGGGCTAGATCTGGGCTTGATCGGCATTTCCAAGGCGCGGAAATCGGTTAGCCGCCCGATCCCTGCCGCCGCCTCCGACCGGCTGGGGGTAACAGGTAGGACGTCAATGTCCGGGCGAACCACGCCTCGAAGTGGACGCGCGACCAGCCGCGCTCGACAACGAGCCGGTGGTAGAGGCTTGCGTCGATGTGGGCCCACACGACGTCGCCCGCTTCCACCAGGTCGAGACCGTCGCGCAGCGGGCCCTTGCCGGCGAGGATCCGCACGAAGCCATGGCCTCCGCCGAGGCGCTCGGCTTGGATCTGCTCCCACTGCGTCCTGATGTCGGGATCGGTCGCGGCGGCGGCGCGAAAGACCTCGTAGATCCCAGACAGCCGTTCCCCGATACCGGCGATGACGCCCGCGTAGAGCACGATCGTGTCTCGCTGGTCGCGTGCGTCGCGTACGGCGAGCAGCTCGGGCCTTTGGGGAAGGGGGATCGGGTCGTCGTCGCCGACCGTCGCGATGTCGTAGCAGGCCCGCAGCAGCGCCGGTCTGCCGCCAACTGAGTTGAACACCGTCGCGCGACTGACCCCGGCGGCGTCGGCGATCTCCTGGACCCTGGTTGCGACGTAGCCGCGTTGCACGAACAACCTGCCCGCAGCTGCGATGACGTCCTGACGTGTTCGGGCAGCCTTCGCCGTGCGTTGCGGAAAGGCGTTCTTCTTGACCTCTGAGTTCATTAGACTCATAGTCTAAACATCGCTCTCTCGTCGTCCGGAAAGGACCCGCCGTGAGCACAAGGGTTCCGCCCACCTTCGTCGTCAAAGTCGCGGGGGCGCTGCGCAGGCTGCTCCTGCAACTGGCCGACCGGTTGCTGCCCGCTCCACTTGCGACGGCCGAGTTGGGGCACCAGTTCGCGAGGGCGCACATCCTTGCCGCGCTGTCGGAGCTCGGGGTGGCTGACGCCCTGGGAGACGAGCGACTCTCGTCGGCGGAGGTAGCTCGTCGTACCGGCTGTCACGCGGAGGCGATGCACCGACTGCTGCGTGCGTCCGCGACGTTCGGCGCCGTGCGGATGGACGGCAACGGGACCGTGCGTGCAACTCGGCTGACCCGGACCTTGCACAGCGATGACCCGCACGAGGTAGGTGCGTGGTGTCGATATCTCAGTTCCCGTGCCCACCAGCAGGCCTGGGCAGACCTCGCAACCTCGGTGCGTACCGGTGAGCCGGCGTTCCACCGCGTGCACACGCAGAGCCTGTTTGAGTGGTTCGCCAGCCACCCGGATGAGGGCGAGTACTTCACGCGCGGCCTGGCGGGACTGACGTTGGCCGACTCGCCCTTTGTGCTCGCGGCGCTTGACCTGCCGAACGCAGGAGTGGTCTGCGACATCGCCGGCGGCCGGGGAGTCCTGCTGGCCGAGGTGCTGACTGCCCGTCCGGGGATGCGCGGCGTGCTCGTCGAGTCCGACATCGTGCTCTCCGAGGCAAGGACTTACCTCGGAGAGCGAGATCTCCTCGGACGCGTCGAGCTGGTAGCCGGCGACATGTTCGCGGCGCTCGACGTGACGGCTGACCTCTACCTGCTGAAGTGGATCCTGCACGACTGGGACGACGCAACCTGTCGTCGGTTGCTGAAGAACGTCGCCGCGACGATGCCGTCCGGCGCGCGGCTGGCCGTGATCGAGGGGATACAGGAACCCAACCTCGTGGACGCGCGCTTCTCGATGATCGACCTGGAGATGCTGGTGGTCACAGAGGACGGCCGGGAGCGCTCGGCCAACGATCTCCGTGGGCTCATTGCCGACGCCGGGCTCTTGCCGGAGGAGGTACGCGTGACCGCGACGGGAACAGCGGTTGTCACAGCACGCTGCTGATCCGATCCTCACCACCCGTGGGACTCTGGGCGTGGAGGTGTTCATGACGATCGCATGCCTCGTCCTCGCTGCTGGCAGCTCGACACGGCTGGGCCGGCCCAAGCAGCTGCTGCCCTTCCGGGGGCGGCCGCTGTTGGAAGCGACCCTCGCCACGGTGCGCGCCTGTGCCGTGGACCAGCGACTGGTGGCGTTGGGCGGCGCCGTCGACGACGTGCGCGACCAGGTCGACCTGACCGGCTTCGAGGTGGTGGAGAACAAGGCGTACGGCTCAGGCTGCTCGTCCTCAATCGCCGCCGCAGTCAGCGAGCTCGACGCAACGACGCACGTCGTCGTGCTCCTGCTCGGCGACCAACCGGGCGTCACGGTGGACGCGGTCCACCGCCTGCTCGCAGGCCGAGGTGACACGCCGCTTGCGGTCTGCCGGTACGACGACGGCATCGGCCACCCGTTCGCGTTCGGTCGCGACGTCCTGCCTGACCTTCGTGCCCTGCACGGCGACAAGGCGGTGTGGAAGCTGCTGGAGCAGAGGGCGACCGACGTGGTGGAGGTCGTCGTACCGGGACGGGTGCCGCCGGATGTGGACACACAGGAGGACTACGCCCAGCTGCTGGCCGCAGATGCGTCGGGCCCGAAGGGCGTCAACTCCACAACGTGACGTGCACCGGGGGAAGCGCCCGTGCTCCCCGAGGCGCCCCTGACGGCGCCACTGCGGCAGCGGTCGCGTCCGGTGTCGTCGTAAACCGCTGCAGCGCCTGAGCTCCGGGCACCGACCGGCCGTGACCGAGCATGCTCGCGCACCACAGTCCGTGCACCGGCATGCCGTGCACCGGAATGGGAACCAGCGTCCCCCGACGCACGTCGTCACGAACGACGTGTCCAAGCGGCATGGCCAGGCCCTCGCCGGCCCGAGCCCGCTCGCATGCCTGGTCCTCGGACGACAGGGCGACGAGCTCCGGAAGCAGGCCGCTCGCGATCAGCCAGCGGCCCTCCGCCGACTCCTCCTCGACCCCCGCCGGCCCGGTGAACCAGCGCTCCCGCATGAAGGCCCCTCGAGGAACCGGGATCTGAGCCGGCAGCTTCGCAAGGCGGTGTCCCGGAGCGACGACGACGATGCGCTGGTACCGAAGGAAAGGAACGACGTCGAGGACGGCCCTGCCGACCCTTACGGGCGGTAGCCCGAGCGCGATGTCGACCGACCGTTGCAGTAGCGCCTCGGCCATCCGCTCCGGGGACGTCGCGACCAGCTCGACCGACGTACCGGGCATGCGCTTGGTGAACGCGTCGACCAGCCCGGCAGCGGCCTGCTCCTCGAAGGCGGCGGTGACCCCGACGCGCAGCACGTCACCCATCGTGCCGGCAGCAGCCACCTCTCGGCGTGCCAGGTCTGCCAGACCGACGATCTCGTCGGCGTGCGCGGCCAGGCGACGACCGCCGGCAGTGAGCGCGATCCCGCCACCGGACCGAACGACGAGCGGGTCGCCCAGGTCGTGACGCAGCGCGGCAACGGCAGACGACACCGCGGGCTCGCTGATGCCCAGCGCAGCCGCAGCGGCGCGCATGGAGCCGAGGCGTGCCACCAGGGCAAAAGCCCGCAACTGGCTCAGCGTCACGAGCGGAGCGCCTCCTAAGCGTTGGGTTATCTCGCCGTTGACACTGTCATGGGGCAGGTGACCACAGTCATACCAGCAGTCAAGGAGGCATCGGCGCCGCCCTGCTGCCCGTGGAGGATCCGTGCAAATCCCCGCCCCGTTCGACTACGTCCGCGCGCAGAGCGTCGACCACGCGCTCGCCCTGCTGGAACGCCACGGTCCGGAGTCGCGCGTCGTCGCCGGCGGCCACAGCCTGCTCCCGATGATGAAGCTGCGCCTGGCTCGGCCCGAGTGGCTGATCGACATCAACGACCTGTTCGAGCTCGACTTCATCATCGAGGACGCGGGCTGGCTGCGGCTGGGAGCGATGACCCGGCACACGGCGCTGCTCGAGTCCGAGGTCGTCGGCCGGCTGTTCCCGATCGTCCACGACGCCGAGCGGGTCATCGCCGACCCGGTCGTGCGCAACCGGGGGACGCTCGGCGGCTCCCTGTGCCAGGCCGATCCAGCCGAGGACCTGTCGACGGTCTGTGACGTGCTGGGCGCCGTCGCGGTCGTCAAGGGCCCCGGCGGGGAACGTGTGCTGACGATGGCCGAGCTGCACCGGGGTCCGTACGAGACGGCCGTCGGCCAGGACGAGCTGCTCACCGAGGTGCGCTTCCCGATCACTGCGCGCTCGAGCAGCGCCTACGAGAAGGTCGAGCGCCGCGTCGGTGACTGGGCGGTGGCCGCGGCGGGCGCGATGGTGCAGCTCGCCGCCGACGGGACCGTCGAGGACGTCTCGATCGGCCTGACCGCCGTGGGGCTGGACGGCACCGCGACCCGCGCGCAGGACGCCCTGCGCGGGCAGCGGCCGAGCGAGGAGCTGTTCGCCGAGGCCGGCCGGCTGGCCGCCGAGGACTGCAACCCGATCGCCGACCAGCGCGGCCCGATCGACTACAAGCGCCACCTCGCCGACGAGCTCACACGGCGCGTCCTGCGCCACGCCAGCGCGCGCGCTGCCGGCACCGACAGCACCACCAGGGAGGGCTAGGACATGCAGATCTCGATGACGGTGAACGGCAAGGAGATGGCACGCGAGGTGGAGCCGCGAGTGCTCCTCGTGCACCACCTGCGGGAGGAGCTCGGCCTGACCGGCACCCACTGGGGCTGCGACACGAGCAACTGCGGCACCTGCGTCGTGCTCATGGACGGCGAGCCGGTCAAGAGCTGCACGGTGCTGGCGGCGATGGCCGACGGCCACGACATCCGCACGGTCGAGGGGCTTGCCGACGGCAAGGTGCTCGACCCCGTGCAGCAGGGCTTCATGGAGGAGCACGGGCTGCAGTGCGGATTCTGCACGCCCGGGATGATGCTCACCGCGCGGGCGCTGCTGGACAAGAACCCGAACCCGGACGACACCGAGATCCGCGAGGCCATCTCCGGCCAGATCTGCCGGTGTACCGGCTACGCCACCATCGTGCGTTCGATCCGCTGGGCGGCCGAGCACCCGCGCACCGACGCGACCGCTGACGCGGAGGTGTCCGCGTGACCACGGTCGAGGACCGGCCGCCGCTCGGCGAGGTGCGCGAGTCCAACCCGGGTGCCGGCACCCCTGAGCGTCCGATCGGGTTCGGTCGGTTGCAGCGCAAGGAGGACCCACGGTTCATCCGCGGCAAGGGCAACTACCTCGACGACATCGTGCTGCCGGGGATGCTGCACAGCGCGATCCTGCGGGCCCCCGTCGCGCATGCCCGCATCGTGTCGATCGACGTCAGCGAGGCGCTCGCCCACCCCAAGGTCGTCGCCGTCATCACCGGCAAGGACCTCGAGGCACTGGGGCTCGCATGGGCTCCGACGCTGTCGGCTGACGTGCAGGCCGTGCTCGTCACCGACAAGGTCCGCTTCCAGGGCCAGGAGGTCGCCTTTGTCGTCGCCGAGGACCGGTACGCCGCGCGGGACGCGCTCGAGCTGATCGATGTGGAGTACGAGATGCTCCCCCCGGTCATCGACATCCGAACCGCCCTCGACCCGGGCGCGCCCGTCGTCCGCGACGAGATGGAGGGGCGCACGGACAACCACATCTTCGACTGGGAAGCCGGCGACAAGGCCGCCACCGACGCGGTGTTCGCCCGCGCAGAGGTCGTGGTCTCGCAAGAGGTCGTCTACCCCCGCGTGCACCCCGCTCCGATGGAGACCTGCGGCGCGGTCGCCGACATGGACCCGATCGACGGCAAGCTCACGCTTTACGAGACGACACAGGCGCCGCACGCCCACCGGACCCTGTTCGCGCTGGTGGCAGGGATCCCGGAGCACAAGATCCGGGTGATCTCGCCCGACATCGGCGGCGGCTTCGGCAACAAGGTCGGCATCTACCCCGGCTACATCCTGGCTGTGGTCGGATCCATCGTCACCGGCCGGCCGGTGAAGTGGGTCGAGGACCGCTCCGAGAACCTCATGTCGACCTCCTTCGCCCGCGACTACGTCATGAAGTGCGACGTGGCCGCGACCAAGGAGGGCCGGATCCTCGCGGTCCGCACCGAGGTGCTCGCCGACCACGGCGCGTTCAACGCGACCGCCCAGCCGACGAAGTACCCGGCCGGGTTCTTCCACATGTTCACCGGCAGCTACGACCTCGAGGCCGCTCACTGCAAGGTCACCGGCGTCTACACCAACAAGGCCCCGGGCGGTGTCGCTTACGCCTGCTCGTTCCGCGTCACCGAGGCGGTCTACCTCATCGAGCGGATGGTCGACGTCCTCGCCCTGAAGCTGAAGATGGACCCAGCCGCGCTGCGGATCAAGAACTTCATCAAGCCAGAGCAGTTCCCGTACGCCAACAAGACCGGCTGGGAGTACGACTCGGGCGACTACGCGCCAACGATGGCCCTGGCGATGGAGATGGCCGGCTACGACGAGCTGCGCCGCGAGCAGGCCGAAAAGCGCGAGCGGGGTGAGCTCATGGGTATCGGCCTGTCGTTCTTCACCGAGACCGTCGGCGCCGGTCCCCGCAAGCACATGGACATCGTCGGGCTCGGCATGGCCGACGGCGCCGAGGTCCGCATCCACCCCACCGGGAAGGCGGTGGTCCGGCTGTCGGTGCAGAGCCAGGGCCAAGGCCACGAGACGACGTTCGCCCAGATCGTGGCCGAGGAGATCGGCATCCCGCCCGAGGACATCGATGTCGTCCACGGTGACACCGACAACACGCCGTTCGGCCTCGGGACCTACGGCAGTCGTTCCACGCCAGTCAGCGGCGCGGCGGTCGTCATGGCCACCAGGAAGGTACGCGACAAGGCGCGGCTCATCGCCGCCGCGATGCTCGAGGTTCGCCCTGAGGACCTGGAGTGGGAGAAGGGCCGGTTCTTCGTCAAGGGCGACCCGGACCAGGCAAAGACGATCCAGGAGATCGCCATGGCCACCCACGGGACGATGGCGCTGCCCGACGGTGTCGACGGAAACCTCGACGCCGAGGTCACCTACGACCCGCCGAACCTCACCTTCCCGTACGGCGCCTACATCTGCGTGGTCGACGTCGACCCCGGGACCGGGCACGTCAAGGTCCGCCGCTTCATCGCCGTGGACGACTGCGGTACCCGCATCAACCCGATGATCATCGAAGGACAGGTGCACGGCGGGCTCACCGACGGGGTGGGGATGGCGCTGATGGAGTTCATCGGCTTCGACAAGGACGGCAACTGCCTCGGTGGGTCCTTTATGGACTACCTGATCCCGACCGCCATGGAGGTGCCCGACTGGGAGACCGGCTTCACGGTCACCCCGTCGCCGCACCACCCGATCGGCGCCAAGGGGATCGGCGAGTCGGCGACCGTCGGGTCGCCGCCCGCCGTCGTAAACGCTGTCGTCGACGCCCTGGCGCCGTACGGTCTGGTGCACATGGACATGCCGTGCACCCCGGCCCGCGTCTGGGAGGCCATGCAGGGCCGTCCGACCCCGCCGATCTAGATGGGGGCGGACCTGGTGAACCCGGTGGACGCCCTGTCGAGCCGCGCGGCGGAGCTCCGACGAGCCCGCGTTCCGTTCGTCAAGGCGACGGTGGTGCGCGCGCAGCACCCGACGAGCGCGCACACGGGTGACACCGCGCTCGTGCACGGTGACGGCGAGATCGAGGGTTTCGTCGGCGGTACCTGCGCGGAGAGCTCCGTGCGGCTGCACGCCCTCGAGGTACTCGTGTCCGGAAAGCCGCTGCTGCTTCGCATCTCTGCGGGAGCCCCGGGCACAACCGTCGAGGAGGGCGTGATGACGGTGGCCAACCCGTGCCTGTCCGGCGGAAGCTTGGAAGTGTTCCTCGAGCCGGTGCACCCGCCGGCCAGGCTGCTCGTCGTCGGCACCACCCCTGTCGCCCGGGCCCTCGTCGCGCTCGGTGGGCCGCTGGGGTTCGCCGTGGAGGCAGGACCGACGGTCGGCGCGTGCGAGGGCGCCGCCGCGGTCGTCGTCGCGTCGCACGGTAGGGGGGAGGAGCCGGCCCTGGAGGCTGCGCTGCGTGCCGGTGTGCCGTACGTCGGGCTCGTGGCCAGCCGGGTGCGGGCCGTCGCCGTCCTCGCGTCGCTCGATGTCGAGGGCACCGACCGGGTTCACAGCCCGGCCGGCCTCGACCTGGGTGGCAGCACGGCCGCGGAGATCGCGCTGTCGATCCTCGCCGAGGTAGTGGCGACGCGCGCGACCTCAGCCCCAACCGCCACCGGGGACGTCGCCTCCGCTCCCGTTTCCGCGCTGGACCCGGTGTGCGGCATGACGGTCGCCGTGTCGGACGCGGTCCCACAGGCGGAAGTGGCGGGTGTCCTGCGCTACTTCTGCTGCGAGCCCTGCCGTGCGGCGTTCGTCGCGGACCCGGAGCGTTATGCCTCCGCGTGACACCGCCGCCCGCTCGGGCGCCGAGGCCGACGTCGTCGCCCGGGTCCCGGACGTTGCGACGCTCACCCGTGCGCTCGACGAGGTGGACTACCTCGCCGATCCGGGGCTCGCGACGGCGCTGCTCATGGCCGTCCGGCTGCCCCAGCCGCTGCTGCTCGAGGGCGAGCCCGGCGTCGGCAAGACGGAGGTGGCCAAGGCGCTCGCCCGGGTGCTCGACACCCCCCTCGTGCGGCTGCAGTGCTACGAGGGGATCGACTCCGCCGAGGCGCTGTACGAGTGGAACCACGCTAAGCAGCTGCTCGCGATCCGGCTCGCCGAGGGCAACGAGCGGCACCTCGACGAGGCTGCGCTGTTCAGCCGCGACTACCTGCTGCGTCGACCACTGCTTGCAGCGCTCGAGCACCCAGGGCCGCGACCGGCCGTGCTGCTCATCGACGAGATCGACCGGGCCGACGACGACTTCGAGGCGTTCACCCTCGAGCTGCTCGCCGAGGGCACGGTGACGATCCCGGAGCTGGGCACGATCCGGCCGACCCACCCGCCCATCGTGCTGCTGACCTCCAACCGAACCCGCGACCTGCACGACGCGCTGCGCCGCCGGTGCCTGTTCCACTGGATCGACTACCCCCGCCCGGAGCGGACCACAGCGATCGTCCGGCGCCGGGTGCCGAGCAGTGCCGAGCCGCTGGCCGTCGGGGCGGCCGACGCGGTCGCGCGGCTGCGCGGGCTCGAGCTCGAGAAGGCACCCGGCATCGCCGAGGCCATCGACTGGGTTGCCGCACTGAGCCTGCTCGGCGTCGAACGGCTCGACCCGGCCTGCGCCGAGCTGACGCTCGGTTCGATCCTGAAGAACCGGGACGACGTCGAGCTGGTCCGGGCCCGGGGCTTGGACTGGCTCGTCGGGAGCGGTGACCGTGCCTGAGCTGCTCCTCGAGCCGGCGTCGCTGGCCGTCGGCCTGTCGACGGCGCTGCAGCGGGCCGGGGTGGCCGTGCCGCCGGAACGCAGCGCACGCTTCGCCCAGGCGCTACGGCTGGTCCCGCCGACCTCCCGTGAACCTCTCTACTGGTCTGCCCGGGTCAGCCTCGTGTCCGGCCGTGCCGACCTGGCGACGTTCGACGCGGTGTTCTCGGCGCTCTTCGACGGCAGACTCGACCCGGCCGACTTCCGCGGCGACCAGGGTGGCCCTCCCCCCGTCGGGTCCGAGCCGCGCGAGCGACCGGCCCGGCCCGAAGCCCGCGAGTCCACCGTGGACACCGACACCGACACCGACACCGACACCGGTGGACCGGTCCTGACCTCCGGAGGCACGTCGGACGGGGACGACGACGACCCGGACCGGGAGGCGGTGCTCGCAGCCGTATCCAACGCCGAGCGGCTGGGATCCACCGCGTTCGCCGACCTGTCCGCCGACGAGGTGGCCTCCGTCCGGCGGCTCGTGCGGCGGATCGTGCTCTCGACACCTGCCCGACGTACGCGCCGCACATCACCGTCCTCACGGCCGGGAGAACGGCTCGACCTGCGCCGCACGCTCCGGGCCGCTCAGCGATCCGGGGGCGACCCCGTACGGCTTGTCCACCGCCGACGGCGCACCCAGCCCCGGAGGCTCATCCTGCTGTGCGACGTGAGCGGGTCGATGGAGCCCTACACCCGGGTCTACCTGTCGCTGCTGCAGGGCGCGGTCAGCGGCGCCCAGGCCGAGGCGTTCGTGTTCTCGACCCAGCTGACCCGGCTCACCCGGCAGCTGGCGGCTCGCGACCCCGACCAGGCGCTCGCTCAGGCAGCGAAGGCGGCACCGGACTGGTCGGGTGGGACGCGACTGGCGGAGAGCCTGCGCCGGTTCGTCGACGACCACGGCCGCCGGGGCCTCGCCCGGGGCGCCGTGGTCGTGGTGCTGTCCGACGGCTGGGCCCAAGAGGACCCGGGCCTGGTCGGCATCCAGATGGCACGGCTCGCGCGGCTCGCGCACCGGATCGTCTGGGTCAACCCCCGGAAGGCGGCTCGCGGCTTCGCCCCCCTCGTGGGCGGGATGGCTGCCGCCCTCCCCCACTGCGATGCCTTCGTCAGCGGGCACAGCCTTGCCGCCCTCGACGAGGTGGCCGCGGCGATCCGAGCGTCGCACCCCCTGCCCGGTAGCACCACCGAGAGGAACCCCTGATGGATCTCGACAGCGCGTTCACCGTCACCGCACCGATCGACCAGGTGTGGGCCACCCTGATGGACTTCCAGGAGGTGGCCGGCTGTGTCCCGGGCGCCGAGGTCCTCAACAAGCTCAGCGAGGACGCCTACCAAGTTGGCATGAAGGTCAAGCTCGGCCCGGTCACGATGCAGTACAAGGGCCAGATGGAGGTCGTCGAGCGCGACGAGAAGGCCTACCGGGCAGTGCTCAAGGGCTCGGCGAAGGAGGCCCGAGGACAGGGGACGGCACAGGCAACGGCCCACCTGCAGCTTGTCCAGGAAGGCGGCGCGACCCGCGGCACCGTCCACGCAGACGTGGCGCTGTCCGGTCGGGCTGCAGCCATGGGCCAGGGGGTGATCGGCAGCGTCACCGACCAGATGATGCTGCAGTTCGCGCAGAACCTCCAGACCATGCTGAGCGAGAACGGCTCGCCCGCAGCGGTTCCCGAGGCGCCTGGCGCAGGCGACCGTGAGGTCGCCGCCCCGGCGCCGGTCGCCGCCCTGTCCTCCGCACCCTCTTTTGCCTCGGCCTCCGCACCGCGGGCAGCTGCGCCCGCGGCGGCGAGCAGTCTCGACGCGACGGCGCTGGCGCGTTCGATGGTCATGGCCCAGTTGCAAAAGCCCGGGCGCCTCCTGCAGGTTGTTGCTGTTGTGGCGTTCATCGCCTACCGCCTCGGTGTACGAGCCGGACGCCGCTAACGCGTGTCCGCCTCCGCGACCTACGTGACGAGCAGCCCGACCAGCGCGTCGTTGAGGAACGTCGTGTCGACGGGGTTCACACCACCGCCGGCGACGTGGCGTCGAAACCGGGGCTCTGTCCGATGTCGCCGTGCTGCCGCGTCCACAGCATGGCGAGCAGGTTGTTGGCGTCCTTGCGGAGGAAGATCCGAACGGGCTCTCCTTGCAGAGCTCCTGCCAGTAGAAGGCCTGAGAAAAGCCCCACCCGGCATAGGCCGCGGTCACAGTCGACCCGCTACGCCGGAACGACAGCTGAACTCCCCGAGTCGATGAGGATCTTTGCGTGCGTCTCAGGGTCGGACAGGGCACCGAGGGCGTTGTCGACGCCGTCGAGCCGCACTGTGCCTGGACGATCGGTGCGGCGTTGATCGTGCCGTCTGCCAGCATGAGCGGGGTGTCGCGGACATCGAGCGGGCTGCAGCCGACGACAATGCGCGAGGACAGTGGGGCGCTGGTGACGATGCCCTCCAGCATGCCGGCCAGGACAGGGGGTTACTGGACCGTCGAACACTTCACCTGGGCCACGTGCTGGATTTGCTAGACACGCGTGTCCGCGAGTGCTGCGCGGGCGGCGATCGCGGCCCCACGGGCACCGGCCATGTCACGGTCGGGCACCACGCCGAACTCGGCGACAGCGGCTTGTTCGGGTCGTAGGGTCGTGTGTTCCCGGACGGTGTTCAGGAACCAGTTCCGAAAGTGCGGTGCGGCCTCCACCACGCCGCCACCGACGAAGTAGGCGTGCGGATCGAGGACGTTCCCGACGATGGTGAAAAGTCTGCCCAGGGCCTGCGCCTGCTGATCAAAAATCCGTAGGGCCAGGGCATCTCCGGCTTCGGCGTGACCGCGTACCTGCTTCGCGGCGTGCGCAAGGGAGGGAGATGACGCGAGCTGGTGCCCTGGGAAGCGCGTGAGCCAGTAGGGCAACAAGTTGCTTTCGATGGCGGTAAGCGAGGCGACGCTCTCGGCGTCTCCTGCGAACCCGCAGTTGCATTGCGGGACGGGCTGTCCCTTCTCAAGAAGGCCGTCCAGCGGGATGTGGATGTGTCCCAGCTCGCCAGCCATCCCTACCGCACCTTGCACGGGTGATCCCGACTGGACCACTCCGCCACCAAGCCCGGTGCCCACGACGGCTGTCACGGAGGAAAACGATGCCGCCTGCACGCCGAACCGCACACCGTGGGCGTAAAGAGCCGCCGCGTTGCCGTCGTTGCTGTAAATGACGGGCATCCCCAGCCGTTCCTCCAAGGCGCCCCGTAGGTCAAAACCCCACCAGGGCCTCGCGGGGAAGTTAGTAGCACCCCTCGAGGAAATCACGCCGGCGGCGCTCGCGGGCCCCGGCGAGCCGAGTCCGACGCCGCACACTTGGGCCGGGCTACTACCCGTCACCGCGAGGACGTTCCTGAAGGCGTCGGCAAGCGCCTCGACACCGGCTGCAGGACCCTCTCGTACCCGGCTCGGATTCTCCACCATGCGGTCGACCAGGAAGTGCCCGGAGGAGGTGAGCACGGTGGCGTTGTTGTTGGTACCCCCGCTGTCCAAGCCGACGATCACCGTCGGCGCGTTCGGTTCAGAGCCCATAATCTGTTGACCTTTGGTCATGGTCCAGACCTCCCCACAGGCGACTTGAGGTGACCTCGACGGCTCGACCGCCAAGATTCCAAGAGTCCGGTGGCTTGACCGGCAAACGGATTGAACCCCAAAGTCCTTGACCTTGACGAAACCACGTTAGCCCCCTCCGTGAAAGCGACGTCATCTCGGGCGCGGGGGCGCGCCAAGGGAGCGGGCAGAACAGGGACCGCCACCCACACCCGCCCCGGTCAGGACTGGAATCATCGGGCGGTCCAGGAAGGACCAGGACGGCTCGCCGGGCACCGGCAGCACCGTCTCGCCGTCGCCGGGACCCTCGTCGAGCCGCGCCTTCCGTTGGGAGGAACCAGAGTCTCGACTGGACGTTGCGCCGCGGCGTCGTCGCCGTAGTTCGCGTGGAACATCGCGATACCCGAAGGGAAGAACTCCCACGACTCGGTCACCTCCGTTGCCTCTGCGGCCGGGGTGAGCCGGTAGCCCCACCGGACGAAGGTACCGCCGACGACGAACGCGAACTGCTGCGCCGGCCCGGCCACGACGACCTGCGAGCGCGTCTCCCATGTCCGGTCGGGGGTGCCGCTGACCGCGCTACGGGAACCACCGACGGCGCCGAGCGCGCTTCGACCGCGCGGTGGTGGGCGCGACGGCCAGGGTGTCGCAATCCTGAGCCTGTTGACGGCTGAGGTCTTCGTCGTGATCCTGGGAGTCACCGTCGCGATCTCCTACTGGGTTGCACGACGCCCCTGGACGGCGTACGAGTTCCACTAGACCAGGAGGAATGCACACCACGATGGCTGGCCCCGAGGCGCTCGTCTTCGACATGTACGGCACGCTCGTCGACCCGATCCGGATCTGGACCCGTCTGAAGCAGTACGTGCAGGACGAGGCGCTGGGCATCGCAGAGGTGTGGCGGCAAAAGCAGCTGGAGTACAGCTTCCGGCTGACCGCGATGGAGCAGTACGAAGACTTCGAACAGCTCACCCGCAAGGCGCTTGACTACGCCCTCGGCGCGGCCGGTCACGATCTCACGGCCGAGCAGAAGGACGCGCTCATGGCGCAGTACGACGACCTGGAGCGGTTTCCCGACGTCGAGCCGGGCCTCATCCGTCTGCAACAGCTCGGTCACACCATGATCGTCTTCTCGAACGGGACCCCGCGGATGCTCGATGCGATCATGGACGCCGCCGGGCTCCGTCCCTATTTCGAGGGGTATGTCAGCGTCGACGAGGTCCAACAGTTAGAGCCTGCGCCCAAGACGTATCGGCGAGCAGCCGAGCGACTCGGCCGGCCGATTGGGGAAGTCCGCCTCATCTCCTCCAACCCGTTCGACGACATCGGGGCGGAGGCGGCCGGGATGCGGGCCACGTGGGTGGACCGGTCAGGGGGCCTGTTCGACACGCTGCGGCCACCACCGCAGATGATCGTGAAATCGCTGACCGACTTGGCGGACGCCATGGAGAAGTCCCGCTAAGCCTGCCGACGCAAAGCGGCAGGCAGACGCAACCGCCCCCGGCGGCGCCCCATTGCCGGCCGCATCCACCGCGACGGTGGACACCCGACCATCCGACTCTCCGCGGCGCCGAAAAGAAGGCAACGTGGCCAAGGCTCAGGCCGAGCTGGTCGCGTGGTCGGAGGCAGCCAGACGCTCGGGGACGATCTGGCGAGATCTGCTTACACATGCCGACAGCTGTTGGCAGCCGGGTGGGTCGACAAGCCGGTTGAACAGCCAGGTGGTGGGTACGGATGCCGAGCCTCCTGAGCCAGCGGGCACCGTCATGACGAGTCCCGGCTCAGCCCTTCCAGTTGACGAGCAGCGTCTCGATCACCTGCTCCTCATACACGGCAAAGCCCCGTACAGTCATTGCCTCGGAGAGCGAGGGCTCCCATGGCGTCGGCACCTCCCTTCCATCGAGGGGCGCACCACCAGGGGCATCCAGGTAGTGCGCCGCGGTCATCCGCCAGGGCAAGACACCGACGTGCTGCCGCAGCCAGCCGCAGATCTCCACGCCTCGCCAGTCGAAGTCACCGTGGTAGCTCAACGATGCATCGAGCCTACGTAGCAGGTCGACGGCGACCAGGGACGGCCAGCCCGACGTACACACCATCGGGAACCGACCGCCGTGCCGTACGGCGAAAGCCTCGAGAACTGATGGGTTTTCGACTACGAGGACCGGGCTTGCCACCGCCGGCTCCAGCCGGCGAAGCAACCATGGCGCCACAGGGACCGGATCCCCGGCATCGGCGGCCGCGCGCAATCCTCGCTCCCGAACCCCACCCGCCACTGGTCTCAGCCCGAGGGTGAGCACCGACGTCGACACTGTGTCCGACAGGACTCCGAAGGACTCCCACACCGCTCGCCGTTCCGCCGTCGAAGCGGGAAGGAGATCCACAAGGCCGCGCAGGACCAACGTGGCCAGCGGCCGGCCTTCGTCCAGCGCGTGCGCATCTCCGGTCACGGAAGCGGCCAGCTCTGTCCTCAGACGAATGCCCCCAGGAAGCTGCGCTATGACCGCGATCGCATGTTGCACAAGGGATATGGGGTCGGGGTCGCGAGTTAGTATCCCACTCCTGCGGACCCTCTCCGCCCACGCTGGATCGACGTCAGCGAGGGCCTCGAGTGGGGCGAGCCGCGCGTCCCTTTCCGCAGCCCGGTCCCGAAGCGGACCGGTCGCCTCCTCGACCACGTCGACGAGCGTGACCTTCGCCCGGTCCCAGAGCAACGCCGCGAGGTCCGCCAAGGCCACGGTAAAATCGCCCGTCACAGGTCGCCCCAGGACACCGGACAGTGCGTGTCGCGTCGGTCGGTCCAGGCCCGCGAGCCGGGTCGTCTTCGCGCCCCGCTCCAGCGGTGCCCGCAGCCGTTTCCACACGGGTGCGAGAGCGGGGTCGGTGAGCCAGGGCGGGAGAGTCATCCCTCGCCCACCAAGGTCTTCCCGTCCCAGCTGTAGCGGTACTGCGCGATCCCACGCTCCCCCGGTGCGCGCAGCGCCTCGTACACCGCCAGCGACGGGACAGTCTCGTGGTCGCCCCAGAGCCGTTCGCTGGTGAGCACGAAGTCGAGGTCGAGGTCGACGAGCAGCCCGAACAGCAGCGGATGCGTGCGCACGTCAATCTTCGGGAACGCGTCATCGAGCAGGATGAGCCTCGGCGCATACGGGGCCGCCCCTGCGACCGAGGTGAAGTGGGCCGCAGCGGCTGCAAACAGCGGCAAGTAGCAAACGACCTTCTGCTCGCCTTGGGACAGCGGCGTACGACGCGTCAGAGTGCTCCAACTCTCAATGCCCGGCCGGTACAGCCGGACCGCGAACGCGGACCAGCGCCGATAGTCCAGCGCCCGTGCCAAGTGCTCGGCGTACCCCCGTTCGGGTTCCGCGGCGCGCTGGACCTCGATCAGGCCACCGAGGGCGTCGCGCAGGCGGCCCGACTCCTCGGGGGTGAGCGAGCCGCGGGCCCGGCCCAGCAGCGCGACAGCATCGCGGACGTCGACGCTGACGTCCTCGCGCAAGGCCCAGTCCAAGCGGACCCGGATCCCTTGGGACGTGCGGACATCGGCGAGTAGCTCGTTCATGCCCTTGACCAGATCGGTGGCCTCGTGCCGGCGGGTGCGAAGCGAATCCCCCAACTCACCGAGCAGGTGCTCCTCGAACAGGTTCCTTTCCCGCTCGGTGAGCAGCTCCTGCTCGCGAGTGACCTCGCTCGCCATCCGGACGGCGACCTCAGCGAGCGGTCGCTCGGCGCCTGCGGTGTCGCGACCCAGCACCGACAGCGCCTCACCGACCGGGACCACGCGAGGTTCCGCGTCAGCGGCCGGCCCGACGGCAAGGGAGCGCACTTCGGCGTGTACGGCGTTGCCGTCGACGGGCCGGTCAATCAGCAGCTCGGCCCAACTGGTCAGGACCGCGACGGCGGCTCGAGGCGCAGGCACGACATCGAGCCCGTCGAGGCCCAGGGCCTCCGCTTCCTGCAAGGATCGTCCAAGCCCGGCCTCGACCAGGCCCGGGACCTCGCGAAGGGCCCTGGCTGCGGCGAAGTGCAAGGCCACGTCCGGCAGTGCATCGGCGAGCCGCTGGCGTGCTGCCTCCAGCCGGGCATGGTGCTCCCCTGCGGTGCCGGTGAGCTCGAGTACCCGCCTGCTTGCCCGGTCCCGATCCTGCCGGGCCCGACGTGCCTCACGCTGCGCGTCGTCGAGCTCGGCCTGCATCTTCTGGACCTCAATGCCGAGGGTGTCAAGCAACGCCTTCGACTCCTCAGCTGCGGCCTCGCCGATGCTGGTCGCGGCCCGAGCCTCAGCCGCCGCCAGTTGCGCTTCGGCCTGGTCCCGTTCGGCCGCCTCGCCGTCCTCTTCCCACCGCCGTGCAGTGATCAGCAGACGCTCGGCTCGCTCCACCAAGGACTGCAAGCGTTGGTCGAGCCGCGCCAACTCGATGCCTCGCGCCTCGAGCGCCGCACGGTCAGCGGGCAGGTTGTGCTGGGCGCAGAGCCGACGCTGCTCGTCGCCGCGCCTGGCCAGCTCCTCGGTCGCCACGGCGAGCGACCTGGCCTCACGCCCAGCCTCTGCCTGAGCCCGGTCGCGTTCGGCGCCTCGCTCGTCGATGCGGATCCAGGCGGCGCGCAGCGCCTCCCAGGAGGGCTGCGCGTCGGTCCACTCGCGGGTGCGCCGGATCTCCAGCGCTGCGGTCTGCTCCGCCGCGGATGCGTCTGCCACTTCCGACTGGGCGCTGTGAAGCTGCAGGTCGACCTCGGCGAGGCGCCGGGTCCGTTCCGCCTCCCGGGCGGCGCTGCCGAGGTACTGCGCGACCGGTTTGGCTGCCCGGCCAGTCAGCGTACCGAGGCGCCAGGAACCGTCCCGCCCGATCACCGCCGGACCGTCGGCCGCCCCGACCACGTCGACCAAGGCCACCGAGGACAGCAGTCGGACGACGGTCGCGGCCGTGACTGGGCTGTCAGCGGGCGGGTCGGCGAGGAGGACGTCCGCGAGGGACGGCCCGTTGGCCGCAGCGTTCGCGGTGAGCACCGTGTCGAGGTCGGCCGGGCTGAGCACCGAACCGTCCGCGAGCATCTGCGCGTCCAGCAGACCGGACGCCTGCAAGGCCGCCTCGAGGGGTGCTCCGTCGACACCGGGAAGGAAGTCCAGGAGTCGCCATAGCGGGGTGCCCGAAGCACTGTCCCGAGCGGGCCTCGGCAGCTGGGCCTCCGGTGGTGCAGGGTCGCGCTCCGCAAGCACCCGCTCGCGACGTGTTTCGAGGCTCCGGGTCAGGGCCGTCGTGCTGTCGCGTCGGGCGGCTGCTGTCGCCTGCTCGTGGCTGAGCCGCTCCAGGACGGGCCTCACGGCAAAGCGGACCGCGAGAGTCCACGCCTGCACAGCTTCTGGACCCAGATGGGGTAGGCCGACGTCGAGATCCGATCTTTGCGCCAGCCAGTCTGCAGTCGCGTGCGACCAGGCACCGCCGAGGGTGTCGGCTTCGCGCACGCTGTCCGCCAGGCGACCGGATGCCTGCTCCTCGCGGGTCTCCGCCTCGGCGGCCTTTTGAGCGGCGGCCTCGCGACGTGCGGCCGCGGCCTCGAGCTGCGCGGTAGCCTCGCGCACCACCGTGACGGCGGCGCGGGCGGTGCCGACGAACTGCCGGGCGAGGGGTACGTCGGCAGTGAGGACGTCGGCTTGTCGTACCCCCTCGAGACCGGTCGGCAGGGTGGTCTCCACCGCACAGGCACGGAGATCCCCGGCCGTTGCGGCGGTGGCATCGACGAGCTGGACACCGAGGTCGGCAAGCTCCTGGCCACCACGGGCCACGCGGGCCTGCGCGTCCTCGGCCCGGTCCGTGGCGCGCCGCGCGACTGCCTGGGCCACCACCGCTGCCTGAATCAGCTCCTCGGCCCGGCGCTGCTTCTCCCGCAGCACCTGCTGATTGCGCGCCAGCGGTCCTGCCTCAAGCGCCTGGACCCGGCTGCCGCTCCTCGCGGCATCGTCGCGCGCCTCAGTCTCGGCTGACTGCGCTGCTGTCAGCTCCTCGGCGACCCGCGTGACCGTGGCTTCTTCATGGCCGACCGCCCGGGCCCGGAACGCCCGTTCCTTCTCAGCGCCGACAGCGTCGGCGGCTCGGTCGCGCAGCAAGGTGGCGGCGTACCGCGAATATACCTCGGCGGCCCGCCCAACTGCCTGCGCCCCGGCGCGCAACCGGTCGAGGCGCTCCCCGTGCTCGGCCAGGTCGTCGAGGGCTTCGCCGACCTGCCTGACCGCATCCTCGTCAAGCGCCGGCAACGACTCGTCGAGCATCGCCACCAGCCGGGCCGGATCGATGTCCTCCCCGACCTGCGGCTGACGCAGCCAGTAGAGCAGCCGCAAGAGGTCGTCGTAGGCCTGCGCCTCCAGGCCGAACAGCAGCTGCCCGACATGCTGCTTGTACTCCCGCGGCGACTCGAAGCTGCGACCTCCCAGAGACTCGACCAGCTCGCGGCAGCGAGGTGCTGACAGGGGCGTGCCGTCCGGCTCGCAGAGCGCGGGCGTAGCCGTCGGGACGGTGAACTGCCACGTAATGGCCTGCTTGGCGCTTGCTGAATGCCGGATTCCGATGCCGCACGTGACGATGTGCACGTCGCCGTCGGCGTCGACCCGAGCCAACTCGACCCACAGATAGCCGGTGCGGGTGCCGACGGCAGTCGCGCCGTCGCTCATCAGCCACAGCAGCTGGCTGCCCTGCCGTCCGGTCGCGGTCATTCGCGCCTTGTCGCCGTCCAGCACGAACGGCAGCAGCATCTCCATCGTCTTGCTCTTGCCGGCGCCGTTGGTGCCGCGCAGCAGCAGTCGCCCGTCGGCGAACTCGAAGACCTGCTCGTCGTACTGCCAGACGTTCAGGATTCCGGCGCGGTGCAACCGGAAGCGGTGCGGGTTGCGGGGCATCAGAACAACCCCTCGGCGTAGGAGGTCTGGGGCGCGTACCGAGCGGCCGCGGCGTGCACGTCCAGACCCTCACCGGTGCGACGCAACAGCCCCGAATCGGTCAGCACCTCCAGCACATCGCCCGCGAGCAGGTCGAGGTCGGCGTAGGCCTTCCGCAGGCCCCGGCTGTGCTCGGCGACGACGGCACGCACCGCCTGCTCGAAGGCACCCTCGGGGACCAGCCGCCAGACGCGTTCGGCGGGCTCGGCCGCCCGCGCGTCCTCCCGCACCAGCCCGACCAGCCGCTCAAGGACGAGTAGGGCGGCATGCCGCTGCGATCCCGTGCCCGGGAAGGCCTGGTCGGTGAGGGTCTCGTCAGGGTCGATGGCCATCGCACCTTCGGCACGGGCCTCCACTTCCAAGCCGACGTGCTCACGGAACCACTCGACCTCGCGGGAACGACTGCGTCGCCACCACTCAGCCTGGTCTTCCGTCAGGTCAGTGAGTGATAGCAGCGGAGACTCCAGCAAGGCCCGCCGAACAGCGACCCGGGCACCCCCGGCGGCGCTGGGCAGGGCCGCGATGTCGAGTAGGTCCGCGGGGCTGGTCGCACCCGAAAGGCCCGACGCAGCAAGAAGCGCAAGCCGATCGCGGCGGACGTCGAGCAGGCTCTGTGCGCCGCTGTCCTCAACCCATCGGGTCAGGTCGCCGTCGCGTTCGACGAGGACCCCAAGCTCGATCAGGACCGCGAGCGCGGCGGCCATTGCACGCCGGTCGGCGACTTTGTCGAGGTCGACGTCGAGCCGTGCATCAGCCACCGCACTGCGCACCTGGGCGACGAGCTCGTCAAGCAGCAGCTGACCGGGGCAACGGGTCAGTGCCGCCAGCGTCAGGCACAGCAGCGCGTACGCACGTGGCTCGAATCGCCGGCCCTGCCCCCTAGCGAGCGGCTTGCGCAAGGGCCGGGTGGCGTCGCGGCCGAGGCCGGCCTTGAACAGCCTGGCGGCCTTGGGCTCCACGACGAGGCGATAACCCAGACCCTCGGTGCACAGCCGAGTCAGGTGCTCTCGATGCCGCCGGACCAGCACTAGGTCCTCGGGCGAGCGCTCGTCCGTCAGGAGGGGTCGCAGGAGCAGTGCCCGCAGGGCGGTACGGCGCTCCGCAGCCTCCTGGGTGTCCTCGACTGTCATGCGATCTCGAGGGTGAGGTCGTGCAGGCGCAAGGTGCCCGACGGGCTCGCCACGACGGCGTACTCGCCCGGCGTGGGTCGGACATGCAGTTCCAGCAACGTGCCGTCCGGAAGCGCTGCGGTCGCGACTACCTGGCCGGTCAACGGCCCGCCGGCACCGGCCAGGGCACGGGCGTGCAGCTCGAGCAGGTGCACCCGCGCCAGGTCACTCACCTGCACGTCGACAAGCGGTCTGCCCGCGTGGGTCTTCAACTCGGCTAGGGCTGCCCCACGTTCCGCCTCAGCCGCGGACCTTTCTCTGAGGCGTTGTGCCTTGACAGCGCCGAAGTCCTCCCGTTGCGCGGTCGCACCGGTGGCCTTACGTTCCCCGCTCGTACGTAGCATGACCGGTACGTCCGCCACCGGCGCCCGCCACCAGCTGCTCGTCGCGGGGAGCGGCTCGCCGTCCGTCTGGGCCGGGAACCCTAAGTGCCGCGACGGGTAGAGCCCGAACGCCGCCGCCCACAGCGCGGCCGCTTGGTCGGGGTCGCTGCCATCAAACCACTGCGCGAGTCGGAGCAGGTCGGCGTACCGGCTGACCTCCCGGTCGGTGCTGCTGGACAACCGACGCAGGTTGACCAGCAGGGCACGCATCGCCTTGGTGGCAAGCGCTCTGACCTCCTCAGCGTCACTGCGTCGCCCCGGTGCACCAAGGAACCAGGCACGCAGCCCGCTCCAGTCCTGAAGGGCCAAGCCGCTGGAACGGATCGCTTGAGTGCCGTCGAGATTCACCAGCCTCGCCCCCGTGTTGGCCCTCGCCAAGAGCGGCATCGGGTCGATGGCGTCGATCAGATCACCGATCTGCGGCATGGTGCGAGCGATCTGGTCAACGAAGCGCTGTAGGTAGTCGAGCAGGGCAGCCTTGAACGCTTGGAAGTCCTCCCGTCCGAGGTCGTAGCGGGCGAGGACTTGGCTGAGGCTGGCGTAGAACGCGCGGGTACTGGTGACAAGCCGCTCGAACTGCGCGAACAAGGTAGCGACCTGAGCTGCCACGACGTCAGGATCGGCTTCGGTCAGCGAGGTCTCGTCGTACGCAGCCAGCGTGCGCAGGCCGGCGAGGATGCCACCGAGCATCTCGGTGGAGACCTCACGGACCTCGTCGGTGGCGGACAGCAACTCCTCGACCTGCCGGTGAACCAGCTCCCCCCGCTGGGTCAGTTGGTAGCGCGCCCGGGTCGTGAGGTATTCGCGGATGCTGCGGGCCTCGGTCTCACGTGGGCTGCGAGCCAGGTTGCCGGACTGGACGAGGTAGGACAGCCGGGTGTCGACCAGGTCCACGTCGAGATCCAGACCGTGGTCACTGCCCAGACGGTCCGCGACCTCCCGGGCCGATAGGTCCGAGAGCAGTCCGGCGGTCCCTTCGGTGAAGACCCGCATGACGGCGATGTAGTGCTCGGCCTCGTCGTTGACGGCGTAGCGCAGCGCCGAGAGCCTCGTTCTGTCGTAGCGGGCGCTGCTCATCCCGCGCAGGCTATCGGTCCCGGCTGCGCCAAGACCGACCTGGGTTCTGCGCCATGGCGCCCGTTGCCGTCCGGATGCAGCGCCTTCCCCACGCCCTCACCTTGCCCTGGAGCGCATGAACAGTTGCCGCTTCTCTTCTACACGGGTGTTCTCGATTGTATTCTGCCGGATACCGTAGATATTTGTGCAATGCAGGATGCTGTGGAGCCGAACCGCGCCGATTTGTCGCCCGCCGCAGATTCGAGCTTCCCTTCGTTGGGCGCAGCGCAGCGGGCCCGCCGGCGAACCCACAACCTGACCCAGGAAGAGCTGGCCGACTTGGCCGGCGTCGGGTTGCGGTTGGTCCACGAGGTCGAGCACGACAAAGACACCGTGCAGCTGGTCAACCTCCTGCGTCTGCTCGGCGCCCTCGGTCTGCATCTCGATCTCAAGCAGGGCGCTGCGGACCGGGTCCGGACCGGCTGCCTCCTATGACGGACGACCTGAGCGCGCTGCGCGACGTCGGAGCCGCGGACGTCTACAAACAAGGTAAGCGAGCCGCCACGTTGACGCGCACGCCAGACGGGGTCACGTTCGCGTATTTGCCGTCGTGGGTCGACAACAAGCGTCCGGCTATCGCCACGTCCTTGCCGGTCAACACCACTGCGGTGCTCCGGCCCGGCGGTGCGCTGCCGGCGTACTTCGCTGGGCTGCTGCCCGAAGGTCGACGCCTGGGCACCCTGCGGCGGCAAGTCAAGACGAGCGCGGACGACGTGCTCTCGCTGCTCCTTGCTGTCGGGGCCGATGCCATAGGCGACGTTCAGGTCGTCCCCGACGGCACCGTGCCAGCCCAGGTCCCGACCCGACTCAACGTCGCCGACTTCACCGCCGTGCGCTTTAGCGACCTGCTGGCAGAGCTCGGCATCAAGGCAGAACGCACCGCCCTGCCTGGGGTGCAGGACAAGGTCAGCGCGGCGATGCTCAACCTCCCCGTCGCCCAACACGGACTGCGGTTCATCCTCAAGCTCAACCCACCGGAGTACCCGCATCTGGTGGAGAACGAGGCCCGCTTCCTGCAAGCAGCCAGACTCAGCAGCCTGGAGGCTGCCTCGGCAATGCTCGTCCAGGACCGCGAGAGCCAAAGCGGACTGCACGTCCAGTGCTTCGACCGCGTGCCGCAAGGCAGTGACCTGTCTCCTCGGATGCTTGCCGTAGAGGATGCCTGCCAGGTGCTCGGTCGGCCCCCCGCGGACAAATACCTCACCAGCTACGAGGAGACCCTCGGCGCGTTGGCCACGGTCTGCCAGGCACCGCTGCCAGCGGCCAGGACCCTGCTCGGGCAACTCGTCTTCGCCTACCTGTCCGGGAACGGCGATGCCCACGCCAAGAACTTCTCCGTGCTGCAGGACCCGTCCGGCGAGTGGCTACCGTCACCGGCGTACGACCTGCCGTCTTCCCAGTCGTACGGCGACACAACCATGGCGCTGTCATTGGGGGGCCGTAGATCCGGCGACTACGAAGGCAGGGACTTCGTCGCTCTCGGCAGCGCACTAGGCCTGCCGGAAACGGCGACCCGCAAGCTCGTCAAGTCCCAGGCAGAACGCGTCGACGCCTGGCTTCCGCTTCTGGAGCAGCTGCCGTTCGACCCGGGAGAAGTGCACGAGCTCGGTCGGGTCGTCCGCTACCGCCGGGATCGACTCCTTCAGTAGCCGCGGCCGCTCGCCCGCTTCGAGAGCCAGACCGCTGGGGTCGACGGACGCGAACTGCCGTCGGCCGGTGCCCCTCGCTGCCCGCCGTTGCCGCGTCGAGGGCGAACCCGGCCACCCGGATCTATCCTAGTCCCTGAACACTCGCTGGGATCCGGCGGCTACAAGACGTAACCAGGCACGCAGAAATCCCATGTTTCGATGGGTTTTCGCTGGCCCGCGGCACTCGATTCCGAGGCCTGCGACGACCGATGCGTGAGATGTCGACGGACCAGTTTTCGCTCAGCGTTGCTGGTTGTCTTGGGGTGTCCACGGTTGTCACCGAGTGTCTCAGGGATCGGAAATTCGGCCCTTGACACAGCCTGAATCCGAGGCGCATCGTCGCTGAATGACGTCCCCGGTTCGCGCGCAGTCGTTCCAGCCAACGGGCAGGGAGCACTCCGTCGATCGCCGGGGATCTCACGGTGCCGCGGGCCCCGCGGCACCGGGCCGCGGGTGGGATCTCACGGTGTCGTCGGCCCGGCGGCAATGGTCCGGTGGTGGACAGTGTCCATCACCGGTTTGCCGTGAACGTGCAGTCACGCCGGTCATGCTGAATCGGCATGACCGTGACAGAAGACTGGTGCCGCACACCTGTGCAGCACCGCTTCGCCGCCGTGAACGCGCAGGCCACACGGTCCCGGCTCGGAGCCGGCACCGCTGCCGCTCAACCTGTAGGTCACGAGGTCCCGGCGAGTCGCCGGGACCGTCGCTACCGGACGGTGTCCGGCACCGGTTTACCCCAAACGTGCAGGTCAGACCGGTCATGCTGAATCAGCGGGACCGAGAAGAGACCGGTGCCGCACATTGTGCGGCACCGACGGAAACGTGACCGATGCCGGACACTGTCCAGCACCTCAGATGCCCATCGCTCCACGGTCCACGCTTGCGTTCCGTCCACGCGCGTCCGACGCTCCCTGCAACCGGGTCTGAGCCAGCATCGCGCGCGATCGGTCGAGACGCTGGACATCGGTCGTGGCCTTGTCGCCGAGCGGCTTCGACGAGGTGATGGCGTACCGGTCGCGGTACGCGGCGAGAGTGACGACGGCCTGATTCCACTGGGAGAGCTCGCGTCGATCCACGGGCGGTTCGCCGAGGCGACGTACCCAAGGATCCTTGGTACAAACGGCGTCGGCGGCGAGGTCGCGAGCGCGCTGCTCGATGAGGTCGCGCCGCTCGTCGAGGGCTTCTCTCATGTCGGGCGCCATCGGGCCGAGCGCTTCCGGGATGAGCCCGACGATGAGCCGTGGGCTCGTCGCTCGTCGACCTCGGGGCCGGCTCGTCGCCAGGCCAATGCGATGCCGCAGGACGGCTGCGACGTCGTCAGCGTCGCTCAGCCCGTGCCGGGCCACGACCGCCGGCAGGAGTCGCTCGACCTGGTTGCCGTTGGCCTCGGCGCGTCGTAACTCTGCGGCGAGTGGGCCGAACGCGTCTGAACCGACGGCTGCTTCTGCTTGCTCTTCTGTGAGCCCGGATGTCCGCATCAGCGTGGCCCAGCGATCGTGCTGGCCCGCCGCAGCAATGGTTTCGTATTCGGCGGCCATTCGGGCGATCGAGCCCCACGTCTCCTGCTCGGCGCGGATCGCCTGGTGGTCGGAGGGTTCTGCGCCGCTGTTGGCGAGGATCTTGAGGAGCACGTCACGCACGCTGACGTCCTCGCCCGGATCCGTCCGTGGCTCTCGTCGGCGTCGTCGAGTGCGACGTAGGCGGTGTTGGACTCACGACCCCGCGTCATTGCAATGTACAGGTTCTCTATCGTGGTGGTATCCGCGGCGACAACGTGCGCCGTATCGACGGTGAGGCCCTGGGCACGGTGGGCGGTGACGGCATAGCCGAGGTCGACGTGCTCGGCGACGTAGGTAGCCGGAAGCACGATCGCTGCGCCGAACTTCGCGCCCTGTCGTCGTACGACGAGGGAACCGTCCGCGCGGTGGTCCCGGACGTGCCACCGATCGCCATTCCTGACCCAGCCGTGCCGCAGCGTGCGCAGACGCCGGTCGTTGCGGCGGGTGATGACCAGGTCGCCAGCGGACGCATGGGTGCCTTCGACCAGAGCGACAGACCTCGCCCCGTCGACCTCCCCGCGCAGGACGCTTTCGGTCCGTGCGCGGGTGTTGAGGTCGTTGACCGCGTGGGTCGCGTCTGCGATCAGCACGCTCGACCTGCCGGCACTGGTGTCGGCCTGCCAGGCGGCGTACGCATCATCAAGGAGATCCTCGTGTGCTCCTTCGCGGATCCGGTCGTGCGAGAGGTAGGCGTCGACGGCCTCGGGTTGGCCGTGGCGCAGGGCGAGGGACGTGGCCTTCTCCCACTCGTGGGTGAAGCGGTGGATGTCGACCAGCTCGGGGACGTCGTCGCGGGCGTCCACCAGCATGGCGAACGCTCCCCCGGCCTCGACGGACTGGAGTTGTGCCCAGTCGCCGACGAGCAGAACCTTGGCCCCGGCCTTGGCCGCGTGGGCGGTGGTGCGGTCCAGGGTGAGGGTTCCGGCGAGGGTGGCCTCGTCGATGATGACGAGCTGATCCTTGGCGAACGCGGCTCGCCCGTGGCTGTGTTCGTAGAGCCACTTCGCGGTGTTCTCACAATCGATGCCCAGGTCTCCGGCCAGGACCTGGGCCGCGGCGGCACTCGGGGCGAGGCCGACCACGCTGTGTCGACCATGCTGGGTGGTCCATACATTCCTCAATGCGCGCATGGCGGTTGTCTTGCCGGCGCCCGCTGGACCGACGAGGACGTCGAGCTGACGGGCGTCGGTTGCGATGGTGGCCAGTGCCTGTGCCTGTTCGGGCGTGAGGCGTTGGCCTCTGACTGGCTGGGCGGTGATGGCGTCGACGTACTCGATGTTGACGGTCGGGGCCGTCCTCGCGTCCGCGCGCTCGAGGAGTCGGTCCTCAGCCGCGAGAAGTTGCTCGGATGAGTAGACGATCGAGTGTCTGGGTCGAAACACGCTGGTGCCGTCAGCGCGGGTGAAGGAGGCAGGGACGCTCGCCAATTCGGGCGGCGTAAGTCGCAGCGAGGCGTGCTCGGCGGCATCGACCACCATGCCCGTGATCGCCTCGCGATCGGCCGTCGAGGCGAACCGCCAGCCCATCGTCTGTCGGGCAGCCTCGGCGTAAAGGTTGGGGCGGCGCCAGGTCGACCGCTTCTCCCCCACCGCGATCAGCACCAGCGACGCGACGTCTCCGATTACGTCGAGCCCGACGTCGTCGGCTCGAAGCAACCGAGCCGGCGGATTGTCAGCAACCTTGCTCGCCCAACGTGTCGCGTCGATGCCGAGATGCGCGGTCGCTCTGGCGCGCCAGCCCTCGGTGAGCTCGGCCAGGGAGTGGACGTGCTTGGGCGGCCGGGTGGCAAGGCTGGCGCGGTCGCGGATCTTGTTGAGCACGGGACCACGAGGGCGGTGGCCATGCTGCTCGACATCCCGCTCGATGATCTCATAGGCGGCCATGTCGATGTCCGCGGAGCGCTGGGAGAACAACCTCGACAGTGACTGTGGGAATGAGGTGATCGCCCAGTCGGGGTTTCGGTCTCGCCCGCGGCAGCGGGGCTCCCATTCGACGCCGAGCGCGCGGGTCAGGTGGTCGACGAGAACGGCCTGGTGCAGTTCGGACGCTGAGACGCCCCAGGCGTACATCGCGTGGCTGTCGAGGGAGCGCCACTTGTGGTGCTGGAAGGTAGGTGCGCCGGGTCGCCAGTTGATGCCTCGAGGCCGGCTCAGCCTGCGAGCGAAGCGCCCGTGGGTGAGTCAATTCGCCCAGATAGACGCGGGATGCAGGGAAGGGCTGATGAACGGATCTGTGATCTTGGTGCGACCCACCGTTTGGCGTCCAGACGCCTGTTCGCAGGCATTGGTCGAATGGATCTGGTCGGCGAGGTGACGCCCGTCGAAGAGCCTGAATCTAGTCAGCCGGCAGGCGCAGGCCCGTCGCTCCTGATCGAGACGTCCGTCCCCGTGTCACGGTCTCTTGATGTGCTCGCTGATCGCATCGACCAGGTGTGGCCACAAAGCCAGCGGGCGGTCGTGTCCCATGTCCTCAACGAGGACGAGTCGCGCTCCTGGCACAAGGGCCGCTGTTCGCTCTCCGCCGTTCGGGTCGATCAACGTGTCGTCCACGCCGTGGATGACGAGAGTCGGCACGTCAAGCGCCCGAAGAGCGTCGGCTCGTGAGCCGTCGAGGATCATCGCGGCTAGCTGCCGCGGTACGCCGGCCGGATAGTAGGAGCGGTCGTAGCTGGCCGCGGCGAGGGCACGCAGCTGTGCCGGGTCACCGTACCGACGCGACGCCCAGACGAGCTCGCGTTCTGCTCCGGCCATGTATCCCTCGCGGTCTGTTGGTCGCGGCGAAAACAGCACCTGCTGTGCCTCGGTGGTGGACTGGCCGTACTCCTGCTCTCCGGTGGACGACATCATCGAGGTCAACGAGAGCACCCGATCAGGGAACTCAATCGCCATCTTCTGCGCGATCATGCCGCCCATCGAGGACCCCACGACGTGCGCCCGTTCGATGCCGAGTGCTCGGAGCAGGTCGATTCCGTCGCATGCCATGTCTCGCAGCGAGTACGGCGCCATCGCGAGCGCTCGGTCGACGTCGACGGACATCACAGCGGTCACGAACTCCATCAGGTCGACCGGGTGCTCATCCAGCTTCGTCGACAGCCCGCAGTCGCGGTTGTCGTACCGGATCACATACAGCCCTCGCACTGCCAGTAGGCGGCAGAAGTCGGCGTCCCAGCCGAGGAGCTGGGTCCCGAAGCCCATCACCAGGAGGACGGCCGGGTCGGTTGGATCTCCGAAGACTTCGTACTCGATGAGCATTCCGTTGTCTGTCACGACGTGCACGCAGGAATCCTCGCACTCGCCTCGATAGCAAGCGAGCGGGTATCACCCGGAGTGCGGATCTGTCACACACCGCGAGTCCCATCGGGTGCCCAGCTTTGCACTGCAATCAGCCTGGTCACAAAGCCGAGGTCTGGAGTGTCCTCCACATGACGTTGCGTCGGGAGCGGAAGCCCCGCGCTCTCGTTGCGGTGCCGGACACCGGGACAAGCGCGAATCAAGCGGTCACGCGGCGCATCAGGATGTGACCGCGAATCTTGTGCAGGCGCGGCATCAGGCCGTAGATGACGATCGGTACTGCGACGGTGGCCAGGACGAATGTGCGAAGCACGCTCGGCAAGTCGGCGAGGTACTGGCCGAACAGCAGGTTGAGCACGGTCAGAGTCGGGAAGACGGCAAGCCAGATCATCAACGCCAGCTGGTGTTTGGTGGGCGGGGAGACCGAGTTGGCGCTGGGGGCGGTCTGTGCGTTCGACATGGTGAGACTCCTTGTGTTGGTGTGACATGGGCGCGGCCGGAAGGCCGCATAAGCGGTGCGGGGAGAACGCAGCGGTGTGCTGCTGTCAGGTGCGGTGGTCAGTGGGTGTGGCTGGTCGACTGCTGGCGCGTCAGACGGGAAGGCCGAGACGAAAGCTCGCGACCGCGATCGGCAGATCTTCATCGACCAGGTCGTTGTTGATCGCGATCGCTGCGGCCGAACCTTCGCCGGCGGCAGTGATGACCTGGGCGCGCGGGTTGGTGGCGTTGCCGGCAGCCCAGATGCCGGGCACGCTTGTTGCGCCGGTCGCGTCGACCTGGACCCATCCGGTGTCGCGGACCGCGCAACCGAGGTCCACAAGCAACGAGTCGTGGGGAGCGAACCGCGGCCTGACGAACACGGCGGAGCGCGGGACGACGCGACCGCCTGCGACGACGACGCCGGTGAGGTGGTCGTCGTCGACGGCAAGGCTGACCACAGGTTCGTTGACAACGCCGATGGCGCGGGCCACGAGCTGTTCACGTTGGGCGGCGGTCAAGGGGGCGCCGTTGGCGAAGAACACGACGTCGTCCGACCACTGTCGGATGATGTGGGCGTGGGCGAGGGACTCCGCGGTGGTCGCAGGGTCGCCCGCGAGAACGCCGACGGGTTGGTCGCGTACCTCGTAGCCGTGGCAGTAGGGGCAGTGGAGCAGGTCGCGGCCCCACCGCTCACGGACGCCGGGGATGTCCGGGACCTCGTCGCCCAGCCCCGTGGTCACCAGGACGCGGCGCGTACGCATCGTCGTGCCGTCCTCGAGGGTGACGTCGAACCCTCGCAGGGCATGAGCGCCGGTCTGGGCGCACTCGGTGATGCTGGCGACGGTCCCGGACACGAGGTGGCCTCCGTAGCCGGCGACCTCCAAGCGTCCGGCCGCGAGCAGGTCGCCGGGAGGGAGACCGTCGGACCCGAGGAAACCTTGCATGTGTGCTGCTGGGGCGTTGCGCGGTTGGCCGGAGTCGACGACAGCGACCTTGCGGCGGGCGCGGGTGAGGACCAGGGCGGCTGAGAGGCCGGCGGCGCCTCCACCGACCACCACCACGTCGAATGTGTTCATAGGACGAGAGTGATCGAGTTGGACGTTCGCGACAACGGTTGTTGCTGAACCTGGGAACGACGCGTTGGAATGGACCTATGGGCGCAGGCAGAGACACTCCGACCAACGACGTTGCAACAGCCTCGGACGCTGGTGGTCCGATTGCGGCTGCTCTCGATCTGGTTGGTCCACGACTGCGGCGGGTGCGTGAGCAGCGAGGGGTGACCCTCACCGAAGTCGCGAATCTGACGGGCATCTCCAAGAGCATATTGTCGCGGTTGGAGAACGGTCAGCGGCGACCGAGCCTGGAGTTGCTCCTGCCGCTGGCGCAGACGTACCGGGTGCCGATCGACGACCTCGTCGGTGCGCCGGAGTTCGGTGACCCCCGCATTCGCTTGAAGCCGCGGCGCGTCAACGGGCGCATCGTGCTGCCCCTGACTCGACCCGGTGGCATTCAAGCGTGGAAGATCGTGATCCCGACGTCGCAGTCGGAACCGAAGCCGCGCACCCACGACGGGTTCGAGTAGCTTTACGTGCTGTCCGGTCGGATGTGCCTGGTGATGGGCGACCCGGATGTGGTCTTGGGAGTCGGTGAAGCAGCGGAGTTCGACACCCTGGTGCCGCACTGGTTCGGCAGTACGGGTGAGGGTCCCGCCGAGGTACTCAGCATCTTCGGTCGCCCGGGCGCGCGGATGCACACGCACGCACAGCCCACGACGTCCGGGTCGGTGCACTGATGGTCGAGCCTGTCGTAGAGACGAAACTTCTCCTGCCCAGGCCGCGCCGCGACGTCGTGCTGCGCCCACGACTGGCCGATCTGCTACTCCGCGGCGCACACATCCCGCTCACGCTGGTCTCAGCGCCGGCGGCATTCGGCAAGACGACACTGCTGGCCTCTTGGTTCGCTACTGCCTCGTCCACCCCGGACGATGACCATCTCATGGCCTGGGTTTTCTTGGATGAGCGTGACTGCGAGGCCACGACTTATCCCCAGGGACAGGGATACTGGCACTGACCCGGCTCTCGGCTGGCTGAGATTCAGGAAGAAGCGCAGATGCCCGGCTCGCCGGTGGAGACCAAGTTGCTCGCGCCCAGGGCGCGCGAGCGGGCCGTCGCTCGCCCTCGGCTCACTGACTTGTTGCACCGTGGACTGAAGGGGCGGCTGACGCTGGTCTCCTCGCCTGCGGGGTTCGGGAAGACGACGCTGCTTGCGGCGTCGTTCCCGGGCGGCCGCGTCGCGGCTGCGTGGGTGTCGCTGGACGAGCGAGACCGTGATGCCTCCTCATTCTGGACCTACATCCTCCTCGCGGTGAACAGAGCGACCCCTGGCACGGCGTCAGCGGCCCTTGCCCAGCTGGAGTCGGGACACGAGTCCATTGACGCGGTCCTCACGACGTTGCTGAACGAGCTCAGCGTGCTGCCCGGCGATCTCATCGTTGTGCTGGACGACTATCACCTCGCTGAGGGTCCCGACATCTCGCCGGGCATCAGATTCCTGGTCGAACGCCTCCCGCCGTAGGTCCATCTCGTCATCAGCGCCCGTGCCGACCCGGACCTCCCGCTCTCAAAGTTGCGGGCACGCGGCGAGATGGTCGAGATCCGTGCCGCCGACCTTCGGTTCACAGAAGAGGAAACCACCAGCTACCTCAACGACGTCAGCACCCTCGGACTCGTACCGGACGACGTGGCAGCGCTCTACAAGCGCACCGAGGGATGGGCTGCGGCGCTCCGGCTAGCCGCGCTGTCACTGCAGGGGCGAGACGACCCCACCCGGTTCATCGCGGGATTCGCTGGGCACGACCGATTCGTCGTGGACTACCTGGCGGACGAGGTCCTGGACCGTCAGCCATCCGAAGTACGGCGGTTCCTGTTGGACTCCTCGGTTCTCGATCAGCTGACCGGGCCGTTGTGCGACGCCGTCACCGGCCGCAAGGACGGCCGCGCAGTATTGGCTTCCTTGGAGCGACAGAACCTATTCGTCGTGCCGCTCGACGACAACCGGCGCTGGTACCGCTACCACCATCTGTTCGCCGACGTCCTCCGAGCGCACCTGCTCGACGAGCGGCCCGATGACGCGGCGGGGCTGCATCGCCGCGCCAGCGACTGGTACGACCGTGCAGGCGATCCTCAAACGGCGGTAGCCCACGCCCTCGCCGCCGACGACACCGACCGGGCAGCCGACCTGGCCGAGCTGGCGATCCCGCGGATGCTCCGAGAACGCCGGGAGGCCGTGGTCTGCGGGTGGATCGACCGGCTTCCCGACGACATCACGACGAACCGCCCAGTGCTGGCCGTCGGATTCATCGGCGGCCTCATGTCGAGCAACCTCTTCGAGGGCATCGATCGGCGGCTTCGAGCCGTCGAACGGCTCCTGGACGGTCCCACCGATGACCTGGTCGTTCTGGACGGCGCCGAGCTCGCACGTCTGCCCGCGGACTGCTGACCAGGATCCTCGACCTCGGCCTGCCGCTGATCTCGGTCGCTCGCGTCGAAGCCGACCCGGAGCACGAACCGACCCACCTCAACAACTGACTGGAGAACATCATGATCACCACCCCCACCAAGCCCGCGCTCCTCCGCCTGGCCGGCCTGTCCGCCGTCCTGGCAGGACTCTGCTACGTCGTCGTCGGGGTCTTCCACCCATCGAACGAACTCGCGTCGGTCACGACCACACGCTGGGAGCGTGGTCCACATCGTCGCCTGCGCCATGTCGTTCTTCGGCGTCCTCGGCCTTGCCGGCATCTACGCCCGACAGCTCGTGAAGTCGGGTCTGCTCGGGCTTCTCGGCTACCTCATGTTGAGCCTGTGGCTCGTGATCATCATGGGCTTCAGCTTCGTGGAGGCCTTCGTCCTGCCCCACGCCTCAAGCGCCGACCCCGCATTCGTCAACGGATGGATGAGTATGTTCAACGGCACCTCCAGCCGGGTCGAGCTCGGTTTCCTGCCGGCCCTGTGGACGCTGACCGGACCTCTGTACACCCTCGGCGGCATCCTGTTCGCGATCGGCTCGTTCCGGGCCAGGATCCTCCCGCTTGGCGCAGCTTTGCTGCTCGCTGCAGGGACGGCACTGGCTCCCGTTGCCGGCCTGCTGCCGCTGGCGTCCCAGCCGAAGATCGCGATCCCGACCGGACTTGCCCTGGCATGGCTCGGCTACTCGCTGTGGACCGAACGGGACAATGCGTCCGTCACCGTCACCGACGCACCGATCGCCACGGCCTCATGAGCGCCGACGGAAGGCCCGCACACAGGAGGATTTCACTGATCGCCGGTGTCCTGTATCTGCTGACGTTCGTCTCGATCCCCACCCTCGCCCTCTGTCGTCCCGTGAAGAGTGCCAGCTACGTCCTCGGCACCGGGTCAGACACCGCCGCCATTATCGGGGCCCTCCTGGAGGTCACGATCGCTCTCGCGGGCATCGGCACCGCCGTCACGCTGTTTCCGGTCCTGAAGAAGCAGAACGAATCGTTGGCGCTCGGTCTCGTCGCTGCCAGGATCCTCGAATCCAGCACCATCCTTATGGGGGTGGCGGTCCTCTTGGCCGTCGTGACGCTGCACCAAGAACACTCCGGCGCTGGAGCCATCGGCATCAGCCATGCGCTGATCACGCTCTATGACCGCGTCTTCTTGCTCGGCCAGAGCTTCATCCCAGCCGTGTGCGATCTGCTCCTAGGCCTCATGTTGTACAGCTCGCGCCTGATACCTCGACAACTGGCGGTGATCGGCATCATCGGTGCCCCGCTGGTCGTCCTCGGCTATCTCGCCATCCTCTTCGACGTCGTTGATCAGCACGGACCGGTGGCAGGACTGTCAGCACTCCTGGTCGCGGTCTTCGAGTTCTCCCTCGGCATCTGGCTCATCGTCAAAGGCTTCGACAACGACGCTGTGACCGCCCTCGAGCACAAGCCGCAACTGCACGCGGTGCCCATCGGGGACCGATGAGAATGAGGTTGTGTGCATGCTCACCGGACACGCTTCACGGGCAGGATGGCAACGGCTCCGACGACGGCACATACCCCAGCTACGGCGTACAGCACGCTGTAGCTACCACCGCCGAGTGCCAAGATGACCGGTGCGATCGCTGGCGCGATCGAGGAGGGCAGAGCGCCAGCAATGTTCATCACGCCGAGATCCTTGGCGGCGTTGGCTTGGTCAGGCAGCACTGTCGTGACGAGCGCCAGGTCGACGGCAACGTACAAGCCGAAGCCGAGTCCTCCGATCGCCATCCCAAACAGGAAGCCGTTGAAGGTGTCCGCCACGGCGATGGTGAACATCGCCAGTCCGAACACGAACGACGCCCCGCAGACAAAGGCCTTTCGGCGGCCGGTGCGGTCAGAGAGGCCTCCTCCGAACAGGGAAGCGGCGACAACGACCGTCGACATGATCAGCGTGCCGACAAATATCTGTCCTGGGACCTCGCTCTCGCTGCTGCCGAGCTTCTCCAGCAGGTAGTAGGCCGGATATGTGGTGAGGAGCGCGTAAGCAAGGACGAACATGAAGCGGCTGGCGAAGGCCCAAGCGAAATCTGGGTTCGTCCGCGGGTTGACGTAGAAAGCGCTGGCCAGCTCGCGCCGTGACCACGTCGGCCTGCGCTCGATGTCGAGTCGGCGATCCTCCAACCGGGCCG
>JBBRNK010000001.1:0-330621 GCA_038230355.1 Mycobacteriales bacterium | reverse complement strand
CGCACCCTCGGAGTACCGTCCCCGCCCCGCCCCCACCCCCCTTTGGCGCAAACCCACACGGTCAGGGCGGTGTGGTTTTCCGCCAAAGGGGGGGTGGGGTGGGGTGGGGGTCAGGTGATCTCGAGGAGCTTCTCGCGGACGGCGTAGACGACGGCCTCCATGCGCGAGTGGAGCTGCAGCTTTTCCAGGATGTTGCGGATGTGGTTCTTCACCGTGTTCTCGGAGATGAACAGCTGCTTGGCGATGTCGCGGTTGTTCAGCCCCTTGGCGACAAGCTTGAGGACCTCCATCTCGCGGTCGGTCAGGCGCGGCGTCGGGACCTGCTGGCGCTCGTCGGTGCGCTTGACCATCGCGGCGAACTCGGTAAGCAGCTTGGAGGCCATCGAGGGACTGATGAGGGACTGCCCACCGTGGACGGCGCGGATCGCCGAGGCGACCTCCTCGATGGAGATCTCCTTCAGCAGGTAGCCCATCGCGCCGGCCTTGATGGCGTCGTAGAGGTCGGCCTCCTCATCCGAGATCGTCAGCATGATGATCTTGGCCGACGGGACGGCGTCGTGGATCGCCGTACAGGCGTCGATGCCACCGCGCTTGGGCATCCGGACGTCCATGAGCACGATGTCCGGCAGAGTCTCGGAGGCCTGCTCGACGGCTTCGGAACCGTCGGAGGCCTCGCCGACGACCTCGATGTCTGGCTCCTGCTCGAGGACCATCTGCAGTCCCCGGCGGAACAGCGCGTGGTCATCGACGACCAGCACCCGGATGGGCTCGACTGCCAGCGTGCCCTGCGGAACCGGGGTGGCAGCGGGGCTTGGGGTGGACTGGTCGCTCACGTGGACCTCCTGGTCGAGCACGGATCAGAAATGACCGGCCCGTACGAGTCATACGAACGGCGTGCCACTGGGCACAGATGATTACACGCCCGTAGCCAGATCACGCTGGTGCGGACGATTCTGGACCTAGGTCACTCGTTCAGGTGACAGGAACGGGCCGCCTCGGGGCAGCCCGTTCTCCACCTCAACCGGCTGCGAGCCGGATCACGCCGTAGTCATAGCCGTGCCTGCGGTAGACCACGCTGGGCAGGCCGTTCTCCTTGTCGGCGAACAGGAAGAAGTCGTGGCCGACCAGCTCCATCTCGTGCAGCGCCTCGGGCGTCGTCATCGGGATGGCCTCGTGCGTCTTGTCCCGCACGACCAGGCTGTCGGTGTCATCCGCCGTGTCCTCCGGCGGCAGCTCGCCGGGCTCGACCGAAGAACCGGTGTCGACGCTGGTGAGCGAGACCGCGAACTCACCGGCCGACGCGGGGGTCCGCAGCCCGTGGTGGACGCGCCTGCGGTCGTGGCTCTTGCGCAGCCGAGCCTCGAGCTTGAGGGTCGCGGCGTCGAGCGCGGCGTAGAAGCTCTCGGCGCACGCCTCGGCGCGGATCACCGGTCCTTTGCCGCGGACGGTGATCTCGACCCGCTGGCACTGCGAGGACTGGCGTGGGTTCTTCTCGTGGGCGAGCTCGACATCGACGTGGTAGACCCGGGGATCGAGGCGTTCGGAGGGGGCGAGCTTCTCCTGGACGTGCTGCCGGAAGTGCTCCGGTACCTCGACGTTGCGGCCCTTGACGACAATGTCCACGCGTTCTCCTCAGGTATCAGGTGGAGTGCGGGCGCCCCGCCGTACGGCGGCTCTGACGACCTCCTGTCCCTCGACGGTGTCCCGTGGGACGGCGCCGGCCGGTGCCGAGTCGAGGCACCTGGCGCAGACGTTAACCCTCATCCGTCCTCGGGAGAAGGGGTGTGAGCCGTATGGGTGATGTCGGGCGTCGGGCGGTGGCCGCGATGACCGAGGCGCCACCCACCAGATGGCCGAAGGCCGTCAGGGCACGGGCTGCTTCCACCAGCGTCGCGCCGGTCGTCACGACGTCGTCGACGATCACCACCCGACCCCTCGGTACGCCGGTGGCTCGCAGTGCCCCGTGCAGGTTGGCCGCCCTCTCGGCCGAGCTGAGCCCCGACTGGTCGGCGACCTGACGGGCGGGCACGAGCAACCTGGCCGCGATGGCATCGACGCCCCGGGAGCGCAGCGCCACCGCGCCCGCCCGTGCGAGCCGCATCGCGTGGTCCTGGCCGCGCTGCCGGACCGCCTTGGGCGAGCTCGGCACCGGGCAGAGCACGACGGGGTCGCGGCCGTGGACCTGCACGGCGGTGGCGAGGGCCCGGCCGAGCGGTGCGGTCAGCTGGAGCCGGCCGCGCTCCTTGTGCGCGAGCAGCAGCCGCTGAACCGGGCCGCCGTACTCGAGCAGGGCCGACAGGGGCGGCAAGCCTGGCGGGCAGGGGCGGGGGCGGACCAGGCCGAGTGCCGGCCCGTCCAGCAGCTCGCGACAGGCGTGGCACAGGCCGGAGCCGGGCGCGCGGCAGCCGGGGCAGGTCCGTGGCAGGACAAGGTCGAGCAGGGTCGTGAGCATGCCGACCAGACTGGTCGCTTCGAGCCACACCGGACGGACCCGCTGTGGACAGGGGCCCTTCTCACACGGACCTGTGGATCAGCCGGGGAAGACCGGAAGGCCGCCCGCCTGGACGCGTACGAACCCGCGTCCGCTGGCCTGGTAGAGGGCCGTACCTGAGCCCACGACGAGGCCCGCCGACGAGGCCGCCAGCGAGACGGGGGTGAGGCCGGAGGAATTGAGCGTCGTCACCGACGAGCCGTCGACGGCCACCTGCAGCACCTGGTTCGGCCGCGTGAGGTAGCCGAGGACCGCCAGCTCGGTACCGGAGGACCAGGCGACGCGGGTGGCCCTGGTCAGGCCCGGCAGGACGAGCGTCAGCCCGGCCACCCGCGGTCGTCCGCCCGCGACCTCGACCCGTCCGACGTACAGCAGGCCGCCGACGACGAGCGCGGCCCGAGCACCGTCGCGGGACAGCGCCAGCGCCTGCAGCGGCCCGGCCGGCTGCGGTACGACCGGCACCGCCAGCAGGGTCTTGGACCCGCGGGGCATGAGCACGACGCGGCGACCCCCCTCGAGCATCCACAGGCCGTACTGCCCGGACCCCCAGGTCGGGGAGGACAGGCCCGGCGCCGTCGCTCCTTCCTGGTACGCCGGCCCGCGCAGCGGACCTGTCCGAACCGTCACCGGCTCGGGGGCGCGGCCGGCGAGCAGTGCGACCTGCGTCCGGTCTGGAGTGACCGCGACGGCGTCCACCGGGACCGAACCGCGGTCACCCGCCTCCCCCGCCGTCGCCGGCCCGGAGGTGAGGGCCACCGACGCCCGCAGCCGCCGCGCGGTCACGAAGTAGTACGGGGGGTTCGGCCCGAGACCTTCTGGGTCGTAGCTGTTCCAGGACCCGGCGTCCTGGACGGCCCCCACTGTCGGAACGGGTAGCGGCACCCCGCCACTGAGCAGCCGCAGCCCGCTGAAGGTGGGTCCGAGGTCACGTAAGGTCCAGACGAGCTGGGCCGACAGGGACTGCCTGCGCGCCGCTGGCAGCTGCTCCAACCCGGCGCCGAGGTCGACCGTCACGACCCCCGAGCCGTTCAGGTCGACCGAGCGCAGCGCCGTCCCCGCCGGCAGGGCGCTGGTCACCGTGCCCGCAAGCGCTCGCGACGGCGGGCGCAGCAGCCGCTGCACCAGGGCCCGCGCCGGGTCGGGGCCTACCGGCACGAACACCTCGTCGGGGACGACGTGCAGGGGCGACTCGCCGGCGTTGGGGGCGAGGTAGTAGATGCTGCTGGCCTGGTAGGAGCGGTCACGGTCGGCAGGCGTGAGGCGCAGTCCGGCCGGCACCTGCGACAGCCGCCAGTCGCCACGGACCCGTGCGACGCGGTACTCCTCGGCGACCTGCGTCGCCGGCCGGGCGAGGTAGGACCCGTCACCCCGGACCTGCCCCGAGACGGTGAGGGCGACGGTGACCTGGGGGCTGCCCTCGGCGCCCACGGCGCGTACGCGCAGGCTGTCCGGGTCGTAGACCTGCACCTCGGCGTCGTCCTGCCAGGTCGCGGCAGCCGCGGCGGTCAGGAACTCACGGGCGATCGCATGGTGGTCGTCCGGGTTGGCCTGTGCCCCCAGGAAGCCCTGCACGACGTCCTCGGGCGACTGCCCCGTCTTCGGCCCCGGCGGCAGCACCTGCAGGTCGCCCTGCTGCCGTCGCTGGGGCTGCGCCGCGTCGACCTCGTGGACGCGTCGCGAGAGAGGCAGCGAGCAGCCCGCTGCCAGGAGCGGGACGACGAGCAGCATCGCGACCCGCCTCACGGCCGGACCACCCCCGGTCGCAGCGGCAGAGGGCTGTCGGTGACGGGGCCGCCCACGACCACCGGCAGGGTCAGACGGAAGGCTGCACCCTCCCCTGGAGCGCCCCAGGCCTGGAGCGTGCCGCCGTGCAGGCGGGTGTCCTCCAGGGCGATCGCGAGCCCCAGTCCGGTGCCGCCCGTCGTACGCGCCCGTGAGGGGTCTGCGCGCCAGAAGCGCGTGAAGACCAGCCCGGCCTCCCCGGGACGAAACCCCACGCCGTAGTCGCGGACCAGAACGGCGACGGCACCGTCGCTGGCCGCGACCGTCACCTCGACGGGGCCTCCCTCGCCGTGCTCGACAGCGTTGACGAGCAGGTTGCGGACGACCCGCTCGACCCGGACGTGGTCGATCTGGGCGATGGCGGGGGCGGCGGCGTGCAGCACCAGAGGGCTGCCCTTGCGGTCGGCCAGGGCCTGTGTCGCCTGCATCACCCGCTCGACCAGCCCGACCACGTCGAGCCGTTCGGTCTCGAGCGACGCCGCGCCCGCGTCGTAGCGGGAGATCTCGAGCAGCTCGGCCAGCAGCTCCTCGAACCTGCCGAGCTCGGCCTGCAGCAGCTCGGCACTGCGGGCTGCAGCGGGCGCGAGGGACTGCCGCCCGTCGAACAGCACGTCGGCAGCCATCCGCACGGTCGTCAGCGGGGTGCGCAGCTCGTGGGTCACGTCGGACACGAACCGGCGCTGGACCCGCGACAGGTCCTCGAGCTGACGGATCTGGGTCTGCAGGGCGGTGGCCATCGTGTTGAACGTCGACGCCAGCCTGGCGATCTCGTCCTCGCCCCGCACCGTCATCCGCTCCTCCAGTCGCCCGGCCGCGAGGCGCTCGGCCGTCCTGGCAGCCATCCGGACGGGCAGCACGACCTGCCGGGCCACCAGCGAGGTGATCAGCACGAGCAGCAGGACGAGCAGCTGACCGGCGATCGCGGCGGTCCGTCGTACCAGGGCGAGGGTCTGGTTCTCGGCGGTCAACGGGAACAGGTAGAACAGCTGGTACGGCCCCAGGTCGGTGCTCAGGCCACCACCGACGACGAGCACGTCACGGCCACGGACGGTCCGGAAGACGTAGGCCGTGCGACCGGTCTTGCTGATCGTGTCGGCCAGGTCGGCAGGAAGGTCCGACGGCGAGATGCCCGGGGAGGCGAAGGCCTTCGCACCGCCGCCGACGGTGCGCAGGACGACGAAGTACTGGTCGCCGGACTGCCCGCGAACCGACAGCGTCTGCGCGATGCCCTGCAGCTGCGCCTCCAGCGCCTGGGGGCGGCTGCTGACGGGCGTGTTGGCCACATCCTGCGCCTGCGCGAGACCGGACTGGGCCTCCGTCAAGGCAGCCTGGGTCTTGGCGCGGACCAGACCACGTCCGACCTGGTCGAGCAGGAGCGAGGCGAGCAGCAGCACCACGACCCCGCTCACGACAAACGTCGTGACGACGACCCTGGTCTGCAGCGACCGGCGCCAGCGGGCTGAGGCGTGCCGAACCAGACGCCCGACCCGGTGCCGCGCGCCCCGGAGCACGGAGGTGGTCGTCAGCCCGGCCCGGCCTTGTAGCCGACGCCGCGCACCGTCAGGACCACGTTGGGGTGCTCCGGGTCGCGCTCGACCTTGGCCCGCAGGCGCTGTACGTGCACGTTGACCAGGCGGGTGTCGGCGGCGTGCCGGTAGCCCCAGACCTGCTCCAGCAGCACCTCGCGGGTGAAGACCGACTTCGGCCGGCGGGCCAGTGCCAGCAGCAGGTCGAACTCGAGCGGCGTCAGCGAGACGGCCACCCCGTCGCGGGTCACCGCATGACCCATCACGTCGATGAGCACCGGGTCCTCCAGCGGGCCGATCGTCAGGGACTCGGGTTGTTCGTCATGAGTACGCAGCCGGGCCCGGACCCGCGCGACCAGCTCCTTGGGCTTGAACGGCTTCACGATGTAGTCGTCGGCGCCGCTCTCCAGGCCGAGCACGATGTCGGTCGTGTCGCCCTTGGCCGTCAGCATCACGATCGGCACGCCACTCTCGGCCCGGATCTGGCGGCACACCTCGATGCCGTTGGTGCCGGGGAGCATCAGATCGAGCAGCACCACGTCCGGCTTCTCGCGACGGAAGATGCCGAGCGCCGCGTCGCCGTCGGAGGCGAAGCTCGGCTCGAAGCCCTCCCCGCGCAAGACGATGCCCAGCATCTCGGCGAGGGCGGGGTCGTCGTCGACGACCAGCACACGGGGCGGTGTCACGGCGTGGCCGGCCGGCCGGGGCTGGAGCAAGCCTGGAAGAGGGTCATCACCAGGCCATCGTGTCACCGTCGGGGCGCGGAGCGTGGAAGCATGCTGGACGAGCCACCCCCAGCCCACCCCAAGCCCACCCCAAGCCCACCCCCGTCCACCCCGAACGCCTTGGAGAGACATGACCGAGCCGCCCCCCGGTGGGACGACCCCGGGCCACGGTTGGGCCACACCGGGGCCGGGCGCACCCCCGCCCCCGCCGCCGCCGTCGTACGGGATGCCGCCGGGTGGCTACGGCTCCTACGCGTACGGCGCGCCGCCCCCGCCCGGGGTGGTGCCGCTGCGGCCGCTCGGGCTGGCGGAGCTGCTCGACGGCTCCGTGAAGATCATCCGCCGTTACCCCAAGGTGACGCTGGGGCTGTCGGCCGCGATTGCCGTCGTGGTCACCCTGGTGAACGTGGCGCTGACGCTCGCGCTGCGCACCGGCAACGACGCGGCAACTAACGCCGACGGAACGCCCGACGTCGGCGTCCAGCTCTCGAGCGCCGTGGCCAGCGCCGGTCCGGGCGCGATCGTGAGCTACCTCGCCGGTCTGGTCCTCACCGGGGCCCTGGTCATCGTGGTGGGTCGCGCCGTGCTCGGCCAGGCCATCACGACGAGCGAGGTGTGGCAGGCTTTGCGCCCCCGACTCTGGGCGCTGCTCGGGCTGTCGCTGCTCTCCGGGCTGGTCGCGGCCGTCCCGACGATCGTGGCTGCCGTGGTCGCCATCGTGGCCGTCGCCACCGCCGGCGGGGTCGGCCTTGCCATCGCAGTCCCCGCTGTGCTGGCGGGCCTCGCGGCGTCGGTCTACCTCGTCGTGCGGCTGTCCCTGGCACCGGCCGCGATGGTGCTCGAGAAATGTGGCGTGGTCGTGTCGCTGCGGCGTTCGTCCGTGTTGGCCCGTGGTTCCTGGTGGCGGCTGTTCGGGATCTTGCTGCTGACCGGTGTCATCGCCGCCACGCTCGGCGCCGTGGTCGGCTTCCCGTTGGGGATCGCCGGCGCCGTTGCTGGCAACAGCGCCGGTTTCCTGGTCGCCCAGCAGGTCGGTGCGGGGCTCGTGTCGGTCATCGTCTCGCCCTTCTCGGCGGGCGTCCACGCCCTGCTCTACGTCGACCGACGGATGCGCGCCGAGGGCCTCGACGTCGCCCTCAACGCAGCCGCGGCGGTCCCGTCGCCGTCGTGACTTCCCCTGTCCTGCGGGTCTTATCGGCCACCGGGGGCGACCTGCCCGGGCGGGACCAGGCCCGTGAGCTGGCCCGCACCGAGCTCAGCCGCAAGGCCTACTCCGACGCCCAGCCGCCCGCCTTGCTGCGACTGGTGCGCTTCTTGCTCGAGCAGTTCCAGCAGCTCGTGGGCAGCGCGTCCGGCGCCGTGCCGGGCGGGCTGGTCGGGCTGGTCCTGCTCACCCTGCTGATCGGCGGCCTGGTCGCGGTCATCGTCGTGCGCCTGCGCCCCTCCACCGGTCGAGCCGCCTCGGCGGCCCTGCTGTTCGAGGGCGCCACCCTCACCGCCCGACAGCACCGCCAGCAGGCCGATGCGGCTGCGGCAGCAGGCGAGTTTGCCGAGGCGGTCCGTGAGCGCCTGCGGGCTGTCGTACGCGAGCTCGAGTCCCGCGGCGTCCTCGACGCGCGTCCGGGGCGGACCGCCGACGAGGTGGCCGGCGAGGCGGGCTCCGTCGTCCCCGCCCTGGCTGGTCCGTTGCGACGCGGCGCCACCGTCTTCGACGAGGTCTGGTACGGCGGACGGATCGCCGACGCCGCCTCCTACCAGGTGCTGGTCGAGCTCGACCGGACCGTCACGACCAGCCGGCTGGTGACCGCGTGACGCTCACCCTGGAGCGGACGGCCGTGCAGGGCCGGTCGCCCCGCGGGTCTGTGCGGCGCAACCGCGGGGCCATCGCGCTGGTGCTGGTTCTGCTGGGTGCGCTGTCCCTGCTGGCCGTCGTCGCCGGAACCGGCAAGGCCGGATCGCTCGACCCCGACGCCTACGACCCGTCCGGGGCGCACGCGCTCGCGGTGCTGCTCCGCGACCGGGGCGTGCCCGTGACGCGGACGACCGACGTGCCGTCGACCGTGGCCGCGACGACCGCCCGGACGACCGTGTTCGTCCCGCTGCCACGGCTGCTCAGCGACGAGGAGCTGGCCTCGCTCGCCGACCTGCCCGGGTCGCTGGTCGTCGCCGATGGGGGGACCCGGGTCCTGGACGGTCTCGGACTGCCCGCCCATCCGGTGGCGTCCGGGGACGCGAAGGACCTGCCGGCCGGGTGCGGCCTGCCGGCGGCACAGGTTGCCGGCAGGGCGCGGGTGGGTGGGCTCGTCTACGCACCGGACAAGGGCCAGACCGACACGGTCGGCTGCTATGGCGTCACAGCGGGGGCAACCCTGCTGTCGTTGCCAGGGCAGGACACCGTGCTCCTCGGTACCGCTGACGGCCTGACCAACAGACGCCTCGGCTCCGAGGGGAACGCCGCGCTGGGGCTGGGGCTGCTGGGCTCGGGCAAGGACGTGGTCTGGCTGGTCCCGGCCGCGGACCGGACCGTCCTCGGCGCCCGCCCCCCGGCCAGCCCCAACGACCTCCTGCCGGCGTGGGTCCGGCTGGCCGCCCTGCAGGTCGCGATCGCCGTCGCGGTGCTCGCCCTGTGGCGGGCCCGGCGCCTCGGCCGGGTCGTCAGCGAGCCGCTGCCCGTGGTGGTGCGCGCCGCCGAGACCGTCGAGGGACGGGGGCGGCTCTACCAGGCGGCCCGGGCCCGTGACACCGCCGCCGAGGCCCTGCGCGGCGGCGCACGCTCCCGGCTGACCAGACGGCTCGGTGGTGGGTCGGCAACCGACCAGACGGTCCTGGTGACCCTCGCCGCGGGGCGCACCGGCCGCCCGTCTGCCGACGTGCACGGGCTCCTGTACGGTCCCCCTCCTGCGGACGACGCCGCGCTGGTGCGGCTCGCCGACGACCTCGACGCCCTGACCTTGGAGGTGGCCGGCTCGTGACGGCACCGGATGCACCGACCCGTCCGCGCAAGGCCGCCCCGCGTCGGCGTACCGCCGCCCCGGCCTCGGACCCGCGCCAGGCGCTGCTGGCGCTGCGCACCGAGGTCGCGAAGGCCGTCGTCGGGCAGGACGCCGCCGTCACCGGCCTGGTGATCGCGCTGCTGTGCCGGGGCCACGTGCTGCTCGAGGGGGTGCCCGGGGTGGCTAAGACCCTGCTCGTGCGGGCCCTCGCGGCCTCCCTCGACCTGGACAGCAAGCGGGTGCAGTTCACGCCGGACCTGATGCCCGGCGACATCACCGGCTCGCTGGTCTACGACGCCCGCAGCGCGGAGTTCTCCTTCCGCGAGGGGCCGGTCTTCACCAACCTGCTGCTCGCCGACGAGATCAACCGCACGCCTCCGAAGACGCAGGCGTCACTGCTCGAGGCGATGGAGGAGCGGCAGGTCTCGGTCGACGGCCTGCCGCGGGTGCTGCCCGACCCGTTCCTGGTCTGCGCGACCCAGAACCCGGTGGAGTACGAGGGGACCTACCCGCTGCCCGAGGCGCAGCTCGACCGGTTCCTGGTCAAGCTGACCGTCCCGCTGCCCAGCCGCGAGGACGAGGTCAAGGTCCTGCAGGCCCATGACGGCGGCTTCGACCCGCGCGACCTGTCGGGTCTGTCGGCCGTCGCGTCGGCCGAGGACCTCGCCGCCGGACGGCGGGCCGTGTCGGCCCTCACCGTCTCCCCCGACCTGCTCGGCTACGTCGTCGACGTGTGCCGCGCGACCCGCAGCTCGCCGTCCCTGCAGCTCGGAGCGTCTCCCCGCGGGGCGACCGCGCTGCTCGCCACAGCCAAGGCCTGGGCCTGGCTTTCCGGCCGCGACTACGTCACCCCCGACGACGTCAAGGCCCTCGCCCGCCCGACCCTGCGGCACCGGCTCGCGCTTCGCCCCGAGGCCGAGCTCGAGGGCGTCACGACCGAGAGCGTCCTCGACGGCGTCCTGGCCTCCGTCCCGGTCCCCCGCTGATCCGGTGGCCCTGACCGGACGCGCCGCGCTGCTCGCGCTGCTCGGAGTGCTGCCCGTCGCTCTCCTGCCCTCCGGTACGACGGTCCTGCTCGTCCTGCTGGCACTGCTGGTGGCCGTGGCCGTCGACGTCCTCCTGGCTGCTCCCGTCAGCGGACTCCGGCTCGCCCGCGGTGGGGCGACGGCGTGCCGGCTCGGCGAGAGCGTCGAGGTGCAGCTGGCGGTCGGCAACGGCGGCAGCCGGCGCCTGCGCGCTGTCCTTCGTGACGCGTGGGTGCCGTCGGCCGGTGCGAGCCCCCGTACCCACGAGGTCGACGTACCCGCTGGTGAGCGGCGGGTGGTGACGACGGCCCTGCACCCGACGCGCCGGGGCGACCGTCGGCCGGACCGGGTCACCGTCCGCTCGCTGGGTCCGCTGGGGGTGGCCGCGCGGCAGGGCCGGCACGAGGTTCCGTGGCGGGTGCGGGTGCAGCCGCCGTTCACCTCGCGCAAGTTCCTGCCGGAGAAGCTCGACAAGCTCCGCCAGCTCGACGGCCAGCTGCTCGCCCGGACCCGCGGGCAGGGGACGGAGTTCGACTCCCTGCGCGAGTACGTCGTCGGCGACGATGTCCGCTCGATCGACTGGCGAGCCACCGCCCGCCGGGCCGATGTGGTCGTGCGCACCTGGCGCCCGGAGCGGGACCGACGGCTGCTGCTGGTCCTCGACACCGGCCGCACCTCGGCCGGCCGGGTCGGTGACGAGCCGCGCCTCGATGCCGCCCTCGACGCCGCCCTTCTGCTGGGGGCACTGGCTTCCCGGGCGGGTGACCGCGTCGACCTGCTGGCCGTCGACCGTGAGGTCCGCGGGTCCGTCGAGGGTGTGGGCCGCACCGAGCTGCTGGCCCGGATGGTCGACGTGACAGCCCTTCTCGAGCCGGCCCTGCTCGAGACCGACGGTCGCCGCCTCGTCTCGGAGGTCCTGCGGCGCAGCCGCCGTCGCTCCCTGGTCGTGCTCTTCACCGCGCTCGAAGCCGCCCCGCTGCGCGAGGGCCTGCTGCCGGTGCTGTCCTCCCTGACGACCAGGCACACCGTCGTGCTCGCCTCCGTCGGCGACCCTCGCGTCGAGGAGCTCGCCACCGGTCGCGGTGACGCCGGGACCGTGTACGCCGCGGCAGCCGCCGAGCGCACCCGGACCCAGCGCAGGCAGCTCACCGCCGAGCTCCGCCGCCGGGGCGTCGAGGTCGTGGACGCCCCACCAGCCACCTTTGCTCCTGCCGTGGCGGACACCTACCTGGCCCTTAAGGCCTCCGGCCGGCTCTGAGAAGACAGGGGTCGCGAGGGTCGCGGGCGTGGTTGCGCTGAGGCCGCACCAAGAAAAGGGGCACCATGACTGACGCCGAGGCGTCCACGCACTGGGACGAGCAGGTGGCCGCGGTCGCCGGATGGCGTGCCGACGTGCTGGGCACCGTCCGACGGGTCGTCATGGGAGCGGCGCCCGGCATGGTCGAGCAGTGGAAGTGGGCTGACCTTCTTCCAGGGCGCGTCCCTCGGGGACCCGGCCGGGCTTTTCACCTCCAGCCTCGATGGGAAGGTGCGTCGCGCCGTCGACATCACGCAGGACCACGTGCTGGACGAGGCAGCTCTGGCCGACCTCGTACGGGCCGCAGTCGCCTTCAACGAGAAGGCTTGAGCGACCCCACGGTGGGGGCCGTTGCCGTACTCGTGGAGGGCGGTTCGGCCTTAGGCGGTGCCGCTCAGGGAGGGCGGGTCCGGGACACGTCGACCGTTGGCCCCCGTCCGTGTCACGCTGCCGAAGACAAGGCCCGCGTCGTGCAGCGGCGAGACCTGGAACAGAGGGCTGTCCTTGCGGTAGTGCTGGGCCAGTCGCCAGGGCGCGTCCTCGCCCTGCAACATGAGCAGTGCTCGGGATCGTTCGAAGTAGCCCGAGCTCATGTCGATGAAGGGCGTCTTGCTCATGGGGCCCAGTGGTAGCCGCGGCGTGACGATGTCGTGGCCCAGTCGCGTCATGGACTCCCAGAGCCGGCCGATGTACGCCGAGACCAAGTCGACCTTCAAGGTCCAGGATGCGTTGGTGTAACCGATCGCGAAGGCCAGGTTAGGGACGCCATCAAGCATCATCCCCTTGAACGCGACCCGTTCGTGGATCGCGACCTTCTCACCGTCGACGGTGAGCTCGATGCCACCGAGCGGAAGCAGGTTCAGCCCGGTCGCGGTGACGATGATGTCCGCCTCGAGCTGTTCTCCTGAGCGCAGAGCCAACCCGGTAGGGGTGAGGGCGTCGATGTGACCAGTGACGACGTCAGCCTTGCCGCTCTTGATGGCTTTGAAGAAGTCACCATCGGGCACAAGGCACATCCGCTGATCCCACGGCTGGTAGGACGGGTTGAAGTGCGTGTCGACGTCGAAACCGGTCGGTAGCATCCGGACGGCGAGCGTGCGCAGCAAGGCCTTGACAGCCGTGGGTTTGCTGCGCGCGAGGGAGTAGATAGCAGTTGCCGTCTTGATGTTCTTCCAGCGGATCGCTCGATACGCCCGGTCGGTAGGTAGGACCTTGCGCAGGACGTCAGCGACGGGATCCTTGGACGGGAACGGCATCACGTACGACGGTGAGCGCTGGAGCATGGTCACGTGCTCAGCAGCCTGGGCGAGGGCGGGGACGAGCGTGACCGCGGTGGCGCCACTGCCAACGACAACGATCCGTTTCCCGGCCAGGTCGATGTTCTCAGGCCAGTGCTGGGGGTGGACGACGAGGCCCGTGTAGGTGTCGGCTCCGGTCCAGTCCGGTGCGTAGCCCTGGTCGTACCGGTAGTAGCCGGAGCAGACGTAAAGCAACCCGCAGGTCCAACTCTGGAGGACACCACTTGTGGTGTCCTGCACGGTGACGGTCCAGGCCGCGGTCTGGCTCGACCATTCGGCACCGATGACGCGAGAGTTGTAGCGGATGTGCTGCTCCACGCCGTGGTCACTGGCTGTCTGTCGGATGTAGTGCAGGATCGCCTCTCCGCCGGCGATCGACTCAGGCTCGGTCCAGGGCTGGAAGTTGTAGCCGAGCGTGAACATGTCGGAGTCCGACCTGATGCCGGGGTACCGGAACAGGTCCCAGGTGCCACCGCTGGCGGCGCGGGCTTCGACAATCGCATACGTCGTGCCCGGTGCTTCGGTCTGCAGGTGGCAGGCGGCGCCGATGCCGGACAGGCCGGCTCCGACGATGAGCACATCGAGGTGCTGTGTCAGCGCGGCCGCGAGGGCTTGGTCAGTGGGCAGGTCTGTCACGAGGTCCTCAGTCGTAGGTGCTTCCGTGAGACTGACACAGATTCGACACGGTGTCGACAGAGCCATCGCACTGTCGATAGAGTCCGGCTATGGCGGCACCGACAAGCACCGCAGCAACACCCGCGCCGGCACCGGTGCGACGGCGACGCGCAGAACGTGTGTCCGCGGACGAGCGTGAACGCGAGATCCTGGCGACCGCAGAGTCCCTGCTCGCGCAGCGTCCACTGCACGAGATTTCCGTCGATGACCTTGCCTGCGGCGCCGGGCTGTCCCGGTCTGCCTTCTACTTCTACTTCGCCTCCAAAGAGCAGGTACTGCTTTCGCTGCTGGACCGACTCGTCGAGGATCAGCTCATCGAGGAGCGGGACGCACCGCGAAACCTGGCCGATGACCCTCCCGGGGTGTGGCGGCACGTCCTCAGCGCATCGTTCGAGCGTTGGTCCGCGCATCGCGGAGTGCTGCGGGCGACGATGGAGGCAAGGGCCACCAGTGCGCAGGTGCGGGAGGTCTGGGGCCGGCTGCTCGGGCGTTTCGTCGACCGGACTGCCGCCGCGATCGATGCCGAGCGGGTGCGGGGAGCCGCGCCCGCCGGTGTCCCTGCCCGCGACCTTGCGATCTGCCTCTGCCTGATGAACGAGAAGGTCTTCGAGGCGATGGCCGCGGGAGCCCAGCCCGCTGTCGCGGAGGCAGCCACCCTGGACGCGCTCGTCGGCGTCTGGCTCACCGCTATCTACGGCGCCACCCCCTTCCCTGCAGCCGCCGCACAGGTTGTTCGACAACGACGCTTGTCAAGGAGCAGACATGCTTGACTTGGACATCACCGAGCAGAACGTGGCTGTGGAGCAACTGCTTGATCAGACGACGAACCCGCGCCACCGCTATCTGCTGCAGTCCTACCTCAGGCATCGCTACCTTGAGTCTGCTGGCCGGTATCAGGAGATCCTCGCGCCCGAGTTGACGGTCGACAACCCGGTGTACCGGTTCAGCCTGATCGGACGGGAGCCGTTCGTCCTTCAAGGACGCGAGCAGGTCGAGATGCTGTACCAGCACTGGACGCAGACCGACCAGTGCGTGTTCTACGTCAAGGACGAGAGCGTCGCGGTCGGGGACCACATGGTCGTCGGCCGTGGTACCGCCTACCAGCAGACCCTCGGCTCGGAGCTGGCCGCCAGCGGCATCGACGCTGACCCCCAGGCGATGTACCTGAGCAAGTCTCGGATCGCGATGATCTGGCCCTACGACGACCGCTGCCGGCTGCTGGGTGAAGACGTGTGGGAGTTCGAGCCTGGGCGGGAGTACCTCAAGCTCGACCCGGGCGACGTCCTGACTGCCAAGCAAGCCGGTGACCTGCTGGCGCCGTTCATCACGCCGCTGCCGCCGTTCGACGACAGCCTCCTGCCTGGCATCGTGGCGGTCACCGCATGAGAGCGGTCGTCTGTCACGAGGGCAAGCTCGAGGTCACCGAGCTTGCCCATCCGGTGCCCGGCAAGGGTCAGGTGCTGCTCAACGTCCTGCGCTGCGGCATCTGCGGCTCCGACCTGCACTCGCAAGATCACGCCGACGAACAGGCGGACGTGCTGTCCGAAGCGGGCTACCACGGGTTCATGCGTGCCAGCCAGCAGGTCGTATTCGGCCACGAGTTCTCCGGTCAGGTGGCGGCGTACGGCCCGGGCTGCAGGGGCAAGCTTGCCGAGGGCACGGTTGTCGTGGCACTCCCACTCACCCGCCGAGCGGACGGCATGCACGCGATCGGCCTGTCGGCCTCGGCGCCTGGCGGCTACGCAGAGCAGGTGGTCGTCGAGGAGTCGTTGATGCTCGCGGTCCCGAATGGCCTGTCCCCGGAGCTGGCCGCGCTCACCGAGCCGCTCGCCATCGGCCTGCACGCCGCGCAACGGTCGGAGATCAAAAGCAAGGACGTTGCGATCGTGATCGGCTGCGGCCCGGTAGGCCTGGCAGTCATCAGCATGCTCAAGGCGAGGGGCGTCAAGACGATCGTCGCAAGCGACCTCTCGCCAGGGCGCCGAGCTCTGGCCACGGCGTGCGGAGCCGATCAGGTCGTGGACCCCCGAGATGAGTCCCCCTATGCCGGCGGCGAGCAGCACGGCCACCTCACCTCCATCCCGGCCAAGGCACAACTGGGCTTGGAGACCATGGAGAAGCTGACCCGCCTGCCCCTGTCCTGGCATCACCTCTGGCGGGCCGCAGATGCCGTCGGCCTGACTGCACCCAAGCGCCCCGTCATCTTTGAGTGCGTCGGCGTGCCCGGGATGCTGGAGAGCATCATCACCAGCGCCCCCCTGTCCTCGCGCATTGTCGTCGCCGGCGTATGCATGACCCCAGACACCCTCCGACCAGCCATGGCGATCAACAAGGAGATCGACCTGCGCTTCGTCATCGGCTACAGCCCGCTTGAGTTCCGCGACACCCTGCACCTGCTCGCAGACGGCAAGATCAACGGTGCGCCCATCATCACCGGCACAGTGGGGCTCGATGGCGTCGACAACGCGTTCGGTTGCCTGTCTGACCCGGAGACACACGCAAAGATCCTCATCGACCCCAGTAGCTCAGCCGTACACCCCGCGTAGCCCCTGGGCTGCGCCTGGCGATCCTCGTCCTGTCACCTCGCTCGCTGCCGGATCTCGACGCCAGCGTCGTACTCCACCTCCGAGCAGTCAGCCCGAGGCGGGCAGCACGTCGCCGGCCAGAGCCCGGTCGACGTCACCGGTCTCGCCGGCCCGCACCGCCCGGCGGCCCAGCACGAACATCACCAGCAGGAACGCGGTCTCGGCCAGCGCGCCGATCCCGATGCGCGCCCACGTCGGCAAGCCGCTCGGGGTCACGAACGCTTCGATGATGCCGCTCACGAGAAGCATCACGGCCAGTCCGACGGCACCGACGACGAGCGCCCGGCCCTCCTCCGCAAGTGCCTGCGACCGGGTACGCCGCCCCGGGTCGACCACCGTCCACCCCAGCTTGAGGCCGAGGCCACCGGCGACGAAGACGCTCGTCAGCTCCAGCAGCCCGTGCGGGAGAATCAGCCCGAAGAACAGCCCGGTCCGGTGGTTGGCGGCCATGAAACCACCGACGATCCCGATGCCGACAGCGTTCTGGTAAAGCAGGTAGAAGACCGGCAGGCCCAGCAGGATGCCGCTGGCCACCGCACCGGCGGCGATCAGCGCGTTGTTGGTGAACACGCGGGCCGCGAAGTCCTGAGCGGGCGCAGCCTTGTAGTAGTCGGCGAAGTCGTGGGACACGAGCTGCTTCACCTGCTCCGGCGGCAGCAGGGCAGCCTGGGAGTCCGGGTGGGTGGCGACGAACGCCCCCCAACCGAAGGCGACCAGCACGAAGAGCACTGCCGTCGTACCCCACCACCACCGGGTCCGGTAGAGCACCGCCGGGTAGTCGACCGTGAGGTAGCGCACGACGTCACGCCAGGCGGCCTGCCGGGTGCCGGCGACGACCGTCCGCGATCGGGCGACGAGCGAGGACAGCCGGCCGAGCAACACTGGGTCACGGCCCCCGCTCTGCAGCACCGACAGGTGAGTGCCGGTGCGCTGGTAGAGCTCGACGAGCTCGTCCACCTCCGCCCCCGACAGGTGCCGCGGCGAGGAGGCCCGCTTGAGCAGGTCCTCGAGCCGTTGCCACTCCGCGCGGTGCGCAGCGATGTACACGTCGAGGTCCACAACAGGGCAGACTAGGTGTCACAGCGGTACGTCCGCTGCCCATCACCGGAGGGACCCGCGTTGTCGCAGCTCGTCACCGGCGAGGCAGTCGCCCTCGACGTGCGCACCGCCGGGTTGCCGTCCCGGATGGTCGCCGCGCTGATCGACGGGCTGCTGCAGGGCGTGCTGTTCTTCGTGCTCTTCCTGTTGACCCTGGCCTTCGGGATCGCCCGGGGCGGAGCGGCCCTCGGCGCCCTCATCATCGTTTCGGTCGTCGTCGCGTTCCTCGGTTATCCGGTCGCCTTCGAGACGCTGATGCGCGGACGTACGCCCGGCAAGGCAGCGATGGGCTTGCGAGTCGTCCGGGACGACGCCGGGCCGATCGCGTTCCGGCAGGCGTTCGTGCGCGGACTCATCGGACTGGTCGTCGAGCGACCCGGCATCTCCAGCTTCTCCGCGGGCGTCATCACCAGCCTCGTCCGTACCGACGGCAAGCGGCTCGGGGACCTGTTCGCGGGCACCGTGGTGATCTCCGAACGCGTCGTCGGGACTGCCGGCCCGGCCTTGCCGATGCCACCCCAGCTCGCCGGCTGGGCCAGCACCCTGGACCTGTCCCGTCTCCCCGATGACCTGGCCCTGTCCGTGCGGTCCTTCCTCGGGCGCCAGGGCCAGCTGACCGAGCAGGCCCGGACCGACCTCGGCAACCGCCTTGTCGCCGCCGTCTCGGCGACCGTCACACCACCTGCTCCGGCCGGTACGCCGGGCTGGGCGTACCTCACTGCCGTCCTCGCCGAACGCCGCCGACGCGCCGAGCAGCAGCTGGTCCGGCCCCCGGTGGCTTCGCCGACACCCGCCTCCCCGGTCCCCGCCTCCCCTGTTGCCGCCTCCCCTGTTGCCGCGTCCGCTCCCACCCCGCCGTCGCCGCCTGAGGGTGGCTTCGCCCTGCCGTACTAGAGGGTGGCTTCGCCCTGCCGTGCCACAGGTGGCTTCGCCCCGCCGTACGAGAGGGTGGCTTCGCCCCGCCTTGCCACAGGCGTGGGTCGGCAAAATGCGGGACGCTGCGTCGCTGCGGGCAGACCCCAACTTCGCCGACGATCTACCGCTCGCGGGGGCCTTTGGCCGGCGTTTCGCGCCCACGAGCGGTAGGTCGTCAAAGCCCCCCGGCGATCTACCCCTCGTGGGGGTCCACGGCCCGCGTGTCGGCCCCAGAAGGGGTAGATCACCGGGCGCGGCAACCGACGAGAGCCGCCGGTGCCGTGTGACCGAGGGGCGGGAGGATCCGGCAACCTACAGACGGCACCCGTCGCCTCATAGGCCCAAGGGGCCCAAGGGGCCCAAGGTGGGCCAAGGCCCAAGGGGCACAAGGGGCACAAGGGGCGAGGGGCACAAGGGGCGAGGGGCGAGGGGCACAAGGGGCGAGGGGCCCTGAGGCCGGGGGCTAGGGCCTAAGAGGGCCAGGAAGCTAGGGGTCCTACGGGCCCAAGACCCAAGGGGCCAGGGGGCCAGGGGGCCACGGGAAGTCCTGGAAGGTCGATGTCAGGGACGGCACAGCCGCGTGACGTCGGCGTGACGAACGCGCCGTCCGGTACGACGAAAGCCGGCCACCCCGAGGGAGTGGCCGGCTTCGTCGTACCGGTGCTGGTGATCAGTAGCGGTAGTGGTCGCTCTTGTACGGGCCGGTGACGTCGACGCCGATGTACTCGGCCTGGTCCTTGCGCAGCTCGGTGAGCTGCGCGCCGAGGGCCGGCAGATGCAGGCGGGCGACCTTCTCGTCGAGGTGCTTCGGGAGCACGTAGACGCCGAGCGGGTAGTCCTCGGTCTTGCCGAAGAGCTCGATCTGTGCAATGACCTGGTTGGTGAACGACGCGCTCATCACGAAGGACGGGTGGCCGGTCGCGTTGCCCAGGTTGAGCAGGCGGCCCTCGCTCAGCAGGATGATCGAGTGGCCGTCCGGGAAGCGCCACTCGTCGACCTGAGGCTTGATGTTGTTGCGCTCGACGCCCGGGAAGCGGGTGAGGCCGACGACGTCGATCTCGTTGTCGAAGTGGCCGATGTTGCCGACGATCGCCTGGTGCTTCATCTGGGCCATGTCCTCGGCCATGATGATGTCCTTGTTGCCGGTCGTCGTGATGAAGACGTCCGCGGTGGCCAGGTTGTCCTCGAGCCGCCCGACCTGGTAGCCCTGCATCGCGGCCTGGAGCGCGCAGATCGGGTCGATCTCGGTGACGATGACGCGGGCGCCCTGGGCGCGCAGCGACTCGGCCGAGCCCTTGCCCACGTCGCCGAAGCCGCAGACGACGGCGGTCTTGCCGGCGAGCATGACGTCGGTGGCGCGGAAGATTCCGTCGACGAGGGAGTGACGGCAGCCGTACAGGTTGTCGAACTTGCTCTTGGTCACGGAGTCGTTGACGTTGATCGCGGGGAACAGCAGGGTGCCGGCCTTGGCGAACTCGTACAGCCGCATGACGCCGGTCGTGGTCTCCTCGGTGACACCCTTGATGCCGGCCGCGATCTTGGTGAAGCGCTGCGGGGACTCGGCGAGCGAGCGACGCAGGGTGTCGAGGATGACGGCGTACTCCTCGGAGTCGTTCTCGTCCGCGGTGGGCACGACGCCCGCGGCCTCAAACTGCACGCCCTTGTGCACGAGCAGCGTCACGTCGCCGCCGTCGTCGAGGATCATGTTGGGGCCGCCGCCGTCGGGCCAGGAAACGACCTGCTCGGTGCACCACCAGTACTCCGGAAGCGTCTCGCCCTTCCAGGCGAAGACGGGCACGCCGGCCGGCGCGTCAACCGTGCCGGTCGGGCCGACAGCGACCGCGGCGGCGGCGTGGTCCTGGGTGCTGAAGATGTTGCAGGAGACCCAGCGGACCTGGGCGCCCAGCTCGACGAGGGTCTCGATGAGCACGGCGGTCTGGATGGTCATGTGCAGCGAGCCGGTGATGCGGGCGCCGGTGAGCGGCTTGGACGAGCCGAACTCCTCGCGCATCGACATCAGGCCGGGCATCTCGTGCTCGGCGAGGCGAATCTCCTTGCGCCCGAACTCGGCGAGGGAGAGGTCAGCGACCTTGAAGTCCTGCGTGGACATGGGGGGTTCCTTAGCTGGTCGGGTTCTGGTCGGGTTCTTGTCGGGCTTGGTCTGCAATTACAGGTTGAGAAGGTGCTGGTGCTTGTCCTGCTCGAAGGCGAGCCAGCGCTCATCCGCTGCAGGGAGGTCGGGAAGCTCGAAGGTCTCGGGTGTGGTGGGGATCTCGTCGAACCATCCGCCGAGGGCGCTGGCCAACTCCTGGTCACGGCGCAGCCTCAACGCGAACCCGACGTCTCCGAGCTCGACGCTGTGGGTCTCCAGAAGCGCGCGCAGGGAACTGAGCCGTTGCAGCTGGCCCGGACCGTAGAGCCGGTAGCCGGACGAGGACCTGGTCGGCTCGACCAGGCCGAGCTGCTCGACGTAACGCAGCATCCGTGGCGACCATCCCGTGGCCGTTGCTGCCTCATGAATCGTGAGGTTGGTCGTGGACGCCATGGGGACAACCCTAACAGGGTCATGTCAGGGGCGCACCCTAGGAAGGGTTATCCCTGACACAACTCTGTCAGGGCTGGGCTGTGCGGTTCGGCCGAACCGGGGTAGTAACCGAGGTATGGACATCAGCGAGCACTACAGCCGCGTGGCCGACGACTTCGGCCGCACCCTGGCCGGCGTCTCCGACTGGGCAGCCACCACCCCCTGCGACGAGTGGGACGCCCGGGCCTTGGCCGCCCACGTCATCGACACCCATCGCCGCGTCCTGGGTCGCCTGCCCGGTCTCCCGTCGCCACCGCAGGTCCTCGCCGCCGATGCCGACCTCGCTGAGGCCTGGACGGCCGTCCGTACCGACCTCGAGGCCGCTCTGACGTCGGACGCGGACACCGAGGTCGAGAGCTTCGGCGGCCCCGCGCCGTTTGGCCAGGTGGTGGACACCCTTCTGTGTGCCGACACCCTGCTGCACACCTGGGACCTCGCCCGGGCCAGCGGGCAGGACGACAGCCTCGACCTCGCGTCGGTCGCCAAGGCGAACGCTTTCCTCACCCCGATGGGCGACCAGATGCGTCAACCCGGTGGCTTCGGCGCGGCTGTGACGGTCGCCGACGACGCCTCCGCCCAGGACCGGCTGGTCGGCTTCGCCGGCCGCAACCCCGAGCCGTCCCTCACCTAGGGGCTCAAGCCAGGGCAAGCAGGTGGGCAGGGGCACCAGCGTCCAGCCCGCCCCGACCGGAGGACCCCTCGCGGCTGACCAGCACCTCGCCCGACAGGTGCAGGACCCAGCGGTCGGCGGTGTCGAGGTCGACCACCTCGTAGCGGTCGACCCCCGGCTCCTCGCAGGCCGTCCGGGCCCAGGCCTGAACCACGGTCCGGGTCGCCGCCACCGGCTCGCACACCTCCACGAGCGTCACCCGCCGCGACGACCCCACGGACAGGGCGAGCATCCGCGCGACGGCAAGGTCGAAGGCGGGGCTGCTCCCGGCGAAGCCGGCAGCGACGGCCCGGTGCTCGTCCTCGCCACGCACCCACAGCAGCTCCTGCCCGGCGGAGCCTCCGCGCAGCACCCACCCGTCCTGCACCACGAGCAGCCGCCGCACCCTCCCGGACGCGTCGACGGTCAGGTCCACGCTGTCGCCTGCCGCGCGCGTCCCGACGTACCTCCATCCGGCGGGACCGGAGCCGCACGAGAAGCGCTCGACGTCCTCACCGAGGGCGTAGCTGCCCCTCATACCTGCCAGGTCGACAGGTAGCGGTCCTGCTCGGCGGTGAGGGTGTCGAGGGAGGTCCCGAGAGCCGCGAGCTTGGTCCGGGCGACCTCCCGGTCCAGCGCGGCGGGCACCTCGTGCACCCCGGGCTCGAGCGAGGCCCCCACCAGCCACTCCAGCGCCAGCGCCTGTACGGCGAACGACACGTCCATGACCGATGCCGGATGGCCCTCCGCGGCCGCGAGGTTGACCAAGCGCCCCTCGGCGACAAGGAGCAGCCGTCGACCGTCGGCGAGCAGGTGCTCGTCGACGAAGGCCCGCACACGCTGGGTCTGGATCGACGCCTCGGCGAGGGCGACGACGTCGACCTCCACGTCGAAGTGCCCGGCGTTGGCGAGGACCGCCCCGTCCTTCATCACCGCGAAGTGCTCCGCCCGCAGCACCCCACGGTTGCCGGTCGCGGTGATGAACACGTCCCCGGCCGGGGCGGCCGCCGCCATCGGAAGCACCCGGTGACCGTCGAGCACCGCCTCCAGCGCCCGCGTCGGGTCGACCTCGGTGACGATGACGTGCGCCCCCAGACCCCTTGCCCGCTCGGCGATCCCGTGTCCGCACGGCCCGTAGCCGGCGACCACGACCGTCGTCCCGGCGAGCAGCGCACCGGTGGCCCGCAGCACCGCGTCCAGCGTCGACTGCCCCGTGCCGTGCCGGTTTGCCACCAGCCTCTGCACCGCGGTGTCGTTGACCGCCACCATCGGCAGGCGCAGCGCCCCGTCGGCCGCCATCTGCCGCAGCCGCAGGACCCCGGTGGTCGTCTCTTCGATCCCACCACGCACCCCGGCGAGCAACGCGGGGTGGGAGTGCAGGAGGTTGACCAGGTCGCAGCCGTCGTCCAGCACGTAGTCGGGTCGGGCGTCGAGCACCGCCCGCAGGTGCCCTGCGTACTCCTCGAGGGTGACGCCCTGTCGGGCGAACACTCCCACGCCCTCCTTGGCCAGGGCAGCCGCGACGTCGTCCTGCGTCGACAGCGGGTTGCTCGCGGCGAGGTGCAACGTGGCCCCTGCGGCGGTCAGGGTGCGGACCAGCGCGGCGGTCTCGGTGGTGACATGCATGCAGGCCACGACGACCAGGCCGTCGAGCGGGCGCTCGCTCGCGAAGCGCCGCCGGAGCAGCCCGAGGACAGGCATGGCACGCTCGGCCCACGCGATCCTGCGCGCGCCCTGGTCGGACAGGGCCGGATCGGCGATGTCGTGCCTGTCATCCCGGTGCATGCGGGGCAGACTACGGGCGTGAGCAACTTCGAGATCCAGGACTGGGCTCCACTCGTCGAGAGCGGCACGCCCTTCGCCCGCGCCCTCGGCTGCCGGCTGGTGTCCCTGTCCGACGGCGAGGTGGTCCTCGCCCTCACGGCGCCTGAGAACCTGCTCAACCACGTCGGAGGTCCGCACGCCGCGACGCTGTTCGGCCTGGCCGAGACGGCTGCGGCCGGGGTCGTGGTGTCACTGTTCGAGGACCTCGTGGGAGCCGGCGGGGTTCCGCTCATCAAGGGTGCGGAGATCAGCTACCTCGCGATCGCCCAGGGCCCGGTCACGGCGACGGCCCGCTTCGCTGGTGACGCGGTGGGGGTCCGCGCGTCCTTCGCCTCCCGCGGGGTAGCGGTGTTCCCGGTCGACGTCGCCATCGCCACCGCCGACGGCGTCCACACCGCCCAGATGCGCGCCCAGATGGCCCTCAAGCAGTTCTGAGCCGCGGGAGCCTCCCGAGCCAGGCCACGACGGCGGCGTGCGGCACGGTCAGCGCAAGCAGTGCGACCAGCACGGCCGATGACAGCCCGCCGGTCACGAGCACGAGGCCAGCCACACCGGCCACAGCGACGGCCGTAGGCCCTGCCGCGCCCTTGACGAGGGCGACCGTACGGGCCCTCCCGTCGCCGTCCGGCTGCAGCGCCGCGAGTCGAACCAGGTGCCGCGAGGCGTGCCAGCCGGCGAACCAGCAGCCGAACACGAGCAGAGCCGGGGCCACCGCCGTCGCGGTGACGACCAGAGCGAGCTCCCCGGCGGTCCGCCAGCTGCGGGCCCGCACGGCGACGGCCAGGCCGGCCAGCACCAGCAAGATCGCCGCGGTCAGCACCGGGGTCCGACCCGAGGACACCAGGCGGGGGAGGTCCGGGTCGAGCGAGGCCAGCAGCGGCCTGGCCTGCGCGGGCCGCAGCAGCAGCGGACCGGCCACCATCCAGGTCCCCACCGCAGCTGCCGGCAGGACAAGGGCGGCGCCACCCCGCAGCCGGTAGAAGGCGTACTCGCCCTCGGCGAAGTGAGCCGCGGACAGGGCGAGCAGGACGATCACGGCCGGCGCGGGGTCGGCGACGGCAAGGGCCGCCACCGCGAACGCGGCGAGGGCATACGTCAGCAAGAAGCCCGGGTGCGGCCGTCCGGCACGCCCCCGGCCCCAGCCGACAGCGAGGTGGTCCACCGCTCCGTGGGGCAGCCCGAGCACCCCCGCGACGACCAGCACGGTGGGTCCGGCGGCGGCTGCGAGGCCGGGGGCGAGCAGGCCGACCAGCGTCACGCCGACGAGGACGACCACCGACCCGGACGACACGGCCAGGGAGAGGGCGCGACTGTCCCAGGACGACTGCACCAGCCTCTGATCCAGCACCCCCAGAGCCTCGCACCACGCTCGAAGTCGCGCCACATCTGCGCAAGGATCTGCTTCAAGTTGCGCCTAGCCTGCTTTGGAGTCACAGTTCGCGCGCCCCATCCCCACGTGCTGGCGAAGGCCAGCACCCCTTGAGGAGCGTTCATGCTGCTTGCCTCCGGTGTAAATATCCCTGAGATCAGCTCAGGGCAGTACAACACCGTCTACAACCTGTTCTCCCTCTCCATCGCCAGCCTCGGTTTCACTGGCATCTTCCTGCTGCTGAGCCAGAGACGCGTCCTTGAGCGCTACCGCAACGCCCTGGTCGTCAGCGCGATGGTCTGCTTCATCGCGACCTACCACTACTTCCGCATCTTCGAGAACTTTAAGGCTTCCTACGTCACCACCGCCAAGGGTGGGGACGGGGTCTACAAGCTGACCAGCATCACCTTCAACGAGGCCTACCGGTACGTCGACTGGTTCCTGACAGTCCCGCTGCTGCTCGTCGAGACGATCGCCGTGCTGGCGCTCGCCCGCTCAGTCGCCAAGCCGCTACTCGCCAAGCTGGTCTTCGCGTCCGCGCTGATGATCGGCTTGGGCTACCCGGGTGAGATCGCCACCGACGACGGCACCCGCCTGCTCTGGGGTGCGCTGTCGACGATCCCGTTCATCTACCTGCTCTACGTGCTGTTCGTCGAGGTCAGCAAGTCCCTCGACAGGCAGCCCGCCGAGGTGCGCAGCACCGTCGGCAAGCTCCGGATCATGCTCGTCGGCCTCTGGGGCGTCTACCCGATCGCCTACCTGTTCCCCGTCTTCGGCGGCGGCTTCGCCGGGGCGAGCGGGTTCGTGGCCCGGCAGGCCGGCTACTCCCTGGCCGACATTTTCGCCAAGGCAGCCTTCGGCCTGGTCATCTTCAAGATCGCCCGCATCAAGAGCGAGGTCGACGACCCGACGTACAGCGAGAACCTCTCTGACGCGGAGCCCGTGCGCGCCTGACCTGCGAGCCCGCACGACGACGGCGAGGAGGACGACAGCTGTGGACTACCTGCTGTTCGACCTCCTCGCCGTTGCCGTTCCTGCTTTCCTGCTCCTTGTCCGGGCCGAGGGGCGCAGACAGACCCTGCTGCCGGTGGCCGTCCTGGCCACTCTCGCCGTCGCCTGGACCGCGCCCTGGGACGGGCACCTGGTGCGGACGGGGGTCTGGTCCTACGACCCTCACGCAGTCCTCGGCCAACTGGGCTCGGTGCCCGTGGAGGAGTTCGGCTTCGTCGTGCTCGAGGTCGTGCTGGTCGCCGCGTGGCGGCTGCGTACCCCGCGCTGGAACGTCCCCCCCGACCCGGCACTGCCGGCCGTCGCCACCCCGGCGACTGCTCTGAGCTGGTTGGCGGTGGGCGTTGTCGGTGCGCTCCTTCTGCTGTGGGGCGGACACCTTCGCTACCTGGGGTTGCTGCTGGCATGGGTCGCGCCTGCGTTCGCTCTCCAGCACGCCATCGCCCACGACGTCCTGGTTGCGCAGCGCAGGTCGCGCCTGCTCCGCGCGGCCCCTGTCGCCCTCTGGCTGTGCGTCTGCGACCGGCTCGCCCTGGCGCGGGGGATCTGGACCATCAGTCCCGTCAGCGCCACCGGCGTGAGCCTCGGGGGGCTCCCCGTCGAGGAGGCGCTGTTCTTCTGGCTCACCTGCCTGCTCAGCGCCGACGGGCTGCTGCTCGCCATGCACCCGGCCGTGCTGCGACGGGTCAAGCGGCTGCTCGCGCGCCCCGCAGCCGGACTACGCGCCGCGGCGGTCCAGGTCGGGCTCTAGGTACATCTGCCGGGCCAACGGCTCGACCGCCCTGACCCGTGCCTCGGCGGCGTCGATCGCCCGCGCCACCTCGGGCAGTGCCAGCGCAGGGTCGACGGCGATCTTGGCCGCGACGAGCAGCTCCTCGGGCCCGAGGTGCATCGTCTTGAGGTGGATGACCCGCAGCACCGACCGGCCGTCGACCAGCGCCGCCCGGATCGCGTCGACGGCCTCCGGGGACGCCGCCTCCCCGATGAGCAGCGCCTTCATCTCCACCGCCAACACCACCGCGACGACGCCGAGCAAGATCCCGATCGACAGGGTCCCGACGCCGTCCCACACCGGCTCTCCTGTGGCCAGGGCCAACGTCACGCCGGCCAGCGCGAGCAGCAGGCCGATCAGGGCCGCGAAGTCCTCGAGCAGCACCACCGGCAGCTCGGGGGAGGTGGCTCGACGGATGAACGCGGGCCAGGACACCGACCCCTTCAACGGACGGGCCTCCGCGATCGCCGTGCGGAAGGAGAAGCCTTCCGCGACGATGGCGAAAGCCAAGATCGCGATCGCGACCGCAGCGGAGTCCAACGCGTGCGGGTGCCGGATCTTGTCGATGCCCTCGTACAGCGCGAACAGCGAACCCAGGGTGAACAGCACGAGCGCGACCACGAAGGCGTAGAAGTAGCGGTCCCGGCCGTAGCCGAACGGGTGTCGCTCGTCGGCCTCGCGCCGGGCCCGCTTGCCTCCGACGAGCAGGAGCACCTGGTTGCCGGAGTCGGCGAACGAGTGCACCGCCTCGGCCAGCAGGGACGACGAGCCGGTGACGAAGAAGCCGACCAGCTTCGACGCGGCGATAGCCAGGTTGGCTCCGAGCGCCGCGACGATGGCCTTGCTGCCGCCACCCGCGCTCACCTCCTGATCGCGCTCTTGAGCTCGGTGATCGCGTCGACCGGCGTCGGGTCCAGACCCTGTGCGAGCGCCAGGTAGGTCGACGCCCAGTCCCCCAGCGTGACCAGGGACGCGATCCGCTGGAAGCTCGAGGACCCTTCCGCGATCAGCTCGCTGACGACGACCCCCCGAGACCTCGCTAGGTCGCGGACGACCCGCACCCGCGCGGCCACGGCCGGGTGCTCCTCGGTGTCGCGCAGCAACACCAGGTGCAGCTGGGTGGTCTCGTTCTCCTCATCGTCACCGCGGTCCCGGAACAGGTCGTCAGTGGGACCTCGCCGCCCGGCAAAGGGCCCGTCGAGCCCCACCACCTGGTTATGTCCCGCCTCCGGCAGGACCCCCCAGGTTGCCGGCACCTTCGCGTTCTCGTTGAGCTGACAGGCGAACCGGTACGCCGAGACGCCCGCCAGCGGAGAGCTCCCCCACACGACGGGCAGAGCCCCGACCAGCGACAGGGCCAGCGTCTTGGAGGGGTTGCCGACGGCGTCGTTGTCGGGGCGGTTGCGGGCCGCGAGCTGCTCCAGCAGCACGGCAGTGGCCTCGACCTCCTCCAGGCTGCACGAGAGCAGGCCGAGCGCGTCACCTGCCATGACCAGCGGGGTGCTCAGCGCGAAGACGCTGGCCCGGGGCTGGCGGCCCTGGGTCACCGGCACGAACAGCGCCCGACCCCGCTGCGCGAGCTCCTCGACCGGCGAACCGGCCGCACCCACGACGAGCAGCCGACACCCCCGGCGTACTGCTTCTTCCAGGGCCGACAGGGTCTCCTCGGTGGAGCCCGAGCAGCTCACGGCGATGACGAGGTCGGCGGCGCCCACCCAGGTGGGCAGACCGTAACCGCGGTGGCTCATCACCGGCACCGGGCAGTTCGGACCGGCGACGGCGGACAGGATGTCGCCGGCGATCCCCGACCCACCCATCCCCAGCACGACCACCGACCGGGGACGGTCCTCGTCGGCCAGCCTCAGCAGCCCCGCCTCGGTACTGAGGGAGGCGGCCTCCCGCACTTGGGCGGCGCTGGAGGCGACCGCGCGGAGCATCGCGGACGGGTCGGCCTGCTCAAGACGTGCCGAGTTGTCCAGAAGGTCGTCAGCGTTCACCTTCGGGCCGTCACACCGACGGCTTGCGGGCCTCGTCGACCAGCAGCACCGGGATGTCGTCGCGCACCGGGTAGGCCAGGCCGCAGCCGGTGCAGACCAGCTCACTGGCGGCGTCGTCCACCGTCAGCGGCGCCTTGCAGTCGGGGCAGGCGAGGATCTCGAGCAGGGCAGGATCAAGCTTCATGTCGCCACCCTATCGGTCTGCCGTCAGCGTGCCGGTCAGCTGCCGATGATGGCCAGCACGGCGTCCCGCAGCGACGCCATCTCGGCCTCGGTTCGGGCCTCGACGTTGAGGCGGAGCAGCGGCTCGGTGTTGGACGCCCGGACGTTGAACCACGCACCGTTGCCGATGTCGACCGTCAGCCCGTCGAGCTCGTCTCGTCCGCTCCCGGCGCCGTCGTACGCCTCCTTGATGGCCGCGATCCGACCGGCCTGGTCGTCGACCGTGGAGTTGATCTCGCCCGACGGCACGTAGCGCTCGTAGGAGGCGAGCAGACCGCTCAACGGCCCGTCGGTGTGACCGAGAGCCGCGATCGTGTGCAGCGCCGCGAGCATCCCGGAGTCGGCGTTCCAGAAGTCACGAAAGTAGAAGTGCCCGCTGTGCTCGCCGCCGAAGACGGCGCCGGTGCGGGCCATCTCGGCCTTGATGAACGAGTGCCCGACACGGGTCCGGACCGCGGTGCCGCCGAGCTCCTCGACGACCTCCGGGACCGACCGGGACGTGATGAGGTTGTGGATGATCGTCGAGCCCGGCTCGCGGGCCAGCTCACGGGCCGCGATCAGCGCTGTCAGCGTTGACGGCGACACGATCTGTCCGCGCTCGTCGACGACGAAGCAGCGGTCGGCGTCGCCGTCGAAGGCCAGCCCGAGGTCGGCGCCGGCGGCCACGACCGCCTTCTGCAGGTCGCGCAGGTTCTCCGGGTCGATCGGGTTGGCCTCGTGGTGCGGGAAGGACCCGTCGAGCTCGAAGTAGAGCTCCGTCACCGTCAGCGGCAGGCCCTGGAAGGTCGTCGGGACGGTGTGGCCGCCCATGCCGTTGCCGGCGTCGACGACGACCTTCAACGGCCGGATCCCCGCCAGGTCGGGCACGAGCTGCTTCATGTACGCCGCATAGGCGACCAGCACGTCCTGCTGCGTGACCGTGCCCTGCCGCTCGGAGGTAGGCAGGCCCTCGGCGAGGAACCGTTCGGCGTCCCTACGGATCTGTACGAGGCCGCTCTCCTGCCCGACCGGCTTTGCACCTGCGAGGCAGAGCTTGATCCCGTTGTACTTCGCCGGGTTGTGCGAGGCCGTGAACATCGCCCCCGGGATATCCATGGAGCCGGCGGCGTAGTAGAGCAGGTCGGTCGAGCCGAGCCCGGACTCGACGACGTCGACGCCCTGCGAGGTCACGCCCTCGGCGAAGGCGGTCCCGAGGGGGATGCCGCTGTCGCGCATGTCGCGCGCGGTGACGATCTTCGCAGCGCCGGTGAAACGGGCGAACGCCGCGCCGAGCGCGCGGGCGATGTCCGCGTCGAGCTCGTCGGGGACGACACCACGGACGTCGTAGGCCTTGACGATGCGGGAGAGGTCGGTCACCTGCCCGACCCTAGTACCGGAGCCGGCCAGCCTGGAAGGGGTGCGCGAGCCGAACGGGTCAGACCCGGATCTTCTGCGCCTTGCGCAGCACCGCGGAGACGTCCAGGCCGGTGCCGGCCTCGGTCCAGGACTTGTGCTCGCACGCGTGGCAGGAGGCGAAGTCCACGACCGAGCCGTCGGTGAGGGTCATGGTGATGTGCGTGACGCGGGTCCCCGTGCACTGCGCGCAGACGGCGAGCTGGCTGGTGGGAGTGGTGACGAGTGACATGGGGACTCCGTCGGTCAGGTGGGCGTCCGTTGGCTGCGGGCTTGACCCTGCTTCGTCGCACCCCTGACATACCTTGAGCATCAGGCGTGTCTACCCCAAAAGGGACACCTCAGGACCCCGAGACGTCCGCTGCGGTCAGCGGGGTGTGGGCAGGGCCCTCAGGTGCCCGCGGCGGCCGTGCATCTCCGGCAGGCCGGGCCGTCCCTGTGTCGGACGGGCCGCCTCGCGGACCGCGTCCGCCAAGGCCTCGAGGTCGTCGCTGCTGCGGGCCCGGGTCTGCGCCGGGTCGGGGTCGTGCCGCATGACCTCCCAGCCGCGGGGGGCCGTCAACCGGACCGCGTGCGCGTCGCACAGGTCGTAGGTGTGCGGCTCCGCGTACGTCGCGAGGGGGCCCACCACTGCGGTCGAGTCGGCGTAGACGTAGGTGAGCGTGGCCACGGCGGGCAGCGCGCACGCGGTGCGGGAGCACCGCCGGACAGGACTCACATGGCTGGACGCTAGCCGTCCACCGTCGCGGCCACCACCAGGTGAGCCGTGTCGCGTCGCAGCGGGGTCGGTTGTGCGAGCCTGGGGGCGTGGCAGGTACCCCCGGGCGACGGCGCGAACGGCACGGCCGGGGGCTCCGGGGTCGCCTGGTGCCTCCCGCTGTGACCGTCAACGGCACCGAGGTCCGGATGCCCCTGTCCCGGAGCAGGTCGGAACGGTTCGACGACCTGGTGCGTGCGGCGATCATCGAGCTGGAGCAGCGGTGGGCGGCCGAGCTGGAGGTCGTCGAGTTCGCCGTCGAGGACGTACCGCCGCCGGGGACCGGGTGGGATGAGGGCGTCGTGGCCGATGAGACCGCCGGGGGTCCGGTGCCGCTCGGTCGGCTGTTGGTTGCTGACGCGGGGACGCCTGCCCGCGTGGTCGTCTACCGGCGGCCGCTGGAGGCGCGAGCCAACGACCGCAAGGACCTCGCCGAGCTGGTCCACGAGGTCGTCGTGGACCAGGTCGCGCAGCTGCTGGGACTGGATCCGGACGTGGTCGACCCACCCTGAGGTGCCGACCGGTCAGGGCCCGATGCGGGCGTCCTCGACGACGGCCGGCCGGGACACCGTCCGTGCGGGGCCCTGCAGGTCGAGCAGCGTCGTCAGCGGCCCGTGGGCGCCGCGTTCGCGTAGGTAGCGGGCGGCGTAGACGGGACCAGACCCGGCGAGCGGACGGACCTCGACCGCGAGCTGGATCTGCGTCGCCGGGGGGTAGAACGACGACAGCTTCAGCGCCACGGTCCGCCCGCCGGGGACCGTGATCGTCTTGGCGGCCGGCAGGGCGCCTTTCGTGCCGAGGACGCGGATCGGCGACACCCTGACCGTTGCGTCGCCGTTGGGTGCGGTCAGCAGCAACGTGCTCTCGGTGGGCCGGTTGAGGACGACGTCGGTAAGCAGGGCCGGGCCGCTGAGCGGGAGGCTGCCGGAGGTGTAGGCGAACTCGCGGACCGGCCCCTGCTGGGCGTCGCGGACGAAGACGCCGGCCAGCACCGGCTCCCCCTTGCTGCTGACGCGCACACCGAAGTCCGAGGTCTTCGCCGGCGCGTCGAGGCTCACGCCGACGTTGGTGCCGGCGGGGACCGAGACCTGGTCCAGGCCAGCGGGGACGAACTGCCCGTCCGAGGTGGTCAGCTGCACCGACACGACCGTGTCGTCGGTGCCTGGGTTGCTCAGGATCAGGGTGCGACTGCCGGAGTCGGCGATCGCCGGGACACCGGGGACAGTCACCGTCGTCGCGGGCGAGATCGACTGGGGGATCCAGTCCACGCCGAGCGGAACTCTCCCGGACAGCTCCGACTGGCGCAGTCCGGCGGCCACGCGGCCGCGCCGGCTGTGCACGTGGACGGTGAGCAGGCGTCGGTCGGGTGCGAGGGTGTCCATGGCGACCAGGACCCGTCCGTGCGGCACGATCGTGATGCCCTGACCCTGCCGAGGGTCGGCCGGACCGGAGGACGTAAAGACGCTGACGTCCACCGTCGCAGGGGTGTCGTCGACATTGACCAGCACCAGCGTGGTCTCGTCGATCAGCGACGTGCCGCCACCGACGAACCACGCCTCGGTACGGGGCACATCGCAGCGCAGCCCCGCCAGGCCGCGGTTGCGGCCCTGCTCGGCGCGGGTGACCTGCTCGGCCTCCAGGCCCGCCGACAGGGGCCCCCGCGCGGAGACGACGAGGGCATCGCTGTCGAGGGCCGTGCCGAGGCCCACAGCGACCTGACCAGCTGCCCTGACAGGCAGGACCTGCGCGGTCGTCGGGGCACCGTTGGGGTGCGCCAACAGGGACCCGCTGCGCGGGGTCGGGGCGACTCCGACGGGCGGGGCGCTCGACAGGGGCGCGGCCCCCACGCTGACCCGGCTGGTGATGCCGAAACGGCGTCCCTGGCGCAGGTCGGGGCACACCGCCGTGGCTCCCACGACGTCGACCTGGGAGGCGCCACCCGGCGAGGCGTCGCCGTGGAGGGCCTGGCTCGACGCGGCCAGCTGCCGGGTCGACAGCCCGCCGGTGACCGTGACGGCGGCCGCGAGCAGGGCGACGACCAGGGTGCCGACGGGGGCGCGCCGCCCCGGCCGGGAGGCCCGGGTCGGCTCCTGCAGGTCCGGCATCACAGCGCCACCACCGGCACGAAGCGGGTCTGCGACCCGTCCACGTCCTCGTCCTCCAGGGTGACGCCGTCCTCGAGCCCACGACGACGCCGGCCGCCGGGCGTCGACAGCACCAGTACGACGACCACCACGGCCAGCTGCACCCACAGGGCGCTGGTCCGGACGTCGCGGTACGCCACGACCAGGTGACCGCCCTGAGTCGGGAGCACGAACGCCTGGCCCCACCCCCAGGCGGTACGACGCTCGAGCTCGCGACCGTCCAAGGTCGCCTGCCAGCGGGGGTCGGCGGCGTCAGCGAGCATGAGCAGCCGGCCGGCCGGACCGGTCGGCAGGCTTACGCGGGCCGACACCGCGCCCGCGTCCAAGGCTGCTGGCGGACTGGCCCGCAGGGCGTCGGAGGACGGAGCGCGGTCCCCGGCGAGCGCCGGTACCGCCAGGGTCGGCGCCAGCACCGACAACCTGGTGGCGGGGGCGACGACCTGCCACAGGATGACGGAGCCGGAGGTCCGGCGTACCAGGCCCGGCTGGGCGTCGAGACCGGAAGCCAGGACGTCCGTGGCTGATGTCGCGCGCACGGCGACGTAGCGGACGGCACGGGTCGACAGGGCCTCCGCGGCGTCGCTGCCGAGCGGGGCGACGACGTCCGCGACGACAGCGTCGAGGGACCGGCGCTGCGCCGAGGTCGTGGTCAGCGCCGCGTCGTCGAGGCGTACGCCGCCGGCGTCCTGCAGGGAGTAGACGACCCGCCCGTCACTGCCGGACGCGACCACCAGGACGCGCAGCCCGGGGCGGGCGTCGAGCTCGGCCTGGGCGAAGGCGGGGAGCAGGCTGCGGTCATCGCGCTGCAGCAGGTCACCCACGCCCCGGACCGCCCACAGACCTGCCGTGACCACCGGCAGCGCGGCCGCGAGGACGCTGATCACGCCGGCGGTCAGCTGGCGCACGCCGAAGCTGGCCGTCCCGAGCTGGGTCCGGGCACCGTTGGCGGCGACCAGCGCCGAGCCGAGCAGCGCCACCGCCATCAGCTGCAGGGCCGTACCGGTCCAGACCGGCTGCCCGGCGACGGTGACCGAACGCAGGACGACAGCCTCGGCCAGACCCAGCACCGCCACCCCCGCGAGGGCCAGAGCGAGCCGACGGAACGCAATCCTCACGGTCCCGGCAAGCCCGACCGCAAGCAGACCCCCCGTGACCCAGACGGCCGGCAGACCGGGGCCGCCGGGGCTCAGCAGCAGCAGGTGCCATGACGGCAGTGAGCTCGGGGCGAGCTGCGGGACGGTGACGAACGCCGCAGGGTGGCGGAAAGCCTCGAGGGACCACGGGAACAGCACACCGGCTGGTACGCCGGCGGCGACCAGACCGGTCAGCGCCCTGCGTCGACCACCCGACACGGCAGCGTTGACGAGCGCTCCGGCGACCAGCACGACAGCAGCCAGCGGCCACAGCAGCGGCGCGAAGGCACTGGTGACAGCCAGGCCGAGGCCGAGCGCCCAGGTGCGCCACCAACCGGTCACGCGCACGTCGTCGGTCAGGACCCGGCCTGCGACCAGGGCCAGCACGGGCAACGCGATCTGGACGGCCGCCGCGTCGAGCCGTCCGGCCGCGATCGCTCCCGTCGCCACCGGCAGCAGCGCCCACGTCGCCGCCGCCCACAGCCGCAGGTAGCGGTGCCGGACGAGCCGGCTCGCGACCAGGTACGCGCTCAACCCGGCGAGCGGCACACTCGCGAGCAACAGCACGTCGACCGCCAGCCACGGCTTTCCGAACAGGACTGTCGACAGGGCCGCGAGCGCCGCCGTACCCGGTGGAGCGGGCCTGCCCGTGCCGACGGTCACGTCGTGCCAGGCCGCCGTGTACGACGACCACAGGTCCCGCGCCCCGAGGGGTGCGCGAAGCAGCACCCCACCGGATAACTGGCCACCGGCGAAGGGCAGGACGGCCCGCTCGGCGACCAGCGCCAGTGCGGTCAGCGCAGCCGTGAACAGCACCGACGGACGCAGCAGGAATCGGCGAAGCGTCCCGGTACGCCGGATGTCCAGGGGGTCGAAGTCGTCGTCACTGTCCGGCCCGGGGTCCCCGAGGGCACCCAGCGGGTTGGCCCCGGCCGCGCCGCCCCCGGAAAGCCAGTCGCCGAGGGCACCGAGCCGCGCCCGGATGCGGACCGTGCGGGAGGCAAACAACGGAGTGAGCTCGCGCGGCGAGACGGTCCGCAGACCGGCCCGGAAGCGTCGGGCGGCGAGCAGGCGACCCGGCCGTCCGAGGACCCCCGCGAGGGCCTTCCACTCGTCGCCGGCCACCGCGACCTGACGGGTGAGCAGCAGGGCCAGCGACCGGAACGCCGTGGCCAGGACCAGCCGTGGCAGCAGCCCCACCAGCCGCAGGGCACTGACGTGTGACAGGAGAACGAACAGCGCGTTCTTGCGGTCGGTCGCGGTCGCCCGGCCCGGCGCCGCGTCGGTCTCGCGGTAGCCGGTGGTGGCGGCCCGCGCGTGCCGGACCAGAGCCTCGGGTACGACGACCACCCGATGACCGGCGCTGTTGACCTTCCAGCCGAGGTCGAGGTCGTCGCGGAAGACGGGCAGGTGCGGGTCGAGTCCCCCGACGGCGTCCCAGACGTCGCGTCGGACGAGCGCCCCGGCGGTGCCGACGGCAAGCACGTCGCGAACCCCGTCGTGCTGGCCCTGGTCGTACTCGCGTCGCTCGAGGCCGGTCTCCCGGTGTCCCGCGGCGTCGGTCGTCAGGCCGACCTCCACGAGCACGCGCGGGTCGTTCCAATCGCGGGCCTTGGGCCCCAGCAGCACGGCGGACGGGCTCTGCTCGGCGTGATCGAGCAGCGCCTCCAGGGTCGTCGGCTCGACGGCGAGGTCGTCGTGCAGCAGCCACACCCACCGGGTTGACGGGACCGTCTGGAGTCCGGCGGCGACGGCCGCGCCGTACCCGGTGGCTCGGGGCAGCTGCAGCACCTCGCCGTAGGCCGCCGACATCAGCTCCACGCTGGTGTCCGTGCTGCCGGTGTCGACGCACACGACCCGTACCGGGGTCCTGGTCGAGGCTGCCAGGGAACGCAGCGCCGCCGGTAACCAGGCGGCGCCGTCGTGCCCGACGAGGACGGCGGTGACGTCCACAGGGACCGGTGCGGCGTGCTTTCCCGGTCGGGTACGGGGTGTGCGGCCTTTGTCGTGAGCCGGGTCGGTCGACGGCAGCTTGCTACGGGGTGGCATGCGGTGTGGACCGTGAGTCGGTGGGACCTACGGCCGGCCGGTCGGGCGGCCGTGGGTCGTCGGGCGGTCGTCGCAGCCTAATGGCCGCACCGCTGCGGACCGGACCGCTCAACCCGCCTTGCGCTTGAGCCGGCGGCGCTCGCGCTCGGACAGCCCACCCCAGATACCGAACCGCTCGTCCTGCATCAGGGCGTACTCGAGGCAGTCCTGCTTGACCTCGCAGCCCACGCAGATGCGCTTGGCCTCACGGGTCGAGCCGCCCTTCTCGGGGAAGAACGCCTCCGGGTCGGTCTGGGCGCACAGGGCCTGGTCCTGCCACGCGAGCAGGCCTTCGTCCTCGGAGACGCCACCGCCCACAGCGGTCAGTCGGGTGAGCTCGATCATCGTGTCTCCTGCGGTGTCCGGGGTCGCTGCCGTTGCAGCGGCCTCTGTGCCGCGGGCGCCGGCTGGTGGGACCGGCGCGCCGGGGGAACGACACGAAGGGAATTACACGCGTGTCTTGCTTCCCCGTCAAGGCCTTGGGTGATATTCAGCGGTGTGAACTGCCCGCTTTGGGGCATTTTCATCAACTGTCCGCGTCCGTTGCCGGTCGACCACGTCCGGGTGGAAGCGGGCTGCCACCTCCCGCCACCGGGATCTGGCTGCGGTCACCGACCCGTCGTCGACCCCGGCACCGGCCCCGTCACGTGACCTGCCTGACCGAGGTGCGCCTCTGACTGCACCCTGTGGCCGGCCGGCGCCTAGGGCTTGCGACGGCGGAAGATCCTGCGCGGCTCGTCCGGCGCCGGCCGCTCGGAGGAGGCTGAGGGTGACCATCCGGCCGAGCCCGGGGACTTCGGGGGAGCTTGCGGTGCCGGCCGCGCCGGTGCTGACGCTGCGTCGAGGGCTGCCGCCGGGCTCGGCACCACGGGCATCGCGTCCAAGACCGCCCGCTTCCCGGTTACCCGTTCCCCGGTACGGGGGGTGGGTTCAACCCTCGTCGGTACAGGCGGCTCCGGAGCTGTCATCGCGGGAGCCACATCAGCCGGGCTGGCCTGGTCGGGGGAGGCCTTCTCTGACGATGCCAGTCCTTGCAGCGTCGACCCGGCGACGGGCTTGGCCTGAGCGGGCTTGGCCTGAGCGGCCTTGGCCTGCCCGGGCTTCCCCTGCTCGGGCTTCCCCTGCGCGGCCTTGGCCTGAGCGGGCTTGACGGGCTTGACCTGCTCGGGCTTGACGGGTTTGACGGGCTTGACCTGATCGGGCTTGACGGGCTTGACCTGCTCGGGCTTGACCTGCTCGGGCTGGCGCGCTGCCGCCTTCTGCACAGCCGGGACCCGTGACGCCGAGCCGTCCTTGTCCGTGGAGGCCGTGGCTTTCGCGACGCCCTTCTCTGCAGCGGCCGCCGTGCGGCCGTTCTCGGCGGTGTCGGACCGCTTTGCGTTGGGCTTGGAGGTCTCCGCTGTTGCGGTCTGCGACGTGGGGGTCTTCGCGGTGGCCGCACCGGACGTGCCGCCGTCAGACGCGGCGCCATGTGGCTTGACCTTGTCCGGCTTGGCCGCAGCCTTGGGTGCCGACGCTCTGCGGGTCTCTGCCGGTTTCACAGCATCCGGCGCTCCCGCGGGAACCTGCGTGCGAGGCGCACCCTTGCGGGCCGGGCGGACCGCCGCCTCGACCGCGGGAGCAGGACGAGGATCCTCGACCGCAGCACGGGCCACAGTCCCGACCGCGCCCTCTGATGCAGCACGGGTCGCCGGCCCGGAGGCCTGCTGGACCGACGCCAGTGCCGCGCCGACGGCCGGGCCCACTGTCCTGACGACGGAGGCCTCGACGACGGGGCCGACCATGGCCTCCAGCGCTGTGTGCAGGGAGGTTCCGAGGGCGGAGTCCACCGCCGACGCCACCGCTGACCCGACAGCGACTCTGACGGCCGACTCGACGGCTGATTCAACGGCTGATTCAACGGCTGACTCGACGGCCGACTCGACGGCTGACTCGACGGCCGACCGAACCGAAGCCTCCACCGCGGCCTGGACGGAGGCCGAAACCGCAGAGCCGACCGACGCATCGACCGACTTACTGACCGAGTCGGTGACAGCGGTCGTGACAGCCGTCTTGACAGCCGTCGTGACAGCGGCCGTGACTGTTGCCGTGACGCTTTCGACAGCGGCGAGGGCCGCCTCTGCCGAGACGGTCGCGTCCCCGGCCCGAGCCGCGGCCAGGCCGGCGGCCTCACCCGCGGACTGCGCCGCCTGCGACGACGCCACTGCCGCGCCCGCGAGGGCATCGGCCTGGGTGGAGAGCGTCGTACTGCGGGCGGTGAGCTGCTCGACGTGGTCGCTGGTGCGGGTGAGCTGCTCCTCGGAGCGATCGAGGCGCTCCTGCGTCAGCGCGAGAACGGCCGCGGAGCTCGCGACGGCGCGGCCGACTTCGCTGCGTTGAGCGGCGACCTGCTCGATGACGTGCTCGGCGGCGACGTCGAGCTTGGCCTTGGCCTCCTCCACCCCGGCGACGGCGCGGGCGACCTCGGCGATGACCGCGTCGAGCTGGACGCGCACCTCAGCCCGCAGCTCGGTGACCGCCGCCTCGGCCGTAACCCGCGCAGCCGCCGCGGCCTGGTCCACCCGCGTCGGCCAATCCCCCTGCAGACCCTCGACACTGCGGCGGGTCTCCTCCTGCGAGGTCGTGAGCGCAGCCAGCCTTTCGCCGGCATCGCGGCTGGCTGCGGTGCTGCCGGCCGTGGCCGCGGCGGCGTCGGCGAGGCGGCCGGTGACCGTCGCATGGTGCTCCCCGAGCCGGTCCAGGAGCGCCTCGTGGGTGGACCGCGTCGCGTCCCCCACCCGGTTGTTGAGATCGTCCAGGGCAGCCCGCACCGACTCGGTCGAGGCGCTCACCGAGAAGGCCACCCGCTCCCGGACGGTCTCGAGCGCGTGCTGGACCTCGGCCCGGTGTGCCGCGTCGGTCTGCGCGAGGGCCGCTGTGCCGGCGACGACCTCCTCAAGCCGCGGACGCAGAGCCGAGACCTCGGCGGCGACATCGGCCCTGGCCGCCTCCATCGCGGCCGCGACCTGCCCGCGCACCGCGTCGAGGCGCCCTTCGAGACTGACCTGCAGGGCGTCGGATCGCGCCTCCTGCGCCGCCGCCCGGATGTCCTGCTGCGCCCGAAGATCGGCGACCGTCACGAGCAGGCGCTCCGCGACGTCGTCCAGCTCGGTCTCAATCTCCTCCCGGACCTCAGCGAGAGACGCAGCGGTGCCACCGATCAGGGCGGTCGTGGCCGCCACCTGCGCTGCCCCGGCATGCCGGACGGCGTCGACGAGCACGGCGACCTGGTTGCGGGTCGACTCCTGCTCCGACGCTGCCCGCGTGAGCACCTCGAGCAGCTCACGGCGCAGCTGCTCGTTGCGGCTGCGGGTTGCGTCCCCGAGGACGGTCGAGAGGTTGTCGAGCCGGTGCTCGGTGACGTCCCGAAGCCGCGCGACGATCCGCTCGACCTGCTCACCGGAGACCGCGTCGACCCGCTGCTCAAGCCCCATGAGGCTGCCGGCCATCTCGCGCAGCTGGTCCCGGGTGGTGTGGGCTCCGTCGCGCAGGAGCGCCTCGATCCGCTCGGACAGCGCGTCGAGCGCGTCCTCGACCACGGCCATCCGCGACTCGAGGGCCGACCGCGCCTCGCTCATCAGCCCCTGCGTCGCGGCGGCGTTGTCAGCCTCCCGCTCGAGGGCCGCGGCGACGGTACGACGTACCTCTCCCGCCACCGCGTCCACGCGGGTGCCGACCGACTCCCCCAGCTTCCCGGTCAGCTCGTCGAACTTGGCGCCGGTGCGGACGGGGACGAGCTCGAGCCCGTCCCGGACCTCTCGGACCAGCAGCGGGAGGTCGGACTTCACCTCGTCGACGCGCACGCCGACCACGTCGATCCGGTTGACAAGGTCGGCGACCCGGCGCGCCAGGGTGCCGGTCTCGGTCCGATTCGCCGCAACCGAGCCGGTGATCCGCCCGGCGAGCCCGTCGATGTCGGTCCGGACCGAGCCGATCTCGCCGCGCAGGGCACCCAGGTCGGCGCGCAGGCCCGCGATCTCGCCACGCAGGGAGGCGACTGCCGTGCCGCTGCCTGCGGCATCCGGTTCGTCGCCCGCCAGCGCCGCGAGCTGCTCGATGCGACGGGACAGGACGTTCGGCTCCACGAAAAGCTCCCCTTCACGTCAGTGGTCGGAGCCTATCGGTGGCACCGCCGCCGGAAGGGGAGGTTCGCCCTTCTCATGATCGTGGGCGTCAGAGCAACAGCGGGAGCACGCGACGGCCGGCCGCGTGCCGCTCGCCATCCACGTGCCCGTACAGGGTGGAGCGCTGTCGGGGCTTCCGGCCGACGTCGCTGACCATTTTCTCGAGCTCCGACACCGACTTGCGGCTGCCGTGCGCGGACCCGGCCATCCGGCTGATGGTTTCTTCCATGAGCGTGCCACCGAGGTCGTCGACGCCGCCGGCCAGGACTTGACCGCACTGCTCGACGCCGAGCTTCACCCAGGACGCCTGGATGTGGTCGATCGCGCCGTGCAGGACGAGGCGCGCGACGGCATGCACCGCCCGGTTGTCCCGGACGGTCGGTCCCGGCCGGGCAAGGCCGGCGAGGTAGAGCGGCGCGTTGGTGTGCACGAAGGGCAGCGGCACGAACTCGGTGAACCCGCCGGACTCCTGCTGCAACTTCTTGAGCAGTAGCAGGTGCGCCGCCCAGTGGCGGGGCTCGTCCACGTGGCCGTACATCATGGTCGAGGTCGTGGGCAGGCCCACGCCGTGTGCCGTCTGCACCACCTCGATCCACTGCTGCGTCGGGAGCTTGCCCTTCGTCAGCACCCACCGGACGTCGTCGTCGAGGATCTCCGCTGCGGTGCCGGGCAGGCTGTCGACCCCGGCCTCCTTCGCGGCGAGCAGGAACTCGCCGATGCTGACCTGCATGCGGGCCGCGCCGTTGACGACCTCCATCGGCGAGTAGGCGTGCAGGTGGATCCCCGGGGCGCCACGCTTGATGGCCCTGGCCAGGTCGAGGTAGGCGGTGCCGGGCAGCTGCGGGTCGATACCTCCTTGCATGCAGATCTCGGTCGCCCCCACGGCCCACGCCTCGGCGGCCCGCTGCTCGACCTCCTCCAAGGACAGCGAGTAGGCGTCGGCATCGGTCCGGCGCTGCGCGAACGCACAGAAGCGGCAGCCGGTGTAGCAGACGTTGGTGAAGTTGACGTTCCGGTTGACGACGTAGGTCACGTCGTCACCGACGGTGGCCCGGCGGACGTCATCGGCCCACCGCACGACGGCCTCGAGGTCCTCCCCCTCGGCCGTCAGCAGGGACAGGACATCTTTGTGTCCCAGGCGATCCGGCTCCTTGCGCAGCGCAGCGGCGACGTCGATGTCGAGACGCTGCGGCACCGCGATCGTTGCCTTGACCGCGTCCCAGTCGCCGTAGACGTCGTCGAAGTCGCTGCGCCGGTCGCTGGTACGACCGGTCGTGTCGACGGTGGCATGCAGGTCGGTACGCCCGGCCGAGACGAGCCCCCCGTCCGGCTCCTGCCACGGCAGTCCCTTGGGCAGTACGTCCCCGGCCAGCCCACTGGGCAGTCGTAGGGCCTCCACGTGCGCGTTCAGCCTCGGGTCGAGCCACGGCTCTCCCAGGTACGGCGGGTGCGCCGTCAGCCGCTCCGTCAGGGTGAAGCCGCTGTCGGCCGACACCCGGGCCAGGTCCAGCAGGTGCGGCCAGGGACGCTCGGGGTTGACGTGGTCGGGGGTGAGAGGCGAGACCCCGCCCCAGTCGTCGACGCCGGCGGCGAGCAGGGCGGCTGTCTCGGCGAGGTCGACGAGGTTCGGCGGGGCCTGCACCCGCATCCGCGGGCCCATCACCAGCCGGGTCACGGCGATGGCGGCGAGGAACTCCTCCAGGGCCGTGTCATCGACGTGCCGCATCGCGGTGTCGGGCTTGGCCCGGAAGTTCTGGACGATCACCTCCTGCACGTGCCCGTGCCTGCGGTGACTCGCGCGGATGGCGAACATCGTCTCTGCCCGCTCCTGCAGCGTCTCGCCGATCCCGACGAGAAGGCCTGTGGTGAACGGGATCGCGTGACGACCCGCATCCTCGAGCACCTGCAGCCGCACAGCGGGGGCCTTGTCCGGCGAGCCCCGGTGGGCGGGCACGTCGGCCGTCGTCTCGAGCATCATGCCCATGCTCGGCGCGACCGGCTTCAAGCGCTGCAGCTCGGCCCAGGACATCACGCCCGGGTTGAGGTGCGGCAGCAGCCCCGTCTCCTCGAGGACCGCGACGGCAGCGGCCCTGACGTAGGACAGCGTGTCGTCGTACCCGGCCTCGTCGAGCCAGTTCCGAGCCGCCGGCCAGCGCAGCTCCGGACGGTCGCCGAGTGTGAACAGCGCCTCCTTGCACCCCAGCGCAGCGCCCTGCCGCGCGATGTCGAGGACCTCCTCCATCGGCAGGTACGGCGAGGGAAGGTGGGCCGGCGCGGTCGCGAACGTGCAGTAGTGGCAGCGGTCGCGGCACAGCCTGGTCAGGGGGATGAAGACCTTGCGGCTGTAGGTGACGGTGCCTGGGCGACCGGCGTCCGCGAGGCCCTGGTCACGGACCCGGGCCGCCGAGGCACTGAGGTCGGTGAGGTCGGTACCCCGGGCAGCGAGCAGGACGGTCGCCTCGGTCAGGTCGAGCTGCTTGCCGTCGCGGGCGCGGGCGAGGGCGCGGCGCATCCCCGGCACGGCATCCATTTCCCGACCCTACTGGCGACCGCGTCCCCACTGCGACGGCAGGGAATCTGGCGCCGCCGCCCGACCTTGCCCTAGGAGTGACGGTGGCAGCGGTACGCGGGACTGTCGCCGTGCGTACCCCCTCCCGTGCGTGGGTCGTGTGGGGACTCGCGATGGCCTGCTACGTCACGGCCGTCTTCAACCGCTCGTCCCTGGGGGTCAGCGGAGTGGCCGCACAGCACCGCTTCGGCGCGACCCCCGCCCAGCTGGGGTTGTTCGGGGTGCTGCAGCTCGCCGTTTACGCCGGACTACAGGTGCCCGTAGGCGTCCTGCTCGACCGTTTCGGCTCGCGCCGACTGCTGGTCAGTGGGGCCGTCCTCATGACCCTCGGCCAACTGCTGCTGTCGCAGGCCGACACCGTCAGCGGCGCGGTCATCGCCCGGGTTCTGGTCGGCGCCGGCGACGCCATGACCTTCACGGCCGTGCTGCGGCTCGTCGGCTTCTGGTTCGCCCCTTCACGGGTCCCGCTGGTGACCCAGCTCACCGGCCTGCTCGGTCAGCTCGGTCAGATCGCAGCGGCGTACCCGCTGGTGTTCCTGCTCCGGCAGGCCGGCTGGTCACAGGCCTTCCTCGGCGCGGCGGTCGTGGGGGCGGTCGCGGGTTGCCTCGCTCTGGTCGCGGTGCGGGACACACCTCCGGGCACGGTCGTGGTCCCGGTGGCGCTGCGCCTGTCCGCGGTCCGTGAGCTCGTCGCGAGCGCCTGGCGCGAGCCCGGGACCCGCCTGGGGCTGTGGACCCACTTCGTCACGCAGTTCTCCGGCACCGTCTTCGGTCTGCTCTGGGGCTACCCGTTCCTCGTCGTGGGCGAGGGCCGCACCCCCACCGAGGCGGGCCTGCTGCTGACGCTGCTGGTCCTGGTGTCGCTGGTGTTCGGGCCGTTCCTGGGGCACCTGGTGGGCCGCTTCCCCCTGCGCCGGTCGGTGCCGGTGCTGGCCATCGTGGCCTCGACGGCGTCCGTCTGGACCCTGGTGCTGCTGTGGCCCGGACGCGCCCCGCTGCCGGTGCTCGTACTGCTGGTGGTGGTGCTCGCGACCAACGGGCCCGGCTCGATGGTCGGCTTCGACTACGCCCGCACCGAGAACCCTCCCGGCCGGCTCTCGAGCGCCACCGGCATTGTGAACGTCGGGGGCTTCGTGGCCTCGCTGCTCACCATCGCCGCCATCGGGCTGGTCCTGAGCGCGCTGTCGGGGACGTCCCTGCACGACTACAAACTGGCCATGTCCGTGCAGTACGTCCTGTGGGCGGTCGGTGTGGCGGGGGTTCTGCGTACCCGCCGGCGGCTGCGCGCCCAGCGCGGTCTGGTCCTGGACACCTTTCCCGCAGCGGTACGCCGGGTGGCCCGCGAGCGCCGCGCCACCCCGCCCGGTAGCTGACAGACTTGGGCCATGCGCATCGTGGCCCTCGCGGGCGGTATCGGCGGGGCCCGCTTCCTGCAGGGCGTGCGGCACGCGTTCCCCGACGCGGAGCTCACGGTCGTGGTCAACACCGGCGACGACACGACCCTCTACGGCCTGCGGATCTGCCCCGACCTCGACACCGTGATGTACACCCTCGGCGGCGGCATCGACACCGAGCGGGGCTGGGGCCGTCAGGACGAGAGCTGGCAGGCCAAGGACGAGCTGACTGCCTACGGCTCCCCCACGGCCTGGTTCGGCCTCGGTGACCGCGACCTCGCCACCCACCTGCGGCGCACCCAGCTGATGCTGGGCGGCTTGTCCCTGACACAGGTCACGGCGTCGCTGTGCGAGCGGTGGCAGCCGGGTGCAACGCTGCTGCCGATGAGCGACGTCCAGGCCGAGACGCACGTCACGGTCAACGAGGACGGCACCCGACGTGCCATGCACTTCCAGGAGTGGTGGATCAAGCACCGCGCCGGTCTGCCGGCCGAGGCGATCACCCTGGTGCACCACGGCGACCTGACGCCCGCTGCCGGCGTGCTCGAGGCGATCGCGGCGGCCGACGTCGTGCTGCTGCCCCCGTCCAACCCGGTCGTGAGCATCGGCACGATCCTGCAGGTGCAGGGCGTCCTCGACGCCCTAAGCTCCAAGCGGGTCATCGGCGTGAGCCCCATCATCGGCGGGGCGCCGGTCCGCGGAATGGCCGCCGCGTGCCTGGCGGCCATCGGCGTCGAGACCTCCGCGGAGGCGGTCGGCCGGCACTACGGCGCGGGCCTGCTGGACGGCTGGCTGGTCGACACCTCCGACGCCGGCGTGACGGTCCCCGGGGTCGAGGTGCGCGCCGTACCGCTGCTCATGACCGACCTGGATGCCTCGGCGGCGATGGCACGAGCGGCCTTCGACCTTGCTTGAGGTCCACCCCGTCGAGGGGCTGCCGGACATCCGCCCCGGCGACGACCTCGGGCAGCTACTGGCTGAGGCTTTCGCCTACCAGGCAGGCGATGTCGTCGTGGTGACCAGCAAGGTCGTGAGCAAGGCCGAGGGCCGGCTGGTGCCTGCGGGGGCGGACCGCGAGGCAACCCGGCTGCAGGCTGTGGCGGACGAGACGGTGCGGGTGGTCGCCCGCCGCGGGACCACGACGATCGTCCAGACGCGGCACGGCTTGGTGATGGCCGCGGCCGGCGTCGACGCCAGCAACGTCCGTGGCGACGAGATCGCCCTGCTGCCCCTGGACCCGGACGGCTCGGCGGCGCACCTGCGGGACCAGCTGCGAGCCTTGACCGGCGTCCAGGTGGCCGTCGTGATCAGCGACACGATGGGAAGGGCCTGGCGGGTCGGCCAGACCGACCAGGCGATCGGGGTGGCCGGGCTCGCACCGCTCCGTGACAGCAGGGGTACGACGGACAGCCACGGCCACGTCCTGGAGGTGACCGAGATCGCGGTCGCCGACGAGCTCGCCGGCGCCGCCGAGCTCGTCAAGGGAAAGGCCGACGGGATCGCCGCAGCGGTCGTGCGCGGACTGCCGATGACCGACGACGGACGGGGAGCCGCAGCGCTGGTCCGTCCCGCCCATCAGGACTGGTTCCGGCTCGGGACGGCAGACGCCCACCAGCAGACCCTGTCGCTGCGGCGCACGGTCCGTGCCTTCACCGAAGCCCCCGTCCCCCGAGCCCTCGTACTGCGGGCCGTGTCCGCTGCCCTCACCGCGCCGGCGCCGCACCACACCCGGCCGTGGCGGTTCGCGCTGGTGGAGGACCGACGGACCGTCCTGCTGGACGCGATGGCCTCGCGCTGGGCGGCCGACCTGCACGCAGACGGCTTCGACGAGGCCGCCGTCACCGCCCGCCTGAGGCGGGGAGACGTGCTCCGCAACGCGCCGTACCTCATCGTGCCGTGCCTCGTGCGCGACGGTGCCCACGACTATCCGGATCGGCGCCGGCAGGCCGCCGAGGAGCGGATGTTCCTGGTGGCCGGCGGGGCCGGCGTCGAGAACCTCCTGGTCCAGCTGGCCGCCGAGGGCCTGGGCAGCGCCTGGGTCAGCAGCGCCCTGTTCTGCCCCGATGTCGTGGTCGACGTGCTGGGGCTCGATCCGTCCTGGGAACCGCTCGGGGTCGTGGCGATCGGCTACGCCGCAGGCAATCTGCGCCCTCGCCCGCCGTCCGAGCCCGACGACTACGTGCTGCTGCGCTGACTCGCGGACCTGGCGCGCTCAGGACATGGCTGCCCCCGCCCGGGGAGCCTTGGGGGTACGCCCCGGGCGGGGACTGCCCCATCATGCACGATCCCCGCGAGCCATCTGAACAGGGGTCCGATCAGACGCGCCGGTGGTCCTGGATCGTCATCCGCGGACCGAACCTGGGCTTGCTGGCGCCGCTCAGCTCGAGCAGGCGGACGACGCGTCCCCGATGCGGCCGCCACGGCTCGAGCAGCTCCACCATGCCCGCGTCGTCGACCGGCCGGCCCAGCAGCGCCCAACCCACGAACGCCGCTACGTGGTAGTCACCCACGCTCAGCGCGTCAGCGTCCCCGAGGGCGCGAACGGCGACCTCCGCCGCCGTCCACTCCCCCACGCCCGGGATCGCCCGCAGCCGGGCAAGGGCCTGCGGCGGGGCCATCGTGGCCGCCTCCTCCAGTCGGGGCGACAGCCTGCTGGCGGCGATCAGCGTCCGGGACCGCTGCGGGTCGACACCGGCCCGGTGCCACTCCCACGACGGGATCCGCCGCCAGACCTCCGGCACCGGCGGGAGCCGCATCCCGTCCGGGACCGGCCCGGGGGCTGCGTCTCCGTACTGCAGGACCAGCCGCTGGAAGCTCGACCTGGCCTGCTTACCGGTGACCTTCTGCTCGAGGATCGCCGGCGCGAGCGCCTCGAAGACCCGGTTGGTCCGCGGGATCCGTAGCCCCGGGTGCGCGGCGTGGGTCCTGACGAGCAGTGGGTGGCGGGCCTCGAAGTCCTCCGGCGCGTCCCTCGCGCCGAGCAGGTCGGGGAGGCTGTCCAGCACCCACTCGGCGCCGTCTCCCCAGGCGATGCAGGCGATCTCGCGCGGACCGCGCTGGGTCAGGCGGTAGCTTGCGGCGCCCGCCGGTGTCACCGTCGTACGCCACAGGCTGCCGTACTCCACCCGGTGCGTCGGGTCGTACCGGCCCCGGCTGAGCGGGCTGAGGGTGCGGGCGACATCGACCGGAAAGCTCGGGCGCCAGACCGTCTCCACCCACCAGAGGCTACGGTGCAGCTGGGACGAGGGAGAGCGCGTGGACAAGGTCGTTGGCACGGCCGCGGAAGCGGTCGCGGACATCCCGGACGGGGCGTCGATCGCCGTCGGGGGCTTCGGTCTGTGCGGGATCCCGCAGGTCCTCATCGAGGCGCTCCTGGCGGCCGGCGCGACCGACTTGGTGACCGTCTCCAACAACTGCGGCGTCGACGAGTGGGGCCTCGGGTCGCTGCTGCGGGCCCGCCGGATCCGACGTACGACCGGGTCCTACGTCGGGGAGAACAAGGAGTTCGAGCGACAGTTCCTGTCCGGCGAGCTCGAGGTCGAGCTCGTCCCGCAGGGCACCCTTGCGGAGCGGCTGCGGGCCGGCGGCGCGGGCATCCCCGCCTTCTTCACCCCGGGCGGTGTCGGCACCCAGGTCGCCCTCGGCGGGCTGCCCCTTCGGTACGCCCCTGACGGCTCGGTCGCCGTCGCCTCCGAGCCCAAGGAGGTGCGGTCCTTCGACGGCCGCGACTACGTCCTGGAACGAGCCATCGTCTGCGACTTCGCCCTCGTGCACGCCCGCTACGGCGACCGGCACGGCAACCTGGTCTACGAGAAGTCCGCGCAGAACTTCAACCCGCTGTGCGCTGCCGCGGGTCGGGTCACGATCGCCGAGGTGGAGGAGGTCGTCGAGCCCGGTGACCTCGACCCCGCCCTCGTGCACACACCCGGGGTCTTCGTGCAACGGGTGGTCCAGGTCGCACCCGCTGACCTGGTGCGGCGCATCGAACGAAGGACCGTCCGTGCTTAGCCGCGAGCAGCTCGCCGCACGCGTTGCCCTGGAGCTCCGGGACGGGCAGTACGTCAACCTGGGCATCGGTTTGCCCACGCTGGTGCCGAACTACGTTCCCGCGGGCGTGCACGTGGTCCTGCAGTCCGAGAACGGCGTCCTGGGCGTCGGGCCGTACCCGACCGAGGACGCCGTCGACCCGGACCTCATCAACGCCGGCAAGGAGACCGTGACGTTGCTGCCGGGCGGGTCCTACTTCGACAGCGCCGCCTCGTTCGGCATGATCCGCGGCGGCCACATCGACGTGGCGATCCTCGGCGCCATGCAGGTCTCGGAGGCCGGCGACCTGGCCAACTGGATGATCCCCGGCAAGATGGTCAAGGGCATGGGCGGTGCGATGGACCTGGTCCACGGGGCCAAGCGGGTCATCGTGATGATGGAGCACGCCGCCCGCGACGGGTCCGCCAAGATCGTCCGCGAGTGCTCCTTGCCCTACACCGGACGGGCCTGCATCCAGCGCATCATCACCGACCTCGCCGTCCTCGACGTGGAGCCCTCCGGGCTGGTACTGCGCGAGCTCGCCCCCGGGGTCACTGTCGACGAGGTCCGCGCCGTCACCCAACCCGACTTCACCGTCGACCTGCGCTGACCCTCCCCTTGCGTCCTCGCCCCCACGCTCACCCAAGGGGCACTTTCGGAGGACGCAAGCAGGGACGACGGTGGCGCTCTGACAGGCAGGGCCGCGTCGGGGTGGGCATCAGGGCCCAGCAGGGTGCGGCAGGCTCACCACTGCGGCGGCTGCTCACGCGTTGCCGGCGTGAGCTGCCGCCAGGCCGGCCCGACCCGACCCGACGGGGGTCAGCCCTCGACGGCAAGCCTTGCCCCGAAGCCGATCAGCACGGCGCCGGTGAGCCGGTCGAGGCGGCGGCGGATGACGGGGTGGTTCATCCAGCCGGTAACGCGGCCGGCGAGCAGCAGCAGCACCGCGAAGTACAGGGCTGTCTCCGCGACGAAGACGGCCCCGAACAGCAGCGACGTCGTACCGACCGGCTCGCCCGACGGCACGAAACCCGGCAGGAACGTCACGAAGAAGACCCCCACCTTCGGGTTGAGCAGGTCGGTCGCGAGCCCCGCCCCGTAGCCGCGCCCGATCAGCCCGCCCCGGACCGGAGCATCGACGGCCGCGACGATCCCCCGCGAACGCAGCGACGCGACCCCCAGCCACACCAGATAGGCGGCGCCGACGACGCGTAGCGCGAAGTAGGCCTCGTGCGAGGCGCGCAGCAGCGTCGACAGCCCGAACGCCGCCGCCACGACCCACACGACGAGCCCGCTCAGAACCCCCAGGACAGTCATCAGGGCGGTACGACGACCCCAGCGCACCAGGTTGCGGACCACGAGAAGGGTGTCCGGACCGGGCAGCAGGACGATGAGCATGGCCGCCAGGCTGAACGTGATGAACGCCGCTGTCACGAAGCGCGTTGCTCGGTCGTGATGCGCCGGCCCTTGGCGACGTAGGCGACGGTCAGCCCGACCAGCCAGGCTGCGTTGAAAGCAGCAGCGGGAGGACGGTCCTTCGCGACCCACCCGGCGGTGATCAGTGCGGCGCCGGTCTGCGCGGTCGCGAAGACCCACGGCTCGCGGCGCTTCCAGAGCCGCTGGAACCCCGGGACGTACACCGTGAAGGGCACCGCCAGGACATAGCCGGTGATCAGTGCCGCGTCAGCAGGGGAAGCCATGTACCCATCCTGCCCGCAACCGGGCGGACAGGGAAACCGGTCAGGCCAGCGAGGGGAAGTCGGCGGTGACCCGGGCGTGCAGCTCCTTGACCCGCTGGGCTTGGTCGGCGGGCATGACGAGGGTCGCGAACGGGGTGTGAACGACGACCAGACCCTCGCAGCCGACCAGGGCCACCAGGTGGCTCGGGTCGGAGGAGGCCACGACGCAGTCGTGCGAGTCGAGCAGGACGCAGGAGGCGGCCCCGAGGGAGTTCTTGTCGGACGTGAGCGCCAAGGCCTGGCCGTACTGGGGCCACGAGCCGACGTCGAGCCAGCGGGCGGACAGCGGCAGGGCCGCGACGGTGAAGGCTGCGGACGTCGAGGCGGGCTCCATGACGCCGTAGTCGACGGAGACCTTGGCGATCTCGTCCCAGGCCGCCAGGTCACCGTCGACGACCCGGAGCACCCGGGCGTAGGTCTCGGGGACGAAGGCCTCGACGGCCCGCAGGAAGGTCGTGGCCTGCCAAACGAACATGCCCGAGTTCCACAGCGAGCCGGCAGCGACGAGCTGCTCTGCCCGCACCTGGGCCGGCTTCTCGGCGAAGCGGGCGACGGTGAGCGCGTCGCCGGCGCCGGCCAGGGGCACCCCGAGCTCGAGGTAACCGAAACCGGTCGCCGGGTGGTCAGGGACGACACCGAAGGTGACCAGGGTGTCGTCGTGGGACTCGGCCACCGCGAAGCCGCGCTCGAGGGTGGCGACGAACGCGCCGAGCGGCTCGATGAGGTGGTCGGAGGTGAGCACCGCGACGACGGCGGACGGGTCCTCGGCCGCGATGGTGGCCATCCCCAGCGTCAGGGCGGGCAGGGTGTCGCGACCCGACGGCTCGATGACGACCCGTTCGGGGACGAGCCCGGGCACCGACGAGACAGCGTTACGCAACTGCTCACCGGTACCCAGCCAGACCTGGGGGGCGACGGCCGCCGCCCGCTCGATGGCCAGGTCGAGCAGCGAGCGACCGTCGAACAGCGGCACCAGCTGCTTTGGGAGCGATGCCGTCGAGTAGGGCCACAGCCGGGTGCCGGAGCCGCCGGCCAGGATCAGCGCGTGCCTCACGAGGCGTCCTCCAGGAGGTTGGCGGAGCGGGTGGGGGCGGCGCCCTCCCCGACGGCGCGGACCCGCGCGGCGAGCAGGTAGCGCAGGAACAGCCCCACCCCCAGCGCGGTCCGCAACGGCGCCCAGCGGGCTCCGCGGTAGTGCTCGGACAGGTAGACGTAGAGCGCCCGGTGGTGCTCGCGCAACATCACCGCGGGCTCCCCTGCGGTGGCGTGCCCCCCGACATGGGTGATGACGGCTGCCGGGACGTAGACGTTCTGCCAGCCGGCCTCGGCCAGGCGCCGGCACAGGTCCATGTCCTCGCAGTACATGAAGTACTTCGGGTCGAAGCCACCCACCTGCTCCCACGCCTCGCGTCGCAGGACCATCAGCGAACCCGACAGCCATCCGGTGACGCCCTCTTCCGGCGTACCGGCCTCCGCACGGTAGGAGCGGGTCCAGGGGTTGGAGGGCCACCACCAGCCGAAGATGGCGTGGCCGAAGCCGCGACCGAGGGACGGGAAGGCGCGGGCCGACGGGTACAGCTTGTCGTCGAGGGTGCGGATCGCCGGGCCGAGACAGCCGGCGCGGGGCCACCGGGCCCCGGCGGCGAGCAGCTCGTCGAGAGCGCCGGCGGTCCAGACCACATCGGGGTTCGCCACCACCAACCAGTCACCGGCGAAGCCGGATACCGCCAGGTTGGCCGCCTTGCCGTAGCCCAGGTTGGCTCCGGTACGCAACAGCCGGGCCGCCGCGGGTACGACGGGATCGCCGGCTGGCGAGGCGTTGTCGGCGACGACGACCTCGACGGGCACCGAGCAGGCCGCGGTCAGGGAGGACAGGAAACCGGGGAGCACCTCGGCGGAGTTCCAGGTGACCACCACCACGCGGACAGCCGCGGACATCAGCCCGAGAGAGCGCGCGCGTAGCTCGCCAGGTGCGCCTCGGCGCTCGCGGCCCAGGTGAACTCCAGGGACCGCTCGTGACCCGCGACGCCGAGCTGCGCCCGACGGTCGGCGTCACCGAGCAGCGCGGTGAGCGCGACGGCGATCGCGTCGGCGTCGGGCTCGGTGTAGGCCACCGCGTCCCCGCCGACCTCGGGCAGCGACAGCCGCTGGGTCGTGAGGACCGGCGCGCCGCACGCCATGGCCTCGAGCACCGGCAGGCCGAACCCCTCACCGTGCGAGGGGTAGGCGACGACCAGCGCGCCGCCGAGGAAGCCGGGCAGGTCGGTGAAGCGCAGGTAGCCCGGGCGCAGCACCCGCAGGTGCGACGGGACCTCGCTGACGGCCTGGTCGATCGTGTCGTCCCAGCCCGACCCGCCGGCCAACACCAGCGCGGGGGCGTCCACGCGGTCGGCGCAGGCCTTCACCCAGCCACGGATGAGGCCCGGGACGTTCTTGCGCGGCTCCAGGGTGCCGAGGAACGCGATGTAGGGCTGCCCGGCGAGGCCCAGGCGAGCCTGGACGCGCTGCTTCTCCACCTCGGCCGGCACGTGGAAGGTTTGCTGGTCGACGCCGTGATAGGCGACGTCGATCAGCGTCGCGTCGGCCTCCAGGATGCGGATCAGCTCGTCCCGGGTCGCCTTCGACGGCACCACGACCCGCGCAGCCCGGCGCATCGCGGTGCGGGTCGCCGAGCGGAAGAAGGTGCCCTTGACCGTGCTGTGCATCTCGGACTCGGTGAAGAAGGTGGCGTCGTGGACCGTCACGACGACCGGCCGGCCGGCCCGCAGCGGCATCGTGTAGTGCGGCGAGTGGACAACGGCCGCCTCGACCTGCTGGGCGACCAGCGGCAGCCCGGTCTGCTCCCAGGCCAGTCGTGCGGGCCGGTGCGCGATGGCGGCCGGTCCCGGGACGACCCGGGCCGTGGGGGCCATCCGGCTGTAGCGCTCGGCATCGGAACGCTGACAGGTCAGCGCGAGGTCGGCTCCGGCCGCGTCCAGCGCCTGGACGAGCCCGTCGACGTATCGACCCACGCCGCCGCGGTCGGCAGGAACAGCGGTGGCGTCGACGAGGACGCGAGGCCCAGCGTCGGTCACGCGTGTGCTCCTCTTGGTCTTGGGTCAGTCCCGACTAACCCTACGCCTGTCGCCTGGGGCGGCAGGGGCAAACGCACCGGCGAGCCGTGGCAGACTCGGCCGGTGTCAGCACCGACCCGCGCCGCGCCGTCGACGCTTGCGGTGGTCACCGTGCATTACCGCGGTGACGGCGACCTGCGCGAGCTCCTGGACCTGATGATGGGGCTCCCCGTCACGGTGGTCGACAACTCCGCGACGCCGGCCGTCACGGCGGCGCTGCTGGTCGCCCGGCCGTCGGTCCAGCACCTCCCCACCGGTGGCAACGTGGGCTTCGCCCGCGCGGCGAACCTCGGTGCCCGGCAGGGTTGCTCGTCGTACCTGCTGTTCGTCAACCCGGACGCCCGGCCGACCCTGAGCGACGTCGACGCGCTCGTGCGTGACCTCGAAGCGGATGACGGGCTGGCCGCGGTGGCACCGGCTGTCCTCGACGGCGACGGCCGGGCGCGGGGCGGCGGTGGGCGGCTGCCGTCCGTGGGCGCCGCGCTCGCCGGCCTCGCCGGTCCGCTGGGCCGGGACAGCCGCCGCATCTGGATCAACCCCGAGCCCCGGCTGCAGGAGGTGGACTGGCTGTCGGGGGCGTGCCTGCTCGTACGCCGGGACGCGTTCGCGGCGGTCGGTGGCTTCGACGAGCACTACCCCCTCTACAACGAGGACATGGCCTTGGGAGCACGGTTGGGAGCAACCGGGTACCGCCTTGCCCTCGACGGCGCCGTCCGCGTGCAGCACGTCGGCGGTGGGTCCAGCCCGGATCCCCGGCCGTTGTGGCGGGCCCGCGGCGGCGCGCTCGGCCACTTCGTGCGCCGACAGACCCCCCACCCCAGGCTGGTGCGAGGCCTGCTCGTGGCCTCCTTCGCCCTCCGTGCCGTCATCAGCGGGCTGCTCGGCAGGCGGCCAGACGCGCGCGAGTACGCCACGGTCGCCTGGGCGGTCCAGCGAGCACAGCTCCCCCGGCTGGACCCGTGACGACCGTCTCGGTCATCATCCCGACGTGGGACGGCCTGGACGTCCTGCGGATGTGCCTGCAGTCCCTGTCCCGGCAGAGCCGCCCTGCCGACGAGATCGTGGTCGTGGACAACGGCTCGGTCGACGGCACGCGGGAAGAGCTGCGGCGGGACTGGCCCGCGGTCCGCGTCGTACACCTGGCCGTCAACCACGGCTTCGCGGGTGGGGTCAACGCCGGCCTCGCCGCGGCGACCGGGGAACGGCTGGTGCTGCTCAACAACGACGCCGAGGCAGACGTCACCTTCCTCGAGGAGCTCCTGCGTGCGGACGCCCTGGCCGGGCCGCGGGTCGCGGCGGTCACGGCCAAGGTCCTCGGCCACGACGGGCGGCTCCAGGACACCGGCGACTTCCTCACCCGGTGGGGGCTCCCCGTACAGCGCGGCCGGGACGAACCCGACGACGGCAGGTACGACGCCGACCTCGAGGTGACCAGCGCGTGTGGCGGCGCCTGCCTGTGGCGGCGCGAGGCGTTGGACCAGGTGGGCGTGTTCGCCGAGGAGTTCTTCGCCTACTTCGAGGACCTCGACCTGGGGCTGCGAGCCCGACTCGCCGGCTGGCAGATCCACTACGCCCCGCGGGCGGTCGTCCGGCACGCCGTCTCCGCGACCAGCTCCCGCATCCCGAACTTCCAGCAGTTCCACAACACGCGCAACCTGTGGTGGCTGGTGATCAGGTGTGCCCCGCCCGGCGTCCTGCTGCGGCTGCTGCTCTGGCAGGTCAAGGGCCTCGGTGGGGCCGCCCGGCGTGGTCAGCTGACGGTGACGCTTCGGGCGCACGCGAGTGCTGCTGCCGGCCTGCCCGCCGCCGTGCGCGGTCGCCGGGCGATCGAGCAGCTCACGGTCGTGGACCGTCGTCAGGCGAGGGCGTTGCTGAGCCGGTCCCGTGCGGTGCTGACGGTCCCTGCCGGCTAGCGCCGGGCGCGCGAAGCCCAGCGACCCGCGACCGCCCCCGGTCCCTCGCTGCGCAGGACCTCGACCGCCTTCCACAGGTCGTTTCGCACCTGCCGGGTGCCGGACCTCGGGTCACGTAGGGGCTGCTTGTTGCCCGCGACGACCTGGTTGTCCACGCGGTCCGCGGCGTAGACGGGGGCGCGGCAGAAGTCGACCAGCGGGAGCAGCGCGACGTCCCAGGTCAGCTCAGGTGCCAGCACGGCGACGGCCGCGCGGCAGGAGTCCCGCAACGCGGGGTCACCCACGAGCCGGTCGATCGCCTCGGCCAGCGCGGCGACGTCACCGGCCGGGACCGTCAGCCCCAACCCGTGGGTCTCGACGAGGTCAGCCAGGGTGTCCCCGGCCGTGGTGATGACCGGCAGGCCCGCCCACAGGTAGTCGAGGACCCGGGTGCGGAACGAGAAGGCGGTCTCGACGTGGTCCAGGTGCGTGGTCACCCCGACGTCACTCTCGAGCAGCCAGTTCGCCCGGTCCTCGTAGGCGACCCACTGCTCGTTGAAGTGCACGACCGTGCCGGTCAGGTCCAGCTCGTCGCACCGCCGGCGCAGGGCCCGGGCAACGCTCATCTCCGGGACGTCGGCGTTGGGGTGACGCATGCCCAGGAACAGCAGCCTCAGCTGCGGCCGCCGCTCGCGCAGCAGGTGCACCGCCTCGACGAGCGAGACCGGGTCGAACCAGTTGTAGACACCGCCGCCCCAGAGCAGCAGCTCCGCGTCCGGCGGGATACCCGCCAGCACGCCCTTGGCCACCGGGCTGCGGTGGACCGGTAGCGCCGCGTCGATACCGAAGGGCGCCACGTCGATGAGCCGCCGCAGCGTCGGGTCCTGGTCGTACGTCACGGGGTTCACCCGGCCCAACGATGCGAGGGCACCGAGCCAGAAGTCGCGCTGCTTGTCCGACGCGCAGAGGAAGAAATCCCCTCGCAGCAGCTGGTCGTTCAGGGCGATCGTGGCGAGGCGGACGACGTCGCGGCGGGTCCGCTCCGGCAGGTCCCGGGCCTGCTCCAGCTGCTCGAGGTGAAACGGGTCGTAGAGGTCGCAGACCATCACGGCCTTGCTGTCCTTGAGGGCGGGACAGCGCTGGAGGACGTCGCCCTGGAGCACGAGCACGTCGCAGTCCGCACCCTCCCGTGCCAGGCCGGCCAGATCCGTACGCCGGATCGCGAAGCGCTCGTCGGACAGCTCGCAGGTCGGTGCCAGCGACAGCACGTGGACGTCGGCGCCCACCTCAACGCCGCCATCGGCGGCCAACGCCGCGGCAATCTTCAGGCAGCGAATCGCAGGGCCCGCCATCCGCGCACCGAAGCTGTCCGACGTGACGACCAGAACGCGTCGACGCGAGTCCCCGGGCCGACGCATCCGCCCAGCATAGGACCGGTTGCAGGCGCGACCGACGGCTCAGCGCAGGCGCCCGCGCAGGCGACGTCCCGCGGCCCGCGCGAGCCCGGTGACGCCGCCGCGGGCGTGCGCGGCACGGAGCTGGAACGCGAAGGCGGCTGCCTTCTCGCGGGAGACCTCGACGCGCCTCAGTCCGGGCACGGGCTCCGCCGTGTACGGCTCAAGCTGGCCCCGGATCGCGGGCTCGTCGAGGGTGACCGGGACCCACCCAGTGTCCCGGGTCACCCGCCCGGTGAGCCTGGCCTGCTCGAGCAGAGCGGCATACCGCAGGCCCTGCAGATGCGGTGACAGCCGGAGCAGCGCGTCCCGGCGCGCCCGCCCCCCCAGCCGGCCGCGCAGCGAGGGCGAGGCGAGCAGGGAGTCCAGGGCCTGCACCCACTCGTCATGGCTGTCGGCGAGCAACCCGTTCACGCCGTGTTGGACAGCCTCGCGGAACGGCTGAGTCGGTGACGCCACGCTGGGGGTCTGGACCAGGGCCGCCTCCAGCACCTTGATGGCGCTTTTCGCCTCGTTGAACCGGCCACCTTGACCGAGGTCGCGCTCGAGGGGGGCGAGGTTCACGTCGAGGTCGCGGAGCAGGTCGGGCAGGTCACGCCAGTCCCGGTGCGGCAGCCGGTGCAGCCGCCGGCCGAGAGCCTCGACCGCGGCGGTCGGCGTCAGGTGCCCGACGAGCCACAGCTCGGCCTCGGGGTGACGGTCGAGGGCCTCCAGGACAGCAGCTTCCACGACCAGCCAGTCGCGGTCATGGGTGGTGCTGCCGGACAGGTAACCCACCCGCAAGGGTCCGGGTCGTCGCTCCCTTCGCAACGCGGCGTCGGAGCGACGGGCCGTGACCAGCCCGACCCCGTTGGAGAACCGATAGGTCGGCAGCCCCGTCAGGGCCCCGATGTGGTCGCACAGCAGGGCGGTGCTCCCGACGTAGCCGTCACACGCCTCCAGCGTGGTGCGGTAGCGGTGGATGCCCTGCACCCAGACGGCCGCCTCCGACTCGGGCAGGACGCGCAGAGCGGGGATCTCCTCGGCCAGCGACGGGTCGACGATGAGGTCGTCGACGTCGAACAGCACCGGTACGTGCTCCGGCACCTGGGCGATGAGGGCCAGCACCTGCGGCGTGGCAGGGACCCGGTACATCACGACGGCGTCCGCCCGCTGGGTCAGCTCCGTCAGCTCAGGGTCGCGGTAGTGGCGCACCTCGCTGCGGATCCCCCGCAGGGCAAGGGCTTCCGCGGGCAGCCGGGCTCGGTAGCGCAGCGGCGCGCCCTCGATGCCGCACACGAACAGGACGTCCCTGACCGTGGACGCCGACGCGGGCGGGAGCTCTTGCGTGTAGAGCACCTCCAGGCCGCAGACCTGGTCCTCGAGGGATCGGACCACCGGGACGGGAGCCGTCCTCAGCCGGTTCAGCAGCGCCCGGTCCTGGACGAGCGTCCGCATCGCGTCGGCCAGGTCAGCCGCCCGGCCGGTGGTGACGACCAGGCCGTTGACGCCATGGACCACGACCTCCTCGGGGCCGAGCGAGTCGCTCGTGATAACCGTGAGGCCGTGCAGCAGCGCCTCCCTGGTGAGGATGGAGAACGACTCCCGCATCAGCGACGGGACGACCAGGACATCGTGGGCGTGCAGCACCGCGGCCAGGTCGGTGGGGTCGTACGAGGGGGCGAAGACCACCGGCCCCGGGTGCGGCGCGCGCTCCTCGGCGCCGTAGGTCGTGAGGCTCCAGCCACCTGGAGACAGCAGACGCGCAGCCTCGAGCAGCACGTCGACGCCCTTGAGCGGGTTGGGGCCACCGGCGAACAGGAACCGGACCGGACCCTCCGACGGTGCGCATCGTTCCACCCGCTGTGCCGGTACCCCGTTCTCGTCCACCACGAGGGCACGCGGGGCGAGCCCGTTGGCTGCCGCGACGTCGCGGGCGATGGCGGACGGGACGCACACCACGTCTGCGTGGGCGAGGGCCTGGGCGAGTTGCGCGTTACGGGTATCGAGCCACGGCCGGTCGACCTCGCACCCGCAGACCCCGGCCTGGACGACCAGGCTGCAGGGCTGCAAGCCCTTGTCCACCAGGAACTGTCGCCCGCACGACCACCAGAAGTCGTGCATGGTCACAACGGTGCGGGCCCCGGCCGCGCGGGCGACCGCGACCAGGTCAGCGCCCATCGCCTGCAGCGAGTGCAGGTGGACCACGTCGGGCTGTACCTCAGCCAGCCACGCCGCGAAGTCGGCGGTCACGCGCGGGTTGGCGGTATTGAGCGGTGAGCTCCACCCGATGCCGTCAGACACGGGGACCCACCGGATCGGGAGCCCCGTCTCGTCCACCTCGTCGACGGGCGCGGCGACGGACAACGACCCCGCATAGACGCGTACGTCATGGCTGCGGCTCCGGAGCGCACGGGCCTGCCGCTGGGGAACCAGCGTCCCCCCGCTGACGAAGTCCGGTGGGTAGTGCGCACTGACGACGACGATGCGGAGGGGGACGACGGGCACGGGGGTCGGCACTGCTCTCGTGGGATTCGGTGCTGTCAACGTGCCACGACAGTAGTGCCCTTGTCCGGGCGCCTCGGTGTCCTGGGCCGCGCCTGTAGCCGGTCGCAGGCCCGCCCCACGCTAGGGTAAAGGCGGCCGTGTCGCCTGACCTCGGAGTAGTCCCTGACGTGAAGTCCAGCGGTGGTCCTCTTACCTTTGTGGCCGCTCGGCGATGGCAGGACGTGGCCGCGCTGGTCGCACCCCTGCTGCTGGTCGTCCTCACGATCGGCCCGGCACTGGTCGGGCACGGGACGTTGCTCTCGGTCAGCCTGCTGACCCGACACATGCCATGGCAGGCGTTCCAGGGGATCGACGCGCCGGGTCATCAGTACTGCTCGACCGACACCATCGACGCGGTCCTGCCCGGCACCGCGTACCTGCGCAACCAGGTCTTCTCAGGCCACCTGCCGAACTGGCAGAGCCTCACCTCGGGCGGTGCGGCCATCGGCAGCAACCCCGACTACGCGATGCTGAGCCCGCTCTCGCTGCCCTACTGGGTGCTGCCTCTGTGGCTCGCCCCGGCGTTCGTGAAGCTGCTGGAGCTGGTCGTCGGCATCGGCGGGATGTACCTGTTCCTGCGTCGCCTCGACCGCAGCCGCCTGGCCTCCTCGCTCGCCGGCATGGTCTTCGTGACGTCGGGCTTCATGGTCGTCTGGAGCAACTGGCCGCAGACCCGCACGGCGGCCTGGATCCCGGCCCTGTTCTGGACGATCGAGCGGCTACTGCAGCGCCGTCGCCCCGGCGACGTCGTGCTGGTGGCAGCCGTCATCGCCAGCATGCTGCTCGCCGGCTTCCCGGCCGTGACGGGCTACACGCTGTACCTGGCGGCTGCATACCTGCTCGTCAGGGCCATCGCCGTGGCCAGCGGCCGAAGGATGCATGTTGCCCGCACCCTCGGCCTCGGCGGGCTCGCCCTGGCCCTGGGCGGGACGCTTGCCGCCCTCCAGCTGCTGCCGTTCGTACACTTCATTGGCACCCGCGACTTCTCCGTGCGCACCGGGGTGGGCAAGGTCCCGCTGCCGTTCTCCGGACTCCTGACGACCGTTGCCCCGACGAGCTACGGGTCCTGCATCAACGGGGTGTTCTCGCTCGGCGTCAACTCCGTCGAGCTCATCGCCTTTGTCGGTGCGGCCGCCCTCACGCTGGCGATCCTCACCGTGAGCACCGTGCTGTGGCGCAGGCGGGGGGTCCAGGACAGGGCGGCGGTGAGCTACTTCGCGGCAGCCCTGGCAGTCGTGCTGCTGCTCGGCTGGGGAAGCACCACCGTCCTCGGGCTCGCCAGCCACCTGCCCATCTTCTCCAACAATCTGATCGGGCGCGTCCGGGCCGAGCTCGGCTTCCTCGTCGCGGTGCTGGCGGCGTACGGACTCGACCTGGTGCTGCAGGGGCGGTCCCCGGCCCACCGAGTCACCCGCCCGGAGAAGCGACGCCGGGCCGTCGCAGCCGGGTGGTTCGTCAGCGTCTGGCTGGTCGCCATCCTGTGCTGTCTCGAGGTCACCTCGACCTTCGGGCACACCAGCCGCCTGGCCAGCTGGCAACTGCTGCGCACCGACGCGCTGCAGATTCCGGTCGCGATCATCGCCGTGACACTGCTGGCCGCAACCTGGGCCTGGCGGGCCGGCGCGTGGGTCCGCGGCGCCGCCGCAGTCCTGGCCGTCGGGCTCACCCTCGCCCAGGGCGTGGCGTTCTTCCACGCGTTCCTGCCCTCGAACGACCTCGCGGACTTCTACCCCGTCACGGGGGCCCACCGGTTCCTCGCGGCCCACGAGGGCCACGACCGGTTCGACGGTTCGGGAGGGACGCTCTACTCCCCCACGGCGCTCTACTACGGTCTCCGGGTCGCAACCGGCCACACGTTCCTCACGCCGAGCTGGAGCGAACTGCTGCGCAGTGTCGACCCGAGGACGCGGCAGAGCCCTACCAGCTACGCCTTCCCGGCGAGTGTGACCCCGCAGGTCGTCGGCAGCGAGCCGATCCTGGACCGGATGGCGGTGAAGTACTACGCGTTCGATCCCGGCCTGCTACCCGGCGCTGACGCCGCACTGCGGCCCGGGGACGCGTCAGCGCCACTGCCCGCGGGAGGGCAGCTGTCCTGCGACCTGCCGGCCCAGCCGCTGCGAGGAGTCCAGGTCAGGATGGTGTCAGCCGTGCGGACGGCCTCGGCCAGCGGACTGACCGCGCACCTGACCCTCACCTCGGGCGCCCGCATCGTGACCGGAGCACGCTACCTGGGTCCGGGCGTCGCGGCGGGGACCGTCGTCACGATTCCGATGGCCGCGGAGGACCTGACCGGCTCGGCCCGGCTGACGCTTAGCCTCACCGGAGGGACCGCAACCGCCTCCCTGGCCACCGAGGCCGGTCAGCTGCTCTGCCAGGCCGTCGCCCCGAGGCCGGACCACCTGTCGCTGGTCTACAGCGATGCGGGCACCATCCTGTTCCAGCGCCAGTCCGCCCTGGCCCGCATCCGTTGGGCAAGCAGCGCGAGGGTGCTACCGACCGGCAACGCCCGGCTCGCGGCCCTCACGGCCGGCGTCGACCCCACCACGGTCGTGCTCGCGTCCAGCGCTCCGGCGCCCTCGGGCAAGCCGGCGAGCATCGTGGTCACCGAGGACTCCGGCGACGTCGTCCAGAGCATTGTCACCGCCGCCGGCAACGGCTACATGGTGGTCGCCGACGGCCTCCAGGTACCGGGCTGGTCGGTGACGGTGGACGGCAAGGTAGGCACCCTGCTCCCCGCCGACCACGCCATGGTCGCGGTAGCCGTCCCCGGCGGGCGGCACGTCGTGCGCCTGTCTTTCGACCCGCCCGGACAACGAACGGGGGCGGCCGTAACCGCCTTGGCGCTGCTGCTGTGCGGGGGACTGGTCGCCGTCGACCGGCGGAGGTGGCCCTCGGGCGAAGCACCCGTCAAGGGGCCACGCGGCGCCGGTAGGTGCCGCCCGACGCGTGGCCCCGCTCCAGCAACCTGTGCCGGTAGCCTCCAGAGATGACCGAGGTCCCCACCGCCGTTCCGTCCGACGAGGAGGAGCGGCCCGCCGACGTGGGACCCCCGGTCACAGTCCGGCTGCGACGCTGGAAAAGTCTGCCGCTGTCGCTGCGGCGGCTGCTGGTGCTGCATGCCCTGCTGTTGCTGGTGTTCACGGTGCTGTTCCCCAACTACCGGTCACCGGACGAGCCGTTCCACATGGACCTCATCATCGCCGCGCACAGCGGTGACGCCATCCCCTGGCCGGCGCCCGGCGGCCGGCTGCTCTCCCGCGGTGTGTACGCGGGAGGCTTCGTCACCACCGGCCGGATCCCCGACCGCGCGATCCTGTCGGCGTCGAAAGCTCCGAAGCGGGGCGACCGCCGCAGCTACCAGCAAGCAGGCGGCGCGACCCCCTTCGCCAGCTCCAAGGGCCCGCCCGCCACTCTGGTGCCCAACCAGCTCGTGCAGCACCCGCCGCTCTACTATTACCTGATGGCGCCGGTCCTGTCGGTCGTACCGCACTGGCAGGACCAGCCGTTCGACCGGATCGTCGCCCTGTATAGGTTTCTCAACGGCTTGCTGATGTTGCCGCTGCCCCTGCTGATGTACCTGCTGGCCCGCAAAGTCGGCCTGTCGACGGCCGTCTCGGTGGCCGCTGCCGCCGTCCTGCTGGCTGTGCCTGGGATCTACCACATCGGAAGCTCGGTCAACAACGACAACCTGCTCATCCCGCTGCTCGCGGGCACGACCCTACTCACGGCCTCGGTGGCCCGCGGCGACGTGCGGCTGCGCACCGGCGGGACGCTCGGAGTGCTTGCCGGGCTGGCGCTGCTCACGAAGGGCCTTGCGCTCTACCTGCCACTGACGATGGGGCTGGGTTACCTGGTCGCGGCCCGCCGGACCTCGCTGCGCCGGGCGCTCCCCGCTGGGGCGTTGGCGATGGGCGTGGCGTTCTGCCTGGGCGGTTGGTGGTGGGTGCGGAACCGCGTCCTCTACGGCACGTTCCAGCCCGACGGGCGCACCCTCGCCCAGCCGCACCTGGTGCGCCACACGACCTTTCACAGCACCGGCTCCCGCTGGCTCGGCGAGTTCACGCGGCTGGTCAACCAGCGGTTCTGGAGCGAGCCCGGATCGGTCAACCTGCCGCACGTGCTGAGCGTTGCGACCACCCTGGCCAGCCTCCTCGTCCTGGTCGGCGTCGCCCTGACCCTCATCACCCGGCGGCCCAGGCTGGCTGACTCGCTGCTCCTGTCGCTTCCTCTGGTGTGCCTGGTCGCGATCCTCGCGAAGGGGTCCTGGACGGTGTGGTCCCAGGTCATCCGTCCGGCCGGCCTTCAGGGTCGTTACCTGTACGCCGGCGTGCCCGGCTTGGCGGTCCTCGCCGTAGGCGGAGTCGGACAGCTGCTCGGCAGGCGTCAGCGCTGGCTGCCGCTCGGGGTGCTGGGGGCTGCCGGCCTCATGCAGCTGCTCGGGATCTGGCTGACCTTCGGCGTCTACTGGCTGCCCGAAAGTGGTGACGTTTTCGGTGGCCTTCACAACCTCCTTGCCTGGTCGGCCTGGCCACCGGCTCTGGTCGTGCTGGTGATGATCGGCCTGGTCGTCACGATCGCAGGGACGTTCAGCACCTTGATCAGGGACGTTCGCCGACCCGTCGCCAGGTAAGTCGTTCGCGGCCCACCCGACGTGCCGGCAGGTCAGCCGAGGTGGAGCGTCGGCATCTGGCCGGCGGCGGGCTGGAGGTTGCCCCATCGGCCGTTCAGGGAGACGTAACCGCCCGACTCGACGTGACCGGCGTGCTCGACGTCGAAGCGAAGGACGTGCTTCCAGAAGTCGTACTGGTGCGTCAGCTGGTTGTCCACGATCGAGGAGGTGAGGTCGAAGGTGCCGGGTTGGAGGGCGAGCCGCGGGAGCACCAGGTCGACGGTGCCACGGCCGTCGAGCTGGTCCGGGACGTACTGGCCGTGCTTGGAGTGGTGCGCCCACAGGTACACGCCGTCGAGGGACTCGATGGCATAGCCGAAGACCGGCTTATCGATCGGCTGGTCGAACCGGTAGTGCATACGGATGGTGACCTGCTCACCGCAGCGGAAGCGGTTGCGTACGGTGCCATCGGCACCGATGAGCTCCATCTTCTCGATGATGGCCTCCCCGGATCCCCAGCGGGTACTGCCGTCGGTGCTCTCGATCCGCTCCTCGTGGCTGTCGTCCTCGTACTCCTCGACGATGTCGACGGGACTGCCCGTTCGGGTGACGACGCCCTTCTCCAGCCACGCGACCTCGTCGCACATGTTCTTCATGGAGCCGGAGTCGTGGCTGACGATGACGACGGTCTTCCCTGCCCGCCGGAACTCTGCGAACTTCTCCAGGCACTTGCGCTGGAAGCTCGAGTCCCCCACGGCGAGGACCTCGTCGACGAGCAGCACGTCGGGGTCGACGTTGATGGCGACGGAGAAGCCGAGCTTGACGTACATGCCGCTGGAGTAGTTCTTCACCGGCGTGTCGATGAACTGCTCGAGCCCGGCGAAGTCGACGATCTCGTCGAACTTGGCGGCGAGCGTGCTCTTGGACAACCCGAGGATCGAGCCGTTGAGGAAGATGTTCTCGCGGCCCGAGAGCTCCGGGTGGAAGCCGGAGCCGAGCTCGAGCAACGCCGCCATCTTGCCGACCGAGGAGATGCTGCCCTCGTCCGGCCGCAGGATCTTCGCGATGCACTTGAGCAGGGTCGACTTGCCGGAGCCGTTCTTGCCGATCAACCCGAAGGTCGAGCCGGTCGGGATCTCGAGCGACACATTGCGGAGCGCCCAGAAGTCCTCGTACGTGGCGCGGCCCCTGCGCATGACGGCGGCCTTCACCGACTGGTTGCGTTCGTGGTAGATCCGGAAGCGCTTGCCGACATCGTCCACCGTGATCGCGGCGTCCGTCACAGTTCCTCCGCCAGCCGGCCCTCGTACCGCCGGAAGACGACGTAACCCACGACGAGCGTGCCGAGCGACCAGACCACCAGGTAGGCGAACCGGCCGACGCTGGGCACCCGCTCGTCGTACAGGCAGTCGCGGAAGGCCTCCACGAAGGTGAAGGCGGGATTGAGCTGGTACAGCGTCCAGATGCTGACCCCGAGCACCTGAGTCGCCTGTTGGGCCTTCACCAGCGACGACGGGTAGATGACGGGCGTTGCGTAGAACCAGATCTGCAGGCCGATGCTGACGAGGTACTGCAGGTCCCGGAAGTAGACGTTGGCGACCGACAGCGCCAGCGCCAGCCCGGTCACGAACAGCGTGAGCAGCAGGACGAGGAGCAACACGATCGGCAGCCAGAGCAGCACGACGTTGCCATAGAAGGCCAGCGCCACCGACAGCACGACCAGCTCGATGCCGAGCGTGACGACGAGGGCGAACACCGTCGACAGTACGAGGGTCTCGCGGGGAAACCAGACCTTCTTGATCAGGTTGTCGTTGGCCGTCAGCGACGCGATGCCGGCTGTCATGCCGTTGCTGATGAGGTTCCAGACCAGCAGCCCGCAGAGCAGCCAGAGCGCGAAGACCTTGATGCCGGTGCGCTCGCCGACCGTCACGGGCACGCGGAGCACGAAGCTGAACACGAAGCTGAACACGACCATCGTCGCGAGGGGGTTGAGCAGGGACCAGCCCCAGCCCAGCACCGACCCCTTGTACTTGCCCTTCAGCTCGCGCTGGGTCAGGTTGGCCAGCAGCTCCCGCGAGGCGGAGAGCTCGCTCACGACGCTCACGTCTGGTCTCCTGCGATGGCGAACGGCCGGGACCGGTCGAGGTTGATGTTGTAGAACGGGTCATGGAACTGCTCCGAGCGCGGCGCCCACCGGTTGTCGAAGAAGGCGTCGTCCTCCAGGTGCGGCTTGTAGCCGCGGGTCGCGGACTCGTGGTGGTACAGCGTCGCGTAAGGCGTGTAGACGACGCGGTACCCGGCCTGGCGGACGCGCAAGCAGAGGTCGACGTCGTTGAACGCGATCCGCAGTCGTTCCTCGAAGCCGCCGATCTCGTGGAACACCGACGGGCGCATCATCGTCACCGCGCCGGTCACCGCCGTGACGTCACGCACCACGTCACCGAAGCCCCACCAGCCCTGGTGGTCGACGTTGCCCGCCGCGCCGGCCGAATAGTTGACGATGACGCCCTCGTGCTGCGGGCGGTCGTCGGGGTAGTACAGCCGGCAGCCGACGGCACCGACCTCGGGCCGCTGGGCGTGCTCGACCAACGCCTCGATCCAGCCCGGGTCGATGACCTCTGTGTCGTTGTTCAGGAACAGCAGCAGGTCGCCGTCCGCTGCCCACGCCGCGAGGTTCATCATGCGGGCGTAGTTGAACCGGTGCGGGTAGCGCAGGACCCGGCCGCCGTAGGTCGCGAGGTAGGACAGGGAACCCGGGTCGTCGCTCTCGTTGTCGACGATGAGGAACTCGTAGTTGGTGTAGGTGCTCTTCTCGCGGACACTGTCGATCGCCCGCCTCAGCAGCCCCTCACCGTTGCGGGTCGGGATGATGATGGTGACCTTCGGCGTACCGACCACGTCGTACTGCAGCCGGTACGTGCTGGGCAGCAGGCCGTCCACGGCCTGGCCGGTGTAGCCCCGGCGGGTGAGCGCCTCGGCCAGCGCCTTCTTGGACGCCTCGAACGCGTAGGGCTTGGCGTCGACGACAGCAGCGGTCGACCCGGGGACCAGGCGCCAGGTGTACAGCGGCTCGGCGACATGCGCGACCCGGTCGGTGCACTCGGCCAGACGCAACAGCAGGTCGTGGTCCTGGGAGCCGTCGAAGCCGGTCCGCAAGCCGCCGAGCCCGGCCACCAGCGACGTGCGCGCCACCGTGAGGTGCGTGACGTAGTTGCGTGAGGTGAGGTGCTCCGGGGACCAGGCGGGCTTGAAGAACGGCGAGACGAGCCGGCCGCCCTCGTCCATCTTGTCCTCGTCGGTGTAGACGATGTCGAGCATCGGGTCGGCCGCGAGGCGAAGGGCGACCTCCGCGAGGGCGTGCGGCTTGAGCAGGTCGTCGTGGTCGAGCAGCGCGACGAACGCTCCCCGCGCCTGGGCCAGCGCGGCGTTGGTCGCGCCGCTGATCCCCTGGTTCTGTGCGAGGAGGACCAGCCGGATGCGTGGCTCGCGAGCGGCCCATTCCTGCAGCGCCTGCCGGGTGTCGGCGTTCGACGAGCAGTCATCGGCGATGCACAGCTCCCAGTACGGGTAGACCTGGTCAACCACGGATTGCAGCGTGTCGGCGAGGACCGAGGGCTCGCTGTTCCAGGTCGGCACGAGGACGCTGATCAGTGGCGGGTCGACGAGCTCGGCGACCCGGACCGCGAGGCGGCCCAGCCGCTCGGGTGACGGTGCGTGGGTACGACGCCAGATGGCGTACTGCTCGTCCGTGGTGCGCCAGTTACGAGGTGCAGCCACCACCAGGGCCTGTCGGGCCGCCAGCGCGATGGCGACCATCGGGGGTGGGGGGGCGGCGGCGGGAGCGCCGACCGGGGCCAGGTCGCCATCGGGGAGCAGGTGGGCGCTGGCCGGCGGAGCGATACCGAGCTCGGCGAGGGCGAGGACGAGGACCCGGCGGTAGGCGGCCCGGCCCCCGCGGTCGGCCCGGACCTCGATGGCGGCGCGGGCCTGCTCCCACATCGCGTCGTCGGTGAGCAGCTGCACGGCCCGCAGGCCCATCGAGGCAGGGTCGGGGCAGATGACCGCGGGCCAGGTCTCGGCCAGGTCCAGGGCGGTGGCCTCGTGCGGCAGGGCGAGCACGGGGGTGCCCGCCGCGGCAGCGAGCGACAGCGCGAGCCGGGCTCCGTCACCATGGGCGTAGGGGGCCAGGCAAGCCTTGGCCGCGGCCACCGCACCCAAGGGGTCGGGACCGAGCGGCTCCACGACTACTCCTGGCTCGTCGGCAAGCAGCAGGACCAGCGGGCTGGGGTTGTCGGCGAGGACCCGCAGGCGGATGCCGGGCTGGAGGGCACGGACGACGGGAAGCACCTCCCGGACCGCGAGCACTGCGGCGTCCTCGTGGGCGGCCAGGACGTCCGCACCGGGGGACGCGAGCACGACCAGGTCCGCCCGCGCCCCGTCGGTGGCCCGGCACCCGGCGAGGGCGTCAGGCAGGACCACGACGGCCTTGGTCGGGAACAGCCCCTGCACCTGGCGCCGGTCGTCGTTCGTGGCGGCGAGCACCAGGTCGGCCCGGTCCAGCGAGGTCGCCACCCGCTCGCGCAGCAGCCCGGCGAGCCCGTGCAGCCCACGGACCTCCTCGCGCACGACGAGGGCGGGCTCCATGGCCAGCACCCGCCGCGAGTCCAGCGCATGCGCCAGCACCACCCGGGCTGCCGAGGGCAGGTGTCGGTCCACGAGCGGGGCGAAGCGGTGCTCCGTGCGGATGCCGATGCTGAACACGGTGGAGAAGCTCAGCCGGTTCTCGTGGAACCACGTGTCCCAGGGTGGACAGTCGGCGACCACCTCGACGCCAAGCGCCTGCCACGCGGCCGTGGCCGTGGGGCGGGCCTGCTCACTACTGGCCAGGACCAGTGGGACCTCCGGCCACAGGGCCACGAGGGCCCGGAGCAGTTCGGTCTCGGGCCGGTCCCAACGGGGCGCGACATCCGGGACGCGGTCCACCAGGACGAGGAACCGCTCGCCGGGTACCGGTGCCCGCAGGCTGGTGGGGGCGAGCGCGGCCGCGGCCTCGTGCAGACCCAGCGCAGCGTCGGACACCAGGGACCGCGCCGGCGCGGCCAGCCACAGCTGGCCCTCGGGGGCTCCAAGGTCCAGCGCCGTGCCGGCGAAGGCCCGCGCAACGCGGGCCCGGGTGCCCGCGGGCAGGGCGGACGTGGTCACGACCACGACGTCCCCGTGGCCGGCGTCAAGGGCCCGCTGAAGGGCAACAGCACCCGGGGCCCCGTCGGGCACCACCAGATCCCCGGGGCCGGCCAGGGAGGCAGGCCGGACGACGGCATCGACATCCGCGGCGACGTCGACGGTGACATCGACGGCCACGCTTCCCGTCAGATCGAGCAGCACGACACTCACCCGTGGCAGGGACGTCACCGGAGGCGCGCCCGCAGGCGCGAGTAGAAGGTGCGGGCCGGGGCCAGCGTGCGCATGGTGCGGGTGCTCATGACGGCACGGAGCTCGGCCTTGAGGCGGTCGACCTCCGCGCCCAGGTCCTCGGGGGGGGCCTCGGGCACCGGCACCGACTCCGCGGCGTGCAGGACTTCGGTGGAGGTCCTGGTGCGCATCGCGGCGTGGGCCCGCTCCATCGCCGCGTAGCGCTCGGTCGAGGTGAGCACGGCTCTGTCCTCGGCTGGGGCCACGGCTTTGCGTACCTGCTCGGCGACCTCCTCGAACCAGGCGTCCAGGGCCGCCTGGTCTTGACGCACCTGGTCGGTCACGACGCGCTTGCGGGACGGTTTGGCCGCCAGCAGGTCGGCGAGCCCCGCCAGCGCCGTGAGCGTCGGCTCCAGTGCCGGTACGCCGTAGGCCTGCGCGGCGGCGCGGGCGGCCGGCGAGGTCGAGATGACCACCTTGGACGTGGCGAGGACCGCAACGGCGCTGTCGACGCCGGCGTCGACCGGGCAGAGCAGGGACCGCAGGTGCAGGGCCGTCGTGACCTCGTTGGCCGGACCGGCGTCCCCGCGGCTCGTCTCGAGCTCCAGGGCCACGACCGACAGGCCAGGGTCGTCCGCAAGCAGGGGGCGCAGGGCATCCAGGACCGGCTGCGGGTCCGTCCCACCGGTGAGATGCACCGCCACGACGCGCGGGCTGCTGGCCAGCCACCCCGCCGAGCGCAGGTAGGCGGTGCGTCGCTCGGCGACCTCCAGTGGGACCACCCGGGGGGCCAGGACGGCCGGGTCGGGCAGCGGGCGACTCGGGCCACCGGGGACCGATCCCGGAGCCACGGCGCAGGTCGGCGCGTTGTCAAAGGACACCGGCCCCCACAGGACGGGCAGGTCGGCGGGCCCGCTCAGCAGGTGCCGGGTGGGGTCGTCCCTGCGCGCGGGGCGGGCGTAGCGGGCCGCCAGGACGTCGGCGTCGGCGTCGACCGGCCCGACGACAAGCACCGCGTCGAGACCCCGCGCCAGCGCCCGGGAACGGACGGTCCCCACCGGACCGAGCTCCTCGACCGGCTCGCCGAGCCCTGTCCGGGCGCCCCCGAGCGGGCCGTAAGGGGCGGCGAAGCGCAGCAGAACCCCGGGCAGCCGGCGGGCCAGCTCGGCGGAGACCACCCGGCCGACCAGGGCCTGTGTCAGGTCATCGAGGTCCCAGCTGCCCCAGAGCCCGACGCGGGCGCTCGGGACCACCGGCAGCGTCGTCGTGGCGACGCGGTCGGCCATGGCAGCCACCTCAGGCACCAGGTGCGCAGCGCGGACGGCCTCCGCCCTGGTGAGGGCCTGTACGACCTTCGGATCGGCCTCGTCCACCGGGACGGCCCGGACCACGAACTGGTAGGTGGTCGCCTCCGGCTGGGCGAGCACCAGGTCGACGACCTCGACGGGGTAGTCCCCCTCGGAGACGTCGACCTCCGTCTCGAACACGCCCAGGCTCGTGCGGCGCACATCCACGACCGCGTAGCCGGCGGCCGCGAACAGGGACAACACGGACTCTCGGGTGAAGAAGCGCACGTGCGTCTCGTCCAACAGGCCGGTGGAGGTGTAGTCGAAGCGGCCCTGCAACAGCGCCAACCTGACCGCCCCGTGGGCGACATTGGGGATGCTCGCCACGATCGCCCCACCGGGCCTGAGCAGCGGTCGGCAGGCCCGCAGGACCGCCTCAGCCTGCGTCAGGTGCTCCAGCACGTCACCGAACACGATCGCGTCGTAGGAGCCGGCCCCGAACAGGGCGACCAGGTCCATGGCCTGGACGTCGCCCACCTCGAGCCGGTCCACCTGCTTGGCTGCCTGCTCGGCCACGGAGGCGTCGTACTCGATCCCGTCGACCCGGCACCCGCGGGCGCGCAGCACCGACGCCGTGTAGCCCGTCGCGCACCCGACGTCGAGCACCGCCTGGTCCTCACCGACGAGCAACGCGAGCAGCGTCTGGCTCATGTTCTCGTTGGAGACGTCGACCTCGGTGTCGTACTTGGGGGTCGTCATGCTGACGAGATCGACCTCCTCCGGCGCGGGGACCTGGGCACGGGCACCGCCTGATCATAGTGGCGACGGCAGCGTCGTCCCCGGACGACGGGTCGGTGCGGGCTACGGTCGCTCATGTCCACCCGCTGCCGCCCGACCCCACCGAGCCGGCACCGTGCGCTGCAGCTGCTGGTCTTGGGAGTCGTGCTTGGGCCGCTGAGCGCCTGCAGCAGCCCGAGTACCTCCAAGGTCGCGTCGGGGCCCTCCCTGCCGAACCCGACCGTGACCGCCGAGCCACCTGCGACCACCGCACCTCCCGTGCCGACCCCCTCCACGACACCGCACTCGGCGGCCGGTTCGCCGTCCCCCGGGGCCGAGACGTCACCGGCGCCGGGTGCGTCCTCCTGCGCACCGAAGGACCTGACCCTCACCGATGCCGACACGGTCGTGACGCAGCACGACCGCGAGCAGGTCTTCGTCCTGCGGACCACCGGTCCCGACTGCGGCCTGTCGGGCTATCCGACCGTCACCCTCCGGGACGCGGCCGGCAAACCCCTCCTGGTGACGTACTCCCGCGGCGGCTTCGGCCTGTCGACGGCCCCGGCCGCCGCACTGACGTTGAGCCGGGCTACGAGCGCGTCGTTCTCGGTGGCGACGTCCCGGGTCTCGCCCTGCGCCGACGCGGCCACGATCAGCGTCGTCCTGCCCGGCACCAGCACCCCCCTCACAGCGCGTACGACGGCCCGGGTCTGCCAGGGCAGGGCCGGCCTGTCACCAGTCCGCCGCCTGAACGCGGACAGCTGACCCGCACGGTGAGGTTCGTGTCACCGCCTAGGGTGCCCCTCAAGGATTGTGGCCGTTCGGCCGAGGCCACCAGGAAGCAAGCGATCAGAGCGGACGGAGTCGACGTGCCCACCTTCGCCTCGGCGCGACGTCTACGTCGCCTCGCGGGGGCTCAGGCGCTCCTCACGGCGGGTGTGACCTCCTGCCTCGCGTTGTCCGGCGGCGCTGCCTCGGCCGCAGGAGTGCCCGTGCCGGCGACCCCCACGAGGCTGCCGGCCGGGATAGAGGTGCTCCAGCCCTACGTCGGCCAGAGCACCTGCGACCCGGTCGCCAAGCCAGGTGTGCGCGCTTTCAGCACCCTGCTGCTCGACACGTACACCGACTCGACCAGCCTCGGGATCGTGCAGGACTGCGGCATCGGCGGCCAGAGCGAGCACAAGGAGGGTCGCGCCTTCGACTGGGGCGTCTCGGTCACCAACGCCCACCAGGTCGCCGAGGTGAACGCCGTCCTGAGCTGGCTGCTCGCCGCGGACGCCAGCGGCAACAAGGCAGCCCGGGTCCGCCGGTTCGGGATCATGTACATGATCTGGAACAGGCAGATCTGGAAGGCCTACCAGGCAGACCGGGGCTGGCAGGCCTACGTCGGAGTGAGCGCACACACCGACCACGTCCACTTCTCGTTCGGCTGGAACGGTGCCAAGCAGGTCACGTCATGGTGGTCCGGCCGGGTCGCCCCCGTCGACAACGGCCCCTCTGGCGGGTTGCCGGTCAGCCCCGCGAGGGTGCCGGCCAACCTGCTGGTGCTGGCGACCTACGGGGCGACGGTGCTCCAGCAGGGCAGCGCCGACCAGGCAGCCACCAAGGTCGTGCAGCAGGCGCTGGCGATCACCGCCGACGGCGACTTCGGCCCGAACACCGCCGTCGCGGTCAAGGACTTCCAGACCAGCCAGCAGCTCAGCGCGGACGGGATCGTCAACAGCAACGACTGGCTCGCGCTGTTCCCCAAGCCGCACGTGCCGTTCGGGGCGCTCGAGACCAGCAGCTTCGGGATTCCGGGCACCGTGGCGGTGAAGGGTTGGGCGATCGACGCGGACACCCCGGACCCGATCCGGGTGCACCTCTACGTCGACGGCGCCCTCACGGCGGCTCCGATCGCGGGAGGGTCCCGTCCCGACATCGAGACGGCCTATCCCGGCACGGGACCGGAGTTGGGCTTCTCCGCCGCCCTGACGCTCGCGGACGGCACCCACACGGTCTGCGCGTACGCGATCAACGTCGGTCCGGGCACGACCAACCCGAGCATCGGCTGCAAGACCGTGTCCGTGCGTCACTCCCCGTTGGCGCACGCGGACCGGCTCAGGCTCGCCCCGGGTTCTCTGCTCTCCTCCGGCTGGGCCCTCGACCCCGACAGCGCAGCCGTGGTCCGGGTGTCGCTCACCGTCGACGGCCGCGCCATACCGACGGTCGCGACCGTCGGGGCCCGCCCCGACGTCGGCGCCCGGTACCCGACGTACGGGAACGACCGCGGCTACACCGCCACCGCCGACCTGGCCGCCGTTCCCGTCGGCAACCACTCCTTCTGCGCGGTCGCGGTCAACGTCGACGCCGGCGCCGACACATCCTTGGGCTGTACGACCGGCATCATTCGGCACAGCCCGTTCGGCAACGTCGACTCGCTCCTGCAGACCCCCGACGGCCTCGCTGTCAAGGGCTGGGCGATCGAGCCCGACCAGGCCGGTCCCGCGACCGTGACGGGCAGCCTGGACGGCGTCCCTGTTCCCGCCTTTCAGGCAGGTCTGAGCCGCGCCGATGTCGGCCGGGTCTACCCGATCGACGGCGCCGCCCACGGGTTCAGCACCGTGCTGCCGGTTCCGACGACGGAGGGCAACCACACGCTCTGCCTGACCGTCACGAACGTCGGCACCGGTCCGGCTGCCAAGGCGGTATGTCGCATCATCGCCGTCAGCCACAAGCCGCGAGGGGCCTTCGACGCCGTCCGCGTCAGCGCGGGCAAGGTCACCGTCCAGGGCTGGGCCCTCGACCCCGACACGAGGTCACCGATCAGCGTGCACGTGCGGATCGACGGCACTCTGGTCGGCAGCAGTGCTGCCAGCCTGCTGCGCCCCGACATCGCCCGCATCTTTCCCGCCTACGGCCCCGGGCACGGCTTCCTGTACACGACCACCACTGCGCTGCCCAAGGGCCGCCACAACGTCTGCGTCTACGCGATCAACGCCGGCGTAGGCACCAGCAATCCGCTGCTCACCTGCCGCCAGCTGACCGTTTCCTGACGCCCCGCTCCGCGCTGGTCGGTGTGCTTGCCGGGCCTCCTGGTGCGGCCTCGACTCCGGCAGCCCACCGGCGAACCCGGCCCTCAACCGGCCCGCAAGGCCTCGCCTTCGACGCGAAAAGCCTCGGCGAGGGCCTCGCGCCAGCCCGGGAACGGCGGCAGCCCCGCGCCGTCCCAGGCAGCTGGGGACAGCACCGAGTACGACGGGCGGGCGGCTGCCGTCACGAAGCTGGCCGAGTCCGTGGGCAACACCCGTTCCGGGTCCGCGCCCAGCTCCTCGAACACCGCTTTGGCGAAGCCGTTCCAGGACGTCGCGCCCTCATTGGTGCCGTGGTAGGCGCCGGCGGGGGCCTCCGACCGGGCCAGCGCCAGCAGGCCCTGGGCCAGGTCTCCGGCCCACGTCGGTGAGCCGACCTGGTCGGTGATGACGGTGAGCGTCTCCCGCTCGCGCTCGAGTCGAGCCATCGTCTTGACGAAGTTGGGTCCCCCGGCGCCGTACAGCCAGGCGGTGCGCACCACGTAGGAGGCGTTCGGGAGGATCTCGCGGACCGCTCTCTCACCAGCGAGCTTCGTGCGGCCGTAAGCGTTGGTCGGCCCCTTGGGGTCATCGGGTTCGTAGGGGACGGTGCCGTCCCCGGGGAAGACGTAGTCGGTGCTGATCTGCACGAGGCGGGCGCCGACCGACCCGCAGGCGGCCGCGAGCAGTGCCGGGGCGGCCGCATTCACCGCGTAGGCGGTCTCCTCGTCCTGCTCCGCCTTGTCGACCGCGGTGTACGCCGCGGGGTTGACGACCACGAGCCGATGGCCCGGCGAGTCACTACGGACGACCCTGGCCCACTCCTCGACCGTGTCACGGACCGCGAACGGGTCCGTGAGGTCGACCTCGGGCAGGTCGATGCCCCGGGCGAACGGGATGTCGGAGGCACGCAGGGCGCGCCGCGACAGCTCACTGCCGAGCTGTCCTTTCACCCCCGTGATGAGCATCGCAACAGTCATGCGGCCCAGTCTCCCAGACCGGCCTCAGACCAACGGTCAGATCACGCGGTAGGGCAGGGGCGCCGCTATGCCTGGCAGCGTCAGCCATCCCTGCCACACCACTCCGAAGCGCTCCGACCCGGTCCGGGGCGTGCGCCCGTTGCCACCCAGGGCAAAGGCGAAGCGGCCGATCTCCCCTGGGGCCACAACGGTCGCCCCCGGACGGCTGAGGTTGCTGCGGAGCGCGGACGGGCGATCAGCCGTGAGCCAGCTGCTCGTCACCGACGGCGAGCCGCCCCGGGTGAGGACTGCTGACCGGACGGCGGCGTTCAGGGGCCACGCGATGTTGCCGGTGTTCTTGAGGTCGAACCAGGTGAGGCCGGTGCCCTTGCTGGGAACCGACGCGACGGGTGCCACCCGGACGAGGGTGCCCGTGAAGACGGCATTGGTCACCTGCACCGAGAAGGTCGACGCCGGCCCGTAGCGACCGTTCGGACCCTGCGGCTGGAGGGTGATGCTGTAGGTCCCGGCGGCCTTCTGCGCTGCCGAGAGCGGAACCTGCCACTCCCCCACCTCGCCCGGGTAGACCCTGGCGTGGCCGGGTCGGCTGATGTTCGCGAGCAGCGCCGGCGGGGTACCGGCAGCGGTCCAGGCCGAGGTGGCCAGGGGGGTCGCGGTCGCGGCGAGGGCTTCCTGGCCGACGTCCCAGGCGCCGCCGCCGACGTTCCGGAGCCGGAGCCGGACTGTGGCAGTACCGGTGGGGGCATTCAGCAGACTCAGTGCCTTGGGGGCGACCTCGAGCACGGCCTGCCGGACCCGGGAAGGGTCGATGCGTACGACGGTGAGTCGCCTGACGGCACCGTCGATCCAGTGCTGGCCGTCCCAGACCGGCTCGAAGACCTCGTTGCTGACGCCGAGCGGGTGGCCGTTGCCGTGCAGGGTGACGGCGAACGTGCCGGTCCCGCCGGGCGCGACCGGCACGGAGCCACCGAGGGCGACCGGGCGGCCCCGGCTGAGCCACTCCGACCCGACCGAGGGGCTGGCACCGCCGGCGATCGCGGACCGGGGACCGGAGACGCCGAGGCGCACGCCGGACGTCGGCCACGCGACGTTGCCACTGTTCTTGACCGAGAGCCGCAGGGCGGTGCTGCCCACGACGGGTACGACCACGGTACGGCCGTCCGCGAAGACCGGTCCGGGCTGGTCGGAGGGCGCCGCGGCGGGCCGGGCGGCCACACTGACGGGAGGACCGACGCTGGCACCGACGAACGCGGCGGCGGCGACCGGGACCCGGAAGGACGCGGTGGCGCCGAACACGTGCCCGGCGGAGTCACTGAGCCGGTAGGAGCGGGCCTGCACGCCCGGGGCGACCCCGTCACCGGTGAGGGCGAAACCGAAGGCCGCGGTCTGGCCGGGGGCGACCGTCGACGCCGTCCCGGCGTACCGCCCTGGCGCGGTACTGCCGCCGACGAGCGGGTCCGCACCACCCGGGGACGAGGCGAGGACCATCTTCATCGCGCTCATGGTCCAGGTGGCGGTGCCGGTGTTCCTCAGCGTCACCGACAGGGTGCCCCTGCTGACCCCGGGCGACCGGACGAGGGACGGGGCCACGCTCTGGCTGACCACGACGTCGTTCAGCGGCGCCCGGACGGTCCACCAGGTGCCGCGCAGCCCGTCGCTACTGGCCGGCCAGGTGTGTGCGGCGTAGACCCCCGCGCCGGTGGTGGTGACCGACGTCGCCGCCCCGGTGCGGTCGACGCCCTCCAGAACCACGGTCTTGACTCGGCCACCCCACGCGCCGTTGCCGTCACGACCCGTGATGCGCAGTCGCTTGAGGGTGCCCACGCTGGGGAAGCGCGTCTGCAGTTGCGCGGCGGTGACCGTCGCGGTCCAACTGTGGACGGTGCTGTAGACGGCACCGTCCCAGTCGTCGCGCTGGGCGACGAGGTAGGGCAGGCCACCGTCGGCCGACCAACCGCCGTTGCTGGAGGAGAACTCCGCGAAGATCGGCTGGCCCTGGTAGGTCCGCACCACGCCCGTGGTCTGGCGGACGGCGTCGTTGGTGCTGGTCGCCTCGAGCACGGTCCGGGTGCCGCTGGCGCTGTAGGAGGAGACCCCGCCGTACACCTGGCACATCGTGGTGTCGCAGATGTCGAAGGCCTGGGAGCTGGGGGCGTGGGCACGCTTGTAGGCGCTGTAGCTGCGGGCCGCGATCGACTGCGCCTGCAGGGCTGCGGGCAACCACGACGAGGAGGACTCGCGCGGCACGACGCCCCTCAGGTAGCTGTCGAGCGGGAGCACGTTGATGCTGTCGACGGCGGTGCCGCCGAGGCGCAGCACGCGCAGCGCCCCCCGGTACTCGCGGCTGCTGCCGTCCGCAGCGCCGAGGCGCAGGGAGGGGGGGCCGCCGAACTGCACGGGACCAGCCACCACGGCCTTGCCGCCGAGGGCGAACGGCACCCAGGAACCGCGGTAGGCCTGCACGTGCAGCCCGGCCGCATCGGTGACGGCCCGCCAGCGGGTGGGGCCGGAAGGAAGCGTCGCCTTCGTGCCGGTGGCGAGGTCGGTGACGGTGAGTCCGGCGGCCGGGTAGAGCTGGCTGTCGACCCCCCGTCGGGCCAGCAGCAGCACCCGGATCGGGGTGTTCGGGAGGGTCGCCTTGACGGTGTTCGGGTAGTAGAAGGAGGTGATCTGGTCGGCGGTCCTGCCGAGGCTCGCACCGCCCTGGGCGCCGTACTGGGACAGCCCGTGGCCGTGCCCCCAGCCGTGCCCGTCAAGGCTGAAGATGCCGCCGGCCTGGACGGGGTAGACCTCATCGACGGTGACCGTCGCGGCCGCGGGCCGGGCGGTGACAGCGACCGTGAGACCAGTGAGTCCCAGCGCGATCGCGGTCAGTCCCGACAGCATCCGGCAGGTACGACGGTCAGCGCGCAGCCTCACAGGGAACGCCCTCTTTCTCCTACACCCGAACACCTCGAGGATCACCGGAGCTCCCCACAAAGACGTCGGCAGCCTTCGCGGGGTCCTTGACCGGTTCGCGGGCAGCCTCTCACAGAGCTCCCCCTCCAGCCGCAAAGAGCCCTGAACCAGGGGAATCAGGGAGGAACAATGAGGACCTGGAACAAGTGGGGCAACCGGGGCAGGTCAGGCGGTCTTGCTGGGTGTCCGACGCGACAGGGACGGTTCGGTGAGCGCGCGGCCGGCCAGCGGTTGCGTGGCGGCGTCACCGACCCCGAAACGCATCTTCTTGGTGTGCTCGAGGGTGTCCTCGATGAGCGAGCGGTTGGTGCGCAGCAGGTCGCCCACGATCCCGATGATGACGCTCAGGAAGCTCATCACCAGCAGCACCGTGCCGACGAGCAGCGACTGCAGGTGGCTGCCGGGGTTGTCCTCGAGCTGCAAGATCGCGTAGCGCACGAAGGGCAGCAGACCGAGCACCCCGAACAGCACCGCGAAGGCACTGAAGATCACGTACGGCTTGTACATGATGTAGGCCCGGATGATCGCGCCGGCACTTTTCAGGACGTGCTGGTAGGTGCTCTTGAACAGCCGCGACTCGCGGGTCTTGGCGTTGGTACGGATCGGCACGCTGGCGATGGCCAGCTTCTTGTTGCCCGCCTGGATGATCGTCTCCATGCAGTAGGAGAAGCGGGTGATCGTGTTGAGCAGCATCAGGGACTCCCGCGAGTAGGCCCGGAAGCCGCTCGCCGCGTCCGGCAGGTCGGTGCCCGCCGCTTTGTTGACAATCCGGCTGCCGATCTTCTGCAGGAGCACCTTCGGGCCGGAGAAGTGCTCGACCAGGTGCACCTGCCGGTCGGCGATCACGATGTCGGCCGTCCCCGCGATGATCGGTTGCACCAGGTCGGTGATCCGCTCCTGCGGGTACTGGTTGTCCCCATCGGTGTTGACCACGATGTCCGCGCCGAGCTCGAGGGCCCGCTGCACCCCGTCGTGGAAGGACCGACCGAGGCCCCGGTTACGGGCGTGCCGGACGAAGTGCGTCACGCCGTGCGCTTGCGCGACCTCGACGGTGCGGTCGCTGGAGCCGTCGTCGATGATGAGGACGATGATCTCGTCGATCCCCGGGATCTGGGTCGGGATCGTCTCGAGCACGGCCGGGAGCGTCTCCTCCTCGTTCAGGCAGGGGACCTGGACCACAAGACGCACAGCTGCAACCTTCGATCGGCTTCGCTTCGACCGGCGTCGGAGCGGGACCTCAGTTTACGGCGTACCCCGCCAGGCACCGGGGAGGTCGCGGGTCAGGGGCAGGTCAGCCGGCACTACCGCGGCCCGTCGTGAGGTCCGCGTCGACCATCCGGCCGACCAGTTCGGCAAAGTCGACCGTCGGCACCCAGCCGAGCTGGGTACGGGCGCGGCCGGCGTCCCCGACCTGGACGGCGGCGTCCACGGGCCGGACCAGCGCCGGGTCGACGCGCACATACCTTTCCCAGTCGGCGATCCCGGCCCGGGCGAACGCTGCCACGGCAAAGTCGCGGACGGAGTGCGCCTGGCCGGTCGCGACCACGTAGTCGGACGCCTGGTCGTGGCGGGCCGCCCGGACCAGCGCGTCGACGTAGTCCGGCGCCCAGCCCCAGTCACGGCGGGCGTCGAGGTTGCCCAGGACCAGCTCGGACGCGCGGCCCTGGGCGATCAGCGCCGCGCCCTGGGTGATCTTGCGGGTCACGAACGTGGCCGGCCGCCGTGGCGACTCGTGGTTGTAGAGGATCGCGCTGACCGCGTGCAGCCCCCGCCCGCGGTAGACCCCGACGAGGTGGTGGGCGTAGGCCTTCGCCGCCCCGTACGGGCTGGTAGGACGCAACGGCGTGGACTCGTCCTGCGGGGCGATCTCGGCATCGCCGAAGACCTCGGCCGACGAGGCCTGCACGAAGCGGACGACCCGGCCGGTGCGTTGCTGCAGCTGCCAGACCTGCTCGAGCAGCCGCCCGGCTCCCAGCGCCGTCACGTCGGCCGTGCGGACAGGCTGCTCCCAGGAGAACGCCACTGAGCTGATGCCCGCGAGGTTGTAGACCTCGTCCGGCCCGGCAGCCGCCACGACGGCGGCGAGGGAGGCCTCGTCGAGCAGGTCGCCGGTGTGCAACACGACGGAGGGGCAGCGGGCCAGCAGGTCGCTGATACCCGGGTCACCCGGGTGCACGAGGCCATGGACGGAGCTGCCGCCCGCGAGGAGCTGCTCGGCGAGATAGCCGCCGTCCTGCCCGGTGATGCCCGTGACCAGACAGGTCACCGACATGGAGGCAGGCCGCACAGTGTCGACCTCAATCGGTTCGCTCCGAAGGCCCCAACGGTACCGGCGGCAGGTCGGCGCCCGAGGAACGCACCGGTTGCCCTCCTGCGGAGACCGCGACCGCGTTGCGGTGCTGGACCGGCGAGTGGCCCACCAGCCACGCGAGGCCGGCCAGGGCCACGTCCGCGACGACGAGGATCAGTCGCGACACGGCGGCGACCACGAGGGCGGCTCCGCTGCCTCCCGCGAGTGAGCCCCCGAGGACGCCGACGAGCACCGCCTCTCGGGGGCCGAAGCCGGCCGGTGCCAGTACGACCAGGAACCCCACCAACCAGGCCGCCGCGAACCCGGTGACCGCAAGCGCCGCCACCGGTGCCTGCGCTCCCACATCGCGGCACAGTGCCCAGACGTGCAGCCCGAGCAGCACCCAGCTCGACAGGCACCAGCCGAGGGCCCGCGCGATGCCGCGCCCGGTCAGCGGCTGGTCGAGCCCCGGGCGTCGCAGCAGGCGCAGCCCGCGGTCGAGCAGGGCGTTGAGCGGACGTGGGTGGAGCAGCCCCGCCAGAGGAAGCAGTAGCAGGGCCGGCAGGTAGGGCTGGGCCGAGCTCGTGGGCAGCAGCGGCAGCGCAACCAGGGCGACCACACCGCCGGCCATGACGTTGAGACCCAACGTCACCAACGACGCGGTGCCCGCGCGGCGACGAGGCACGTCGTAGCGGGTGGCGAGCTCCATCTGACCAGCCAGCGCGAAGACGCTGCCCGGGATGTACTTGCCGAGCTGGGCGATGAGGAACACCCGCCCGGCCACCCCCGTCGGCAGCGGGCTGCCGAGCGCCGCCAGCACCTCCCGCCAGGCGAGCGCGATGGTCACCAGACCCGCGAGGGCCAGTCCTGCCGACAGCGAGGTCCAACCCAGGGACAACGCGCCGAGGTTGCCGCGCACCCGGTCCCACTGCGAGGCGATCGCCTGGCCGGCCAGCAGCAGAGCCACGGCGACGAGCGCCACCTTCACGGCGAGCAGCGACCGTGCCTTGCGCGAACGCCTCGGTGCGGGGGCAGGCTCAGCCACGCCCGACGACCTCGTGCAGCAGGGCGACGTACCGGCGGCCGAGAGCCTCGACCGAGTACTCCTGCGCCCGGGCACTCGCAGCCGCTCCGTAGCGGGCGCGCAGGACCGGATCGGCGAGCAGCGTCGCGAGGGCAGCGGTGAGTCCCGCCTGCGAGCCCGGCGCCACCAGGAGCCCGGACTCCCCGTCCACGATCGCCTCGTTGATCCCCGCGATCTCGCTGGCCACGACGGCGCAGCCGGCCGCCATCGCCTCGAGCAGCGCGACGGGCAGCCCGTCCTGGTCACCGGAGGCGGCCGGGACGCTCGGCGCGACCAGGATCTCGCAGGTCGCGTAGAGGCGCGCCAGGTCGGCCTTGGTCGTCTGACCCAGGAAGGTGACCGGGAGACCGGAGGCCCGGCGCTCGAGGTCGGCCCGGAGCGGCCCGTCGCCGGCGACGTCGAGTGACCAGCCGCCGGGCAGGTCACGAAGGGCGTCGAGCAGGACGGCCAGCCCCTTTTTCTCGACCAACCTGCCGACGAACAGCAACCGTCCCGCTATGCGGGTCACGCCGGCCCCCCCGCGGCGGACCCCGTCCACATCCGCACCCATGGGAAGGACCAGGGTGTGGTCGGCGTCGGCCCCGAGGGCCACCAGGCGGTCGCGCATGTCGCGGTTCATCGTCGTCACAGCCTTGGCCCGCGTGAGCACGGCCCGCTTGAGCCGCAGCGACACCGGGTCCTTCAGCGCGTAGACGTCACCCCCCAAGGTGGTGACCAGCCAGGGGACTTTGCGCGCCGCGAGCAACGCGGCCACACCTTGCGGCACCACCCAGTGCACGTGCAGGACGTCCGGTCGGTGCCGCCGAACCCAGCGCCGCACAGCAAGGGTCTCGAACAGCACGAAGAAGGGAACCTGCAGCACGCGACTGCGTCGGGCCCGCAAGTTCTCGATGATCGCGCCGTCCGCAAGGTCCTCCCAGCGTCGCGGGAAGTAGGCGAAGCGCTCGACCCGCAACCCGTCGACCACCTCACTCCGCGCCGCGCCACGAACCCGGGGCACCAGGACCACGGTGTCGAAGTCGGTAGCCTCCACCGCAGCAAGGTCACGGACGAAACCGGGTGTCCCGTCACCCGGACGTGCCGGGAACGTCGATGCCAGCACGAGCAGCCGCGGCCTGCTCACAAGGAGGCCCAGATGTCCGTCGCCATCATCGGCGCGTCCGGCTTCCTGGGCAGCGCCCTGGCCGCCGCGCACGCGCGTGCCGGCAATCCCGTCGCGGCATACACGCGCTCTGTCCCCTTCCTCGCGCCCGACGGCCGGCCCGATCAAGGGCTGGAGTCGGTGCGCACCGTGTACTGGCTGGCCACGCAGATCAACCCGCAGATTGCCGAGCAGGAGCCGCTGAGGGTGACGGCCGACCGCGTCGCCTTCGAGAGCTTCCTGTCCGCGGTCGGACGACTCGAACCGGCGCCGACGGTCGTGCTGCTCAGCTCCGGTGGCACAGTCTACGACCCGACCAGTCCCCCGCCCTACGCCGAGAGCGCGCCGACCGGCCCGGTCTCTGCCTATGGTCGGGCCAAGCTGGCCCTGGAGCAGGTGCTTTCCGAGCGGGCCACCGGCGAGCACGTGACCCTGCGGGTCTCCAACGCCTACGGACCCGGCCAGCGCGCCGCCAGCGGGCAGGGCGTCGTGGCGCACTGGCTGCGCGCCGCGCTGCTGGGCGAGGACATCTCCGTGTTCGGGGCACCGACCACCGCCCGCGACTACGTCTACGTCGACGACGTCGCCGAGGCCCTGGTGGCCGTACATGCCCGCGACCAGCCGCTCCCTCCGGTGCTCAACATCGGGTCCGGCCGGGGCACCTCCTTGCAGGAGCTCGCCGAGACCGTGCTCGAGGTGGTCGGGAACCCCGCCCTGCAGCTCGTGATGACCGGGCGCCGCTCCTTCGACGTCGCGCACACCTGGCTGGACGTGGGGCTCGCCGACAAGGCGCTCGGCTGGCGCCCCAGCACGTCGCTGTCCGAGGGTGTGACGGCCGCCTGGACGGACCTGTGTGCGGGACCCCGCTGCTAGCGTGCCGCGGATGACCGACGGAGTGGACCAGCAGCGGGTGCGGCACCGGCAGGGGCCGATCCGGCTGGTCGACGGCGTGCCCTACAGCAACAGCGCGACGACCCTCAGCCTGCTGCCCGGGGCCGCCATGGGACGGTGGATCGCTCGGCACGCCGGCGTGGTCCATGGCCGGCTGCTGGACTCCGGCTGCGGCAACCAGCCGTTCCGGGAGTGGTACGCCCCCCTGGTCGACGAGGTCTTCTGCCTCGACGCCGTCCCGCTGCCGGGCGTCGACGTCATCGGCTTCGCCGACCGCCTCCCGTTCGCCGACGCGAGCTTCGACACGGTGATGCTCACCGAGGTGCTCGAGCATGTGGGAGACCTGGAGGGGGCGGTGTCCGAGGTGCACCGCGTGCTGCGCCCGGGTGGGCACGCACTGGTCACCATGCCCTACCTCTACCCCACGCACGAGGCCCCTTACGACTTTCGGCGGCTCACCCACTTCGGGCTGCGCGCCGTCCTGGAGCGGCACGCACTCGAGGTCCTCGAGCTCGACGCCAAGGGTGGCGGTGGCCTGTTGCTCGCGCACTGGTTCGTGCTGGCGGTCGTCGCCGGACTCGACGGCGTCAGCGCCAAGCTCGGCCTGCGGTACAGCCTGACGACCTGGCCACCGTTGCGCTGGCTGCTGGCCACGCCACAGGAGCTCGTCGGCCGTCGTCTGCCCGCCCGCCGTGGGGTGCGCGGGTCGGCGACGCGGACGAGCCTCGGTTACATGGCCGTCGTGCGGCGCCCGGTCGGCTGAGGGGTCAGCGTCGGACCCGCTCGGGCGGCGACACGGTGCGCGGCCCGCGCGGGCCGCTCGCGCTGCGGCTGGCGATCCAGATGTAGGTCGGAATCATCACGTGGCCGAGCTTCCAGAGCTTCGTCGGGACCTTCGCGAGGGGTCCGGGCACCAGGTCCTCCGCGGCGAACCGCTGCGGCTCGGCCAAGATCGTCAGCGTGTAGTCCCAGGCGTTCAGTGCGCCCATCATGCGGCGCAGCCCCGGGAGCGTCCTGAACTGCTCGTGGTAGTGGTCCGCACGACCGAAGACCCGGATGTAGCGGTCCGCCGCCGCGGGTGGGAGGTAGGACAGGAACGGGAGCTTGTAGTGCGGCTCCACGATCCCGAGCCGGTTGCCCAGCCCGAGGTAGACCGCCCCTTCGGGCGAAAGGATGCGCTGGATCTCCGACATCACCTTGTCGGCGTCGACGACGTGCTCGTAGATGTGGTTGAAGATGATCAGGTCGACGGTGCCGTCCGGGAAGGGCAGCTTCTCGCCGTCCGAGCACAGGAAGGCAACGCGTTCCCCGAATTTCTTCTGGGCCTGCGCGAGCCCCGGTACGTCGATGTCGACGCCGACCACCTGCGCGCCGAGCTCGGCGAGCTCGTCGGCGATGTAACCGGTGGAGCAGCCCAGGTCGACGACCTTCATGCCCTTGAGGTCCTCGCGGCCGAAGAAGTGCCGCAACACCGCGGTGATCTTCTGAGCCTTGCGACGCCGACTCGACTCGTCGGTCATCTGGTCCTTCAGCTCGGAGTAGGCGAGCTGGGCTTCACGTTGGCGAGCCATCCGGCGGTCCTTTCGGGTGGGGCGGGGCGCTTGCGAACGCTACCCGGCGTGGAACCGGCCGAGGTCGACCCCCGTCCTAGCGGCCGGCGAGGTCCTTCTGGGCCTGCAGGTCGCTGTCGACCATCATGTTGACGAGGTCGGTGAAGCCCACCGTCGGCTTCCAGCCGAGGACGTCAGCTGCCTTGCTGGCGTCACCGATGAGCAGGTCGACCTCGGCCGGACGCATGAACCTCGGGTCCTGGTCGACGTGGCCGGACCAGTCGTCGATCCCGACGCGGGCAAAGGCGGCGTCCAGCAGGTCGCGGATCGTGTGGGTCTGGCCCGTCGACACCACGTAGTCATCGGCGGTGTCCTGTTGCAGCATCCGCCACATCGCCTCGACGTAGTCCCCCGCGAAGCCCCAGTCGCGACGCGCCTCCAGGTTGCCCATGACCAGGCAGTCCTGCAGTCCGAGGGAGATCCGGGCCACCGCCTGGCTGACCTTGCGGGTCACGAACTCCGGTCCGCGCCGGGGGCTCTCGTGGTTGAACAGGATCCCGCTGGAGGCGTGCATCCCGTACGACTCGCGGTAGTTGATGGTCATGTAGTGCCCGAACACCTTCGCCACCCCGTACGGCGAGCGCGGCCAGAGCAGCGTCTGCTCGTGCTGCGGGACCTGCTGCACCTTGCCGAACATCTCCGAGCTGGACGCCTGGTAGAACCGGACGGCCGAGGGCGTGGAACCGCAGTGCAGCCGGGTCGCCTCCAGGATGTTGAGCACTCCCTTGGCGGTGACCTCGGTCGTGACGTGGGCGTTCTCCCAGGAGTAGGCGACGAAGGAGATCGCCCCGAGGTTGTAGACCTCGGTCGGCTGCGAGGCGTCGAGGGCCCGCATCAGCGACGACAGGTCGGTGAGGTCACCGGTGAGCAGCTGCACTCCAGGGACGGTCGACCGCACCAGCTCGTACTTCGGGTTGTTCTGGCCCCGGATCAGGCCGAACACGTCGTAGCCCTTGTCCAGCAGGAGCTCGGCGAGGTAGAGCCCGTCCTGACCGGTGATGCCGGTGACGAGGGCGCGCGGGGCGGAAGTCACTGCTGCAGGCTACTGCCGGACCCACCACCGGGTGCGGGTGCGCCGCCCGTCCGGCTGCCCGGACCGGGTCATCGACGCGGCGCGGTCAGCGCCAGTAGCCGACCACGTCGGCGTACACGTTCGAGGCCTGTGAGCTGAACACGCTCATCTGCCCGGCGCCGAGCTGGACCACGTCGAGATTCGCGTCCGCCAGCCCGGGCACCTCGTTGACGTCGGAGGCGTACGGCGCCGAACCGGTGCCCGACCAGGTCACGACGTACCCGCGCACCGACGCGTCCTTCGTGGTCAGGAGCAGGGCCACCGCAGTGGCGTCAGCCGGGATCCCACCGCGCCCGGCGAGCTGCACCTTCGTCGTCGACCCGGCCCGCACGGGAGTGCGGCTCGGCACTCCGATCGCGGCCCGCGTGTCGAGCAGCCGGACGTTCTTGGTCAACGCCGCGTAGGTCGTGCGGCTACCGGGCCCGTAGTACCCGACCACATCGACCGCCACGTCCAGCGGTCCGAAGCGAGGCCACAGCGCCAGCTTCCCGCCGCCGAGCGCCGACATGACGCGGTTAGCCACGACCTGCCCCGCGCCGTAGCTCACGCTGCCCACACCGGGCCGGGTGCTCCCCGCACGGTAGGCCGTGAGGTAGCCGCTCGCCCTCGGCTCCACAACGGTGACGTTGGCGACCACCCCGGTGGCGTCAGCGGGGACGCCACCCACCCCGGCGACCTGCACCAGGCGGACCTGCGCGCCGGCAAGCGGCGCCTTCCTGGCCCTCGTGTCCAGCACCCGTACCGGTCGCACCGGCGTGTACGACGAGCCGCCCGTCGTCGGGAAGTAGCCCACGATGTCCAGTGTGGCGTGCGCCGGCCGGACCCCGTTGACGACGCTCACGTGCCCGTCGGTCCCGACCCGCGTGACCACCAGCGAGGTCCGGCTGTCCCCGGTGCGGGTCTGGACGTCGCGCATGAGGTCATACGGGCTGTCGGTGGCGTAGGCGCTCAGGTAGTCCGGTCCGTCGTTGGAGACGCCCGTGAGGTTGACGGCAACGGCGGCCACGCCGGTGGACGGGACCCCGCCGACGCCCAGCACCTTGACCTCGACCCGGCCGTCCTTGAGAAGCCGGTGCGGCCCGTCGGTGCTGCCGAGGCCGGTACGTGTGTCGAGCACGCGGACCGGCGAGAGGGGCGAGAAGCGGGCGGGGGTCGGGGTGGTCGGCGTGCCGGGCGGTGGCGGCGAGGTGGCCGTGGTGGTGATGTCGAAGGGAGCGTTCCAGGTCACGGCGTTGCTGGTGCCCGACGATCCGCTCAGGAAGAGCCGGTAACCGCCCGGCGGCAGCGGTGCGCCGGCAGCGTTCTTCAGGTCGAACACCGCGGACACGGTCGTGCGGGAGGTGCCGGTGACGGAACGGACGACCACCCCGTCCGTCGCCCGGCGGACGTCCAGGCGCCAGCCCAGCGGTGCGAGCACCCTGGTGGCGATGGTCACCGCGGGACCGCCGTAGGCGCGCGAGCGGGCGTTGGCGACCGGCAACACGAAGCCGGGACCGATGGCCGCCCGGACCGCCGACCGGAGGCCGCCGAGCTGGGCGTACAGCGCACTGCCGGGGCAGGTCGTGTAGCCGGCGTCCCGGTGACCGCTGACCACGGCGAACGTGTGGTTGACGCCGGCGGCGTAGGGGGTGTTCGGGCCTCCCGCCGACGTGAGGGTGGCGGTCGACGTCGGGTCGGCGAAGCTGGGTCCGAGCTTCCACGCGAACAGCCGGGTCAGCGCTGCGATCGAGACCCCCGGCGCCTGCACCGACGTGTAGGTGCCGATCATCGAGGCGGCAAACGAGTTGGTGTTGAAGCCTCCGGTGTGGGCGCCGATCACGGGTCGGGCGGTGCCGCCGTACCGGCCCTCCCAGGTACGACCGAAGCGGTCGACGAGAAAGTTGTAGCCGATGTCGCACCAACCGTTGGACGTCACGTGGTAGGCGTAGATCCCGCGGATGATCGACGGGACCTGGGAGGCGGAGTAGCCGTTGGGAGTGTCGGTGTGGTGGACGAAGCCGACCTTGATGGTGTCGCTGTAGTCCGGGACCGAGCAGCCTGCGTGCCGCGAGCGGAGCGACTCGTCGGCGCCCCACTGCGCCCTGCTGTAGATCGCCGGTTGGGGGGTGCTGGCGTGGGCGACGCCCGACCCCGAGGCCGTCCCGCTGGGATCTGCGTCGGAGGCGCTGGCGCCGCTGTCGACCAGGGTGGCCCGAAGACCCGCGACCCGTCCGTGGACGGTCCGCAGCTGCACCGCGTCGGCCACGCCCGCGAACAGCGGCTCGCTGACCGTGCGCGCCGACGCGGAGCGCGCGTCGACCGAGCCAGCGTCCGGGCCCCCGTCCGTCGGGTCGAGCAGCTGCCACTCCGACCACGTCCTGCCGGAGCGGGTCCGCACCTGGACGGTGCCTGTCGCACCGCGGTCCCAGCTCGCGCCGACGGTGTCGAAGCGGGCCGCGGTGACGGCCCCGTCGACCACGTCGAGCGACCGGACGCCGGGTGCGACGGCATGCGGCAGGTGGGGAGCGGGTACGGCCGCGACGGGCAGCACCACGAGGGCCGGGGTGAACAGCCCCACAAGCGCAGAGACGAGAAGCAGGCGACGCAAGGGCACTCCTGGAGCGGGCGTGGGGGAAGCCCCTTGCCTACCACCCGAGCGGGGCGGCCGCCCGGACCTGGAGGCCACTCTCACCTGGGGGCCAGCCTGCTGTCCGCTGCAGACGCACGTGGCGCCTCAGGCCGGTCCGGCAACCGGTGGCGGAGCCGGGCGCCGTAGGAGGGCCAGGCCCAGCAGCACCAGCACACCGAGCCCGCTCAGCACCAAGCCGGGCCGCAGACCCTTCGGGACGTAGCGCAGCCGGACGACGTGGGTGCCGGCCGAGACGGGCACGGCGACCAGCGCGTGGTCGGCGTCGAGCAAGGGCACGGCACGGCCGTCCACGGTCGCCTGCCAGCTGGCCTGCAGCCCGTCGGCGACGACGACGTAGCCGGAGCCCTCGGACTGAACCCGCACTTCGAGAGCGTCCGGGCCGTCGTGCACCGTCCTGACCGTCCCCGCTCCTCCGATGGCCTTGACCGGGTTCGAAGCTAGGACCACCTGCCCGTTCACCGCAGGCGTGCTGCCCGCGGCGTTGAGGCTCGCCGGACCCTCGGCCGCAACGGACACCGTCGAGGCCCAGCGGACCCGGTCCAGCACGTGGGTCCGCTCCCATACCGTGCCGGAGACGGAGGCCTCCGCGACCCGGAGCCCGTCCGCTGCCGGCCGGATCAGCCGGACCGCAGGGACGCCCCCGACGGCTGCCAGCCCGAGGGGGACCGAGGTCGCGTTGCCGATCCGCAGCACCAGCGGGCCGGTCGGCGGATCCTCCCCCGCGAGCGCCACGGGCAGGTCGCCGGGCCGGCTCGTGGGCAGCAGGCGGTGGCCGGAGGACGCGACGACGCTGCCCTTGCTCAGCACCTGGACGGTCAGGTCCCCGTCCGCGCCGGTCACGGCGGTCAGGGCTAGGTCGACGCCGCGCAGCGCTCCGGTCACCGCCACGTCGAGGTGACCGCCCGGAGGCAGCGGCACCGTCCCCGAGGCCACCCCCGGTGACACCACCGTGCCGAACGGCTGCACCTCCGGGCTCATCACGAGGTACTTCACCGCGAACCGGTCCAGCGCAGGCGAGGTGGCCGTCGCCAGCGACGGCGAGAGCGAGCTGAACGAGGTGGTCCGGAACGCCGCCGGGTCGGCGACCTGCATGAGCTGCCGCCACGTGGAGGCGGTGAACGAGTGCCCGCCCAGACTCCGCAACCCGTAGTAGACGTTGGTGCCGGGCAACATCGTGAGCCCGGTGCCCTGGAACCGTTCGCCGCCGAGGTGGGCGGCGAGGTAGTCGTGCACCGGCGTCCGTGGGTAGAAGTCGTGCCGCGGGATCTGCGGCCAGAAGGGCAGCACCACGTTCAGGGCCTGCGCGAGGACCACGACCGGGATCGCGCCGACCGCCAGCCGGTGCACCCGGCTGCGGGCCAGGACGACCGCGGCCAGCGCGACCAGGGCAGCCAGTGCGGCGTAGAGGGTCTGGCGGTCACTGACCGCAAGGTGCCCGGTCGGCCGCAGGTTGTTCCGCAGCCGAATCAGCACCGGCACCGATCCGGCAGCGAGCACGAGCCACACCAGTGGCTCCACCCACCGGCGCTGAGGCCGCTGCTCGGCCCGGGCGCGCAGCAGGGCGTCGTACCCGAACGCGGCGAGGATCGCCAGGCACAGGCCCAGGATGACGCGGATGCGTGGCACCGGGTTGTTGTGGAACACAGGCAGGTGCTGTGCCAGTGCCAGGAGCGGGCCACCGACCCAGCCGAGGACGACCGTCACCAGGGCCGCGACCACGAAGAAGCCCCGGACCCCGGCGGGCGTCTCCGGCCGCCGGCGACGCAGCAGCGCGACCACGACCAGCACCAGCACGGCGCTGCCGATGAACGCGTTCGCCTCGATGTCGTTCACCGGACCGACGTAGTCGCGGCCGGGGCAGCTGCCGAACGCCTTGGGCAGTGCCGTGGTCACGAGCGACAGCAGTGGCAGGTGTTGCTGTGACGTCTGGGCACGCGCAGCCAGGTCCAGGCCACTGAGCTGCGAGGCGAACGGCAACAGCTGGAAGGCCACCAGCAGCGCACCGAGCGCCACCCCGACCCCGGCCAGCGTCACGCTCCGGACCTGCGCGACCACCTGCTGGCGGGTGGTCAGGACCCGCAACAGGACGTAGGGCGCCGCGAGGTACAGGGCGAACCCGGTCACCTCCGGGAAGCCGCCGAGCAGCATCGCCGCCACGCTGACCGCCACCGGGACCACGGCGCGAGCCGTCCGCAGCTGGATCAGCCGCTCCAGCGACCAGAGCAGGACCGGCACGAAGGCGGCGGTACGGGTGTGCGGCCAGTTCGTCCAGGTGACCATGAACCCGCTGGTCGTGAACACCAACCCACCGAGCAGCGCCGGTGCTCGCGCCAGGTTGAGCCGCCGGAGGAACAGGAACACCCCCCCGGTGCTGACGACCATCTCGAGCAGCTTCATCCACGCCGGCGCCAGCCAGGTCGGCAGCGCCAGCAAGGGCAGCGACAGCGGCGAGTACGTCGCGAAGCTGGGCACCGCCGCGAGCGGGGCGCCGCCCGACGCGAGGTTGTCCCACTGCGCAATGTCCCCATGGAGCAGCTCGCGCCGGAACTCCGCGGCGGCCGGCAGGAACCCGTCGACCGGGTCGCTGACACACCCGTTGTCGGGCTTGGCACCGGCCGGCTGGGTTGCCCTCCACGGCGCGAACTGCAGCGCGAGGTCGGCACTGGCGAACACCCGCGCCCCGACCAGGGACGGTCCGACGGCGAGCGCGACGAAGACCGCGCACACCGCCGCCACGAGCAGCGCGGCAGGGTCGCGCCGCCAACGCCGGGGGGTCACGACGCTCAGTGCGCTGCGGCAGCCGCGTAACGCGCCTCGGTGGCGTCCTTCATCGGCCGCCACCAGCCCTCGTTCGCCTGGTACCACGCCACAGTGGCCGCAAGGCCCGCTGCGAAGTCGGCGTACGACGGGGTCCAACCCAGCTCGGTCCGGAGCTTGGTGCTGTCGATGGCGTAGCGCATGTCGTGGCCCGGCCGGTCGGTCACGTGGTCGTAGGCGTCGGCGGGCTGCCCGAGGGCGACCAGGATGGCCTGCACGACCTCCTTGTTGTTCTTCTCGCCGTCCGCCCCGATGAGGTAGGTCTCGCCGAGTCCGCCGTTGTCGATGACCGCCCAGACCGCGCTGTTGTGGTCATCGACGTGGATCCAGTCGCGGACGTTCAGGCCGTCGCCGTACAGCTTCGGCGCGACTCCGTCGATGACGTTGGTGATCTGCCGTGGGATGAACTTCTCGACGTGCTGGTAGGGCCCGTAGTTGTTGGAGCAGTTCGTCAGGGTCGCCCGCACCCCGAAGGACCGGACCCACGCCCGCACCAGCAGGTCGCTGGCCGCCTTGGTGCTGCTGTACGGCGAACTCGGGTTGTACGCCGTGTCCTCGGTGAAGCGGGTCGGATCGTCGAGCTCGAGGTCGCCGTAGACCTCGTCGGTCGAGATGTGGTGCAGCCGCACGTCGTGCCGGCGCACGGCCTCGAGGATGGTGAACGTCCCGACGACGTTGGTCCGCAGGAACGGCGAGGGGTCGACGAGGGAGTTGTCGTTGTGGCTCTCGGCGGCAAAGTGGACGACCAGGTCGGTCTCGCCGACGAGCCTGTCGACCAGGCCCGGGTCGCTGATGTCCCCCTCGACCACGGTGATCGCCTCCCGCACGGACGCCAGGCTGCTGCCGTCGCTCGCGTAGGTGAGGGCATCGAGGACGGTGATCTCGGCGTCGGCCCGGTGCTGCAGGGTCCAGTGGACGAAGTTGGCGCCGATGAAGCCGGCTCCGCCGGTGACGAGGATGCGCATGGCTCCAGTGTTCCAGACGCGCCTGCGACGCCGGGCCCCGTCCACGACAGCCAACGATCTACAGGTTTGCTTCAGACGTCTTTCGCCCCTCGTCTCGTACCCTGCAAGGAACCAGATGGGCCTCTCAGGCGTCCTGGGGAACACGAGACCTCAACCGACGCGACGCTGGAGCCCCGCACGTGACGACCCCGCGAGACCACGACGGCGATGAGCGGTTGGCGTCCTCGGGGCTTCCGCCGCACCTCAACCCCCGTCGCGACGCCCGTCGGGCACCCAAGGATTCGCCGCCGCCCCCGCTCGCTGCGGGCCGCCCCCCGGAGGGGCCGCGGGGGCCGCAACCCCGTCGTACCAGGGGGCAGCGCTTTGCGCGGGTCCTGTCCTGGGTCGCGCTGACGACCGCCGTCGTGGTGCTGCTCGCCGCGGGCGGGCTCTACGTCGCGTTCAACCACTACAACGGCCAGATCGACCGGATCGCGATCCCCGGGCTCAGTGGTCACGCCAAGCCCAAGGCTGCGCCGCGTAACGCCGAGAACATCCTGCTCGTCGGTTCCGACAGCCGCGCTGGCTCCAACGGCGACGGCACACAGGGGTCCGGAGCGACCTTCGTGACGGGCCAGCGCTCCGACACGGTGATCCTCGTGCACCTGTTCGGCACCAGCGAGAAGGCCGAGCTGGTCAGCTTCCCCCGCGACTCCTACGTCGAGATCCCGGAGTTCACGAACCCTAAGACCGGTCGGGTCACCGCGGCCCACCACGACAAGCTCAACAGTGCCTTCTCCGAGGGTGGTCCGGCGCTCTTGATCGCCACCATCGAGAACATCAGCAGCATCCGGGTCGACCACTTCCTGCAGATCGACTTCACCGGGTTCAAAGGCATGGTGAACAAGCTGGGCGGTGTCGACGTCTGCCTGACCAAGGCGGCCAAAGACCGTTTCTCGGGGATCGACCTGTCGGCGGGCAACCACCACATCAGCGGCGACGTGGCGCTGGCCTTCGTCCGCCAGCGGCACGGCCTGGCCCTCGGCGACATCGACCGCATCGCCCGCCAGCAGCAGTTCATCGGCTCCCTCGTGCACAAGGTGCTGTCGGCCAAGACCTTGCTCGACCCCTTCAAGCTCAACGGGTTCCTCGATGTCGCGACCACGTCACTGCAGGCCGACAAGGGCCTGTCCGGCAACGACATCAAGAACCTCGCGCTACGGTTGCGCAACTTCAGCTCTGGTGGCGTCATCTTCACCACGGTCCCGATCGCCGACTCCAACGGCTACGTAGGCGGCGCCAGCGTCGTACTGCTCGACGACGCGAAGGCCGCCGAGATGTTCGGCGCCCTCCGCGACGACAAGGCACCTGGGACCCCCGCCGCTCCGCCCAAGGCCGGCAGCACCGGCGCCCCCACCGTGCCGCTCGTGGTGGCGCCCGCCAACATCCGGGTGTCGGTGTTCAACGGCTCGGGCGTGCAGGGCATGGGTCGTAAGGCCGCCGCCGACCTCGCCTCCGTGGGTTTCTTCGTTGTGGGCATCCCCAGCAACCGGGGCAGCGGCGCGAGCCAGACGACGATCTTCTACGGCTCCAGCAAGGCTGACTCGGCCCGGACCCTGCAGGCCGCCCTGCCGGGGTCGGTCCTGCAGGCCGACAGCAGCCTCGGCCGCACCCTGCAGGTCGTCGTCGGCACCGGATACCGGACCGCCCAGCGGGTCACGGCCACGCAGCCCAGCACCGCGCCGACGGGCGGCCCGACCACGCCGACCACGCCGGCCGCGCCACTCAAGACGGCGCAGGACAACCCCTGCACGACCTGACGGGTGGGCTCGTCGGGCGTCGCGACCCCGCCCAGCCGCTGCTCACCTACCTCGACGGCCCCGCCCGGGTCGAGCTCTCCGGTGCGACGACCCGCAACTGGGTGTGCAAGACCGCCAACCTGCTCGTCGACGGCTTCGCCGGTCCAGAGCGCGTCGGGCTGCTGCTGCCCCTGCACTGGCAGACGCTGTGCCTGCTGCTCGGAACGGTCGCGTCCGGCGCCACCGCGGTGCTCGCCCGCACCGCCGCGGACCTGGAAGGCTGCTCGCTGGCCTTCACCGAGGCCGGCTCCGCCGAGGCCGCGCTCGACGCCGGCGTCGACGACGTCCTGGCCTGCTCGCTGACGCCGTTCGCGACCCGGCTCGCGAGCGTTCCGGCGATGGTCCTGGACGCCGCCGCCGAGATCCCCTCGTACGGCGACCACTTCCCCGGCCGGCCCACCGTTGCCCGGATCGAGGTCGACGGTCGATCGGCGACCATCCCGTCGTACCCGCTGTCCGACAGCGACCGGGTGCTGACCGGGCTCGACCCCCGCAGCCCCTCCGGCCTGGGGGCCGTCCTGGGCGTCCTTCACGCCGGCGCGGCACTGGTGCTGCTGGTCTCCGGCGACCTGTCGACGGCGCAGGAGCAGGAGCACGTCACCGCCGTCGTCGACGACGCGGGGCTGCGTCGCCTCTGACCCTCAGGCCCGCGCGCTCTCGAAGGCGTAGAGCTCGTGCGAGTGCGGGTCGGGCTGGGCCAGGTCGATCAGCAGGCTGAGCGGGATCCCTGCCTCGAGCAGTGCCACCACGCTGGACCTGGCATCGATGCGGGGACGAGGGCGGGGGCTTGCGTCGATCGGGAGGGGCAACAGGGAAAGCGACATCGAATACGTCCTGATGACGAGGTCTTCGGCAGGTGCTGACCCCTCCAGCATCGGCTCGGGGGCGTGGTCACAGCAGGGCCGAACGGGTGGCGTTCGGCGCATTTGTCCCACGTCTCCTAGGCGCTTTTTGCCGCGCTGCTTCCGGCCGTCTGGGCGACCGGGCTGGCTGTCGCGAGGATCTCCCCTCCCAGGGTGGCGAAGTCCGGTCCGACCTGCTGCAGCGCGAGTCTGGCGAGCACCTGCTGCTCGGTCGCAACCCGCTCGGACCGTCCCCGGCCGACGAAGCTCACCGCCCAGTGCAGGACGGTCGTGACCCGGCTCTTGAAGCCCACGATGTAGACGATGTGCACGGCGAGCCACAGCAGCCACGCCAGGAAGCCGTGGAAATGCAGCCCCTTGACGCTCGCGACCGCGTGGAAGCGGCTGACCGTCGCCATCGAGCCCTTGTCCTTGTAGACGAAAGGTTTCGCGGGCTTGCCCATGATGGTCTTAGCCGCCTGGCGCGCTCCCTGAATCGCGACCTGCGCCACCCCCGGATAGTCGTTGAGCGCGGCCATGTCGCCCACCACGAACACCTCAGGGTGACCCGGCAGCGTGAGGTCAGGCAGGGTCTTGATCCGGCCGGCGCGGTCGAGCTCGGCTCCGGACTGGTCCGCGAGCTGCCTGCCGAGCGGTGAGGCGGCCACCCCTGCGGCCCAGATCTTGCAGAAGGACGGGATCGTCCGGACCTTGCCGTCGAGGTCCCTGACGTCGATACCGTCCTTGTCCATCCCGACGACCATCGCGTTCAGCTGCACCTCGACGTCGATCTCGCGCAGGTGCTGGGCGGCAGCGTCCGACAGCCGCTCGCCGAAGCTGCTGAGCACCTGGGGCGCGAAGTCGAGGAGCACGACGCGGGCGGTCCGCGGGTCGATGTTGCGGAAGTCACCGGGCAGGGAGCGGCGGGCCAGCTCGGTGATCTGACCAGCCATCTCGACCCCGGTCGGACCCGCACCGACGACCACGAAGGTCAGCAGCTTGTCGATCTCGGCCGGCTCGGTGGCCAGCTCGGCGAGCTCGAAGGCGCCGAAGATGCGGCCACGCAGCTCGAGGGCATCGTCGATGGACTTCATCCCGGGGGCGTAGCGCGCGAAGTGGTCGTTGCCGAAGTACGACTGTCCCGCTCCCGCGGCGACGATCAGGTCGTCGTACGGCGTGACCGTGGTGCGGTCCACGAGTTGGTGGGTGACCGTCTTGGCGACCAGGTCGACGGCGAGGACCTCCCCGAGCAGGACCGTCGCGTTCTTCTGCCGGCGCAGGATCTCACGGGTGGCCGGCGCGATCTCGCCCTGGGACAGGATGCCGGTCGCCACCTGGTAGAGCAGCGGCTGGAACAGGTGGTGGCTCGTCTTGGCGATCAGGGTCACCTCGACGTCCGCGCGGCGCAGCGCCTTGGCGGCGAACAGCCCTCCGAACCCCGATCCGACGATCACGACACGCCTGGTTGCGCTCTCGCTCTTGCTGGCTTCGATGGCGGTCATGCCGCTTCCCTTCCCCGGTTCGGCCCCCATGATCGCACCCACGTGTCACGAGCCCGCTGGTCGAGGGTGTGATGCTGTAGACAGGCCCGCTCACAGGTTGCCCCAAGCCGGACGGGGCACAGTGAAGATACCGACTCCCACCGTCTTGAGGTCCTTACGTGCGCCGCTCTGCCACTGTCCTGCTCGCCCCGCTGCTCGCCGTGGCCCTGCTCAGCGGGTGCGGGGCCGGCTCCGCCAAGAGCTCGGGCGCCGCAAAGACGCAATCGTCCAAGGACGGCCTGCCCTCGGTGTCGGGCTCCTACGGCAGCAAGCCGACCTTCACCTTCCCGACGCCCAACGCGCCGGTGGGACTCAAGAGCCAGGTCTTGCGCGAAGGCACCGGTCCGGTCGTGCAGAAGGGCGACCTGCTCGTGGCCGACTACCTCGGCCAGGTCTGGGGGGGCAAGGTCTTCGACAACTCCTACGACCGCAAGACCGTCGCGGGCTTCGTCATCGGCACCGGCAAGGTCATTACCGGCTGGGACGACGTCCTGGTGGGTGCCAAGGCCGGCAGCCGTGTCCTGATGTCGCTTCCGCCGGACAAGGGCTACGGCGCGCAGGGCAACAGCAAGGCCGGCATCAAGGGGACCGACAGTCTCGTCTTCATCGTCGACATCGTCTCCTCCTACGGCGGTAAGGTCGCTGGTGACCCGAAGGCCGTCATCCAGAAGGCCAGCACCCCCGGGGTGACGGTCGCCGGGCCGCTCGGTGGGATGCCCACGGTGGCAGTCGCGAAGGGTGCCGCAGCCCCCAAGTCTCCGGCGGTGACCTTGCTGGACAAAGGCTCCGGTGCTCCCGTCGCTGCCGGCCTGATCGTCGTGCAGTACGTCGCGACCACCTTTGACGGCAAGACCGCCGGCTCCACCTTCAACGACGGTGCGCCGGCCGCCGTACCCGTGAGCGCCGAGGGCAACGCAACCCCGTTCGATGCTGTCAAGGGCCTGCCGCTGGGCAGCCGGCTGCTGCTGACGGTGCCCGGCAACAACGGCCAGCAGGCCGTCGCGGTGGCCGTGGACCTGATCGCCCAGCCGAAGACGGCCGCCGAGAGCGGCTGACGGGACCGCCTGACGGCCGAGGGTGGCGGCGTCAGCCCCGGGCTCCGACGAGGTGCTCGACGGCGAGCTGGTCCAGGCGCCCGAAGCCGTAACCACGCTCGCCCACCGCGTCGGCGTCGAAGTCCTCGAACGCAGAACGGTCGGCGAGCAGGTCGGCGTAGCTCTCGCCCGCGGCCAGGGTGGGCGTCGCGAGCTCCACGACCTTGCTCGCCACCATCGCCGCCTGCACCTCGGGGTCGGCCCGGAACGCCTTCGCCCGCTCCTTGAGCAGCAGGTAGGTCCGCATGTTGTCGGCCGCGCTCGACCACACCCCGCTCAGATCCTCGGTCCGCAGGGGCTTGTAGTCGAAGTGCCGGGGCCCGGCGTACGGCGCATCGCCCCGGGGGCCGCCGTTCTCGAGCAGGTCGACAAGGAAGAACGCGCTCAGCAGGTCGCCGTGCCCGAAGGTCAGGTCCTGGTCGAACTTGGGACCGTGCTGGCCGTTGAGGTCGATGTGGAAGAGCTTGCCCTGCCACAGCGCCTGGCTGATGCCGTGGACGAAGTTCAGGCCCGCCATCTGCTCGTGGCCGACCTCGGGGTTCACACCGACCATCTCGGCGTGCTCCAGCGTAGAGATGAAGGCCAGCGCATGCCCGATCGTCGGGAGCAGGATGTCGCCGCGCGGCTCGTTCGGCTTGGGCTCCAGGGCGAACCGCAAACCGTATCCCCGGTCGATGTTGTACTGCGCGAGCAGGTCCAGGCCCTCGCGGTAACGGTCGAGCGCGGCCCGCACGTCCTTGGCCGCGTCGGTCTCGGCGCCCTCCCGGCCACCCCAGAAGACGTAGGTCGACGCGCCAAGCTCCGCGGCCAGGTCGAGGTTGCGCATCGTCTTGCGCAACGCGTAGCGCCGCACACTGCGGTCGTTGCTGGTGAAGGCGCCGTCCTTGAAGACGGGATGGGTGAACAGGTTGGTCGTGACCATCGGCACGACCATCCCGGTCTCGTCCAGGGCGGCGCGGAACCGCTTGAGGTGCGCATCCCGGCTGGCGTCGTCGGAGCCGAACGGGACGACGTCGTCGTCGTGGAACGTCACGCCCCAGGCACCGAGCTCCGCCAGGCGGTGCACCGACTCGACCGGGTCGACCGGCGCCCGGGTCGCGTCACCGAACGGGTCCCGGGCCTGCCAGCCGACGGTCCAGAGACCGAACGTGAACTTGTCCTCAGGGCGGGGGGAGAGCGACATTGCAGGCCTCCTACGGCATTTGTTGACCCATTGAACTTATGCTGGGCCCATGCCAGCGTCAAGGAGCGCCACCAGTCTCGGACCGGGACTCCCGGCTCGGCAGCAGTCCCTGCGCGACCACAACCTGGCGCTGGCGCTGCGCGTCGTCGCTGACGCCGCCGGCCCGGTCTCCCGGGCGCAGATCGCCGCCGCTACCGGGCTGACCCGTGCCACGGCCTCCACCCTGGTGGAGCTCCTGCTGGCCGGTGGCCTGCTTCGGGAGACGGCCTTGCTGGCCACCCCCGGCAGCGGTCGACCCGCCGTGGGACTCACCCTCGCTCCTGGGGGTCTCGGCGGCCTTGGCCTCGAGATCAACGTCGACTACCTGGCGGTGACGGTAGTCGACCTCACCGGCGAGGTCGTGCTGCGCGAGGTGCTCGACGGTGACCAGCGGGGCCTCTCGTCCGCCGTCGTCCTGCAGACCGCCGCACGGCTGGCCGCCTCCGCGCTGGCGGAGGCCCACGAGCGCGGGCTCCGGGTGGCCGGCACCGCGGTGTCCGTGCCCGGCCTGGTCCGCGACGGGCGCCTGGTCCGCGCCCCCAACCTCGGCTGGTACGACGTGGACGTGCCGGGGGTCCTTCGCCGCGAGCCATCGTTGGCAGCCCTCGACCTGAGCGTCGACAACGAGGCCAACGACGCCGCTCGCAGCGAGGTCACCGCCCTGCTGCGCAGCTTCCTGTTCGTCTCCGGGGAGATCGGCGTGGGCGCAGGCATCGTCCTCGACGGCGTGGTGTTCCGAGGCACGCGCGGCTGGGCGGGCGAGCTCGGTCACGTCGGCGTCGACCCGGCCGGCCCGGTCTGCCGCTGTGGAGCGCGCGGTTGCCTGGAGGTCGTGGCCGGCTTGGAGGCCCTCACCCGTACGGCGGGACTGGCGCCCACGCAGGGGCTGCCGCACGGCGTCGCGCTGAGGGCGGCCGCCGAGGCCGGTGACCCCGCCACGTCGGCCGCCCTCGAGGCCGCAGCCGTGGCCCTGGCCACCGCGCTCGGCGGGGCGCTCCATCTGCTCGACGTCGGCACTGTCGTTCTCGGCGGCGCGTACGCCCAGCTGGCCCCCTGGCTGGTCCCGACCCTGACCCGATGCCTGCAGGAGCGGCTGCTCTGGTCCGGCTGGGAACGGCCCGTCGTGCGCGCCGCGACGCGCGGCCCCGAGGCGGCGAGCCTCGGTGGTGCACGCACAGTAGTCACGCGACTGCTCTCCGAACCGGAACGCTGGCTCGTGACCTGATCGTTACGTCTTAGTTGCCAAGAAACGATGAGGAAACCTTGTGACGTGAGCCACACGTCCATATGTTGTGGCGCACAACAAAAGACCTGGGGGTCTCGACCCCCCACAGCGGACGCATCGCGCAAGCCATCAGGGCTGACGAGTCCGCGGTTTCCAGCCACGAAAGGAACTGCGCATGCGCAAGACCACCCTGCTCGCGATCGCCGGCACCTCGGCGCTCACCATGCTGCTCGCCGGTTGCGGCTCGTCAAGCACCAAGAAGACCGACAACACCGGAGGTGGCGCCAAGACGGGCAAGGTGGGGGTCATCCTGCCCGACGCCACCACGTCCCCGCGTTGGGAGGCCAACGACCGGCCGCTGCTGGATGCGTCCTTCAAGACCGCCGGCATCACCGCCGACATCCAGAACGCCAACGGCGACAAGTCCAAGTTCGGCACCATCTGCGACGGCATGATCAACGCGTCCGTCAACGTCCTGCTGATCGTCAACCTCGACAGCGACTCGGGATCGGCCTGCCTCAAGAAGGCCCAGGCTGCCGGCATCAAGACCATCGACTACGACCGCCTCACGCTCGGCGGCGGCGCGTCGTACTACGTGTCGTTCGACAACGTCGCCGTCGGGGGCCTGATGGCCACCGGCCTGGAGAAGTGCCTCACCGCCGCGGGCAAGACCAAGGCAAACCTGGTCCTCATCGACGGTGACCCGACCGACAACAACGCCGCCCTGTTCAAGCAGGGCTACGTGGCCGGACTCAAGGCCAAGGTCGACGCCGGCGACTACAAGATCGTCGGCGACCAGACCGGCAAGTGGGACGCCAAGGTCGCCGGTACCGCCTTCGAGCAGCTCTACACCGCCCAGGGCGGCAAGATCGACGGCGTCGTCTCGGCCAACGACACGATGGCCGGCGGCATCATCGCCCGCCTCAAGGCCAACAAGCTCAACGGCAAGGTCCCGGTCACGGGTCAGGACGCGAGCGTCGCGGGCCTGCAGGCCATCTTGTCCGGCGACCAGTGCATGACGGTCTACAAGGCGGTCAAGGCCGAGGCCGACGCCGCCGCTTCGCTGGCGATCGCGCTGATCAAGGGCACCGACGCCACGGGCATCGCCAAGGCCACGGTGAAGGACAGCGTCACGGGCAAGGACGTCCCGTCCGCGCTCGAGGTCCCGGTCGCGATCTACAAGGACACCGTCAAGAGCGTCATCGACGACGGCTTCCAGAAGGCCGCCGACGTGTGCACCGCCGACTTCGCGGCGGCGTGCAAGACGGCTGGCATCTCCTAGCAGCACCTGCCCACTGGTGGCCCGGGTGCTTTCGCCCGGGCCACCAGTGGGTACCCGCTTCACCACACTCTCGCGGAGAGCCCGCGACCGAGTAGGCAGGACGGCGAGGACGCGATGACGAGCGTAAGCAAGGCCCCCCTCAACACCGAGCTCGGAGGTGGCGAGCAGCCGCTGCTCGCGCTGCGCGGGGTCAACAAGAGCTTTGGTGCCGTCCAGGTCCTCCAGGAGGTCGACCTCGACGTCTTCCCCGGTCAGGTGACCGCCCTCGTAGGCGACAACGGCGCCGGCAAGAGCACCCTCATCAAGGGCATCGCGGGGATCTACGGCTTCGACGGTGGCTCCTACAGCTTCGACGGTCACGACGTCACCGTCACCAACCCCAAGCAGGCCAACGCGCTCGGCATCGAGGTCGTCTACCAGGACCTCGCCCTGTGCGACAACCTCGACATCGTCCACAACCTCTTCCTCGGGCGCGAGCTGTCCAAGGGTGGCCGTCTCGACGAGGCCACCATGGAGCGTCGCGCCAAGGAGACCCTCGCGAGTCTGTCGGTCCGCACCGTGAAGTCGATCCGGCAGCAGGTCGCCAGCCTGTCCGGCGGGCAGCGCCAGACCGTCGCGATCGCCCGGTCGGTGCTGTGGAACTCCAAGCTCGTCATCCTCGACGAGCCGACCGCCGCCCTGGGTGTCGCCCAGACCGAGCAGGTCCTCAAGCTCGTCCGCCGCCTCGCCGACCACGGCCTGGCGGTGGTGCTGATCAGCCACAACCTCAATGACGTCTTCGAGGTCGCCGACAACGTCTCAGTGCTGTACCTCGGACGCATGGCCGCCCAGGTGCGCTTGCAGGCCGTCACCCGGAACCAGGTCGTCGAGCTCATCACCTCCGGCCGTAGCGGCGACCTCGGCATGAAGGCGGCGGAGAGCCTCGCCACCCGACCAGCCGGCCATACCGGCACGCTCACCGCCGAGGAGGCGTCATGACGGCGGTCCTGACCCCCGATGAGGTACAGACCGGGACCGAGGAGCCGTCGGTTCGTGACTCCATCGTCGACTACGTCGCCCGCGTTCGCGGCGGTGACGTCGGTGCCCTTCCCGCCGTGCTCGGCTTGGTCGTGCTCACGATCGTTTTCACGATCCTGCGGCCCTCGACCTTCACGAACGCCTTCAACTTCGCCAACCTGATCCACCAGAGCGCTGCGCTGATCGTGCTTGCCATGGGTTTGATCTTCGTGCTGCTTCTCGGCGAGATCGACCTGTCCGCCGGCTACACGGCGGGCACTGCCGCAGCCGTGATGGGCATCCAGCTCACGCGCGACGGCCACCCGTGGTACGTCTCCATCGTTGTCGGCCTCGTGACCGGGGCCGTGATCGGCGCGGCGATCGGGCTGCTCGTGTCCCGGCTCGGGATCCCCTCGTTCGTCGTCACCCTTGCTGCCTTCCTGGGCCTGCAGGGTGTCCTGCTCAAGCTCATCGGCGAGGGCGGCACGATCTCGATCCGCGACAAGACGTTGCTCGCCCTCAACAACAACAACCTGCCCCTCTGGGCCGGCTGGGTGCTGCTGGTGGCTGTCATCGGCGGTTACGCGGGGGTCTCGCTGAGCCGGGCGGCGGCTCGGCGCAAGGGTGGCCTGCGGGCCGACGCGTTCGGCGTCGTCCTCAGCAAGGTGGCCGTCCTCGCGGTCCTGCTGGGCGGTGCCACCGCCTACCTGAGCCGCGAGCGCAGCCGCAACACGGCGGTCACGTCCATCAAGGGCGTCCCCGAGGTCGTGCTGCTGCTCATCGTGCTGCTGGTCGTGATGAACTTCCTGCTCGGCCGCACCGCCTTCGGCCGGCACGTCTACGCCGTCGGCGGGAACGCCGAGGCGGCGCGGCGCTCCGGCATCAACGTCCAGCGCGTCAAGCTGACCTGCTTCATGATCTGCTCGACCCTCGCCTCGGTCTGTGGTTTCCTGCTCGCCAGTTACGACAACTCGATCTCCCCCAAGACCGGAGGTTCGGACACGCTGCTGTACGGCGTGGGAGCTGCCGTCATCGGCGGCACCAGCCTGTTCGGTGGCAAGGGGAAGATGACCGACGCTGTCCTCGGTGGGCTGGTCATCTCGGTCATCATCAACGGGATGGGCCTGCTCAACCAGGAGTCCTCTGTCGTCTACATGGTGACCGGAGCCGTGCTCCTCGTGGCCGCCAGCGTCGACGCCATCTCCCGCCGACGAGCCGCCTCCACCGGCCGCGTCTAGCCCGGCGAACCGATTCCCTTGGTGGACCGACCGGTCCCGGCCACGCAGGACGAGGTGCGTCGGCACAACCTCTCCAGCCTGCTCCGGCTCGTGCACGTGCGTGGTGCCACCTCCCGTTCCGACCTGACCATGCTCACCGGCCTCAACCGCAGCACGGTCAAGGCGCTGACCGAGGAGCTCGCCCAAGCCGGTCTGGTGCGCGAATCAGCCCCCGTCGGTCGCGGTGGTGCTGGCCGGCCCTCCATCACGGTGGAGCCCGAGTCCGAGCTGGTCTATGTCCTCGCCCTCGACATCGGCGTGGAGCACCTGACCGCGGTCCGCGTCGGACTGGGGGGAGTGGTGCTCGACCGGCACGAGCTACGTCAGACCCCCAAGGACTACGACGTACGCCGGACCCTGCGCCGTCTTGACCGGCTGGCCACCAAGGTTCTGGCCGAGGCGCCGCCGCATGCCCGCTGCGTCGGTATCGGCGTCGGCGTCTGCGGAGTGGTCAGTGCCGACGACGGCCTGGTGCGCTTCGCCCCCAACCTGGGCTGGGTGGACGTCCCGATCCGCGACCTGCTCGCCGAGATGCTCGACTCGCGCCTGAGGGTGGAGGTGGGCAACGACGGCGACCTCGGAGCGAGGGCCGAGCACCTGCGCGGTGCGGCTGTCGGCCTGTCCGACGTCGTCTACGTCTCCGGGGAGGTCGGTGTCGGCGGCGGCATCATCCTGGGCGGCCGGCCGATGCGCGGCTACGGCGGCTACGGCGGCGAGGTCGGCCACATGAGCATCGATCCGAGGGGGCACAGCTGCCGCTGCGGCCGTCGAGGGTGCTGGGAGACCGCGGTCGGTGACGAGGCCGTCCTGCTGGCGACCGGGGCCCCCGCCGGAACCACCCTTCAGCAGGTGCTGGAGGCCTACGTCTCCGGAGAGCGCTGGCCCCAGGCCGGGATGCGCCAGGTGGCGCGTGCGCTCAGCGTCGGTGTCGTCAACCTGGTCAACATCTTCAACCCGCAGATGATCCTGTTCGGTGGGTCGGTGCGGCACATCTACCAGGCGACCCAGCCGGTCGTCCACGAGGCCCTCAAGGAGGCGCTGTCCGCGCCAGGTGAGCAGGTCCGCCTCGGGCAGGCCGGCCTCGGTGACGACTCGATCGCGATCGGCGCAGCCGAGCTCGCCTTCGACCAGCTGCTGTCGGATCCCCTGGGTGCCTTCAGTGGGCTGCCCGCCCTGCTCCGGGCACCGGCGTGACCAGCCTGCCGTCGTGACCCTCGTCGCGGGGGTGGACTCCTCCACCCAGTCGACCAAGGTCGTGGTCTGCGACGCCGACACCGGGGCGGTCGTGCGCGAGGCGCACGCCCCCCACCCCGACGGCACCGAGGTCGACCCCGAGCTGTGGTGGGAGGCCCTCGAGACCGCCTGCGCATCAGGGCTTCTCGAGGGCGTCAGCGCGCTGTCGGTGGCCGGTCAGCAGCACGGGATGGTCCTGCTCGACGAGACCCAGCAAGTCGTCCGGCCTGCCCTGCTCTGGAACGACGTCCGCTCCGCCGGAGCCGCCCGCGACCTCGTCCGCGAGCTCGGCGGTGCCGCCCCCTGGGCCGAGGCGGTCGGCGTCGTGCCGGTGGCCAGCTTCACCGTGACGAAGCTGCGCTGGACGGCGGAGCACGACCCCACCGCCGCCGCGCGGGCAGCGTCCGTCGTGCTTCCCCACGACTACCTGACCTCGCGGCTGCTGGCCGGCTCCGCGCTGGTCACCGACCGGGGAGACGCCTCCGGCACCGGCTACTGGTCGCCGGCGACCGGGTGCTACCGGCCGGACCTGCTGGTTCGGGCCTTCGGCCGCGACCTGTCGACGCCGAAGGTCCTCGGCCCGCACGAGGTCGCGGGCGAGACCGGCCAGGGGATCGTCGTGGCGGCGGGCACCGGCGACAACATGGGGGCCGCCTTCGGCCTCGGTGCCCAGCCCGGCGACGTGGTCGTGTCGATCGGCACGAGTGGCACTGCTTTCGCGGTCCACGAGTCGCCGGTCTGCGACCCCTCGGGCACCGTGGCCGGCTTCGCCGACGCGAGCGGCAGGTTTCTGCCGCTGGTCGCCACGCTCAACGCCGCCCGGGTCCTCGTCGCCATGGCGAAGCTGCTCGGCACCGACCTCGCCGGACTCGACGACCTTGCCCTCGCCGCTGCCCCTGGTGCGGCAGGGCTGGTGCTGCTCCCCTACCTCGACGGGGAGCGCACCCCGGACCTGCCTGACGCCACCGGCACGCTGCGGGGCCTGACGCGGACGTCGATGACCCCCGCCAACCTCGCGCGGTCCGCCGTGGAGGGCGTGCTGTGCGGCTTGGCAGAAGCCGTGGATGCCCTGCGGTTGCTGGGGATCGCACCCCGACGCGTCCTGCTCATCGGCGGCGGAGCACGCTCCCGCGCCGTCCAGGCCGTGGCGCCCGCGCTGTTCGGCGTACCCGTGGTGGTGCCTGAGCCCGGGGAGTACGTCGCTCGGGGGGCCGCACGGCAGGCGGCGTGGGCGCTCCGTCCCGGTGCACCCCCTTCCTGGGATCTGCCGGTGACGTCCACCCACGAGGCCGACCCGCAGCCGCAGGTGCGCGCGGCGTATGCAACAGCTCGCGACGCAGAAGGGCTGCGGTCATGACACTCGGCTGGGGGGTGGCCGCCACCGGGCGGATCGCGCGCGACGTCGGGGGCGTGATCGCCGCACACCCCCGGATGCGGGTCGCCGCCGTGGGCTCCCGGGACCTGGCTCGCGCGAAGGCGCTGGCGGCCGACCTCGGTGGCACTGGCTATGGCTCCTACGCCGAGCTCGTCGCGGACCCCGAGGTCGAGGCGGTGTACGTCGCCACCCCGCACGCCCAGCACGCCGAGGTCGTCGAGCTCGCCCTCGACGCCGGCAAGGCGGTCCTGTGCGAGAAGCCGATGACCCACCGGCTGGACGAGACCGAGCGGCTCGCCGCCCTCTCCCACGCCCGGGGCGTGTTCCTCATGGAGGGCATGTGGATGCGCTTCAACCCACTCGTCCAGCTGCTCGCCGCCCGCGTCGCCGGCGGCCAGCTGGGCGAGATCCGTTCCGTGCAGGCCTCTCTCGGGTTTGTCGCCCCCGACGACCCGCAGCACCGGCTGTGGAACCCCGATCTCGGCGGAGGGGCCCTGCTCGACCTGGGGGTCTACGCCGTCGACCTGGCGCGCCTCCTGCTGGGCGAGCCCGAGGGCATCGAGGTCGTCGGGTCACGGCACCGCACCGGTGTCGACGCCGAGTCCAGCGTGCGGCTGCGCTTTGCAGGCGGATCGCTTGCCCTGCTGGGGATGTCGCTCGTCTCCCGCGTGCCCACCCGAGCCGTCGTCGTGGGGTCGAGAGGCTACGCCGAGCTCGGGCCGACGTTCTACGCCCCGACCAGCCTGCACCTCGACGTCGATGATGCGGACCCCGAGGACCACGTCCTCGAGGACCGGCAGGTCGGTTTCGTCGGCGAGCTCGAGGAGGTCGCCCGGTGCCTCGAGGCCGGGCTGATCCAGAGCCCCGTGCTTCCCGTCTCCGAGACGGTCGCGACGATGCGCGTGCTCGACGTATGCGCCCAGCAGCTCCGTGCCTGAGCCGGTACCGCCGGTCGTCACGGTCATCGACCCGACCCGCCCGGAGGGCCCCCTGGTCGAGGTCATCACCGCTCCCCGTCGGCCCTGGAGTCCCCGCACCAAGCGAGTCACCGCCATCGTCACCGCCCTGGTACTGCTGAGCTTTGTGGTGCTGCAGCTCCTGCGGCACCACCGTCAGGGGGAGCTCTCCGCGGAGGCCCGGGGCGTGCACCTGCGGCTGGGCCCGGCTGTCGCGGTGGGTACCGCCGAAGGCGTTCCCGGCAGCGACGTCCAGACTGTGCAGCTGAGCATCGACGTGGCCAACACCAGTAGCTTCGGGGTGCGGTTCGTCAGCAACCAGGTCGACGGTGGCGTCCGGGCGCTCGAGCTGCCCAGCCGGGTCGCACCCGGCAGAAGCCGCCGGCTGCTCGTCCAGTGGCCGGTGCGCTGCGCCGAGATCGGGGCGGTGAGAGGACCGCAGGCGCTGCTCGTGGCCGTTCGCGGACCACGGGCGGAGCACCTCGTGACGCTGTCCCTGCGACCTCTCGGGCAGCTGTTCCACACCACCGCGACGGACCTGTGCGCCGTCCTGCTCCCCGAAGGCACCCGATGACCCGCGTCGCGCTGCTCGGCTACGGTCTGGCCGGGCGCGTGATCCACCGACCCGTGCTGCAGGCCGTCCCCGACCTCGAGGTCACGCACATCGTCACCGCCGACCCGGAACGGGTGCTGCAGGCCAGGGCTGAGCTGCCGGCTGCGTCGGTCCTCCCCAACGCCGAGGCCCTCTGGGCCCGTCCTACCGAGTTCGACGTCGTCGTCGTTGCCACCACCAACCCCTCGCACGTCCCGCTTGCCACCCGGTCGTTGCAGCTCGGCAAGGTGACGGTCGTCGACAAACCGCTCGCGATCACCACCGCCGAGGCGGCCGGTCTCGTCGCCCTCTCGGACAGCAGCGGCGTCCCCCTGACTGTCTTCCAGAACCGCCGTTGGGACAGCGACACCCTCACGGCAGCGGCCCTGCTTCGGGCCGGCACCCTCGGTGCGGTGGTCCGGCTCGAGTCGCGCTTCACCCGCTTCCGCCCACAGGTCGTCGACCGCTGGCGGGAGGACGCGTCCGCCGGCGGTGGCGTCCTGCTCGACCTCGGCTCGCACGTGGTGGACCAAGCCCTGCACCTGCTCGGACCCGCCGTCGACGTCTACGCCGAGGTCGACACTCGCCGGGCCGGAGGCCGGGCGGACGACGACTGCTTCCTGGCCCTCACCCATGCCTCCGGCGCCCGCTCCCACCTCTGGGCGTCGATGAGCGCGCCCTGGGCCGGCCCGCGGCTGGTCCTGCAAGGGACGGCAGCGGGCTGGTCGAAGGACGGGCTCGACGGGCAGGAGGACGCCCAGCGGTCCGGTACGGCGCCCGCACCGGAGCCTGACGGTCTGCTGTGGACCCCTGACGGCGCGCGGCCCTATGCGAGCCTGCCCGGCGACTGGGCCGCGTTCTACCGGGCTGTGGCGGCCGCCGCGGCGACGGGCAGCGCCGTGCCCGTGGACCCGCACGAGGCTGTGCACGTCCTACGGGTCCTCGACGCCGCCCGCGAGTCCTCGGCACTGCGGACCGTCGTTCGGCTGTGACCTACCCGGCCGCGGCCAGGCTGGCCTCGATCTCGGCGAGCTCCTCCGCGCTGCCCTGGACCCTGGGACCGGTGAACCACTTGCGGGCCGACAGCCACCAGTACGCCGTGGCGTAGCCGATCACGACGAGGAAAGCGATCGGCGCGTAGTTGAACGACGCCCAGCTGAACTTTCCGCCGACGTGCAAAGTGAACTGCGGCAGCAGGAAGGGGATGCAGATGATGCCCACCCAGATGATCGCACCCCAGCCGATGAGCGGGCTCCAGCGACCGAGGTGCCACGGTCCTGGGACGAACGCGTCGCCGGCCAGTCGGCGCAGCAGGACGGGCATCACGTAGGAGATCTCCAGCGAGACCACCGCGACGGACACGATGGCGAAGAACGCGACAGGGGTGCCGATGCTGTTGGTCAGCAGGGACGGGATCCCCAGCAGGAAGGCGAAGCCGGCCGCGAACCAGATCGAGTTGGTCGGGGTCTGCGTCCGCGGGTTGATGCGGTGCCACAGCTCAGAACCGGGCACGGCACCGTCCCGCGCGAAGGCGTAGACGACCCGTGAGTTGGCGGTGATCGAGGACATGCCGCAGAAGAACTGCGCCACGATCGAGATGAGAATGAGCAGCTCCGCGGTGTGCCGCCCGAGGACCGTCAGCATCTCCTGCGCCGCCGCCGTCGAGCCGCTGCCGGCGACCGTGTTGTAGGCGTCACTGCCCACCGGACCGGGCAGCGCCCAGCACAGCGCCACCAGCAGCAGGAACCCCGCGACCACCGAGATCAGGATCGACATCACGATGCCCTTGGGGCCAGACCGGGCGGCGTCGTGGGTCTCCTCCGTCATGTGCGCCGAGGCGTCGAAGCCGGTGATCGTGTACGCCGCAAGGCCGAAGCCCACGAGCGTGATGTAGACCCCCGAACCGGGAAACCAGTCGAGGCCGGTGGAGTTGATGTAACCGCCGAACACCTGCGACAGCGGCTGGTGCGACGACGGGGCGAAGAACAGCACGGCCACGACGACGACGGTCCCGACGACGTGCCAGACGGCACTGATGTCGCTGAGCCACGCCACCAGCTTGACGCCGAACGTGTTGAGCGCTCCGTGGATGGCCAGCAGGATCCCAAAGATGAGCAGGATCTGCCACGGCTTGGCCGCGAAGTCCGGCATGACCGTGAGCTTCAGGAAGAACCCGATGAAGGTGGCGAGACCGAAGTCGATGCTGGCGGTCACCGCCACCTGACCGAGCAGGTTGAACCAGCCGGTGAACCACGCCCACGCCGGCGCGTGGCTCTTGGCCAGCTTCGCCGACCAGTAGTACAGCCCACCCGCCGTCGGGTAGCTCGAGCAGATCTCGGCGATGGACAGCCCGATCAGGGTGACGAGCCCACCGACGAGCAGCCAGCCCCAGACGATGGTGCGCGGGCCACCGGCGAGCAGGCCGAGGTAGAAGGTGGTGATCCCGCCGGTGAGGATGGAGATGATGGTGAAGGACACCGCGAAGTTGGAGAACCATCCCATCCCGCGCCTGAGCTCCTGTGCGTAGCCGAGCTGGTGCAGCCGCTGCTCGTCGGTCAGGGTTTCCTGCTGGGTGGTCACGCGTTCTCCATCTGCTGAAGGTGAACGGCAGGCTGCCAGCGCAGTGTTGCCGAAGCAAGTCATTCAAGGGTCGAAGTTTTGGCCCTCTGTTGCGCCGACATCCTGAGAGGGGGCCGTCGCCCTTGCGCTCGACGCCGGACAGCTGCCGATGGCGCGCCCCGTGCAGCAGCCCGGCGAGGGTCCGGGCGGTGGCTTCGAGGGCCAGTCCGTTCGGGGGCCGGATGGTGGAGACGCAGTTGCGCTCGGAGTTCCTGCGTCCCGGTCGCGGGTCCCACGTGAGGTGGGCGCCGAGGCTGTCGGGCGCACTCGGGCCGCGCCGCTCCCCCAGCAGGACCAGGACTCATCGGGCCCCGAGCGCCTGCGCGACCTCGTCCCCCAGGGCGATCCTGGCCTGCTTCGCGACGACGACCCGGAGCCACGTCCCAATCCCCCAACAAGGTCAGCAAGACCCCCACCAGAGGTACGGCTGCCCCAGGTCGGGCTGTGGAGGTAGGTCGCACTGTCCGTGGCTGCGCTGGCCACCACGGGTCCGTGCGAGATTGCCTGCGCTGCAGGGGCTCTCAGGAGGTCGACGACCAACCGGGTGACATCGTCGTCCTCGTAAGGGGTCACGAGCTCCTCGAGGAACGCCGGCAGCGGTACGTCGGACAGCGGAAGCTGTGGCCGCCGACACCGGCGCTGCGGACCGTCAGCCTTACAGCACCAGAGCCCTGTTTTGACTCGGTGTCCAGGCCTACTTCAGGAGGGCTCGTGCCATCACGATGCGCTGGATCTGGTTGGTCCCCTCGTAGATCTGGGTGATCTTCGCGTCGCGCATCATGCGCTCGACCGGGAAGTCGCGGGTGTAGCCGTAGCCACCGAACAGCTGGACCGCGTCGGTGGTCACAGACATCGCAGTGTCGGAGGCGAAGCACTTCGAGGCGCTCGACAGGAACGTCAGGTCCTTGTCGCCGCGCTCCGCGGAGGCATTCGCGGCGTAGACGAGGTGCCGGGCGGCTTCGACCTTCATGCCCATGTCGGCGAGCATGAACTGAACGCCCTGGAACTCCGCGACGGCCTTGCCGAACTGCTTGCGCTCCTTGACGTAGGCGATCGACGCGTCGAGGGCCCCCTGCGCGATGCCGACGGCCTGCGCGCCGATCATCGAGCGGGTGTGATCGAGGGTCTTGAGGGCCGTGATGAAGCCCTCGCCCTCCTCGCCGATGATCCGGTCGGCCGGGATGCGGCAGTCCTCCATGTAGATCTCACAGGTAGGGCTGCCCTTGATGCCGAGCTTGCGCTCCTTGGTACCGACGCTGAAGCCGGGGTCGTCGGCGTGCACGACGAAGGCGCTGATGCCCTTCGCGCCCTTGGTCGGGTCGGTGCTCGCCATGACCGCGAAGTGGGTGTTGACGCTGGCGCCGGTGATCCAGCACTTGGTGCCGTTGAGGACCCAGCTGTCGCCGTCACGCACGGCGCGAGTGCGCATGGCCGCGGCATCGGAGCCGGCCTCCCGCTCGGACAGTGCGTAGGAGAAGGTCGCCTCCCCGGCCGCGACCTGCGGGAGGTAGGCCTTCTTCAGGGCATCCGACCCGCTCAGGATCAGGCCCATGGTGCCCAGCTTGTTGCCCGCGACGATCAGGGAGCTCGAGGCACAGGCCCGGGCGATCTCCTCGACCACGATGCTGTGCGCGATCCGGTCGGCGCCGGCTCCGCCGTATTCCTCCGGGACGTGGATCGCGAGCAGGTCCGCCTTCTTCAGAGCCTCGTGCACGTCCCACGGGTACTCCGCCGTCTCGTCGATCTCCGCGGCCCGCGGCGCGATCTTGTCGTCAGCGAGCTCGCGGACCGCCTGGCGGAGCAGCTGGTGCTCCTCGGTGAGGCCGTAGAGCGAGTAGGAGGAGTCAGCTGTACCCATGCCCGTCATCTTAGGGAAAGGCCCGCGGGTCGGCCCCCGCTAGCCTTGCCGGATGACCGAGCGCCCCCGTCTGACCGTGATCGGCACCGGCTACCTCGGTGCGACCCACGCCGTGTGCATGGCCGAGCTCGGCTACGAGGTCCTTGGCCTCGATGTCGAGCAGTCCAAGGTCGAGGCCCTGCAGTCCGGCACGGTGCCGTTCTTCGAGCCCGGGTTGCCCGAGCTGCTGCAGAAGAACCTCGAAACCGGCCGGTTGCGCTTCACGACGTCCTACGAGGAGGTCGGGGCATTCGGTGACGTGCACTTCCTGTGCGTCGGCACGCCGCAGAAGAAGGGCGAGTACGCCGCGGACATGACCTACGTCGACGCGGCGTTCCGGTCGCTCGTGCCGCACCTGCGCGACGGCGCGCTGGTCGTGGGCAAGTCCACCGTCCCTGCCGGTACGGCGGAGCGGCTGGCCGAGGAGCTGGCCACCACGGTGACGGCGAGCGGGGTGGAGCTGGCGTGGAACCCGGAGTTCCTGCGAGAAGGGTTCGCGATCGAGGACACCCTGACGCCGGACCGGATGGTGTTCGGGGTCCGGTCCGAGCAGGCCGAGGCAAAGCTCCGGGCAGCGTTCGCGCCGGTGATCGACCTGCCGACGCCCGTGGTCGTGACCGACTTCGCGACCGCTCAGCTGGTCAAGGTCGCGGCCAACGCGTTCCTGGCGACGAAGATCTCGTTCATCAACGCGATGGCTGAGGTGTGCGAAGCGACCGGTGGGGACGTCAAGAAGCTATCCGAGGCGCTGAGCCACGACACCCGGATCGGGGGGCGTTTCCTGCACGCCGGATTGGGCTTCGGTGGCGGCTGCCTGCCCAAGGACATCCGGGCCTTCATGGCCCGCGCAGGCGAGCTCGGCGTCGACCAGGCGCTGTCGTTCCTGAAGGAGGTCGACGCGATCAACCTGCGCCGGCGCGCCCGGATGGTCGACCTGGCCCGCGAGTCCCTCGGCGGGTCGTTCGCCGGCACCCGCGTCGCGATCCTGGGCGCCGCCTTCAAGCCCAACAGCGACGATATCCGCGACTCCCCCGCCCTCGACGTCGCCGCCTCGATCCAGCAGCAGGGCGCGGCCGTGGCGCTCTACGACCCCGCCGCGATGGACAACGCCGCGCGGGTCCACCCCGAGATCGGCTACCGCGAGTCTGCCGTCGAGGCCGCGCGTGGCGCCGACATCGTGCTGCACCTGACGGAGTGGAAGGAGTTCCGCACGATGGACCCTTCTGCGCTGTCCGCGGTGGTTGCCCACAAGCGCATCGTCGACGGCCGCAACGCCCTCGACCCGGTGCTCTGGCGCCAGGCCGGCTGGACCTATCGCGCCCTCGGTCGCCCCTGACACGCCGGCGTAGGTAGCGCTACTCACGCACAGCAAGGCTCTGTCAGGGCACTGTTCGCGGCATGAGCACCTCTGATCAAGGCAACGGTCACGACAACGATCACGACAACGATCACGACAACCGTCACGACAACCGTCACGACGGCGGTCACGACGGCGGCGGGCTGCGCTGCCCCGACTGCCAGGCGACACTGTCCGGTGCGCCGACGTGCACAGCATGCGGACTGCCCCTGACAGGGCAGGTCGCAGGTCGCCTCTGGGTCGTCGACCAGCGCCTCGAGGCCCTCGGCGGCGAACGCACCTCGCTGCTCACCGAGCGGGGGCAGCTGCTCACGTCGCTCCGGTCCGGCGACAGCCCGCCGGTGTGGTCGACGCCTGGGGCCGGCACCCTGGGCAGGTCGCCGACCGTCCTTCCCACAAGGGCGTCCACGCCGCGCAAGGAGACCACGCCGGCACAGGTCCAGAACACCCTGCTGACCCTTGGCGCACTGCTGCTCGCGCTGGCCGGCGTCGTGTTCGCCGCGGTGACCTACCGGCACCTGGGCGTCGTCGGCCGCGCCCTCATCCTGCTCACCCTGACCGGCGCGGCCGCCGCGGCGCCGGTCGTGCTGCTGCGACGCGGGCTCACGGCCAGCGCGGAGGCACTGGCGGCTGTGGCCCTGGCGCTCGGCGCCCTCGACGCCTGGGCCCTCCAGCGAGCCGGCCTCGTGGGAACCCTCGACCACCGCACCTACGCCGCGGTCGCCACCGCGGTACTCGCTGTGGGGGCGGCGGTGCACGCCTCAGCGGTCAGGGTTCAGGTGTCGCAGCTGGGGGCGGCGGTCTTCGCGCAGCTGCCCGTCGTACTCGTCCTGGCCCGCACCGAGGCCTCGCTGCCCGTCATCGCGGTGACCCTCGCGGGACTAGGCGCGCTGGACGTGGCCGTCGCGAGCGACCGGCGCAGTGCCTCCCTGCTTACTTCCACGGCGGCTGCCCTCGCCGGCCTGGCGGTCGTCGGCTCGCTTGGAGCATCGGTGCTCGCAGTGCACGACCACCGGGCCGCCGCCGGAACCGGGTTCGTAACCCTGGCGGCGCTTGCTGCCCTGGCCTCGGCCCGCACGAAAGACCACAGCACCTCCAGAGTCCTCGCGGGAGCGGTCGTTCCGCTTGCTGCCGCAGCAGCGTGGGCCACCGCCCGTCCACACCTGCCCGAGAGCCAGCTCCCCCTCGTGGTCCTCGCCGCGGCTCTCGTCGCCGTGCAGGCCAGCGCCCTGCTCCCCCGCCCGCACCGGGACGGGCCCGTCATCGGCGCCCTGTTGGTCGCGGCGGTCGGTCTGCTGCTGGAGGCAGAGCCAATCGCCCAAGCGGCGGCGGGCCCGTTCACGTGGCTGGGGCACCCCTGGACACTCGCCGCGGACACCGCGCGACAGGCCATCTCCGTCGACACGACCTGGGGCGGCGGACTGGTCACGTTGGTTGCCGCCGTCACGGCGGCCGGCTGCGCCATCGGTGCTGGCCTCGTCCTGGACCGGGTTACGCAGTCCTTCGCGCCGGCCGGGGCGCTTTTCGTCCTGGCCGGCCTGCTCATCCCGCTGGGTTTGGACACCAGCTACCCGGTTGCCCTGACCGTCCTCCTTGGGACCGCCGCGGCCTTCGGGCTCGCCAGCGCCTTGGCGAAGGACACGGTCCGGGTCGCACTGTCCGGGGCGTCGACCGCACTGGCCGTCTACGCGGCGGTCTGGTCCGTGGCCGACCGGACGGCGACCCTTGCGGTCCTGCCGCTCGCCGCCACCCTCGTCACCCTGCTCGCGGTCCGGCTTCCCGGGGTGCTCACGGCAGTCGCCGGGCTGCTCACCGGTGCGACCCTCGCGGCGTACGGCGCCGACCGGGACCTCGCCGCCGACCAGGTCGGGGCGCTGCTGCTGCTCGCTCCCACCATCTGCGTCGGGCTGACGTTCCTGCTGCGGGGCGCCCACCGCATGGGGCTCGAAGCGGCCGCCGCCGTCCTGGCCGGTGCGGCAGTGCTGCTCGCGGTCGGGGACCCCGGCTGGCTGTCCTGGACCCTCGCCCTGACGGGGTTGCTGGCGCTGGCGGTGGCGATCCGGCCCGACCGGCGCGAGGTCGGGCTGGCCGGAGGCCTGCTCCTGTCGGCGTCGTCCTGGGTCCGTCTGGCGGACGCGCACGTCGTCTCCCCCGAGCCTTACGTCGCGCCCCTCGCCTTGGTAGCGCTGGTCTTCGGACACCTTCGTCGCCGCACACAACCCGAGCTGGGTTCCTTCGCGGCGTACGGTCCGGGGCTGTCGCTGGCGCTGGTGCCCTCGCTGCTGAAGGCCTTCACCGACGACACCCCGACGCGTGGCCTGCTGTTGCTCGTGGTCGCGATCGCTGTGGTGATGGTCGGCGCGCGTGACCGGCTGCGGGCGCCCCTGGTGGTCGGTGGGGTCGTCGTGGTCCTCGACGCGCTGCACCTGCTCGCGCCGTACGCCTCGGCCCTGCCTCGCTGGACCCTGCTGGCGGGTGCGGGTGCCCTGCTGGTCGGGGTCGGTGCGACCTACGAGCAGCGCCTGCGCGACCTGACCCGGCTGCGTGAGCGCTACGAGACCTGGTCTTAGAGACTAGACCTCATGACGCCCGTCGACCGCCTGCTGTCCCTGGACACCTGGGCGGTCGTGGGCCTGTCCAACGACCGCAGCCGGGCTGCCTGGGGAGTCGCGAAATTCCTGCAGGACAGGGGAAAGCGGATCGTCCCGGTGCATCCCTCGGCCGTCACGGTGCACGGCGAACAGGGCTACCCCACGCTCGCCGACATCCCGTTCGGGGTCGACGTGGCGGACTGCTTCGTGCGGTCCACCCTCGTCGGTCCCGTGGTCGACGATGCCATCGCGGCTGGGGTGAAGGGTGTGTGGATGCAGCTCGACGTCCTCGACTCGCAGGCCGCCGAGCGGGCCACCGAGGCGGGGCTCACCGTGGTGATGGACCGCTGCCCGATGATCGAGTGGCGAGGATGACAACCTGATCACCCCGCGCCTTCAGAGCCGCAGGCTCCGGTACCGCCGGCGGGCGGCCAGCATCGCCCGGGTTCCCGACATCTGCACGTAGCTTCGCTCGCCGGTGAACCGGGTCAGTACGAGCACCCAGGGCAGCAGCCCGACGAACTGGCCGATCATCAGGAACGGCACCAGCGCCAGCAGCAGGACGAGCTCGGCTGAGAACACCACGACCCCGAACACGAACAGCAGCACGAACGGCAGCACGAGCACCGCGAGGACCAGCCCGAGGACGGCCGCCACCGGGTCGTCGAAGGCGTCGAACAGGTCACTCACGTCGGGGACGTCGTGGTCTCCGAGCGTCCGCCAACGGGGTCGCCACGGCAGCAGCCGCACCCTGACGCGGCTCAGCTCTCCGGGCCGGAAGTCCTCCTCGTGCCGCCTCCCGACAGGGGAGCTCACGTCAGACGGGTCTGGAGGGCTACGTCCTTCGCCCGCGCCTGTTCGCCCAGCGCGACCTGGAAATCCCGCATCCGGGCCTGCAGCGCTGGGTCGGCAACAGCCAGGATGCGTACGGCGAGCAGGCCGGCGTTACGAGCCCCGGCGATCGACACGGTCGCGACGGGGACGCCTGCCGGCATCTGCACGATCGACAGCAGCGCGTCCATCCCGTCGAGGTACTGCTGCGGCACCGGCACCCCGATCACCGGCAGTGGCGTCATGGACGCGACCATCCCGGGCAGGTGCGCTGCCCCACCGGCACCGGCGATGACGACCCGCAGACCACGGTCGGCGGCGGAGGAGGCGTAGTCGAGCATCTCGACCGGCATCCGGTGCGCGGACACGACGTGCACCTCGTGCGGCACGTCGAACTCCTTCAGGGCAAGGGAAGCAGCCTCCATCACCGGCCAGTCGCTGTCGCTGCCCATGATGATCCCGACCGCCGGAGTCGTCGAAGAAGCCGTCACTGGAGCCATTCCCCCGTCCTGAGGTAGTGGGCGCCGATCCGGGCCCGGGTGCGCACGTCGTCGAGGTCGTCGCCGAGCGCGGTCACGTGCCCGATCTTGCGACCCGGCCGGACCTGCTTGCCGTACAGGTGGACCTTCAGCGCCGGGTCGTGGCCCATCAGCAGGTGCAGCCGCCGGTCGAGGTCGGCGTCGCCGTCACCCCCGAGCAGGTTGGCCATGACGACCCACGGAGCCGTCATCGTGGTGGTACCGAGGGGGTAGTCGAGGACGGCGCGCAGGTGCTGCTCGAACTGGGAGGTGCGGGCCCCCTCGATGGTCCAGTGGCCGCTGTTGTGGGGGCGCATCGCGAGCTCGTTGACGAGCAGCCCGGAGGACGTCTCGAACAGCTCCACGGCCATCACCCCCACAACGCCGAGCTCATCGGCAAGCCGGATCGCCAGCGACTGCGCCTCGAGCGCCAGATCCTCCGACAGCCCCGGCGCGGGAGCCACGACCTCCACGCAGATCCCGTCGGACTGGACCGTCTCGACGACCGGCCAGACCCCCGCCTGCCCGTACGGCGAACGCGCCACGACCGCGGCCAGCTCCCGGACCAGCACCACCTTCTGCTCGACGAGCAGGCGCACGCCACTGGCCACGACGGGAGCGGCCTGCTCCGGGGAGGACATGACCCATACGCCTTTGCCGTCATACCCTCCCGTCGCCGCCTTGAGGACGACCGGCCAACCGTGCTCGTCGGCGAAGGCCGACAGGTCGGCCAGCGAGGACACCGCGGCGAAAGGCGGCACCGGAATCCCGAGTGCCGAAAGCCGCTCGCGCATGACCAGCTTGTCCTGCGCGTGCAGCAGCGCGGCCGCCCCGGGCAGGATGGTGAGCCCCTCCGCCTCCAAGGCAGCGATGAGGGCGCCGGGGACGTGTTCGTGGTCGAACGTCACGACCTCGCAGCCGGCCGCGAAGTCCCGAAGGTCCGACAGCGACTCGTGCGAGCCCACCGTCACCCCCTGGGCGACGAGCGCCGCCGCGTCGTGGGTCGCGTCGGCGAGCACCCGCAGGGACAACCCGAGGGCGATCGCGGCCTGGTGCGTCATCCGGGACAGCTGACCGCCACCGACCATCCCGACGACGGGCAGGCCCATCGCACCCCGGACCACGGGCCGGGTGCGTGCGTGCTCCAGGGTCACGCGGGCAAGGCTAGTGGTCAGCCGAGCAGGCGACGGCTGAGCCCGGCGACCGTCTGTTCGTCGAGCCCGATCGTCATGGCGAGCCCGTGGACCCCGGCGTAGTCGGCATCGACCCGGTCGAGGAAGCGCTCCATGTTGTCGGCATGCGGGCGCATCGCGGACAGCGGGCGCTCGGAAATGCTCGGGCCGTAGAGCGGTGAGCCGAGCAGCCGTTCCCGGATCCGTTCGATCCGCTCGTCGGTGCGCGCGTAGTCGGCGACGACCTCGTCACGATGGACACCCACCAGGGAAAGGGCCAAGGCCACGACGACCCCCGTACGGTCCTTTCCGGCGGCGCAGTGGACCAGCACAATGCCCGACCGCGGGTCGGCGATCGTGCGCAGCGCCGCCGCCACGCCCGCGGGCGCGTCCCGCACGTAGTCGAGGTAGAAGTGGTCCATCGCGTGGTCGCCGACCCCGTCGGCGGGAATGGTCCGCTCCACCAGGTCGCGCGCCTCGAAGCCGAGCGGGATGAGGTCCTGGTGGACATGCTTCACCGGCGTCGCCCGCAGTGGCCCGGGCCCGAGCATCTCGACCTCGGCGGAGGTCCGCAGGTCCAGCACCGTCCCGAGCCCTGCGCGGAGCAGCACAGCCACATCGTCCGGCGTCAGGTCCTGCAGGTTGTCCCCCCGCAGCAGCACTCCGGGACGGGTCGTGCGGCCGTCGACGGTAGGCAGCCCCCCGACATCGCGAACGTTGCAGGCTCCTTCGAGCTCCACCCAGGTCACTGTCAGACTCTCGCACGCCAGGCTTGGGTAGGCTCAGGTAGTGGCCCCTACCCTCACCGAGCGGCTGCAGGACATCGCCGGGGAGCTGGGCAAGTTCGTCGTTGTCGGTGGCTTCTGCTTCGTCGTGGACACGGTCCTTGCCTACGTCTTCTACCGCCGGGTCGGACTGGGGCCGACCACGTCCAAGACGCTGTCGACGATCATCGCGACCTCCGTCTCCTACATCGGCAACCGGCTGTGGTCGTTCGCCCACCGGGTCGACGACGAGCGTGGGCACCGCCAGGACATCAGCGTCTACGCCGGTATCAACGTCGTCGGCCTGGTCATCACCCTCATCCCGGTCGACGTCGCCCACTACCTGCTCGACGCGAAGACCGCGGTCGCCTTCACCGTCAGCGGCATCATCGGAACGGCGGTGGCCACCGTCTTCCGCTTCTGGGCCTACCGTCGCTGGGTGTTCGCAAGCGCTCCCGGCCTCGCCGAGAAGTCCGCCCTCGTCTGACCGCTAGTCAGGCACCCGCACGAGATAGGGCACCAGCGACCGGTAGCCCCTGACCGAGCGGCGGTGCAGCGGCCGCACCTCGAGGCCTTCGAGGTTCCCGGCAACGACCCGGTCGACGAGGACGGTATCGGGACGGGCCTCGTCTGCGAGCCGGCTTGCGAGGTTGACCGGCTCGCCGAAGACGTCACCCAGTCGGACGAGCACGGGCCCGCTCGCGACCCCCGCCCGGACGGAGGGCAGGCTACGGTCGTCTGCGTGCGCGGCCACGGTCTGCAGGGCCACGTCGACCGCCGTACGCGGGTTGTCCGTCGCGTACAGGACTCCGTCGCCAAGCGTCTTGACCACGCGCCCGTTCACAGCGGTGACCCGAAGCGAGGTGTCGCGTTCGAACCGCTCCAGGGTCTGCTCGAGCTGGGCGGAGGTCCACTCCCGGCTGGAACGAGTGAAGTTGACGAGGTCGACGAACCCGACGGCCAGGACCGGCATGCCGCCCTCCCGCGCGGTAGCGAGGGAGCGCTGGACGGCGGCCGCGAACTGCCGTCGCCAGACGAACAGCACCAGACGCTCGAGCCGGGGCAGTACGTCGCCGGCGTTCGCGGATGTCGCGACGAACGCCTCGTCGACGGTCATCCCTCCGGACAGCCCCCGGAAGACGTCGAGCTGCGCCTCGGCCAGTTTGGCCAGCCCCTGCCCCATCGCCCTGGCCAACACCAGGAGCGTGTCAGCGTCGATGACACCCAGGCCCAGCAGCTCGGTGGCGGTCTGGAGGGCCTGCAGGTCGGCCTCGGTGAAGGCGGTCGTGCCGTAGGGCACCTCCGCGAAGCCCATCGCCGCCCAGATCGCCGCAGCCTGCTCCCCGTCGACCCCCGCCCGCGCCTCGACGTCCTCACGGGTCAGCGAAGGGGAGCTGCCGAGCAGGAGGTCATCGAGGTCGTCCACCTGCGAAGCCTGCCAGATGCGAACCGCGCACCCCGGGCGTACCGTCGTGGTCATGACGGGACGGCAGAAGGCGTACTTCGCCTTCCGGGGAAGCTCGGCGGGCGTGTTCCTGCTCAGCGCCACGGTCCTGCCCCACGGCGCGCCAGCCGTGATCGGCTGCATCGTCGCCGGCCTGGGCGGCATCTTGACCTGCATCGGCGTCAACGCCGGCGGCCCGGGCGAGCGAGCCGGGGCACTGGCGCAGGGTGTCGTCTATGACAAGGTGCGCGCCCCCCAGGGCGACTGGCCGCCGTTCGATGATCGCAACGTCATCGACGGAGAGCTCACCAGCTAGGGCAGCGGCCGGCCGGCCTGCTCCGCCAGCTCGTACAGGGTCTTCTGGACCTGCTCGACGCGCGGTACGTCGGTCAGCTGCACCTGCCCGCGCTCACCGGCCGACTCGACCACGAGCGTGCCACAGCCGAGGATCCGCTCGAGCAGATTGTGCGAGAACGTCACGTCGTTGACCCGGGTCAGGGGGATGTCCCGTCCGGTGCGCGACAAGATGCCGCTGCGCACGACGACCCGCGCGTCGGTGATCACGAACAGCGTCGTGCGCCAGCGCAGGAACGGGATCAGGACGAGCACGACGATCAGCAGGACGGCGACTCCCAGGATCACGTACGTGCCGATGGCGTCGTCCACGAGCGCGATCAGGTAGCCCGCGAGGCCCAGGGTGAACAACAGCGCCAGCATCGGCAAGGCGAGCGTCTTCCAGTGCGGGTGGGTCTCGAGAACGATCTTCTCGTTGTCCGACAGGAGCTTCTTGGGGTACGCCACGGCGCGACTATCTCAGGTGGACGACGTCTCCGGCGGCAAATGCGGTGCCGTCCACCACGAGCCGCCCCGCGTCGTCGACCGCCTCTGCGATGCCCTCGACGGCTTCCCTGCCCGGCAGCTCGACCCGGACCCGCCTTCCCAACGTCGCGCACGCCGCCCGGTACGCCGTGACGTCGCGGTCCCCGATCGTCCCGGTGAGCGACCTCAGGATCGCCTTGAGGAGTGTCTCCCGGTCGGTGGTCGTGGCCCCTTCGAGAAGCAAGGAGCTGGGCGCGACTTCCCTGGTCGCCGGCAGCTCCTGCGCCCGGGTCGTGACGTTGAGGCCGATGCCGAGGACCACGGCTGTCCCACCAGAGCCGGTGACAGCCTCGGCGAGCAGGCCGGCGACCTTGCGGCCGCCGACCAGGACGTCGTTGGGCCACTTCAGGACCGCGTCGAGGCCGGTCTGCTCGCGGAGCGCGCGGGCGACGGCGAGGCCGCCCCATAACGGGAGCCAACCGAGCTGCTCCGGCTCGGCCGGCGGTCGCAGCAGCACCGAGAAGGTCAGCCCCGCGGCGGGTGGCGACACCCACGTCCGGTCCAGACGACCCCGACCTTCGGTCTGCTCCTCGGCGACCACGACCAGCCCGGGTGGCTCACCGGCACGGGCGCGTTCGGCGACGAGGGCGTTGGTCGAGTGGGCGCGGACGAGCACCTCCACCCGCCAGCCGTCGGCGGCGAGCACACGGTCAAGGGCCGCTGCCCGCAGCGGTGGGCGGTCGAGGTCGCCGTACATGTCGTGCATTCAACCCCTCGCGGGAAAGGACCGGCCTCCCCGATACCCTCCGGGACGTGACCGTTGAGCCCGTGACACCCCCGCCTGACGTCCATACGACCGCCGGCAAGCTCGCCGAGCTGCGCCGGAGAGTGGATGCCTCGCTGCACCCCGGAAGCGAGGCCGCACTCGACAAACGGCACGCCAAGGGACAGCGGACGGCGCGCGAGCGGATCGAGGCGTTCCTCGACGAGGGCAGCTTCACCGAGACCGATGCGCTCGCGCGGCACCGGGCGCGCGACTTCGGACTCGAGAACAACCGTCCCATCGGCGACGGCGTCATCACCGGTTTCGGCACCGTCGACGGCCGGCCCGTGTGCATCTTCAGCCAGGACGCGATGGTGTTCGGCGGCGCGCTGGGCGAGGTCTACGGCGAGAAGATCGTGAAGGTCATGGACCTGGCGCTCAAGACCGGCTGCCCTGTCGTCGGCATCAACGAAGGCTCCGGCGCCCGGATCCAGGAAGGGATCATGGGCCTGGCGCTGTACGGCGACATCTTCTACCGCAACGTGATGGCTTCCGGGGTCGTCCCGCAGATCAGTCTGGTCCTCGGCAACTGCGCCGGAGGGCACGTGTACAGCCCGGCCCTCACCGACTTCACGCTGATGGTCGACGGCGCCAGCGCCATGATGATCACCGGCCCCGACGTGATCAAGACCGTCACCGGTGAGGACATCTCGATCGAGGACCTCGGCGGTGCCCGCGCGCACAACTCCAAGAGCGGCGTGGCCCACTTCATGAGCCAGGACGAGGGCGAGGCACTGGAGCTCACGAAGGCACTGCTGTCCTACCTGCCGTCCAACAACCTGTCGGAGGCCCCGTTCTACGACGCGCCGGACGTGTTGGAGGAGGAGCTTCTGACCGATCTCAACACCTTCATCCCGGACAGCAACAACGCGCCCTACGACATGCACACGGTCATCCACGCGGTCGTCGACGACGAGGACTTCCTCGAGGTGCACGCCTGGTGGGCGCCGAACATCATCTGCGGGTTCGGTCGCATCGAGGGGCGGTCGGTCGGTGTCGTCGGCAACAACCCCATGCAGTTCGCCGGCACGCTCGACATCGACGCGTCCGAGAAGGCGGCGCGCTTCGTGCGCACCTGCGACGCCTTCAACATCCCGATCCTCACGTTCTGCGACGTCCCCGGCTTCCTGCCCGGAGTGGGTCAGGAGCACGCCGGGATCATCCGTCGCGGTGCCAAGCTGCTCTACGCCTACTCCGAGGCGACCGTCCCGAAGGTCACCGTCATCACCCGCAAGGCGTACGGCGGTGCCTACGTCGTCATGGGTTCCAAGCACCTGGGGGCGGACGTCAACCTGGCCTGGCCCACCGCGCAGGTGGCCGTCGTCGGCGCTCAGGGCGCCGTCAACATCGTTCGCCGCAAGGACATCGCCGCGTCCGATGACCCGGAGAAGGCGCGCGCTGACTTCATCACCGAGTACGAGGACACGTTCGCCAACCCCTACATCGCGGCCGAGCGAGGCTTCGTCGACGCAGTCATCGAGCCGGCGCACACCCGCCTCGAGATCGCCAAAGCCCTGCGGGCGCTGCGCACGAAGCGGCAGACCATCCCGCCCCGCAAGCACGGGAACATCCCCCTCTGATGACCGAGCTTCGGGTGGTCCGGGGGGACGCGACGGCGGAGGAGCTCGCGGCGGTCGTCGCCCTGCTCATGGCACGGTCCGGCGCGCCGACCGTGCCCCTGCCACCGGCGCGGTCGCTCTGGGCCACCCCGCAGCTGCGCGCCCCGCTCAGCCACGGCCCCGAAGCCTGGCGCGCCTCCGGGTTGCCCTGCTAGGCCTCGTACGGGTCCTCGGGCGCCTCGACGTCCCTGCTGCTCAGCACCTGCAGCACGGGCAGCGCTCCCGGTGCGGTGGTGACCGTGCCGGTGACCTCGAGCCAGGTGTCGTCCGGGGCGGAGCCGCGCATGACGAGGGGTACCTGCGACACCGTGGCGTCGGCGGCGCAGCACTTCACGCTGAACCGGGTCAACAGCAACCGACCCTGACGGTCGCGTCCTGACACGAACCCCGTCAGGCGCAGGCGGGTGCCCCTCAGGTCCTGGCCGCGCAGGGATCGGCCGACCACCGAGACCAGGGACGCCGTCGCTGTGCCGTCCGGACCTGCGATGAGAGGCGGGTAGGCGGCGGTGCGCGCCAGGCCGGCGCTGCTCGAGGCGTGCCGGGCGTAGAACGACCCGAGTGCAGGCGGTGCCACCACGACGAGCAGCACCAGGGGTACGACGAGCAGGGCCGCCACCGGTGGCGGCCGGTGCTCCTCGGTGGCCGGGGAAAGCAGCCCCGCCGCGCCGGTCAGGAGCAGCACGCCTGCCGCGAGCAGCAGGTCGACGCCGGCGCCCGGCTTCACGTAGGCGGTGTACGCGTGGGCCACAACGAGCCGCAGCACCAGCGCGCCCGTCCCGAGGGCGACCAGCGATGCCAGCCGGGTCCTCACAGCAGCACGCTCCCCACGAGGACGGCGCTGACCACGGCACAGGCCAGCGCAAGCGGTGCGAAGCGCACGACGAACCCACGGCCAAAGGCGCCGGCCTGCAACGCGACGAGCTTCACGTCGACCATCGGTCCGACGGTCATGAAGACCAGTCTGCTGGTCAGGGAGAACTGGGTCAGCCCGGCTGCGACGAACGCGTCCGCCTCCGAGCAGACCGCGAGCAGCACCGCCAGGACTGCGAGCACCACTACCGCGCCGACGCTACTGCCCGCGACGATGTCGAGCAGGTCCCGCGGCACCAACGTCTGCAACGAGGCGGCGGTCGCACCTCCGAGCACCAGCCAGCCGGCGCTGGACGTGAAGTCCTCGACGAGCGCCGATCGGAGCGCCATGAGGCGACCCCCGCCGTGGTGGTGTTCGTGCGCCGCGCACTGCTGCAGGCGCGGTCCCCACCGGGCCCACACCAGTCCGACGGCGATGGCCGCGACGAGCGACGCGACCACCCGGGCGGTGGGAACCTCCGGGTGTCCGGGGAAGGCGACGGCGGTAGCCACGACCACCACCGGGTTGATGGCCGGGGCGGCCAGCATGAAGGTGAACGCTGCCGCCGGAGGCGCCCCTGCGCCGATGAGGCGACCGGCAACGGGGACCGAGCTGCACTCGCACCCTGGAAGGGCGAAGCCGAGCAGGCCGGCCAGCGGCACGGCGACAACGGGCCGGCGGGGAACCAGCCGAGGCAGCACACCCTCGGGGACGAACGCCGCGACAGCACCGCTGAGCAGGGTTCCGAGGACGAGGAACGGCAGGGCCTGAAGGACGACGGCCAACGCGACCGTCGACCAGGTCTGCAGCAACGGCTCGGCGCGCAGCCGCACGACGGCGGCGAGCACGCACGCGCCAAGTACCAGCCACGGGAGCGCCCTGCCGCGGGTGACCTCCGGTGCGACTGGCCCCTGCGGGTGCTCGTGCCCTCGGACGTCCTGCGGAGCGGTGAGGGTCACTCGTTCACCAGGGTCGGCACGGATACGAGAACACCCGCCACCTGGGTGGCCCACGCCCGCGCCGGGCCGACGGCGAACACGATGTTCCCGCCGAACCGCTGGACGCCGGTCCCTCCTTGCGCGGCAGCGACGACATCCGGCTGGCGCAGGACGGTACGGCGCGAGCCGAGCAGGGTGCCCCGGGCGTCGTAGAAGTCGGCCTGGACCTCCATGACGAGCAGGGCGCTGTTGTCGGCCACCTGCGCGAAGGTGCCTCGGGCCGTACCGGCCTGCAGGGACAGCCGCAGGAGCCTGAGGCGGTCGGTGAAGGGGCCGGCGAGCAACCGGGCCTCACCTGCCCGAGGAGGCGTCGCGGATGAGACCGCCAGGATACCGGGTACGGCGGTACGCGCGACCGCACTGGGCGTCGCCGTCGCCGTCGCTGGGACCACAGAGGCGGTGCGGGACGAGCCACCACCGGCGAGCGGGAGGGCGAACACGGCCCCCAGGACGGCGAGGCCGGCAAGCGCGGGCCACCACCGGCGAAGCAGCGGGGTCATGGGTCTCTCCAAGGGGGCGGACGTGCTGTGAGGGCGACCCGCCAGCTTCGCCGGGCCGCCCTCGTGCGGGGAAGTGCTAGAGGCCCAGCAGGTTGTGCACGATCGAGAACAGGTCGGTGTTGTCGATCTCGCTGGCCAGCGCGTCGCTGCCGGGGCCACCTGCGAAGACGGGGACATCAGCACCGGTGTGGTTGCCGGACAGGTAGGTCAGCCACAGGGAGGCCTCGGCGCTGCCATCCTGGACGCCGGCCGGGTCGTCCGCCGTGCGGAAGGTGGCGGGCGCGAAGTTGCCGGCCGTCGTACCGCCGGGAGCGTTCTGGATCCCGGTAGAACGGGTTGGGTCAAGGGTCTGGCTGCCGGGGCGCGACGGGGTCGAGTTGTTGGCGGGGTTGCCGCCGTCCACGTTGCCAGTGCCCGGGAAGTTCTTGGCCTCGGCGTTGGTGAACGTGCCCTTCTCGATGATGTTGAAGCCGGCGCACTCGTGGTCGGCGGTCACGATGACCAGCGTGTGGCCGTCCTTCTTGGCGAAGTCCATGGCGACCTTGACGGCGTCATCGAAGGCCTTGATCTCGCCAAGGGTCTGCGCCGCGTCGTTGGCGTGCGAGCGCTTGTCGATGAGCGCGCCCTCGACCTGCAACAGGAAGCCGTTGCTCTTTCGCCTGCCCTCGCCGTTGCCGCCCTTGTCGAGCAGGTCGATCGAGGTCGTGGTGAGTTCGGCGAGCGTCGGCTCCGCCTTGATCGCGGCACCGGCGGGCGCAGCGTCCTTCGCCGTCTCGACCGTCATGTTGCCACGGTTGAACAGTCCGATGACCTTGCTGCCGGTGATCGCGCCCAGGTCATCGCGGGTGGCGACCTTCTGGGTCGCGGCGGTCTGCTTGCCGTTGTCCGTGCCGACGGCGGGGTCGCCGAAGCTGCCCAGGACCTGGTAGCCGTTCGACTGCATCTTCTGCTGGTCGGCCGGCTCGAAGCGGGACAGGCCACCACCGAAGATGACGTCGGCGTCGCCGTTCCCGGCGATCTGCTCGGCGATCGGCGTGATGAGGGTCTTGTTGGCCGGCTCGCCTTCGCCTTTGGGGATGCAGGCGGCCGCGGAGTACACCGGACCCTGGCAACCGCGCAGCAGCGCGTGGCTGACCTCACCGGCGGGGGTCGCGTCGGTGACCTCGGCGGTGGACACGTTGCCGGTGCGCATGCCCTTGCGCTTGGCCTGCTCGAACAGGTTCTCCACCTGGTTCTCACGGGAGTCGATGCCGAGCGCGTTGTTGTAGGTCTTGTGCCCGGTCGACCAGGCAGTGGCGGTGGCGGCGGAGTCCGGCACCAGCGCGGGCGTGTCCGTGCCCTTCTCGACGGCGTACGTCGAGACCTGCCCGACGACCGGGAGCTGCTCCATGTTCAGCTTGCCGGCGGCGCCGTAGTAGCGCTGGCGACCGGCCGACACGTGGGTACGACCCATTCCGTCGCCGAGCAGGTAGATGACGTTCTTCACGGAGCCGTTGTTGCCGGTGGCGCCGGAGGCGTTGCCTGCGTGTGCAGGAGCGGCGAGAGCAAAGCCGCCCAGCGCTGTTGCGGTGGTGCAGGCGGCGAGCGCCAGGGCACCGGTACGGGTCAAGGAACGTGCCATGGAAGTCCTCCACGAGCAATGTCTGAGGTGTCCGGAGGAATGGCCCCCCTGGTTTCGTTTGGGAGGTTATGGGGCGAACATGGGACGTGAGCAAGAGGCGCATGAACAGTGGGCGACGCACCGGGTAACAGCCGACCCTGCGACCCGGGCAGCCGCTGAGCCGACCTGTCTCGCTAGGCTCGTTGCGCCGATCCACCGAGGGAGCACGAGTGCGCAAGGTCTTGATCGCCAACCGCGGAGAGATTGCCGTCCGCGTCGCCCGCGCCTGCAAGGACGCCGGCCTGACCTCGGTAGCGATCTACGCCGAGCCCGATCTCGACGCACTGCACGTTCGCGTCGCCGACGAGGCCTACGCCCTGGGCGGGACGACCCCCGGTGACTCCTACCTGCGCATCGACAAGGTGCTCGGAGCCCTGAAAGCCTCGGGTGCCGACGCCGTGCACCCGGGCTATGGCTTCCTGTCCGAGAACGCAGAGTTCGCGCAGGCCATCATCGACGCCGGTGCGACCTGGATCGGTCCGTCCCCGGCGGCGATCGCCGCCCTCGGCGACAAGACCACGGCGCGGCACATCGCGATGAAGATCGGCGCGCCCCTCGTCCCGGGCACCGCCGACCCCGTCAAGGGCGTGGACGAGGTGCTGGCGTTCGTCGAGGAGCACGGCCTGCCCGTCGCCATCAAGGCGGCCTTCGGTGGCGGCGGCCGCGGGCTGAAGATCGCCCGGACCATGGACGAGATCCCCGAGCTGTACGAGTCGGCGGTCCGTGAGGCGGTTGCAGCCTTCGGCCGCGGCGAGTGCTTCGTCGAGCGCTACCTCGACAAGCCGCGGCACGTCGAGACGCAGGTGCTGGCTGACACGCACGGCAACGTCGTGGTCGTCAGCACCCGCGACTGCTCGCTGCAACGCCGTTACCAGAAGGTCGTCGAGGAGGCCCCCGCGCCGTTCCTGACCGACGAGCAGACGGCGCAGATCTATGACGCCAGCAAGAAGATCATCAAGGAGGCCGGCTACGTCGGCGCCGGCACCTGTGAGTTCCTGGTCGGCGCAGACGGACTGATCTCCTTCCTCGAGGTCAACACCCGCCTGCAGGTCGAGCACCCGGTCACCGAGGAGGTCACCGGCGTCGACCTCGTGCGCGAGCAGTTTCGCATCGCCGACGGCCTCGAGCTCACGTTCACCGACCCCGAGCCGCGCGGGCACTCGTTCGAGTTCCGCATCAACGGCGAGGACCCGGGTCGCGGCTTCCTTCCCTCCCCGGGCACCGTCACCACGTTCATCCCGCCGCTCGGTCCAGGCGTCCGGGTCGACACCGGCATCGAGTCCGGTTCGGTCATCGGCGGCGCCTTCGACTCCCTGCTGGCCAAGCTCATCGTCACCGGCGCAACCCGCGAGCAGGCGCTGCAGCGTTCCGCCAGGGCGCTGTCGGAGCTGACCGTCGACGGCATGGCGACCCTGATCCCCTTCCACCGCAAGGTGGTCGTGGACCCTGCCTTCACCAGCAACCCGTTCACGGTCCACAACCGCTGGATCGAGACCGAGTTCGACAACGACCTCGAGCCGTACGCCGGGGCGGCGGGCGCCTCGGACGAACCGGAGGCCGCTCGCGAGACGGTCGTCGTCGAGGTCGGCGGCAAGCGCCTGGAGGTCACCCTGCCGGCGGGCGTCGGCATAAGCTCCGCGGCTTCCCCGTCGAAGACTCCGGCCAAGCGCAAGGCCGGGGCCAAGGCCGGCGCCGCCGCGTCCGGGGACTCGCTCACGTCCCCGATGCAGGGCACGATCGTCAAGGTCGCGGTCGAGGAGGGAGCCGTCGTCGCCTCGGGCGACCTGATCGTCGTCCTCGAGGCGATGAAGATGGAGCAGCCCCTCAACGCCCACAAGGCCGGCACCGTGACCGGGCTGTCGGCGGCCGTCGGCGAGGTCGTCACCGCCGGTGCCGCCCTGTGCGACATCAAGGACTAGCGCCTCCCGGCGGCGCTGCCTCCCGCCGTCAGGGCTCGTGCAGCATGAGCTGTCGGGCCGCCTCGGTGATGGACCCTCCCAGCGAGGGGTAGATCGAGAAGGTGTGCGCGAGCTGGTCGGAGGTCAGCCCGTGCTGCACCGCCATCGACACCGGCAAGATCAGCTCCGAGGCCCGCGGGGCCACCACCACGCCACCGAGGATGGTCCCCGACCCAGGGCGGCAGAACAGCTTCACGAACCCGTCGGTCAGGCCCTGCATCTTGGCGCGCGCATTGGTGGCCAGGGGTAGCCGCACGCTCACCGCCGCGACGGTCCCGCTGTCGACCTGCGCCTGCGTCACGCCGACGGAGGCGACCTCGGGGTCGGTGAACACGTTGGCCGCGACGGTCCGCAGCCGCAGCGGGGCGACGGCCTCGCCGAGGGCGTGCCACATCGCGATCCGGCCCTGCATGGCCGCGACCGAGGCGAGAGCCAGGACGCCGGTCACGTCACCGGCGGCGTAGACCCCGTCGGCGGTCGTGCGCGAGACCCGGTCGACCTTGATGAACCCGCCGGCATCGATGTCGACCCCCGCCTCAGCCAGTCCGAGGTCGGTCGTGTTGGGCACCGAACCGACCGTCATCAGGCAGTGCGAGGCGCCGACGGAGGACCCGTCGACCAGCTTGACGACGACCCCTTCGGCGGTGCGCTCGACCGCGGCGGCACGGCCGCGCAGGATCGCCATGCCCCGCCGGACGAAGACCTGCTGCAGCTGCTCGGCAGCGTCGGGATCCTCCGAGGGCAGCACCCGGTCGCGCGAGGACACCAGTGTGACCTGACATCCCATGGCGAGGTACGCCGAGGCGAACTCCGCCCCCGTCACCCCTGACCCGACGACGACGAGGTGCTCCGGCAGGGCCGGCAGGTCGTAGAGCTGGCGCCAGTCGAGGATCCGCTCCCCGTTCGGCTCGGCCCCCGCAAGCACCCGAGGATGGGCCCCGGTGGCCAGGAGCACCACGTCGGCAGCGACGACCTGCTGCCCCACGGCCACCTTGCGGCCGGGAAGGAGGCGGGCTTCGCCGTACAGCATGCTGACGCCCTCACGGACGAGGCGGGCGGCGATGTCGCCTGACTGGGCCAGCGCCAGCGCCTTGACGCGGGCGTGTACCTCCGCGACCTGCACCGACACGGCGCCGTCGGTGTGGACCCCGACCAGGTCAGCATGCGAGAGCTGCGTCATGGCCTCGCTCGTCGCGATCAGCGTCTTGCTCGGGACGCAGTCCGCGAGCACGCACATCCCTCCTACGCCGTCACGTTCGACAAGGGTGACCTCGCCGCCGAGCTGCACGGCGACGAGCGCAGCCTCGTAGCCGGCGGGGCCTCCTCCGATGATGGCGATGCGTGTCACCTTCACAGTGTCTCAGAGGCCGCGACCGGCGTCGGTAGGCTCAGGAGCATGGCGCTCTACGCCGCGTACGGCAGCAACCTCGACCCGGCGCAGATGCATGAACGGTGTCCGCACTCCCCCGTGTCCGGGACCGGGTGGGTGGAGGGCTGGCGGCTGACGTTCGGCGGCGAGGACCTCGGCTGGGAGGGCTCGCTCGCGACGATGGTGGAAGCCCCGGGCGAGCACGTCTTCGTCGGGCTGTACGACGTCACCGACTACGACGCCCGCGACCTCGACGCGTGGGAGGGAGCCGACACCGGCCTCTACCACAAGGTCAGGGTGCGGGTCGCGACGCTCGAGGGTGAGGACGTCGCCTGGACCTACCTGCTCGACGGCTTCGAGGGGGGTCTGCCCTCGGCCCGCTACCTCGGCGTCCTGTCGGAGGCCGCCGAGAAGGCCGGCGCCCCCGACGACTACGTTGCCGAGCTGCGCTCCAGGCCCTGCAGGTCCAGCGGTTCCTGAGCCTGGACCGGCGGCGCCGTCGGGGGCGTAGGGGGCGCCGCGGGCTCGGACACGACCACCGCCACGGCGACGACGGTGATCAGGCCACCGACCACGCTGGTCGGTGTCACGGCCTCCCCCGCCACCAGTGCGCCCAGCAGGACCGCGACCACCGGGTTGACGTAGGCGTAGGTCGACACCTTGCTGACCGGCGTCGTGCCGAGCAGCCAGGTGTACGCCGTGAAGGCCACGACGGATCCGAACACGACCAGGTAGGCGAAGGCCACGACCGACGAGGCGTGAACCGGACCTGAGGGCAGCTGCTCACCGCGCACGACGCCCGCCACGGCCAGACCGGCAGCCCCACCGAGCATCTGGGCGGTCGTCGTGACGAGCGGGTCCTTCGGCAGCGCGACCCGTGAGGCCAGAACCGAGCCGGTCGACCACAGGGCACTGCCACCCAGGACGAGCAGCGCCGCGCCGACGGTCACCCCCTCCGGCCGGGTACCGGGCAACAGGAGCACCCCCAGGCCCACGAAGCCGATGGCGACACCTCCCAGCGTGCGGCGCGACGGCCGGTCGCGCAGGACGGTCCGCAGGAGCACGACGTACAGGGGGACTGCCGCCACGAGCAGGGCGGTGAGGCCTGAGGGGAGCCCACGCTGCTCGGCGAGGGTGATGGCGCCGTTGCCGCCGAGCAGGAGCAGGAGCCCCAGCCCCGCGCTGTTCACCAGGGCTCTTGGCGCCCCGCGGAAGGGAGCGGTTCCCTTACGCAGCAGGACAAAGCCCCCCATCAGCGCCCCCGCGAGCAGGAACCGGGCCGCCGCGGTCAGCAACGAGGGCAGCCCGTCGACGACGTAGTGGATCGCGAGGTAGGTCGAGCCCCACACCACGTAGACCAGCCCGAGGGCGGTCCAGGACTTCCACTTCGGCGGGGACATGACACCACCCTGCCAGGCGCGCGGCACGGTCAGTCGGCCTCCCCTATCCGAGAGACTTCTGGGCGCGCTGCAGCTGCACGATCACCGACCACGTGACTTCCTGCACCGGCCGGTCACCGTTGACCTGGATCAGCTGCTCGCGCTGGCGGTAGTAGTCGAGCAGCGGCCAGGTCTGGGTCTCGTAGACGTCGAGGCGGCGTTCGACGACCTCGCGGGTGTCGTCGGCCCGGCCGCTGGTCTTGCCCCGCGCCACGATCCGCTCGATGAGGGCCTCGCGGGCGACCTCGAGGTAGACGGCGAGCTGGACGGAGACGCCCAAGTCCTTTGCGACGCCGTACGCGGTCTGGGCCTGCTCGGCGTTGCGGGGGAAGCCGTCGAGGACGTAGCCACCTGCAGCGGCCGCAGCGACCACGGGCTTGCGCAGCATGTCGAGGACGACCGCGTCGGGGACGAGGTCGCCGCGCGCCATGTAGGCCTGTGCCGTCTGGCCGATCGACGTGCCCTTGGCCACGTGCTCGCGCAGGAGGTCACCGCTGGAAAGGTGCGCCACCCCGAAGTGGTCGGCGATCTTCTGCGCCTGGGTGCCCTTGCCGGCACCTGGAGCTCCGATCAGCAACAGCCGCACGTCTCACCTCTACCGGGTTGGGGGACGAGCCTCTCACAGCACACCGGTGCGCCTGCCGAGCGGCAGCGGCGTCGCCGGGCAACGATGGGGACATGAGCCCTGCTTTGTCCTCCCTGGGTGCGTGCCTCACGGTCGGGTGCCTGCTGACGGCGTGCGGCGCAGGGTCCGCCACCACCACCTCACCCACCCGTTCCCCCTCCGTGCCGGCCACCACCTCCCCCGCCACATCAGAGCCCCCGGCGGAGAGCTCGAGGCCCTCGCACGCACCGACCAGCCACAACTGGACGACGTACGGCGGCGACGCGGCCCGCACCTCGTCAGCCCTTGGGCCGAACCCGACCTCGCCGCAGGTGGCCTGGCGGGCCACGCTGGACGGGAAGGTCTACGCCAGCCCACTGTCCGTCGGCGGCGAGGTCATCGCCGCGACCGAGAACGGCTCGCTCTACGCCCTCGACGGTGCCACCGGGCGGGTCGTGTGGCGGCGTCACCTCGCGGACCCGGTCAACGGCGCCGACTTGCCGTGCGGCAACATCGATCCGCTCGGCATCACCGGTACCCCCGTCTACGACCCGGCCACCCACCTCATCTTCGCCGTCGCTACGCAGCCCGGCGTACGCCACGTCCTTTACGGCGTCGACGTTCGGACCGGCATTGTCCGGCTGACCCGTGGGGTCGACGTCCCCGGGATGCGTCCCGACACCCAGCTCCAACGCGCGGCCCTGCTCCTGTCCGGGTCCACCGTCTATGTCGCGTACGGCGGCAACTACGGCGACTGCGGTCAGTACGTCGGACGGGTCGTCGGCGCGCCGACCCACGGCAGCGGGGCCCTCACGTCCTTCGCCGTACCCACCGGACGGATGGCCGGGATCTGGGGCGCGTCCGGTCCGGCCCTGCTTCCGGGTGGCGACCTGCTGGTCACCACCGGCAACGGCGCGGCGACCGGTGGGCCGTGGGACCGCAGCGACTCGGTGCTGCGCCTCACCCCCACGCTCGGGCTCAGGGACGGCTTCGCGCCGACGCAGTGGGCGCAGGAGAACTCCGCCGACGCCGACCTCGGCTCGATGGGGCCGCTCCTGCTGCCCGGCGCGACGAGGGCCCTCGCCGCAGGCAAGGGTGGAAACGTGTTCCTCGTCGACGTCGCCCACCTCGGCGGCGTCGGAGGTCAGCTCGCGTCGCTCTCCGGCTGCTCCGCGTACGGCGGCGCCGCAACCCTCGGCGGCGCCGCGTTCCTGCCCTGCAACGGGGGCCTGCTGCAGGTACTCGTCGAGGGCGACCACCTGGCCCGTGGCTGGCATAGCCAGGTCGTTGGTTCTCCCCTGGTCGTCGGGAGCACCGTCTGGGTGGCCGACCAGGACGGCAATCTCACCGGCTTGGCGGCCGACACCGGCCGGCAGCGCGCGCAGCTCGCAGTGGGCTCGGCCACCCGGTTCGCCAAGCCGGCCTTCGACGGCCGCCTGCTCCTGGTGCCGACCAAGCAGGGTGTGACAGCCGTGACGCTCTCCGGTCAGTCGTAGCGGACCTTCACCACATCGCTCACCGGGCGGGACTGGCAGGCCAGCCGCCACCCGTCGTCGAGGTCCTGCTGTTCGAGCACCGAGTTGTTGTCCATCGAGACCTCTCCCTCGACCAGCAGTAGTCCGCAGGCGCTGCAGGCGCCCTCACGACAGGAGTAGGGAGCGTCGAGTCCCTTGTCCAACAGAAGATCCAACAGCTTCTGTCCCTCGGGCCAGGCCAGCGCATGGGTCTGCCCATCGAGCTCGACGACGAGGTCCACCGTCCGCGAGCCCACCGTTGCCGGGGGGGCTTCGACCTCTAGCCAAGGATCGCCAGCCAGCGAGGTGAAGCGCTCGACATGGATCCGCTCCCTGGCGACGCCGAGCTCCCTGAGGGCTTCCGCTGCGCAGTCCATGAACGGCGCCGGCCCGCAGATGAAGGCTTCCGCATGCGCCCACGGCCGGATGATCTCCTGAAGGGGTTTCTTGCTCGGCAGCCCCTGCACGGTCTCGATCCAATGAAGGACAACCAGCCGGTCCGGGTGTTGCGCGACGAGCGCACGAAGCTCGGCGTGGAAGATCACCGACTGCTCGTCGCGGTTCGCGTAGACCAGCAGCATCCTTCCCGAGCCCCTGGAGAGGCAGCTCTTGATGATGCTCATCACCGGGGTCACCCCACTGCCCCCTGCGAGCAGCAGCAGATCGGCGTCCAGGCTCTTGGGCGTGAAGGTGCCGGACGGTGCAAGCACCTCGAGCTCCTGACCGGCCCGGACCCGGTCGCACACCCAGTTGGAACCGCGCCCGTCCCTGACCCGCTTCACCGTCACCTTGAGGTGCTGGTCGACACCTGGTGCGCTCGACAGCGAGTAGCACCGGGCCACCACCCCGTCCTCGAGTGGCAGGCGCAGAGTCAGGAACTGTCCCGGCCGGTACGTCAGTCCGGCCGGCGCCTCGAACACGATCGACTGCGCGTCGCCGGTCTCCGGCACGACCTCGAGCACCGTGAGCCGCAGCCGGTCAGAGCTCACCGCCGCCGACCTCCAGACGTCCCTGGAGGACGGCATACCGGATCGAGTCCGCAAGCGACGGACACGTGTCCCCCACGGCCAGCTCCGCTCTCGCCGCGCAGGCCGAGCTGTCACAGTCCCACTGGATCGAGGTATGGGCTGGGCTGCTCTTGGATACCGTCACGGTCGTGCCGCACCGCCTGCAGTCGACGGGTTGCATCAGGCCGAGACCACCTGGCCCGCTGCCTGCTGGACGAGCTCCTTCTGCCAGAAGTCGACCGCCTTCGCCGTGTCGATCTCGAACTCGAAGCGCTGAACCATCGACGGCGTGACGTCGGCGACGTCGACATAGAACTGCTCGTACCAGCGACGGAGCTGGTAGACCGGCCCGTCCTCCTCGCACAGCAGCGGGTTGTCGATCCGCGTCTTGTTCTTCCAGATCTTCACGTCCTCCATGAAGCCCGAGCCGATCCCCTTGAGCATCTTGGCAGCGATGAGCTCGTTGGTGGCGTCGTCGAAGTCCGGGTTCCGCTTCATCACCATCCCGTAGTTGAGCATGAAGCTGTTGTTGGTGATCGGGTAGTGGCAGGTGATGAGGACGGTCTCGAACGTCAGGTCGCCGTACTTTGTCCAGAGCTTGTCCACCAGATAGCTCGGACCCCAGTACGTCGCGTCGCTGACCGTCTGCTGGTCCTGCGCGACACCCACCTCGATGGGCAGGCCCTTGGCCGCTTCCTCGTGGGTCGTGCCGGAGTAGTACTGGGTGCAGACGTGTCCTTCGAAGACGTTCTTGAAGTACGTCGGCAGGCCCTTGTGGATGTAATAGAAGTGGGCCATGTCCACCATGTTGTCGATGACCTCGCGGCAGTGGCTGCTGGGCACCAGGGTGCGGTCCCAGACCCAGTCGGTCCAGAGCCCGTCGGTGAAGCCGTCGATGGCCGGGATGCTCACGTCCGCCGGCGCGGACTTGCCCTCCGCGTCGTGCCAGACGAACAGCTGCCCGTCCACGACGAGGGTCTGCCATGCCCGGGTGCGGGCGCGGGGAGGAACCCGTCTGGCATAGGGGATCTGCTGGCATTTACCGTCTCCACCCCAGCGCCAGGAGTGGAAGGGGCACGCGACAGTGTCCCCCTGGACGGTCCCTTGGCTGAGGTCACCGCCCATGTGCCGGCAGTAGGCGTCCAGCACCTTGATCTCACCCTCGGAGGTCTTCCAGATCACCAGCTTGGTGCCGAAGGCCTCGAGGCCGTGGGGGGCGCCGTCGTCGTACTCGCGGGTGAGGCCGAGCAGGTGCCAGCCGCGGGCGAACCGCTCCGGCACGGTGCCGGCCTCGATCGTCCTGACCTCGCTCATCGCCATCCGCTCATGTCGCTGCCTCTCATGTTGCTGTCCCCTCAGGCCGTGCGCGTGGACTGGTGGGCGGTCCCGTGCAGACGGCCCACCAGCTCGGTGACGGCCTTCGTGATCGCCTGCTGGTAGACCGGGTCCGTACCGGCCAGGGCGAAAGCCAGCCGGTCGACGTGGTGCTTGTGCACCTTGGAAAGGGCGGCGCGACCGCGTTGCGTCGTCACGTAGTGCGACACCCGCCCGTCCTGCTCGCTGGCCAGGCGGCTGACAAACCCCTGCGTCTCGAGCTGCTGCAGGACCCGGCTTGCCGTCGGCTGGCTCACGTCGAGGCTGGCGGCCAGGTCTCCCGTCGAAATCCGTGGCATGTCCTGGACCAGGCTCAGCACCCGTAAGCCGGTCTGGGTGACCGCCACCCCAGTGCGACGCACAGTGTCGGCGTGCACCCGGGCCGAGCCGGAGAGCCGGTAGAGGTCGTTGAGCGAACGCACGAGTTCGTCGAGGACCATGTGCTCAACGCTGACACAGATGTATTCGGTACGCAACTAGTGTTCCGGAAGAGCTCGGCCATGGCTGCCCTGGAACCACCCGGGGGTTGACGCTCCTGCCGCACGAGGCGCGGCTCCGTGAGCCGGATGGCTCGCACGCTGGCCGAACTACCAAGCGCTTGCTAGGTTGACCGCCGTGAGCATCAGTGACGGACGGGTCGTCATCGTGACTGGCGCGGGGCAGGGCCTCGGCAGGGCGCACGCCCTCGCGTTCGGCCAGGACGGGGCCCACGTCGTCGTCAACGACGTGGGTGAGACGGCCGACGAGACCGCGGCCATGGTTTGCGAGAGCGGGGGGCAGGCGATCGCCTCGCGGGGCGACGTGTCCGACTGGGCCTACGGCGAAGAACTGGTCAAGACGGCAGTCGTCGAGTTCGGTCGACTCGACGCGCTGGTCAACAACGCGGGACTCGTGCGGGACCGGATGCTTGCGAACATGTCCGAGCAGGAGTGGGATCTGGTGCTCCGCGTGGACCTCAAGGGCCACTTCGTCCCCATGCGGCACGCCGCGGCGTACTGGAAGAAGCAGTTCACCTCCGGGACACCTGTTGCTGCGCGGGTCGTCAACACCAGCTCCGGTGCCGGGCTCCTCGGCTCTGTCGGCCAGGGCAACTACTCGGCCGCCAAGGCTGGCGTCGTCGCGCTGACCCAGGTTGCCGCTGTCGAGTTCTCGCGCTTCGGTGTGAAGCTCAACGCCATCGCGCCCGCGGCCCGTACTCCCATGACCGAAGTCGTCTTCGCCCAGACGATGGCCAAGCCGGAGACCGGCTTCGACCCGATGGCCCCCGAGAACGTCTCCCCTCTCGTGGTCTGGCTCGCCTCGTCGGAGTGCGAGGTGACCGGCCGGGTCTTCGAGGTCGAGGCCGGCATCATCTCCCCCGCCGACGGCTGGCAGCACGGGCCTCGCGAGGACCGGGGCGGGACCTGGCCGGTCCACGAGGTCGGTCCCGCCGTCGATCGCCTGCTTGCGCAGTCCCCCCGACAAGCCCCCGTCTACGGCGCATGACCACCCCCCCTCCCGCCTCTGGCGCAAATCCACACGGTGATAGTCGTGTGGATTTGACCTTTCGGGAGGAGGTGCGCGGGTGGTTGGCGGAACACCTCACGGGACAGTTCGCGCCTCTGATCGGCACCGGTGGCCCCGGACGCGAGCACGAGAACGTCGAGCTGCGCGCCTTGTGGGAGCAGGAGCTCGCGGCCGGCACGTGGATAGGCCTGGCCTGGCCGCGGGAGTACGGCGGTCGCGGCGCGTCCATCGCGGACCAGGTCGTGTTCTACGAGGAGTACGCCAGGGCCGGCGGTCCCGCGCGGGTCAACCACATGGGCGAGCAACTCGCCGGTCCGACGATCATCGCCTACGGCAGCAAGGAGCAGAAGGACCGCTTCCTGCCCGGGATCCTCAACGGCACGGAGCTGTGGTGCCAGGGTTACTCCGAGCCGGACGCCGGTTCGGACCTGGCGGGGGTGCGGACGAAGGCCGCCCTCGTCGATCATTACTGGCACCTCGACGGGCAGAAGGTCTGGACCTCGCTGGCCCACCTCGCCGACTGGTGCTTCGTCCTTGCCCGAAGCGACCCTTCGACCAGTCGCCACACGGGCCTGAGCTTCCTGCTCGTCCCGATGGACCAGCCTGGCATCGAGATCCGGCCGATCGTGCAGATCACCGGTACCAGCGAGTTCAACGAGGTGTTCTTCGACGACGCGATCACCGCAGAGGGCAACGTCGTCGGCGCTCCGGGCGACGGCTGGCGGGTGGCGCTGGGCCTGCTCGCCTTCGAGCGAGGAGTTTCGACCCTCGGCCAGCAGGTCGGCTTCACCCGCGAGTACGAGCAGGTCCTTGCACTAGCACGGGCCAACGGGAGCTTCGCCAGGCACGAGGACGCTCTTGTCGACGCCTGGGCGGACCTGCAGGTCCTCAAGCACCAGGCGCTACGGACGCTCTCGAGCGATGCCGCAGCCAGCACCGGCGTCGAGGCCAACGTCAACAAGCTGCTCTGGGCACCGTGGCACCAGGCGCTCGGTGAGCTCGCGATGAAGGTCCAGGGTGCCTCCGCGTTGGTTGTCGACAGCGCGCTGAACCCCCTGCAGAACCTCTTCCTGTTCACCCGCTCCGACACGATCTACGGTGGCAGCAACGAGATCCAGCGCAATGTGATCGCCGAGCGCCTCTGGAAGCTGCCGCGCGACACCTGGTCGGCCTTATGACCGAGCTCGACGAACTCCGGTCAGCGGTCCGCGACCTGCTTGCTGACACTGCCCCGGTCCGCTCGGCGCTGGCAGAGGACCCCAGCATGTGGAAGCGCCTGGCGGTCCAGATGGGCCTGACGGCGCTACCCGTCGAGGATGCGCCGCTCGCGTGGGTCGCGACGGTCCTCGAGGAGACCGGGCGTGTCCTGCTCAGGGCGCCGTACCTCCCGACGGTCGTCGCGTCGGCGGCACTGAAGGCCGCCGGGGACGAGCAGCACCTCGCGGGCCTGGCGGACGGCTCGCTCACTGCGGCACTCGCACTGGACGGCTCCCTCGACCAGGTCGCCCACGCCGGTGGTGCCGACCTGATCCTGGTGGCCCGCGACGATGAGCTGTGGGTCGTCACGGACTTCGCCACGACCCCGGTGGAGCCGCTCGACCTCACTCGACCCCGGGCCCGCGTCTCGGCCACGACCGGCCGTTTCGTGGGAAGCGCCTGTCACGCACGGGATCTGCACTCCACGGCCTTGGCAGCCGAGTGCATCGGAGCCTCCCAACGGGTGCTCGAACTGGTCGTCCAACATCTGCTTGGTCGCACCCAGTTCGGACGTCCACTGGGCTCGTTCCAAGCCCTTCGGCACAGGGTCGCCGACCTGACAGTCACCGTCGAGGCCGCCCGCTCCACCACCTGGTACGCCGCCCGTGCGACCGATGACTTCGCCGTTGCGGCGCCGCTCGCTCACGCGCTCGCCTCGGAGGCGTTCGTCGAGGTCACCGGCGCGTCCCTTCAGCTGTTCGGTGGCATCGGCTTCACCTGGGAGCATGACGCGCACCTCTACTTCAAACGGGCGTGGACCACGGCGCTCCTTCACGGCGACAGCGCGGCGCTGAGGCGGACCGCGTTCGACAGGGCAGGGGTCTGATGCGCGACAAGCGGATGACCGAGGAGCAGGTGGTCGGCGAGCTGCGCTCCGGCATGACCATCGGGATCGGCGGCTGGGGGTCACGACGCAAGCCGATGTCCCTCGTCCGTGCGCTCTTGCGGTCCGACCTCAAGGACCTCTCCGTCGTCTCCTACGGCGGCCCCGACGTCGGCCTCCTGTGCGCGGCCGGCAAGGTCAGGAAGCTCACCTACGGCTTCGTGTCACTCGACTCCATCCCCCTGGAACCGCACTTCCAGAACGCCCGCAAGGCCGGCGGGGTCGAGGTTCGCGAGTGGGACGAAGGGATGGTCCAGTGGGGCCTGTACGCCGCCTCCTTGAGGCTGCCGTTCCTCCCGACTCGCGCGGGCATGGGATCCGACGTCATCACCTATGACCCGACCTTGAGGACGGTCACGGATCCCTACGGGTCAGGCGATCTGCTCGCCGTACCAGCTCTGCACCTCGATGCGGCACTGGTGCACCTCAACATCGCCGATGCCCGTGGCAACGCGGCCTTCCTCGGACCGGACCTCTACTTCGACGATCTGTTCTGCCAGGCCGCCGAGAAGGCCTACCTGTCGTGCGAGAAGGTCGTGGAGGACCTCGGCGAACTGACCCGACGCCGGATCGCCCGTTGGATGGTCGCCGGCGTCGTGGAGGCCCCGGGTGGTGCGCACTTCACCTCGTGCGTCCCGGACTACGAACGCGACGAGCCTTTCCAGAAGGCGTACGCAGCGTCAGCCAAGGACCCTGCGCTCTGGGCCGCCTTCGAGGCACGTTTCCTCAAGGGCAGCGAGGCCGACTACCAGCAGGCCGTCAAGGACTTCCACGGCGAGCGCAAGGCAGCAACAGCATGACGAGCATCAGCCGCGCCGAGGTGTGCGCGGTCGCGTGCGCGGAGGCGTTCCGTGGGGACGGTGAGATCCTGGCGTCCCCCATGGCCCTCGTCCCCTCCCTCGGTGCCCGGCTGGCCCGCGAGACCTTCGAGCCTGACCTGCTGCTCAGCGACGGCGAGGCCACCTTCGTGGCCGGCCCATGGGCGCTCGGTGCTCGGCCCCCGGCGACGACAGAGGCCTGGATCCCCTACCGCTCGATCTTCGACCTGGTCTGGCACGGCAAGCGTCACGTCATGATGGGCGCCTCACAGATCGACCGCTTCGGCAACCAGAACATCAGCTGCATCGGGGACTTCCAGAAGCCCAAGAACCAGCTCCTCGGCGTGCGTGGTGCGCCGGGCAACACGGTCAGCCACCCCACGTCGTACTGGGTTCCGAAGCACTCGATGCGGATCTTCGTGGAGAAGGTCGACATGGTCAGCGGTGTCGGCAAGGACCGGGGGCTCGACGTCCCCCTGCGCGTCGTGGTGAGCAACCTCGGTGTCTTCGACTTCGGCGGTCCCGACGGCTGCATGCGGCTGGTCAGCGTGCACCCCGGCGTCACCGTCGACGAGATCACGGCGGCGACCGGGTTCGGGCTGCACATCGAGAAGGTGGTGGAGTCACGACTGCCCACCGACGAGGAGCTCACGCTGATTCGCCACGTGCTCGACCCCGAGAACCTGCGCGACAGGGAGGTCCCCCAACAATGAGTGCCCTGCAGACCCGCGCCACCGACCTGTTCGGTGTGAAGTACCCGATCGTCCAGACCGCGATGGGATGGGTGAGTGGATCCGCTTTGACGGCTGCCACCGCCAACGCCGGGGGCCTTGGCATCCTCGCCGCCGCCGTCATGTCCTACGACGAGCTGGCTCTCGCGATCACCCAGACCAAGGCGCGTACGACGAACAACTTCGGCGTCAACCTGCGAGCCGACTCTCCCGACGTCGTTCCCTGCATCGAGCTGATGGCCCGCGAAGGCGTGAAGGTCGCCTCCTTTGCGCTGGCTCCCAAGCAGGACCTCATCAAGCGATGCAAGGACCACGGCATGGTCGTCATGCCCTCGATCGGTGCGAAGCGGCATGCGGAGAAGGTCGCCGCGTGGGGCGTCGACGCCGTGCTCGTGCAGGGCGGTGAGGGCGGCGGTCACACGGGCCAGGTGCCGACCACCCTGCTGCTGCCCCAGGTCGTGGACGCCGTCGACATCCCGGTCATCGCAGCAGGGGGGTTTTTCGACGGCCGCGGCCTGGTCGCTGCCCTCGCCTACGGCGCGGAGGGGATCGCGATGGGGACCCGCTTCCTGCTCACCTCCGACAGCACGGTGGTCGACGAGGTCAAGCAGGTCTACCTCTCGAAGAGTGTCGCGGAGACGGTTGTCACGACCGAGGTCGACGGCGTGCCGCACCGCGTGCTGCGCACCGAGTTCGTCGAGGAGCTGCTCAAGAGCCGCGCGCTCGGGCGGCTCATCCGGGCCGGCAAGAACGCGCTCGCCTTCCAGAAGCTCAGCGGGACCCCGTGGAAGGACGTCATCACCGAGGGCCTCGCGATGCGCAAGAGCGCCGAGCTCTCGCTGTCGCAGCTCGTGATGGCGGCCAACACCCCGATGCTGCTCAAGGCGGCGATGATCGACGGGAGACCGGATCTCGGTGTCATGGCCAGCGGTCAGGTCGTCGGCCTGATCGAGGACCTGCCCTCCTGCCAGGAGCTCATCGATCGCATCATGCGCGAAGCCGAAGCGACCCTGAAGCGGCTGGCGTGACCGTCCCGTCGTACGTCCCCGGCCACGGTCTGCTCAAGGACAAGGTCGTGGTCGTCACTGCCGCGGCCGGCACCGGTATCGGTTACGCCACCGCGCTGAAGGCGCAGCAGGAGGGGGCCATCATCGTCATCTCCGATGCTCACGACCGCCGCCTTGCCGAAGCAGCGGAGAGCCTGGGGGTGGAGAGCATCAGCTGCGACGTCACGCAGCAGGACCAGGTCGACAACCTGATCAGGACAACGGTCGCTCGTCATGGCCGCCTCGACGTCATGGTCAACAACGCAGGCTTGGGCGGCACGTCGAACCTGGTCGACATGACCGACGAGCAGTGGATCAAGGTTCTCGACGTGACCCTCAACGGGACCTTCCGCTGCACGCGTGCAGCGATGCAGCAGATGAAGACCCAAGGGTACGGCGTGATCGTCAACAACTCCTCGGTCATCGCCTGGCGGGCGCAACAGGGGCAGGCGCACTACGCCGCCGCCAAGGCCGGCGTGAATGCGCTCACCCGCACGGCAGGCTTCGAGGCCGCCACGTTCGGCGTCCGCGTCAACGCGGTCTCCCCCTCGATCGCGATGCACCCGTTCCTGGCCAAGGTGACCAGCGACGACCTGCTCGCCGAGCTGTCAGCCAAGGAGGCTTTCGGCCGGCCGGCCGAGCCATGGGAAATCGCCAACGTCATCGTGTTCCTCGCCAGCGACTACTCGTCGTACATGACGGGAGAGATCGTGTCCGTCTCTTCGCAGCACCCTTAGGAGCCCCACCGTGATCCGCACCGAGAGCCACGACAACGGCGTCGTGGAGGTGGTCGTCGACTACCCGCCGGTCAACGCCCTTCCCGTCCAAGGCTGGTTCGACCTCGCCGACGCCGTCCTGGCGGCGGGGCGTCATCAGCAGACGCGAGCCGTGGTGCTGCGCGCGGAAGGCCGCGGCTTCAACGCCGGCGTCGACATCAAGCAGTTCCAGAGGGACCAGAGCTTTCAGTCTCTGGTTGGGGCGAATCGAGGTTGCCATGCTGCCTTCGGCGCCTGCTACGAGTGCCCGGTGCCCGTCATCACCGCAGTGCAGGGGTTCTGCCTGGGTGGCGGCATCGGGCTCGCCGGTAACAGTGACATCGTGATCGCCTCGGACGATGCCACCTTCGGCCTCCCGGAGGTGGACCGCGGCGCCCTTGGCGCAGCCACCCACCTGTCCCGGCTCGTCCCCCTGCACAAGGCCCGTGCGATGGTCTACACGTCCGCCACCGCGACAGCGCAAGAGCTTCACGCCTTCGGAAGCGTCCTGCACGTCGTCACGAGGGAACAGCTGCGGGCCAAGGCGCTCGAGGTCGCTGCCACCATCGCGTCGAAGGACCCCGTGGTGATGCGGATGGCCAAGGAGTCGCTCGCAGCCATCGACCTCTGGGACGTGCACAAGAGCTATCGCATCGAGCAGAGCTACACCTTCGAGCTCAACCTGCTCGGGGTCGCCGACAAGGTCCGGAAGGACTTCGGCACATGACCACCTCCGCTCACGAACAGATCCGCAACCTGCTCGGCACCTACTGCGAGGTCATGGATGCCGGCGATTTCGACGGCCTCGGCTCCCTGTTCGGTCAGGCCCGGCTGACCGACGACAGGGGCCGCGAGATTGCCCGCGGCGGCCCCGGGGTCACGTCACTGTGGCGAGCCATGGTGATCCTGTACGACGGATCGCCTCGGACCCGTCATCTGGTCACCGGCCCGGTCATCACGGTGGAGGGTGACACCGCCGCCTGCCGGTCTTCGTTCACGGTCCTGCAGCAGGTGGCAGACGGCCCGCTGCAGCCCATTGCCGCAGGTCGTTACTGCGACGTCTTCACGTGCACGGACAACACCTGGCACTTCACCGAGCGGCAGTTCTTCCTCGACCAGGAGGGCGATGTGAGCCAACACCTGAGGGACCTGTGAGGTTCACCGGCAAGCGAGTCCTCGTCACCGGCGCCGCCTCGGGGGTGGGTCGGGCGACAGCAACGCTCTTCGCCTCCGAGGGAGCTTCCCTGGTGGGCCTGGACATCACGCACGCAGACGGCGTGCTCGCCTGTGACGTCACCGACTCTGCCGCCGTGCGGTCCCTCGTTGCGGAGCAGGGGCCCTTCGACGTGGTGCTCAACGTAGCCGGCATCGTGCGGCTGGACCATGTCGCCGACGTCACCCTGGACACCTGGCGCCGACACCTCGAGGTCAACCTGACCGCACCGTTCGTGGTGAGCCAGGCGGCCCTGCCTGGCCTGGTCGAGCGCCAGGGCTGCATCGTCAACGTGGCAAGTGTCGCGGGCCTGCGGGGCCAGGCGTACTCCGCGGCCTACTGCGCCTCCAAAGCAGGGCTGGTGATGCTCACCAAGTCGATGGCACTCGAGCTTGCCAAGTCCGGGGTGCGCGTCAACTGCGTCTGCCCCGGGGGCATCAACACCCCGCTGCTGGCCGGTGTCGCGGAGACTATGCCGACCGACCTCGACCCCGAGCTCATAGCCCGGCTCTACAACCCCCTGCCACCTGGGTTCTCAGACCCTGAAGAGATCGCAGAGGCGATCGCCTACCTGGCCTCCGACGCCGCGCGGTCGGTCACGGGCGCAGCACTGTCCATCGACGGCGGCACGCTGTCCTAGGGACCGCGGGGCCGCGAACAACCTCATCGCCGTCGCAGCTCGACCTTGGACACCTTGCCGGAGGCGTTCTTGGGCAACCCGCGCACCAGCTCGACCGACCGGGGAACCTTGTAGTTGGCCAAGCGCTCGCGGCACCAGTCGACTAGCTCCTCGGCGGTGACCAGAGCCCCGGAGCGGACCACGACGAAGGCCCTGCCCACCTCCCCCATCCGCTCGTCAGGAACCCCGATCACGGCCGCCTCGCTGACCGCCGCGTGCCGGATGAGGACCTGCTCGATCTCGGCGGGGTAGGCGTTGAAGCCCCCCACGACGTACATGTCCTTGAGTCGGTCGGTGATGCGTAGGTTGCTAGCGTCGTCGAGTACTCCGACATCACCGGTGTGGAGCCAACCATTCCTGTCGATCGCCTCGGCGGTCGCTGCAGGATCCTTCCAGTAGCCACCCATGACGCCAAAGCCACGGACCAGCACCTCGCCCGGCTGGCCGGGCAGCGCCTCTACCCGCACCTCGACGCCGTCTACGGCCCGGCCCGACGTGCGGGAGATGACCTCGTCGCCATCACCTGGACGGCAGGCGGTCGCAAAGCCGCAGCACTCGGTCAGCCCGTAGGCCGTGATGACCTCGGCGAACCCGAGCTCCTGACGCATCCTGGCGATCAGCGCGGTGGGCACGACTGCCGCCCCGGTCACGGCAAGCCGCAGAGAGCTCAGGTCGGCGCCTGCCCTCCCGGGATGCTCCAACAACGACGAGTACAAGGTTGGAGGCCCTGGGACGACGGCGATCCGCTCAGCAGCGATGGTCGCGAGGGCGACCTCGACATCGAAGATGGGCAGCGGAACGCAGGTGGCCCTAGCCAGCAAGCAGGCCAGCAGTCCCGCCTTGTAGCCGAAGGTGTGGAAGAAGGGCGCGATGACGAGCATCCGCTCGCCGTCACGCACACCGACGGTCTCGGCCCACGTGCGGTAGAGGCGGACGGTCTGTCCGTGGGTCGCGACGACGCCCTTGGGTCGCCCCGTCGTACCGCTGGTGAAGATGATGTCGCTGGGATCGTCCGTACGGACCGCGAGGGCAGCCGACTCCACCACGTCGAGCGAGACGTCACCGGCCCGGCTCAGGAACGCAGCCGGCGCGGAGGAGCGCACGACCTGGATCTCGGGATTTCCCAGGGCTGACACGGGATCTTGTCCGAGGAGGTCGCTGAGGAAAAGGTCGTCGACGAAGAGCGCTGTGACGTCCGCGTGGTCGAGCAGGAAGCGTGCCTCGTCACCCTTGAAGCGGGTGTTGACAGGAACCAGCACGACCCCGATGCCCGTCAGGCCGAGGGCAGCCACCGCCCAGTCGACCGTGTTGGGACCCCAGAGGGCCACGCGGTCACCAGGCGCGAGTCCCGACGCGATGGCGGCTCGCGAGAACGTCTGTACACGGGCCAGCAAGTTGGCGTAGGTGAGGCGCTGGGGTGACGCGACCAGCGCCTCACGGTCCGGGACCTCTGCTGCTGCTGCCCGCAGGACAGCGGGAATCGTGTTCACGAACCGTCCCTTCGGTAGCAAGCGCTTGGTCGGGACAGTACGATCGTCTTTCGCAAGGAGTCAACGGAGGGACGGCAATGGGCAGGGCTGGCGTGGTGGCTCCGCTCGACCGTCGGGACGTCATCCTCGAGCGGGCCGCCGACCTGTTCGCCAGTCAGGGGGTTGCCGCCACGACCGTGCGGGAGATCGCCGAGGCCGTGGGCATCCTTTCGGGAAGCCTCTATCACCACTTCGCGTCCAAGGACGCCATCGTCGACGCGATCGTGTCGAGCTTCATGGATGACCTGGTCGCGCGGTACGACGTGGTCCTCGCCTCCGCCGACGACCCGGCGACCAAGCTGCGCGGGCTGGTGCACGCGTCCATCAAGACCTCGGCGGAGCACCCGCACGCCACCGAGATCTACCAGAACGACGCGCGCTACCTGCAGGCCGCCGACGGCTTGACGGTTGTCCGCACCTCGGCCCGGTCGGTGCGGACCGCATGGATCAAGGTCCTCGAACAGGGTTCTGCCGCGGGGGTCTTCCGCGGTGACGTCCCCGTGAAGGTGGTCTACCCGCTTCTGCGGGACGGACTCTGGCTGACGGCCCGCTGGTTCGTCCCCACGAAGACCTACGGCTACGACGCCCTGGCTGCGGACTACGTGAAGGTGTTCCTGGAGGGAATCCGCCGCTGACGGCGGTTGTTGGCCAAGCGCTTGCTTGGTAGCGTTTGACCGTGTACCTGACGGAGAGCGAGTCCGAACAGGCGTTCCGTGCCGAGGCACGGGATTGGCTGCGGGCCAACGTGCCCCTTGGGCTGCCCAGCGGCGACACCGCCGACGGCTTCGCACTCCACCTGGACTGGGAGAAGAAGCTGTACGACGCCCGGTGGGCCGTCGTCTCCTGGCCGCAAGCCTACGGTGGCCGGGGTGCCAGCGTGTGGGAGTGGCTCGCCTTCGAGGAGGAGTACTACGCCGCTGGGGGCCCACAACGGGTCACACAGAACGGCATCTTCCTGCTCGCCCCCACGCTGTTCGGTTTCGGTACCCAGGAGCAGCAGGACACGCTGCTCCCCCGGATGGCTTCTGCCCAGGACCTCTGGTGCCAGGGCTGGTCCGAGCCGGGCGCGGGCAGTGACCTCGCTGCGCTCACCTCCAGGGCCGACAAGGTCGACGGCGGCTGGCGGATCAACGGCCAGAAGACCTGGACCACGCGCGGAGCCTTCTGCACGCACCTGTTCGGATTGTTCCGTACCGACTCGGCGAGCGAGCGCCACCACGGCCTCACCTACCTCCTGGTCGCCCTCGACACCCCGGGCGTCACGGTCCGCGGTTTCGCCCGGCTCGATGGTGACGAGGGATTTGCGGAGGTCTTCTTCGAGGACGCCTTCGTGCCCGACAGCGCAGTACTGGGCGGTGTGGGTACCGGCTGGAACGTCGCGATGGCGACCGCAGGATCTGAGAGGGGGCTGACCCTTCGCTCGCCCGGTCGGTACACGGCCACGGTCGAGCGGCTGCGCACGGTCAGCGGCATCGACGAGGACCGGCTCGCGCAGGCCTGGATGGATGCCGAGGCGTACCGGCTGTTCACGCTTCAACAGGTGAGCAACGAGCAGGCCGGCCGTGGACGCGCAGGCGAGTCCAGCCTCAACAAGCTGTTCTGGAGCGAGCTCGACATCCGCCTGCACGAGCTGGCCTTGGACGCGCTCGGGGCCGACGCCGAGCTGGAGAGCCCGTGGAGCAAGGGGTTCCAGTTCGCGCTGGCGGGTCCCATCTATGCGGGCACCAACGAGGTCCAACGCAACATCGTCGCCGAGCGCCTGCTCGGCCTGCCCCGGAAGTAGCCGACGTGTACTTCGGACTGCCCGACGAGGCGGTCGCCCTGCGCGAGGGACTGCGCGAGGTGCTCGCCACCGCCTGCACCCCGGCCACGATTCGAGGCGCTTGGGATGGGGACGTGTGCGAGTCCCTCTGGAAGGAGCTCGGATCCTTCGGCGTAGCAGGTATTCTCGTCCCTGAGGACCGCGGTGGCCTCGGCCTTGACGAGCTGTCCTTTGTCGCGGCCTGCGAGCAGGCCGGCTACGCAGGCGTTCCCGGCCCCTTCGTGGAGACGCTCGTCAGCCTGCCGGAGCTGGACCTTCCGCTCGACGGCTCCGCCCGGGTGGCCATCAAGCGCGACGGCGCCACGCCTTATGCAGGGACAGCGACCCACGTCTTTGCCACCCGCACCTGGAGCCTGATCCACCCTCCCCACGTCGACGCTCTGGAGACGGTCGACCGTTCCCGGCAGCTCGGCTTCGTGACGGGTCCCTCGACGGAGCTGCGGACGCCCCAGCGACAAGGGCTGGTCGAACGCCGCGGAGCACTGGGAACGGCGGCGTTCCTGCTCGGACTCGCCCGACGTCAGGTCGACCTCACAGTGGCCTACACCCGCCAGCGCACACAGTTCGGTGTCCCCATCGGGTCCTTCCAAGCCGTGAAGCACGCCCTCGTCGACGCGGTCGTCGGGACGCAGTTCGCCTGGCCCGCAGTGCTTCAGGCCGCTGCCCACGACCCACGGGACGTTCATGCCAGCATTCGGTCGAGTGCGGCGAAGGCCATGGCCAGCGACGCGGCTTACCAGGTCTCCAGGGTCTGCCTGCAGGCGCACGGAGCGATCGGCTACACCGTGGAGTACGACCTTCACCTGTTCGCCAAGCGCACCTGGGCGCTGGCGAACGACTGGGGCACGGCAGAGCAGCACCGGGCGGTCGTCGCCCGGCACCTTCGGAGCGAGGGATGACATGAGCGAGCAGGAGCCGGTCAGGTACGACGTCAAGGGTCCCGTCGCGATCGTCACGATGGACCGCGAGGAGTACCGCAACGCGCAGAACTCGAAGATGACCTACGCCCTCGACGAGGCCTACTACCGGGCCGCCGCCGACGACAACATCAAGGTGGTGGTGCTCGCCGGGGCGGGCAAGCACTTCAGCGCCGGCCACGACATCGGCACCCCCGGCCGCGACATCGACCAGTCCTTCCCGCGCAAGGCGACGCTGTGGTGGGACCACACGACGCACGAGGGGGGCGCCTCCCGGCTGGCCCGAGAGTCCGAGGTCTACGTCGGCATGTGCCGGCGTTGGCGCGACCTGCCCAAGCCGACGATCGCGATGGTGCAGGGTGCCTGCATCGCTGGGGGTCTCATGCTCGCGTGGTCGTGCGACCTGGTCGTCGCCAGTGACGACGCCTTCTTCGCCGACCCGGTCGTGAAGATGGGCATCCCCGGCGTCGAGTACTTCGCGCACCCCTGGCAGATGGGTCCCCGGTTCGCGAAGGAGTTCCTGTTCCTCGGCGAGCGGGTCGGTGCCGAGCGCGCCAGGGAGCTGGGCATGGTCAACCGGGTCGTCCCTCGCGTGTCGCTGGAGGAAGAGGTGATGGCGATCGCCTCCAAGATCGCCGAGATGCCCGCGTTCGGACTGGCGCTGACGAAGAAGGCCGTCAACCAGTGCGAGGACCAGATGGGACTGCGCGACGGGATGGACAGCGTCTTCGGCCTGCACCACCTGGCCCACGCCCACAACGCCGAGGTCGGCACCGACTCCCTGGCCGGCATGAACGCCCGCACGATGCGGGACAGCTGATGCTCGAGGAGGTCTACGCGATCCAGCGGCTCAAGTACGCCTACGGCCGCTTCCTCGACACCAAGGACTTCCCGGCCATGTGCGGGCTCATGACCGAGGACGTCACGGTCGCCTACGGGGGCGGGGCCATCACGCTGACAGGCAGACAGGCCGTTCAGGACTACCTCACGACCGCGATGGGGTCGCACAGCATGCTGACCTCGCACTTCTTCAGCCATCCCGAGATCGACGTCGACGGCGACACCGCCACGGCGCGCTGGGCCCTGCAGGACGTCGTCATCCTGGAGGACTCCTCGCTCGCGATCCGGGGGGCGTCGCTGTACGACGACCGCTACACCAGGGTCGACGGTCGCTGGCTGATCGAGCACACCGGCTACAAGCGGTTGTACGAGGAGATCGGACCCCGTGGCGAGGGCACCCGCACGACGGCGTCGTGGCACGGTACCGACGGCCGCTCCTCGCTGGTATGACCGGCGGCCGGTGGCCACCCGTGTTCGAGGCGTAGCGCGGCTGCTCAGAGCCGACCGGTGGCATAGGACAGCGGGACATCCAGCGCGTCATAGACCCCGGGCCGCGCCGCCCGCAGCCAGGGGATCGCGTTGACAAGGCGCGCAGCCGCCGTGGCGTTGCCGCCCGCCGCCCGGTTACCTCCCTCATCAGTCGCCTCGACCGTGACCTCGAGGCGGGGCCGGCCCTCGATGACGACCCTGTGGGCTCCCGCACCACCGTCCGGCGGCGCGGGCCAGTCGGGTGCGACGGAGGCGTCGATCCGGGTCACGTGCTCGACGACAACCTTCACGACACCGTCGACGAGGCCCTGCACCTCGAAGCGGAGGCCACCCTGTGTGCCCTGCTCGAACGTCCCCATCGCGTTGGTCACCGACTGCTCGAGAGCTCGCCGCTCGACGGTCTCGACGAGGGCTGTGTCCAGCTCGACATCCAAGGCACGAGCCACCATGCGCACCTGGCCGCCCCAGATCATGGTGGGCACACCCGGAGTCACCATGAGTGGCGTCTGGTCCATGGACATGCCCATCCCCACGCTGTGCCGCACCGCGTCGGGCTGGTCATACGTGGAGTAGTCGAACAGCTCGATCGATCGCACCTGCGTGATGGTCGAGGCAAGTCCGCTGACGAGCAGCGGCAGGATGTCGTTGCCCCAACCGGGGTCGATGCCACTAACGAACAGCGCACCACCGCCGTCCTCAGCAGCCTGGCGCAGCGGCGAGAGGACCCCGGACGGAGCGGAGGTCAGGTCGTACAAGGAGTAGAGGGAGGGGGTGACGACCACCGCACCCGACCGCAGGCACCGGGCGAGGTCATCAGCCGCCGCAGCGGGCCGGAGGTCACCCGATACCGCGTAGACCAGGGCATCCAAGCCGGTGGCGAGCACCGCGTCGACGTCGGCGGTGGCCGTCACGGAGAGCAGGTGCGTGCCCGCGAGGTCGCCCGCGTCGCGTCCCACCTTCGTCGGGTCCAAGACCAGGACTGCGACCAGCTGCAGACCAGGGTGTGCGTCGACGGCCCGGATCGCCGCGCGCCCCATGTTGCCGGTCCCCCACACCGCCACCCGCAGCATCAGCGTCGATCCCGCGGTCGGCCCTTCACAGCCGCTCGAGGATCGTGACGTTCGCCTGGCCGCCGCCCTCGCACATCGTCTGCAACCCGTAGCGGCCGCCGGTGCGCTCGAGCTCGTTGAGCAGGGTGGTCATGAGCCGGGCTCCGGTCGCCCCGAGCGGGTGCCCGAGGGCGATCGCCCCACCGTTGACGTTGACCTTGGCCGGGTCGGCTCCGGTCTCCTGCAGCCAGGCGAGAACTACCGACGCGAAGGCCTCGTTGATCTCGACCAGGTCGATGTCCTCGATGGACAGCCCCGTCTTGGCCAGCGCGTGTGCGGTGGCCGGGATCGGGGCCGTCAGCATCAGGATCGGGTCGTCGCCGCGCACCGACAGGTGATGGATGCGGGCCCGCGGAGTCAGACCGTGAGTGCGGAGCGCCTGCTCGGACACCACGAGCAGCGCGGCCGAACCGTCGGTGAGCTGGGAGGAGACCGCGGCGGTCACCCGACCACCTGCCTGGAGCGGTTGGAGTCCGGCCATCTTCTCCAGGGACGTGTCCGCCCGGGGGCCCAGGTCCTGGTAGACGTCGCCGTAGGGCGCGATCTCGGTCGTGAAGCGGCCCTCGGCGACGGCTGTCAGCGCCCGCTGGTGCGACTGGTAAGCCCACTTCTCCATGTCGAGCCGACTGATGTGCCACCGTCGGGCGATCTCGTCAGCGGCGTGGAACTGAGACACCGGCTGGCCACCGTAGCGACGGACCCAGCCGACCGAGCCGGAGAACGGGTCCGTCATCCCGAACTGCTCGCCGACCAGCATCGCGGCCGAGATCGGGATCTGGGACATGTTCTGCACGCCCCCGGCGACGACCACGTCTGCGGTGCCGCTCATGACAGCCTGGGCCGCGAAGTGCACGGCCTGCTGCGAGGAGCCGCACTGCCTGTCGACCGTGGTGCCCGGCACGTGCTCCGGCAGCCCGGCCGCGAGCCAGCTGGTGCGGGCTATGTCACCGGCCTGCGAGCCGACGGTGTCCACGCAGCCGAACACGACGTCCTCGACCGCCCCGGGATCGACGCCGGAGCGCTCCATCAGGGCGCTGAGCACGTGTGCCCCCAGGTCGGCGGAGTGGACTCCCGCGAGGACCGTGCCCCGGCGGGTCACCGGCGACCGGACCGCCTCGACGAGGTAGGCCTCAGGCATGTGCGCTCCCCCGTGCTGTATGGAACGCGGGGAACTCCCCGCCTCCGTCGACGAACAGGTCCGCCCCTGTCACGTAGGCCAGCTGCGGTGAGGCAAGCATGAGGCACGCCGCGGCGACGTCCGCCACCGAGGCGAGCCGACCCATCGGGACGGTCGCCGAGACCGACCCGACGTCGCTGCCGTAGGTCTGCGAGGTGCGTTCGGTGTCGAGCAGTCCGACGGTGACCTGGTTGACCCTGACGGCGGGGGCCCACTCCAGCGCCAGCGCGCGGGTCAGGGTCGCGAGTCCGGCCTTGGCGGCGGCGTAGGCGGCTGTCCCGGGAGCAGGGCGGATCGCTGAGACCGAGCCGATGTTGAGGATGACGCCGGCGTCCATGACGAGACGGGCTGCTCGGGCGACATAGAGCGGGGCGAGCAGGTTGAGCGCCACCACGCGCTCGGCGAAGCGGGGGGAGCTGTCCACGACGAGGGCCGAGGGCGAACCACCGGCGTTGTTGACCACGACGTCGAGCCGACCCTCCAGGGCGACGACCTCACCCACGAGGTCCTCGACGGCCACCGGATCCCTGACATCGCAGGCAACGAACCGACCGGGACCGTCACCGGCAGTGCGCCCGCAGACGACGACCTGGTCACCGGCGTCGACGAAGGCCTTGGCGATGCCCCTACCCAGGCCGCGCGTGCCCCCGGTGACGAGGACGACGCGGCTCAGCGCCGCACCACCATGTCGTCCGCGGCCAGCCAGCCAAACGCCATCGCGGGCGTGATGCAGGCCCCCGGCCCGGGGTAGGCGTGCCCCATCACCGAGGCCATGGTGTTGCCACAGGCATACAGCCCGGGCACGGTTGTGCCGTCCTCACGGGTGACGCGGGCGTGCTCGTCACAGACCAGCCCACCCTTGGTACCGAGGTCGGACAGGACGACCTTGCCGGCGTAGAAGGGCCCTTGGGCAAGTGGTGCCAGTGACGGGTTGGGCCACGCGTGGGGACCGGCGATCCCGGGGTAGCGCTGAAAGACCGAAAGCAGCTGCCGTTCGTAGCTGCTCTCCTCACCGCGGCCGAAGTCCTCATCGACGCCTTTGTCCGCGAGGACATTCCACCGCTCGGCCGTCTCGAGCAGCGCGACGGCACCCATCTGGTCGGCCAGGCCGGCGAGGTCGTCGGCGCGCAACAGGGCACCGGCCTCCACCCAGTCGGTGGCATCGGCGCCCGGGCGCAACCCGCCGAACCCGTAGGTGTCCAGCGCGTGCCGGTCGAAGACGAACCACGACGGTATGCACGGGGTCCCGGCATCGGCCGCCGCCAGCATCAGATGGCCAAAGGTGTTGTACGGCGTGCCCTCATTCACCCACCTCCTGCCGTCGGCGTCGACGATGATGCCGGTCGGGGCCGCCCGCTCCCAGAGCAGGAACGACGGGTTGCCGTCCGGGCGAAGGAAGCCGGGTGCCCACCAGCAGTCCTCGAGCAGGTCGGTGGCCGCGCCGACCGCGACGCCAGCGGCGATGCCGTCGCCGGTATTGCCCGCGACCCCCAGGGTCCACGCGTCGTGGTCGACGACCGGGTGCTGGTGGGCCTTGCGCATCTCGGGGTTGTGCTCGAAGCCGCCGGAAGCGAGCAGGACCCCAGCAGGGCAGGCGATGTCGACCTCGACACCAGACCTGATGGCAGTGACGCCAATCGTTTGGCCGGCTTCCACCAGGAGGGCGACGAACGGGGATGATGTCCACACCTCGACTCCCTCAGCAGCGCAGGCCGCGAGCAGCTGGACGACCAGGGACTGCCCGCCCCACAGCGGTCCCTCGGGTCCGGTGTCGGGGATCGGCGGACCGCCGCCACCCATCTCGAGGACCGGCTGGACCCGGTGCCCCAGAGCACGCATCGCGGATGCCTTGATGGCCTTGGGGGTGATGGCTCGCCCCGTCAGCAGGCCCCCTGGCTCATCCGGGTGGTAGTCGGGGTAGCCCGTCATGTAGGAGAACCGCACGCCTTTGGACTCGAGCCACTCGATCGTCGGAGCGGCGGCCTGCAGGAAAGCCTCCTGCATCCCCAGCGAGGTCCTGGTGCCGACCGTGTGGGCAAGGTAGGTACGGGCGAGGTCGAGGTCGTCAGGCTGCCCGGCGTTCAGCACATGCAGGTTGGCCGGCGCCCAGAGCCCCGCTCCGGACAGGGCGGTCGTCCCACCGCACACGTCAGCCTTCTCGAGCACCAGCACCCGAAGCCCGTTCTCAGCCGCGCGGAGGGCTCCGACCAGGCCTCCCGCTCCGGTCCCGACGACCACGACGTCGTAGTCGCTGATCCTGCTCACGCACACCTCGTCTCGTCAGATGTCCTGCAGTCTGGCGGAAACCACTTAGGCAAGCAAGCGCTTGGTCGTTCGGTCGCGGTAGGGTCGAGCCATGGGCGAAGCGCCGGTCTCGATGGTCGAGCGGATGACCCTCGTCCTTGCCGCCTTCGACGCGGCGAGCCCGCGGCTCACGTTGGCCGAGCTGGCTGACCGGACCGGCCTGCCTCGCTCCACCACGCACCGCATCCTCGAACAGCTGGTGGAGCTGCGCTGGCTCGAGCACGGTGGCCAGAGCTACAGCCTGGGGCTGCGGGCCCTCGAGCTCGGTGGCCTCGCGGTGGCCCACCACGAGCTGCGCGAGATCGCCGTACCGCTGCTGTCCGAGCTGCACCAACGCACCGGAACCATCGCGAGCCTCGCCGTCCTGGACCGTCGTGACGTGGTGTTCATCGAGCGCCAGGGACAGGGGCTGTCGTCCGATGTCATCACCAGGGTGGGTGGCCGGGCCCCGGCACACGCCACAGCAGCCGGAAAGGCCATGCTCGCGTGGACCGACGACGGACTGCTCCGGTCCTCCTACCCACCACGGCTCCCCACCCGGACACCGCGCACGATCACGACGCTCGAAGCCCTGCGACAGGACCTGGCCCAGATCCGCGGGCGGGGCGGAATAGCCTACGAACGCGAGGAAGTCGTGCAGGGGACGTCCTCGGTGGGCATCGCCCTGAGAGGTTCCGGAAGTGCCCTCGCAGCCCTGCAGCTGTCGGGCAACGCCAGGGCATTCAGCTTCGAGCGGCTCGGTCCGCTGGTGCAGCAAGCCGCCCGATCCGCCTCGCAGCTGCTGTTCCCCGAAGCCGGCGCGCGCAGACGGTCGAGGACCGTCGACCGCACCCCCCAACCCAGCCCCTGGCCACCGGGCGCGCTGGACAGTCTCGTGCAAGGCATTGGTGGCGACTACTGGCTCTGAGTGGCAACCTCGACCCATGGAGCTCAACCGTGGACGTTGGACCGCCCAGATCGACGGCGACTTCGTGGTCTTCCTCATCGGAGCCGCCGTCCACGAACCCCAGCAAGCGGAGCAAGCCGGCGCCTTGCTGATGGCGATGGTCGACATGCTCGGCGAGCTGGAGCAGGACCCGTCGAAGGGCCTGCTCGGCTACCAGGTGTGGGGGGCGGTGGGCGGCGTGATCGTGCAGTACTGGCGTTCCTTCGAAGCCCTCGAGTCCTACGCCAAGAACCCCGACGCCCGGCACGCCCCGGTGTGGCGGGCATGGAACCTGCTCTGCGAGGACGACCGTGCGGGTGCAGGGATCTGGCACGAGACGTTCCTGGTCTCGTCCGGCAGCTACGAGGCGGTCTACCAGAACATGCCGGTGACCGGCTTGGCGAAGGCGGGCACGTCGCTGACCGTGGCCGCGGCGAAGGGCACGGCGCGCGCACGCCTCACGCTGTGAAGTGCTCCAGCACGGCCCGCTCGAAGTCTGCCTTGCGCTCGACCTGCACCCAGTGCCCACAACGGCTGTAGATCCGCAGGTCGCACGTGGGCATCCTCCGAGCCGGCAACAGCGCACCCTCGACCGGCGCGACCCGGTCGTCGCGACCCCAGCACATCAACGTGGGCTGCCGGATCTTGTGCACCCGCGCCCATAGCGGGACGTCTCCCGTGAAGGCCGGGTTGTAGAACGTCGCGTAGGCGTCCTGCAGGTTCTTCACGGCCCCTGGCGACGTTGCCGCCGCAAGGCGCGCCTCGACCAGCTCCTCTGTCACGATCCGCTGGTCCCACACCATCGTCTTGAGCCAGGCCACGATCCGCTCCCGGGTCGGGTCGGCGTAGAAGTCCATCAGGCGCGAGATCCCCTCCGACGGGGACGGTCCGAGGACCGGCACCCCCGTCCCGCCAGGGCCGTTCAGGACGAGCCGAGACACTCGCGAGGGGTGTTCCAGCGCGATCGTGACGGCGACGTCGCCCCCCATCGAGTTGCCGACGACACCGACCTGCTCGAGTCCCAGTGCGTCCAGCAGACCGACGACGGCGTCTGCAGCGATGTCGAGGTAGTTGCGCTCGTAGACCTCCGCCCGACCGCTGGCCCCGAAGCCGGGCTGGTCCACGACGAGGGCCCGGATCCCCTGCAGCGCAGGGAGGTTGGCCCCGAAGTTGGCCCACCCCGTGACCCCTGGGCCTGACCCGTGCAGGAAGACGACGACCGGACCGTCACCGACGTCGTGGTAGGCGACGTCCAAGCCGGCGACCTCGACGACCTTGCGGGTGCCCTCGGGGGTCACTGCTTCTCGGCCACGATCTCGAGGGCGATGTCGATGAGCTGGTCCTCTTGGCCTCCCACCAGCTTGCGGCGTCCCGCCCGGATCAGCAGCTCGGCCCCGCTGACGTCGTACCTCCTGGACAGGCGGTCTGCGTGCTTGAGGAAGGAGGAGTAGACGCCGGCGTAGCCCATCGTGAGGGACAGCCGGTCGAGCAGGCACTCACCGTCCATGACCGGGCGGACCACATCCTCGGCCGCGTCGATGATCTTGCGCACGTCGATGCCCGTCTCGACCCCGAGCCTGGAGCAGACCGCGACGAAGCCCTCGACGGGAGTATTCCCGGCGCCGGCGCCGAAGCGGCGGGTCGACCCGTCGATCTGCTGCGCACCGGCGCGGGCTGCGTAGATCGAGTTGCTGATGCCCATGCCGAGGTTCTCGTGACCGTGGAAGCCGACCTGCGCCTCGTTGCCGAACTCCCCGACCAGCGCGGCGACGCGGTCGTAGGTCTGCTCCATGATCAGGGCCCCGGCCGAGTCCACGACATAGACGCACTCGCAACCGGCGTCGACCATGATCCGTCCCTGACGCGCCAGCTGCTCCGGGGTCGTCGCGTGGCTCATCATGAGGAACCCCACGGTCTCGAGGCCGAGCTCTCGGGCCAGGCCGAAGTGCTGACGGGAGACGTCGGCCTCGGTGCAGTGCGTCGCGATCCTGCAGACCTGGCCACCGGCATCCTGGGCCGCCCGGATGTCGTCCTTGGTGCCGAGCCCGGGAAGCATGAGGAACGCGATCTTGGCCCGCTTGGCAGTCTTCACCGCGGCGCGGATCAGGTCGAGCTCGGGGGTGTGGCTGAACCCGTAGTTGAACGACGAGCCACCGAGCCCGTCGCCGTGGGTGACCTCGATGACCGGCACCCCGGCATCATCGAGGGCGGCCACGATGTCGACGACGTGGTCGACCGTGAACTGGTGGCGCTTGGCGTGCGACCCGTCACGCAGCGACGAGTCGGTGACCCTCAGATCGAGGGTCTCGCTGTACTTCTTGCCCACGGTCTCGGGAAGCGGCATCAGACACCCACCCGCGCAGCCGCGAGGACGTCACCGACGCGCACGGCAGCAGCCGTCATGATGTCGAGGTTCCCCGCGTACGGCGGGAAGAAGTCGCCGGCACCCTCGACCTCGAGGAAGACGGCGACGCGCGCCATACCGCCGTTGACATCAGAGGGGTCGTCGAACTGCGGCTCACGTGCGCGGTAGCCGGGGACGTACTGCTGGACGTCCTTGACGCGCTGCTCGATGGCGGCGGCGATCGCGTTGCGGTCGGCCTCCTCGGGGATCGAGCAGAACACGGTGTTTCGCATCAGGGGCGGCGGGTCGGCCGGGTTGAGGATGATGATCGCCTTGCCCCGGTGCGCCTTCCCGACGACCTCGATCCCCCGCGACGTCGTCCGGGTGAACTCGTCGATGTTGTCGCGGGTCCCCGGACCGGCGGAGCGGGACGACACCGAGGCGACGATCTCGGCGTACCGGACGTCGACGACGCTGCTGATCGCGTGGACGATCGGGATGGTGGCCTGTCCGCCGCAGGTGACGAGGTTGAGGTCGTCGGCGTCGATGTTGTCCATCAGGTTCGCCACCGGCACGCAGTAGGGGCCGATCGCCGCCGGCGTCAGGTCGATCGCCCGGATACCCGCCTCGCGGTAGCGGGGGGCGTTGGCGCGGTAGACGTATGCGCTCGTCGCCTCGAACAGCAGGTCCGGCTTCTCGGGCTGCGCCAGCAGCCAGTCGACGCCTTCCGCGCTGGCGTCCAGCCCCATCGCGGCGGCCCGCTTGAGGCCCTCCGAATCGGGGTCGACACCGATCATCCAGCGCGGCTCGAGGTGCTCCGAGCGCGCCAGCTTGTAGAGCAGGTCGGTGCCGATGTTGCCGGAGCCGACGATGGCGGCGGTTGCCTTGGCCATGGGCCAACCTTTCTGAGGGACGGGCTAGCAGAAGGTGGCGTGAACCGAGCCGAGCCCGGCGAAGGCGGCGAGTACGTCATCACCGGGGCGCACGTCGTAGGCGCGGGTACAGGACCCGGGCAGGACGACGTGACCGGCCTCGAGACGGACGCCGAAGGAGGCGACCTTGTCGGCCAACCACGCGACGGCAAGGGCCGGGTTGCCCAGGACCGCATCAGAGCGGCCTGCAGCAACCTGGGTGCCGTTGATCGACAGGGTTGCCTCGATGGCGCGCAGGTCGAGCTCGTCCGGCTTGACCCGCTGCCTGCCGAGGATGACGCCGCAGGAGGACGCGTTGTCGGCGATCGTGTCGTAAAGTCCGATCCGCCAGTCGGCAATCCGGCTGTCGATGAGCTCGATCGCGGGAGCCACGAAAGCAGTGCAGCGCAGGACGTCCTCGATCGTGCAGCCCTCACCGGGGAGGTCGTCGCCGAGCACGAAGCCGACCTCGACCTCGACCCGGGGGAGCAGGAAGGACCCGGTGGCGATCGGCGCGTGCTCGGCGAAGACCATGTCGGACAGCAGGTGGCCGTAGTCCGGCTCGTCGACACCCATCATCTGCTGCATGGCCTTCGACGACAGCCCGACCTTGTGGCCGTAGACGGTTGCTCCCCCGGCCAGGCGTCGCCGGATGTTGATCAGCGCGATCTCGTAGGAATCGACGACGTCGAACCCCGCGAAGGACTCCACCAGCGGGGGGACGCCGACGCCCGTCGCCTCGGCCACGCGCAGCAGTTCGGCGGCGCGTTCGCGCTCGGTCGCCGTCAGCCCCACGGGTCGCCTCCGGTCAGATCCACGTCGGTCCGAACTGGCCGCGAAAGAACAGCAGCGGCCCAACCTCGCGGTGCATGACCAGGCGCTGCACCCGGCCCACCACGACGTCGTGGTCCCCGACCTCGTGCACCTGCTCGATCGTGCAGTGCACCGTGGCGAGGACGCCGTCGAGTGACGGACCCCAGGGGGTTTCGTGCCAGGCCAAACCGGCGAACTTGTCGCCGCCGCTGACCGCGAAGGCCTTGCACAGCTCGAGCTGGTCCTCCGCGAGCACGTTGACGCTGAAGGCGCCGGCGGCCTGCAGCAGCGGCCAGGTCTTCGAGGTGCGCGCGGGGCAGAACAGCACGAGCGGTGGTTCGAGCGAGACCGACGTGAACGACTGGCACGCGAACCCGACGGGCAGTCCCCGCGACGTGCCGGTGACGATCGTGATCCCGCTGGCGAAGGCGCCGAGGACACGACGCATCTCGGTCGGCTCGACGACGTGGTCCGCGGCGGGTTCCATGACCGTCATGCTCCCCTACCGCCTCCCCAGCGGTGTCCCCAGGTCGAGTCGCGCGTGATGTCCTCGGCGGTGTAGTCGTCCTCCTTGACGCGGCGGCCGAAGCAACCGAGCTCGATGTCGAAACCGCTCGGCGTGGCGGCGTAGAAGCTCACCATCTCGTCGTTCGTATGCCGGCCGAGAGTCGAGGAAAGTGGGAACTCCCGCTTGTACAGCCGGTCCAGAGCCATCCCCACGTCGTCGAGCTCGGTGACCTCGAGCATGAAGTGGATGATGCCGTTGTCCTGCGGCCACGGCGCCAATGCCAGGGCGTGGTGCCGCTCATTGCACGACAGGAAGCGCAGATAGCTGCGGCCATTCGGCGGAGCACCGGGCAACCCTGGTGGCAGCCGGAACGCCCCACGGCTGCGGAACCCCAGGACCTGCGTGTAGAACTCGTACGCCGCTTCGGCGTTGGTGGTCGGCAGGACGACGTGGCCGAGCCCCTGCCCGCCGGTGACGAACCTCGCGCCGTGCGTGGTCAGCAGCTTGCTGTGCACGAGCGCGGGACCGTGGAAGACCTCGAGCTGCGTGCCGCTCGGGTCCTCGGTGAAGACCAGCTCCTGTACCCGCCGCTCGTCGGCTTCGGCAGCGCTCGCGTGCTTGACGGGGGCGCCCGAGTCCTCCAGCTGCCGGACGACGGTCCGCCAGGTCTCTCGGTCCCGCACCTCCCACCCGACCGCCACCAGGCGCTCGGCCGGGCCGGGCCGGACGACCACCCGAGCCGGCCGGTCGTCAATCCGCAGGTACAGCGAGTCGTCGCTGGCCCCGCCCGCAGGCCCCGCAGGTCCCCCACCCACCGCCAGGCCGAGGACATCGACCGCGAGCTCTCGCCAGCGGTCGAGCTCCCTGGTCTCGACGACCAGGTAGCCGAGGGAGTGGACGGAGGCCATCGCTAGACCATCGCATCCTCGATCGGATGTCCAAAGGCGCCCTTGCCGTACATCGCCAGCCACCTCTCGACGTCGTTGGCAGCGTGGACTGAGCCGGCGTTGCCGTCCCGCCAGGCCCGCTCGATGGGGTTGCCGTTCTTGAGCGAATGGCCACCGGAGTTCTTGAACAGCAGGCCGATCGCCTCGACGGAGCGCTCGGTCCCGCGAACCTGGTCCCGGCGGGCGCGCAGGCGCAGCTCCATCGGGATCTCCTCGCCGGCCGAGACGTACTTCATCTCCTCATCGAGGTTGCGTTCGAGCTGGAGCCAGGCCGCGTCGATGTCGGAGGCGGCTCGGGCGACCCTGACGTGCGCGAAGGCGTCGCCGGCCACCTTCTGGCCCCCGTAGGAGATGCGGACCCGCTCGCGCATCCGCTCCACGTGGGCGTCGTAGGCACCGGTGGCGATGCCGATGATGGGGGTGGTGATCGTGTAGCTGAACACGGTGCCGAAGGGCAGCTTGTAGAGGGGCGCGGTGTTCTCGGCATGGCCGGGGCAGCGCAGGGCACTGACGTCGTTGAAGGACAGGGTGCGGTGCGCGGGGACGAAGACCTTGTCGATGACGATGTCGTTCGATCCGGTGCCCTTCAGACCGACGACGTCCCACACGTCGTCGATCAGGTAGTCGCTGCGAGGGACGAGGATGGTGAGGAAGTCGACCGGCTTGCCCTCCGGGCCCATGACGATCGCGCCCAGCAGCACCCACCTGCAGTGGTCAGACCCGGAGGAGAAGCTCCACCGTCCGGTGCACTCGTAGCCGCCCTCGACCGGCGTCAACCGGCCGGTCGGGGCGTACGAGGACGACACCAGCGTGGTGCTGTCCTCGCCCCAGACCTCGCGCTGGGCGGCGTCGGGGAACAACGCCAGCTGCCACGGGTGGACACCGACGATGGACGAGACCCATCCGGTCGACCCGCACGCCCCGGCGATGGTCCGGATGACCTCGTAGAACTCGACCGGGTCCGCCTCGAGGCCACCCCAGCGCTTGGGCTGCAGCATGGAGAAGACGCCGGCCTGCGTGAGCTCGGCGATGCTCTCGTCGGGGATGCGCCGGTCGCGCTCGGCCTGCTCCGCCCGGGCCGCGATTCGCGGCAGCAGGTCCTGGACCGCCTCGAGCACCTTGTTCGTCATGAGCTCTCCTCGTGGTTGGTGACGCAGACGCTACGGACGGTTGCGGGCCTGCGCACGACCACAATCCCACTCACCGGGACGCCTCCGCGGCGGCTCGTCCGGCCAGCCGCCCGAAGAACGTCCCGTCCCCCAACGACGTACCGCTGATGTAGCCCCAGGAGGCCAGTCCGCTGGTGGAGCGACCGGCGGCGTACAACCCTCTGACCGGTGTGCCGTCGACGCGCAGGACCTGGCCGGTCACGTCGGTGTCGAGCCCCCCGAGCGTGAACACCGCCGCCCCCGATCCCACAGCTGGGTCGTTCGGACCGCGGAAGGACCGCGTCGGGTCGATCGCCGCGAACGGCGGCTCGAGCGGCCGCAGCCAGCGCGGGTCCTTGTGACACACCGGGTCCTCGCCACGGGCCGCGTGCTCGTTGTAGACCGCGACGGTCGCCTGCAGCGCCCCCGGCGGCAGCCCGGTCAGCTGCTCGAGCTCGGCGAGGGTGTCGGCCGTCTCGTGCGGGAGCACGCCCCAGCGCTCCTCGATGGGGACCTCCTCGTAGCCGCGCTCGTCGAGGACGACCCAGCAGCCCATGCCCTGCCCGAACAGCGCGGCCTGCCCGATGCGGCCCGGGTAGGTGTCCTCGTTGACGAACCGCTGCCCACGGGCGTTCACGACGATCCCCCGCGCCATCAAGGCGGGTACGGCGTGCAGGCCCACCTGGCTGGCGCCCATGTGCTTGACCGCTGCTCCGAGGGCCTGCGCCATCCGGATCCCGCTGCCGTCCTCCCCGCCGCAGGAGATCTTGTCCATGCCGAGCAGCCGGGGGGCGTGCTGGGCGAGCATCACCTCGTCGTCCACGAACCCGCCGGTCGTCAGGACGACCCCCCGGCGGGCACGGTAGGCGCGCTGCTCGCCGTACTGGCTGGCGACCACCCCCACCAACCTGACGCCTTCGGCACGCCGACCGTTGTCGTCTTCGACACGCCGACCGTTGTCGTCTTCGACACGCCGACCGTTGTCGTCTTCGACACGCCGACCGTTGTCGTCTTCGACACGCCGACCGTTGTCGTCTTCGACACGCCGACCGTTGTCGTCTTCGACGACGAGCCGCTCGACGTAGACATCGAAGGCGTCGCGCACACCGACCGCGCGAGCCGCCGCGGCGAGCTTGTCCATCAGCAGCCAGCCGCCGAAGTGACCGGTTGCCGGCCGGTGGCCGCGGGGAGCGGGTGCGGCCAGCTCGGTGAACGGCCAGCTGCGCTCGCCCAGCCACATCAGTCCGTCGTCGGTCGGCGGCATCCAGGACGGTTCGTCGTACAGGCTCGCCTGGAAGGGGACGCCGCGATCGGCGAGCCAGGTGAAGTGGTCGACACTGCCCTCGACGTAGGCGGCGAGCTTGTCCTCGTCGACGCCGGGGCCAAGAGCAGCCCGCAGGAAAGCGGCCATCGCCTCCGGGGTGTCCTCGAAGCCGCAGGCCTTCTGCACAGTCGTGCCGCCGCCGAGGTAGAGCTCGCCACCGGACAACGCGCTCGTCCCGCCGGCTCCGCTGGCCCGCTCGAGCACCAGTACGTCAGCACCGGCGACTGCGGCTTCCCACGAGGCGCTGGCCCCAGCGCAGCCGTAGCCCACCACCAGGACATCCGCCTCGTCGTCCCAGGACGGGACATCACGAGCCAGGACGGGGGAGGCAGTGCGCGGGCGGGCCACGCCGGAAAGACTAGAACGTGTTGCAGAAGCTGCGCTAGCGTCCGCGCCACGCCAACCCCACAGGAGTCGTCAGTGGTGCTCGAGAAGTTCCGCCTCGACGGGAAGGTCGCTGTCGTGACCGGTGCCGGCCGCGGGATCGGCGCGGCCAGTGCGCTGGCGCTTGCCGAGGCCGGAGCCGACGTGGTGCTGTCCGCCCGCACCGAGGACCAGCTGCGGGAGGTGGCGAGGCAGGTCGCCGACCTGGGCCGGCGAGCCCTGGTCGTCCCCGCCGATGCGATGGACCTGGACTCGGTCGCGGCCCTGGCAGACCGCGCGGCTCAGGAGTTCGGCCGGCTCGACGTGGTCGTCAACAACGTCGGCGGTTCGATGCCCAAGGAGTTCCGCAAAACCAACACCCGGTTCCTCGAGGAGGCGTTCCACTTCAACGTCTCCACCGCCCACGCCCTCACCCGGGCTGCCCTGCCGCACCTGCTGGTTCACGGCGGTTCCGTCGTCAACATCTCCTCCGTCATGGGGCGGGTGCCGGGCCGCGGCTTCGTCGCCTACGGCACCGCAAAGGCGGCCCTGGCGCACTGGACCCGGCTCACCGCCGCGGACCTGTCACCGAGGGTCCGGGTCAACGCGATCGCGGTCGGGTCGATCGCGACGAGCGCGCTGCAGATCGTCGTCGAGGACGATGGGCTGCGCACCAAGATGGAGCAGGCGACTCCGCTGCGCCGGATCGGCGACCCCGACGAGATCGCCGCCACCGTGCTGTTCCTCGCGAGCCCAGCCGGTGGCTACGTCACGGGCAAGGTCTTCGAGGTCGACGGTGGCCTCGAGCAGCCCAACCTGGACCTGATGCTGCCGGACCTGGGCGAGCAGCCGTGAGGGTCGTGGCCTGGTCGACGGGCAACGTCGGCCGGCACGCGATCGCCGGCATCGACGCGCGGCCGGACCTCGAGCTGGTCGGCGTCTGGGTCTCGAACCCCGACAAGGTCGGCAGGGACGCCGGCGAGCTGGCCGGTCTGGGTCGCGCCCTCGGCGTGTTCGCCACCAACGACGTGCAGGAGATCCTCGCGCTGGCCCCCGACTGCGTGGTCAACACCGCTATGGCCGACGACCGGCTCTTCGAGGCGCTGGCCGACCTCGAGCTGCTCCTGCGGGCCGGGATAAACGTCGTTGCCAGCGGGCCGGTCTTGCTGCAGTACCCCAGCGGGGCGGCAGAGCCGATGGCTGCAGGGGTCCGCGAGGCCGCGGAGCAAGGCGGCGTATCGCTGTTCGTGAACGGCATCGACCCAGGCTTTGCCAACGACTGGCTGCCGCTGTCGCTGACCGGCATCAGTGAACGCATCGACGAGGTCCGGTGCCTCGAGGTCCTCAACTACAACACCTACGACCAGGGCATGATCCTGTTCGACGTGATGGGCTTCGGTCGCCCCATGGACCACGTGCCGATGCTCCTGCAGCCGGGCATCCTCAGCATGGCCTGGGGCAGTGTCGTGCACCAGATCGCCGCCGGGCTGGACGTTGTCCTCGACGAGGTCGTCGAGTGGTACGAGCGCCTTCCCGCGCCCGCGACCTTCGACGTCGACAGCGGCACCATCGAGCAGGGAAGCATGGCGGCACTGCACTTCGAGGTACGGGGCATGGTGGCAGGGCGGGCCGTGATCGTGCTGGAGCACGTGACCCGACTGCACGACGATCTCGGTCCCGACTGGCCGCAACCGGCCGGCAAGGGCTGCTACCGGGTCGTGGTCAGCGGAGAGCCCAACTACACCCTGGACCTGCAGCTGCTCGGCAGCGACGGTGACCACAACACGGCCGGCCTCAAGGCCACGGCCATGCGGTTGGTCAACGCCGTACCTGCTGTGGTGCGGGCCAAGCCCGGGCTCGTGACGGCGCTCGACCTCCCGCTGGTGACGGGTCGAGGGCTCGTCCGGCCCTGACCACCCCGCACACCCGGCCCATGGGGGCTCGCCTGGTGCCGGTGTGGCTTGCCGGTTAGTCTCCGCCCTCGGCAGAAGGAGAACACGTTGCAGTTCACGATGTCCGTGGCGATGACCGACCCGCGCGAGTACACCGCCCTGGCTCGTACCGCGGAGGAGTGCGGCTACGACCAGATCGCGGTGGCCGACAGCCTGTTCTGGTCCGAGCAGGTGTCGGACGCCTACCCCTACACCAAGGACGGCAGCCGGCTCTGGAACGAGGACACGCCCTTCGTCGAGCCCTTCATGGCCGTCGCGAGCATGGCTGCTGTGACCGGGCGGATCCGCTTCTGCACGCACGTCATCAAGGTCGCCGTGCGCAACCCGATCCTGCTCGCCAAGCAGGTCGCGTCGGCGGCAGTCCTGTCGGACAACCGCTTCACCTTCGGTGCCGGCATCGGTTGGCTCCGGGAGGAGTTCGAGTGGGCCGGCCAGGCGTACGAGGGCCGGGGGGCGCGCACCGATGAGGCACTCGACGCGATCCTGGAGCTCCTCGACGGCGGCTGGGTGTCCCGTGAGGGGGAGCACGTGTCCTTCGGCCGCATCAAGCTGCCGCCGGCACCCACCCAGAAGGTGCCGATTTACATCGGCGGTCACACCGCCGTGGCCCTGCGGCGCACGGTCCGGTTCGGACAGGGGTGGACCAGCGCCATGATCACGTTGGAGGACTTCCGCGTGGTCGTCGCCGAGCTGACCGACCAGCTGCTCACCGCCGGTCGCCCCACTGAGGGCTTCACCTTCCAGGTCGCCCCTGGCGACCGCTTCGGCCTCGAGGGCTACAAGGAGCTCGAGGAAGTCGGAGCCACCGACATCGTCACTGTTCCTTGGCTGTTCTACGGCGTCCCGTGGGACGGCCCCCTGGAGGCCAAGCAGGACGGCATCCGCCGCTTCGCCAAGGACGTGATCCAGGCATGGTGATCGAGCACCCCGCGCGGGCAATGTCCCAGAGGTCGATGGACGCCGTCGGCGCCCGAGACAAGGACGCCTGGCTCGCACTGTGGGCGGCGGACGGCTGGGTGGAGGACCCGGTCGGGGTCTCCTTCATCGACCCGACCGGCCTCGGCCACCACGGCGCCGAGGGACGCGCGCGGTTCTGGGACAGCAACATCGGCTCGACCGAGTCGATCCGGTTCGAGATCCACGACTCGTTCGCGGCCGGCAACGAGGTAGCCAACGTCGCCAGCATCCACATCACCCTTCCCGGAGGGGCGACGACCCGCTGCGAAGGCGTCTTCGTCTACCGGCTCGACGACGTGGGCAAGCTGCTCTCGCTGCGTGCCTTCTGGGAGATGGACCGGATGATGGCCACGATGGCGCCGCCGGAGGGCTGAACGAGGCCTCGCGCAGGGGACGCCGCTCTGGTAGAACGTGTTCCAGTCTTCGGCCGTCCTGGAGGGTCATGAGCAGCACTGACGAAGCCATCGTCACCGGTCAGGCCTGGGGTGACTTCTGCCGGGCCCTCGAAGCCGCGGGCCAGGTCGTGCTCACGCAGACGTCCCCCTCGACGCCGCTCGACAGGGCCGAGGGCTTTCGCTACCTGAGCCGGCTGCTACGCAACGCGCTCTACTCAACCCTGGAGAACTCCGACCCGGACCGGCCCCGTTGGCAGGGGCTGGACCTGGTGAAGATCGGCGCCGACAACCCGGACAACATCTACCACTCGGCACCGGTCAAGGGGACCAACAGCTATCGGATCACCGGGACCCGGGGTTCTATCGCGGTCACGACGTTCGGCAGCAAGGCCAACCGCTACGCCAAGGACGGCACGATGGCGTCGACGGGAGAGCTGCGTAACGACGACCTCATCGTCAACGAGGACGGCACTGTCGACATCCTCGTCAGCGCCGACAAGGGCGATGCCGAGGCCAACTGGCTGCCGCTGGCCGAAGACTCCACGATGATCGTCCTACGCGAGTCCTACCTCGACCGGAGCACCGAGGTGCCCGGCAGCTGGTCGATCGAGCGGCTCGGCGAGACCCCCCCGAGGTCACCCCTCACCACGACCCACGTGGTCCGGAGCCTGCAGCGCGCCGCCCTGGGCGTGCACGGTACGGCGGCAACGTTCGCCGCCTGGACCGAGCTGTTCATGACCCGCCCCAACGAGCTGCCCGACTGGGGCCAGGAGATGTTCCAGCGAGCAGGTGGCGACCCCGAGATCTTCTACCTGCACGGCTACTGGACCCTGGAGCCGGGTCAGGCGTGGGTCATCACGACGGACGTCCCGCAGGCGCCGTACTGGAACTTCCAGCTCAGCAACTGGTGGATGGAGTCGCTCGACTGGGAACGGCGGATCTCGGTCAACAAGCACACCGCCCAGCTCGACGACGACGGACGACTCACACTCGTGGTCTCGGCCGAGGACCCTGGCTGGGGCAACTGGCTCGACCCGAGCGGGCACAGCTCCGGCACCGCGGTGCTGCGCTGGGTCGGAGCCGATCACCACCCCCTGCCGACCTGCCGCGTCGTGGAGCTGTAGATGGCCCTGACGTTGGATGCTCTTCGCACCGCCTCGACCACCAAGGCAGGCACCAACGACTTCGGGGACGAGTGGTTCCTCGAGCCCCTCGGGGTCCTCGTCAACGCCCTCAACACCGAGGCGCAGCTGTCGGAGCTCGGCCGGCAGATGACCGAGCGTCGCCTGACCGCCCTGCTGGTGGACCGGCTGCGGCTGCGAGCCCTGCACGGCAAGCACCCGGAGATCCTCGACGTCCAGGTCGGCGTGGCTGCCGAGATCTGCGGTCTGCCCCGCACCGGCTCGACGCTGCTGCACCGGCTGCTCGCTGCCAGCCCACAGGTGACGAGCACCCTGAGCTGGGAGTGCTCCTATCCCCTGCCCTTCCCAGGCGAATCGCCCGCCGCGGAGGTCCGCAAGGAGAAGGCCAAGAAGATGATGGACCTGTTCTTGTCGCTGTCTCCCGACTTCGGTGACATCCACACCGTTGTCTGGGACGGTCCGGAGGAGGATGTACTCCTGCTCGACCGGTCCTTCACCGCGATGAGCTGGGACTCCTTCTACTGGGTCCCGAGCTACGGAATCTGGCTTCGGTCCTTCGACCAGAGCAGGGCCTACGCCGAGCTGCGGCAGTGGCTCCAGGTGCTGCAGTGGCAGGACCCGACACGCACCGGACGCACGTGGATCCTCAAGTCCCCTCATCACCTCACCGCCGCTGACGCCGTCCTCGACGAGTTCCCGGACTGCAAGATCGTGATGACGCACCGGTCGCCGACCTCCGCCGTGCCGTCGTACGCATCGATGGTGCAGGCGATGTCCGCGCAGTACAGCGACAAGACCGATCCGATGCTCATCGGTCCCTACTGGAGCGAGCGCTTCCGAGAGTGCCTGAGCGGCTTCGAGCAGGTGCGGGCTCGACGCCCAGAGCGCTTCGTGGACGTGCCCTTCAATGCAACCGTCTCCGAGCCGCTGGCGACCGCGACGTCGGTGATGGGGCAGCTGGGGCTCAAGATGCACGATGAGGACCGGCGGGCCTTCGAGGACTACCTCAAGGTGAACCAAGAGGAGCGCCACGGCTCCCACCGCTACGTCGCCGAGGACTTCGGCCTCACCACCGAGCAGCTCAGCCGCGACTTCGCGTTCTACGAAAGGGCTTTCTTGTGATCCTCGACGACGAGGTCGTTGTCATCACCGGCGTCGGTGCCGGCCTCGGCGCCAAGCTGGCGCAGCGAGCGGTCGCCGAAGGGGCGAAGGTCGTGATGGCTGCCCGCTCCAGTTCGGTCACCGAGCAGGTCGAGAGGCAGACCGACGGGGCCGCGGTGGCGGTGCTGTGCGACGTCCGGAAGGAAGAGGACTGCGCCCGCGTCATCGACACCGCCGTGGAGCGCTTCGGGAAGGTCACAGGACTGGTCAACAGCGCCTACGCCCACCCCGGGTTCCACGACCTGCTCGACACCCCGGACAAGGGGCTGCGCCGGTCGATGGACGTGATCCTCTACGGCGCCCTTCAGATGAGCCGGCTGGCCGTCCCGCACATGCGCGCTGCCGGTCACGGCTCGATCGTCAACGTCGGCACGATGACGACACGCAAGCCGATGAAGGGCGAGGGCGGCTACGCCTTGGCCAAGGCCGCCATGACCTGTGCCACGCAGTTCCTCGCTCTCGAGCTGGGCCACGACAACATCCGCGTCAACCAGGCGATCATGGGCTGGCTCGACGGTCCAGGCGTGCGGTTCTACCTGAGCATGACGTCGGAGCAGAAGGGGACCTCCGAGCAGGAGGTCTACGACGACATCGCCTCCCGAAACCCACTCGGCCGGATCCCCACCGACGAGGCCTGCGCCGGGGCGATCTTGATGCTGCTCTCGGAGTACACGTCCGAGGTGACGGGCGCGATCCTGGACGTCAACGGCGGGGAGTACATGCCGGCATGACGGCAGGAGCTGCCCTCAACGCGACCACCGTCACCAGCGACACGGTCGAGATCGACGCACCGCAGGGCCTCGTGTGGTCCGTACTGACCAGCTACGCCGACTACCCCGCCTGGAACCCGTACACGGTCAGGGTCGACACGGTCCTGGAGCTCGGGGCCGAGGTGGTCCTGCACCTGCCCGACCCGGCGCGGCCAGGGGAGACGTTCACGACTCTGGAGCGGATGCGCGTCATCGACGCGCCGCATCACCTGCAGTACGACACGGGCGACTCCTTCCCCGGGCTGCTTGCGGTCCGCGACCAGTGGGTCGAGGACCTCGGTGACGGCAGGTCGTCGTACCGCACGACCGACGTCTTCAGCGGTGAGGCGGCCCAGGTCGTCTACGACCTACAGGTCACGTGGGTCACCGCAGGCTTCAACGCCACTGCGCGCGCTCTCAAAGCACGTGCGGAGCAGCTGTGGAGCGCCCGCTAGAAGTTGTGGAAGAAGGACAGCTGCTCGGTGCGGCTGGCGAAGCGCCACCCGGTTGCGGTACGGACCAGGGTGTCGACGTACCAGAGACCGACGAAGAAGACCTTCTTGTCATCGACGACCATCGGGTTGAAGCAAACCGTGCGGGCCGTCGCCGTCCGGTCGTGAACCTCGATCGTAGGCAGCCCCATCACGTGCTGGGTTCCCTTGAACGACGGCAGGACCGCCTGGTCGTAGGCCTTGTGCTCGGCCCAGCTGCCCTTGATGGCACCCGTGGCGGTGTAGTCGAGCACGCAGTCGTCGGTGAACAGCGCGTCGAGCTCGTCCCAGGCCCGCAGGTCCAGGAGCTGGCTGTAACGGGCGATGAGCTCTTGGATCTCGAAGCGGTCGGACAGCTCCTGCTGCGACAGCACAGTCAGCCCTTCACGACGGTCTGCCACACCGGACAGCACGAGATGTCCGGCCCGTCCGCGTAGAGCGGCAGCTCGGCCATGGTCACCGCGAGGGCCTGCTCCCCGCCGAACAGCCGGGTCGGGTCGAGGTAATCCTCGAGGGTGAAGGCTTCACTCACGATCGCCCTTACAGCAGGCGATCCTGGCGTCAGCGTGCGCGCCACGCTGTCGCGTACGTAGCCCTGACGCAGGGGGTGCAGCGCCGAAGAGGACGGGGTGTGGACGACATGCCAACCATGGAAGAACTCCTCATCGGTGAGCCGCTCCGGCTTGGGGAACCACGTCAGGTGGGTAAGCAGCTCTCGTTGGCCCAAGGGCCGCTGGGGCACCGACTCGGTGACCAGATAGGCGTCCGACGGGATGGTCCCCACAACCTCGGGCCAGACATCGACGTTGTCGAGCCAGAGCTCGACGAGTCCGGCGAGGGCCGGTCCCTGCCCCATGAGCAGCGGGGCGGCCTCCAACCCAGCAGCACGGGACACGGTGACGCGCCGCAGCCCGGGAACGTCGAGATCGCCCGCTTGCTCCAGCGAAGCGGCGTCCCACACCAGGAGGTCGACCTTCTCCACTAGGCGGTCATCTCGACGAGGGCGCGCATGACAGCGGGGTCGGAGACGCCGCCCAGAACCAGGGTCGTGACCGGCGAGGCTCGCCACAGCTCGAGCCGCTCCTTGATGCGCTCCAGCGGGCCACACAGGGCGATCCCGTCGCACAGCTCGTCAGGGACGGCCTTGACGGCGGCGTCCCGGTCGCCGGCGAGGAAAAGCTCCTGCACCCGGTGTGCCTGCTCCTCGAAGCCGAAGCGGGACACGACGTCGAGGTGGAAGTTCTTGTCCTTGGCACCCATCCCGCCGATGTAGAACGCCATCGTCAGCTTCACCCACTCCAGCGCCTTCTGGACGTCGTCGTCGACGACAACCGTGACGGGGCAGGCGATCTCGAAGGCCGGTTTGGCGACCGACAGCGCCTCGGCGTAGACCGCCGGGGCACTCTCGACGTGAAAGAAGATCGGCAACCAGCCGTCTGCGATCTCCGTCGCGAGCGCGACGTTCTTGGGTCCCTCGGCCCCCAGGAAGATCGGGATCGCCGGCCGCAGCGGGTGCATGTTGGCCTTCAGCGGCTTGCCCAGCCCGGTTCCTCCGGGCAAGGGGAGCGGGTAGTGCTCGCCGGCGTTGGTGACGGGGCCCTCGCGCCGCCAGATGTCGCGGCAGATCTGGACGTACTCGCGGGTGCGGGCGAGCGGCTTCGGGAACGGGACGCCGTACCAGCCCTCCACGACCTGAGGGCCGCTGACACCCAGACCGAGGTGCATCCGCCCACCAGACAAGCGGTCCAGCGTCATGGCGCTCATGGCCGTGGCGGCGGGTGTCCGGGCCGACAGCTGCACGAGTCCGGTACAGAGCTTGACCCGCGAGGTGTGCGCCCCGATCCACGCGAGCGGGGTGAAGGCGTCACTTCCCCAGGACTCCGCCGTCCACACCGAGTCGAAGCCGAAGTCCTCGGCCAGCTTGGCCGGGGTGATGATGTCGCCGGGTCCCTGTCCGCTCCAGTAGCCGAACTGGAAGCCGAGCTTGAGGTCAGCAACCACGTCATGGATCCCTTGGCAGGCCGAGGATGCGCTCGGCGACGACGTTCTTGAGAACCTCGCTGGTCCCGCCGGCGATGGTGAGGCAGCGGGTGTTCAGCATGGTGTGGGCGAGCTTGTCGGCCACGCCCTCCCTGGCCAGACCCGCGGCGCCCAGCAGCTCGAAGCGAAGCTCCGCGGCGTCCTGCTGGTGCCGCATGCCGACCAGCTTGCGGACACTCGAGGCCGGTCCCGGGTCGGCTCCCGAGAGCTGTCGCAAGGTGGTGCGGAAGGCCAGCAGCGCCTGCCCGTGGGCCTCGCAGACGAGGTGACCCACCCGGTCACGCAGCAGTTGGTCAGGTCCCCCGAGAGCGACGACGTCGGCCAGGACATCCTCCACTCCTCGGCCGAAGGGTGAGCCTGCGCTCATCGCGACGCGCTCGTTGGCCAAGGTGGTCCGGGCCAGGGCCCAGCCACCGTCGACCTTGCCGACGACGCAGTCGTCACGGACAAAGACGTCGTCGAGGAAAACCTCGTTGAAGGCGGCATACCCGGTGAGCTCGCGGAGGGGCCGCACGTCGACGCCCTCTGACCGCATGTCGAGCAGGAAGTAGGTGATCCCACGGTGCCGGTCCGGCCCCTTTCCGGTGCCGCTCGTACGGGCCAGCAGGATCGCCCAGTCGGCGACCTGCGCCATCGAGGTCCAGACCTTCTGACCGGTAATGCGCCAACCGCCCTCCACCCGCTCGGCCTTGGCCTGCAGGGAGGCAAGGTCGGAGCCGGCGCCGGGCTCGGAGAACATCTGGCACCAGGTGATCTGCCCGTGCAGCGTCGGGCGCACGAACCGCTCCTGCTGCTCGGGCGTTCCGTGAGCCACGATCGTCGGCGCCGCCCAGGCACCGATCACGAGGTCGTGCCGGCGGACGTTCGCCGCCGCCAGCTCCTCGTCGATAACGAGCTGCTCCACCGCCGACGCGCCGCGCCCCCACGGCGGCAGCCAGTGCGGCACGAGGAAGCCGGTGTCAGCAATGGCCATTCTGCGGGCAGGCTCGTCGTCTGGCAGCCCGGCGACGAAGGCCCGCACCAGCTCCCGCAGGGCCCGCGTCTCGGTGCCGAGGTCCAGCTCGAGGCTGCGACGGGTGCCCTCGAGGGCGAGATCGGCGGCGACCCCCCGCCAGTACGACGGGTTGCCCATCAGGGCACGCAGCGCCAGCGCCCGCTTGAGGACGATGTGGGCGTCGTGCTCCCAGGTGTAGCCGATGCCGCCGAGCACCTGCAGCGCGTCCTTGGCGTTCTGCACCGCGGCGTCGACCGCGACCGAGATCGCGATGGCCGTTGACAGGTCCCGCTCTCCCGAGGCGGCCTCGTCCAGGGCGCGCGCCGCATCCCAGGTCGTCGCGCGAGCCTGCTCGAGGCGTACCAGCATGTCGGCGCACTTGTGCTTGATACCCTGGAAGGCGCCGATCGGCCTACCGAACTGCTCCCTCGTCCGGGCGTAGGAGGTCGCCATGTCGAGGGCCCAACCGGCCAGCCCGGTCGCCTCGGCGGCCACGATCACGCCGACCAGCAGCCGGACCTGGGCAAGGCTCAGCCCGGTCAGGATCCTCGAGGCGGGTACGACGACGTCGTGCAGGGTCACCGCTGCGGGCCGGCAGGTCGCATCCAGGCCGGCCAGGGGTGTCACCTCGACCCGGCCCGCGTCAACCACGAACCAGGTGCCCCCCGCTCCCAGGACGAGGAGGTCGGCGTGCGCCCCGCCGAGGACGTGGGCCGCGGTTCCCGTGACGCGCACGCCGTCGTCGGTGGCCACCGCCACCAGGCCGTCCTCGACGGCGACGGCCGCGGTCAGCGTGCCGTCGGCCAGCGACGGGAGCAGCTGCTTGCCGACCGTCGTACCCGCCCGGTCGCAGGACCGAGCGTGCTGGGACAGCACGAGCGAGGCCATCAGCGTCGGCAGCGCCGGTCCGTGCACGAACGCCCGGGCCAGCTCCTCGACGGCCAGGCACAGCTCGACGCCCCCGGCTCCTGACCCGCCGAGCTCCTCCGGCAGGTGCAGTCCCAGCAGGCCCTGGTCGGCGAGTCCCGACCACCACGACGGACGGGTCTCCGGTGCCTCCAGGGCGGCCCGGGCGCTGGCTCTCAGGCCGGCGCGCTCCGCCCACCCGCGGACCGACGACGCGAGTGCCTCGTGGTCCTCGGTCACGCCGATCGTCATGCTCCAGTGCCTTCCCTCAGGGGTCTGGCAATACTAGAACACGTTCCTGTTACCGGCACCACACCCGCACCCAGGCTTGCAGAACGAGAACCGATGCTAGTTTCGACGACGAATCCAAGGGGGAGGTCGCAGCGGTGACAAGCACAGCGCAGCCCCCGGTGGGTACGGCGCACCCGGCAGCAGACATCTCGTCGGCCGCACTCGAGAGCGAGACCTCAGCCCAACGCGCCCGGCGGGCCCGAATCCTCACCGCCACCTTGGCACTGGCTTCCCGCGGCGGTTATGACGCCGTCCAGATGCGCGAGGTCGCCGAGCGCTCCGAGGTCGCACTCGGCACCCTCTACCGGTACTTCCCGTCCAAGATCCACCTGCTGGTGTCCGCCATGGCCTCCGAAGTCGAGGGGCTCGCAACCCGCGTCCAGAAACGGCAGGCGCCCGGCGGGACCCGGGCGGAGCGGGTGTCGTTCGTGCTCGAACGCTCGACCCGGTCGCTGCAGCGCGAGCCGCTGCTCACCGAGGCGATGGTGCGGGCCATGATGGCCGCCGACGCCAGCGTTGCCGCCCAGGTCACTGGCATCCGCCAGGGCATGAGCGACCTGATCGTGCAGGCCATGCGTGGGGGCGGCGACCCGGTCGAGCACGATGTCGAGATCGCGGCGATCCTGCAGGACGTGTGGTTCGCGCGGCAGATCGCGTGGCTCGGCGGCCGCATCGACGCCACCGACGTCTGGCGCGACATCCACCAGGCGATCGTGCTGATCGTCCTCGACTGACCCGCCGGGCCCGGTCCAACCGGTCATTTATAGCCATTCAGCGATCGACGCGAACGGCCGATGTCATGGCATGGACCGTCGCTGCGGGTCGCTGTGCCTTTCGGCACCGGTAGGTGCTCGGTGAGGCGCCGACTGCTCGCCCCTGGAACGCTGTCACGACCCCAGCAGGTCGCCTCGGCCGCCACGGTCGCAGGGGTCACAGCCGTGGTCGTCGTGCTGCTGCTCGACCTGGGCGGCCATCAGGTCGTCCGGGTGGTGGCTGACCTCAGTGAGGTGGTCTTCGCCGCGATGGCGGCAGCGTCGGCGGGCTGGACGGCACGCAGATCAAGCGGCCGGATGCGCGGGAGCTGGTGCACGCTGGCGGTCGGCTGCGGCGCCTGGGCCGTAGGACAGGCCATCTGGAGCTGGTATGAGCTGGTGCTCGGCAGAGCGACACCGTTCCCCTCACTCGCCGATGCCGGCTACCTGCTGTTCCCGGTCGGGGCATCCGTCGGATTGTGGCTGTACCCGGTGTCCGTCAGCCAGGACGCCCGCCGCCGCAGTGTCCTGGACAGCCTCACTGTCACGGCGGCGCTCGGGCTCGTCTCGTGGGCGACAGTGCTCGGCGCGGTCGCGCACGCGGCATCGGACAGCCCGCTGGCGCTCGTCGTGTCGTTGAGCTATCCCGTCCTTGACCTGGTTGTGCTGACCCTGTTGTGCATCGTGCTGACTGGCGCAAAGGGCAGTCGAGGGACCCTCGCTCTGCTCGCCTTCGGGGTCATGGCCATTGCGGTCGCGGACAGCTCGTTCGCCTACCTGACAGCAACGGGCGATTACGCAACCGGCGCGACGGCGGACCTGGGGTGGGTCGTGGGCTTCGCCGTGCTCACCGTCGCTCCCTTCCTGCGAAGAACATCCGCCCACGACGCGAGGCGGCAGGGTCCATGGGAGGCACCCAGCAAGCTGCCTTACGTGCCCGTGCTGATAGCGACAGCTGTGGTCTCGGCGCAGCTGTTCCTGGGGAAGAAGATCGACGTCGTCCAGGCCACCCTGGCGGCCATCACAGTCATCCTCGTGCTGGTTCGGCAGTACTTGATGGTGCGCGAGAACAGCCGGCTGGTGACCACGCTGTCCGAACGCGAGCAGCAGCTCCATCACCAGGCCTTCCACGACGGACTGACCGGGCTCGCGAACCGCGACCTCTTCCAGGACCGCGTCGCCCACGCCCTGGATCTGCACCAACGTGACACGCGCGGACTTGCCGTGCTGTTCTGCGACCTGGACGACTTCAAGCTCGTCAACGACACGCTCGGCCATGCCGCCGGTGACGAACTGCTCGTCCGGGTCGCCGAACGCTTGCGTGGCGCTTTGCGGGCAGGTGACACGCTGGCCCGCCTCGGGGGTGACGAGTTCGCCGTCCTGATCGAGGACGGTGGTGACCCCCGGATCCTGGCCCGCCAGATCATCGACGCGACGCACTCGTCGTACGGGGTCGGCGGACGGCAGGTCACCGTGCAGGTCAGCGTCGGCCTCGCCATCGTCGCGGGTGACGCGGCAACGCCCACGGCGGGCGATGTGCTCTCGCAGGCCGACACCGCCATGTACGCGGCGAAGCGCACCGGCAAGGGCTGCTTCCGGGTGTTCGAGCCAGGAATGGAGCTCACCGAGGTCACCGACGAGGGCTTGCGCAGGCGGCTGTCCTGCGCGATTACCGAACGCCGGATCACCCTGGACTACCAACCCATCACCGATCTGGCGACGGGCACGTTCGTGGGATTCGAGGCGCTCGCCCGGTGGCGCGTCGGCGAGACCGTGATCGCTCCGGACGTCTTCATCCCCGGCGCGGAGCGAACCGGGCTGATCGCCGATCTCACCTACCTCGTGCTCGACCAGGCGAGCAGCCAGATCGCCGCGTGGGACCTCGCGGGATGTCGGGCAGACTTCACCGTCGCCGTGAACGTCTCACCGCAGCAGGTCGTCGACCGTGCCTTCCCGGAACACGTCCTCGCTGCCCTCGCCCGCCATGGCGTGAGTCCGACCCGGCTGGTCCTTGAGATCACCGAGTCAGCGTTGCTCACCGACCTCGACGCGGCGAGGGACGTCACGTCACGCCTGAACGCCAGCGGTATCTGGTTGTCGCTCGACGACTTCGGCGTGGGCTACTCCTCGCTGACGCACCTGAGCCAGATCCCGCTGCAGTCCCTGAAGATCGACAGGGTCTTCATCAACGGTCTCGGTCGTGACGAAGGGCAGGCCCGGTTCACCCACGCCCTGCTCCGCTTCGGCGCCGACCTCGGCCTCGATGTCATCGCAGAGGGAGTCGAGCGCCCCGAGCAGCTGGACCGGCTCCGGGAGCTCGGCTGTCAGCGCGTCCAGGGCTACTTGCTCGGCCGGCCCGAGAAGGCCTCAGCCTGGACCACTCGCCTGGTGGCCGAGTCCAGCTCGATAGCCATGCCCAGCCCACGCCTCCACACCGCAGACGGGACCGTTCGTACGACACCCTCCCGCTGACCGGCGAGGCAGGTGTGACCCTTGTCACATCCGGCTGGGGGGAGGAGGGTCGGGCGGGCACCGACGACGACGTCGGGCAGAGAAGAGGGTTGCCATGTTTGTTTTCAACCGCTCAGTGCTGTACCGCGGGGACCTCCGCAAGATCCGGCCCTACACCCAATCCCTCACCCAGGTGGTGCGTGAGGTGTCCGGCGTCCCCGTCTCTCTCTGGGCGGGCATGCTCGGAGGCCCGCTCGGCACCATGATCTATAGCGCCTTGGTGCACGACCGCGCCGAGTTCGACGGTCAGATGATCGCCATGGGAACCGACGCCAGGTACCTGGACAAGGTCGCCGAGGGGCTCGAGTTCGTCGCCACCCCGCCCGAAGACACGATGCTCTCCGTGATGCACACCGCCGGGGGGGAGTACCAGCGAGCCGACGTCGGGGCGATCGTGCTGCAGACCCGTGCGCAGATCTCCGGTGGCCAGGGCGCCGAGGCGGTCCGCTGGGGCACCGAGGTGGCCGACCTGATCTCGTCGATCACCGGAGCGACCGTGATGTTCGGTTCGACGACCGCCGGCCCCTTTGGAGAAGTCGCCTGGGTCACGACGTCCCCCGACATGGCGACCTACGCCTCTCGGGACGAGCAGGCGAACAAGGACCCCCGCTACCAGGAGAAGCTCGCCGAGACAGGCGGCATGTTCGTGCCCGGCTCCGGGATGAGGTACGTCGCCCGCCGCGTCGCCTGACCGCGTTTCAGAGTGCGTAGAAGGCCTTTGCCACGAAGTTGACGTCGAGATCGCGTTCCGTGAAGTGACCGCCGAGGAGCCTGGCCAGTTCCCCGGTGGTCCAGTTGTCCCCCTCGGCGTCGAAGCGGCGCTCCACGCCGGGGGCACTGGCCAGCACCACCATCGGTCCGTAGGCCACGAAGACCTGGCCGTTGACCAGGTCCGCCGCCGGGCTCGCGAGGTAGGCCACGAGTGGTGTCACGTGGTCGACGCTGAGCGGGTCGACGCCCTCGGGTGCCTCGCCGAAGACCGCTGTGGTCATCGCGGTCCTGGCCCGCGGGCAGATGGCGTTGGCCCTGACGCCGTACCGCTCGCAGGACTGGGCCGTGGCCAGGGTAAGGGCGACGATGCCGGCCTTGGCCGCCGCGTAGTTGGGCTGTCCGCCCGAGCCGAACAGGAACGCCTCGCTCGAGGTGTTGATGACGCGTCCGTAGACCGGCGCCCCGGCCGCTTTCGCTCTGTCCCGCCAGTGGGCCGTCGCAAAGCGGCTCGTGCCCGCGTGCCCTTTGAGGTGCACGGCGATGACGGTGTCCCACTCGGACTCGGTGATGTTGAAGATGGTGCGGTCGCGCAGGACACCGGCGTTGTTGACGAGCACGTCGAGCTGACCAAAGGCGCTGATCGCGGTCTGGACGAGGTCCTCGGCCACCGCCCAGCTCGAGACGTCACCGGCCGCCGATATGGCCTGCCCGCCGGTGGCTGTGATCTCGTCGACCACGCTCTGAGCGGCATCCTTGTCATAGTCGTTGACGACCACTGACGCCCCTGCTGCCGCCAGGGCCAGCGCTTCGGCCCGCCCCAGCCCGGCTCCAGCGCCCGTCACGAGGGCGCTCCTGCCGACGAGCGAGGTTCTTGTCGAGAACTGGCCGGTCGAGGGCTCGGTCATCGGTGCGTTCAGACCGGCTCGGCGGCCAGCGAGGCCCCGAGAGTCAGCAACTGCGCCTGGGCGCTGCCAAGTGCGAACTCGAGCTGCTTGCTCCATCGGAAGTAGCGAGGCAGCTCGTAGTCGATGTCGATACCGACACCGCCGTGGACGTGCTGGGTCGCGTGCGCGACCCGGTGACCGCCCTCGCTCGCCCACCACTTGGCGATCCGGGCCTCGTCCCGGCCAGGGAGCCCGGAGTCCAGCAACCACACGGCTTGCAGCATCGTGAGGCGCATCGCCTCGACGTCGATGTAGGCGTCCGCTAGCCGATGACCGACCGCTTGGAACGTCGCGATCGGGCGGCCGAACTGCTCACGTCCGGTCGTGTAGGTCGCCGACATCCGCAAGGCCCGGTCGCTCACTCCGAGGGCCATCGCGGCCAGCCCGGTCAAAGCCCGGTCGAGCAGCCAGCCAAGCGCGTCGGCTCCCCGCTCGGGACCGACCAGCACCTCGGCGGGCGCGTCGGCGAGCTCGACCTCCCAGACCGGCAGGCCGTTTGTCGCCGTGCCGGGACGCAGTGTCACCCCTGGTGCCGTCGGCTCGACCAGCAGCAGCACGACGGTCCCGTCGTCCAGGCAGGCGGGCACCAGGATCCGACGGGCGACATCGGCGTAGGCGACGCTGGTCTTGGTGCCGCTCACCCGGTACGACGCCCCGTCGACCGTCGCGGCCGTCAAGGGCCGGCTCAGGCTGTCACGACCGCTCTCGACCAGGGCGGCGGTGAGGATCGTCGTACCGGCCGCGACTCCCGGCAGGTCGCGGCGGCGCTGCTCCTCGGTGCCGAACGCGTCGATCGGGAGCGCCGCCGCGAGGACCGTCTCGAACAGCGGGACCTGCGCGACGTAGGTGCCGACCCGTTCCAGGAGCAGGGCCAGCTCGGCGAACCCGAGGCCACCACCGCCGACGTCCTCGTTGAGCGCGGCTCCCACGATGCCGGCGCCGGCGAGCTGCTTCCACAGCTCGACGTCGAACCAGACCCCTTGCTCATCGAGGGAGTCGAGGTGCCGCTGGGTGGAACGCTCCGACAGGATCTGGGTGGCCAGGCCCAGCAGGGCCTGCTGGTCCGCGCTGGTGGTGAAGTCCATCAGGTTCTCCTGGTCAGCGCGGTGCGCGGGGCATGGCGAGACCGACCATCGCGATGATGTCGCGTTGGATCTCGTTGGTGCCGCCCCCGAACGTGAGGACGAGGGTGTTGCGCATCGCGCGCTCGAGGTCGGCGTTGAGGACGGCACCGGCCGAGCCCTTGGTCAGGGTGCTGCTCTGCCCGATGACCTCCATCAGGCCGCGGTAGGCCTCGATGTAGAACTCGCTGCCGTGCACCTTGACGGCCGAGGCGTCGGCCGGGTTGAGAACCCCCTGGGAGATGCTCCAGGCGACCTTCCAGTTGAGGAGCTTGAGGAACTCCGTCTTCGCCGTCAGACGGGCCAGCGTGGTCTGCACCCACTCCTGGTCGATGACCCGCCGGCCGTCGGCGAGCTTGGTCTCCTGCGCCCAGGCGCGGACGTCGTCGATCTTGCGCTGCACGTTGCCCGCGCTGCTCAGGGAGACCCGCTCGTGGTTGAGCTGGCTGGTGATCAGCTCCCAGCCACGGTTCTCACCCAGCACGACGTTCTCGACCGGGACCCGAACGTTGTCGTAGTAGGTGGCGCTGGTGTAGCCGCCACCGATGGTGTGCACCGGCGTGTAGGAGAAGCCCTCCGCGTCCGCCGGGACGATGATCATCGACAGGCCCTTGTGGCGCTTGGCCTCGGGGTCGGTGCGGCAGGCCAGCCAGATGTAGTCGGCATGGTGGATCAGGCTGGTCCACATCTTCTGACCGTTGATGACGTAGTGGTCGCCGTCGCGGACGGCTGTGGTCTTCAGCGACGCGAGGTCGGTGCCGGCCTGCGGCTCGGAGTAGCCGATGGAGAAGTGCAGCTCGCCCTTGAGGATCTTGGGCAGGAAGAACGCCTTCTGCTCAGGTGTCCCGAACTCCATGATGGTGGGCCCGACGGTGTTGAGCGTCAGGAAAGGGATCGGGACGTTGGCCCGCTGGCTCTCGTCGAAGAAGATGTACTGGTCGAGCAGGTCGCGGCCCTGCCCGCCGTACTCCTTGGGCCAGCTGATGCCGAGCATGCCGTCCTGGCCGAGCTGTCGGACCATCTGCTTGTAGGCAGACCCCTCGAGCTCGCCGTGGGACAGCGACGCCGTCAGCTCTGGGGTCATCAACTGGGCGAAGTAGGCCCGGAGCTCGTCGCGCAGCGTCTGCTGCTCGGCCGTGTACGTGAGGTACATGCACCCTCGCTCGGGACAGTCGTGACGGAGTTGTTGAAACACGTTCTACTGCGGGGGTGCTCACGCGGTCAAGCGCAGTTCTGTAACAGGTTCTAGTTCGTCACCCGGCCCGAGGCGGCGAGAGCAGCGTCGACCGCGTCGCGGTCAGGCTGCGTCATGCGGCGCATCTGCAGTTGCAACGGGTCCCGCATCCACACGCCCTCGCCGTGCCAGCGCTGCCGGGAGAGCTGACGGACCAGCACCTTTCCGGTGGCGGTCCGCGGCAGTGCTCCCAGCCTGAGGTAGCGCGGGACCCAGGTCGACGCGGCCTCGGGGCAGCCTGCCACCCAGGACGCAAAGGCGGTGGCGTCGAAAGACTCCGTACCTTCGACCGCGACCATCACCTGGTCTCCTGCCGTCACATCCGGTACGGCGTAGACGACGGCCTCCACCACCTCGGGGTGCTGCACCAGGAGGCGGGCGACCGGAGCGGCCGGGAAGTTCTCGCCCCCCACCCGCAGGCGATCCAGGCTCCGCCCGGCGAAGTACAAGAACCCGTCCGCGTCGGCGTAGCCCAGGTCACCGGACCAGTACCTCCCGCCCCGGGTCCGCTGGGCGGTGTCGACCGGTGCGTCCCAGTAGCCCTCGAAGGCGAAGGGGCCGTCGAGGTTGACCAACTCCCCCACCGCCTCCTCAGCGTTCGTGAGCCGCCCCTGCTCGTCGAAGGCCGCCACCGCGCACGGACGACCGGTGTCGGGGTCGAGGACCCGGACGTTTCCGACCGGCCGCCCCAGCGAGCCGCGAGGGGTGTCGGGTGTCCGGCTGATGCTGATGCCGCCCTCGGTGGAGCCGAAGCCGTCGAGGACGTCGCAGCCGAAGCGCGCCGAGAAGCGCTCGAGGTCGAAGGGCGCGCCCTCGTTGCCGAAGACCCTTGTCAGGGCGTTGTCGGCGTCATCCGGCTGCTCCGGCTGCGCAAGGACGTAGGACAGCGGTGTGCCGACGTAGTTGGCGTAGGTCGCGCCGACTGCTCGGCAGTCCGCGAGGAACGCAGACGCCGAGAACCGCCGCTTGAGCGCGACGGCCCCTCCGACGGCCAGCGTCGGCGCCCACCCGGCGATGACGGCGTTGGAGTGGAACAGCGGCATGCTCACGTAGGACACGTCCTGGGGACCCAACCCGACGCGTTGGACGAGCCCGAGGCCCTGTGAGGCGATCTTGCCCTGCGAGCAGCACACGGCCTTCGGCGAACCCGTCGTCCCGCTGGTAAAGATCAGCAGGTAGAGGTCGGTGGTCTCGGCAGCACCTTCGGGCAAGTCCGCTGGTGGGTAGGCGATCTGCTCCGGATCCATCACGGGGACGTCGATGTCGGGAAACAGCTCGGGTCGGTTGGTCAGCACCAACGTGCAGGACGTTGAGGCGACGTCTTCGGCGAGCTGCGAGGCACTTCGCGTCGCGTTCAAGCCGACCAGGACGAAGCGGCCAAGGGCGGCGGCAGCGAGCCAGAAGCTGTACTCGGGGACGTTCTCGAGCAGCACGCCGACGTGCGGCGCCCCCGCTGCGGGGTGCGCGAACCACGCGGCCCGGGCCGCGGCCGCTGCGGTGTGCTCGGCCCACGACCACGTCCTGCCCTCGAACAGCAGTCCGGGCCGGTCGTCTGCGGCACGGGCCCGGACGAGGGCGTCGACGGTCGTGAACCAGTCCACGGTCTACGCCAGCGTGGAGGCAGCCTCGGCGAGCACCTTCGTCGCCCATCCGTAGTCGGGCTTGCCGGACGGGGAGCGCTGCATGAGCTCGACGGCGTGCACGAAGCGGGGGACCTTGTAGCGGGCGATCAGGGTCGACAGGTGCTCCTCGATCTGCTGCTGCGTCGGCACGTCCGCGCCCTCACGCACCTGCAGGACAGCGGCGACCCGTTGGCCCCAGCGCTCGTCGGGGATCCCCGCGACCACGGCGTCGACGAGGGCCGGATGGGACTTCAGCGCCCCTTCCACCTCCTCGGGGTAGATCTTCTCGCCGCCGCTGTTGATGCAGATCGAGCCGCGCCCCAGGAAACGCATCGTCCCGTCGGCGTCAACTGTGGCCATGTCGCCCGGCATCACCCACCGGACGCCGTCGACCGTGACGAACGTCTTCGCAGTCTTTTCCGGGTCGCCGTAGTAGCCGAGGGGGATGTGCCCCTTCTGCGCGACCCGGCCGACCGTGCCCGACCCGGGGACGACGGGCTGGTAGGCGTCGTCGAAGACGGTGGTCCTGGCGTTGACGGCAAAGCGCAGGCCCTCGCTCGCCTTCGAGCCCGGCGGAGCCGAGCCGTTGTAGCCGGTCTCCGTCGACCCGAAGCTGTCGTTGATGAACAGGTGGGGCACCCGGTCGGTGAGCTTGTCGCGCACCGGCTGGCTGAGCAGGGCGCCGGCGCTCGCCACCGCGAACAGCGAGGACAGGTCGTAGCTGGCCTCGTCGAGCGCCTCGATCAGCGGCATCGCCATGGCGTCACCGACGATCGTGATGGTGTTGCACCCCTCCTGCTCGATGAGCGAGAGCGCGCCGGCGCCCGTGTAGCGCCGGATCAGCACCACCTTGCCGCCGCCGAGCAGGTTGATGAAGCTGCCGAGCTCGGCGGCGCCGTGCATCAGCGGGGGCGCGGGGAAGCTGACCATCGGGGTGTTGGCGAGTGCCCGGGGGCCAGCTTGCGCAGGGTCGGTCAGTGGCTCGCCGGCGGGGTACCCGCCACCCATCCCCGCGAAGAACAGGTCCTCCTGGCGCCACATCACCCCCTTGGGCATCCCCGTCGTGCCGCCGGTGTAGATGATGAAGAGGTCATCGCCGGACCTCGTCGGAAAACCCTCCCTGCCGGGGCTCTGGGCCGCGAGAACCTCCTCGAAGAGCACGGTTCCGTCAGGCAGGGTGTGGCCCTCGGTGGGCCCGATGGCGATCAGGTGCTTGACCCGCGGTGCCCTCGGCAGGACGGCGGCGACCTTGTCCGCAAACTCGGTGTCGAAGACCACGCCGACGAGGTCGGCGTCGTCGTAGAGGTAGCGGAGCTCCTCCTCGACGTAGCGAAAGTTCACGTTGACAGGGACGGCGCGCACCTTGAACAGCGCCAGCATCGTCTCGAGGTACTCCGTGCCGTTCATCATGTGGCAGCCGACGTGGTCGCCGAGACCGATGCCCTGGGCGGCGAAGTGGTGGGCCAGCCGGTTGGCCCGCTCGTCGAGCTCTCGGAACGTCAGCCGGCGACCCTCGGCGTACAGGGCAGGTCGATCCGGGACAGCGTCGACGACGCTCTCCAGCAGGTCCGCCAGGTTGAACTGCAGGCTGTTCGTCATGATCGCGTTTCCCTAGTGCTTGAAGCCGGAGGTGGCGGTGGCCCCGCCGTCGACGGCGAGCTCAGCCCCGGTGATGTACGACGCCGCGTCGCTGGCGAGGAAGGTGACCGCCTCGGCGACCTCCTCCGCCTTGCCGGTGCGTTTCATCGGGACCTGGTTGCCCACCCACTGCAAGGACTTCTCGTCCGGCACGAAGTGCCGCACCATCGGGGTGTCGATGCCGCCGGGGTGGACCGAGTTGACTCTGATCCCGTCGGCGGCGAGCTCGATGGCCGCCGCCTTGGTCATCCCGCGGACGGCGAACTTGGAGCCGGTGTAGGCCACCAGGAAGCGGTTGCCGCCAAGTCCCTCCACGCTGGACAGGTTGACGATCGACCCGCCGCCGGCTCGCTTGAGGGCAGGGTGGACTTCCCGCATGCCGAGAAAGCAACCGAAGGCGTTCACGTCGTTGACCTTGCGGTAGATCTCACTCGTGGTGTTGCCCAGCTCGTCCATCAGCAAGATGCCTGCATTGTTGACCAGGACGTGGATCGCACCGAACGCCTTCTCCCCTGCCGCGACGGCATCGCGCCACGACTGCTCGTCGGTGACGTCGAGGGTGACGGCAACCGCGCTGTCCCCCAGGCTTTCCGCGACCTCCTTGACCTCCGGGAGGATGTCACCCAGGACCACCCGGGCACCTTCGGCCACCATCAGCCGCGCGGTCGCCGCGCCCATGCCACGGGCGGAGCCGCTGATCAGCGCCACCTTGCCCTCGAGGCGTCCCTGGCGACCACTCATGACGGCTGCTGCGATCCGACGACCCACATGGCGAAGAACTGTGAGCCGCCGCCGTAGGCATGGCCCAGGGCCTTCCGGGCACCGTCGACCTGATGGTCCCCGGCGACACCGCGCACCTGGTTGGCGGCTTCGAGGAAGCGGATCATCCCCGAGGCGCCGATCGGGTTGGACGACAGGACGCCACCGGACATGTTCACGGGCAGGTCACCGGTGAGCTCCGTCGTACCGTCCTGGACCAGCTTCCAGCCGGTACCTTCCTCGGCGAAGCCGAGGTTCTCCAGCCACATCGGCTCGAACCAGGAGAACGGTACGTAGATCTCGGCGCAGTCGATCTCACGGAAGGGATCGGTGATACCCGCCTCGCGGTAGACCTCACGGGCGCAGTCCCTGCCTGCATGGGGGTTGACCCGGTCCCGGCCCGCTCCCAAGGTCGGCTCGGACTTCACCGCCGTGCCGTGGATCCACGCCACCGGACGGTCGCTCTTGGCTGCGGCCGCAGCAGAGCCGATGACCATCGCGGCCGCACCGTCCGAGGACGGGCACGTCTCGGCGTAGCGGATGGGGTCCCACAGCAGCGGTGAGTCCAAGATCGTGTCGAGGGTGATGTCGTCCTGGCGAAGGTGCGCGTAGGGGTTCTTCACGGCGTTGAGCCGGTCCTTCAGGACGACCTTGGCCCCGGTGTCGAGCGGCGCCCCCGACTTGCGGATGTAGCCCCGGATGATCGGTGCGAAATAGCCGCCCGCGCCGGCCACGAGCGGCTGGGAGAACGGGATGCGCATCGACAGCGCCCACATGGCGTTGCTCTCCGACTGCTTCTCGAAGGCGACGGTCAGCACCCGCTCGTGGATGCCCGCCTGCACCAGGTGGGTGGCCACGATCGCGGTCGAGCCGCCTACCGAGCCGGCCGTGTGCACCCGGATCAGCGGCTTTCCCACGGCCCCGAGGGCCTCAGCGAGGTAGAGCTCCGGCATCATCACGCCCTCGAACATGTCGGGCGCCTTGCCGAGCACGACGGCGTCGATGTCGGACCACCCGAGGTGGGCGTCGGCGAGCGCCCGGTCCGCGGCCTCGCGGACCAGCCCGGCGATCGAGACGTCCTTGCGAGCCGCGACGTGGTGGGTCTGGCCGGTGCCCAGGACCGCTGCCAGCTGGCCGCTCACGCGTGTGCCTCTCGGAGGTAGGAGAAGGGGGCCCGTGTCATGCGCCCGTCTCCAGGACGCAGACCAGGTTCTGCTGCAGGAGGGGACCGCTGGTCGCATGCGCGAGCCCGCGGGTGCCCTTGCCGGCCATCAACCAGATGGCCGCCTCCCCGACCCGGGCCAGCCCGGCGACCATCACCGGGTTGGAGGCGAGTGCACCTCCCGAGGGGTTGATGGCGGTCGTGGCCTCGTCGAGACCGAGGGCGTCGAGCAAGATCAGCTCCTGGTGACTGAATGGGGCGTGCAGCTCGGCGACGTCGAAGTGGCCCGTGGCACCGGCCTTGTGGCCCGCGAGGGTGGTCGAGGGACTCGTGGTGAGGTCACGGGAGCCGGGGCTCTGTACGTCGACCCGGTGGTCGATCCCGCGGATCCACACCGGGTTGTCGCAGAGCTCGCGGGCCCGGTCGCCGGCGGCCAGGACCATGACCGCCGCCCCGTCGCTGACCGGCGGGAGGTCGTGCCGTCGCAGCGGGTCGGCGTAGAGGGGCTCGTCGAGCAGTGCGACCTCCTCGTAGTCGCCGGCCAGCTGCGCCACGGGGTTGCCGATCGCGTTGCGACGGCTGCGGGCGACGACCCGGGCGAGGTCCTTCTCGGTCGCCTTGCCGGAGTCGAGCAACGCGCGGGCCTGCAGGGCCGCCAGGCTGACGGCGTCCGGCCACAGCGGCCCCAGGACGTAGGGCTCGAGCTGCAGCGACAGCACCCGGGCGACGTCTCCCGGGGAGCTCTTGCCGAAGCAGTAGACAAGGGCGGTGTCGATGTCACCGTGCTGGAGGCGGACCCACGCCTCATAGAGCGCGAACGCGCCGTCCATCTCGACGTGCGACTCCGAGATCGGCGGCCAAGGCCCGACGGCGTCCAGCGCGGAGACGAACGAGAAGGCCTGACCGGCGAGGTAGTCCGAGGAGCCGGAGACCGTGAAGCCCATGTCCTGGCTGGTGAGCCCGACCGGTGCGAGAGCCTCCCGGACGACCGGCAGCAAGATCTCCACCTCGTTGCGGGTGTCCTCGCGTCGGGTGGCGTGCTGGGCGAAGGAGACGATCCCGATGTCCCTCACAGCAGGTCCTTGAACGAGTCGTAGTCGGCGTCGGGCTCGTCGATCGGCTCGACGTAGTCGATGTTGGCCAGGCTGTAGTCCCACTCGGCCTCGGGCAGCCAGTGCGCCCTGACCCTCATCCCCATCCGGGCGTCGTCCGGGGCCACGCCCTTCAGCAGCACCATGGTCGTGGTGTCGGAGCCGTCGAAGGCGACCTCGGCCGTGACGTACGGCAGGTCGACCACCCGGTTGGCGAAGTTCACGTTGACGACAGCAAAGGTGACCATCGTCCCGGTGTCGGCGATCTCGACCTCCTCGGCGAACTCCACCCCACACATGGGGCAGCCGCCGCGTGGCGGGACGTAGACCTTTGCGCACGACGGGCAGCGGCGACCGCGCAGCTTGCCCTCCTTGATGCTGCGGAGGAACTGCGACGCAGAAGTCCCTGGCGTGTAGCGGTAGTCCAGTCGGATCGGGGTCACGATGCCGGTCACGGGCTCGCTCATGACGCCACCTCGAAGCACGCGATGTCGGTGATGTAGCCAACGGTCTGCTCGGCCCAGCGGACCCGGACCCGCATGCCGGTGCTGATCGCGTCCCGCGGCGCGTCGAGCGCGTGCAGGATCGCGGTGTCGGCGCCGTCCAACCGCACCAGCGCCCAGGCGAACGGTACGTCGAACGGGTTGCCGAGCCGGGGTACGGGGTTCCACGACCAGCTCGTGACGACCCCCTCCTGCCCGACCTCGACGAGCGCGTCTCCGTCGATCGGGCCGGCCGTCGCCGCGTCGTACTCAGGAGGTGGGACGACGGTGCGGCCGGTGCTGTCGACAGCGCCGAGCACGCGGCGGTCGCGCAGTCCGGTGAGGAAGGCCCCGATGACGGGGCCGGTCGAGCGGGTGTAGGCGAACTCCATCGTGTGGGGTGCGCTGAGGACCTCGGTCATGTAGCTCCTAGACCAGCTGGGAGGTGCGGCCGACCCAGTACGGGTCGCGCAGCTTGCGCTTGTAGACCTTGCCGTTGGGGTCGCGGGGGAAGTCGACGAGGAAGTCGACCGACCGCGGCACCTTGTACTTCGCGAGGTTCTCGAGGCAGTAGTCGATCAGCTCCTGCTCCAGGCCCTCGGTGCTGACGCCCTCCGCCGGTTGGACGGTCGCCTTGATCGCCTCGCCCATCGCCTCGTCGGGGATGCCGAACACCGCACAGTCCCCGACCTTTGGATGCTGGAGCAGGACCGACTCCGTCTCAGCCGGGTAGATGTTGACGCCGCCCGCGATGATCATGTCCACCTTGCGGTCCCGCAGGAACAAGAAGCCGTCGCTGTCCATCTCGCCCGCATCCCCGACGGTGAAGAAACCCCGGTCGTTCCAGGACTTCTCGGTCTTCTCCTTGTCCCCGTGATACTCGAAGGTCCGGTCACCCATCTTCATCCAGACGGTCCCGACCTGACCGGTCGGCAGGTCGTTCCCCTCGTCGTCGAGGATCACCACCTCGCTGCCCGGCCAGGCGTTGCCGACCGTCCCGGGGCGGGCGAGCCAGTCCTGAGGGTTGGCAACCGTGCCGCCGCCCTCGGTGGCTGCGTAGTACTCCCAGATCACCGGACCCCACCACTCGAGCATCCGGTGCTTGGTCGGCACCGGGCACGGGGCCGCCGAGTGGATGACGCAGCGCAGCGAGCTGACGTCGTAGCGGACGCGCTCCTGCTCCGGCAGCTGCAGCAACCGGTGGAACATGGTCGGCACCATGTGGCTGGTCGTGACCTGGTACCGGTCGATCCGCTCGAGGGTGCCCTCAGGTGTCCACTTGTCCATGAGGATCACGCGATGCCCGGCGTGCAAGGCGTTCTGCGTGAACTGACCCACAGCCGTGTGGTAGAGCGGCGCCACCGTGATGTGGACGTTGTCCTCGAAGGCGGGGATGGTGAACAGCAGATTCAGGAACGACCCCATCTCCGCCATCGTGTCCGGGTCGATCGGCGGCAGCGGCCGTTTGACGCCCTTGGGCTTGCCGGTGGTGCCGGAGGTGTAGTTCATCAACCCACCGGCCGAGCGGTCCTCGGGCAGCGTCGTCGGCTGCCCCTGTGTGAGCTCGCTGTAGGGCCGGAACCCCTCGATCTGTCCGATCGCAAACCGGTACGCCGGGTCGAGGCTGACCTCCTCCATCGCGCGCAACGCCTCCTTGGCGAAGGCGGCGTGCGTGATGAACGCCTTCGCCTCGGAGTCGTTGATGATGTAGGCGATCTCGGGCCCGACGAGGTGGTAGTTCACGGGGACGACGTACCAGCCGGCCTGCTGTACGGCGAGCAGGACCTCGAGGAAGGCGGCACAGTTGGGCATCAGGATCGCGACGACGTCACCCTTGTCCAGACCGAAGGCCCGCAGGGCGTGCACGACCTGGTTGCAGGACGCGAGCAGCTCGCCCGCGGTGTGCTCGGTGTGGTCCGGCTCGACGAGGGCAACCCGGTCAGGGTCCGCCGCGGCGATCTTCCAGAAGCCCAGGTCACCCACGGGTGCCGCCGTAGCTGACCGGGATCTCCTTGATGCCGTTGATGAACATCGAGCGCAAGGTGCGCGGTGGGCCCAGGGGTGCGATGTCGGGCATCCGCTCGGCGATGACCTCGAACATGATGCGGACCTCCGCCCGGGCGAGGTTGGCGCCGAGGCAGAAGTGCGGACCTCCACCGCCGAACGCGATGTGCTCGTTGTCGGCCCTGGTCACGTCGAAGGTGTCCGGCGCGTCCAGTGCCGTGTCGTCGCGATTGGCCGCCGAGTAGTAGATCGCCACCCGGTCGCCCTTGGTGATCGTCTGACCGCCGAGCTCGTAGTCCGACAGCGCCGTCCGCTGGAACTGGATGACCGGAGTGCCCCAGCGGATGATCTCCTCGACGGCCGTGTCGAGCGGACGGTCCTTCTTGAACAGCTCCCACTGGTCGGGGTGGTCGAAGAAGGCCTGCATGCCGTGCGAGATCGCGTTGCGGGTGGTCTCGTTGCCCGCGACCATCAGCAGCAGGAAGAAGACGTCGAACTGCTCCTGGGTCAGGGCACCACCGTCGACCTCGCCCGCGAGCAGCTTGCTCGCCACGTCGTCCGTCGGGCACTCGCGGCGGGCGGCTGCTATGCCGTCCGCGTACATGTACATCTCCATGGACGCGAGCTGGGCATCCTCGGGGGAGGTCCGGAACTCCGGGTCGTCAAATCCGATGAGCCGGTTGGAGAGGTCGAAGATGATGCCGCGGTCCTGCGCCGGGACCCCGACCAGCTCGCAGATCGCGAGCAGCGGAAGCTCGGCGGCGACGTCCTTCACGAAGTCACCCGAGCCTTTGGCCAGCGCCCGGTCGACGATCTCGTGGGCGAACTCCACCAGGCGCGGTTCGAGGTTGCGGATCGTGCGGGGCGTGAACGCGCGCTGCACGATATTGCGGTACTGGCTGTGCTCCGGCGGGTCCATGTTGAGCATGAGCAGCCTGGTCATCTGCAGGGCCTGCTCCTCGTCCTGCGCCTCCCCGGTGTGCAGCAGTGCGCCCCGCTCGTAGGAGGAGAAGACCTCGGGGGTGCGCGAGACCTCCTGCACGTCGGCGTGCCGGGTGACGACCCAGAAGCCGTCCCCCCACGAGCCTGGCTGTTCGTGCCAGAACACGGGGGCCGCATCGCGCATCGCCGCGAACTGCTCGAGCGGCAGGCCGTCGGCGAAGGTGTCCGGGTTGATCAGGTCGATGTCGACCGGGCAGCGCGGTCGGTCTGCCTTGCCCGTCTTGCCCGAAGGTGTGGTCATCGGAGATCTCCTCGAGCTCAGGCGTGGGCAGACAGGCGGGGAAGGGAGGCGATCGTGCGGTCGTACTCCTCGCTCATCGCCGCGATGACCTCGGCGACGGTGCGGACCTCGGTGAAGGAACCCACCAGCTGACCGATGGGTGTACCGGCCAGCTCGACGTTGCCCGACCGGCGGATCCGGTCCTGGGCCTCCGCGTTGAGCATGTACTGCAGCGGCATGCCCAGTGGCGCGGGGTTGGCCGGGTTGTCCCAGGCCTCGGTCCAGGCAGTCCGGAGCTGCCGGGCCGGCTTGCCGGTGTAGGCCCGGGAGCGGACGGCGTCGCTCGACGTGGCCTCGTGAAACTTGCGGTACATCAGCTCCGGCTGGCCGCACTCCACCGTGTTGAGCCACATCGATCCGGTCCAGACCCCCTGCGCTCCCAAGCACAGAGCCGCGGCGACCTGACGACCGTCACCGATGCCTCCGGCCGCGAGGACAGGGACCGAGCCCACCGCGTCGACGACCTCGGGCACCAAGACCATTGTGGCGATCTCGCCGCTGTGACCACCGGCCTCGGTCCCCTGGGCCACGATGATGTCCACTCCGTTGGCGAGCTGCTTCATGGCGTGGTCCTTGCGCCCGACGAGGGCCGCCACCTTGACTCCGGCGGCATGCGCCTGGTCGACGACGTCCTTCGGTGGCGCACCGAGGGCGTTGACGATGAGCCTCACATCGGGCCGGGCCAGTGCGAGCTCGACCTGCTGACGGGCCTCGGTGTCGTTCCAGCTCAGCAGGTCGCGGCCGGTCGCGGCTCCCTCGGGCAGCTTCGGGACGTGGTGCTCGGTGAGCACGCGCTCGACGAAGTCCCGGTGCTCCTGCGGGATCATCCCCTCGAGCATCGTGTGCATCTCACCCATGTCCATGCCGGCGACCGCCTCGGTCTTGGCCGGCATCACGATGTCCACCCCGTAGGGGCGCCCGCCGATCCGCGCTTCGATGTAGTCGAGAGCTTCGGCCAGCTCGGCCGGGGTGAAACGGACAGCACCCAGCACGCCCAGGCCTCCGGCCTTGCAGACCTCGACGACGACGTCCGGCATGTAGCTGAACGCGAACAGCGCGAGGTCGACGCCGAACTCGTCGGAAAGGCTGGTACGCATGGGTTCTCCTAGCGGTCGGCAGACAGCACGAGGCCGCTGGTGGGGACGCCGGTGCCGGCGGTGACGAGGACGTTCTCGACGTCGGGTACCTGGTTGACCGAGGTACGACGCAGCTGCCGCACCGCCTCGGCGATGCCGTTCATCCCGTGCAGGTAGGCCTCACCGAGCTGGCCGCCGTGCGTGTTGATCGGTAGCCGTCCGCCCAGCTCGATGGCCCCGCCGGCGATGAAGTCCTTTGCCTCACCGCGTTTGCAGAAGCCGAACTCCTCGAGTTGCTGCAGGACGAACGGCGTGAAGTGGTCGTAGATCACGGCGGTCTGGATGTCCTCGGGGCCCAGCCCGGACTGCCTCCAGAGCTGCTGCGCGACCAGTCCCATCTCGGGGAGTCCCCCCAGCTCGTCGCGGTAGTAGCTGACCATCGACTGCTGGCCCGCCGCCGACCCCTGCGCGGCGCCGGAGACGACGGCAGGCACTTGGGCGAGGTCACGGGCGCGCTCGACGGTCGTGACCACGAGGGCCTGACCACCGTCGGTCTCCTGGCAGCAGTCGAGCAGGTGCAGTGGCTCGACGATCCAACGGCTGCTCTGGTGGTCCTCCAGCGTGATCGGCTGCTCGTAGAACCAGGCCTTGGGGTTGGTGGCGGCGTGCTTGCGGTCCGCCACGCTGACGACCCCGAAGTCGGCGGAGGTCGCGCCGTACTCGTGCATGTAGCGCTGCGCGAACATGGCGACCCACGACGCAGGCGTCATCAGGCCGAAGGCGCTGACCCAGCCCATCGCGATGCCCTCAGCCGTCGGCTCACCCCGCACGGCACCGGACCCGAACCGGTGTCCCGAGCGCTCGTTGAAGGCGCGATAGCAGACGACCGTGTCAGCGACACCGGTGGCCACCGCGATCGAGGCCTGCTGGACGGTGGCGCAGGCGGCACCCCCGCCGTAGCCGATCTTGGAGAAGAAAGTGAGGTCGCCGATGCCGGTGGTGCGGGCCACCTCGATCTCGGAGTTGGTTTCCATCGTGAAGGTCGTCAGCCCGTCCACGTCACCGGGCCGCAGGCCGGCGTCGGCGACCGCGGCCAGCACCGCCTCACCGGCCAGCTGCAGCTCCGACCGGCCGCTGCTCTTGGAGAACTCGGTAGCCCCGATCCCGACGATCGCGGTCTGCCGGGCGAACGAGCGGCTCATGGGAGCTCCACGTCGACCGTGCCGACGACATGGTCACCGAGGGAGTTCGAGCCGCGGACGGAGACCTCGACCCGGGGACCGTCGACGGCTGTGACGGCGCCGCGCAAGGTCATCGTGTCGCCGGCGTAGTTGGGGACGCCGAGCCGGATCTTCGAGCTCTTCACCACAGCCTCTGGCCCGAAGAAGTCGGTGACGTAGCGCAGGACGTAGCCGTTGCTGGTGAGGATGTTGGTGAAGATCGTCTTGCTGCCCTTCACCTGGGCCGTGGCGATGTCGTGGTGCACGTCCTGGTAGTCGCGGCTGGCGATGGCTGTCGCGACGATGTTGCGCACGCTCGCCTCGAGGACGAGCTCCGGGAGCTCGAGCCCCACCGCGACGGAGGTGGTGGTCATCCGACCGGCCGGAAGGTGGGACGCACGGCCCCACCGGGAACCTCGGTGAAGGCCACCCGCACGCGCTGGCCGACATAGGCCGTCGTGGCGGCGTCGGAGGATGCCCACTCGCTGACCAGGCGCACGCCTTCCTCCAGCTCCACCAGCAACACCGTGTGCGGCCGCTCGACGCCGGGCAGCGGGGGGTAGTGGTGGGTCACGTGGCTGTAGACGACACCCGAGCCCGACGAGACGACGTAGGTCAGGTCACTGCCGCCACAGGACCGGCACAGCGGCTGGGGCGGGTGATGCAGCTCCGAACAGGCCCTGCAGGACTGGATCCGCAGCTCACCGATGGCGACGCCCTCCCAGAAGAAAGCGTTGTCACGCCCGATCGCGGGCTCCGCTCGCACCCCGACGTCGGGGGCCTTCGCAGGGGGCTTGAACTTCAGCAGCCGCATCCGACCCACCCCGACGAGCTCGCCGTCGTCGGTGAGGTACTCGTGCTTCACGGTCGTGAAGACGCCGCGACCGAGCGCGGTCTGCTTCTCCTGCGACAGGTCCTCGGCGACCGACCGGACGCTGATCCGCTCGCCGTGCCGGAGCTCCCGAAGGTAGTCGTGCTCGTAGTTGACGGCGACGACGCTGGTATAGCCGGCCTCGTCCAGCAGTCGCATGACCTGGTCGTTCGAGGCGGTCCCGGACGGGTCCCTCGGTGCGTCCATGGTCCACGTCTGGAGCATCCCCGGAGGGGCGATCAGGTGACCCCGCGTGCCGGTCGCGTAGGCCTCGTCGAGGTAAGCCGGGTTGCCGTCCTCGAGCGCCTGGCACCAGTGGTGGACCATCGCGGCGTTGACCGGGTCGCGTCCCACCCGGAGCGGGCCGGGCCCTGACCCGAGGAAGGCACGGGCCTGCTCGAGCAGGGCGGCAGGGTCTGTCACGGGCGGGCGGCCTCCTTACAGGTTCTCGGGCCGGCACCAGGGGGTGCACGCGCAGTGGGCTGGGTCACCAGCGTGGATGTCCGGACCGTAACCAGCCCGTTCCACCCCGTCAAGAACGTGTTCTAGTTTTCAGCCACCGTCCTTGTACGCGCACGAGAACACGTTCTACTCTCGGTCCACCATCGAGCGAGGAGAACCCATGGTCGAGGCCGTCATCGTCGAAGCCACGCGTACGCCCATCGGCAAGCGCAACGGCCAGCTGGCGGGCCTGCACGCGACCAAGCTGCTCGGCGCGGCGCAGGTCGAGGTCATCAAGCGCTCCGGCATCGATCCGGCCGAGGTCGAGCAGGCGATCGGCGGCTGCGTGACGCAGGCGGGCGAGCAGGGATCGTCGGTGACGCGTAACGCCTGGCTCGGCGTCGGTCTGCCCTTCCAGACCGGCACCACGACGGTCGACTGCCAGTGCGGGTCCGCGATGCAGGCCAACATGATGATCGAGGGCCTGATCCTCTCCGGTGCGATCGACACCGGCATCGGGTGCGGGGTCGAGGCAATGAGCCGCATCCCGCTGGGCGCCAACGTCTACAACGGCCCCGGCACGTCGCACGACACCGACTGGGACCTCGACATGCCGAACCAGTTCGAGGCGGCGGAGCGCATTGCGAAGCTCCGCGGGATCACCCGCGCGGACGTCGACGAGCTGGGCCTGCTGTCACAGCAGAAGGCGGCAAGGGCGTGGGCCGAGGGCCGGTTCGCCCGTGAGGTCTTCGCCATGGAGGCACCGTCGTACGACGGCGAGGGCAACGTCACGGGTACGCAGGTGGTGGACCGCGACGGCGGCCTGCGGGAGACCAGTCTCGACAAGCTCGCCGCCCTCACCCCGGTACTGCCGGGGGGACTACACACGGCTGGGAACTCCTCGCAGATCTCGGACGGCGCGGCCGCCGTGCTCTGGATGAGCCGCGAGCGGGCCGACGCCAACGGCCTGCGTCCCCGGGCACGGATCGTGGCCCGCGTGAACGTCGGTTCCGACCCGTACTACCACCTCGACGGACCGGTCGACGCGACCTCCGCGGTACTCAAGAAGGCGGGGATGTCGATCTCCGACATCGACCTCTTCGAGTGCAACGAGGCGTTCGCCTCAGTGGTCCTGTCCTGGCAGCGGGTGCACGACATCCCGATGGACCAGATCAACGTGAACGGCGGGGCGATCGCGCTCGGTCACCCGGTCGGCTCCACCGGCGCCCGGCTCATCACGACCGCCCTGCACGAGCTCGAGCGCACCGGTAAGCAGTTCGCGCTGCTGACCATGTGCGCGGGCGGGGCACTCGCTCCCGGAGTCATCCTCGAGCGGCTCTGAGGGCTGCCCGCAGGTCAGCCACGTGGTCGGAGTAGATGCCGTCGAGCCCACGGGACGCCGCGTCCGCCAGCTCCGCCTTGGTCTGTGCCAGCGAGCCGAAGGCCCGGACGCCGTGCCCGCGGGCGACCGCGAGCAGCTCGGGCGTCCAGCCGGTCCAGGTGGTGTTCTGGGCGTCGACGCGCAGCGAGGCCAGCAGGGCCAGGTGTTCGGGCCCTGTGCGGCCGGCCTCGCGGATCCGCCGCAGCGGCGCCTCGTGCGCCAGCCGAACGACCTCATCGGCTGCTCGCACCCGGGCGAGCAGGCTGAGGTCGTCGTGCGTGAGCCAGGTACGTTCCCGCGCCCCTGCCTTGCCCAGCACCTCGATCAGTGGGCCGATGACTCGCGGCGCCTTCAGGTCGAGCGAGAGCTCGAAGTCCGACCCCAGCTCCCGGAACAGGTCCGCGAGCGTGCAGACACCTACGCGTGCCAGCACTGCGGACGGCAGGGCGGCGGTGACCACGGGCCACGGGCCGCGGACCCACACCGCGTCATGGACGAGGACAGGGACGCCGTCGGCGGCCAACCGGACGTCGGACTCCAGGTCGCAGCCGTGCAGGAGGGCGTCGGCAAAGGCGGCGAGGGTGTTCTGCGGGGCGCCGCTGTCCAAGCCGCCGCGATGGGCAAACGCGTACGTCACGTCGAGGGATCCTACGGAGACGGCTCGCCAGGAGCTGCGGCCGCTCGCTCACTGCTGGTAGCGAGCGTCGACGGGGCGAGCCGGACGACGGTGGGGACGCCGGGCTGCACGACGACGACCCCCTCTCGCTCCAGGACGCGTACGTGGGCGAGGGCCTCCGCCAGGGCGGCGCGCAGCATCCCCTTCGGCAGCTCGTCCCACGGCCGGTTCCACGTCATCGCACGGCACAGCGCCCACGGGGTCAGCGGACCCGCAGACAGGGCTCGGCGGATCTCGCAAAGGCGTTCGTCGTGGTGGGCGAGCAGCTCGTCGACCCGCGCGTCGACGCCGGTGAACCGGCCCCGGTGGGCAGGCAGGACCTCGGCCGGCTCGGCTCCGGTCAGCAGCCGGAGCGAGGCGAAGAAGTCATCGAGAGGACTCTGCGACGCCGTCTCGAAGCCGTACAGCCCCACATGCGACGAGATCGTCTTGAGTAGGTGGTCACCGGTGAGCAGCCGGTCGTCGACGCGAAGGCACAGGTGTCCCGGGGTGTGACCCGGCGTGTGCAGCAGCTCGACCCGACGGCCACCGAGGTGCAGGACCTGTGTGTCGAGTGACCGGTCAGCCAGCACCGGCATCGGCAGGGCGAAAGCCTTCAGGGCCGCCGCTACCTCGTCGACCTCGCACGGGCTCGCGTCTGCGGCGCGTAGCCGCTCAAGGGTGTCCTCGGACAGCAGTTCGGGGTCGTCCTCCAGGATCGCGATGTGCCGACGCACCAGCTCGTTGTCGGCGTCGTGCAGGCCGACCCAGCAGCCGCTGGCCGCACGGACCCGGCCCACCAGGCCGAGGTGGTCGGGGTGGTGGTGCGTGACGATGACCCCCTGCACCTCAGCCACCGAGGTGCCACACGTGAGCAGCCCCGCCGTCAGGTCGGCCCAGGCCAGGTCGTGGTTCCAGCCGGTGTCGACGAGGTACGGCCCGTCCTCGGACTCGAGAACGTAGGCCTGGGTCCAGCCGATCGGGTTGTCGGGTACGACGGTCGGCACGCACCAGATGCCGGGCGCCACCTGCTCCACCGGCGGCTGCGTCCTTATGGGCGCGACGGGATGGTCAGGGAGGGGCGACATCGTCCCAGGCCGTGAAGTATTGCGGGTGCGGTCCCATGGTCATGACCTCGAGCAGGCCGAAGCCGGGCCCATCCCCCTGGTTGGTCGTGAACGACGCGAGGTGGTCGACGATAGCTCCGACGATGGGGACGTTGGCCGGGTCGTCGCCGGCGAAGTCCCGGCGCTGGACGACGAGCTCGCTACCGTGCCACATCCCGTGCCGCCAGTCGGCATCGAAGCCGTAGCCGGTCCCTCGGGCAAGGTGGATCGGACGCAGGCAGGTCCCGTCAAGCACCAGGCCGTCCCGGAACCTCACGGTTGCGCCCGTCACCATCCGGGTGCCGGGGGCGAACCGCAGCTGGTGCTCGGGCCGACCGAGGTGCTCCACCCTGCCGTCCGGGAACAGCCGTAGTCCCTCTTCCAGGGTGCGCCGGCCGAAGCCGTCCTCCTGGCACATGTAGACGATCGAGCTCTTCTCGAAGCGGGTGACGAAGTAGTTCCAGTAGAAGCCGCTCATCGCGGCGGCGGCTCCGGGCGGCTCCGGCTCACCTACGGGACGCACCCCCCAGGAGCGGTCACGGGAGCCCCAGAAGCGATCGGGCGTGACCTCGATGTGGGCGCCGTCGAGCAGCAGGGAGCCGGTCCAGGAGCCGGTCTGCAGGAAGCGCATGGTGTTCATCGTCTGCCGACCGAAACCGCTGTCCATGGTCATCCGCGGCTCCTCGTACGCCGGGATGAAGCCCTCCCAGGTCACGTCGAGGCCGAAGCCGTCGGTCTGCTCGCAGACGAAGCGGACCTTCTTGAGCCCCTCGATCACCTCGACGCGCAGCGGTCCGACCCTGGTGTCGAGCCGGTCTAGGCCAAGCGGCCGGGAGGCCCGCACCACGGTCTGGCTGTTGACGTGGCTCGCGACGACGAAGGCGTCGGTGACGTTGAGGTTCGGGTACTGGCCCAGCCCGAAGGCCAGGAAGACCTCGTCGGTGCAGCCGTGCAGGTTGAAGTAGCAGCGGTCGTAGAAGTTGCGGTCCGAGGTGCCCACCGACGCCATCGTCTCGGCGACCTGGTGGATCGGCAGCTCGTCGAGAGGCGAAAGCACCTAGACCCCCCGCTCGGCGAGCACGGTCGCGGTCAGGGCGGTGACGGTGTTGACCTGGGCCATGCCGTCGTCCGCGGGGAGCAGCCCCCAGTCCTTGAAGATGACCGCCAGCCTGGCCATGATCACGCAGAACCGAAAGCCTGCCCATACCTCGTAGAAGTCGAAGGCGGAGGCGCTCAGGCCGCTCTTGGCCTCGTACCGGGCGATCGTCTGCGACCTCGACGGGAAGCCCTCGAGCCGCGGGACGCCGAGGGCCTCACTGTGGTGCCGGTCGAGGAACCACGCCCACGCGACGTCCTGGGAGGGCGAGCCAAGGGTCACCATCTCCCAGTCGAGGACGGCGAGGCGCTCCCCCTCCGGGGTGTACATGATGTTGCCGACGCGGGCATCACCCCAGCACAGCACGACCGGTTCCTCCGGAGGCAGGTTGTCCTTGATCCAGGCCAGGGCCTGACGTGCCATCGGCACCGCCTCCTCCCTCTCGACGGACTCCAGAAATCCCTCGTAGTAGGCGATCTGGTCCTTCAGCCCGTTCATGAGCGGTGGCAGGTCGAGGGTCGTCGGGTCGACCGTGTTGAGCTCGGCGATGGTGTCCACGGCACCCCACCAGATGCGCTCACGCACCTGCGGCGTCACGTCGTGCAGCCACCCCGACACGTGGTACGGCGGGTTGTCCGGCGGAACGACCCCGTCCACGAGCTCCATGACGAAGAAGGGGGCGCCGAGCACGTCCGACCCCGGCTCCGACCAGAGCACACGCGGCACGGGGACGGCGGTCTTGGCGGCCAGCTCGGTGAGGATCCTCAGCTGGGTCTGGAAGGCCGCGTCGGGAAACAGGCTGTAGCCGGTCGGGGCGACCCGGACGACGAGCGTCTGTCCCTGCGGTTTCCCGCCTGCGGTCCACGTCGCGTCGACGATGATCGTCTCGTTGGAGAACCCCGTGGCACCAGGGCCGCGGAACTCCGACAGGCCCACGTCGCCCTCGGCGCCGACTCGTGGTGCGAGCCAGGCAGCGAGCTGCTTGGCGGACTGCTCGACGTCACGCTGGGCCGGAATGGGCACGGGTCGACTCCCTTGTCGGTGTGCGGCCGAACCTAGAACCTGTTCTCATCCTTGGGCAAGGGCAGCCAGCTCGGCGAGCGTGTCGACCGAGACCGCATAAGGCAGCGACAGGGCCACCCGCTCCGACGCGGGGAACCGCAGCCGCAGGGCAGCGGCCACCTCCGCCGGGGTACCCAGGACGGCGACGGCGTCGACCACCTCCTGCGGCACGGCAGCTGGCAGCGCCTCCCACCGGCCCTCGCGCGTCAGGTCCCGCAGCCGCGGCTGGAGGTCGCCCCAGCCGTGGACGTCGAGCACCGGACGGTAGGCCGGCGTGGACGCGTAGAACGCGATCAGCGTCCGGACACCCTGCTCCGCTGCGGCCCGTTCGACCTCGTCGCGGTGGACACCGACGACCGACTGGCCGATGACGGTGAAACCGGGCCGGGCGCCCGACAGCATCGGGCCGGTGAGCTCGGTCAGGGACCGCTGCGTGCAGAAAGGGTGGACCAGCAGCCCATCTGCCACCTCCATGGCCATCGCCGTCATCCGCGGACCGAGGGCCCCGAGCAGGATGGGCGCGGGTGGCGCCGGCGGTGGGACGAACAGCGGGGGGCAGTAGGTGTGGGTGGTCCAGCGCCCCTCGAAGGACAGCGGGTCGCCCGTCGCCCAGGAGCTCTGGATCGCACGCACGGCGAGCACCCATTCGCGCAGCTGCTCGACCGGTGACTCCCAGGTACTGCCGAACCGACGGGTGATGTGGGCCTTGACCTGGCTACCGAGGCCAAGGCTGAAGCGCCCACCGGAGGCGCGCTGCAGGTCCTGCGCCAGGTAGGCCAAGTGCATCGGGCTGCGGGGCAGCGCGATCGCGAGGTTGGTGTAGAGGTCCAGCCGGCAGGACACGGCGGCCGCCGCCAGCGGCAGGAACGGGTCGGCAGGGCCTTCGTAGGTGAACACGCCGGCGATACCGGCCTGCTCAAGCTCGCGGACCACGCCGGGCACCTGGGACAGCTCCCCGTCGAGCCGGACGTCGAGCAGCATGACCCCTCCCAGAACAGGAACAGGTTCTAGCATGCCTCAGGGTCGTGCGTTACGTTTCGCCACCGCCCACAGGAGGTCACGATGGCCAGGTCACTCGAGGTCGAGGTCGGCCCCACCTGCATCAGCAGCGGCTACTGCCGCACCTTTGCCCCCGAGGTGTTTGCGACAGGACCGGACCGCAGGTCGGTCGTGAAGGCCAACCCCGTGCATGAGAGCCCGGAGCTGGTCGAGGCCTTCGAGAGCTGCCCGGTGGAGGCGATCAGCGCCCGCGACGCGCAGACCGGCGAAGCCATCTTCCCCTGACGCACCAGCCCCGAGAAGAGGAAACCGTGGATCACCTGCTCGTCGAGAAGACCGGTCACACACTCGTCCTGACCATGAACCGGCCCGAGGCCAAGAACGCCTTCACCCCCAACATGCTGGCCCGGATGGCCGAGGCCTGGGTCCGGGCCGACAGCGACGACGACATCCGCGTCGTCATCCTCACCGGCTCCAAGGAGGTGTTCTGCGCGGGCGCCGACCTCAAGGCGATGATGAGCCCACCGGACGACCTGGACGAGTACGCCAAGCGCTTCACCGACGATGCCGAGATGGCGTGGAAGGCATTGCTGCGGCACCACCGTCTGACCAAGCCGCTCATCGCCGCGGTCGAGGGGCCGGCCATCGCCGGCGGCACCGAGATCCTCCAGGCCACCGACATCAGGGTGGCCGGCGAGTCGGCGACCTTCGGTGTCGCCGAGGTCCGTCGAGGCCTGTTTCCCCTCGGTGGCTCCACGGTGCGACTGCGTCGCCAGATCCCCTACACGCTGGCGGCCGAGATGCTGCTGACCGGTAGGACGATCACCGCTCACGAGGCCCTGGCTTACGGCCTCATCGGGCAGGTCGTCCCGGATGGTGCGGCCCTGGACAGGGCCCACGAGCTCGCCGACCTGATCTGCCAGAACGGTCCGTTCGCGGTGCGTTCGGTCCTGCGGTCCCTGCGCGAGACCGAGGGGCTGCCCGAGGACGAGGCCCTCAAGATCGAGCTCGAGATCGGGATTCACGTCTTCGCGACCGAGGATGCCAAGGAAGGCCCCAGGGCCTTCGCCGAGAAGCGGACCCCCCGCTTCACCGGTCGCTGACCGGGCCCTGCGTTGACGCTTTCCGCGAGCGACTGGTGTACTGGACCGCAATAGAACACGTTCTAGATCAGGAGGCTTCGTGTACCTCGACTACACGCCTGCCCAGTACGCCCTGCGGGATCAGCTGCGGGGCTACTTCGCCAGCCTGCTCACCCGGGACGTGCGTGCGGCCATGGCCGACGAAGGCCAGAACGGCCCGACCGCACTGGAGGTACGCCAGAAGATGGGCGCCGACGGTTGGCTCGGGATCGGCTGGCCCACCGAGTACGGCGGACAGGGCCGCTCCGTCCTGGAGCAGTTCGTGTTCTTCGACGAGGCGACCCGCGCAGGCGCACCCGTTCCGATGATCGCGCTCAACACCGTCGGGCCGACCCTGATGACGGCGGGGTCGAAGCAGCAGAGGGACTACTTCCTGCCGCGCATCCTGGCCGGCACGCTCGACGTCGCCATCGGCTACACCGAGCCCGGTTCCGGCACCGACCTCGCTTCGCTGCGCTGCAAGGCCGAGCGGGTGGGGGACGACTTCGTGGTCAACGGCAACAAGGTCTACACGACCGGTGGGCTGACCGCGGACTGGGTCTGGCTCGCGGTCCGCACGAACCCTGACGCTGCCAAGCACAAGGGCATCTCGATCCTGCTGGTCGACACGCGGTCGCCAGGGTTCACGGCCACCCCCATCACCACCGTGGGCGGCGAGGTGACGAGTGCGACCTACTACGAGGACCTGCACGTCCCCGCATCGATGGTCGTCGGAGAGGTCGACGAAGGCTGGCGGCTGATCACCTCCCAGCTCAACCACGAGCGGGTCGCGCTGGCCGCGATGGGTGGGCGGTCACTGGAGCTTTTCGAGGCGGTTCGGACCTGGGCGTGCGAGCAGACCGACGCCTCCGGGGGCCGCCTGATCGACGTTCCCTGGGTCAGGCAGGCGCTGGCCCGGGTCTACGCGCGCATGGAGGCCCTGAAGCTCCTGAACTGGCGGATGGCGTGGAAGACCGAGGTGGGACAGCTCACGCCCGCCGATGCCAGCGCGGGCAAGGTCTACGGCTCGGAGTGCGACATCGAGTGCTACCGGCTGCTGCTCGAAGTCCTTGGCCGAGCGGGGATGCTACGGAGGGACTCCGCCGGAGCCGAGCTCGCCGGCGTGCTGGAGAAGGCCTACCGGAGCGCGCCGGTGCGCACCTTCGGCGGAGGCTCGAACGAGGTGCAGCGCGAGATCTTGGTGCAGACCGCGCTGGGCCTGCCGCGAGGGGCCCGCTGACATGGACTTCAACCCCAGCGAGGAACAGCAGGCCGTCCGCGGGTTGGCCGCCGAGCTGCTCGCGACCGCGACCCACCCCGGCCTGGGCGTCGAGGGCTTCGACCGTCAGCTATGGGGGCGGCTCCTCGAGGCCGGACTGCTCGCGCTGTCCGTGGCCGAGGAGCTCGGCGGCGGCGGGCTGCCGCTCGCGGTCTCCGCCGTCGTGGCGGAGGAGACGGGCAAGGCCGCCGGGCGGGTGCCCGTGGTGGCCGTGCTGGCGGCTCTGCCCCTGCTCACGGACACGACCCTGGTCGCACGAGTCCTTGCAGGGCGGGCGATCGTGGTGCCGGCGCTGCGCGCGGACGGCTGGACCTCCGGGGTGACCTGCACCGATGGCGTCCTCACGGGCACGCAGGTCGCCGTGGCCTGGGCCTCCGAGGCGACTCACGTGGTCGTCGCCGCGGGCGACGAGCTCCACCTGGTGGACCTGACCCACCCCGGTGTGACCGTCGAGCCCGTCGAGGTCAGCTCCCACGAACCGACGGCCACCCTCACGTTCGACGGGCCGGCGTCCACCCTCCTGACCGGGACGGTCGCCGACGCTCTCGCCCGCTGGACCCTTCTCACCTGCTCGTACGGCGTCGGCGTCGCCGAGACCGCCCTGCTGATGGCCGCCCACCACGTGTCGACCCGCGAGCAGTTCGGCAAGCCGCTGGCGGCGTTCCAGGCCGTGAGCTACCAGGTGGCGGACTGCTACATCGACGTCGAGGCGGCGAGACTGACTGCTGCACAGGCGATCTGGCGCCTGGACAGTCAGCAGGACTACGCCGAGCAAACCGCGATCGCGGCGTTCTGGGGGGCTGAGGCGATCCAGCGGGTGGTGAGCAAGGCGGTCCACCTGCACGGCGGCCTGGGGGTGGACGTGAGCTTCCCGCTGCACCGGTGGTTCCTCATCGGAAAAGTCGTCGAGCTGTCGCTCGGCGGTGCCCAGCGCCAGCTCGAAGACCTCGGCGCGCTGCTCGCCGCCCGGTGACGGACCGCTGGTACCCCCAGGACCCACCACCGTCACCACGTCGGCTGCGCAAGCACGCCCTCGCCGGTGAGGTGCGCGGGCTGATCGCTGACGTCCTGATGCTCGACGTCGAAGGCGCGGACGAGACGACCCTGAGCGCAGCAGAGGAACGGCTTGCGCTGGCCCGCACGGCTTTCGCCCAGATGCCGGACCTGCGGGACGTCAGCCTGCACCTGGCGCCCCATGACAGCTCGCTGTTCGAGCGGAGTCCCCTGACGGGTCGCTCCAACGCACGGGCGGCTCCGATGGTGATGGGGTTCGACGGCGCGCGGACGCTGGGCCACGCGACCTACGGCGAGAGCTTCGAAGGCCCCCCGGGGCTCGTCCACGGGGGATACGTCATCGCCGCCTTCGATGACCTCCTGGGGGTCGCACAGGCCGCATCGGGGGTCGCCGGCCTCACCGGCACCCTGACGGTGCGACTGTCGGGGGGCACTCCACTGCACCGTCGGATCGACTACGAGGCAGGCGTCCGCTCCGTCGAGGGCCGGAAGGTGACCGCCTGGGGAAGGAGCTTCCTGGACGGGCAGCTCCTCGCCGAGGCCGAGGGCATCTTCATCGAGCCACGGGGCGGCCATCCCGGGGCGATGCTCGCCGGGTACAGGCAGACGGCGGGTACCGAGTAAGGCCCGGTCCTGGCACATTTCTAGAACGTGTTCCATACTGCGGACGTCGGGCAGCGCAGCCCGCGGACGGAGGACAGCAGCGGTGGAGACGCGCGAGCAGATCTGGGTCGGCGGACAGTTCGTGGCGCCGGCCGGGACGGGCCTCATCGAGGTCATCAGCCCCCATACCGAGCAGGTGATCGCGACCGTGCCCGACGGCACCAACGCCGACATCGACCGGGCGGTTGCCGCCGCGCGCGAGGCCTTCGACCACGGGCCATGGCCCCACCTCACGCCGGCCGAGCGCGCGTCGTACCTGTCGGCGCTGTCCGCAGAGATCGTCGGCAGCATGGACCACTGGGCCGGCGTGATCAGCAGCGAGATGGGCTCCCCCTTCAGCTTCTCGCAGATGGGACAGGTCTTCGCGAGCTCGATGGTGCTCGACTACTACGCCGGGCTGGCTGCGACCTACCACTTCGAGGAGGTCCGGAGCGGCGTGATGGGGCCGGCCCTGGTGCGCCGCGAACCGGTCGGCGTCGCCGCCGCGATCGTCCCGTGGAACGTCCCGCTGTTCACCACGGTGCTCAAGCTGGGACCAGCGTTCCTGGCCGGGTGCACGGTCGTCCTCAAACCCTCCCCCGAGACTCCTCTGGACGCCTACCTGCTGGCCGAGGCCTGCGAGAAGATCGGCCTGCCCAAGGGTGTGCTCAACATCGTCGTGGCCGGCCGCGAGACCGGTGCCCACCTCGTCAGTCACCCCGGGGTCGACAAGGTCGGCTTCACGGGCTCGACAGCAGCAGGAAAGAAGATCGCCGCCGCCGCCGGTGCCGATCTCAAGCGGGTCACCCTCGAGCTCGGTGGCAAGAGTGCCGCTATCTTCCTGCCCGACGCGGACCTGTCGGTCGCCGTCCCGCAGGCCCTCGGATCGGGCTTCATGAACAACGGACAGGCCTGCGTCGCCCAGACCCGCATCCTCGTCAGCCGGGACCGCTGGTCGGAGACGGTGGACGCCCTGTCGGAATGGACCGCCGCCCAGGTCGTCGGCGACCCGATGGACCCGGCGACGCAGATCGGTCCGCTCGTTGCCGCGCGGCAGCGCGACCGCGTCGAGGGCTTCATCGCCACCGCGCAGAAGGAGGGCGGCAAGATCGCCGTCGGTGGTGGCCGGCCCGCAAGCCAGTCCACCGGCTGGTACGTCGAGCCCACCCTCGTCGTGGACGTCGACCCCAAGCACACCATCGCGCAGCAGGAGGTCTTCGGGCCGGTCGTGTCGGTCCTCGCCTACGACACCCCGGAGGACGCCATCCGAATCGCCAACGACAGCGACTTCGGCCTGTCCGGCACGGTCTTCACCGCCGACGTGGCCGCCGGGATCGACGTCGCGCGCCGGGTCCGCACCGGGACCTACACGATCAACTCGTTCGCGCTCGAGTTCGCCGGGCCCTTCGGGGGCTTCAAGCAGAGCGGCGTCGGGCGAGAGCTCGGACCCGAGGGCCTGGCGGCGTACCTGGAGAGCAAGACGATCTCCTTGCCCGCCGGGACCGTCGTGCCAGGCGTACCCCTCGTATGACCGCTGCGACCACCACGGACGAGGTCCTCGCAGGCGTCGACCTCACCGGCCGGACCTGCCTGGTCACCGGAGCCTCCGCCGGCTTGGGGGTCGAGACCGTCCGGGCCCTGCAGTCCGCGGGTTGCGAGGTCGTGGGGGCCGTCCGCGACCTCGCCAAGGGTGAGGCCGCTCTCGCCGCCGCCGGTGTCACCTGCGACCTGCTGCAGCTGGACCTGGCCGACCTCGACAGCGTCCGGAAGGCTGCCGTCGAGGCGGCCACCCGGCTGCCCAGGATCGACCTGCTGGTCAACAACGCGGGCGTGATGGCGACCCCGCTTCGTCGTACCGCTCAGGGCTTCGAGCTGCAGCTGGGCACCAACCACCTGGGGCACTTCGCCTGGACCACGGCACTGCTGCCCCAACTGGTGAGCGGCAGCCGGATCGTCAACGTCAGCAGCCGTGGGCACCTGCGTTCCGCGATCCGCTGGGACGACCCGCACTTCCGGGACGAGGCCTCCTACGAGAAGTGGACTGCCTACGGGCAGAGCAAGACCGCGAACATCCTGTTCACCGTCGAGCTCGAGCGCCGCCTCGCGGGGCGGGGCATCCATGCCTTCTCCCTGCACCCCGGCGTCATCATGACCGAGCTCTCCCGGCACCTGACCCAGGACGACCTGACGACCATGTCGAAGCTCTTGCCTGCGAGCGGGATGGCGATGAAGGACGTCAGCGCCGGGGCAGCCACAACGGTCTACGCCGCCATCAGCAGCGACCTGGAAGGCCGCGGCGGGAGCTACCTGGAGGACTGCCGCGTCGCCGGGCCGACGCCCGGGGATGGGTCCGAAGGCTACGCCGCCTACGCCATGGACGCCACCGAGGCGACCAGGCTGTGGGACTGGTCGCAGGCCGAGACCGCCTAGCTGTACGCGGCTTTGAGTGCGGCGAGGAGCGGCGCACCGTCCTTGATGTCCGCGGCAGGCGGGGGCTGGACGTCGACCTTGGTGCCGAAGTCGTAGAAGTCGAACTGCGTGGTCACGTCCGCCATCGTGCTCTTGACGGTCAGCACCACGTGCTCCTTGAGCCGGCGGAGCCGACCCTTGTCGTCGAGGTAGACATCGACAGGGATGTCCTTTACGCCGCCGTCGGCGAGCTTCTGGACGGCAGCCCTCGCGACGCCGCCCTTGAGCTTGGTGATGGCTGCGTTCACGTTGATCGTGCCGGTGTAGTGGGTCGTCTTGGCGCCGTGCAGGGTATCGCTGCCAACCTTGTTCACGCCGTCGACAGCGGCGAGGAACTCCGCACTGGAGGCAGGGTTGCTGGTGTCAGACAACTGGGTGCCGACCAGGTCGCTCAGCGCAAGCCGGTAGTAGCCGGGCTGCTTCGGCGCCTTGAGGTAGAGGTAGCCGCCGAGGATGCGCTCCTCGAGCTCCAGCCCGGCGACCGTGAGCCGCATCTGCCCCTCAGCCTTGCCGGCCGAGTAGCTGAAGGCGCCCGTGCCGGTGAAGGAGACGTCCTGACCGCCGGCCTTGCTCTCGATCGAGAGGTCGAGCTTGCTCGAGCCGCTCGTCGTCCTGGTTGCTGCGGCCCGCACCTGTTCGAGGGAGGTCAGCGTCTGCGTCCCGGAACCGCACGCGGACAGGGTCAGGACGGCGAGCAGCGGGAGGACGGCGCGGCGCATGACGGCTCCTAGTCGGCTTTGGGGTTGGGCGGCAGGTCGGCCGTGCGCTGGGTGTCGGCCGCGATGGGCCCGGTCTTCATCGAACCGCCGGGCGAGACCAAGGGCGTGTCGCGACCGGGCAGAACCTCGTAGAAGAACACCCGGTTGTCCTCCTTGTCCTCAGCCAGCTCCGCCGGGATCGTGCGGTCGGGATAGATGGCGTCGACCGGGCATACCGGCTCGCAGGCCCCGCAGTCGATGCACTCCTTGGGATGGATGTAGAGCTTGCGGTCCCCCTCGTAGATGCAGTCGACCGGGCACTCCTCGATGCAGGACATGTCCTTGATGTCCACGCAGGACGAGCTGATGACGTACGTCAAGCGACTGCTCCCTCGGTGGAGTGACCCGGAAAGACTGTGGCCTGCGGGTCGATGACGGTCGCGGCGTTGTTGACCGCGGTCGCAGCCTCTCCGAATCCGACGCTGATGAGGCGGACCTTGCCGGGGTAGTCGGTGATGTCGCCGGCGGCGAAGACGCGAGGCAGGTTGGTCGCCATCGTCGTGTCCACGAGCACATGCCGCTCCTGCACAGCGAGGCCCCATGCCTCCAGGGGCGAGATGTCAGCGGTGAAGCCGAGGGCGGCGACGATCGCCTGGCAGGGCAGCTCGCGCAGCTGCTTGGTCTTGACGTCCCTGACGGTCATGGACGCGAGGGTCACCTCGCCGTTGATGGCCATGGGGGAGACCGGCGTGATGACAGTGATACCCGAGTCGTGCAGCAGCTTCACGGAGTGGGCGTGGGCCCGAAACTCCTCGCGCCGGTGGACGAGCGTCACCGAGGACGCGACCCCCTCCAGCCCGAGGGCCCAGTCGACGGCGCTGTCACCACCCCCGACGACGACGACGTGCTTGCCCGCATACGGCAGGTACGTCGGCACGATGTACTCGAGGCCGCGTCCCTCCCAGACGTCCCCGCCCGGAAGTGGCCGCGGGGTGAAGGTGCCGATGCCGCCGGTGACGACCACGGCCCGCGCCTTCACGACCGTGCCGGAGGCGGTACCGATCAGGACGTGGTCGCCCTGGTCGCAGTAGGAGACGGCCTGCTGCGCGAGCAGGTAGTGCGGGCCGAAGGGCGCGGCCTGTGCCACCAGGTTCTCGACCAGGTCCTTGCCCTTGACCGCGGGGAAGCCGGCAATGTCATAGATGAGCTTCTCGGGGTACAGCGCGGTGATCTGGCCGCCCGCCTCGGGCAGGCCGTCCACGACCGCCACCGTGAGGCCACGAAAGCCCGCATAGTAGGCGGCGTAGAGCCCTGACGGCCCGGCCCCCACCACGAGTACGTCGACGTCGACGTCAGCCACAGCGACCCTCCCCGTCCGCCAACAAGAACAGGGCGAAGTCTGTCACGCGACTCATGACGCCTCCAGCGCAGCGCGGGCGGCCGCCGCGAGGAAGCGCACGCCGACCCCGATCGCCGACTCGTCGACGTCGAACGACGGCTGGTGCAGGTCCATCGCAACGGTGCTCCCCGGCGGCCGGACGCCGAGGCGACCCAACGCGCCGGGGACCCGCTCGAGGTACCAGGCGAAGTCCTCTCCGCCGAGCGACTGCCGGGTCGGCGCGACCGCCCCTGGACCGAGGGCGGTCAACACCGCGGCGGTCAGCAGCGAGGTGGCCGACGGGTCGTTCACGACCGGTGGCACACCCTTCTGGTAGGTGACCTGGACCTGCGCTCCGAACGGTGCGGCGAGCGAGCGGACCAGGCCGTCCACCAGGTCTTTCGCACCCGCCCAGGCGTTCCGGTCGAGGATCCGCACGGTTCCTCGGAGGACACCCTCCCTGGGGATGGCGTTGGCCGCCGTACCGGCCGCGATGTGACCCCAGACCACGGACATGCCGGCCCGGGGGTCGACCAGTCGGGAGAGCGCCTCGGGCAGCCCGGTGGCGACCGCCGCGAGCGCGTGGACCAGGTCCACCGTCGTGTGCGGGCGGGACGTGTGCCCGCCGGGACCGCTCAGCGTGACCTCCACCATGTCGGCCGCTGCCGTGATCGCCCCGGCCAGCAGCCCGACGCGTCCCACCTCCAGCGAGGGGTCGCAGTGCAGCCCGAACACGGCTACCGCGTCGTCGACGAAGCCCTCGCCGATCACGTCGAGGGCGCCGCCGGGCATCTGCTCCTCGGCCGGCTGGAAGACCAAGCGCACCCGACCGGGCAGCTGCTGCCCGGCCAGCGCCAGGCCCGCGCCGAGGACGACGGCGGTGTGCACGTCATGGCCGCAGGCGTGGCACACGCCCGGGACCTGCGAGCGGTAGGCCACGTCCTTCTCGTCCTGCATGGGCAGCGCGTCCAGGTCGGCACGGAGCACCACGAAGGACGGGCCCGTGCCGATGTCGCAGACCAGACCGGTGCCGCGAGCGAGCACGCGAGGCGTGAGCCCGGCTGCGCTGAGCCGGTCGCACAGCAGTGCGGTCGTGCGGTGCTCCTGCCGCCCCAGCTCCGGGTAGCTGTGCAGAGCGCGGCGGACCTCGACCAGCTCAGCCTCGTGCTCACGCAGCCATCCCTCGACGGTCATGCGAACGGCCGACCCGCGACGAACTCCGCGAGCAGGCTGTCGACGACGGCGTGCAGGTCGCCGTGGCTCGCCGCGGCGACGGCCCGCTGGCGCTGGTAGGAGGCCCCACCAGCGACGACCTCGGCGACCCGCGCCAGCTCCTCGGTGCAGCCCAGGCGCTCCGCCGCCGGTCGCAGGTCGTGGGCCAGCTCGAGCAGGGCTTCCTTGATCGGGACGGTCGACTCGTCCTCGCGGATGATCTCGGCATCCATGCCGTACCGCGCGGCCCGCCACTTGTTCTCGCGCAGGACCCAGCCCTTGGGGGTCGGCAGCGTGTAGCCCCTGTCGAGCTCGCGGTCGAGGGTGTCGACGAGACACTGCGAGAGGGCTGCAACCATCCCGACCTCGTACAGCGTCGGCAGTCCGTCGAAGATGCGCAGCTCGACCGTGCCATAGGTGGGGTGCGGCCGGATGTCCCACCACACCTCTTTGATCGACCCGATCGTGCCGGTCGAGATCAGCGTCTCCATGTAGGCCTCGAACTCCGCCCAACCAGCCAGCTGGTACGGAAGGCCGGCCGTCGGGAGGCTCTCGAAGACCTTGGACCTGCTGGAGGCCAGCCCGGTGTCGTGGCCGATCCAGAACGGCGAGGAGGCAGAGAGGGCCAACAGGTGCGGGATGTACGCCGACAGCGCGTTGACGATCGGGATCACCTTGTCCGGTGAGCGGACGCCCACGTGCACGTGGACCCCGAAGATCTGCAGCTGGCGGGCCAGCCACTGCATGTCCTCGACCAGCTTGGCGTAGCGCGGGTCGGGGCTGATCGTCTGCGTCGCCCAGTCGGTCGTCGGGTGGGTGCCCGCGCACATCATGGCCAGCCCACGGCTGGCCAGAAGCGGCCGCAGCTGCTCGATCGTGCCGGCCAGGTCCGCTGTCGCCTCGGAAACGGTCGTGCACACCCCTGTGATGACCTCGATCGTCGACTCGAGCAGCTCGTGCTTGGCCTTGGGGTGCTCCCGGCCTGGGGAGAGGGCCTCGAGGACCGCGCTGGCTCCGCTGGTGAGCTGCCGCGTGTCGGTCGAGACCAGCTGCAGCTCCCACTCGATGCCGAGGCTCGCGCGCGGCGAGGCCGAGAAGGGGATCTTCATCGCCGCAGGCTATCGACCGTCGGCCGACGGGTCAGACGGTGCGCCGAGACCGCCGACCAGCAGCGGGACATGGTCGGAGTAGACGGCGTCCACCCCGCGACTGACGGCCCATCGAAGGGTCCAGGCATGCTGAACGTCCCACGCGAAGGCGAGTAGTCCGGCCGCATGGGCCTGCCGGACCAGCGAGCGCGTCCATCGGCCGTGCCGGAGGTTGACCGCGTCGAAGCCCTGCGCGCCGAGGGCGGGCAACGTGCGGTGCGGGCATAGCAGGGCGTCCCGCCACCGCAGGTCGGTCACCAGCCGCACGCGGGGGTCGAGCCCGCGCCAGGAGTCGCTCGCGCCGCCCGGGGCGCACAGCCAAAGCCGCCCCAGGTCGAAACCCGCGGACCGGGCCACCTCGACGGTGCGCTCCGCCGTACCGGGGCCTTTGAGGTCCAAGGACAGGTCGAAGTCGGTGCCGCACCGGGTGAGGAGCTCGGCGAGGGCCAGCGGCGCGACCCGCTCCCGCTCGGGTGGCCCATGGGACAGGACCGGATCACCGTCCAGCATCCACACGTCCGACTCCAGGCCGCGTACGCCGCTGGCGAGGGCCCAGGTGAAGGCCTCCAGCGAGTTCTGGGGCGCGTCGGCCATCCCGCCGCGATGGGCGAAGCCGAGGACGTCAGTCGTCGAAGGTCTCGCCCTCGGCCGGGACCTTGAAGTCGGGCGGCGGCTCACTGGACCAGGTCGTGGTGATCGAGCGGGCCGTGTGGAAGCGGTCGACCTCGTCGAGGACGCTGTGCCTGCGCAGCAGCGGGACGGCGATGACCACCGCCACGACGACGAGGGCGAGGATGGTGACGTAGAGCACCTGAGAGTCCTTCCGGACCGGCTGGTCCCCCCTGGACGTCTCAAGACTAGAAGAACTCCTGGGGGGAGTAGACCCCCCAGACCTCTCGGAGGGCGTTGCAGACCTCGCCGACCGTCGCAAGGGCGCGGAGGGCGTCCTTCATGGGGTACAGGACGTTGTCGGTGCAGACAGCTGCCTTCTTCATCGCGTCGAGGGCAGCGTCGACAGCCGGCTGGTCGCGTCGCGCACGCAGGTCCGCGAGCCGCGCCGTCTGGTCCGCCTCGATGCTCGGGTCGACCCGGAGCGGCTCGTAGCGCTCCTCGCTGTCGGCCCTGAACCTGTTGAGCCCCACCACGATCCGCTCGCCGGTGTCGATGCCCTTGGCGACCTCGTAGGCAGACAGCTCGATCTCGGTCTTCTGGAAGCCCTTCTCGATCGCGGCGACCGCACCACCGAACTCCTCGACCTTGGCCATCAGTGCCCGCGCACCCTTCTCGACCTCGTCGGTCATCGCCTCCATGACGTACGAGCCGGCAAACGGGTCGACCGTTGCGGTGACATCTGTCTCATAGGCCAGCACCTGCTGGGTGCGCAGGGCGAGCGTGGCCGCCTTGACGGTCGGCAGCGCGATGGCCTCGTCGAAGGAGTTGGTGTGCAACGACTGGGTGCCACCGAGGACGGCCGCGAGGCCCTGGATCGCGACGCGCACCAGGTTGACCTCCGGTTGCTGCGCGGTGAGCTGCACGCCGGCCGTCTGCGTGTGGAAGCGCAGCATCAGCGACTTCGGGTCCTTGGCGCCGAACTCGTTCCGCATGACGTCGGCCCAGATCCGGCGGGCCGCTCGGAACTTCGCGACCTCCTCCAGCAGGGTCGTGCGGGAGACGAAGAAGAACGACAGCCGGGGGCCGAGCTCGTCGACGTCCTGGCCGCTCGCGACAGCCGCGCGGACGTACTCGATGCCGTCGGCGAGGGTGAAGGCGATCTCCTGCGTAGGCGTCGCCCCGGCCTCGGCCATGTGGTAGCCGGAGATCGAGATGGTGTTCCACTTGGGGATCTCGGTGCGGCAGTACTCGAAGATGTCGGTGATCAGCCGCAGCGAGTGCGACGGCGGGTAGATGTAGGTGCCACGAGCGATGTACTCCTTCAGCACGTCGTTCTGGATGGTCCCCGTGATGGCCGAGCCGGGGATGCCGTTCTCCTCCGCGACCAGCTGGTACATCAGCAGCAGCACCGACGCCGGGGCGTTGATCGTCATCGACGTCGACACCTTGTCGAGCGGGATCCGGTCGAACAGGATCCGCATGTCCTCGAGGCTGTCGATCGCCACGCCGACCTTGCCGATCTCACCGTGCGCCACCGGATCGTCGGAGTCATAACCCATCTGGGTGGGCAGGTCGAAGGCCACGCTCAGCCCACCGGTGCCCTGGGCCACCAGGTGCCGGTAGCGCTCGTTCGACTCCTTCGCGGTCCCGAACCCGGCGTACTGGCGCATGGTCCAGGGACGGCCGGTGTACATCGACGGGTAGACGCCACGGGTGAAGGGGTAGGAACCCGGTGCCCCCAGCCGCTCGTCGAGACCCGGTGCGAGGTCCTGTGCGGTGTAGAGCGGCTCGATGGGGAACCCTGACTCGGACTCGCGCGTCATGCCTGACTCCTTCGCGGACAGCTCGTGTCACGCAGCCTACGGAGACAGTGTCGAGGAGGTGACGACGGGCCCGCACGTCCGGTCGCCCCGCCAGGTGACAACCCTCACACGTTCCAGGTCGCTGGCACGTTTCCGCCTCGTTAGCATGAGCGGAGCAGGGCCGCGGCGAGCGGTTCCCCGCATCCGAACTCTGGAGGACGCCGGCATGGCCAAGGCTCCCGCCGGGACGCTCTACCGCGGACGCGAAGGCATGTGGTCCTGGGTCGCGCACCGCGTCACCGGCGTCCTCATCTTCTTTTTCTTGTTCGCGCACGTCCTCGACACCGCGCTGGTCCGGGTCTCCCCCGACGACTACGACCGCATCATCGACACCTACAAGACGCCGGTCGTGAACGTCATGGAGTTCGGGCTGGTGGCCGCCGTGCTCTTCCACGCTCTCAACGGGGTGCGGATCATGGCCATCGACTTCTGGGAGAAGGGCCCCCGCTTCCAGAAGCAGATGACCATCGCCGTCGTCTCGCTATGGGCCATCCTGGTGGCCGGCGCCGCCTACCCGATCCTGGATCACACCGTCCGCTCGCTGTTCGGGAGCAACGCGTGACCGCGACCCTTCCCGAGGTCGGGTCGCCAGGGCTGTCGATCGAGGTCCCGCGTGCCCGGCGTACCCGCTCGAAGGGGTCACGGACGAACTTCGAGATGTACTCGTGGATCTTCATGCGGATGAGCGGGCTGCTGCTCATCGTCCTCGTGCTCGGCCATCTGCTGATCATGAACGTCCTCGACGGTGGTGTTCAGCGGATCAACTTCGGTTTCGTCGCGGGCCGCTGGGCGTCGCCGTTCTGGCGCACCTGGGACCTGTCACAGCTCTGGCTCGCCGAGTTGCACGGCACCAACGGACTCCGCACGATCATCAATGACTACGCCGTGCGCGACTCCTCGCGCTTCTGGCTGAAGATGTTGCTCTACACCTCCGCCTTCCTGGTGCTGGTGCTGGGGACGCTCGTCATCTTCACCTTCGACCCGAGCATCAAGTAGGTCTGACCATGGTCTCGTTCCACAAGTACGACACGATCATCGTCGGCGCCGGTGGCGCGGGCATGCGAGCAGCGCTGGAGGCCGGCAAGCGCTCGCGCACCGCCGTGCTCACCAAGCTCTACCCGACGCGGTCCCACACCGGCGCGGCCCAGGGCGGCATGTGCGCTGCCCTGGCCAACGTCGAGGAGGACAACTGGGAGTGGCACACCTTCGACACCATCAAGGGCGGTGACTACCTGGTCGACCAGGACGCCGCCGAGGTGATGTGCAAGGAGGCGATCGACGCGGTCCTGGACCTCGAGAAGATGGGCCTGCCGTTCAACCGCACCCCCGAGGGCCGGATCGACCAGCGCCGCTTCGGTGGCCACACCCGCAACCATGGCGAGGCCGCCGTGCGACGGTCCTGCTTCGCCGCCGACCGCACCGGCCACATGATCTTGCAGACGCTCTTCCAGCAGTGCGTGAAGGAGGGCATCGAGTTCTTCAACGAGTACTACGTCTTGGACCTGCTGATGAACGGCGGGGCCACCGCGGGTGTCGTCGCCTACGAGCTCGCGACCGGTGAGCTGCACGTCTTCCAGGCCAAGTCGGTGCTGTTCGCGACCGGCGGCTACGGCAAGGTCTTCAAGGTGACCTCGAACGCCCACACCCTCACCGGGGACGGCATGGGGATCATCTACCGCCGTGGGATCCCGTTGGAGGACATGGAGTTCTACCAGTTCCACCCGACCGGTATCTGGAAGATGGGGATCCTCCTGACCGAGGGAGCCCGCGGTGAGGGCGGCATCCTGAGGAACAAGGACGGCGAGCGCTTCATGGAGCGCTATGCCCCCACCATCAAGGACCTCGCGCCGCGTGACATGGTCGCCAGGGCCATCTACACCGAGATCCGGGCCGGCCGCGGTTGCGGGCCCGCAGGTGACCACGTCTTCCTTGACCTGACACACCTGCCACCGGAGCAGCTCGACGCGAAGCTCCCTGACATCACCGAGTTCGCCCGCACCTACCTCGGCATCGAGCCCTACACGGACCCGATCCCGATCCAGCCGACCGCGCACTACGCGATGGGCGGTGTGCCCACCAACATCGAGGCGCAGGTTCTGCGCAACAACACCGACATCGTGCCGGGGCTGTTCGCGGCCGGCGAGGTCGCGTGCGTGTCCGTGCACGGCGCCAACCGCCTCGGCACCAACTCACTGCTCGACATCAACGTCTTCGGTCGGCGCGGTGGGCTCTCCGCTGCGGCGTACGCCAACTCGCTCGCCGCGCACGTCGACCTGCCGGACAACCCGGTGGGCGACGTCGAGGTCCTGCTGCAGCGGCTGCGCGACGGCGGCGGCACCGAGAACGTCGCCGCCATCCGGTCGGAGCTGCAGGAGACGATGGACGCGAACGCATCGGTCTACCGCACCGAGGAGACCCTCAAGCAGGCCGAGGTGGACATCGCCGGCCTCAAGGCGCGCTACGTCAACGTGGGCGTCTCCGACCGGGGGCTGCGCTACAACACCGAACTCCTCGAGGCCGTCGAGCTGGGCTTCCTGCTCGACCTGGCCGAGGTGATGGTGGTGTCCGCCAAGGCCCGCAACGAGTCCCGCGGAGGCCACTTCCGTGAGGACTTCCCGCACCGCGACGACGTCAACTTCATGCGCCACACGATGGCCTACCGGGAGGGCGGCGACATCCGCTTGGACTACAAGCCCGTCGTCCAGACCCGCTACCAGCCGATGGAGCGTAAGTACTAGATGACTGTCACCGAGGAGCGTCCCGCCGTCGAGGTGGCTGACCACCAGCGTCTGGTGACGTTGAAGATCCGGCGATACGACCCGGAGGTCGACCCGGAGCCCAACTGGCAGGAGTTCGCCGTCCCCGTCGAGAAGGGCGACCGCCTGCTCGACGCCCTGCACCACGTCAAGTGGTACCTCGACGGCTCGCTGACCTTCCGCCGCTCGTGCGCCCATGGCGTCTGCGGATCGGATGCGATGCGCGTCAACGGGGTCAACCGACTGGCGTGCAAGGTCCTCGTCAAGGACCTCGGGACCACCATCACGGTGGAGCCCATCAAGGGCCTCGCGGTCCTGAAGGACCTCGTCGTGGACATGGACCCGTTCTTCGAGGCGTTCAAGAGCATCAAGCCGTTCCTCATCACGTCCGGCAACGAACCGACCCGTGAGCGGCTGCAGTCGGCCGAGGACCGGGCCCGCTTCGACGACTCGACCAAGTGCATCATGTGCGCGGCCTGCACGACGTCCTGTCCGGTGTTCTGGAACGATGAGGCCTACTTCGGACCGCAGGCGATCGTGATGGCGCACCGCTTCATCTTCGACAGCCGCGACGAGGGCGCCGACGAGCGACTCGAGATCCTGAACGAGAAGGAGGGCGTCTGGCGCTGCCGGACGACCTTCAACTGCACCGACGCATGCCCCCGCGGCATCCAGGTCACCAAGGCCATCCAAGAGGTCAAACGCGCCCTGATCTTCCGCAAGGTCTGAGCGGCGCCATCCGTCCCGGGAACCGGACAGCGACCCTGTTCCGGTATCGTCTCGCCATCATGCGGACCCCTCGAGGCCTTCTGGTCACTGCCGGCCTGCTCCTTCCGCTCGTCCTGACCGTCCCCCAGGCGGGTGCTGGCGCCGCTGCCACGGTGGGGGGCGAAAAGCTCGCCGGCAACCGCGTCGTCGTGGCCGCCGGCGCCCCCGCGCTGCCGCCCACGGTGGCTGCCGGCTGGCTGCTCGCCGACCTGACCACCGGCGAGGTGCTGGCCGCGAAGGACCCACACGGCCGCTTCGCGCCCGCCAGCACGCTCAAGGTGCTCACGGCAGAGACCCTGATCCCCCGGCTGGACGCGAAGCGGATCGTTATTCCGACCTGGGAGGACGTCAACGTCGACGGCTCCAAGGTGGGACTCAAGGAGACCTTGCGCTACCGCACGTCGGAGCTGTTCACGGCCATGCTGGTGGTCTCGGGAAACGACGCCGCCAACACGCTGGCGACCGCCAACGGCGGCATCCCGCAGACCGTCCGGCAGATGAACGCCGAAGCAGCGCGGCTGCGGGCCCTGGACACCCACGCCGTCAACGCCAACGGCCTCGACGACCCACACCAGCTCACGAGCGCCTACGACCTCGCGCTGATCGGCCGTGCCGCGATGCAACTGCCCGACTTCCGCAGGTACGTCGCCACGAAGCACTCCTCGGTGCGCAGCATCGGGCGGGCCCGGATCGCGCTCAGCAGCCACGACAAGCTGCTGTACAACTACCCCGGCGCGATCGGCATCAAGAACGGCTACACCAACAAGGCGCGTGCGACGTTCATCGGCGCCGCCACGCGCGGCAGCCACACCCTCATCGTGACCCTGTTGCGCACCGAGCCTCGTTACTGGCCCGAGGCCGCAGCCCTGCTCGACTGGGGTTTTGCCGCGACCAAGGCCGGGGTGACGCCCGTCGGGAGCCTGGTGGGCCCTGTCGGAACGGAGTCCCCGAGTCCTGCACCGAGCGCGGCCGCTGCCTTCCCGGCCCCCCCTGCCCGCCTGTCGACCACCAGGGAAGGCGGCCTGCCGCTTCTCCCCACCGGGATCGTCGGCGGCGGGATCGCCGTCCTCGCGGGGGGCCTGCTGCGCGGCCGCTCACGCAACCGACGTGGCAAGCTCACCCTCCCCAAGCTGTAGACCTGCGCGGGCTCGAGGTCGTTCAGCGGCGGAGCACGCTCTGGACGGTCCGTAGGCCATAGACCGCCACCCCAAGGGCCACGGCGAAACCGGTGCCGGCGAGGACCCTGGCGGCCCGCTGGACCTGCTGCGCCCCCGCCGGTACGACCCGCTCCGGGGTATGCAGACCCGCCAGAACCGGGGCCTCCCGAGCGGCGTTGCCCGAGGAAACAGTCTCCTGCCGCCGCTGCCACGAGCCTTCCCTCGGGTCCTCGTCGGGCGCCGGCTGAGGGGAATCTGTCACGGCGAAGGCCGCGGCGTACAGGACCAGGCGTGAGACGAGGTTGAGGAACAGCAGCAGACCGACGACGACCGCGAAGGTGCCGTACGTCGCCTCGCCCTTCCGGGTCGTGTGCTGCACGTAGTAGCCGCCGACGAGCTTGAGCAGGCCGAACCCGACGGCCCCGAAGACGGCTCCCTTCAGGACCTGCCGGAAGGGCGTCTGGACACGCGCGAGCCGCAGGAACAGGAACAGGAACAGGAACACATCAGCGAGGGCCGCCAGGGCGATGCCCAACACCTTGGTGAAGGCCACGGCCGCGCTGGTCTTGTCGACTCCGGCCTGGGACAGCACGAGGGCCGGGCCGCTGCCCGCGAGCCCGGTGACGAAGACCGACGCGGAGATGGTGGCGAGCAGACCGAGGAGGGCGGCGATGTCGACGAGCTTGCGCACGACGAGGTTGCGGGGCGTCGTGGGGCGGTGCCAGACGGCACGAATCGCTGAACGCAGCGCGTCGATCCAGCCCAGGCCGGCGAACAGCAGGCCTGCGACGCCGAGCAGCCCCGCCGTACCGGCGTTCCTGCCGATCGTGGTGCTGATCGTCGTGACCAGCTCCCCCGGCAGGTAGCCCGACAAGCCGGACTGCACATCGGACGCCGCGGAGTCGCCGTTGACCTGCCGGAAGACATAGATGGCAAGCAGCAGGATCGGGAACAGCGACAGGAACCAGTAGTAGGCGACCGCCGCAGCCAGCCGGTCACCGGTGTCCGCCTGGTAACGGGCGTAGGTGCGGACGACATGGTCGAGCAGCGGCAGTCGCTGGCGGAGCCGGGTGATCACGTGCCGCCCCTACCCCGGCAGCCCAGGAGCAAGCGCGGGACCGGGGCGCGGCGCACCGAACGGGAAGTCCCGCTGCGGTCGCCAGACCCGGTCGCGGCCCTTCTCGAACAGCGAGAACCCCCAGACCCGGAACCTCGCGTCGTACGAAGCGAGCCCGTCGAAGGCCCTGTCCAGGGACGCCTCGGGCAGGTCCTGGGCCACGGTCACGTGCGGGTGATACGGGAAGCTCACCTTGCGGGCAAGGACCCCGGACCGCACCTTGGCCTCGAGTTGCTCGCAGTCGCTGATCCCCTGCGCCAGCGTCACGAACACGACCGGCGAGAGCGGCCGGAAGGTTCCACTGCCGCGCAGGTGGATCACGAAGGGCCGGCCCCGCTCCGCGATCGACTGCAGGTGCCGCTCGACGCCAGCCAGGTCGCGGGTGCTGAACGACGTGGGTGGGAGCAGGGTGACGTGGGGCGGGATGTCGGCGGCATGGGGGTCACCCAGCCGCTCTCGCCAGCCTTGGAGCTCGGTGGTGTACGGCTCGGGGATGCCGATGGCGACCCCGATGTCCCGACGGGAGGACGTCATCGGCTAGCTCGTCGACAGCAGGCCGACCCGCTCCCGCACCATCGCCATCGTCACCGACGCCACCTCCCGGGCCCGGGCCGCCCCGTGCTTGACCACCTCGTCGAGGTAGCCGGGATCGGCGATGAGCTCCGCGAAGCGCTGCCGGATCGGAGCGAACTGCCCGAGGACCGCCTCGGCAACCGCCACCTTGAAGTCGCCGTAGCCCTTGCCGTCGAACTGCGCTTCCAGGTCGGGGACGGCCGTGCCCGTCGCCACCGACAGGATCGTCAGCAGGTTGCTGATGCCCGGCTTGGTGTCGACGTCGTAGGTGACCGTTCGCCCGGTGTCGGTGACGGCGCTCTTCAGCTTCTTCACGGTCGCCTTGTCGTCCTCGATCACCCACAGGGTGCCCGGGCCGCCCTTGGAGGTGCTCATCTTCGCGGTCGGGTCCTGCAGGTCCTTGATGCGTTCGGCGGTCTTCTGCACGTAGGGGTCCGGGACGGTGAACGTGGCGCCGTACCGGTGGTTGAAGCGCTGGGCCAGGTCACGGGTGAGCTCGAGGTGCTGGCGCTGGTCCTCACCGACGGGCACCCGGTTGGCCTGGTAGAGCAGTATGTCGGCGGCCTGCAGGATGGGGTAGTTGAACAGGCCTACATTGCCGCCGTTGCCGCCACCCTTGTCCTTGAACTGCGTCATGCGGCTGGCCTCACCGAATCCGGTGAGGCACGACAGCACCCAGCCGAGTTCCGCATGCTCGGGCAGGTGGCTCTGCAGGAACAGCGTGCTGCGGTCCGGGTCGACACCCATGGCGAGCAGCTCGGCGATGAGCTTTCGGGTCTGCGCGCGAAGCTCCGCGGGGTCCGGCGTGACGGTGAGGGAGTGCAGGTCGGCGATGAAGTAGAAGCACTCGTTCTCGTCCTGCATCGAGACCCAGTACCGCACCGCCCCGAGGTAGTTGCCGAGGTGCTTGCCCGCACCTGTCGGCTGGATCCCGGAGAGCACACGTGGTCGAGAGGACATGCCTTCCAGTCTCTCAGAGCCGGGACCTACTGTTCACCACATGTACGACGTGGTGGTGGTCGGCGCCGGTCCGGCAGGTGCCGCGGCGGCACTCAGCGCGCTGCGCTCACGTCCCGGCGCCCGGGTCCTGTTGCTGGACCGCAGCGACTTCCCCCGCGACAAGTCCTGCGGGGACGGGATCGCGCCGCACGCGCTGGACGAGCTGGCCCGCCTCGGGGCAGCGCACGTCCTCGCCGACCGCGCACCGGTCTCCCGGCTGCGCCTGGTCTCCCCGCGAGGGGTCGAGGCCGCGTCGACCCTGAGACGACCCGACGTGGTCCTACCCCGCACCGTGTTCGACGCGAGGCTCGTCGCGAGCGCGGTCGCGCGCGGAGCCGAGCTCCGACGGCACACGGTGAGGTCGCTGGAGCTGCGGCCTGACCGGGTCGTGCTGGACGGCTCGATCGAGGCCCACGTGATCGTCGGCGCGGACGGGGCCAACGGCGTGACCCGTCGGCTGCTGGGCTTCCCGCGCCAGGATGCCTCGACGGTTGCCGTTGCCGTCCGCGGCTACATCCCCTGGCAGACGAGCGATCCCGAGCAGCTGATCGTGATGGACGGCCGCGACTGGCCGGCCTACGCGTGGCGGTTCGACGCCGGGGACGGCACCGCGAACGTCGGCTTCGGGATGCTCCTGTCGCACCTGGCGGCCCTCGACCACGGCAAGGACGCCCTGCAGTCCCGGCTCGTGGAGCTGCTGCCCGAGGCCGCAGGGGCCCAGCGCCTCCGCTCCCACCACCTGCCCCTGTCCACGGCTCGCCCCGTGCAGCCCGATGGGCGGGTGCTGCTCGCCGGCGACGCCGCTTCGCTCGTCAACCCGCTGACCGGGGAGGGGATCTTCTACGCCCTGCTGTCCGGTCGCCTGGCCGGAGCGGCCGCGGTGGGCGCGGGCGACGCGGGGACGTCGTACCGCGGTGCGTTGAGGCAGGAGCTGGGGACGCACCTGCGGCACACGACCTTTCTCTCCCGGCTGGTGGCGAGCCCACGGGTCCTGGAGGGCGGGGTGCGGGCAGCCGCCCGTTCGACGGCGGCGATGGACGCCCTGGTCGAGGTCGGCCTCGGTCGTGGCCTGATCACGGCGCCGCTCGTGCGCGCCATGGCGGGGGAGGTCGTCCGCAAGCTCAGGCGTTGAGGACCTGATGGACGACCCGGGCCTCGGCGGCAGCGAGCCGGGCGAGCTGGTCGGCGAGGAACGACTCCGCCTTGCCGCCGATCAGGGGCACGGGTACGCGCACCTCCCCGTCGATGGTGTAGCGGTTACCGGTGGGCGTGGGCTCGAGGGTCATGGTGCCGCGCAGCGAGGCTGGCGCGCCGGCGAGGACGGCGCTCCAGGTGGCGCGGCGGACCCCGTCGACGGAGGGAGCCCAGATGTCGGTGGTCGTCGCCCGTGGGTTGGACGGCAGGAGCCGCTGCAGGAACCCTGGCCCGCCGGCCGGCACCGCCCTGGTGATGACGAGAGTGACCCCTCCGTCCGTGGTCACGACCCGCGAGAGGAGTTCGGAGTCGTCGCCGAGGGCCGCCCCGCGCTGTCGCGCCCAGTCGGGGCCGGACAGCACGGCGTACACCGCTTCGACGTCGACCTCGCTGTCCACGTTCAACGAGAACCGCTTGCCCACGTCAGCCGGCCACGGTGGTGGGAAGGTCGTACCCGAGAATGCTCGTGCCGGGCATCCGCTGCGTCCTCCCTGAAGCTGTGTGACGGGGCACTGTGTCAGGAACCGTCGCTCTCGGTCTCGTGAAGCACGGGGGTGACGCGCACCCTCGCGACCCTTCGGCCGTCGAGCTCGCTGACCTCGAGCCGGTGGCCGTCAGCCTCGACGGCTTCCCCGACCCGCGGAACGTGACCGAGAGAGGCCATCACGAAGCCTGCCAGGGTCTCGTACGGCCCCTCGGGAAGCGTGACGCCCGTCTGCTCCTCGACCTCGTCGAGGTTGAGCAGGCCGTCCGCCTCGACCTCTCCCCCACGAAAGCGCAGGGGGTCGGCTCCAGGAGCGTCGTACTCGTCACGGATGTCGCCGATGACCTCCTCGATGAGGTCCTCGAGGGTGACGATGCCGGCGGTGCCGCCGTACTCGTCGACGACGATCGCGAGGTGGTGGCCCTCACGGCGCATCTCCGACATGGCCGGCAGCACCTTCTTGGTGCCGGGCAGCAGCTTCACCTCGCGGGTGACGTCGACCACCTTGGTGGTGCGGGCCTGGGCCGCGGGCATCAACAGGTCACGGACGTGCACGAAGCCCAAGATGTCGTCCTGCGAGGCCTTGGTGACGGGGTAGCGCGAGTGCGGCGCGGTCGAGGTGACCTTGGCGGCCCGGGCCACCGTCATCGCGCTGTCGAGGAACTCCACCTCGGTCCGCGGGATCATCACCTCGCGCAGCTGCCGCTCCCCTGCCGCGAACACCTCGTCGATGAGCTTGCGCTCGTCCTTGGTCAGCGACTCGTGGCTCGCGACGAGGCCCCGCAGCTCCTCCTCGGTGATGGCGTCCCGCTTGGCGCCGGGGTCCCCACCGAGGGCGCGTACGACGATGTCGGTGCTTCGGCTCAGGACCCACACGACCGGTCGCATGATCGTGGCGAAGCGGTCCAGGAACGGCGCCAGCAGCATCGCTGCGCCTTCGGCCCGCTGCAGGCCCAGCCGCTTCGGCACCAGCTCACCGACGACGATGGCGACATAGCTGATCATCAGCGTGATCAGCACCAGGGCCAGCACCTCGGCAACGCCGGAGGACACCCCCGCGTCCTCGAGGACGGGCTTGAGGTGGCTCGACAGCCGGGCCTCGCCGAACGCCGCCGACATGAAGCCTGCAAACGTCACGCCGATCTGCGCCGCCGCGAGGAAGCGGTTGGGCGTCGCGGTCAGGGCCGCGACCCGCTCACCCCGGCGACCACCTTCGGCGAGGTTGCGGACCTGGCTCTCCCGCAGGCTCACCAGGGCGATCTCGCCGGCGACGAAGACCCCCCCGAACAAGATCAGCACCAGGATGAGCCCGATGCTGATGAGGATGTCGTTCACGGCGCGACCACGTCGTTCCGTGGTCGCGCCGGTCTACTCGGAGGATGGTCCACGACGCCAGCCTATCCGGGGACGGAGGTCGGTCAGAACGACGCGAGCGCGGCGTTGAACGTCGCGCTCGGGCGCATGACTGCGTCGGTCTTGGCCTTGTCCACGTAGTAGTAGCCGCCGATGTCCGCCGGCTTTCCCTGTACGGCGAGCAGCTCCGTCGTGATGACGTCCTCGTCCGCCGCGAGCCGCGCAGCGAGGGCCGTGAACAGCGCGGCCACTTCCGGGTCGTCGGTCTGCCCAGCGAGGGCCTGCGCCCAGTACAGGGCGAGGTAGAAGTGCGAGCCGCGGTTGTCGATCTGGCCCACCTTGCGGGCCGGGCTCTTGTTCTGCTCGAGCAGCCGGCCGGTCGCCGCGTCGAGCGTGCGGCCGAGCAGCGCGGCGCGCGCGTTCCCGGTCTTGTCGCCGAGGAACTCGAAGGAGACCGCCAGCGCGAGGAACTCCCCGAGGGAGTCCCACCGCAGGTAGTCCTCCTTGACGAGCTGCTGGACGTGCTTGGGGGCCGAGCCACCGGCACCGGTCTCGAACAGACCGCCACCGGCCATCAGCGGCACGATGCTGAGCATCTTGGCGCTGGTCCCGAGCTCGAGGATCGGGAACAGGTCGGTGAGGTAGTCCCGGAGCACGTTGCCGGTGACACTGATCGTGTCTTCGCCCTTGGCGGCCCGCTCCAGGGTGTAGCGGGTGGCCGCAGCCACGTCGAGGAACTCAAGGGTGAGGCCGTCGGTGTCGAGCGTCGCCAGGACGGCGCGGACCTTGGTGAGGACCTCGGCGTCGTGGGCGCGCGTCTCGTCCAGCCAGAACACCGCCGGGGAGCCGGTGGCACGAGCCCGCGTCACGGCCAGCTGGACCCAGTCGGTGACGGGGGCGTCCTTGGTCTGGCAGGCCCGGAAGATGTCACCGGCGGCAACCTCCTGGGACAGCAGCACCTCGCCGGCCGCGTTGACCACCTGCACGGTGCCGGTGTCGGCAATCTCGAACGTCTTGTCGTGGCTGCCGTACTCCTCGGCCTGCTGCGCCATGAGCCCGACGTTGGGGGTCGTCCCCATCGTCGTCGGGTCGAACGCGCCATGGGTCCGGCAGAAGTCGACCGTCTCGGCGTAGAGCGGCGCGTAGGAGGAGTCCGGGATGACGTAGAGGGTGTCCTGGAGGGCGTCTGCGGCGTTCCACATCTGGCCGCTGGAACGGATCGCGGCCGGCATCGAGGCGTCGATGATGACGTCGCTCGGCGCGTGCAGGTTCGTGATGCCCTTGCTCGAGTCGACCTGCGCGAGGTCCGGACCGCTCTCGTACGTGGCCGTGATCGCCTTCTCGATGGCGGCGCGGGTGTCGGTCGGGAGCTTGTCCAGTGCGGTCAGGACCGAGGCCAGCCCGTCGTTCGGGCTCGCACCGACATAGGCGAGCTCCTCGCCGTACGTGGTGAAGACGTCGGCGAAGTAGGCCTTGACGACGTGGCCGAAGATGATCGGGTCGGAGACCTTCATCATGGTCGCCTTCAGGTGCACCGAGAACAGCACACCCTCGGCCTTTGCGGCCGCCACCTGCTCGACGAGGAAGGCCCGCAGCGCGGCCTCGTGCATGACGGCCGCGTCGACGATCTCCCCGGCCAGGACCAGCAGGCCCTGCTTGAGGACGGTCGTGCCGTCAGCCGTGACGAGCTCAATGCGCAGGGTGTCCGCTGCTGGAAGGGTCACCGAGGTCTCGGAATGGCGGAAGTCGCCGTCGGTCATGGTCACGACGCGGCTCTTGGAGTCGCTGCTCCAGGCACCCATCGAGTGCGGGTGCTTCCTGGCGTAGCCCTTGACCGACAGCGGCGCGCGCCGGTCGGAGTTTCCCTCGCGCAGGACCGGGTTGACGGCACTGCCCTTCACGGCGTCGTAGGCGGTGCGGGCCCTCGTTTCCGCGTCGGTGACGGGGGCCTCGGGGTAGTCGGGGAGCGCGAAGCCGGCAGCCTGCAACTCCGCGACCGCAGCCTTCAGCTGCGGGACGGAGGCGCTGACGTTGGGGAGCTTGATGATGTTGGCCTCGGGGGTCCTGGCCAGCTCACCGAGCTCCGCCAGCGTATCGGGCGCGAGGTCGAAAGCAGCGAGAACCCTTGCGGCCAGGGAGATGTCACGGGTCTCGACTTCGACGCCCACCTTCTCGGCGTAGGCCTCGATGATGGGCAGCAACGAGTGCGTGGCCAGCGCTGGTGCCTCGTCGGTGTAGGTGTAGATGATCTTCATCGGATCGACCATCAGAGGAGCCCGAGCTCACGGACGGCGTCGCGCTCGTCGGCCAGCTCGGCGACCGACGCGTCGATCTTGGAGCGGCTGAAGTCGTTGATGTCGACGCCCTGGATGATCTCCCACTCGCCGTCCCTGGCGCGGCACGGGAAGGAGCTGATGAGGCCCTCGGGGACACCGTAGGAGCCGTCGGAGGCGACACTCGAAGAGGTCCAGCCGGTGCCGTTGACCCAGTCGTGGACGTGGTCGATCGCGGCGTTCGCGGCGGACGCCGCCGACGATGCCCCTCGAGCCTCGATGATCGCCGCGCCGCGCTTGGCGACGGTCGGGATGAAGGTGTCCTTGAGCCACGCCTCATCGACCTGCTCCGCCGCGCTCCTGCCACCGACCTGGGCGGTGTAGAGGTCGGGGTACTGCGTCGCGGAGTGGTTGCCCCAGATCGTCATCTGGCTGATCTCGCCGACCGGCACGGTCAGCTTGGCGGACAGCTGACTGAGGGCCCGGTTGTGGTCGAGCCTGGTCATGGCGGTGAAGCGGCCGGCCGGGACGTCGGGGGCGTTCTGCTGGGCGATGAGGGCGTTGGTGTTGGCCGGGTTGCCGACGACGAGGACCTTGATGTCGCTGGCGGCGTGCGCGTTGATGGCCTTGCCCTGCGGGCCGAAGATGCTGCCGTTGGCGCTGAGCAGGTCACCGCGCTCCATGCCCGGGCCGCGCGGACGGGCACCGACCAGCAGGCCGACGTTGGAGCCGTCGAAGGCGGTCTTGAGGTCGTCGGTGATGTCGATCCCCGCCAGCAGCGGGAACGCGCAGTCGTCGAGCTCCATCGCGGTGCCCTCCGCGCCCTTGAGCGCGGGGGTGATCTCCAGCAGTCGCAGCCGCACCGGCGTGTTCGGTCCCAGCAGGTGCCCGCTCGCGATCCGGAACAGCAACGCGTAGCCGATCTGGCCGGCCGCTCCGGTGACGGTGACGGTGACGGGGGTGACGCTGCTGGCCATGGAGGGCTCCTACCTGAGTGCTTCGTGGGCTCACCGGTCACCCGGGAGGCTCGTACGACAGCCTAGGAGGTCCGATCACGTGGTCCCCGGGATGGTGTTCGCGAGGACCACCAGCCCGAAGCCGAAAACCAGCAGCACTGCCGCATCGACTCCTCGGGACCGCACCACGAGCAGCCCCAGCTGCCGGGCGGGCAGCGTGAGGCGTAGGGCCGCGCCGAGGCAGAACCCGAGGCCCAGAACCAGCGAGCCGACCCGCCAGGCGTGCAGGACGCCTGCCCCGAACAACCCGGTCGCGACGACCAGCAGGACCGAGGCGGCGGGCAGCTCGGCGAGGTACTTCCTGGCGCTCACGGGTTGGTCGTGCCCGGCCGGGGCGGCGGGGGCTCGTCCCCGCGGAGCACCGCCACTGCCAGGTCGGCCTGGGCGGCACGGACGAGCACGTGGTCCGTGGTGAACCCAGCCATGCTGGTGAACGGGATCTGGGCGCCCGCCAGGCGCGTCGCGACGTCGGCCAGGAACCCGACCTGCTCCCAGGGCAGCGGCCCGGCAAAGGTGACCCGACGCCAGCCGACCTCGACCTGCGCCGGCTCGCCGAGGGCGTCAAGGGCTGACTCGGCACAGACAAGGGTGACCTCGTCCTCGTCCTCGACCAGTCCGAAGAATCCGGCCGGCAGCAGCTCCGGGCGCCAGCCCGCCGGCCACCGGGCCACCACGAGGTGGGTCGGGTCGAGCGTCGGACGCAGGTCCGTCAGGGCGGTCACGCAGGCCTCCAGGTTCCCCGCGAACAGTAGCGACCTCGGGCGGGGTGTGACGTCGAGAGAGCCGGGTACGGGCTGAGGGGAGAGGCACCGCACGTGCCTTTGACAGGTCCACATCCGGGCCGGCAGCAGCGGATCGCACGGCTACATCCAGCACGCGGCACCCAGCCCGCGATCCACGACGCTCAAGGAGGACGCACGTGGACACGCCCTACCTTCGACTCGAGGAGAACGGGGAGAGCTTCGCGCTTCTTGACCCTCTGACGACGGTCGGCCGCGGCGACGGCGTGGACATCGCGCTCGAGGACCCCAGCGTGTCGCGCCTGCATGCCGAGATCATCCGCCGTGGGCCGCACGTCTACGTGTGCGACCTCGGACTGTCCGCCAACGGGACCCGCGTCAACGGCCGCCCGGTGGGAAAGCGCGTTCTGGTCGAGGGCGACGTGCTGTCCTTCGGGACCGTCCGTTCCCGGGTGGCCGGGCTCGTGGCCCAGGTCGACGACACGGTCGAGCTGCGTCGCATCTCCGCCCCCGACCTGACCCGCCGCGAGATCGAGGTGCTCACCTCGCTGTGCCGACCGGCGCTCCAGCAGGACGCTTTCGTCGCCCCCGCCACGGCCCGAGACATCGCCGACGAGCTCGTCGTGACCGAGGCCGCCGTCAAGCAGCACCTGCTTCGCCTCTACCAGAAGTTCCGCATCGCCGAAGGCGTCAACCGGCGCACCCGCCTGGCCAACGAGGTCATCAGCGCCGGGGTCGTGCGACCCCTGCCGGGTGACGGCGAGGGCGACATGAGCCGCGCCAGCTAGTCGCGCATGCCGGCGGCCCGCTCCGCCATCTCGATGCAGTTGCGGAACAGCATCGCGACGGTTGTCGGGCCGACCCCCCCGACGCGGGGCGTGATGGCCCCGGCGACCTCGTTGCAGGCTTCGTCGACGTCCGGAAGAAGGCGCCTGCCCTCGTAACGGACCCCTCCGCCGATGACCGTCGCACCGGGCGTGATGTGCTGAGGCTGCAAGATCCCCGGTACGCCGGCAGCGGCGACGACCACCGTCGCCCGCCTGGTGTAGACGTCCCAGTCCGGCACGCCGGTGTGGACGACGGTGACGGCGGCGTTGGCGGTGGGCCGCTTCTGGGTCAGCAGCAGCGACAGGGGCCGGCCCAGCGTCGTACCCCGCCCCAGGATGCAGACCTCCTTGCCGCTGATCGCGATCTCGTAGTGGGCCAGGAGCGCCTCGATGCCGGCCGGTGTGCAGGGCACCGGTCCGGGCAGGCCGAGCGCGAGCCGACCCATGTTGGTCGGGTGCATGCCGTCGTTGTCCTTGTCGGGATCGATCTCCGACAGCGCAGCGTCGAAGTCCACCTGCGGCGGCGTGGGGTGCTGGAAGATCATGGCGGTGACGGCGGGGTCGTCGTTGAAGCGACGGATGACGGCAATGACCTCGGCGGTCGTCGCGTCCTGCGGCAGGTGGGCGTGCGGGCTGCCCAGGCCGAGCTCGGTGGCCTTGGCCATCTTCATCCCGACGTAACCGACGCTGGCGCTGTCGTCCCCGACCAGGATGGTGCCAAGACCGGGGGTGACGCCGGCGGCCTTGAGGGCGGCGATCCGCGGGACCAGGTCGGCGAACACCGCCTCCGCGACGGGCGCGCCCGGGAGCAGGCGGGCGGTCATCGGGTCGTCACGAGGGCGAGGGAGGTCACGTCGCGAGAGCCTAACCTCATGACCGTGCCCGTACCCCCGCCGCCGGCCGTCCTGCTCGCCTACCGCCTCGTCGGGTGGCGGGTCGGTCCTGCCCACCTGGAATGGGTCCTCGACGACATCGTCCGCCGCGGGTGGTTGCTCCGGCAGGGCCTGCCCGCCCTGGCCCTGATCATGATGTCCGGGGGGTTGCTGGCAGCGGCCGTCGGCGGGGACGCCAACCGCCTCGTCGCCCTGGTCGCGGTGCTCGGTGCGGTCAGCGCGTTCTTGCGTCACCAGCTTCGCGATCGCGCACTGCGCCAGCAGGGCATCGACGCCCACGGGAACCGCCTCGTCGACGCCACCTGGTATGACGACGAGGTGGCCCGCCGCCGCCGCAACGTGCTGTCGACGGTCGCGACCCTGGTGACGCTCGGCGCGGGACTGACGATCCTGGCGCTGCGCTCGCGCCCCTGAGCCCCGCCCATGAGGCAGGCGACCTAGTGGAAGAAGTGCCGCGTGCCGGTGAAGTACATCGTGACACCGGCAGCCTTGGCGGCGGCGATGACCTCCTCGTCGCGGACCGACCCGCCGGGCTCCACGACGGCCTTGACGCCCGCGTCGAGCAGCACCTGGAGCCCGTCGGCGAAGGGGAAGAACGCGTCCGACGCAGCCACGGCCCCGACGGCCCGGTCACCGGCACGGGCGACGGCGAGCTTCGCCGAGTCGACCCGGTTGACCTGTCCCATGCCGACACCGACGGTCGCACCGCCGGACGCGAGCAGGATGGCGTTGGACTTCACGGCCCGGACGGCGCGCCAGGCGAACTCGAGGTCGGACAGGTCCTGGAGGGGCTCACCGGTCACGAGGGTCCAGGCCGACGGGTCGTCGCCCGGGGCGGTCACCGCGTCGAACTCCTGGACCAGGACGCCGCCGCAGATGTGTCTGACGTCGAGACCTCCGGGGTGCCCCGTGGTCTGCAGCACCCGAATCGAGGGCTTGCGCGACAGGACCTCGACCGCCCCCTCCTCGTAGGACGGCGCGACGATGACCTCGGTGAAGATCTCCGCGACCTGCTCGGCCATCTTCAGCGAGACGGGCGCGTTGACGGCGATGACGCCGCCGAAGGCCGACACCGGGTCGCAGGCGTGCGCCTTGGCGTGTGCCTCCTCCACGGTCGCGCCGGTCGCGATGCCGCACGGGTTGGCGTGCTTGATGATCGCGACCGTGGTGCCGGAGAAGTCGTTGGCCGCCCGCAGCGCCGCGTCGGTGTCGACGTAGTTGTTGTAGGACATCGCCTTTCCGTGCAGCTGGGTCGCGGTGGCGAGGGACTGCTTCGCGTCCGCACCGACATAGAGGGCGGCCTTCTGGTGGGGGTTCTCGCCGTACCGCAGCACCTCGGAGCGCGCGTAGGTCGCGCCCAGGAAGGCCGGGAAGCCCTCGCTGGCGTCGGAGGAGTCGTAGGAGGACGCGAACCAGGACGCGACCGCCACGTCGTAGGCCGCGGTGTGCTGGAAGGCCCTGGACGCGAGGGCCCGGCGCTGCTCGAAGGTGAAGCCGCCGGCAGCCACGGCCTCGAGCACCGCGGCGTAGGCGGCCGGCTCGACGACGACCGCGACGGACGGGTGGTTCTTGGCCGCGGCCCGGACCATCGTGGGGCCACCGATGTCGATCTGCTCGACGCACTCGTCGGGTCCCGCGCCGGAGGCAACGGTGTCGGTGAACGGGTAGAGGTTGACGACCACCAGGTCGAAGGGCTCGACGCCGAGGTCGGCGAGCTGCCGCACGTGGTCGGGCAGGCGGCGGTCGGCGAGGATGCCGGCGTGCACCTTAGGGTGCAGGGTCTTGACCCGTCCGTCGAGGCACTCGGGGAAGCCGGTCAGGGCATCGACGGCCGTCACCTCCACGCCGGCCTCGCGCAGACGCGCGGCGGTCGAGCCGGTGCTGACGACCTCCACGCCGGCCTTCGCCAGTCCGCGGCCGAGCTCCTCGAGCCCGGTCTTGTCGTAGACGCTCACGAGGGCGCGCTTCACGGGGATGGCATTCACGGGATGGTGACCTTTCGTCCGACGACAGTGAAACCCGCGCGGGAGATGCGCCCGACCGCGTCGACGAGCATCACCCGCTCGGCCGTCTTGATGCGTTCGTGCAGGGAGTGCTCGTCGTCGACATCCAGGACGGGTACGGCGGCCTGGGCCACGATCGGTCCGGTGTCGATGCCATGGTCGACGACGAACAGCGTGCAGCCGGTGACCTTGACGCCGTGGGCCAGCGCGGCAGCGGGGCCGTGCATGCCCGGGAAGCTCGGCGACAGCGCCGGGTGGGTGTTGAGGGTGCGGCCCTCGAAGCGGTCGAGGAAGGCGTTGCCGACCAGCTTCATGAACCCGGCCAGCACGATGAGCGTCGGCTCGTGGGCGGCGACGACCTCGGTCAGCGCGGCGTCCCAGTCCTCGCGGCAGGCGTAGTCGGCGACCTTCAGGACGAACGTGGCGATCCCCCGGTCCGCCGCCCGCTTCTCCCCCAGGGTGCCGTCGCGGTCGGCGCCAACCGCCACGACCGACGCGCCCCAGGACGGGTCGTCCGAGGCGTCCAGCAGCGCCTCGAGAGTCGTGCCGCTCCCCGAGACGAGGACGACCAGGCGGGCGGACAGCGGTCCTCCAACGGGCGGGGCGAGATGGGCGGCCAGCGTAGCGGGGACGGCACCCGCCCCTGCCCGGCTCAGGTACGGCGGTGGGTGGCGATCGCCGCGGCAGCGGCGGCAGAGGTGCCTACCTCGACCAGGACCGCGAGACCGACCTGCCACGGGCTGGGGCCGACCGCGGCGAGGCGACCGGCGCCGAGCGGACCGCCCGAGACCAGGCACAGCAGCGCGGTCACGACACCGGCGCACGGCCCGACCGCCGAGGCCTCCAGGGCGGCCCGGCCCGCCGCACCCGACAGCGGGCGGGCGACCAGCAGCCCACCGGCGACCCCGGCGCCGAGCGGGACGAGCAAGAGCAACGCCCCGACCCACACCGGCACGTCCCCACCGGGCAAGGCAGCCAGCAGCGGGAACGCCGGCACCGGGCCGAGGGTGCTCGACAGGGGCCCGACCGACGTACCGACGCCGACGGCAAAGCCGGGGCCGGTGACGAAGCTCAGGCCCCATACGGCAGCGTTGGGAGCGAGGGACAGTCCGAGCACGAGCAGGCCCAGGCCACCGACCAGCCCGGGGTGGGTAGCGCCCGCCAGGGCGGTCGCGCGTCCGCCGTGCACCGCGAGGCTGACGCCGACGACCAGCGCCCCGCCGGACAGGAGCACGGCCACCGATGCCGTCGTCGCCCGGCCCAGACGACGGACGCGGTCCGGCAACCGGTCGGCGCGCGGCAGGCCGGTCTCCCGCACGATCCCCGACCCGGCGCCGAGCGCGGCGACCAGCAGCGCACCCAGCAAGGCCCGGGGCGCGTCGGGACGGACCGCCGTCGTCGCGGCCAAGGCCGACACGACGGCGGCGGCGAGGGCGTAGGACAGCGCCGTGCCGAGCAGCAGCCGACCGGCGTCCCTGGAGGAACACACACCGACGGTCCGGGCACCGTGCCGACCGGCCCGGTGCAGCAGCAGCAGCGGCAGCGCGACCAGTCCGAGGGGCGTCAGCCCCACGGACCCACCGGACAGCGCCAGCGGGGTGCCGTGAGCCAGCAGCCAGAGCTGCCCTGCGGTGCGGGTGGCCTCGGCCGCCCCCGCCCCGGAGCGCCCGTCGCTCGCCCAGGCCAACAGCACGGGTACGGCGAAAGCGACCAGTCCGGCACCGACCGCCCACGCTGCCGCAACCAGCCCGGGCAGCAGCACGTTCGGAGCGGGACGCAGCTCAGGACCAGTAGGCCGGCTCCGCGGGGGGCGGGCGGCTCCGCCGGGGAGGGGCTTGCTCGTGGTGACGGTCATGGCTCTGCGACTGTCCCAGTCCACCCGCCTCGATCACCGGCACCACGCCGAAACTGCGTTGACCGAAGCCGTTCCCGCCGCCAGGGTGACCCCGTGAAGACCCCCGTGCGCTCCTGTCTGGAGCGCCCACGTAGCGAGACACGTCGCGGCGTGCGTGCGCGCTAGGCTCGGCTGGAGGAGGGTGAGGACATGGACGACGTGCTGGTCCTCAACGCCTCCCACGAGCCGCTGTGCGTCGTCGACCTCGGCAGGGCCGTCACGCTGGTGCTGTCCGGCCGGGTCGTGACGCTCGAGACGACCGGTCGGATCCTGCACTCCCCGAGCACCACGGTGGCCGAGCCCACGGTCGTGCGGCTCGTCCGGTTCGCCGTGGTGCCGCGCCACCAGGCGCCCGTCACGAAGCGCGCCGTCCTCGCGGTCTACGGCTACCTCTGTGCCTACTGCGGGCGGGCCAGGGCGGACAGCGTCGACCACGTCATCCCGGTGTCCCGCTCGGTCGGGCCGCCCAACGTGTGGTCCAACGTCGTCGCGGCCTGCCAGTCGACCCGCCGGGGCAAGGGCTGCAACGGGGTCAAGGGTGACCGGCTGCTGTCGGAGCTCGGCTGGCCGCCGGTCACGCCGATCGTGCCGACCCGCGCGCAGGTCCTCGCCGCGATGCACCGCGGTCACCCGACCTGGGCGCCGTACCTCGTGGCCTGATCGACCGGCCCGCGTCCCCTGGTGGGAGCGCGGGCCTCGTCGTACCAGCTGTGGGGGTGTGTCAGAGGCCCTGCATGATCTCGCGCATCAGGGCGGCGGTCGCCGACGGCGTCTTGCCGACCTTGACCCCTGCGGCTTCGAGGGCTTCCTGCTTGGCCTGCGCCGTGCCCGACGAGCCGCTCACGATGGCGCCGGCGTGCCCCATCGTCTTGCCCTCGGGGGCGGTGAAGCCGGCGACGTAGCCGACGACTGGCTTGGTCACGTGTGCCTTGATGTAGTCCGCCGCCCGCTCCTCGGCGTCGCCGCCGATCTCACCGATCATCACGATGGCGACCGTGTCAGGGTCGGCCTCGAAGGCCTCGAGGCAGTCGATGTGGGTGGTGCCGATGACGGGGTCGCCACCGATACCGACGGCCGTGGTGAAGCCGAAGTCCCGCAGCTCGTACATCATCTGGTAGGTCAGCGTGCCGGACTTGCTCACCAGGCCGATCTTGCCGGGGGTGGGCGCAATGGTCGCCGGGATGATGCCGGCGTTGGCTGCACCGGGACTGATCAGGCCCGGGCAGTTCGGGCCGATGATCCGGGTGTCCCTCCCCTGGGCGCGTTGTTGCTGGGCGTAGGCCCAGAACCAGGCGGAGTCCTGCACCGGGATGCCCTCGGTGATGACGACAGCCAAGCCGATGCCCGCGTCGATCGCCTCGACGACGGCGCCCTTGGCGAACGCCGGCGGGACGAAGATCACCGTGACGTCGGCGCCGGTCGCGGCCATCGCCTCGGCGACGGTGGCGAAGACGGGGATGCCGTCCACGTCGCTGCCGGCCTTCTTGGGGTTGACGCCACCGACGACGTTGGTGCCGGAGGCCACCATGCGACGGGTGTGTTTGGTGCCCTCCGCGCCGGTGATGCCCTGCACGATGACCTTGCTCTGCGCGGTCAAGAAGATGGCCATCTACTTCGCCCCTGCCAGCTCGGCGGCTTTGTCGGCCGCGCCGTCCATGGTGTCGACGACGGTGACGAGGGGGTGGGCGGCTGCCGCGAGGATGCGGTGCCCTTCCTCCACGTTGTTGCCGTCCAGGCGTACGACCAGCGGCTTGGTCTCCTTGTCACCGAGCATCGCCAGGGCCTGCACGATGCCGTCCGCCACCGCGTCACAGGAGGTGATCCCACCGAAGACGTTGACGAAGACCGACCTCACGTCCGGATCCGACAAGATGATCTCGAGGCCGTCGGCCATGACCTGTGCCGAGGCGCCACCGCCGATGTCGAGGAAGTTGGCGGGCTTGACGCCGCCGTGCGCCTCGCCGGCGTACGCGACGACGTCCAGGGTGCTCATGACGAGGCCCGCGCCGTTTCCGATGATGCCGACCTGCCCGTCGAGCTTGACGTAGTTGAGGTTCTTCTGCTTCGCCCGGCCCTCGAGGTCGTCCTCGGCGACGACGTCGGCGTAGGCGGTGAAAACGGCCTCGTGGCGGAACTCGGCGTTGGCGTCGAGGGTGACCTTCCCGTCGAGGGCGACGATCCGGCCGTCCGGGGTCCTCACGAGTGGGTTGACCTCGACGAGGGTGCACTCCTCCTCGACGAAGACCTTCCACAGCGAGACGAGCACCGAGGCGACCTCGGCGGCCACGTCGGCCGGGAAGCCGGCCGCGGCGACGATCTCGTCAGCCTTCGCCTGGTCGCACCCGGTGATCGCGTCGACGGCGATCCGGGCGAGGGCCTCGGGGCGTTCGACCGCGAGCTCCTCGATCTCCATACCACCCTCGACGGACGCCATCGCCAGGTAGGTCCGGTTGGCCCGGTCCAGCAGGAAGGAGACGTAGTACTCCTTGTCGATGTCGCTCGCCTCGGTCACGAGGACCTTGTGAACGAGGTGACCCTTGATGTCCAGACCGAGGATGTCGGTGGCACGGGCGACGGCCTCGTCAGGCGTCTCGGCCAGCTTGACGCCACCGGCCTTGCCGCGTCCGCCGGTCTTGACCTGCGCCTTGACGACGACGGGCTTGCCGATGCTCTCGGCAATAGCTCGCGCGGCCTCGGCGGTGTCGACCGTGTCGCCGGGGAGCACGGGCACACCGTGCTTGGCGAAGAGCTCCTTCGCCTGGTACTCCATGAGGTCCACTGAGGGGTCCTGTCTTGTTGTCTGCGGGGCCGGCTTGAGGCTCGGTCGAGCGTAGCGATCGACACATAACCGTCACACAGGGGCCTAGTAGCCGTCACGGTGCTCCGACACCCGGCACACCTGCCTTCCCCCGCTCGGTCAGGCGGTGACCTTCTCCGCGAGGACCTCCGCCGGCATGATCTCCGGTGCGACCGCGAGCAGGGCGTCGGCGTTCGCCATCAGGGCCGCGGCGATCGGCCCCGTCAGGTGCGCCTGACGCTCCGCGTCGCTCGGGAAGGCGTCCACGATCCAGAACGTCGCGCTGTCGGTGCGCAGGGCAAACCAGACGGAGGTACCGGGCTCAGCGTTGGCAAGCTCGAGGGCTCCGGTGAGGAAGTCCGCGACCGTTGCCTCCAGGCCCGGCTTGGCAACGAGCTTGACGACCAGGGCAACGGTGTTCATGGCGCTCCTTGGAGGGGTCGGTGGCCTGACCGTAACCCACGCCCGCCGTACCTCGGATCTGTGACCTGGGACACGGATCTGGGTCACATCCTTCGCCGTGCTCGCTCGTTGCACGCAGCACAGAAGCAACACCCAGCGCCCCGAGCCGTTCGGAGAGTCGTGAACCGTCGCCCCGCCCTTGCCCTCGCCCTGCTCGTCACGGCACCTCTGCTGGGCGTCGGCGCCGTCTCGCACGCGGCCGCCCCTGCGTACACGGTGACGTCGCTGAAGATCACGACGACCGTGGCGAGTGAGACAGCGCTCGGGACGCCGGCCACGTGCGTCGTGGACGCCGACCTCTACACGCCCGCGGGCGCCAGTAAGGAGCACCCGGCGCCCGCGATCCTCACCACCAACGGCTTCGGCGGGAGCAAGCACGACCAGGCCGGGCTCGGAGCGGCGTACGCCACCAAGGGCTACGTGGTCCTGTCGTACTCCGGGCTCGGCTTCGGGTCGGACGCGACCGTCCCGGGCAGCGGCTCCAGCTGCAAGATCACCCTGGACGACCGCGAGCACGATGGCGCCGCTGGCAGCCAGTTGATCGACTTCCTCGGAGGGCTCAAAGTCGCCGACGACGGCACGAAGGTCGACTACGTCACCAGGGACGCGATCGCCCATGACGGCAAAAAGCATGCCGGCGACGTGCGGGTCGGCATGGTCGGCGGGTCCTACGGCGGCCAGGTGCAGTTCGCGGTCGCGGGCGTCGACCCGCGGCTCGACACGATCGTCCCGCTCATCACGTGGAACGACCTTGCCTACTCCCTCGCCCCCAACAACACCTCCTTGACCGGCGCGGGCGTGTCCTACGCGACGCCGGGCACCGAGAAGTTCGACTGGACGACGCTGTTCTTCGGCGTCGGGATCACCGACGGCCTACAGGCCACAGTCGCCAGGACGGACCCCACGCGGGTCGGCCCGTGCCCCAACTTCGCCGACCAGGCCTGCGTCGCGAAGGCTCAGATGGACGCCGTCGGCTCTCCGACGCAGAGCACGATCGACTTCGCTCGCCACGCCTCCGTCACGTCCTACCTGGACAAGGTCACGATCCCCACGCTCCTGGGTCAGGGGCAGGCCGACACCCTGTTCAACCTGCAGGAGGCCACCGCGACGTACACCGCGCTGAGGGCCCGCAAGGTTCCGGTCAAGCTGATCTGGCAGCAGTGGGGCCACAGCCATGGCCCGGTGCCCGGTGAGTTCGACCTCGCCAAGCCAGACACCAACTACGAGGGCCGCGTCATCACGGCGTGGTTCGACCATTACCTCAGGGGCGCGGGCACGGCTCCGGCCCTCGACTTCAGCTACTACCGGGACTGGCTGGACAAGGGCAATGCGGCTCCCGCCTTCACCAGCGCCCCCCGCTACCCCCTTCCCGGTACGACCACGCTCTACGGGTCCGGCTCCGCGCTGACCACTTCGCAGTCGGCGATCGTGCCGGGCTCGGCCACCATCGCGGTGCCCGCCGGCGTCGCCCCGCTGAGCTACACCGAGACGTCCGCCCTGGACCAGTCGCAGCCGGTCACCGACGCCCCCGGAGCGACCACCTCGCTGTCCACCGGCCCGCTCGCGGACGCCCTCGACGTCGTCGGCATCCCCACCGCAACCTTGCGGCTGTCCTCCCCGACCGCGACCGCCGCGGCCGGCCCGGGCGGGATGCTCGTGGCCTTCGTGAAGCTGTACGACGTCGCGCCCGACGGCACCGTCGTCCTCGCGCACCGGGTCATCAGCCCGATCCGCGTCGCCGACCTGTCCAAGCCGGTCCCGGTCTCCCTTCCCGGCACGGTGCACCGCTTTACGAGGGGGCACGCCCTCAAGCTCGTCGTGTCGTTGTCGGACGCGGCGTACAAGGGCAACACCGGCGCGATGGCGCTGACGCTCTCGACGTCCAGGGCCGCGCCGACGACCCTCACCCTGCCGGGCCGGCTCCTGGTCCGGCCGGTGGGCGCCGCAAGGCTTACCGCGCCTGCCGCGCCGGCCGCGGCTGCCGCGCCTTCCCGGCCGGCCGCGGCTGCCGCGGCTGCCGCGGCTGCGGCGCTGGTTGCGGCAGCCACGCCGGTGCCCGTGACGCACGGCGCGGCCACGGTCGTCGAAACCAGCACGCTGGCGTTGACGGGGGCCTCGACGACGCTTCCCGTGGTGGGCTTCGGCTTGCTCGCACTTGTCAGCCTCGTCGTCGCCCGCCGCCGCCGTACCGCCTGACGCGTGGCCCTGGACCTCTGCACCCCGGGGTGTTCGGGCGCACGCTCACGACGGTCCTCGTGCGCCCGACCACCTCGCAGGGGTCGGGCACTCACGGTCGGGGCTTACGGCGTCCGTCAGGTGGGGGTGCCGACGTTGGCGCGGACCCACTCGACGATGGCGCTTGGAGACGCTCCAGCAGTGAAGATCTTCGTCACGCCAGCGGCCTCGAGGATGGCGATGTCGTCCTGGGGGATGATCCCGCCGCCGAAGACGACGACATCGTCGGCGCCGCGGGCCCGGAGCAGCTCCACGACCTTGGGCATCAGCGTGAGATGGGCGCCGGACAGGATCGACAGCCCGACACAGTCCGCGTCCTCCTCGATGGTGGTCTCCACGATCTGCTCGGGCGTCTGGTGCAGGCCGGTGTAGATGACCTCCATGCCGGCGTCACGAAGCGCGCGGGCGACGACCTTGGCCCCGCGGTCGTGACCGTCGAGGCCGGGCTTGGCGACGACGACACGCACTCGGCCGGTCACAGGGGTCCTCCTTCAGGCGGCAGACGTCGCGGTGGGAGAGTACGCGCCCGTGACCACCGACTGGCGTCAGCCCCTCCTGCGCGGGGCCTCCGTCCTGGACGTGCGTCTGGCCCGGCGCGACCCCGCCCGCTGGCCGAACTACCACCCGCAGCCGTCCGTGCGGGCCTACCGGCTGGCTGGTAGCCCTGGCGCGCCGGGGCCAGTGGCCGTGCTGTGGGACTTCGGCGTGCAGGGGGGCAGCTTCGGGGAGGACGACGCGACGGTGCTCGCCGCCGCCGTCCGGCACGCCATCGCAGAACGGGTGCCCGTCCTGACGCTGGTCAGGTCCGGGGGCACGCGGTTACAGGAGGGGGTCGCCGCGCTGGTCGGGATCCCGCGGTCCCGTATGGCGCTGCTGTCGCTGGCCACGGCAGGGCTGCCGCACGTGAGCGTCGCCGACGCCCCCACGACGGGGGGCGTCTGGATCTCGGTTGTCGCTTCGGCGGACGTCCGGGTAGCGGTGGCCGGCGCCGTCGTCGGGTTCGCCGGGCCCCGGGTGGTCGAGGCCTACACCGGGGCGCTGCCCGGGCCGCACAGCCACACCGCCGAGAGCGCGTACGCCGCCGGGCTGGTCGACGCGGTGCTGCCCAAGGAGGCGGTGGCCGACTGGCTTCGGGCAACGCTGGCAACGCTGGCGCCGCTGGCGCCGCCCACCTCCGGCGCCCTACCGGCTCCGCCGGTGAGGGTCCCGTCGGTCGCGGGCGGCTGGGAGCAGGTGCTGCGCTGTCGCGCCCGGACCGTGGGTGGTCGCGAGCTGCTGACCGAGCTGCTGTCGGAGCGGGTGCCGCTTCAGGCTCGGCTCGGTGACGCCAGCGTCGCGGCCTGCCTCGGCAGGTTGTCGGGTCGACCCGTCGTGGGCGTGGCCGTCGCCTCGGAGGTCGGCGGCCGGCCGACGCCCGATGGCTTCCGGCTGGCGGCTCGGGCGTACCGGCTGGCCGGGCGATGGCGACTGCCGGTGGTGACCCTCGTGGACACCCCAGGCGCCGAGCCCGGCCCCGCAGCCGAGCGGGACGGGATCGCGCCCGCGATGGGCGAGGCCCTCGACGCACTGCTGACGTGCCCGAGCCCCACCCTGACCCTCGTCCACGGGGAGGGGGGCTCTGGGGGCGCGCTCGCGGTCGCGGCAGCCGACCTGGTCCTGGTGACCGACGACGCCTACTTCGCGGCGATCGGTCCGGAGGGAGCTCAGGCCGCGCTCCGCAAGCCGCGAGAGGACTGCGCAGACCGGATGCGGATCGTGCCGGCAGACCTGTTGTCGCTCGGCTTTGCCGACGCCCTGGTCACGCCCGGCGACGTGGCCGCCCACCTGGCCACCCTCGTAGCCCGCCCTGACCGGTTACGTCATGATATGCGGCTTTTGCGATGGTCCGGCCCTCTTCCAGGCACTCTCTGAATCATCACGTCTACCCGTTCAGCACCCGAAGCGTGTGGTTTCCGTCACGTCGGGTACCCAGGAGTCCTACAGTTGGTAGCGACCGTAGGACTTTCGTGGAGGACCGCCTCGTGCTCGACCCCCGACCCCGGATCCAGCGCGCGGCGCGCACCACCAAGCGCAGCGTCGAGACGGTCTTCACCCCGGCCGGCCTGCGCGGCGCTGCGACCGAGCTGGCCTGGATCACCGCCCACGGCGCGCTGTACCCGCTGGGCCTGTCGTCCGAGCGGCGCCGTGAGCGCGGCCGCGAGGAGCTCGATCGTTTCACCCTGAGCGACCTGCCGCCGCTGCAGCGAGGGCTCCTGATGGGCGACGTGGTCGCGGCCGGCACGCCGATCATCTTGGTCCACGGCCTGGTCGACAACCGCTCGATCTTCACCCTTCTCCGGCGGGCCCTGCGCCGGCGCGGTTTCGGGCGGGTGCTGACGCTCAACTACAGCCCGTTCACGCAGGACATCCGGAGCGTGGCGGCCCAGCTGGCTGCTCTCGTCGAGAAGACCTGCGAGGAGACCGGCTACGAGCGGGTCCACGTGGTCGGCCACTCTCTCGGGGGCGTCATCGCCCGCTACTACGTACAGCGCCTGGGTGGTGACGCGCGCGTGCACACCGTCTGCACCCTCGGCTCCCCGCACGCCGGCACCTTCACCGCGCACCTGCTCCCCCAGAAGGTCGTCAAGCAGTTGCGCCCCGGCTCCGACCTGATGACCGAGCTCGCCGCGCCCTCCCCCGGCCTGCGCACGCGGTTCATCGCCTTCTGGAGCGACCTCGACCAGCTGGTCGTGCCGAAGCGCTCCGCCCGGATCGACCACCCCGACCTGCTGGCTCGCAACGTTCTGCTGCGGGGGGTCGGGCACATGTCGCTACCCATCGACGGCCGGGTCGTCCGGGAGATCGCGGCTGTGCTCGCGCACCTGGACGAGGACGGCTCGACGGTCACCGCGGGGGTCACCTCGATCGACGCGGTCCCTGTCCCCGCTGTCCCTGCGGTGCCAGCCCGCGGACGGTTCCGGATCCGCCGCACCGCGGCGCAGTAGCCGTCGGGCGACCCTGTCCCCCGGCCACATCGGGGTCCCATCACCGGGGACGTCTTTGCGGTAAGGCGGCTGTTCGGATAACGTTGGGGTAACGGATCGCGCCGTGGGCGTGGTCGACGTCGCCCGTCGCACGAGTCCGCGCGGACGGCGCCCCCGACAGGAAGCCCCCTCCTGCTGTGACCCGATTCTCCCGCGTGCGCGCTGCGCACGCCCTTTCACCCCGCCTCGTACGCTGCCTGCTCGTCAGCGCGTGCGCCGCCGGCCTCGCCGGCGTGGCCCATCCCTCTGACCCCCTCTCACCGCAGACACCTCCGGTCGCCGCGGTCTCTGTCGCCCGTGTCGCTGCCCTGCAGCCGCCCGTCGTCCTGGCTCCGCGCGTCATCGTGCCGCGCGCCACTCGCACCCGCGCCCTCCCGGCACGACCGGCGCGGGTCACGCCCCGCACGAGCCTTCCGCGCGCAGCCACGTGGGTGCGGCCCTGTGCGGCAGGCGTCAACAGCCTCTACGGGATGCGCTGGGGACAGCCGCACAAGGGCATCGACTTCGCCGCGTCGTACGGCGACCCGCTGCACGCGATCGGCGACGGCGTGGTCGTCGGAGCCGGCTACCAGAGCGAGGAGGGCGGATACGGTCAGATCACCCTCATCCGGCACGCCGACGGCATCGTCAGCGCCTACGCGCACCAGTCCCGCATGGTCGTTCAGGTCGGCGACCACGTCAGGGCCGGCCAGCTGATCGGGTACGTCGGGGCGACCGGGCACGTCACCGGCCCGCACCTGCACTTCGAGATCCGCACCGAGACCCACGGTGGCCAGGTCGACCCTCAGGCCTGGTTCGCGGCCCACGACATCAACGTCTGACCCCCTCCTTGCGTCCTAGCCCCCAGGCTCGGCCACCGGAGCCTTCGCTAGGACGCAAGGCAAACGAGGCCGGTGCCCGGTCCGAGGGTGGGGTGGCGCGAGGGGTTGGAGCCGGGGGGGTTAGAGCTTCTCCAGGGGCGCGTAGCGCAGCAGGAGCCACTTCACGCCGGTGCCGGCACCGAAGTCGACCTCGGCCTGGGCGGAGTCGCCAGCGCCGCGGGTCGCGGTGACGAGACCGAGGCCGAAGGCGTCGTGCGTGACGCGGTCGCCGACCTCCAGGTTCGGGATCGGCCGCAGCCCGGGGGCGCTGCGGGCCCGCGAGGCGCTCGAGGCGACCCGGTCCGCAGCACGGCTCAGGGCGGGGGTGGACGCCACCGTGGAGGCCAGGCGGCGCCAGTCCATCAGGTGCTCGGGCAGCTCGTCGAGGAACCTCGAGGGCGGGTTGTACGACGTCTGACCCCAGGCCGACCGCATGTGGGAACGGCTGACGTAGAGCTTCTCGCGGGCGCGGGTGATCCCGACGTAGGCCAGCCGACGTTCCTCCTGGAGCTCCCCGGGGTCGCCGAGCGCCCGCAGGTGCGGGAACACGCCGTCCTCGAGACCGGTGAGGAACACCACGGGGTACTCGAGGCCCTTGGCGGCGTGCAGCGTCATGAGCGTCACGACGCCCCCCGCGCCGTCGGCGTCGGGGATCTGGTCGGCGTCCGCGACGAGCGACACCTGCTCCATGAACTCGCTGACGCCGCCCTCGGGGAAGCGCTCCTCGAACTCGCGGGCGACGCCGACGAGCTCCGACAGGTTCTCCACGCGGGACTCGTCCTGCGGGTCGACGGACTCGGCGAGCTCCTTGAGGTAGCCGGTGCGGTCGAGGACCGCCTCCAGCACCTCGGCCGGCGGCATCCGGCCCTCGACGAGGGCCCGCAGCTCGTCCATCAGGTCGACGAACTCCTGCACCGCCTTGGCGCTGCGGACCGCCATCCCCTGGACCTCGGCGCAGCGCTGAAGCGCGGCCGCGAAGGGGATCCGCTCGCGGCTGGCGAACGCCTCGATGCACGCCTCCGCCCGGTCGCCGATACCGCGCTTGGGCGTGTTGAGGACCCGGCGCAGGCTGACCGTGTCGGCCGGGTTGGCGAGCACCCGCAGGTAGGCCAGCGCGTCCCGGACCTCTCTACGCTCGTAGAACCGGACCCCGCCGACGACCCGGTAGGGGAGCCCGACCCGGATGAAGACCTCCTCGAACACCCGCGACTGCGCGTTGGTGCGGTAGAAGACCGCAACGTGCGACGGCTGCGCCCCCGCGTCGACGAGCTGGTCGACCTCCTCGGCGACGAACGCGGCCTCGTCGTGCTCGTTGTCGGCGACGTAACCGACGATCAGGTCGCCGTCGCCGGCGTCGGTCCACAGGCGCTTGTCCTTGCGACCCTCGTTCTTGGCGATCACCGCGTTGGCGGCGGTCAAGATCCGCTGGGTCGAGCGGTAGTTCTGCTCGAGCAGCACCACGGCGGCTGCGGGGTAGTCGAGCTCGAAGTCCATGATGTTGCGGATGTCGGCGCCCCGAAAGGCGTAGATGCTCTGGTCGGCGTCCCCGACGACGCACAGCTCCGCAGCGGGCAGGGGGCCGACCGGCTGCGTGAGCTCCTTCACCAGCGTGTACTGCGCGTGGTTGGTGTCCTGGTACTCATCGACGAGGACGTGCCGGAAACGCCGCCGGTAGTGCTCGGCCACGTCGGGGAAGGCCTGGAGCAGCGCCACGGTCGTCATGATCAGGTCGTCGAAGTCCATCGCGTTGGCCTCGCGCAGACGCTGCTGGTAGAGCCGGTAGACCTCGGCGCGCATCTGCTCGTGGCTGTTGGTCGCGGTACTGGCAGCGGTGTCGACGTCGACCAGTTCGTTCTTGAGGTCGCTCACCTGGTTGCTCAGCTGCCGGGCCGGGAAACGCTTCGGGTCGAGGTCGAGGTCACGGCAGACCAGGGTCATGAGCCGCTGCGCGTCGGCTTGGTCGTAGATGCTGAAGGTCGTCGTGAACCCCAGCTTCTTGGCCTCGGCGCGCAGGATCCGGACGCACGCGGAGTGGAACGTGCTGACCCACATCGCGTGCGCGCGACGACCCACCAGCGTGGCGACCCGCTCCTTCATCTCACCGGCGGCCTTGTTGGTGAACGTGATCGCGAGCACCTCACCGGGCTGCACCTCACGGGCCGCCAGCAGGTAGGCGATCCTGGTCGTCAAAACCTTCGTCTTGCCCGACCCGGCGCCCGCGACCACCAGCAGCGGGCTGCCCTCGTGCACCACGGCCAGCCGCTGCTGCGGGTTGAGCCCCTCGAGCAGCCGGGCCGCCTGGGGGGATAGCACGGGGCTCTCGAAGGGGAGCCGCTCCGAGGGAAGGGTGGTCACCCCTACTATTCTAGGAGCCGCCGAGGACAGTCCCCTGTCGCTCCACAGGCCCGGGGTAGCGTCGACGGATGCCCTCGTCGTGGTCCCGCCGCCTGCTGATAGCGACAGCGCTCGCCCTGCCGGTGACGCTCGCGGCCTGCGCCGGCAGCTCGCCCACCTCGCAGAGCCTGCCCTCGACCCGGGCCAGCACATCACCCACCAAGGCAGCCACGACAGCGCCCACCACGGCCGCGATCCAGCCGTCAGCCACACCGACGCGCAGACCCACCACCGGCATGGGCGCCTTGACGCTGTCCTTCGGCGGTGACGTCCACTTCCAGGGCGTCCTCGCCGACCGGTTGGCGAACAACCCGGCCACGGCGATCGGCCCGATCCGCTCCGTCCTCTCGGCGGCCGACCTCGCGATGGTCAACCTCGAGACCGCGATCACCACCCGCGGTACGCCGGCGGGCAAGCAGTTCGTGTTCCGCGCGCCCGCGTCGGCGTTCACCGCCCTCAAGGGTGCCGGTGTCGACGTGGTGACCGAGGCCAACAACCACGGGATCGACTACGGGCCGGTCGGCCTGCAGGACTCCCTCGACGCGGCCCGCACGGCCGGCTTCCCCGTCGTCGGGATCGGCCGCGACGCCGAAGCGGCGTACCGGGCGAAGGTCTTCACGGTGCGCGGGACGCGGGTGGCGTTCCTCGGGGCCACCCAGGTCCTCGACGACTCCGTCCGGTCGGCGTGGACCGCGGGGCCGGGCAAGGCCGGGCTCGCGTCCGCCAAGGAGGTCCCACAGCTGCTCGCGGCGGTCAGGGCGGCGCGCGCGGACGCGGACGTGGTCGTCGTGTACCTGCACTGGGGCGTTGAACGCACGACCTGCCCGAGCGGCACCCAGCAGGGCCTCGCGCAACAGCTGTCCGAGGCAGGTGCCGACGTCATCGTCGGCTCCCACGCCCATGTGCTGCAGGGCGCGGGCTACCTGGGACAGACCTACGTCGACTACGGACTGGGCAACTTCGCCTTCTACGCCCGCCCGGGTCCGCAGGCCGTGTCCGGCGTGCTCACCCTCACGCTGCGCGGTCGCACCGTCGAGCAGTCGCGGTGGACACCGGCAGTCATCAGCGGCGGAACGCCGCGCGCCCTCACCTTCCCTGACCAAGCGGTCACGGCCTGGCAGCAGCTGCGCTCGTGCACCGGCCTGAGCGCCTCCCCCACCGGCTGAGACCGTCAGTCGCGGGGTGGCTGCTGGGCCAGGAAGCGCTCGAGCTCGGCGCCGAGCTCGTCGGCTGTCGGCAGGTCGGACTCCTCGATGGCGTCGTGCTCGGTGCGCCCGCGCACGAACGCGTCGTACTGCTCCTCGAGCTGCCGGACGACCTCGGCGACCTCAGGGGCTCCGGCGACCTGCTCGTCGAGGGCCTCGCGGGTGACCAGCGCCGCGGCGTCGAGGGCGTCGACCGGCAGGTCGAGACCTCCGCTCCTCGCAACCTCACGCACCAGTTGCGCCGCCGCCGCGGGATAGCTGCTCTGGGCGACGTAGTGCGGCACGTGGACGGCGAACCCCATGGCCTCGTAGCCGGCCTCCGCGAGCCGGAACTCCAGCAGGTGGCCGGCCGAGGCGGGCACCTGGACGGTTTCGACCCACGGCTCGTACCCCTCGACCAGCGACCGCGGCACGCCGTGCGCGATGACGCCGACCGGTCGGGTGTGGGGCAGCCCCATGGGGATGGCGTTCAGCCCGATGCTCCGTCGTACACCGAGGACCTTGCACAGCTGCTCGACGGCGGCCACGAAGCGCTCCCACTGCACGTCCGGCTCAGGGCCGGCAAGCACGAGGAAGGGGTTGCCGGCGAGGTCGTGGAGCAGGTGCAGGGCCAGCTGGGGGGTGTCGTAGGACTCCCAGTGGTCCTTGGCGAAGACCATGATCGGCCGGCGGGCCCGGTAGTCGAACAGCTGGTCGTGGTCGAAGCGGGCGACCACGGTGCTGTCGAGCGTGTCGAGCAGGTGCTGTGAGGCCAGCTTGCGGGCGCCGCCGGCGTCGATGAAGCCGTCCAGGGCCTGCACCAGAACCGCACCGGACACGTCGGGGCGGTCGGGGTCCAGCTCGTACAGCTCGCTCGGGTCCAGCTTGCGCATCGTCCTGACTTCCTCTGGTGAGTCCGTCAGTGTCGCGCACGTGACAGGTTCTCGTCACCGGGAACAACATCGCGACCCCAGGTGTCACTTCCCGTATGAGCGATTCCGAGACGCCGACGACCGAACGGGCCCTGGTCGTGGTGGCCCACCCCGACGACATCGACTTCGGCGCCGCCGGGACGATAGCGAGCTGGACCGACGACGGCATCGAGGTCACCTACCTGCTGTGCACCGCCGGGGACGCCGGCGGCTTCGACCCCGCCGTCGCGCGCGACGACATCGCCGGCATCCGCCAGGACGAGCAGCGGGCCGCGGCGAAGGAGGTCGGTGTCACCGACGTCCGCTTCCTGGACTACCCGGACGGGCAGCTGGTCGCGTCGTTCGACCTGCGTCGCGACATCAGCCGGGTCATCCGCCAGGTGCGTCCGCAGCGCCTGATGATGCAGAGCCCCGAGATCAACTGGGAGCGGCTCGGCGCGTCCCACCCTGACCACCGGGCGGCGGGCGAGGCGACGCTGTGCGCGGTCTACCCCGACGCCCGCAACCCGTTCACGCACACCTCGCTGCTACAGGACGAGAAGCTCGACGCCTGGTCCGTCCACGACGTGTGGGTCATGGCTGCCGGAGCCTCCGGCGGCGCGAACCGATGGGTCGACGTGACGGCCACCTTCGACCGCAAGGTCGAGGCGCTGCGGCGGCACGTCAGCCAGACCGCCCACATGGACGACCTCGAGGGCATGTTGCGTGGCTGGCTCGGCGCCAACGCCATCGCCGGTGGCCTCGCCGAAGGACGGCTCGCGGAGTCCTTCAAGGTGATCGCCGTCCCCTGACGTCACGCCTCGTGCGCGCCCTCGCGACCACCGAGCCGCGAGGTGTCGCCGACCAGCATGAGCACGAGAGGCGTCAGCCACCCGAACCCTGCCAGCGGCACCAACAGCAGGAAAGGGGCGTGGCGTTTTACCACCTCGAAGCCGGTGACCACCATCAGCACCACCAGCACCAGGGCGACCGCGCCCCAGCGGGTGCTGGAGAAGCCGCGCCGTTCGGCCATGTCGATGCTCAGCACGTAGGGCGCCACAGTCACGCCCACCCCGACGCCCAGGACCACCGCGGCGAGCAGGGCGACGACCAGCAGGGTCGAGAGCATGGCGATCACAGCGGCAGTCCGATCTCAAGGACCGCGGAGACGACCAGGCCCAGGACGAGCAGCCCTCCCGCCCGGGACGTGTGCACGAAGCAGATCGCCGCGAACCACAGCGGCCACACCGGGAAGCCGGGCGGTGGCTCGGCCGGCTTCGGCGCCCTCAGTGCACCGATCACCTTCCATGCCGTGGGCAGATAGGCGAGCACCAGCAACGACGGCCAGGGCAGCGCCTGGACGACGACAGCCACCCCGACGGCAACGTAGAAGCCCAGCACCAAGCCGATCGTCACGGCCCTGGCCCGGTTTTCGCCGAGGATCACCGGGATCGTCCGCGTGCCGGTCGGCTCGTCGTAGGGGATCTTGTCGATGTGCTTGCCCATGAGGACCGTCGTACACAGCAGGCCGTAGGGCACGGACGCGACCCAGACCTGCCACGGCAGGTGACCCACGGCGCTGAAGTAGGTGCCCGCGACCATCAACGGTCCCCAGGTGACGAACACGTCGGGCTCGCCGAGGCCGTGCTTCTTCAGCCGTAGGGGCGGCGCAGTGTAGGCGTAGGACAGCAGCAGGCCGCCGACAGCGAAGGCCACGACCGGCCAGCCGCGCTGGGCGGCAAGCACCACCATGATGACGAAGTCGGCCAGGACGCACGCGCCGATCGCGGCTATCAGCTGCGTGCGTGTGACCAGGCCGGACAGGATCGGGTGTGGGGCGTAGAGGGCGCGTGGGTAGCTCGCGGTGTCGAGGCCGACGTCGGTGTCGGCGAGGTCGTTCATCAGGTTGTTGGAGGTGTGGGCGAGCAGGATCCCGACCAACGCCAGCGCGAACATCCAGGCCGCAAAGCCATCCGCACGCACGGCCAGCAGCCCCGCGACCAGCCCGGCGAACAGTGTCATGGGGAGGACGGCTGCCCGGGTCACCACGACCCAGCGGGTGACCGGGTCGAGCGAGGCGATCGACCGGTCCGGCGGCGGGTTGGTCGTGCGCAGCGCGTAGACCACGGCACCGAGCCGGCCCTGCTTCGGCGGCGCCAGCAGCCGGCTCTCCATCATGCTGACGACCTTCTCACAGGCCGGGATGGGAGGCTCCGGTGTCGACCACCCGGATCCAGACCTCCTGGTACGCCGCCTTCTGCAGGACCGCCAGCCGTGGGTCGGGGACGTCGAGCAGCCGCCCGGTGACGAGCGCCTTGACTTCCGCCAACCGCCGGTCGTCGAGGACAGCGTCGACCGCCGTCCGCTCCCCACCGACCACCACCGCGTCCAGGGGCCGGCCGACCAGGATCCGGACCGCGTTGTCGGCCGCCGACTGCAGGGCGACGCTCGCCTGGCCCTCCCGCCTCCTGGCGAACCGCTGCTGCGACCAGCCGCCCGCCGCCGACCTCCCGTGAACCTGCCGTGAGCCGACCTTCGAGCTGACCAGCACGCCGCCGTCGAACACGCCCGCGGCGTAGCCCCCGAGCCGTACCAGCAGCACCCCGACCGTGCGTGGCGTCAGAACATGGGCCAGCAGCGCCTCGAGCAGAGGAGCCGCCAGGGTCGCGAGGGGCGGGAACGGCACCTCGATGTGCGCCTCGGAACCGTCCGCCGCCAGGAGCACCACCGTCCCGGGAGCAGCCGCCCCACCCGGGGCCGCCGTGAAGGCTCCGTGCCGGTTGCCGAAGCCCTCGACCCACCTGGTCAGTCGTTCCGGTCCGACGCTCACCCAACGTCCGCCGCCAGCCGCCGGCCGCCCGCGCGGCCCCGCCCCAGCGCGCGTTCCCGTGGGCTTCGCCGGCCCCGTGGGACCGGTCATCAGCTCGACAGCTCACTCACCCGCCGAAGGCTACGGGCCCGTCGAGGCCAGGCGTTCGCGTGGGCCCGAACACCTCGGTCCAGGGCGGACGACAACCGTCGAGGGCTACCGGTTCTGGCCGATCTGGCCGAGCTTGCCGGCCATCCCCCCGGCCGCCCGCAGGGCAGCCCCTGGCTCGAACGGCGCCGGCTCGGCCCGCCCGAACGAGGCGCGGGCCTCCTCGACGGCACCCATGAGCAGGTCGGCGGCCGGGATGGTCGACGGCCACAGGTAGAGCGACATCGACCCGGGGATGGTGTTGACCTCGTTCACGTGGAGCACGTCGTCGATGAGCAGGAAGTCCAGCCGCCCCAGACCCCGCAGACCCGTCACGGCGAGTACGGCGCAAGCCAGCCGCTCGGCCTCGGCAGCCACCTCGACGGGGACGACCGCGGGCAGCTCACGGGGCGCAGCCTGCAGGCCGTCGGTCTGCAGGTACTTCTGGGTGTAGGAGTAGATCCCTTCGGCGGCCGCCGGGGCGAGCGGCTTCTCGAGCAGCGAGAAGCGCAGCGTCGGGTGCGTCGAGTAGGCCAGGTTGAGGTCGATCGCGCCTTTGGAGAACGGCTCGAGCACGACGCCCTGCCGCAGGTGCACGGACGTCCTGGCGAGTGCCCGGGCGGTGTCGAGGTCCTCGACCACCTCGATGCCGATGCTCGACCCGCCGAAGCGGGGCTTGACGATGTAGGGCCCGTCGAAGGGGACCGCCTCGGCGCCGAGCGCGACGCGGGGCAGGGTCGGGATCGCGTTGGCCTGCAGGACCGCGCCGAAGGCGAGCTTGTCCATGCCGAGGGCAGCCAGCGTCGAGGGGCCGCCGGTCAGGGGGATGCCGAGCTGGTCGAAGACGGCGTTCAGGCCACCGTTCTCGCCGGCGCCGCCGTGGCAGCAGTTGAGGGCGATGTCCACGGCCAGCGGCTTGCCGCCACCGAGGCCCTTCCTGGGCGTCTGGAAGCCGGTACCGAGGGTGGCCTCGAGCTTGGTCGCACCACGCGGGGGGCCCTCGAGGAAGTCCTTCGCCTCCGAGCGCTGAGGGCACAGCACCCACTCCCCCGTCCGCGTCCAGTAGAGCGGCGCGACGTCGTGCCCGGCGTCGCGCAGCACGCGCTCGCTGAGCAGCCCGGTCAGGATGCTGATGTCGTGCTCGGGCGACGGTCCGCCGAACACGATGGCCAGCTGGCCCACGAAGGTGCTCCGATCAGGGGTAGTGGTCTGGGAGGTCGTTCTCGAACAGTACGACGTCCCCCGTCGCCGACCTCGTCCCGACGAGCGCGACGGCGTCCGCGCGCGTGGCGGCGGTCAGGACCTGCATCCCACCGCCGGAGCCCCCCTTGCGGAGGGCCCGCCGGTTGGTACGCCCGACCACCACGAGGGTGGCCGCCCCGGCGTCGGAGGCCGCCTTGCCGAGCTCAGTGTTGCGGACCTTCTGGAAGGCGCCGAGCTCGACCATCCCGGGGGTGACGACGTGCACGCGCCCCCCTGAGCGAGTGGCGAGCAGCATCGCCCGACGTACCGCTTCTGCGGCTCCTGCAGGGTTGGAGTTGTAGGTGTCGTCGAGGATCCAGCTGCCGCCCGGCTGGGCGACGGGCTCGAGCCGGTGCGCCACGGTCGGGATCGTGGCAAGGCGTGCGAGCAGAGGCGCGGGGTCGTCGCCGAGGGTCACGGCAGCCCCGACGGCGCACGCCGCGTTGGCGGGGTGGACGGAGTCAGGAAGGGTGACCGGACCGATCTCGGTCCCGCGTACGCGGAGGACCCCGTCCACGAGGGAGATGTCCGCGTCGACCGTGACCACCGAGCAACGGAGGACCTCCTTTCCCTGCGCAGCAAGGGAAAGGGCCAGCCCAGCGAGCAGGTCGTCGTCGACGTTGAGCACGACCGTGCGGGCTTTGACGGTGATCTCGGTCTTCGCGCGGAGCACACCCTCGCGGTTCTTCATCCGCTGCAGGTGCACCTCGCCGATCGCGGTCATCACCGCGATGTCGGGAGGGAACACCTCGCACAGCCCGCGGATCTCACCGTCGCCGTAGGTACCCATCTCGGCGACGAACACTTCCGTCCCCGGGACCAACCCCTCGTTGACGGCCCGCGACAGGCCCATCGCGTTGTTGAAGGAGGCGGGGCTCGCGAGCACCGTGTGGGTCTGGGCGAGCAGGTGCGCGAGGTAGTTCTTGGTGGTCGTCTTGCCGTAGGACCCGGTGATCGCGACCACCGTCGGCCGTACCTTGGCGACCTTGGCCCGGGCCTGCTCGAGGAAGGCGCCGGAGAGCTTCTTCTCGAGCGGCGTCACGACCAGCAGCGCCAGGTCGACGAGGGCGGTCAGGAACAGCGACGCGCAGCAGGCCAGCGCCGGCGACCAGACCGCGACGAGCACCAGCAGGATGGCCAGGACGACGCAGAGGCGGCGGACCCTGGTGGTGTAGGCCAGCCACGACGTGCGACCCCGGTACGGCAGCCCGATCGGGATGACCTGTGCGAGGACGGCCGCGCCGACGTAGAACCACGGGCTCACGACGACCCCGAGCGCGAACAACGCGATGACGGGCACGTACATCAGGACCGACGGCAGGGACCGACTCAGCCACAGCTGCTCGGTCCAGAGCACCGACCCGGCGAGGTAGTGCTCGCGCTGGGCGACGCGCAACCATCGGGGCGCCCCCGCGACGGCTGCCGCCACGCACAGCAGCTGGATCAGCACGCTCACGACCTCGCCTGCCCAGACCAGCCATCGCTCGCTGCGCTCATAGGGCCCGGGCCAGCAACTCGTACAACCCTGCATCGAGCAGGTGGCCGCTCGTCGGGGAGACGGTCAGGTTCCCGTGCGCCAGGAGCCCGCACGCCTCCCTCGCCATGGCCAACGGGGCGGCGGTGTCCGCCGCCCCCCACACGAGCTGCACAGGCGCCTCAATGCCCCGCAGTTGCTCGCGGTAGTCCTCGTTGATCAGCCGCACCAGCGTGTCACGCATCACGCCGGTCGCGTTGCGGTAGTCCGCCGAGCCGCGGGCCCGCCGCTGCTGCTCCATTTTCTGCTCCGACAACAGCCCGACCTGGTGGGCCTTCTTGGCCAGCCGGAACGCGAGCGGCGCCTTGGACGTGGACGTCGACCGCAGCAGTGGGACCCCCGTCAGCACCACTTTCGAGACCAGTGAAGGCCACCCGGCAGCCAGGTGTACGGCGACCCGTCCACCGAAGGAGTGACCCGCCACGGTCCAGCCACCACCGGCCAGCACGGGCGCGAGCAGCTCGGCGTAGTCCCGCGAGCCCCAGGCGGTGGCCGGCTCCGGGGAGGCACCGAAGCCGGGCAGGTCGACGGCGAGGCCGGCCACCCCGGCCAGGGCCGGCAGCCAGTCGGCGCGCGTGCGCCCCCAGCCGTGCAGGGCGAGCACGCGGGGGTCGTCCCCGGTCTTCTCGGCAAGTACCGCACCGTCGAGCAGGGCGGTCAGCGCCACCTCAGCCGCCGCGCTTGTTCGCGTTGCCGACGAGGGTCGCGTAGACCTCGCTGAGCTCCAGGCCCGCGCTGGTGACGGCCAGCGGGAAGGTGGACGTCTCGGTAAGCCCTGGCGTGACCGCCGCCTCGAGGACCTGCGGCACACCGTCGGTCCCGACGATCACGTCGACCCGCGACAGGTCGCGCAGACCCAGCAGGCTGTGGACCCGCTCGGCGACGGCCCGCACCGCGGGGACGTCCACCCGCGGGTCGTCGTCGCTCAGGGAGGTGTAGCGGACGTTGGACGAGGCGTCGTACCGGGCCTGGTAGTCGTAGACGGTGCCGTCAGGAAGCTCGATGAGCATGGGCGCCAACGCCTTCGGCCCGTCGCCGAGGTCGAGGACCGGGACGGTCACCTCATGGCCGGCGACGTAGGCCTCGAGCAGGACGTCGGGCGCGTAGGCGTACGCCTGGACGAGCGCCCCCGGCAGGTCCGGCTCCTCGTGGACGACGGTCACCCCCAGGCAGGAGCCGCCGGTGACCGGCTTGACGACCAGCGGCAACCCGATGACGGAGTCGACCAGGTGGTAGAGGTTCTCCGGGCCGACCTCGCGGAAGATCGTGCTGGGCAGGGTCACCCACGCGGGGGTGGAGATGCCGGCCTCCACCATCCGGGTCTTGGCGATGGCCTTGTCGTAGGCGCCGCGGCAGGCGCCGGCCGTCGAGCCGACGTACGGCAGTCCGGCCAGCTCGAGCAGGGCCTGGACCGTGCCGTTCTCGCCCGACCCGCCGTGCAGCGCGACGAACGCGACATCGGCGTCCCGGGCCGAGAGCAGGCCGACGAAACGCTCGTCCACATCCCAGTGGTCGACGTCGAGCCCGGCCTTGACCAGCTGTTCGGCAAGGCGGCGACCGGAGCGCACGGAGACGTCCCGCTCGTGGGAGAGGCCGCCCGAGATGACTGCTACCTGATGCACGCCGACAGGCTAATGGGCGCTACCCGCCGCGACGAGCACCCTCGGCGTCCTGGCAGGGGGCCCTGACTCTCGTGTCGGACACCTGACAGGGGCTTTCCGTGATGCCACCGGCGGGTCTAGGTTGCCCGCAACAGCTGATCTCCTGGGGGGCACATGGCCGAGTTCGATATCAACAAGGTGCAGGGCAACGACCGGTTCATCGCGGGCGGAGCCGTCCTGCTGCTCATCGTGAGCCTGTTCTCCTGGCGCGCCTTCAGTGCCGGCGGCTTCAGCGTGAGCGTCAACGCCTGGGGCAGCGGGTCATACGGCTGGCCGAAGCTGGCGATCCTGCTCTCACTCGTCGCGGGCGCGATCGTCGTGGCGAGGCTCATGGGCGCCCTCGACAGCGTCACGCTCCCCGCAGGGGTCAACCTCATCACGCTCGCCGCCACCGGGCTGGCGACCGTCATTTTGCTGCTTCAGTACGTCGCCGGGTTCGGCAACCACCTGCACCCTGCCTTCGGTTTCTACCTCGGCATCGCGATCTCCGGGGCGATGACCTACTTCGCGTTCTTGAACTTCAAGCGCTCCGGTGAGCAGCTGCCGACCAAGCCGGCCTCGAACCCGCCCACACCCGGCTACCCGCCGCCCGGCGCCTGACCCGCACCTTCGGAACAGAGGCCACCTGCAGCGCTGGGCCGCAGGTGGTGTTCGCGCTGCTGGCGGACGGGGCCCGCTGGTCGGACTGGGCCGGCCCGTTCGTACCCCGGTCGTCCTGGCAGGACGCGGGCGACCCGGTCGGGTCCGTCGGGGCAGTCCGCCGGCTCGGCATCGGTCCGTGGGTGAGCCTCGAGCGGATCGTCGAGCACGACCCGCCGCACCGGCTCGCCTACGTCGTGGACTCGTGGTCGCCGTACCGGGGTTACCGGGCGACGGTCGACCTGGTGCCTACGATCGACGGGGGCACGCGGATCTACTGGCGGGCCAGCTTCACCCCGAAGGTCCGCGGTACGGGCGCGTTGCTGCAGTGGTTCCTGTCCAGTGTGGTCGCGGGCTTCGCCGTCCGCCTCGCTCGGGCTGCGGACGGCCGCCGCTGACCGGTCGGTAGCGTGGTCCGATGACGACCGGTCCCCTGATGGTCATCGGCGGCGCCGAGGACAAGACCGGCGCGCGCCAGGTCCTCGCCCGCTTCACCAGGCTGGCCGGCGGTCCCGGCGCCAAGGTCGCGGTCATCGCGACCGCCTCTTCCCTCGGGGACGAGATCATCGACGCCTACCGCGAGGCCTTCGCCAGGCTCGGCGTCAACGACGTCGTGGCTCCGCGTCCGCGCACCCGCGCCGAGGCCGAGGACCCGCACCTGGTCGCCCAGCTGCACGACGCGACCGGGATCTTCATGACCGGCGGCAACCAGTCGACGCTGTCGGCGGTCCTCGCCGGCACCACCTTCGGGACGGCCATCAAGATGGCCCACGTCCGGGGGGTCGTCGTCGGTGGCACGTCCGCCGGCGCCTCGGTCCAGAGCGAGCACATGGTCGCCTTCGGCCCCCCCGGTACGACGCCCAAGATGCGTGGCGCGCAGATGTCCGCCGGGCTGGGCCTGCTGCCCGGGCTGGTGATCGACCAGCACTTCGACCAGCGCAACCGGTACGGGCGTCTGCTGACCCTCGTGTCGCACGCCCCGCACCTGCTCGGCATGGGCGTCGACGAGGACACGGCAGCGATCGTCACACAGGGGCACCTGCTCGAGGTCCTGGGTCGCGGCGCCGTGACGCTGTTCGACGGCCGCACCGTCACGTCCAACATCGACACGGCCGCAGGGAGCGCGCCCCTGCTCGTCTCGGGCATGGTCGTGCACTCGCTGCCGGCAGGAGCCCGCTTCGACCTCGCCGCCCGCTCGTTGCTCCCCGGGGTCGGCGGCCGGCCCGATGACCTGCGCGAGCCACCTCATGTCCGCAGCAGGGTCGAGCGGCTGATCGCCGTCGAAGGAGCGGTCGGCCACGCCCCCCGCCGTACCAGTCAGGAGAGCGCATCGTCATGACCACCTCCCTGCCCGGCCCTGACCTGACGATCGTGACGAGCCGCGTCTACCGGGGCCCCAACTACTGGTCCTACGACCCGGCGGTGCACCTGCAGGTCGACCTCGGTGGCCTCGAGCAGTTCCCGACCGACCTGATCCCGGGCTTCACCGAGGCGCTGCTGGCGCTGCTGCCCGGAGTCGGCGAGCACTCGTGCTCGCGACGCAAGGCGGGCGGGTTCGCCGAGCGCCTCCACGAGGGCACGTGGCTCGGGCACGTCGCGGAGCACGTCGCTCTGGAGCTGCAGAAGCTCACCGGCGCGGACGTGTCACGTGGGAAGACCCGCGGCACCGCCGGCCGGCCCGGCGTCTACGACGTGATCTACGCCTACTCCGACGAGACCGTTGGGGTCGCCGCCGGCAAGCTCGCGGTCCGGCTGGTCAACCACCTCGTGCAGACCGACCCCGACCTCGACCCCGGCAGCGAGATCGAGCGGCTGCTCTTGCTCGCCCAGAAGGCCGCCTTCGGCCCGTCGACGCAGTCGCTGGTGGACGAGGCCGTGTCCCGCGACATCCCGTGGATGCGGCTCAACAACGCCTCGCTCGTACAGCTTGGGCAGGGCGTCCACGCCAAGCGCATCCGGGCCACGATGACGTCCCAGACAGGATCCCTGGCGGTCGACATCGCGAGCGACAAGGAGATGACCCTTCAGCTGCTGTCCTCAGCGGGGTTACCGGTGCCGCAGTCGAAGGCGGTCCGGACGCTGGACAGCGCACTGGAGGTCGCCCACCGGATCGGCTTCCCGGTCGTCCTCAAGCCGGCCGACGGCAACCACGGGCGCGGAGTCGGGCTCGACCTGCGCGACGACGCCGCCGTCACGAAGGCCTTCGACCTGGCGAAGAGCGAGTCCCGCCGCGGCTGGGTGATCGTGGAGACCTACCTGGTGGGCAACGACTACCGGTTCCTGGTGGTCGGCGGCCGGATGGTCGCGGTCGCCGAGCGGGTGCCCGCCCACGTCATCGGCGACGGCACCCAGACCGTGGCGCAGCTGGTCGACGCCACCAACGCCGACCCCCGCCGAGGCGTCGGCCACGAGAAGGTCCTCACCAGGATCGCCCTTGACGAGGCCGCCGACGACCTGCTCTCCGCACAGGGCCTCACCCGGTCCTCGGTCCCCGACCAGGGCGTCACGGTGAAGCTCACGCTGACCGCCAACATGTCGACCGGCGGCATCTCGATCGACCGGACCCTCGAGGCCCACCCGGACAACGTCGAGATCGCCGAGGAGGCGGCCCGCGTCGTCGGCCTGGACGTCGCCGGCATCGACTTCATGGCCGTCGACATCAGCGACCCGGTCCGCGAGGTGGGAGGAGGCATCGTCGAGGTCAATGCCGCGCCGGGCTTCCGGATGCACACGCACCCGACGATCGGAGAGCCGCAGTACGTCGCCAAGCCCGTCATCGACCTGCTGTTCCCGCCCGGTGCCCCGTCCCGCATCCCGATCGTGGCGATCACCGGTACCAACGGCAAGACGACGACGTCGCGGATGGTGTCGCACATCTTCAAGGGCCTGGGACGCAAGGTCGGGATGACCTCGACCGACGGCATCGTCATCGACGAGCGCCTGGTCATCCGGGCTGACGCTTCCGGCCCCAAGAGCGCCCGAATGGTGCTGCAGAACCCCCGCGTGGACTTCGCCGTCTTCGAAGTCGCCCGCGGTGGGCTGCTCCGCGAGGGCCTGGGCTACGAGCGCAACGACGTCGCCGTCGTCCTGAACGTCTCTCCCGACCACCTCGGGCTCGGCGGCATCGACACCATCGAGCAGCTCGCCACCCTCAAGCAGGTCATCGTCGAGGCGGTACCCCGCGACGGCTTCGCGGTCCTCAACGCCGACGACCCGCTGGTCGCCAAGATGGCCCGCTCCTGCAGCGGTCAGGTCGTGTGGTTCACGATGTCGCAGCCCGGTACGCCGGCCTGGAGGAAGGTCGACGACCACTGCCGCCGTGGCGGGCGGGCCGTCGTCCTCGAGCACGGCGACCTGGGCGACATGATCCTGATCCGGCACGGCCGGCGCTCGATGCAGCTCGCCTGGACGCATCTGCTGCCCGCCACCTTCCGCGGCAAGGCCATCATGAATGTCCAGAACGCCATGGCTGCCGCTGGCGCCGCCTTCGCTGCGGGAGCTCCACTGCACGACATCCGACAGGGCCTGCGGACCTTCACGACGTCCTACTACCTCGCGCCCGGCCGCCTGAACGTCACCGACCTGGACGGGATCACCGTCGTCGTCGACTACTGCCACAACGCAGCCGGCATGCGACTGCTCGGCGACTTCGTCGACAAGCTCAGCGACCAACCTACCGACGACCTGCTGAGGCACCGCCGGATCGGCGTGATCGCCACCGCCGGCGACCGGCGTGATGAGGACATGCGCGAGCTCGGCGAGGTCGCCGCGCGGCACTTCGACCTGCTCGTCGTCCGCGAGGACAAACGCCTGCGGGGGCGGCCCAGTGGTCAGGTCGCGGCGCTGGTCGAGGACGGTGCCCGGTCGGCCATGGCCGACGGTGCGCGCTGCGGTGTCGTCGAGCAGGTCCACGACGAGATGCAGGCCACCCGCCGCGCCCTCGACCTGGCCGGCACCGGCGACCTGGTGGTCCTGTGCGTCGACAGCCACACCGCCGTCTGGTCGGAGATCCAGGACCGCTCCCAACGGGCTCAGGCCGGTACCCGCGCCGACACCGCCACCGGCGACCCAGACCTCTGACCCCCGTGCGTCCTAGCGCCCACGCTGACCTCAGGGGGCCTTTCCTAGGACGCACGGTGAGGGCCTGGTCAGGAGCGGGCAGCGAGGACGCGGCGCCGGACCTGGTCGGCGCTCATCCGGACGCCCCCGGCGGCCAGCAGGACGTCCTCACAGGGCACCCGGTCCTGATGGCACATCAGCGCCACCACGTCAGCCGGGTGCCGTCCCAGCAGGACGGCACGCAACGCGGTCGCCTCGTCGTCGTACGCCGGTACGTCGCCGGCACCCTCGCGCAGCAGCCCGACCAGCTCGGCGGCGGAGCGCCCACGCAGGTAGCGGTCCTTGAGTGCGATGACGACCTCGTCGGAGCCGTACCGGGCCAGCCGGCCCATCTCCCGCAGCTGACCATCGAGCCGGTCACCGACGGCTCCGAGCACGGTGACCACCCGACCACCATCGAGCCGCAGACCAGCGACAACGGCCAGCAGGGCGGTGAGCCCGTCCTCGTTATGGGCCAGGTCCAGCGACAGCACGCAGCCGTTGACGTCCCACAGGTTCATCCGACCCAGGTTGTCCTCGAAGGAGAAGGTCCGCAGCCCCTCGAGGACGGCGGCGCGTGGCAGCCCGATCGCCAGCCCGGCCGAGACAGCGGCGAGGGCGTTCGCGACGTCGTGACGGGACAGCCCGGCCAGGGTCATCGGGATGTCGGCGAGAGCCAGCAGCGGGTCGACCAGCCCGCCCTCCCCGAGCACCGTCACGCAGTCGTCCATCACGGTGGTGGCCCTGCCGTGGGCGTCCATCGCGGTGCGCACTCCGGGGGCTGACGGGTCGAGCGAGAAGACCCACGGACGCCCCTTTGAGGTAGCGGCCATCGCGAGCACCCGCGGGTCCTGCGCGTTGAGGACGCACCAGCCCCCCTCGCGGGTGATCCCCGGCACGACGGCCTTCACCTCCGCGAGGTCGTCGATCGTGTAGATCCCGTGCATACCGAGGTGATCAGCGCCGACGTTGGTCACGACCGACACGTCGTTGTGCAACGTGCCGGCCCCCCGCAGCAGCAGGCCACCGCGGGCAGTCTCGAGGACGGCGAGCTGCACGGTGCGGTCGGCGAGGACACGGCCCGCTCCGCCGTACCCGCTCCAGTCGCCCTCCTCGAGAGCGACGCCGTCGACGTAGACGCCGTCTGTCGAGGACCAGCCGGTGACGTTTCCCGCGCAGCGCGACATGTGCGCGACCAGGCGGGTGGTGGTCGTCTTGCCGTTGGTACCGGTCACAGCGACGACAGGGATCCGCGGCCGCGGCGTGGACGGCGCCACCCCGGGATCGACACCGACCAGGTCGGCGGACGCGCCTTCCAAGGTCCGTGCCAGCGCTACCCCTAGCGCCTGCGCGAGACCCCGCCTGCGCCACGGGAACGCGACGGTCAGCTGCCCCGGGTCCGGACCCGGTCGACTGCGTACGGCGAGCCGCCCCACCCCGGCGGTACGCGCCAACGAACGGGTGACGCCGAGCAGGACCCTCGCGAGGATCCGGGCCCGCACCTGCGAGCCCGGCCGACCGGGACGGGCCACGGGGGTGCCCCAGTGCGCGGCCCGGCGAGCGAAGTCGTCCTCGGGCAGGGAGAGCAGGTCATGCAGGTCGAGCACCACCTTGCAGGCGGCCCGCGGGAAGTACAGGTTCGGGCCGTCGAGAAGGCGTAGCTCCCGTAGCACCGCTGGGGCGTCGTCGGGACGGTGCGGCATGGCGCCGAGGCTACCGACGCCCCAGCCGCCCGCCGCGGTGGGCGGCTGTCGATCTGGGGCTGTCGCGTTCGTCGTATCGGATGAGAGGCTCCACCGAGGAGCCTTGGATGGAGGAGTGGACGATGTCGCAGTACCTGGTGCTGATCTACGAGAGCGTGCAGGCCTACGTCGAGGGCGGGCAGGGCTTGTCCGACGACGTCCTGAAGGGCCACATGAGCTTCGGTGAGGCCAACGGCGACAAGATCGCTGGCGGCAACGCGCTGCAGGGTCCCGAGACGGCCACGACGATCCGGCCCGGCGGCGACGGGGCGTTCACCATCACCGACGGCCCGTTCCTCGAGACCAAGGAGGCGCTCGGCGGCTACTACGTCGTCGAGGCCGCCGACCTCGACGGCGCGATCGCTCTGGCCAAGCAGATCCCGGCTCCGGGAGGCGCCCTCGAGGTCCGCCCGGTACGGGTCTTCGACTGACCGACGACCGCCCCGAGCCGGACGTCCGGGCGGACGTCCGGCAGGCGCTCGCAGACGCGCATCGTCGTGAGTGGGCCACCGTGCTCGCCGCGACGGTGCGCGTCACGCGCGATCTCGACCTGGCGCAGGAGTGCGTGCAAGACGCCTTCGCGAAAGCCCTGCTCACCTGGCAGGGCGGGGTGCCGAAGAGCCCGGGGGGCTGGCTGACGACCGTCGCTCGCAACCGGGCGGTGGACCTGCAGCGCCGGGAGCGGGTGCTCGGGAAGGCCCTCCCTCTTCTGGTCGTCGAGGAGCAGGACCCGCAGGGACCGTTCCCGGACGACCGGCTCCGGCTGGTGTTCACCTGCTGCCACCCTGCGCTCACGACCGAGACCCAGGTGGCGCTGGCACTGAGACTGCTGTGTGGGCTGTCGACAGCTGAGGTGGCGCGCGCGTTCCTTGTCAGCGAGCCGACGATGGCCGCCCGGATCACACGGGCCAAGAAGAAGATCAGCCAGGCCCGGATCCCCTACCGGGTCCCCGATGCCGAGGAGCTGCCGGAGCGGGTCGACGGGGTGTTGACCGTGCTGCACCTGCTGTTCACCACCGGCCACACCGCCCCGGCCGGGGACCGCCTGACCCGTCACGACCTGGTCGAGCGGGCCCTGGACCTCGCCCGGATGCTGCACGGCCTGCTGCCGACCGCTGAGGTGACGGGCCTGCTGGCTCTGATCGAGCTGACCGACGCCCGGCGAGCCACCCGGACCGACGACCTCGGCCGGCTGCTGCTGCTCGAGGAGCAGGACCGCACCCGTTGGGACCGCGCCGCGATCGATGCCGCCGTCGCCAAGGTCCGGAGCGCCCTGCAGCAGGGGCCGCCCGGCCGTTATGCCTTGCAGGCAGCCATCGCGGCGGTGCACGCCGACGCCCGTACCTGGGCGGAGACCGACTGGCGTGAGATCGCCGCGCTCTACGCCCTGCTCGAACGGCAGTGGCCCAGCCCGGTCGTCGCCCTCAACCGGGCTGTCGCGACCGGGATGGTCGACGGCCCAGAGGTCGGCCTCGCCGCCCTGGACGCCCTGGGCGACGAACCGGCCCTCGCGGCCTACGCCTACTTCCCGGCGGCCAGGGCCGACTTCCTGCGCCGCCTCGGCCGGACGCGTGAGGCGGCCACGGCCTACCAGGAGGCGCTGCTGCTGACGACCAACGCCGTGGAACGGGACTTCCTGGCGGGTCGGTTGGGCTCGCTCCGGGTGGGCCCGGCCTAGGGAGGAGCAGCGCCGCCCGTTAGGGGGGGTCGGGCGGCGCCGTCGACCCCAGTATCGAGCGCCTGAGCCCACGACGCATCCGCGACCCCCGGGTCAGCCCAGGGCGGCCTCGATGGCGCTGGTCACCACCGGGTCCTCCGGCGTCGTCGTGGAGCGCCAGCGGCCGATGACCTCACCCTCGCGGCTGATGAGGAACTTCTCGAAGTTCCACCTCACGCCCCCGCCCTTGCCGTCGGCCGCGCCCTTGGTGAGCTCGGCGTACAGCGGATGCTGGTGACGGCCGCGGACGTTGAGCTTCTGGAACATCGGGAAGGTCACGCCGTACGTCAGGTTGCAGAACTGGGCGATCTCGTCGGCGCTGCCCTTCTCCTGGAACAGGAACTGGTTGCACGGGAAGCCAAGGACCGAGAAGCCACGCGCGGCGTAGGTCTCGTGCAGCTTCTCCAGGCCCTCGTACTGCGGGGTGAACCCGCACTTGGACGCGACGTTGACCGCCAGCAGGACCTCACCCTTGTGGTCGGCGAGGCTGGCCGGCCTGCCGTCCAGCGTGGTGAGCGGGATGTCGTACAGCGACATGCTGATCTCCTGGGGACGTGGCTGAGGTCGTAATCCTGGCATCCTCGGGAGTCCCTGCCCGGGCCTGGGTGGTTCAGCCCTTGCAGCCGCCCGCGAAGTACTTCCCCAACAACTGGGCGGCTTCGGAAAATTTCGGGTCACCGAACGTCTCCTGGACGGCCTTGAGGTACTCCGGCGACGACTGGGAGGCGGCCGCGCTCCCTTTCGTGGCCGCGGCCAGCTGCTGGTAACCGGCCGCGACGACCCTCATGGCGTCGCGGTACTTGCCGGCCGGAATGGTGTCGACGATCACCTTGAACGCATCGGCCATTTTTTGGGTGCTGTCCGCCTGGCCGGCGCCTTGTGCCAGCGCCGCGGCCTTGCCCAACTCGACCCCGGCCGACCCGCATTTTGCGATGATCGCTGTCGGGTTCGCCGTCTCCGACTGCGTCGCCTCGGGCGTCGGTGACGTCGGTGATGTGGTCGGCTCCGACGATGCTGGCGTTGTCGCCGTCGAGGCCGTCGCTTTCACGCCCGTGGCAGTCTTGCTCGTCGAGCTGCCGCCGCAGCCGGTCACTCCCGTGACGGCGGCGACGGCCAGCACAGCACTAACGGTCAGTTGCCTCATCAGGACCCCCAGTCAGATGACCTACACCCTCCCCTGTTTTCTGCGGCCTGTGACAGTTTCGGGTCGATGAATCTTGCGGGCAGACTGTCCGCGTGACGCTCACCTTCCGGCCTGCCGCTCCCGAGGACGTCCCGGCGATCGTGGACCTGGTCGAGTCCGCCTACCGCGGTGAGGTCAGCCGGGCCGGCTGGACCACCGAAGCCGACCTGCTCGACGGCCAGCGGACCGACCCCGAGGCCGTCCTCGAAAGCCTCCCCCACCTGCTGCTTGCTGTCGACGACGGCACCCTTGTCGGTTGTTGCGCGCTCGTCCCGAAAGACGGCCACGCCTACTTCGGGATGTTCGCCGTACGCCCCGGCCTGCAGGGCTCCGGCGTCGGCTCCGCCGTCCTGGCCGAGGCTGAGGTCCGCGCCGCCCGCGCCGGGCTGTCCCGAGTCGAGATGACAGTCCTGTCGGTGCGCACGGAGCTGATCGCGTTCTACCTCCGGCGCGGCTACCGCGACACCGGTGAGGTCCGCCCCTTCCCGTACGGCGACGAGCGCTTCGGCCGCCCTCGCCTGGACGACCTGGCCTTCGCCGTCCTCACCAAACCCCTCCCGTAGGACTCCAGTCTGTGTCCCCGAACCAGCCACCAAGCAGGAAACTGGACCATCACTTGCAAGTGATCATGACGAAACCGCGTCCTCGAGCGATTCCTGCCACCCGGGATCCCATCCAGGAGAGCACCCACAACTTCTACCGCTCGCGCCTGAAGTCGTTTTTCATGTTCTGTGTCAACAACGGCTGGCTCCAGGGTGCCCCGCTTGTCCACATCACTCAGTCGCTCCCGACGTGCTGGTCGAGCCAGCCGACCACCGGACCCATCGCCGTCAACCGCTTCACGATCTCGGTCTTCGCCCGCGGCGTCGAGAGCCAGGCGGGACTGCCGACCTCCCAGCTGACGGTCAGCGACTTGTGTCGCAGCAGGTCGGCGCGTGGGTGGTCCTTGGCGTAGGCCGTGGGCACCCGCACCAGCCGGTCTCCCCCGACAGTGACGCCCTTTGGCAACGCCGCGATGAGCGCTTGGAGTTGCGTGCCGGTCAGGTCGTCCGCCACCCAGCGGCGCAGGCGCTCGACCCGAGGGGGCGTGGACTCCCAGTAGCCGCCCGCGACAAACAGTCCCGCTGCAGAGATCTGGACGTACCGCGAGGACTCGGTGAACCACGCGCCCTGATGGGTCTTGTACGGCGTCTTGTCCTTGGCGAAGCGCACGTCGCGATACGGCCGAAATAGCTTGGCCGGCCCAAACGCGCTGAGCAGATCCGCGGCGAGCGCCTCGAGCGGCCCGCGGACACTGGCCTCGTACACATGCTTGTGCTCGGCCCAGAAGGCCTTGGAGTTGTCGTTCTCCAGGTCCTCGTAGAAGTCGAGCCCCGCGACGGGAAAGCCGGTGAAGGTCATGCGGCGGGTCGGTCCAGACCGGTCGAGAGCGCCACCATCGCCACTGCCACCAGCCCGACCGCGAGCCACGCCGGAACACCGAGCCCGAGCGCCAGCACGTGCGCCAGCGCGAAGAGCGTGACGTACGCGATGCCAATCACCCCTGCGACACCCACCCGGTTGCGGGTCAGCCAAGCCCCGCCGCACACACCGAGAGCGAGCAGCAGCACGAGCCCGCCCAGCCAGCGCAGACCGGTCCCCTGCGCTACCGCGAACCCGACCGCGAGCGACCCGCCGGCGGTCAAGGCAGTCACCCTCCTCGTCATCACGCCTCCATCCTCTCTCTTACCCGGGCGAGCCGCCCGACGGCTTACCGGTAGGGCATCAGTAGGTCGCTGCCGCTCGGCTCTCATGGAAGGGTGACTGAGCGACCGGACGAGCGAGGAGGGCCTGCTTTGGACCCCAGAGGTGCGATCAACCGGCGCGTGGTCAGCGCACGGGACACCTTGCGCAGCGAGCTGTGGCCGCTCCCTGCTCTGTCCATCGTCGTCTCCGTTGCCTTGGGCGTGGTGCTCCCGCGCCTGGACGGCCGGATCGACGACAACCTGTCCGACGCGACGCGGGGCTACCTGTTCGGCGGCGGCGCCGACGCCGCACGCGTCATCCTCGGGTCGATCACCGGCTCGCTCATCACCCTGACGTCGCTGACCTTCTCGCTCACCGTCGTGACCCTTCAGCTGGCCAGCGGCCAGTTCTCCCCGCGTCTGCTGCGGACTTTCGTCCAGGACCGCTTCGTCCACGTGACGCTGTCGATGTTCCTGTCGACCTTCGTTTACTCCCTCACCGTGCTCCGCGAGGTGCGGACCGCGAAGGACGCGCAGCCGCAGTTCGTCCCCCAGATCTCCGTCACGGTGGCCTTCGGCCTCACCCTCGCCAGCGTCATGGCCCTGGTGCTGTTCTTGGCGCACCTCGCCAAGGAGATCCGGGTCGAGACGATGCTCCGGCGCGTCCACTCCGAGGGCGACGCAACCCTCCGGCGGGTCCTTCCTGAGTATGACGCCAGCCGCCCGACCGTCACCCTGCCGCCGGTGCCGCCGTACGCCGTACCGCTGCTGGCCGGCAGTTCCGGCTTCATGACCGCTCTCACGGAGCAAGCCGTGCTCGACGCCGCTGTCGAGGCCGATGCGGTCGTGCTGGTTGAGGTCACCCCGGGCAGTTCGATGGTGGCGGGCACTCCCATCGCGTTCGCGTGGCCGCGATCCAGTGCCTCGCCCCTCAGCGACGAGCACCGCATCGACCTTCAGGAGTGCCTCGCCGAAGCCGTCAAGGTGCGCTTCGAACACACTGCCGCGCAAAACATCACCTTTGCCCTCCGGCAACTCACGGACGTCGCAGACAAGGCACTGTCGCCCGGCATCAACGATCCGACGACGGCCATCCACGCCATCGGTCACAGCGCCGGACTCCTGTGTTCGGCCATCGGCCGCGACCTCGGCCTGTGGGAGTTGCGTGACAAAAATGATCGCGTCCGTGTAACGCTCTGCCGCCCAAGCCTCGCGTACCTACTGGAGGTCGCCGTCGGTGGACCGCGCCGGTACGGCGCCGCTGATCCGGACGTCCTCACCCGGATCTACGGCCTGCTGCGCGAGCTCGCCTACAGCACGTCACAGCCCAGTCACCGCCAGACGATCCACAGCCACTTGGAGCGCCTCAGCGGGACGGTCGGCAAGCAGGACTTCGACGACACTGAGCGCACTGAACTCCAGCACCAGCACCGGTTGGTCGAGACCGCGCTGAGCGGTCAGTGGCGTCCTGCGTCCTGAAGCCGCCCAGATCACAGTGAGCCCTGGACTTCCTCGACTTCTGGAAGTGCCCTCTATGCGAACACGCGAACTACCGACTGGCCGGCCAACTCGAGGGGGTCGTCGATGTGGCGGCGCAAACCAGTAGGTCAGCCTTGGTGGCTTACTCCCACTCGATGGTGCCGGGGGGCTTGCTGGTGACGTCAAGGACGACGCGGTTGACCTCGCGGACCTCGTTGGTGATGCGGGTGGAGATGCGGGCCAGGACGTCGTAGGGGACGCGGGACCAGTCGGCCGTCATGGCGTCCTCCGACGACACCGGACGCAGGACGACGGGGTGGCCGTAGGTGCGACCGTCTCCTTGCACACCAACAGATCTGACGTCGGCGAGCAGCACGACCGGGCACTGCCAGATGTCACGGTCGAGGCCGGCGCGGGTGAGCTCCTCGCGGGCGATCGCGTCAGCCTCGCGGAGCAGGTCAAGGCGGTCCTGGGTGACCTCGCCGATGATGCGGATGCCGAGGCCGGGGCCGGGGAACGGCTGGCGCCACACGATCGCCTCGGGCAGTCCGAGCTCGAGACCGACCGCCCTGACCTCGTCCTTGAACAGCGCCCGCAGCGGCTCGACGAGGGCGAACTGGAGGTCCTCGGGCAGACCGCCGACGTTGTGGTGGCTCTTGATGTTGGAGGTGCCGGCACCTCCGCCTGACTCGACGACGTCCGGATAGAGGGTGCCCTGAACGAGGAAGTCCACGGGCTCGTCGGCGGAGATCTCGCGGGCGGCCTCCTCGAAGACCCGGATGAACTCGCGGCCGATGGCCTTGCGCTTGGCCTCCGGATCGGTCACGCCGGCAAGCGCGTCCAGGAAGCGCTTGCGGGCGTCGGCGACGTGCAGCTGCACGCCGGTCGAGGCGACGAAGTCCTGCTCGACCTGCTCGGCCTCTCCCTTGCGGAGCAAACCGTGGTCGACGAAGACGCAGGTCAGCTGGTCGCCGACAGCGCGGTGCACGAGCGCTGCGGCGACCGCCGAGTCGACGCCACCGGACAGCCCGCAGATGACCCGACCCGTCCCGACCTGCTCACGGATGAGGGCGACCTGCTCCTCGACGACGTTGACCATCGTCCAGGTCGGTCGGCAGCCGGCGGCCTCGAGGAGGAACTTCCGCAGCACCGCCTGGCCGTGCTCGGAGTGCAGCACCTCCGGGTGGAACTGCACGCCGTACAGCCCGGCGGAGGCGTTCTCGAAGGCGGCGACGGGGGTCGCGTCGGTGGTCGCGACGACGGTGAAGCCGGGGGGCGCCTCGGCGACCGAGTCGCCGTGCGACATCCACACCGACTGCTCCTCGGGAAGCCCGTCGAAGAGCACCCCCGGGGCGGTGACGGTCAGGGCGGTGCGGCCGTACTCCGCCGTACCGGTCTGGGCGACGCGACCGCCCAGGGCCAGGGCCATCGCCTGGTGGCCGTAGCAGATCCCGAAGGTGGGTACGCCGGTGTCGAAGAAGCCGGCCGGGACCTGCGGGGCGCCGTCGGAGTAGACCGACGACGGGCCACCGGACAAGATCACGGCCTTGGGGGCGCGGGCCCGGATCTGCTCGGCGGTGATCGTGTGGGGCACGATCTCGGAGTAGACGTGGCACTCGCGGACGCGCCGGGCGATCAGCTGGGCGTACTGCGCGCCGAAGTCGACCACCAGGACAACGTCGGTCTCCGTCATCACATGGAGTCTAGGAGACTCACCCGCATGAATCCCCTCGCCCGGCAGCGCGCCGCGACCGTCGCGGTCTGGCGGGCGGACGTCGCTACCCGACCGGCCGGGGACTGGGCCGACCTCGGGGGGCTCGCGCTGCACACCACCGGCTTGGCCGCCGTCCACTGGAACGGCGCCCACCTGACCCACCCCGGCGGCCTGGCCCACCTCGGCGAGGCCCACGCGTGGTTCGCGGAGCGACGCATGCCCTGGGCCGTGCTCGTCCCCGCCGAGCTCGACCTCGACCCGGGGACGCCGCACGTCACGGACCAGGCGGTCATGCTCCGCTCCCTCGATCACCTACCCGCGAGCCCGCCCCTGACGATGCGCTGGGACGACGCGGAGGGGGCGGCTGCGGTCCAGGCAGAGGCGTTCGGCGACCCGCTGGCGATGGCCACCGCCTTCGTCGTACCGAAGCTGCGCAACGCTGCGTGCGCGGTTGCCGTCGCCTCTGACGAGGCCGGTCCGGTCGCGAGCGCGACGCTGGTGACGGTCAACGGAGTGGCCGGCATCTACGGCGTCGGGACCGTGCCCGCGGCCCGTCGCCGTGGCCTGGGCCGGGCGCTGACCGTGGCCGTCCTCCACGAAGCCCGGCGGCGCGGCTGCGACCTGGCCTTCCTCAACCCCAGCCCTGCGGGGTACGGCGTCTACGCCGGGCTCGGGTTCGCCGACGCGCCGCCGTGGCGGATCTACCAGGCCGCAGCGAACTAGTGCTGCCGTGGTGCGATCTCCAGGTAGCCCGGTGCAAAAAATACGGAGGCGTCGTACCGGTGCTCTGGTACGACGCCTCCGAGTCGGCGGTCCTGGCCCCCCGACCTACGGGCCGCCCGTGCTGGAAGTCCGGCCCCCCAAGGACTTCCTGGAGTCATTGCGTCACAGCCACGACAGGAGCGGAAGGGGGCTGTCAGATACATGACACGGACGCCGCGGGGTCAATCGGGCAGGGCCGGTCAGGCGAAGGTGCCGAGGCCCTGGGCCCGCTGGAGGTCCTTGCCCTCGGTCCGGAGCGAGGGCGCCACCATGACCTCGACCTTCTGGAACTCCTTGATCGAGGAGTAGCCCGTCATTGCCATTGCGCGCCGCAGGCCGCCGAAGATGTTGGTCGCACCGTCGTCGGTGCCGGCCGGGCCGAGCAGGACCTCGGCCAGCGTGCCGACCGGCTCGGTCCGGACCCGGGTGCCGCGAGGAAGCACCGGGTGGTGCGAGGCGTGCCCCCAGTGCCAGCCACGACCCGGGGCCTCCGACGCGCGCGCCAGGGCACTGCCCATCATCACCGCGTCGGCGCCCATCGCGATCGCCTTGGCGACGTCGCCGCCGGTGCTCATCCCGCCGTCGGCGATGACGTGCACGTAGCGCCCGCCGGACTCGTCGAGGTAGTCGCGCCGGGCGCCGGCCGCGTCCGCGATGGAGGTCGCCATCGGCACCCCGAGGCCGAGGATCGCGCGGGTGGTGTTGGCCTGCCCAGGACCGACGCCGACGAGGATCCCGGCCGCGCCGGTCCTCATCAGGTGCAGCGCCGACTGGTAGGTCGCGCACCCTCCGACGATGACCGGCACGTCGAGCTCGGCGATGAAGCGCTTGAGGTTCAGCGGCTCGGACCTGGAGGAGACGTGCTCGGCCGACACGACGGTGCCCTGGATGACGAACAGGTCGACCCCGGCGTCGATGACCGTCTGGGCGAACTGGACGGTCCGCTGCGGGGTGAGGGAGGCCGCCACGGTCACCCCCGAGTCGCGGATCTGCTTGACGCGGGCACTGATCAGGTCGGCCTTGATGGGCTCGGCGTAGATCTCGCGCATCCGGTCGACGGCCCGGTCGGAAGGCAGGCTCGCGATTTCGGCGAGGAGCGGTTCCGGGTCGTCGTACCGGGTCCAGACGCCCTCGAGGTCGAGGACGCCGAGGCCGCCGAGCTTGCCCAGGGCGACGGCGGTATCCGGGCTGACGACACCGTCCATCGGGCTGGCCATCAGAGGCAGCTCGAAGCGGTAGGCGTCGATCTCCCAGGCCAGGCTGACGTCCTCGGGGTCGCGGGTGCGCCGGCTCGGCACGATCGCGATGTCATCGAAGCCGTAGGCACGGCGGCCGCTCTTGCCGATCCCGATCTCTACCTCTGCCATGTCCTGCTCACTGCCCGCTGTAGTTGGGTGCTTCGACGGTCATCTGGATGTCGTGCGGGTGCGACTCCTTCAGGCCCGCCGCGGTGATCCGGACGAACCGCCCCCGGTCCTGGAGCTCGGGGATGCTCGCGGCACCGACGTAGTACATCGACTGACGAAGACCTCCGACGAGCTGGTGCGCGACGGCGCTCAGCGGTCCACGGTAGGGCACCTGGCCTTCGACGCCCTCCGGGATGAGCAGGTCGTCACTGCTGACCTCGGACTGGCTGTAGCGGTCCTTGGAGAAGCTCTTCTTGGGTCCTCTGCTCGACATCGCGCCGAGCGATCCCATGCCCCGGTAGGTCTTGAACTGCTTGCCGTTGGTGAAGACCAGCTCCCCCGGGCTCTCCTCCACCCCGGCCAGCAGGGACCCGAGCATCACGGTGTCCGCGCCCGCGACGAGTGCCTTGGCGATGTCCCCGGAGTACTGCAGGCCACCGTCGCCGATGACGGGCACGCCGGCCGGCTTGCAGGCCAGGGCCGCCTCGTAGATGGCCGTCACCTGCGGTACCCCGACACCGGCTACGACCCGGGTGGTGCAGATGCTGTTGTGCACTATGGCGTTGTCCGCGATGAACGTGTGCGACTCCGCCGCCACCTCCAGGTCGTAGACCGGAACGCACACACCGGTCCTGCGCACCCCGAGCAGCTTGACGACGCTGTACTCCGGCATCTGGCGCTTCTCGTGGGTCACGTTCAGCCGGCTCCTGTACGACGGCTTGCAGTCTGTGTCGTGAACACCGACCAGACCACCCGCCGAGCCCTCCTCACAAACGACGTTGGGCAGCGATCCCTTGACCAGCAGGCAAAGCACGCCATACAGCTCGGACAACTGCTGGGAGGTGTTCCGGAAGCACAGTCGTCCAGCCATGTCGACGTGGCCGTCGCTGTCGATCAGTCCGTCGAGCAGACCACGAAGGTAGGACGGGTCGGAGCACAGCCACTCGGCCGGCAGGTGCTTCTGGTCCTTCTTGCCGCACGTTGCGAGCAGCTTGGCCCACTGGAAGGAATAAAGGTGGAGGTGCTGCACGCCCCCTTTCTCACCGCCTGACACGGGCCGCACACCGACGACCCGCTCGACGGCACCGAGCAGCCGCTCCACGATCGCCGTCTCGTGGGAACCCGGGTAGAAGGAGACCCGCCCGGTGTCGCTCTTTCCGTTGTTGTTGAGGAAAGCGTGCCCGTCGCCCAGGAAGAAACCAAGCAGGTAGCCGAGGTCTTCGCTCTCCTCGATGACCGTGTTGTAGCGCTGGAGTCCGCTCTCGCGAACGGCGTAGTCGCGGAGGTCGATCCTGATGCCGTCCGGCAACTCGAAATTGACCAGCGTCGGGAAGAGCAGCGCATCCCGCTCGACGGTCCCGATCTGCTTCCACACGATCTTGCTCGACCCTGTCCTGCTGGCCCGCTCGAGCACATCGACATACCCGCGACTGCTTACCGTGGCCGCGCTCACGCTGGTGCGGTCACCCACCAGGTAGTTGTGGTCCGCGGTCGCGAACGTCTCTCCCCCTGACGTCGTGTGCCTGACCGCTACGACCTCGCGCACGCCGGTGCACCAAGCCTTGGCGACCGAAGCCGGGAGGCCGTCGCCGGTGATGATGCGGTCGCCGGTGACGACCTCCTCGATGTTCTTGTACGTACCATTGGCCATCAGGACGCGGGTACCAGCAGCGAAGCAACCCGGCCCCACTCCGACCTTGACGCCGTCGGCGCCGGCGTCGACGTGCGCCTGGGCACCGGCGCGGGTGGCGACGTTGCCGCCGATGACATCGACGTGCGCGGCGGACGACTCGCCCTTGAGCTGGGCGATCATGTCGAGCACACCCCGGCCGTGGCCCTGCGCGACATCGACCACGATCGCGTCGACACCTGCGTCTACCAGCGCCATCGCGCGCTTGAAGGAGTCGCCGAAGAAGCCGATAGCGGCGGCGACCCGCAGGCGACCGTCACCGTCCTTGGTGGCCAGGGGGTACTGATCCTTCTTCACGAAGTCCTTGACCGTGATCATCCCCGCGAGCCGCCCATTGGTGTCGACCAACGGGAGTTTCTCGATCTTGTTGCTCTGCAGCAGGTGCAGCGCGTCCTCGTTGCTGACACCGACCCGCGCGGTGACAAGGGGCATCGAGGTCATCACGTCCCGGACCAGACGCTGCTGGTCGGTCTCGAATCGGGTGTCGCGGTTGGTGACGATCCCGAGCAGGACCCCGGCGGCATCGACGACCGGCAGCCCGCTGATGCGGTATCGGCCACACAGCCGGTCGACCTCCTCGAGCGTGTCGTCGGGCGAGCAGGTCACCGGGTGGGTGACCATGCCGGCCTCGGACCGTTTCACGAGGTCGACCTGCGCGGCCTGGTCCTCGATCGACAGGTTGCGGTGCAGGACGCCGATGCCACCCTGGCGGGCCATCGCGATCGCCATCCTGGCCTCGGTGACGGTATCCATGGCGCTGCTCAGCAAGGGGATGCTGAGCGTGATCCGCCTGCTCAGCCGGGTCGCCGTCACTGCTTCGGCAGGGTTGACCTCGGAGTACCCCGGCAGCAGCAGGACGTCGTCGAAGGTGAGCCCGACAGGTGCCAGCAGGCCCCCGTGGCTCTGGTCGTTCAAGGGGTCCATGCGCACTGCTCCCGGCTGCCGGAGGAAGCACCCAAGCGTACCCGCCACCGGCACCGAGGAGGGCGTCGTACCCGCGTGGGAGGGCTAGGTGACGAGGCCGCGGCGAAACCCGAGGGCGACCGCCTGGGCGCGGTCATTGACACCGAGCTTGCGGAACAGCCGGCGGGCATGCGTCTTCACGGTGTCCTCGGACAGGTACAGCTCCCGGCCGATGGCGGAGTTCGACTTGCCCTGGGACATACCGGTGAGGACCTGCAGCTCGCGCTGGGTGAGCTGCGCCTGGGGCGGGCCGGTGCGGACCGGCTCGCGGGAGACCAGGGCCCGCCGCAGCGATGGCTCGACCAGGTCGAGACCGTCGAGGGCGTGCGCCACCGCGGCGCACAATTCCTCGTGCGAGACGTCCTTGAGCAGGTAGCCCCGGGCACCGGAGGTCACGGCGGCGGCGACCTGGTCCCGGTCATCCGCGGCCGTCAGCATGATCACCTTGGCCCTGGGGTACTGCGCCACCAGCCGACGGGTGGTCTCCAGACCACCGAGCCCGGGCATCCTGACGTCCATCAGGACCAGGTCCGGGTGCTCGTGCGGGTAGCGGGCGAGGACCTCCTCACCGGAGGCTGCCGTCTCGACCTTGTCCACCCCGGGGACGCCCGCGACGAACTGACGCAGGCCCTCCCGCACGATCCGGTGGTCGTCACAGATGAGCACGGTGGTCACGAGGGTGTCCTTGCGTCGGTGTTCGGAGGTCGGAGCGGGAGGGCAAGGCGCAGGCGGCCGGCGGAGGCCGAGAGGTCCCCACCCAGAGCCCGGGCACGTGCTGCCCAACGCTCCGGATGGGCAAGCGGGGCCCCGCCGGTGAGGTCGACGACAAGCACGTCGCCCTCGCGGCGCAGCGTGACGCGGACGGCGGCGCCTCGGCAGACGGCCTGGGTGAGCCGGTAGGCGACGGCAGCCCGGGTGGCCGGCAGCTCGCTGGGGGCTTCGAGGTCACCGCGCAGCACGAGGGGGCGGCCCCCGGCCTCGGCGAGCTGGGCGGACAGGGCATGCAGTGAGGCGACCAGGCCATCGGCCCCCCGGGGACGCAGGTGCCACAGGGACCGGCGCACCTGCACGAGGCTGCTCTGCACCGCATCCCGCGCGACCGTGACGTCACCACCCCGCAGTGCCGCATCCATCGCGTAGCGGGCCACGACCAGGTCCTGGACCGGACCGTCGTGCAAGGAGTCGGCGAGGCTGTCGCGATCCTGTTCGGCCGCGTCGAGCAGCTCTTCGACGCCGATCGTCGGGCTGAGCACGAGCGCGACGACTGCCGCCGCCGCCCGCAGGGCCGGCAGCTGGGACGGCCGGGCACCTACCACGGTGAAGGTCGCCATCGGTGTGCCGGTCCGGCCGAGCACGGGCAGCTCGACCGAGGACGACCCGGAGGACACCGACCGCATGCGGGGTACGGCGTGCAACACCTCACCGGCCACGCCCAGCAGGTCACCGGTGACGCTGCGGACCACGGCGGTGCGTAGGCAGAACCCCTCCCGCAGGAGCTCGAGGGCTTGCGTGAGAGGGGCCCCCTCAGCGAGGGCACCGGCGAAGCGGGCGAGCACGACGCAGGAGTCGCTCGCGACGGAGATCGGCAGATCACGTCCCACGGGCGTCACCTCCTGGTCCGACGAGCGGGCACCCGAGGGGCGCCTGTCACCGGTGCATCGGCACCACTGGGCGTTGACGTGAGGGCCATGGACCGTTTTGACCAGATGTACCTACGGGACCATGACTCACCCGGATGAGTGACGGTCGTCCCCCGAGCGGGTGGCCGGGTTACCCCACGGGGACGGACCCACGTCAGCCCTCGAGCAGGGCGGTGATGTCCGGTCGGCCGAGCCACTCGCCCCGCACCCCGGGAGGCAGGTCACTGGCGATCACGAGGACCGCCGAGCGGGCAGCCGACAGGCTCTTCGCGCTCTCGGCCAGCTCGCTGTCGGTCGTCCCCTCGGCCAGCATCGCGCCGAGCAGGGCCCGCGACGGCCAGACGAGCGGCAGCACGCCCAGCGACTCGGCGAACGTCGCCGACCGGCGCAGCGTCGCGACCGCCTCTGCCTGCCCGCCCGCGACCTGCGCCAGCCCCAGCAGCAGCAGCCCTTTGGCGACGTGTCGCGGTGCGCGGGCGTCCTCGGCTCGCTGGACAGCCTCGGCGGCCTGCTCTGCTGCTTGCTCGGTCTGGCCGCTGAGCATGGCCACTTCCGCGCGGGCCCACCCGAGGCGCACCCGCTGGCGCCACCACTCGTCGCCTCTGCCCGGCAGGACGGCCTCGGCCTGCGCCAACCGCGTCACCGCCTCCTCCGCCTCATCGAGCCCCACGGCGTCCGACGCGAGCCCGACGAACGCGTCGAACGCCGCCTCGCCGGTGCCGTCACTGAGCTCCAGACCGTCGAGGTCGGCCTCGCGGGCGATGGCGTGCCGACCGAGCTGACGGTGGATGCTCGCGATCGTCGCGCTCGCCAGCGCCCCGAACAGCCGTCGCTCCGGTGCCACCCCCTCGGTCTGGCCCGCGGTGACCAGCGGGCTCAGGACGGTGAGCGCACCGCCGTACCTGCCACCGGCGCCGAGGGCGACGCCCAGCAGCCAGGCCGCGGCAGCCATCTCTGCCACCAGCCCCTGGGACTGCGCGAGGACGACGGCCTGCTCGAGCGCGCTGACGGCGGCTGCGGGCTTGCCGTGGAAGGCGGCGTGCTCGCCGCTGGCGAGCAGCGACGGGAGGTCGGGGTTGGTCACCCCTCGGACGCTAGTGCCTGTCCGTTCACGGCCTGGCCCAGCAGGCCCAACGCCGCGCCGAGGTCGGCCGCCCGGGAGACCCGTGCCGGCAGCAGCTCCGGCCAGCCGGGACCGCCGACGACCACGCAGGTGGGCGGTCGGGTGACGGGCAGGCCGGCAAGTACCCCGATGTCACCGGTCGCTCCGGTCTGGGACCACAGGAACAAGGCGGCAGGCCCGGTACGCCGGACGGCCGCCACCAGCGCGTCGGCCGGCAACGCTCCGAGGATCCGGCAGCCCTGACCGCGTTCGGCGAGCCCTGCCGCCAGGGCGTGGAGCGGGAGGTCGTGCTGATCGTCGGGGGCGCAGGCCAGCAGGACCGGTCGGCCGGGGCCGACCGGCACGCTCACGGCCTGCCGCAGGCCCGTGGCGACGCACCGTGAGAGCAGGTGCTCGACCTCCACACCCTGCCCGGTGGTGGCCCACCGCTCCCCGACCGAGACCAGAACCGGCGCGAGCACGTGCTCCCACGTACTGAGTACCCCGTGCGCGAGTACCTGTTCGGTGACCAACGCGACGACAGCGTCGCTGTCGAGGGCCATGGCGGCCCGGGCCAGACCGCGCACGACCTCGTTCGCGCCGGGAACGGCGAGCACCCTGCCCCCGGACCCGCCGGGGAGCCGTCCGTCCCGGCCCGGGAAGCGCGCATCGCCCGCCGTACCGTCGTACCCGGGAGCAAGGACCGTGGACGCGGCCTCCGCGGGCGCGACGCCGCTCTGAACGAGTCGGCGCATGCCCTCCAGGCGGCCGAGGTCCTCCGGGGAGTACCGGCGGTGCGCGCCGCTCTCGTGGGCGGTCGGACCGAGGCCGTACCTGCGATCCCACGTCCGCAGGGTCGCCGGAGCGACACCGAGCCGGTGTGCGACGGCGGCGACCGTGAGCCGGGGTCCAGGCTCGGAACTGGCGTCACGCACGGCACATCACAAGAAGAAGAATGAAGGGGGGCGTGAACGGGCACAACTCGGGGACACAATGAGTTGAACAACTTGTGACGCGGTTGTAGGGTCAACTTCGTCGCTCCCACCGTGCACGTGACGACAAAGGACCGTTTCATGACTGACATCTCGCGACTTCCTGGACCGGCTCTGGACCAGTGGGAGTGGCAGCAGCTCGGCTCGTGCCGGGCGCAGGACACTGAGCTCTTCTTTCACCCCGAGGGTGAGCGTGGGCCATCCCGCTCCGGACGTGAGGCCGCCGCCAAGGCCGTCTGCGCCCACTGCCCGGTCCTGCTGCAGTGCCGGGCCCACGCTCTGTCGGCTCGCGAGCCGTACGGAGTCTGGGGTGGGCTTTCGGAGTCCGACCGCGAGGAGATCCTCGTCGGGGGCCTGGCAACCGCGGTCTGAGCCGTTTTGGGGCCCCTGCGGCCCTTGCGTCCTAGGAACGGCCTCCGTTGCTGAACGTGGGGGCCGAGGACGGGCTAGGACAGGACCGCCCCGCGTGGTCGACGGACCGAGCCTCGCGTGGGTGCTGTCGGCCCGAGCAGCTTGCCAGGCATGACGAAGGGCCCCCCGCCGGAGCGAGGGGCCCTTCGTAGGTTCGTGCCTAGTGCGAGTGGCCGTGCCCGCCACCGGCGGCGGGCTCGTCGTCGGCCGGCTTGTCCGCGATGATCGTCTCGGTCGTGAGCAGCATGGCTGCGATCGAGGCGGCGTTCCGGACCGCGGAGCGGGTCACCTTGACCGGGTCGACGACACCCTGGGTGACGAGGTCGCCGTACTGGCCGGTCGCGGCGTTGAGACCGACGCGGGAACCCTCGGTCTTGCCGAGCTCGCGGGTGTGGTTGACCGCGACACGACCCTCAAGGCCGGCGTTCTCGGCGATCCAGCGGGCCGGCTCGTCGAGCGCCTTGCGGACGATGTTGACGCCGACGAGCGCGTCGCCGGTCAGGCCCAGGCCACCGTCGAGGACTGCGGCGGCGTGCACGAGAGCCGCGCCACCACCGGGGACGATGCCCTCCTCGACCGCCGCGCGGGTCGCCGAGATGGCGTCCTCGAGGCGGTGCTTGCGCTCCTTGAGCTCGGTCTCGGTGTGGGCGCCGACCTGGATGACGCCGATGCCGCCGGCGAGCTTGGCGAGCCGCTCCTGCAGCTTCTCCTTGTCCCAGTCGGAGTCGCTGTTCTCGATCTCCTGCTTGATCTGGGAGATGCGGCCGGCGACATCCTCCTTGGAGCCACCGCCCTCGACCAGGGTGGTGGTGTCCTTGGTGATCGTCACGGTGCGGACGGTGCCGAGGACCTCGAGGCCGACCTGGTCGAGCTTGAGGCCGACCTCGGCGGACACGACCTGCGCGCCGGTGAGGATGGCGATGTCCTGCAGCATGGCCTTGCGACGGTCCCCGAAGCCGGGGGCCTTCACGGCGGCGACCTTGAGGGTCTTGCGGATGCTGTTGACGACCAGCGTCGACAGCGCCTCGCCGTCGATGTCCTCGGCCACGATCAGCAGCGGCTTGCCGGACTGGACGACCTTCTCCAGCAGCGGCAGCAGGTCGGCGATGGCCGAGATCTTGCCGTTGTTGATGAGGATGTAGGCCTCACCGAGGTCGGCCTCCATGCGCTCGGGGTCGGTGACGAAGTAGGGGCTGATGTAGCCCTTGTCGAACTGCATGCCCTCGGTCAGCTCGAGCTCGAGGCCGGTGGTGTTGCTCTCCTCGACGGTGATGACGCCGTCCTTGCCGACCTTGTCCATGGCCTCGGCGACGAGCTCGCCGACGCGCGCGTCCTGGGCGGAGATGGAGGCGACAGCGGCGATCTCGGCGGGGGTCTCGATGGGCGTGGCTGCCTTGAGCAGCGCCTCGCTGACGGCCTCGACGGCCGCGTCGATCCCGGCCTTGAGGCCCATCGGGTTGATGCCGGAGGAGACGGCCTTCAGACCCTCGTGCACCATCGCCTGGCCGAGGACGGTCGCGGTGGTCGTGCCGTCACCGGCAACGTCGTTGGTCTTGGTGGCGACCTCCTTGGCGAGCTGGGCACCCATGTTCTCGTATGGGTCTTCGAGCTCGATCTCGCGGGCAATCGTGACGCCGTCGTTCGTGATGGTCGGGCCGCCGTACTTCTTGCCGATGACCACGTTGCGGCCCTTCGGGCCGAGGGTCACCTTGACGGCGTTGGCGAGGGTGTCCACGCCGCGCTCGAGGGAGCGGCGGGCGTCCTCGGAGAAGCTCAGGGTCTTGCTCATGCAGGGGTCCTCTCGGTGGTTCATCGGTCATGCGGCAGGCAGGTACGAGCGACGCCCCGGTGCCCCGTGTGGGGTCCGGGGCGTCGCTGGTCGTACGGAAGAGCAGTGGAGCCTGAGGGTCTTAGCCCTCGATGACGGCGAGCACGTCACGCGCGGAGAGCACGAGGTACTCCTCGCCGGAGTACTTCACCTCGGTGCCGCCGTACTTGCTGTACAGCACCTTGTCGCCGACCTTGACGTCGAGCGGCACCCGGGCGCCGTCCTCGAAGCGGCCGGGCCCGACAGCCAGGACGGTGCCCTCCTGGGGCTTCTCCTTGGCCGTGTCGGGGATGACGATGCCGGACGCGGTGGTCGTCTCGGCCTCGACCGCCTGGACCACGATGCGGTCCTCGAGCGGCTTGATGGCGACCTTTGTCGCAGTGGTCACGGTTCCTCCAGGAACGTCTTCAAACGGTGGGTGAGCGACGCGGCTCGCCGTCGCGGGGGTCGAGCCGGGTTCTCGTTGGCACTCTGACCCTCTGAGTGCCACTGGCACTGTAACCCCCTGAGTGCCAGCCCTGCAACAGTCCCGGCCCTGGCTCCGGCTCGGCCAGTGCTCAGCAGACCACCCGCTCCACCGGCATGCTGCTGTCGGCCGGCAGGTCGAGCTCCGAGGCAGCGACCCCGGCATCGAGCAACCGGTCGCCGAGGGCCGCCACCATCGCCCCGTTGTCGGTGCACAGGCCCGGACGCGGCACCCGCAACACGATCCCGGCGGTGTCGCACCGCTCCTGGGCCAAGGCCCGCAGTCGGCTGTTGGCTGCCACCCCGCCACCGATCAGCAGGTGCCCGACGCCGACGTCACCACAGGCACGCACGGCCTTGGCGGTCAGCACGTCGACGACGGCCTCCTGGAAGCTCGCGCAGACGTCCGCGACCGGGATCGGCCCGTCCTGCTTCTCCACCCACCTCGCGACGGCCGTCTTCAGCCCCGAGAACGACACGTCGTACGACGGGTCGGTGAGCATCGACCGCGGGAAGGCGATGGCGCGGGGGTCTCCCTCACGGGCGGTCCGGTCGACGACCGGCCCCCCGGGGAAGCCCAGCCCCAGGAGTCGGGCGACCTTGTCGAAGGCCTCCCCGGCGGCGTCGTCGACGGTCTGCCCGAGCGGTGTCATGGTCCGGGTGACGTCCTCGACCAGCAGCAGGCTCGAGTGCCCACCCGAGACGAGCAGCGCGATCGCGGGCTCCGGCAGCGGGCCGTGCTCGAGGACGTCGACGGCGACGTGGGCCGCGAGGTGGTTGACGCCGTACAGGGGGAGGTCGAGGGCGAGGGCGTAGGCCTTCGCGGCGGCGACTCCCACGAGCAGCGCGCCGGCAAGCCCCGGACCGCTGGTGACCGCGATCGCGTCGAGGTCTCTCAGCGTCACGCCGGCGGCGGCGAGGGCTCGGTCGACGGTCGGGACCATCGCCTCGAGGTGGGCGCGGGAGGCGACCTCCGGCACGACCCCCCCGAAGCGGGCGTGCTCCTCGACCGAGGACGCGACCTCGTCGGCGAGCAGCACCCGGTCGCGAACGATGCCGACGCCGGTCTCGTCGCAGGACGTCTCGATTCCCAGAACCAGTGGCACGCGACGACTCTAGGTCCGCTCCATGACCCAGGCGTCCGTGCCACCGGCGCCGCCGGGGTAGTAGCCGCGCCGCACACCGATCCGGCGGAAGCCGTGCCTGGCATAGAGCCGCTGGGCGACGTCGTTGTCGGCCCGGACCTCCAGGAGCGTGCGTCGCTGCCCCCGCCGGGCGGCCTCCTCGAGCAGCTCGGTCAGCAGCAGAGCCCCGAGCCCCTGGCCCTGGTGAGCGGGACCGACGGCGATCGTCTGCACGAACGCCTCGTCCGGGTAGTCACACAGGCCCCCGTAGCCCGCGACCTCGCCGTCGCCCTGGAGGGCCACGACGTAGTAGCGCGAGGAGGTCTGCCCGAGCTCGGACCAGAAATGGTGCGCGGTCCACGGCTCGGGCGCGAACAGCTGCCGCTCCAGCACCAGCACCTGGTCAACGTGCCACCAACGGAACCGCTCCAACGTCACCATGACGCGGGTTCGGTCACGGTCCGGCCGTGTCGCAGCGACACCCGGTGCAGCAGCCCGTCGCCGCGCAGGTGCACCTCCGCGTCGAGGACGCCCAGCCACTCGACCCACCCGAGCTGGTCGCTCTCCCAGGCCAGTCCGACCGCGTCGTAGGCGGCGAGCACCTGGTCGTCGAGCACCAGCGCGACACCGTTGACGGCTTCGAAGCGCCTGGCACCAGGGCGATCCAGCCGCCACCAACGGTCAGGGGCACGGGCGTCGACCAGGTACGGCGAGCCGCCGGCCGCGACGAAGACGACGTGCGGATCCGGCCACGAGGCGACCAGGTTCAGCCGTCCCGGGAGGTTGTCGGAGGAGAACACCCCGGTCCACGGGTCCCCGACGGCGGGGACGATCCGCAACCAGGTGCCGTCGTGCCCGCCGTCTCGCCGAGCGCCCGGATAGTAGACGACCGTCGGAACCCGGCCCGGGACGTTCCGCTCGTGCGCCGCGTCCCACTTGCGGGGGAAGGCGTCGAGCAGCAGCGGTCCCTCACTCACGCGGTGACCTTCTTCGTCGCTCCCGGCTCGACCGCGTCGGGCCGTCGCAGGTACAGCGGTGTCAGCGGCAGCGGCGCGTACCGCAGGGCCGCGAGGGCGAGGGTGACGACGGAGGGGTACCGGGGTTCATCCACCGTCGCGAAGCCGTACAGCCGAGCTCCGTCGCCAACGACCCGCTGCCCCGAGATTGCCTGTCGCGCAAGGGAAGGTGAGGTCACGTGCGGCCCGTCGACGCGGGCACCCGTCTCGTCGTACAGGGCCCAGTAGACCTCCTTGCGACGGGCGTCCGTCACGACGGCCGTGGACGGACCGGCCAGCCCGTCGAGGCTGCACACCCCGAGCACGGGAAGGCCCCGGGCAGAGCCGAACGCTGCCGCGCTCATGATGCCGACCCGCAGCCCCGTGAACGGTCCGGGTCCGACCCCGACGACCACGGTGTCCGGCGTACCGGCTCGAAGGACCTCGCGGATCCCGAGAGCCAGCAGCTCGCCGTGCCGACGGGCGTCGACCACGACGTGTTCCGCGAGCAGCTCGCCGTCACGGACCAGCCCGGCCGACACCGCAGGGGTCGAGGTGTCCAGGACGAGGGCGAGCACACGTGCAGGCTAGTCAGCCCCCACCGGGCGGGCCTGGTCAGACCCGGTCAGCCTCCAGACCGTTAGCCCTTGTAGTGCGCGACCAGCTCCCGCTTGAGGACCTTCCCCGACGGCCCGAGGGGCAGCGCGTCCGCGAAGATCACCCGCCGCGGGTACTTGTACGCCGCGAGGTGGGCCTTGCTCCAGGCGATCAGCTCGTCCTCGGCGAGGTCGCCGTCCTTGACGACGACGGCACAGACCTCCTCGCCGTACTGCGCGTCGGGCAACCCGATGACGGCGACCTGGCCCACGCCCGGGTGCCGGAGCAGGACCTCCTCGACGTCGCGCGGGTAGACGTTGTAGCCGCCCCGGATGACCATGTCCTTCTTGCGGTCGAGGATCCGGATGTAGCCCTCGGCGTCCTTCGTGCCCAGGTCACCGGTGCGGAACCACCCGTCGACGATCGCCGCGGCCGTCGCCTCCGGCTTGTTCAGGTAGCCCTTGAAGACGTTGTGACCGCGGACCACGATCTCGCCGAGCTCACCCGTGGGGAGCAGCTCGATCCGCTCGTCGAGCTCCGCGCGGGCAACCTCGACCTCGACACCCCAGATGGTCTTCCCGACGGTCCCGGCAATCGGCTCGAAGCCCTTCTGGTTGAACGTCGCGACCGGCGAGGTCTCGGTCAGACCGTAGCCCTCGAGGATCTGGGTCCCGAACACCTCGCTGAACTTCTCCAGTACTGCCAGGGGAAGTGCCGCACCGCCGGACAGCGCCGACTTCAGGTTCGGGCGCGCGTCGGTCCGCTTGGCGGCCTCCAGCAGCCCGACGTACATCGTGGGGACCCCCATGAAGATCGTGCACTTCTGCGTGACCAGCAGGTCCAGAGCGGCGGCACCGTCGAAGCGGGGCAGCAGGACGACCGTCGCGCCGACATAGAAGGCGGTGTTCATGCAGCAGGTCTGGCCGAAGGTGTGGAACAGCGGCAGACACCCGAGGACGATGTCCTGCTCGTTGATGTCGAACGAGTGCTGGGCGGAGACGACGACGTTCATCGTGATGTTGAGGTGGGTGATCTCGGCGCCCTTGGGCTTGCCGGTCGTGCCCGAGGTGTAGAGGATCACCGCCGTGTCGGAGGGCTCCCGCTGCTCGTAGGTGTCGATCGGGGCGACCGCCAGCGCAAGGGTGTCAAGGCGCTCGACGGTCGCGTCACCGCCGTCCATCACAGCCAGCACGGGCACCCCGGCGAGCTCCGCGCCCTTGGCGCCCTCCCCGAGCAGCGGCGCCGCGCAGACCAGCAGCTTGGCACCGGAGTCGCTCAGGACGTACTCGATCTCCTCGGCCTTCAACAGCGCATGGACGGGTACGGCGACCGCTCCGAGGGCGATCGTGCCGAAGTAGGCCAGCGGGAAGTGCGGAGTGTTGGGCAGCAGCAGGGCGACCCGGTCACCGGGGCCGACTCCCCTGTCCCGGAGGACCGTCGCGTACTGCTTGGCGTGGGTCCAGAGCTGGGCGTAGGTCAGCTCCAGGTCGCCGAGGACGACGGCGGTGTTGTCGGCGTAGCGGATTGCGGACTCGGCGAGCATGCTGGCGATCGTCAAGGACATGGTCGAGGGCTCCTGGGTTCTGGGCGGGCTGCAGCCGTGATCCTGCCCGATCATGAAGCCACACCCAAACGCAACGGGCACAACGGGGATGCGCGCTCGCCGGGCCACCGGTCAGGACCAGCGCGGCCCGACCCCCCTGACCGTGGCGGTGCGACTGTCGTCGTCGTGGCGCTCGAGCACCACCTCGAGGTGGCTGTCGGACAGCGCCTCGACGACACCCTCGCCCCACTCGACGACGACCACCGCCCCGTCGAGCTCCTCGTCGAGCTCCAGGTCGTCCAGGTCGAGCCGGCCATCCCGCAGCCGATAGGCGTCGACGTGCACCAACGGGAGCGGCCCGCGATGGACGCGGGCGATGACGAACGTCGGGGACGTGACCCGACCGTTGACCCCCAGGCCCTCGCCGATCCCCTGCGTGAGGGCGGTCTTACCGGCACCGAGAGGTCCGCTGAGCACCACCAGGTCGCCGGCCCGCAACCGTCCCGCGAGCTCTCGCCCGAACGCGCGGGTGTCCTCGACGGACCGAAGCACGGTGCCCGTCCCACCCTCGCTCACCCGACCGTCCTGACGGCCAGGGCGAGGTCCTCGCGCAGCAGCCGCAAGGGCTCCCCGCGAGGTCCACCCCGCAAGGCAGCCGCCGGGTGGTACGTCGGGAGGACCCGTCGCCCGTCGACCTCGGCCAGCCGGCCGCGGACCGAGGACAGCGTCACCTTCCCGAGGAACCACGCTGTCGCCGACACGCCGAGCGTGACGGTCAGTGCCGGCTCCAGCACAGCGAGCTGGGCCGTCAGCCACGGTCGGCAGGCAGCCGTCTCGGCCCGGGTCGGGACCCGGTTGTCCGGGGGACGGCACTTGACCGTGTTGAGCACCGCGACCCGCTCCCGCGGCAGGCCGGCCTCGGCAAGCAGGCGGTCGAGCAGCTGGCCGCTGCGGCCGACGAACGGCACTCCCGTCTGGTCCTCCTGCGCCCCCGGCGCCTCGCCGACCACGAGCAGCCGGGCCCCGGGGGGTAGCGACCCGACGACCACGGTCGTGCGGGTGGCGACAAGCGACGCGCACGCCGTACACGCCTTGATGTCGCCGGTCAGGCTCATGCCGTGCGGCTGTGCGCCCTGGTCGCCCGCCGCAGCAGCGCCCGCAGGTGCAGGTTGACGAGCTCGTGCCGCTCGAGCTGGACCATGTGCCCGGCACCTTCGACGACGACGAGCTGCGCTGTCGGGACGGCGGCGGCGATCTCGCGGGAGTGCCCGACGGGGGTGAGCTTGTCCTGCGACCCGACGAGCACGAGCGTCTCGATGCCGCCGAGTACCCCGAGCCGGTCGAGCTTGTCATGGTCCATGAACGTGTCGTAGAACTCCGCGATCACGTCGACCGGCGTCCGCGCCAGCATCTGCTCGACGAACTCGACGTGAGCGGGGCTCGCGTCCGTGCTCCCGAACGCGGTACGGCGGGCAGCGACGAAGGCGAGGTCCGTCCCCAACCGGCGGCCCCGCTCGAACGCCCTGGGCCGGTCCCGCATCCCCCTCGTCACAAAGGGGAGCACCCGGCGGTTGACGGCCTCGAACGCGTGCGGCAGCCCGAAGGTGACCGAGGCGAGCTTGCCCGTCGACGTACCGATCAGGGCCACGCCGGCGACCCGGGGGCCGAACAGCTCGGGGTGCTGGTCGGCGAGCGCCATGATCGTCATGCCACCCATCGAGTGGCCGACGAGGACGACCTTGCCGCGTGGCGCGCAGGCCTGCAGGACGGCGTGGAGGTCGCGACCGAGCTGGTCGATGGTGGCATTCTTGGCGCTGCTGCGGCCGCTGCGGCCGTGCGAGCGCTGGTCCCAGAAGACCAGCTTGCCGGGGTTGTCCTCGGCAAGGACCTGCCGCTGGTAGTGCCAGACGGCGAGCTCCTGGGTGTAGCCGTGGCAGAACACCACGCTCACACCGGCGTCGGCCGGCCCGACCTCCTCGACGTGCAGGGGGACGCCGTCGTCCGCGACGACCCGGCGGGTCCGGTCCGAGGCAGCGGCGAAGAAGTCCTCGCCCGCAGCGGGATCAGGGGTCAGACGGGTGCGCCCGACGGCGTAGCGCTCCGCGGCCAGCCCCGCGGCGGCCCCGACGGCCACCGCTCCGGCGACGCCTCCCAGGAGGCCGACCTGGCGACGACGGCTCACGGTCCACCTCCGACGTAGACGCGGGGCACACGCGCGCCCACGCGAGTGACGATCTCGTAGTCGATCGTGTCGAGAGCCTCCGCCCAGTCCTGCGCCGTCGGCTCACCGTCGTCACCTGCCCCGAAGAGCACGACCTCCTCGCCGGCAGCCACGTCGTCATCGCCCAGGTCGAGGACGAACTGGTCCATGCAGACGGTTCCTGCAATGCGCCGCCGGCGGCCGGCGAGCTGGACCTCGGCGGTGTTGGTCGCGGCGCGGGGCACACCATCGGCATAACCGAGCGGCACCAGTGCCAGGGTCGTCCCGGTCGCCGTCGTGTAGCGGTGCAGGTAGCTCACGCCCGACCCCGCGGGCACCCTCTTGGTGAGGGCGACGTGGGAGCGCAACGACATCGCCGGCCGCAGCCCGAAATCGCGCGGCGCGCCCAGCTCCGGCACCGGTGACAACCCGTAGACCGACACCCCTGGGCGTACCAGGTCGTAGTGCGTCGACGGCGCGGTCAGCGTCGCCGCCGAGTTGGCCAGGTGTCGGACCTCGGGCCGCAGCCCCGCGGCTGCGGCGACATCGAGCGCCTGCGCGAAGACAGCGCTCTGCCGGCCGTTCACGGGATGGTCGGGGCCACCGTCGGCGAAGGCGAAGTGGCTCCACAACCCCGTCACGACAACGGTTCCGTCGGCCTGGACCTTTGCCGCGGCCTCGCACAGCTCCGGCCACGCGTCGGGGGTCGCGCCGCCGCGGGACAGCCCGGTGTCGGCCTTGAGGTGAACGCGCGCCTGGCGTCCGCACGTCACGGCCGCCTGCCGGGCGAGGTCCAGCTCGGCGAGGTCGTAGACCCCCAGGTCGACCCCCGCGGAGACGGCCGGTGCGAGGTCCTCCTCGGGCGTGAACAACCAGGCCAGCACAGGTACGTCGAGACCGGCCGTGCGCAGCGCGAGCGCCTCCTCGAGGAACGCCACCCCGAGCCACGCCGCCCCACCGGCCACGGCCGCCCGCGCGCTGGGGACCAGCCCGTGGCCGTAGCCGTCGGCCTTGACGACCGCCATCACCCCGGCGCCGTGGGCGCGCTCGCGCAGGACCGCGACGTTGTCGCGGATCGCATCGAGGTCGACGACCGCGGCAGATCTCACGCGGTCAGTGTCGCGCACCGATGGCGCGGACGGCAGCGGGCCACGCCTCCAGCACCAGCCCGGCGCTGGTGGAGGCGCCATCTGCTGACAGCACCCCGGCCAGCCCGTGCAGGTAGGCCCCGACGCTGGCGGCGTCGCCCACGTCGAGACCCTGCGCCAGCAGCGCGCCGATCCCGCCCGACAGCACGTCGCCGGAGCCGGCAGTGGCGAGCACGGCTGATCCGGTCGGGTTGACCCTTACCGCGCCGTCGGGCCCCACCACGACCGTCGCGTCGCCTTTGAGGAGGACGTGCACGCCGAGGGTCGCGGCCAGTCGTCGGGCAGCCGTCACCCGGTCGTCGCCCACCTCGTGACCGAACCGGGCGAACTCGCGGTCGTGCGGCGTGAGCAGCGTCGGGGCGGACCGGTCACCGAGCAATGACGGGCGCTCCGCACAGATCGTGAGGGCATCGGCGTCGACGAGCACGGGCACGTCCTGCGCGAGCACGGCCTCGACGGTCTCGTCGGCCTGGGCGCCCAGGCCCGGGCCGACGACCCAGGCCTGCACCCGGCCGACGTCGACGACCGAGGAGCCGGAGCCGTCGGTGACGACCGCCTCGGGCCAACGCAGTCGAACCTGCTCGGCAGCGTGCGGGGTGCCCGCGAAGCGCACCATTCCGGCACCTGCGCGCAACGCCGCACCGACGCAGAGCACCGCGGCCCCGGTGTAGCTCTGGGAGCCCGCCGCGACCCCCAGCACACCGCGGGAGTACTTGTCCGAGAGCCGGTCCGCGCACGGGAGCAGCGACGCGACGTCGAGGTGGGTGAGTGCCTCCACCTCGGCAGCCGGGAGCTCGAGGCCGACCTCGACCAACTCGAGCTCACCGACGTGGTCGCGGGCCAGCAGCAGCCCCGGCTTGAGGGTCCCGAAGGTCACGGTGACGTCCGCCCGGACCGCCACCTCACCGACCGCTCCGGTGGTCGCGCTCACCCCCGAGGGGACGTCCACCGCCACCACGGGGCAGCCACCCAGGGCCGAGACGAGAGCAGCCGCAGCCGGCCGCAGTGGCCCCCGGCTGCCGATGCCGACGAGCCCGTCCAGCACGACGTCGGCCCCGGCCAGGGCTTGCGGCGTCCCGGTCCGGCCGCCGACCACGAGCAGCGCGGCCAGCGCATCGGGTACGGCGTCGCCGGCGAGGACGGCGACGACCGAACAGCCGCGGCGGGCCAGCCAGGCGCCGGCCCACAGGGTGTCGGCGCCGTTGTTGCCGGAGCCGACGAGAAGCACGACGCGAGCGCCGTAGACGAATGGCAGGCGGCGGGCGACCGCCACGGCCAGACCGGTGGAGGCCCGGGCCATGAGGGGTACGCCGGCGGCCAGCAACGGTTCCTCGGCGGCTCTGACCTGGGCGACCGTGTGGGCGTACCTCATGGGCTCTCCAGGATCCGGCTCTCCCCGATCACGAAGGCGGTCGCGAAGCCGCCGTCGTGCGACAGCGACACGTGCCAGTCGGTGATGCCGCGCTGAGCGGCCAACGACGCGACGGCGCCGTGGACGCGCAGGATCGGCCGCCCTGACTGCTCCGACACGACCTCCGCTCCCACCCAGGGAAAGCCCCCCGCACCGAGGACCTTCGCCACGGCCTCCTTGGCGGCGAAGCGGGCCGCCAGTGACTCGACCCGGGTGACCTGCTGCTCAGCGGGGGTGAACAGCCGGGCCCGCAGGGCGGGCGTGCGCTCGAGGGCACGTGCCAGCCGGGCCACCTCGACCACGTCCACCCCCACGCCGACGATCATCCGTGCGTCACTCGACGGTGACGGACTTCGCGAGGTTGCGTGGCTGGTCCACGTCGAGGCCACGGGCCATCGCGACGGCAGCCGACAGCACCTGCAGCGGAACGATCGTGAGCAGCGGCGTGAGCAGCGACTTGGTGTCGGGGATCCGGATCACGGTGTCGGCGTAGGGCGTCACGCTCTCGTCCCCGTCGGTCGCGATCACGATGGTGCGCGCCCCCCGCGCGCGGACCTCCTGCACGTTGTTGATGAGCTTGGCCTGCAGGGCATGCCGGGGGGCGATCACGATGACCGGCGTGCCCTGCTCGATCAGCGCAATCGGGCCGTGCTTGATCTCGCCGGCCGGGAAGCCCTCGGCGCTGATGTAGGCGAGCTCCTTGAGCTTGAGGGCGCCCTCCAGCGCCATCGGGTAGCCGACATGCCGCCCGAGGAACAGCACCCGATCCTCGGTCGCAAGGGACCGCGCAAGCGTGCGGACCGGACCCATCCGGTCGAGCACCTCCTGAACCAGGTCGGGGACCTCGCGCAGATCCGCCAGGTGCGCACGGACCTCGTCCGGGTCCCGGGTCCCCCGGACCTGGGCGAGGTAAAGCCCCACGAGGTACATGGCGGTCATCTGCGTCATGACGGCCTTCGTCGAGGCCACCGCGACCTCGGGTCCACCTCGGGTGTAGAGCGCCGCGTCGCTCTCGCGGCTGATCGTCGACCCGATCGTGTTGGTCACCGCCAGCACCTTGGCGCGCAGCGAGCGCGCATGGCGCACGGCTTCGAGCGTGTCGGCGGTCTCGCCGGACTGCGACACCGCGATGACCAGGGTCGACCGACCGATGACCGGGTCGCGGTAGCGGAACTCCGAGGCCATCTCGACCTGCACGGGCAGCCGGGCCCAGCGCTCGAGGGCGTACCTGCCGACGAGCCCGGAGTGGTAGGACGAACCGCAGGCGATGATGACCACCTGCTCGATGTCGCGGATGTCCTGGTCGCTCATCGACAGCTCGTCGAGGTGCAGGAGGCCGTCCTCCTGCATCCGCCCACCGAGGGTTTCGCGGATCGCAGCGGGCTGCTCCTGGATCTCCTTGAGCATGAAGAACTCGTGGCCGCCCTTCTCGGCGGCTGCGGTGTCCCAGTCGACGTGGTAGCTCTCGCCCTCGACCACGGTCCCCGCCAGGTCGGTGACGGTGACCCCTGACCGGCGTACCTCCACGACCTGGTCCTGCTCGACGGCGCGCGCCTCGCGGGTGTGGGCGATGAAGGCCGTCACATCGGAGCCGACGAAGTTCTCGCCCTCACCGAGGCCGATCACCAGCGGCAGGTTACGGCGCGCCGCGACGACCAGGTCCGGCTCGTCGCGGTGCGCCACGACCAGCACGAACGAGCCCTCCAGGTCGCGGCAGATCGAGCGGACCGTGGCTGCGAGGTCACCGGCGTAGCGCTCCTCGACGAGGTGCGCGACGACCTCGGTGTCGGTGTCGGAACGCCGCTCGTGGCCGCGTAGCTCGAGGCCCGCGACGAGCACCTCGAAGTTCTCGATGGTGCCGTTGTGCACCACGGCGACCGCACCGGAGCAGTCGAGGTGGGGGTGGGCGTTGTGGTCGGTGGGCGGGCCGTGCGTCGCCCAGCGGGTGTGGCCGATCCCGAGCGTCCCAGGCAGCGGGAGGCCGGCGATCTGCTTCTCCAGGTTGGCCAGCTTGCCGGCCTTGCGCTCGACCGTGAGGACCCCATCGGCGCTCAGAACCGCGACCCCGGCGCTGTCGTAGCCGCGGTACTCCAGCCGCCTCAGACCGCCCAGGACCACCTCCAGGGCGTCCTGCCCCCCGACGTAGCCCACGATGCCGCACATGCGTTCAGGCTAGCTGTCAACCGTTCTGCTGGGCGTGCAGGGCGCGGCTCAGGTCGTCCTGCTGCTCGAGCAGGGCGCGCCACATGCCGATGTGCAGCCGCTCGTGGGCCAGCTCGCCGCGAATGCTGGCGAGTACCTCCGGGGTGATGAACACGGACGGGAACAGCTGGGTGGTGATGGCGGTCGCGAGCTGCGGCGACACCCGGTCCGACAGCCCCTGCAGGTCCACGACGTACCGCTCGGCGTAGGGGTGCAGCAGCTCGAGCTGGTCGCGCTGCCAGAAGCCACTGCCGATGGCCCGCACCTGGGCGTTGGTGGCCTGGCCACTGAGGGCGGTCTCCCAGCTGCGCCGCTTGGCGTCGGGGTCGGGCAGGGCGGCGAGGGCCGCCTCAGCCTGCAGCTGCCCGCTCGCGGTCCGGTCGGCCGCCAGCTCGCGGTCGATGCCGGCGGCGTCGATCTCCCCGAGAGCCGCGGCCCGGCGCACGACGTGCCAGCGCAGCTCGCTGTCAACGACCAGGCCGTCAGGGACGGACGTGCCAGTCAGCAGGTCCCGCAGCCGGCGGGTGTCGGTCATGGCCTGGACGGCAGCGCGCACCCGCACCAGCTGCAGGTCACTGCCGACCTCGACCTCCACGTCCCAGCACTCCCGGACGAGGTCGGCGACCAGCTTGTCCTGCTCCTGGACCGGCGCGAAGCTCGTGGCGGATCGAAGCGCCTGGCCGAGCAGGGTCTGGACCAGCGACGGGTCGCTCTCGGCGACGACGCCCCGCAGCACGGCGACGACATGCTGCCGGGCCGGGAGCTCGCCGTCGCGCACGGCATCCCAGAGCGCGCCCCAGCACAGCGCCCGGGCCAACGGGTCCACGATCAGCCGTAGGTCGGCGAGGACGGTTGCCCGCGAGCGGTCGTCGAAACGGATCTTGGCGAACGTCAGGTCGCGGTCGTTGAGCAGGACGACGTCTGCCCGGTCCAGCCCCGGTACGACGGTCTCCGGGCCCGTCACCTCGACCGACCGGCGCTCGCGCAGGCTCAGCATCCCGTCGCGTAGGTCGTAGCAGCCGATCTCCATGACGTGGTCCCGCAGCACCTCCGCCTCCTGCACGACGATCAGGTCCGCACCCGACCAACGCGGTCGCAAGGTCGCGACGCCGCTGGTCTGCAGCCAGGTGCGCGTCCACTCGCTGAGGTCGCGACCGCTGGCGCGCTCGAGCTCGGTGAGCAGGTCGGCGAGGTCGGTGTTGCCGAACGCGTGCTTGTCCAGGTAGCTCCGCAGGCCGGCGAAGAACGCGTCCTCGCCGACGAAGGCGACCAGCTGGCGCAGGACGGCAGCGCCCTTGGCGTAGGAGATCCCGTCGAAGTTCAGCAGCGCCTCCCGGTTGTCGACGACCTCGCCCGCCACCGGATGCGTCGTGGGCAGCTGGTCCGCGCGGTAGCCCCAGGCCTCGCGTCCCAGGCAGAAGTCGCTCCAGGCACCCTCGAACCGGGTCCCCTGCTCGACGGTGTGCACGCCCATGAACTCCGCGAACGACTCATTGAGCCAGATCCCGTCCCACCACCGCATCGTGACCAGGTTCCCGAACCACATGTGCGCCATCTCGTGCGCGATCACCTGCGCGCGCAGCCTGCGGTTGCCCTCCGTGGTCCTCGACCGGAAGATGAAGCCCTCGTCGGTGAACGTCACCATGCCCGGGTTCTCCATCGCGCCGGCGTTGAACTCCGGGACGAAGACCTGGTCGTAGCTGTCGCCGAACGGGTATCGCGAGCCGAAGGCCCGCTGCTGCAGGTCGAAGCACTGCCGGGTGACCTCGAACAGCTCGGCAGCGTCGAGGTGCTCGGCGAGCGACGCCCGGCACCAGACGCCCAGCTCGATGCCGTCATGCCAGACCGTCTCCCCATGCCAGGGTCCGGCGGCCAAAGTCAGGTGGTACGTCGAGAGCGGGACGGTCTGGGCGAAGACGTGGACGTTGCCGGCACTGCTCGTCGCACGGGTGTTGGAGCGGACCACGTGCCCCTCCGGAGCGGTCACCGTCAGCCGGTAGACCGCCTTGAGGTCGGGCTGGTCGAAGCAGGCGAAGAACCGCTGGGCGTCGTCCAGGAAGGCCTGCCCGTAGATGTAGACCTCGTCGTCGGCCGGGTCCTGGAAGCGGTGCAGGCCCTCACCGGTGCGGGTGTAGGCGCAGCGGGCGACAACCTTGACCTCGTGCTCGCCACCAAGCCCATCGAGCGCGAAGCGGTTGGCCTGCAAGGTGATGGGCCGGCCGTCGAGGGTCGCCACGACCGTCGTGAGGCAGTCCAGCTCCAGAAACGTGGCCTCCCCCTCTGTGGCCCGGAACCGCACGACCGTCGTGGACCAGAACCAGGTGTCCCCGTGCGTCAGGTCCAGCTCGATGTCGTACGACGTGACGTCCAGGACCGCTGCCCGGGCGCGGGCCTCGACCGCCGTGAGGTTCCTCATGGCGTGAAACCCTAGGCGCTTCGGTCCGGTCACGCGGGTCGGCTCAGCTGACGGTGAGCGGGGCGGTGACACTCGGTGTGCCCTGGCGGTCCAGGGCGAACAGCACATAGCTGCCCTGGACGAGCACGCCGGTGTCCGAGGGCAGGTCCAGCACGCAGCGGGTCCCGCCGCAGAAGCGACGCGCAGTGGCACCCGGCGCTGGTCGGTGTTGACGCAATGGGTCACCGACGACCGTCGTACCAGGGCTGGTTGCCCTGCGCGTCAAGCAGGTACGGCGGGGAGTAGACCTCCACGGCGGCGGTGACGGCCCATCCGCCCGTTCGACCTCGACATCCACACACCTCGGCGGACTTCCTCGGCCGCTTCGATCAGCCGGGTGCGACCACCGACGCCAGCCGAGCCGCGACGGCATCAGCCTGCTCCTGCGTCGGCGCCTCGACCATCACCCGCACCAGAGGCTCCGTGCCGGAAGGCCGCAGCAGCACGCGGCCCGCCCCGGCCAGCTGCGCCTGCTCGCGCGCCACGGCCGCGAGCACATCCTCGTCGGTGGCACGGGCGCGCGGCGCCGTCACGTTGACCAGAACCTGCGGCAGCAGCGTCACGACGTCCGCGAGCTCCGCGACCGACCGTCCACTACGCGCCACCCGGTCCATCACCTGCAGGGCCGTGAGCAGCCCGTCGCCTGTCGTCGCGTGGTCGAGCATCACGACGTGACCGCTCTGCTCACCCCCCAGGGCGTGGCCACCGGCCAGCATCGCCTCCAGCACGTAGCGGTCCCCGACCGCGGTCCGTACGACCTCGACGCCGGCCAGGGTCATGGCCTGCACCAGCCCGAGGTTGCTCATGACGGTCGCGACGAGCACGTCGCTGCCGTGCAGGCGGTCATCCTTGCGGGCCAGGGCCAGCAGGCCCAGGACCTGGTCACCGTTGAGAACCCGGCCGGTGCCGTCGACCACGATGCAACGGTCCGCGTCTCCGTCGTGCGCGATCCCGAGGTCGGCGCCGACCTCGACCACGGCCGTTGCCAGGGCCTGCGGGTGGGTCGCCCCGCAGCCGTCGTTGATCGCATAGCCGTCGGCGTCGCAGTGCATCGCGGTGACCGTCGCACCGGCCCGGCGGTAGGCCTCCGGGGCCAGCTCGGAGGCCGCGCCTTGCGCACCGTCGACGACCACGTGCAGCCCCTCGAGGCTGCCGACCGTGGCCAGCAGGTCCTCCAGGTAGGCCTCGACCCTGGCCGTCCGGCCGTCGGCGTAGGACCGACCGATGTCGCGGCCGGTTGCTCGCAGGACCGGTTCCCGCAGGCCTTTCTCGAGCGTGTCCTCCTGGCTGTCGGACAGCTTGCGACCGCCGGTGGCGAACAGCTTCAGCCCGTTGTCCGGCATCGGGTTGTGGGATGCCGTGATGGCCAGGCCCAGGACGGCGTGCCAACGGTCGGTCGTATGAGCCACCAGCGGGGTCGGCACCACGCCCAAGCGGGACACGTCGCACCCGACGCTCGTGAACCCGGCCACCGCAGCAGCCTCCAGCATCTCCCCCGACGGGCGCGAGTCGCGCCCAACGACGACCATCGGCCGTCCAGGTCCACTGTGGTCCGCCCGAGCCTGAGCACCCGCTACCGCCGCCAGCTGCATCGCCAGCTCAGGGGTCAGGACGGCGCCGTTCGCCAGCCCTCGGATCCCGTCCGTACCGAACAGCCGAGCCATCTGCTTCCTCCCGTACAGGTCCTGACATGCCGCGAGGCGGCCCCCAGTGATGGAGACCGCCTCGGCGGACGAAGTTCCCGGTCGCAAGCGCGCCCGTCGCTCGCTGCCTGGCGGCAACTCGCTCCTCCTGCGCGCTGCTTAGCGCTTGGAGTACTGCGGAGCCTTGCGGGCCTTCTTCAGGCCGTACTTCTTGCGCTCCTTGATCCGCGAGTCGCGGGTCAAGAACCCCTCCTTCTTCAGGGCGGGGCGGTCGTCGGGCTCGATCATGATGAGCGCGCGGGCGATCCCGAGTCGCAGCGCGCCGGCCTGGCCGCTGATACCACCGCCGTGCAGGAGCGCGATGACGTCGTACTGCTCGGCCTTCTCAAGGGTCACGAACGGCTCGTTGATGGCCTGCTGGTGCACCTTGTTCGGGAAGTAGTTCTCGAGGGTCCGGCCGTTCAGCTTGTACTGACCGGTGCCGGGGACGAGGCGCACGCGGACGATGGCCTCCTTGCGGCGGCCAACAGTCTGAATGAGTTCTGGAAGCGTTGCGGTCACTGGGACACCTGGCGAAGCTCGTAGGGAACCGGGCTCTGCGCCAGGTGGGGGTGGGTCGGACCTGCGTAGACCTTCAGCTTCGAAAGCATCTGACGGCCCAGCGTGTTGTGCGGGAGCATGCCCTTGATGGCCTTCTCGATGATCCGCTCGGGGCGGGTCGCGAGAACATCGGCGTAGGGCGTGCTGGTGAGCCCACCCGGGAAGCCGGAGTGACGGTGGACACGCGACTGCGCTGCCTTGTTGCCCGTCATGACGATCTTGGCCGCATTGACCACGATGACGAAGTCACCGGTGTCGAGGTGCGGCGCGTAGTACGGCTTGTGCTTGCCGCGGAGCAGGATCGCGGACTGGCTGGCCAGGCGGCCCAGAACGATGTCGCTGGCGTCGATGACATGCCACTGGCGGGTCACGTCAGACGGCTTGGGCTGGTACGTGCGCACGGCTCTGCTCTTCTCTACGGCTGCTTCGGGTCGTGCCAGGGCGCGCGTCAACAAGGCGCGCCGGACAACAGCGGGCAACGATACCCGAGAGCGGTGTCGACCTCAAAGAGCGCACATCCGAAGCAGGTCCCGGCCGTCGATGGCGGCCCCCGGGGTGCGCTGGCCGGTGTCGGCGAACCCGAGCCTGAGGTAGGCGGCATGCGCCCGGTGGTTGTCCTCGTGTACGTCCAGGGTCAGCGCGTCCGGGGCCGCCCACGCCTGGACCACCGCGACCAGCGCCCCGAGGACGCCCCTCCCACGAACTGCCGGACGGACGTAGACGCCGAACAGCACCGGGACACCGTCGCGGTAGAACCCCCCGGCCAGCCCGAGCGGGGACGCATCACGAGCCGACCCCGAAAAGGCCATCAACCGCAGCCCCGGCCAGAGCATCGCGTCCTGCCATGCCTGGTCGCTCTTGGCGAGGGCGTCGGCGTGCAACTCTCCGAAGCCGATGGGGGTGTCGGCGAGGCCCTCCGTCCGCAGGTCGCGCCAGGCCCGCCAGTCCTCGGTCCCCAGCACCCGGACGTCGGGCTTCAGCTCACCTGGTTCCTCACCGCTCACGGAGCACCCGCCCCTCGTCCCAGACCGGCTCGGGAGCCTCGTAGACGTCCCCGGAGGACCCGAACACCAGGAAGCGGTCGAAGCCACGTGCGAACCACCTGTCGTGGGTCACTGCCATGACAGTCCCGTCGAAAGCCTGGAGGCCGTCCTCCAGCGCCTCGGCGGAGGCCAGGTCGAGGTTGTCGGTGGGCTCGTCGAGCAGCAGCAGGGTTGCGCCGCCAAGCTCGAGCAGCAGCACCTGGAACCGGGCCTGCTGGCCACCGGACAGGGAGTCGAAGCCCTGGTCAGCCTGCCCCTGCAGCTCGTAGCGCCTCAGAACTCCGATTGCCTGCCCCCGTTCAAGACCACGGCGCGCGCCGTCGCCCCGATGGAGCACCTCGGTGAGGGTCTTGCCGTGCAGCTCGGGCTGGTCGTGGGTCTGCGCGAACCACCCGGCGACGACCCGGGCACCGAGCCGGTGCACCCCGGTGTGATGCACGTCCTGGCCGGCGAGCAGCCGCAGGAAGTGCGACTTGCCGGACCCGTTCGACCCGAGCACGGCGACCCGCTCGCCGTAGAACACCTCGAGGTCGAAGGGCTTCATGAGGCCGGTCAGCTCGAGCTTCTCGGTCGTCACGGCGCGCACGCCGGTGCGACCACCGCGCAGCTTCATGGTCACCTTCTGGTCGACGACCTGCTCCGGCGGCGGGCCGGCCGCCTCGAACTTCTCGAACCGGGTCTTCATCGCGGAGTACCGCGAAGCCATGTCCGGGCTGATCTTGGCCTGCTCGCGCAACGTGATGACGAGCTTGCGGAGTCGCTCGCGCTCCTCATCCCAGCGCTTGTGCAGCTCCTCGAGCCGCTTCCGGCGGGCCTGCCGTGCGTCGGCGTAGGTCCCGAAGCCGGCGCCGTGCACCCAGGTCCCGTGCGCCTCGATCGTGACGACCCTGGTGGCCGCGTTGTGCAGCAGCTCCCGGTCGTGGCTGACGAACAGCACCGTCTTGGGCGACTCGGCGAGGGCCGCCTCGAGCCAGCGCTTGCCGGGCACGTCGAGGTAGTTGTCCGGCTCGTCGAGCAGCAGCACCTGGTCCGGTCCGCGCAGCAGCGCCTCGAGGGCGAGCCGTTTCTGCTCGCCACCGGACAGGGTGTGCAGCTTGCGATACATGCACCCGTCGTAGGTCATCCCGAGCGCCGCCATCGTGCAGACGTCCCACTGCACCTCGGCGTCGTAGCCGTGCGCGTCGCCCCAGTCCGACAGGGCCGTCGCGTAACGCATCTGGGTCTTCTCGGTGTCGTGCTCCATCATCGCGAGCTCGGCCGCCTCGAGGGCCCGGCCGGCGTCCCGCACCCCAGGGGCGGCGAGGTCGAGCAGCAGGTCACGGACCTCGGTGTCGTCCCGGATCGAGCCGATGAACTGCCGCATCACCCCGAGGCCACCGTCCCGTGCGACTGCACCGGAGCTGGGAACGAGATCGCCGGCGATGATCCGCAGCAACGTCGTCTTCCCGGTGCCGTTCGCGCCGACGAGGGCGGTCTTGGTCCCGTCCCCGACCCGGAAGCTGACGTCCTCGAAAAGCGCCCGCCCGTCAGGAAGGACGTAGCTCAAGGACTGGCAGTCGACGTACCCCATGCCCCCATGGTCGACGATGGCTGCCCTCGACCGCGAGGGCTTATGGCACAAGCGCCCAGTAGTCCTCCCCGGCCTCCTTCACGAAGCCGGTCGAGAGGTAGAGCCCGAGGGCGGTGTCGTTGGCCGTCTCGACCTCGAGGGTTACCCGGTCGCACTCCTTTTCGCGCAGCAGGCGGCAGCACCGCTCCAGCACGTCGCGGCCGATCCCACGCCCCTGGTACGCCGGGTCGACGCCGAAGCCGTAGACAGCCCCGGTCGTGGCGTCCGCCGCGGGCGTCCTGTGAAGGCTCAGCCGCACCGTGCCGACCGCAACCCCCGCGAGCTCGGCGACATAGGTGGTGTCACCATGCTGGTGCAGGACGTCGACCAGCGGGTCACCACCGAAGGCTTCCTTGAGCAGCCGCCGGACCTGCTCGCGGTCCTGCTCCACGGCGACGCGCAGCACGACCGCCGGGTTGCGGTCCGGGGCCTGCGGCGTTTCTCCCAGGACGAGGAAGTGCTCGCTGTGGTCGAGCTCGGCGCCGTGCCGCTGGGCGAAGGCGCGACCGGTCGCCGAACTCGTTGCGACCGTCGGTGTCACCAGCAGCAGACGCTGGTAGCCCAGGGCGCGGACGAGGAGCCTGGCCGCCTCCAACAGGGCCGTGCCGAGCCCCTGCCGGCGAGCGCCGGGAGCCACCATCCCGGCCAGCTCCACGTCCGGCGGCCCGAAGGCGTACACGCCGAGGAAGCCGAGCAGCCGGTCACCGTCCCACCAGAGCAGGTCGGTGTCGGCTTCGGTCCGGCGCTCGAGCACGCTCCACTCGAGCTTGAGGCGACCCCCGTCCGCAGTGACGACCTCGCGCTCGAGGGCGGCGAGAGCGGTCAGGGCGCGGGAGTCCAGGCCATGGGCGACGGTCAGCACAGGAGCGATCCTGCCGGGTGACCGACCCGCACACGACCGCTTTGCGGTAGGCGACCTTCCTGCGGCGTTCGCGGTTGCACCCGCTGGTCTGCCTGACGCCGAGCGGCAGGTGATGTTGGGCCACTCGGTCGCCGCCGTGCACGGGGAGTTCACGGGTCGGTGACCGGTCCTTCGTAGCGTCGGCCCGGTCACCACGTCGTGCGCCACCCACCTCCATGGAGGACCTGATGGAGAGCTACCTGCGCCGCTGCACCGCCGGCTGCCTGGCCCTGGGCCTGATCGGCCTCATCCTCGGCTGGAGCTCGGCCCCGACCGCCGCCTAGCCGTCGACCGGCGGGTTCAGGCGCGGAGGTTGCGGGTGACCGACTGCCGCGAGAGCAGCTGGTCGTCGGGCGGGTAGTCCACCGCCTCCAAGGTCAACCCGTGGGCCGGCGCGACGATCACCCCCGACGCCCGCTGGGTCTGCGCCAGCAGTGCCGCCGGCCAGTCGGCCGTGCGTCGCCCATCGGCTGCCGCCAGCAGCGCCCCGACCAGCGAGCGCACCATCGAGTGGCAGAAGGCATCTGCCTGCACCGTAGCCACCAGCACCCCATCCGACGCTCGCACCCAGTCCAGGCGCAGCAGCGTCCGCACCGTCGTCGCACCCTCGCGCTTCTTGCAGTAGGCCGCGAAGTCGTGCAGTCCGACCAGCCCCGTGGACGCCGCGCGCAGCACGTCGAGCGCAAGTGGTCGCGACCATTCGAGGGTGTCCCGGCGGCGCAGCGGGTCGACGTGGGCCGGGTTGTCGGCGACCCGGTAGGTGTAGGTCCGCGACAGCCCGCAGAAGCGGGCATCGAAGCCGTCCGCGGCGCGCACCACCCGGCGTACCTGAATGTCGTTGGGCAGCCGGCCGTTGAGGCGGCGCAGCAGCAGCCGGTCGTCGGCCAGGCTCTGCGGTACGTCGAGGTGAGCCACCTGGCCGCGGGCGTGCACGCCGGCGTCGGTGCGACCCGCGACCGTCAGTCGTGGGAGGTCACTGCGACGGGCCACCGTCGCGAAGGCGCTCTCGAGCTCCCCCTGGACGGTCCGCTGGTCGCTTTGCGCCGCCCAGCCCGCGAAGTCGGTCCCGTCGTAGGACAGGTCGATCCGAATCCGGACGACAGGGTCCTCGTCTGCTGCGACGCCGTTCGGCTGCCGCTCCGGCAACGGCGCGAGCCCGCCCTCCCCCGTGGGGAGAGCGGGCTCGGGGAGCGCGCTGGTTACTTGTCGTCCTCGGCAGGAGCGTCGGCGGGAGTCTCGGCGGGAGTCTCGGCGGCATCAGCCGCAGGGGACTGCTCTGCGAGAAGGTCCTCCCGCACCGGGGCCTCGGCAGCGGGGGCCTCAGCGACGCCGTCGGTCGCGTCGGCCTCCGCAGTGGCGTCAGCGGTCTGGTTGTCGACAGTGTCGGCAGCGTCGGCAGTGTCGGCAGCGTCGGCAGCGTCGGCGTCAGCGACGACCGCCGCGGCGGTCGGGGACTCGGCGGCCAGCTCCTGCGCAGCTTCGCGGGTCGCCCCGGTCGGCGCCTTGCTCTCGGCGAACTTCGTGCCACGGGCCCGCTCGGCCTCGCCGACGGCCCGCTGCGCGACCGTGAGGGCCTCGACCAGCTCGATGATGGCCATCGGGGCGTTGTCCCCCTTGCGCGGGCCGAGCTTGACGATCCGGGTGTAGCCACCGGGACGGGTCGCGAAGCGCGGACCGATCTCGTCGAACAGCGCGTGCACGACCGTGTTACCCGAGCCGTCGTCCATGAGGCTGTTGTTGTGCAGGCGCTTGAGGACCTGGCGACGGGCGTGCAGGTCACCGCGCTTGGCAAAGGTGATCAGGTGCTCGGCGTACGGACGCAGCCGCTTGGCCTTCGCCTCGGTGGTGGTGATGCGGCCGTAGGTGAACAGCTGCGTCGCGAGGTTGGCAAGCATGTGGCGCTCGTGCGCCGGGCTGCCACCCATCCGGGGACCCTTGGAAGGCGTGGGCATCTGCGTACTCCTGTCAGAGGCGGGAGCGGCCCGGTCGTGGGCTGCTCCGTGGGGGCGGTACCGCGGTTGCGGTGTCCCTGTCTGTCGTGCTGGTCTGGCGGTCCTGCACGGGTACGGCGACCCACGAGCGGTCGCCGTACCCGGTCGGTCTAGAGCTGCTCGGTCTCGGCGAAGGAGCCGCCGTCGTCCTCACCCTCACCGTCGGAGAACGGCGCGTAGTCGTCGGTCCCGTAGGACTGTGCGACCTGCGAGGGGTCGAAGCCGGGGGGCGAGTCCTTCAAGCCAAGACCCATCTGGTGGAGCTTGACCTTGACCTCGTCGATCGACTTGCTGCCGAAGTTGCGGATGTCGAGCAGGTCCGCCTCGGAGCGGGAGACGAGCTCGCCGACCGTGTGGATGCCCTCACGCTTGAGGCAGTTGTAGGAGCGGACGGTGAGGTCCATCTCCTCGATCGGCAGTGCCAGGTCCGCCGCCAGGGCCGCGTCCGTCGGCGACGGGCCGATGTCGATGCCCTCCGCCTCGTCGTTGAGCTCCTGCGCAAGGCCGAACAGTCCGACGAGGGTCTTGCCGGCGCTGGCGACGGCGTCCCGCGGCGTCATGCTGTTCTTGGTCTCGACGTCGATGACGAGCTTGTCGAAGTCGGTGCGCTGCTCGACGCGGGTCGCCTCGACCTTGTAGGTCACCTTCAGCACAGGGCTGTAGATGGAGTCGACCGGGATGCGGCCGATCTCCTGGCCGGCCTGCTTGTTCTGAACGGCGGAGACGTAGCCACGGCCACGCTCGACGGTCAACTCGATCTCGAGCCGACCCTTGCCGTTGAGGGTCGCGATGTGCAGCTCGGGGTTGTGCACCTCGACACCGGCCGGGGGCGCGATGTCGGCGGCCGTGACCGGGCCGGGACCCTGCTTGCGCAGGTACATGACGACCGGCTCGTCGCTCTCTGAGGACACGACCAGCTCCTTGAGGTTCAGGATGAGGTCGGTGACGTCCTCCTTCACCCCCGGGACGGTGGTGAACTCGTGCAGGACCCCGTCGATGCGGATCGAGGTGACCGCAGCGCCGGGGATCGAGGACAGAAGGGTCCGACGGATCGAGTTGCCGAGGGTGTAGCCGAAGCCGGGCTCGAGCGGCTCGAGGATGAAGCGCGAGCGGCGGTCGGTGACGACCTCTTCGGTAAGGGTGGGGCGCTGTGCGATGAGCACGCTGTGTGTCCTTTCGGGACGGTCAATCCCTGAGTTGCCGTGACGTCCGCCATATGACGTCACGAGAGGTGCGCGGGGTGGCGGGTCCCTCGCAGGTGTGGAGTTGTGATGGAACGAGTGCCTGGTGCGACGGCTACGGGTCAGGCTCCGGAGCCGACGCAGCCACCGGGACCCGCGGGGGTCCCGGTGGCCGGTGCCTACTTCGAGTAGAGCTCGACGATGAGCTGCTCCTGGACCGGGGTGTCGATCACCTGACGGCTCGGGAGGCTGTGCACGAGGACGCGCATCTGCGAGGAGATGACCTCCATCCACGCCGGCGACGGGCGGTCGCCGGCGGTCTCGCGGGCAATCACGTACGGCGTCAGCTCGCGCGACTTCGCACGGACCTCGACGATGTCGTTCGCCGAGACGCGGTACGACGGGATGTCGACCTTCTTGCCGTTGACCAGCACGTGACCGTGCCGGACGGCTTGGCGGGCGTGGTCCCGGCTGGTGGTGAAACCAGCGCGGTAGACGACGTTGTCCAGGCGCGACTCCAGGATGATCAGGAGGTTCTCACCGGTCTTGCCGGTCTTCTTGTTGGCTTCCTCGTAGTACCCCCGGAACTGCTTGGCGAGGATGCCGTAGATGCGGGCGCATTTTTGCTTCTCACGCATCTGCAGCAGGTACTCGGAGTCCTTGGTGCGACCGCGACCGTGATCACCCGGGGGGTACGGGCGGATCTCGATCGGGCACTTCGGGGACTCGCACTTGCTGCCCTTGAGGAACAGCTTCATCTTCTCGCGGCGGCAGCGCTTGCAGTCCGCACCGGTGTAACGGGCCATAGGTCAGAAGCTCTCTTTCGACACGGGTGTCAGACTCGGCGCCGCTTGGACGGGCGGCAGCCATTGTGCGGAACGGGGGTCACGTCGCTGATGGAGCCGACCTCGAGGCCAGCGGCCTGCAGCGAGCGGATCGCCGTCTCGCGGCCCGAGCCCGGGCCCTTGACGAAGACGTCGACCTTCTTCATGCCGTGCTCCTGCGCCTTGCGGGCGGCGTTCTCGGCGGCCATCTGCGCGGCGAAAGGCGTGGACTTGCGGGACCCCTTGAAGCCGACGTGCCCGGCCGAGGCCCAGCTGATGACGTTGCCCTGCGGGTCGCAGATCGACACGATCGTGTTGTTGAAGGTGCTCTTGATGTGCGCGTGCCCGTGGGCGATGTTCTTCTTCTCCTTGCGCCGGATCTTCTTGACCCCGGCGCCGGTGCGGGTCTTGGGAGGCATCTACTTCTCCTGGCTGAGGTGGTCGGTGGCTTCCACGTGCTGCTGCGACATGGCCACTACTTCTTCGGCTTCTTCTTGCCGGCGACGGTCTTCTTCGGGCCCTTGCGGGTCCGGGCGTTGGTGTGGGTGCGCTGGCCATGGACCGGCAACCCACGGCGGTGCCGGATGCCCTGGTAGCAGCCGATCTCGATCTTGCGACGGATGTCGGACGCGACCTCGCGGCGCAGGTCACCCTCGACCTTGTAGTTCTGGTCGATCCAGTCACGCAGCTTGACGAGGTCGTCCTCGGCGAGGTCCTTGACGCGGACGTCCGGGGACACCCCGGTCTCGGCAAGGGTCTGCTGGGCTCGGGTGCGGCCGATCCCGTAGATGTAGGTGAGCGCGATCTCCAACCGCTTCTCGCGGGGGAGATCGACGCCGGCAAGGCGGGCCATCGGGCGGGTCCTGCTTTCTGCCCCTGAGGGGCTTGGCGCGGAGGTCGTGCGCGTCCCGTCCTCTCCCGCCCGGGAGAAGCCCCAGCCTCCGACCGGGGGTCACCTTCCTGAGAAGGCGTTGGGCGCGCTGTTCTGTTGTCGTGCCGGTCGTGCCGGTCGTGCTTGGTGCTGCTGGTGGTGGGCGTCAGCCCTGACGCTGCTTGTGGCGCGCCGTCGAGGAGCAGATCACCATGACGCGGCCGTGACGACGAATGACGCGACACTTGTCGCAGATCGGCTTGACGCTGGGCTTGACCTTCACGGTTCTCGTTCCTTCGATCCCCCCGAAGGGGAGCAGTGGGCCCCGTGCAGGCACGGGGACAGCGGGCTTACTTGTAGCGGTAGACGATGCGTCCGCGGGTCAGGTCGTACGGCGAGAGCTCCACGACGACCCGGTCCTCGGGGAGGATGCGGATGTAGTGCTGCCGCATCTTGCCGCTGATGTGAGCCAGAACCTTGTGGCCGTTTTGCAGCTCCACCCGGAACATGGCGTTGGGGAGCGGCTCAACGACTCGGCCCTCGATCTCAATGGCCCCGTCTTTCTTCGGCATGTCCTCCGCGATCCGTCGTGTCTGTCGTCCATGATGACGTTCTGCCTCCCGCCAGGGCCTCGCACGAAGCGAAGGCATGCTGAGAGGTGCCGGTCATAGACCGACGTGTCATCGTACGCCACCCGCGCGCCGGCAGTCCAACGGCTCCCCGGTGAACGGCGCTCGGACCGGGAGGGGTCCGTCACAGCCGCGAGGCGCCGCCGTCGCGCGCGGTGAGCACCCACGGGCCGTCCGGTGTGATCGCGACGGTGTGCTCCCAGTGCGCCGCTTGCTGTCCGTCGGCGGTGACCACGGTCCAGCCGTCGTCAAGGACGTCGACGGCCGCGGTGCCCAAGGTGGCCATCGGCTCGATGGCCAGCACGACGCCCACCTCCAGGGCCATGCCGTGGCCCGCGCCCCTCGGTGCGATGTTCGGGACGTAGGGCGGCTCGTGCATCGAGGTGCCGATGCCGTGTCCGGTGTAGTCCTCGAGCAGTCCGTAGCCGTGCGGGCGCACGACCGCCTCGACGGCCGCGCCGATGTCGGACAGCCGCCCGCCGGGCCGAGCCACCCTGAGCGCAGCCCACAGACTCTGCTCGGTGACCCGGTTGAGCTCCAGCAGGTCGGGGGCGCAGGTGCCGACCGGCACGGTCACCGCCGCATCGCCGTGCCAACCGTCGATGATGGCCCCGAAATCGATCGAGCACAGCTCGCCGTCTTGCAGCGGGCGCTCGTCCGGAATGCCGTGCACGACCGCGGCACCGACGGAGGCGCAGATGACGGCCGGGAACCCGGGGTCGCCGTAGCCGAGGAAGCTCGATGTGGCGCCGTGATCGGCCAGGACGGCGCGCGCGATCCGGTCGAGGTGAGCGGTGGTCACGCCCGGCCGCACGGCGTCGGTCATCCGCTCCAGCGCCTCGGCGACCACCAGGCCGGCCCGCCGCATGGTGGCGATCTGCGCGGAGGTCTTGACGGTCACCCCCCGCGGACGCCGGGTGCGCAGGCCCACGCCTAGTCCTCGTGCTCGAGCGGGCGCAGCGCGTCGATGGCGCGCTGCGTGATGTCGTCGACGGGACCGGTCGCGTCGATCCCGATCAGGAGGCCGCGCTCGGCGTAGTAGTTCACCAGCGGCGACGTGTCGGTTGCGTAGATCTCGAGCCGGTTCACGATCGTCACGGGCTGGTCGTCGTCACGTTGGTAGAGGGCGCCCTGGTCCAGGTCGCAGACGCCCTCGACCTCCGGCGGGTCGAAGTCGACATGCCAGATGTGGTTGCAGGAACGGCAGGTACGACGCCCGGACAGCCGACGGATGACCTCGTCGTTCTCCACGACCAGCTCGAGGACGACGTCGAGCTTCACGCCCGCGTGCGCCAGGATGTCGTCGAGCACCTGCGCCTGCGGCGTGGTCCGCGGGAAGCCGTCCAGCAGGAAGCCATCCCGTGCGTCAGGCTCGGCCAGCCGGAGTCGGACCATGTCGATCGTGACGCCGTCGGGCACCAGGTCACCCCGGTCCATGAACGCCTTCGCCTGAAGGCCCAGCGGGGTTCCCTGGCTCACGTTGGCACGGAAGATGTCACCCGTCGAGATCTTCGGGACCGACAGGTGTTCCGCGATGTACTGGGCCTGGGTCCCCTTGCCCGCTCCGGGGGGACCGACCAGTACCAGGCGCACTAGGACGCCCTCACGAGCAGCCCGGCATCAACGCAGGAAGCCTTCGTAGTTGCGAAGCATGAGCTGGCTCTCGATCTGCTTCACCGTCTCGAGGCCCACGCCGACCACGATCAGCACCGCAGTGCCACCGAAGGGGATGCGGTTCGCGCCGGCTGTGAGGTTGAACAGCAGGAGCGGGAGGACGGCGACCAGGCCGAGGTACAGGGCACCGAAGCTGGTGATGCGGCTCAGGATGTAGTCCAGGTACTCGGCGGTGGCCCGACCGGGACGGATCCCGGGCACAAACCCGCCGTACTTCTTCATGTTGTCGGCGACCTCGACGGGGTTGAACGTGATCGCGACGTAGAAGTAGGTGAAGAAGATGATCAGCAGGAAGTACGTCGCGAGGTAGATCGGGTGGTCGCCTCGGGTGAGGTAGCGGTCGACGTACTTGGTGAACGTCGGGTCGGTCCAGACGTTGCGCAGCAGACTCGGCAGGTACAGCAGCGAGCTGGCGAAGATGACGGGGATGACGCCGGCCTGGTTGACCTTGAGCGGGATGTAGGTGCTGGTCCCGCCGTACATCCGGCGACCGATCATGCGCTTGGCGTACTGCACCGGGATGCGGCGTTGCGCCTGCTCGACGAAGACCACGAGCGTGATGACGACGACGGCGAGCAGCAGCACCGCCGTGAGCAGCAAGCCACCTCGTGGCTGGTTGAGGATGGTGCTGCCCTGCGACGGCATGCTCGAGATGATCGAGGTGAAGATCAGCACCGACATGCCGTTGCCGACGCCACGGTCCGTCACGAGCTCTCCGAGCCACATGATCACAGCCGTCCCGGCGGTGAGCGTGATGACGAGGACACCGATCCGGAACAGCGACTGGTCCGGGATGATCTTCTCGTTGCAGTTCTGGATCAGGTTGCCCGAGCGGGCGAGGGCCACGATGCCGGTCGACTGCAGGATCGCCAGCGCCACCGTGAGGTAGCGGGTGTACTGCGTGAGCTTGGCCTGTCCGGCCTGGCCTTCGTCCTTCAGGGTCTCCAGCCGCGGGATCACCACGATCAGCAACTGCACGATGATCGAGCTCGTGATGTAAGGCATGATTCCGAGCGCGAAGATGCTCAGCTTCAGCAGCGCTCCCCCGCTGAACAGGTTGACCAGGCCGTACAGGCTGTTGTCCTTGACCTGGTTGAGGCAGGTCTGGATCGCGACGTACGACACCCCCGGGCCGGGTACGACGGAGCCGAGCCGGTAGACGCCGATCATGGCAAGTGTGAAGAGCAGCTTGCGGCGCAGGTCCGGGGTGCGGAAGGCCCGTCCGAAGGCGGTGAGCACGGATCCTCCTGGCGTCCGGCCCGCAACAACGGGACGGGTCGGGTCGGTTATGGGGGGTGCTGTGGGGGGTGCTGACGTTCGGGTGAGGCGCAGCAGGGTGCAACGGGGGGTGGAGGGGCCCGACAGGCCCTTCGGGGGACTGTAACAGCCCGCCCGACACGCACCGAGGCCGTCGCCCCTTCCGGTGAGGGAAGAGCCGACGGCCCCGTGAAGATGCGTTACAGCTCGGTGACCGAGCCTCCGGCTGCCGTGATCTTGTCCTTGGCCGAGGCCGAGAAGGCGTGCACGGTGACGTCGAGCTTGACGGCCACGTCGCCGCCTCCGAGGACCTTCACCAGGCTGTTGTCGCGCACGAGGCCCTTGGCCACGAGCTCGTCGACCCCGATGCTGCCACCGTCGGGGAAGCGCTCGGCGATCTTGTCCAGGTTGACGACCTGGTACTCGACGCGGAAGCGGTTCTTGAACCCCTTGAGCTTGGGCAGACGCATGTGCAACGGCATCTGACCACCCTCGAAGGCGGCCGGCACCTGGTACCGGGCCTTGGTGCCCTTGGTACCGCGACCCGCCGTCTTGCCCTTGCTCGCCTCACCACGACCGACGCGGGTCTTGGCGGTCTTGGCGCCAGGAGCCGGGCGGAGGTGGTGGACCTTCAGCGGACTGCCGCTCTTGGACTCAGCACTCATGGTGTTACTCGACCTCCTCGACGGACACGAGGTGCGTGACCGTGTTGATCATCCCGCGGATCTCGGGACGGTCTTCCTTGACGACCGTGTCGCTGATCCGCTTCAGGCCGAGCGAGCGCAGGGTGTCGCGCTGGTTCTGCTTTCCGCCGATGCCGGACTTGGTCTGGGTGACCTTGAGACGGCCCATGGCTAGCTCCCCACGGTCGGGGCGACCGGAGCGGCCATCGCAGCGGCGCGGGCGCGCAACATGGCCGCGGGCGCGACGTCCTCGAGGGGCAGGCCACGGCGGGCCGCGACCTCCTCGGGACGCATGAGGCCCTGGAGGGCCGCCACGGTCGCGTGGACGATGTTGATCGGGTTGGAGGACCCGAGCGACTTGCTCAGCACGTCGTGGATGCCGGCGCACTCGAGGACGGCACGCACCGGGCCACCGGCGATGACGCCGGTACCGGGGCTGGCCGGCTTGAGGAGCACGACACCGGCCGCCGCCTCACCCTGGATCGGGTGGGGAATGGTCGAGCCGATCCGCGGGACGCGGAAGAAGTGCTTCTTGGCCTCCTCGACGCCCTTCGCAATCGCGGCGGGCACCTCTTTGGCCTTGCCGTAGCCGACGCCGACCTGGCCGTCGCCGTCGCCGACGACCACGAGGGCGGTGAAGCTGAAGCGACGACCACCCTTCACGACCTTGGCGACGCGGTTGATCGCGACAACGCGTTCGAGGTGGGCGCTCTTTTCCGGAGCGGACCCGCCACGGCCGCCACGACCCCCGTCACGGCCGCCCTCGCGACCGCCGCCTCCGGCGGCGCTGCCGCCCTGGGCGGCACCTGTGCCGCCACGGCGCTGCTGTCCGGGCATCAGACGTTCCCCATCTCAGTGGTGAGCATGTCAGTGTTGATCCTGGCGTTGTTCCTGGCGTGGATGCTGGACATCAGAAGGTCAGCCCGCCTTCACGGGCGCTGTCCGCGAGGGCCGCGATCCGGCCGGCGTAGGCGTTACCGCCGCGATCGAACACGACCGCGTCGATGCCGATCGCCTTGGCCCGCTCGGCGACGAGAGCCCCTACGGCCTTGGCCTGGGAGGTCTTGTCGCCCTCACCGTGGCGGATGCTCACGTCGAGCGTGGACGCACTCGCCAGGGTATGGCCGGCCAGGTCGTCCACGACCTGCGCCGTGATGTGCCGCGCGGAACGCGTGACCACCAGACGCGGTCGGGCCGACGTGCCGCTGACCTTCTTGCGGATGCGGAAGTGGCGACGTGCCTTGCCGAGACGCCGCTGCGTCGAGATGTCAGCCATTACTTACCCGTCTTCCCGACCTTGAGCTTGATGAACTCGCCCTCGTAGCGCACGCCCTTGCCCTTGTACGGGTCGGGCTTGCGCAGCTTGCGAATGTTTGCGGCAACTTCGCCGACCTTCTGCTTGTCGATCCCCTTGACCACGAACTTGGTCGGGGACGACACCTCGAAGCTGATGCCCTCGGGGGCCAGGACCGGCACCGGGTGGCTGTAGCCGAGCGCGAACTCGAGGTCCGAGCCCTTGGCGGCGACGCGGTAGCCGACTCCGCGGATCTCCATGGGCTTGGTGTACCCCTCGGTGACGCCGATGACCATGTTGTTGACGAGCGTGCGCGTCAGCCCGTGCAGGCTGCGGCTTGCGCGCTCGTCGTCGGGACGGGTGACGGCAAGGGTGCCGGTCTCGTCCTTCTCGATCTTGATGGGCTCAGCGATCGTGTGGCTGAGCGTGCCTTTGGGGCCCTTCACGGTGACCAGCTGGCCGTCGAGGGCGATCTCGACGCCGGTGGGAACGGTGATGGGCAGGCGGCCGATACGGGACATGTCGGTGTCTTCCTTCCCGCGTCTTAGTAGACGTAGGCGAGGACTTCCCCACCTACGCCCTTCTTGTTCGCCTGGCGGTCGGTCAGCAGGCCGCTCGAGGTCGAGATGATCGCGACACCGAGCCCGCCGAGGACCTTGGGGAGAGCGCCGGCCTTGGCGTAGACGCGCAGGCCAGGCTTGGAGACCCGACGTACACCAGCGATGGAACGCTCGCGGTTGGGGCCGTACTTGAGGTCGATGGTGAGCACCTTGCCCTTCTCACCGTCCTCGGTCTTCCATCCGGCGATGTAGCCCTCCTGCTGGAGGATCTCCGCGATGTGCGTCTTGATCTTGCTGTGCGGCATGGACACCACGTCGTGGTACGCCGAGTTGGCGTTGCGCACCCGCGTGAGCATGTCCGCGATCGGATCTGTCATGGTCATTGCTGGCCTGAGGCCTTTCCCGCCGCGGTTCCCGTGCTGGTGCAGGGCCTACGACGAAGAGGAAGCTGGAGAGCGGGACGCTCGCCAGACTGGGACGGGACGACGAACTCGGGAACCGAACTACCGGACGACGTGCTACCAGGACGACTTGGTGATGCCCGGCAGCTCGCCGGCGTGCGCCATCTCGCGGAAGCAGATGCGGCACAGGCCGAACGTGCGGAACACCGCGCGCGGGCGACCGCAGCGGTTGCACCGGTTGTAGCCGCGTACTGCGAACTTCGGCTTGCGGTTCGCCTTCTCGACGAGCGCCTTCTTCGCCATCTCTACTGCTCCTTGAACGGGAAGCCGAGCGCCCGCAGGAGCGCGCGACCCTCGTCGTCGTTGGCCGCCGTGGTGACAACGGTGATGTCCATACCGCGGGTGCGGTCGATCCGGTCGACGTCGATCTCGTGGAACATGCTCTGTTCGTTGAGGCCGAACGTGTAGTTGCCGTTGCCGTCGAACTGCTTGGGCGACAGGCCGCGGAAGTCGCGGATGCGCGGGAGCGCCGTGGTGACCAGCCGGTCCAGGAACTCCCACATGCGGTCGTTGCGCAGGGTGACCTTGGCGCCGATCGGCATGCCCTCGCGCAGCTTGAACTGCGCGATGGACTTCGTCGCCCGACGCAGCTGCGGCTTCTGGCCGGTGATGGCCGTCAGGTCCCGCAGCGCACCATCGATGAGCTTGGAGTCCTTGGCGGCCTCGCCGACACCCATGTTCACCACGACCTTCAGGACGCGCGGCACGAGCATGGCGTTGGTGTAGGTGAACTGCTCCGTGAGGGCAGGCACGATCTCCGAGCGGTACCGGGCCTTCAGGCGCGGCATCTCCCGTGCGGTCTCCGCCGTTGTCTCGGTGGGTGCGGTCATGTCAGATGTCTCCGTTGCAGCGCTTGCACACGCGGATGCTGTGCGTCTTGCCGTTGCCGTCAGCCTCGCTGCGGCGGTGGCCGACCCGCGAGGGCTTGCCGCACGCCGGGCAGACGACCTGCACGTTGCTGACGTGCACCGGCGCCTCCTGCGTGACGATCCCGCCCTGCTGGGAACCACGCGCGGACTGCGTGACCTTGGTGTGCTTCTTGATCCGGTTGGCGCCTTCGACGAGCACCCGGCTGCTCTCGGGGTCAGCCGAGATCACCTTGCCCTTGAGGCCCTTGTCCTTGCCCGCGATCACCTGGACGGTGTCGCCCTTCTTCACGAAAAGACCGGCCATGGTCAGAGCACCTCCGGTGCCAAGGAGATGATCTTCATGAATCGCTTGTCGCGCAGTTCGCGGCCGACCGGGCCGAAGATGCGGGTACCGCGCGGGTCGCCGCCGTCCTTGATGAGGACGGCGGCGTTCTCGTCGAAACGGATGTAGCTGCCGTCGGGACGGCGCCGCTCCTTGACGGTGCGGACGATGACTGCCTTGACGACGTCACCCTTCTTCACCCCTGCACCGGGGATGGCGTCCTTCACGGTGCACACGATGATGTCGCCGATGCCGGCGTAGCGCCGACCGGAGCCGCCGAGAACGCGGATGCACAGAACTTCCTTGGCACCTGTGTTGTCGGCGACGCGCAGTCGCGACTCCTGCTGGATCACTTGGTTCTCCTGGTGTGAACCCCGTATCCCGTCCTCGTCGGAGGGACGCGGGTTCTCGGAGCGGTCTGGATCTGTCCAGACCGCAGGTCTTGCGCGGCCTTCGCTACTTGGCCTTCTCGAGGATCTCGACGACGCGCCAGCGCTTGCTGGCCGACAGCGGCCGGGTCTCCATGAGCAGGACCCGGTCGCCGACACCGCAGCTGTTGGCCTCGTCGTGCGCCTTGAGCTTGTTGGTACGACGGAGGGTCTTCTTGTACAGCGGGTGCTGGACCCGGTCCTCGACGGCCACCACGACGGTCTTGTCCATCTTGTCGCTGACCACAAGGCCTTCGCGGGTCTTGCGGAAGTTGCGGCTGTCTTTCGGACCGGTGGTGCTTGGGGTGCTTGCGGTGCTTGCGGTGTCAGTCACGGTTGCCTTGTCACTCATGCCGCACCGCCCGTGTGGACGATGCCCAGCTCGCGTTCACGCATCACGGTGTAGATGCGAGCGATGTCCTTCTTCACGGTGTGAAGTCGGCGGTTGTTGTCCAACTGGCCGGTGGCGACCTGGAAGCGGAGGTTGAACAGCTCCTCCTTGGCCTCGCGAAGGGCGGCGACCAGTTGCTCGTCATCCTGCTCGCGCAGCTCGGTGGTCTTGGAGTCAGCCATCAGTCGTTCGCCTCCCGGACGACGAAGCGGCACTTCATCGGCAGCTTGTGCATCGCGCGACGCATCGCCTCGCGCGCCAGCGGCTCCGGCGGACCCGCCAGCTCGAACAGGATGCGCCCGGGCTTGACGTTGGCCACCCACCACTCGGGCGAGCCCTTACCGGAACCCATGCGGGTCTCGGCCGGCTTCTTGGTCAGCGGACGGTCCGGGTAGATGTTGATCCAGACCTTCCCACCACGCTTGATGTGGCGGGTCATCGCGATCCGTGCGGACTCGATCTGACGGTTGGTCACGTAGGCAGACTCGAGGGCCTGGATGCCGAACGTGCCGAAGGTCAGCTCGGTGCCGCCCTTGGCCGCACCGCTGCGGTCAGGGTGATGCTGCTTGCGGTGCTTGACCCTGCGGGGGATCAACATGGTCAGGCCTCCGTCTCGGGGGCGGTGACGGTGTCGGTGCCCGCGGCACTGCCCGTGTCAGCGACCGGCTCGGCCGGGGCCTCGGCAACGTCCGTCGCCTCCACTGCGGGAGCCTCGACGGCAGCAGGCGTCTCAGCCACGGGCGTCTCGACGGCAGGCGTCTCGACGGCGGGCGTCTCGATCATCTCCGTGGCGAGCAGTTCCTCCGGCGTCTCGGCGGCGCGACCAGCCTCGGTACCGCCGGCGGTCGTGCCCGTGGAGCCGGAGCGCGGGCCGCGCTTGGCCGGACGCTCACGTCGCTGCTGGCGGACCGCTGCCTCCTGCGCCTCACGCTCGGCGCGGGACATGACCTTGTCGCCCTTGTAGATCCAGACCTTCACCCCGATGCGGCCGAAGGTCGTCCGGGCCTCGTACGCGCCGTAGTCGATGTCCGCGCGCAGGGTGTGCAGCGGAACGCGACCCTCGCGGTAGAACTCGGACCGGCTCATCTCCGCACCACCCAGACGGCCGGCGCACTGGACACGAATGCCCTTGACGCCGGGGCTCTTCATGGCCGACTGCATCGACTTGCGCATCGCGCGGCGGAAGCTGACGCGGCTCGAAAGCTGCTCGGCCACACCCTGCGCCACCAGCTGTGCGTCGCTCTCGGGGTTCTTCACCTCAAGGATGTTGAGCTGCACCTGCTTCCCGGTGAGCTTCTCGAGGTCGCCGCGGATGCGGTCGGCCTCGGCGCCACGGCGACCGATGACGATGCCCGGACGTGCCGTGTGGATGTCCACGCGGACGCGGTCGCGGGTGCGCTCGATCTCCACCTTGGAGATTCCGGCACGCTCCATCCCCTTGCCCATCATGCGGCGGATCGCGATGTCCTCCTTCACGTACTCCGCGTAGCTCTTGTCTGCGTACCAGCGGGACGTCCAGTCGGTGGTGATACCGAGCCGGAAGCCGTGCGGGTTGACCTTCTGACCCACTAGCGGGTCCCGCCCTTCTTGGAGGTGCCGACAGCAGCCGTCTCGAGCGACTGCACGACGACGGTGATGTGGCTGGTGCGCTTGCGGATGCGGTAGGCCCGGCCCTGCGCACGGGGACGGAAGCGCTTCAGCGTCGGGCCCTCGTCGACATAGGCCTGGGAGATGAACAGGTCACGCCGGTCGAGGTTCTTGTTGTGCTCGGCGTTGGCGATCGCCGAGGCGAGGACCTTGCCGATCGGCTCGGACGCCGAGTGGACGTCGAACCGCAGGATGTCGGTGGCCTCCTGGACAGGGAGCCCACGGACCAGGTCGATGACCCGACGGCACTTCATCGGGGTCATGCGGACGTAGCGCGCGGTCGCCAAGGCGGCATTCGGCGGCAGGTGCCGGGTCTTGTTCTCAGCCACGACGCGCCCGCCGATCGTCCTTGATGTGCCCACGGAAGGTACGCGTCGGCGCGAACTCACCGAGCTTGTGGCCGACCATGGACTCGGTGACGAACACCGGCACATGCTTGCGGCCATCGTGCACGGCCAGCGTGTGGCCGAGCATGTCGGGGATGATCGTGGAACGACGCGACCAGGTCTTGATCACGTTCTTCGTGCCCTTCTCGTTCTGCACGTCCACCTTCTTGAGCAGGTGGTCGTCGACGAAGGGCCCCTTCTTCAGACTGCGAGGCACGGCGGATTCCCCTAGCGCTTCTTGTTGGTCTTGCGGCGGCGGACGATCATCGCGTCACTGGCCTTGCGGCGACGCGTACGGCCCTCGGGCTTGCCGGCGGGGTTGACCGGGTGGCGACCACCGGAGGTCTTGCCCTCGCCACCGCCGTGCGGGTGGTCGACCGGGTTCATGGCGACACCACGGACGGAGGGGCGCTTGCCCTTCCAACGCATGCGGCCGGCCTTGCCCCAGTTGATGTTGGACTGCTCCGCGTTGCCGACCTCGCCGACCGTCGCGCGGCAGCGGATGTCGACGTTGCGGACCTCACCGGAAGGCATGCGCAGCTGGGCGTACGCGCCGTCCTTGGCGACCAGCTGGACGCTTGCGCCGGCCGACCGGGCGATCTTCGCTCCGCCACCGGGACGGAGCTCGATGTTGTGGATCGTCGTACCGGTCGGGATGTTGCGCAGCGGCAGGGCGTTCCCGGGCTTGATGTCGGCACCGGGGCCGGCCTCGACGACGTCACCTTGCTTGAGGTTGCGGGGCGCCACGATGTAGCGCTTCTCGCCGTCGGCGTAGTGCAGCAGCGCAATGCGAGCGGTGCGGTTGGGGTCGTACTCGATGTGCGCGACCTTGGCCGGGATGCCGTCCTTGTCGTGACGACGGAAGTCGATCACGCGGTAGGCCCGCTTGTGGCCACCACCCTGGTGCCGCACGGTGATGCGACCCGTTGCGTTGCGGCCGCCCTTGCTGTGCAGGGGACGGACCAGCGACTTCTCGGGGGTGTCGCGGGTGATCTCGGCGAAGTCGGCCACGCTCGAGCCACGACGGCCCGGGGTGGTCGGCTTGTACTTGCGGATGCCCATGTGAATTCTCTTCTCAGCTCGTGAGTCCAGTCAGGTAGCCGGGGGCTACGCGACCGGGCCCCCGAAGATCTCGATGCGGCCCTCGCGGAGCGTGACGATCGCCCGCTTGGAGGAGGCTCGCTGACCGAAGCCGGCGCGGGTGCGCTTGCGCTTGCCCTTGCGGTTCAGCGTGTTGACGTCGCTGACCTTGACGTCGAACACCTTCTCGACCGCGATCTTGATCTGGGTCTTGTTGGCGTCCGGCGCGACGAGGAACGTGTACTTGTTCTCATCGAGTAGGCCGTAGCTCTTCTCGGAGATGACCGGCGCGAGCAGGATGTCGCGGGGGTCGGTCAGGTCGGTCGTTCCGGTCATGCCACAGCCTCCGTCTCGGCGAGCTCCGACGAGGACGCGACGGCCTTGGCGGACTTGCCCTTGGGCGGCCCGGCCAGGAAGACCTGGAGAGCCGCCTCGGTGAACACGATGTCGTCACTCACGAGGACGTCGTAGGTGTTGAGCTGGCCGGGCGACAGCAGATGCACGGCCTTGTGGTTGCGCAGGGACTTCCAGGTGGCAAAGTCCGTGCGCTCGGCCACGACCAGGACGTGCCGTCGCTCGCTGATCGCGGCGAGCAGCGCGGTCGCGCCCTTGGTGGAGGGGACGTCCCCGCCGGTGAGGGAGTCGACGACGTGGATGCGGTCGTGCGAGAACCGGTCGGACAGAGCGCCGCGCAAGGCGAGCACCTTCATCTTCTTGGGGGTCCGCTGCGCGTAGTCACGCGGCTTGGGACCGTGCACGACACCACCGCCGGCGAACTGCGGCGCGCGGGTGGAGCCCTGACGGGCGCGACCGGTGCCCTTCTGGCGGTACGGCTTGCGACCGCCACCGCGGACCTCGCCACGCGTCTTGGTCGAGTGCGTGCCCTGCCGCGCCGCAGCGAGCTGCGCGACGACGACCTGATGGATCAGCGGGATGTTGACCTGGACGCCGAAGACGTCCTCGGGCAGCTCGACGCTGCGACCGGTCGCACCGCTGGCGCTCTTGACCTCGAGCGTGAGGGCCTTCGCTGACGTGCCCGTGGTGACTGCGGTGGTCACTTGACCACACCGCCCTTCCCGAGGCCGTTCTTGACGGCGGTGCGGACGAGGACCAGCGCACCGGTGGGGCCGGGGACGGCACCCTTGATGAGCAGCAGACCCCTCTCGGCGTCGACGGCGTGGACCGTGAGGTTCTGGGTGGTGGTCCTGTTGCCACCCATGCGACCGGCCATCCGGGTGCCCTTGAAGACCCGCCCCGGCGTGGCGCAGGCGCCGATCGAGCCGGGCTTGCGGTGGGCGCGCTTGACACCGTGACCGGCGCCGAGGCCCTTGAAGTTGTGTCGCTTCATGACACCCGCGAAGCCCTTGCCCTTGCTGGTGGCGACGACGTCGACCTTGAGCGGCTTGGCGCCTGCCTCGGTGGACGGCGCGAAGATGTCGGCCGTCACCTCCTGGCCGAGCTCGTACGACGCGGCATCCGCGGTCCGGATCTCCAGGGTGTAGCGACGCGGCGGCACCCCGGCCTTGGCGAAGTGCCCAGCCTCGGGCTTGTTCACCTTGCGGGGGTCGATGGCGCCGTACGCGATCTGGACGGCGCTGTAGCCGTCCTTCTCGACGGTGCGGATCTGGGTGACCACGCAGGGGCCGGCCTTGACGACGGTCACCGGGACGATCCGGTTGTTGGCGTCGAAGACCTGGGTCATCCCCAGCTTCTCGCCGAGGACGCCCTGGACCGTGCGGCCAGGTGTGGAAGTCATGTCTGTCATGTCAGTAGTTCCTAGAGCTTGATCTCGATGTCGACGCCCGCCGGCAGGTCGAGTCGCATGAGCGAGTCCACCGTCTTCGGCGTGGGGTCGAGGATGTCGATGAGGCGCTTGTGCGTCCGCATCTCGAAGTGCTCCCGCGAGTCCTTGTATTTGTGCGGCGAGCGGATCACGCAGTACACATTCTTCTCGGTCGGCAGCGGCACCGGGCCCGCAACCTGCGCACCCGTACGCGTCACCGTCTCGACGATCTTGCGCGCCGAGCTGTCGATGACCTCGTGGTCGTAGGCCTTGAGCCTGATGCGGATCTTCTGTCCCGCCATGGTGGCTTGTTTCCCTGTCTTCTCATGCCGCTGCGAAACGATCGGGGTGGTGCTTCGCGGTACGCCGGTCAGGTCCGTGGTGGACCTGACCGCCGTCCCACGTGGGTACTACTTGAGGATCTTGGTGACGCGACCGGCGCCCACGGTGCGGCCACCCTCGCGGATGGCGAAGCGCAGGCCCTCCTCCATGGCGATGGGCTGGATGAGGGTCACCTTCATCTCGGTGTTGTCACCGGGCATGACCATCTCGGTGCCCTCGGGCAGGTCCACCACGCCGGTGACGTCCGTGGTGCGGAAGTAGAACTGCGGGCGGTAGTTGTTGAAGAACGGCGTGTGCCGGCCACCCTCGTCCTTGGACAAGATGTAGACGTTCGCCTCGAACTCGGTGTGCGGGGTGATCGACTTGGGCTTGCAGACGACCTGGCCGCGCTCGACCTCCTCGCGCTTGATGCCGCGGATCAGCAGGCCGACGTTGTCGCCTGCCATCCCGGAGTCGAGCAGCTTGCGGAACATCTCGACGCCGGTGACGGTCGTGGTCATGACCGTCTCCTTGATGCCGACGATCTCGACGGTCTCGTTGACGTTGACGATGCCGCGCTCGATGCGGCCGGTGACGACCGTTCCACGACCGGTGATCGTGAAGACGTCCTCGATCGGCATGAGGAACGCCTTCTCGGTGTCACGTTCGGGCTGCGGGATGGCGGTGTCGACGGCATCCATGAGACCGAGGAGCTTCTCGGACCACTCGGGGTCACCCTCGAGGGCCTTCAGCGCGGACACCCGGACCACGGGGAGGTCGTCACCCGGGAACTCATACTCCGACAGCAGCTCGCGGACCTCGAGCTCGACGAGCTCGAGGATCTCCTCGTCGTCGACCATGTCGGCCTTGTTGAGGGCCACGACGATATAGGGGACACCGACCTGGCGGGCCAGGAGCACGTGCTCCTTGGTCTGCGGCATCGGGCCGTCGGTGGCGGCGACCACGAGGATCGCGCCGTCCATCTGGGCCGCACCGGTGATCATGTTCTTGATGTAGTCAGCGTGACCGGGGCAGTCGACGTGCGCGTAGTGCCGGTTCTCGGTCTGGTACTCGACGTGCGCGATCGAGATCGTGATGCCGCGCTGACGCTCCTCGGGAGCCTTGTCGATCTGGTCGAAGGCCGAGGCCTCGTTGAGGGTCGGGTACTTGTCGTGCAGCACCTTCGTGATCGCAGCGGTCAGCGTCGTCTTGCCATGGTCGATGTGACCGATGGTCCCGATGTTGCAGTGCGGCTTGGTGCGCTCGAACTTGGCCTTGGCCATGTGGCCTGTCTCCTTGTGTGCGGTGGTGTGCGGTCGGGTGCGCTGTGGGTGTGTGCGCGGGGCGGTTGAGCTGGTGTGCTGGTACCGGCAAAGCGGTGTTGCAGGAGCTATTCGCCCCGGACCTTCGCGATGATCTCCTTGGCGACGTTCCCAGGAACCTCGGCATAGGAGTCGAACTGCATGCTGTAGCTGGCACGGCCCTGGGTGCGTGACCGGAGGTCACCCACGTAGCCGAACATCTCCGACAGCGGCACGAGCGCCTTGACGACCCGAACGCCGGAGCGCTCGTCCATGGCCTGGATCATCCCGCGCCGACTGTTGAGGTCACCGATCACGTCACCCATGTTCTCCTCGGGCGTGGTCACCTCGACGGCCATCATCGGCTCCATGAGGGCCGGGTCGGCCTTGCGGGCGGCCTCCTTGAAGCCCATCGAGCCGGCAATCTTGAAGGCCAGCTCGGAGGAGTCGACCTCGTGGTAAGAGCCGTCGAGCAGGGTCACCTTGACGCCGACAAGCGGGTAGCCGGCGAGGATGCCGTGCGACATCGCCTCCTGCACACCGGCGTCGACGGCCGGGATGTACTCCTTGGGCACCCGCCCACCGGTGACCTTGTTCTCGAAGATGTACGTCGGGAGCTCGCCCAGCTCCGGCTTGTCGGCCTCGGTGATCGGGCTGACCATGATCTGGATCTTGGCGAACTGGCCGGTGCCGCCGGTCTGCTTCTTGTGCGTGAAGTCGTGCCGCTCGACGGTTCTGCGGAGCGTCTCGCGGTAGGCGACCTGCGGCTTGCCGACGTTCGCCTCGACCTTGAACTCCCGGCGCATGCGGTCCACGAGGATGTCCAGGTGGAGCTCGCCCATGCCGGCGATGATCGTCTGGCCGGTCTCCTCGTCGGTGTGGACCTTGAACGTCGGGTCCTCCTCGGCGAGGCGCTGGATCGCCGTACCGAGCTTCTCCTGGTCGCCCTTGGTCTTCGGCTCGATGGCCACCGAGATCACCGGGTCCGGGAACGACATCGACTCGAGGATGACCGGCTTGTCGGCGTCGGACAGGGTGTCGCCGGTGGTGGTGTTCTTCAGCCCGATGACCGCGCAGATGTCGCCGGCCCTGACCACCGAGATGTCCTCGCGCGAGTTCGCGTGCATCTGGATGAGGCGGCCGATCTTCTCCTTGCGGTCCTTCGTGGAGTTCACGACGGCCTGGTTGGAGGTCAGGGTGCCGGAGTAGACGCGGATGTAGGTCAGCCGACCGACGTGCGGGTCGGTCTGGATCTTGAAGGCGAGCGCGGAGAACGGAGCGTCGAACTCCGGCTCGCGGGTCTCCTCGATCGCCTCGTCCTTGACCGAGTGGCCGGTGACAGCGCCGATGTCCAGCGGCGACGGGAGGTAGTCGACAACGGCGTCGAGCATGGGCTGAACACCCTTGTTCTTGAACGCCGAGCCGCAGAGCACCGCGGTGATGGTCCGCTGGATGGAGGATGTGAGGATCGCGCGACGGATCGCGGCCTTGATATCGGCGACCGTGAGGTCCTCGCCCTCGAGGTACTTCTCGGCGATGACGTCGTCGATGTCGGCGAGCGTCTCGACGAGCTTGGCGCGCCACTCGTCCGCCTGCTCGGCGTAGTCGGCCGGGATGTCGACGACGTCGAAGACGTCACCCTTGGCGGTCTTGTCGTCATTCGCCCAGAGCAGGCCCTTCATGATCACCAGGTCGATGACGCCGGTGAAGTCACCCTCTGTCCCCCAGGGGAGCTGGATGACCAGCGGTGTCGCGTTGAGGCGCGAGATGATCATGTCGACCGTGCGGTAGAAGTTCGCGCCCGTGCGGTCCATCTTGTTCACAAAGCAGATCCGCGGGACGGAGTACTTGTCCGCCTGACGCCACACCGTCTCCGATTGAGGCTCGACGCCGGCGACCGAGTCGAACACCGCGACCGCGCCGTCGAGGACGCGCAGCGAGCGCTCGACCTCGACCGTGAAGTCCACGTGGCCCGGGGTGTCGATGATGTTGATCCGGTGGCCGTCCCACTGACAGGTCGTCGCGGCCGACGTGATCGTGATGCCGCGCTCCTGCTCCTGCTCCATCCAGTCCATCGTCGCGGCACCGTCGTGGACCTCGCCGATCTTGTACGCCTTGCCGGTGTAGTACAGGACCCGCTCGGTGGTCGTCGTCTTGCCCGCGTCGATGTGCGCCATGATCCCGATGTTGCGGGTCTTGGCGAGGATCGCGTTGCTGGCCACGAGTGCGTCTCTACTTTCCGGTTCTTGGTACGGGATCAGGCGGGGGACGAACAGGTGAGGGAACCTCAGGTGAGCAGGCGCAACAGGTCAGCTGACCCGGCCCGGCTACCAGCGGTAGTGCGCGAATGCCTTGTTGGACTCCGCCATCTTGTGGGTGTCCTCGCGGCGCTTGACGCTGGCTCCGAGGCCGTTGCTGGCGTCGAGCAACTCGTTCATGAGGCGCTCGGTCATCGTCTTCTCGCGACGGGCCCGGGAGTACTGGATCAGCCAGCGCAGGGCGAGGGTGTTGGCCCGGCCCGGCTTGACCTCGATCGGCACCTGGTAGGTCGCGCCGCCGACGCGGCGGCTCTTGACCTCGAGGGTGGGCTTGACGTTGTCGAGCGCCCGCTTGAGCGTGATGACGGGGTCGGCACCGCTCTTGTCGCGGGCCCCCTCGAGGGCGCCGTAGACGATGCGCTCGGCAACAGAACGCTTGCCGCTGAGCAGCACCTTGTTGATGAGGCTGGTGACGAGCGGCGAGCCGTAGACCGGGTCGGTGACAACCGGGTGCTTCGGAGCTGGACCCTTGCGGGGCATGCTATTCCGCCTCTCCGACAAAGCGAATGCTGCGCATTACGACTTCTCCTTCTTCGCGCCGTAACGGCTGCGAGCCTGCTTGCGGTTACGGACGCCCTGGGTATCGAGGGAGCCACGGATGATCTTGTAGCGCACGCCGGGGAGGTCCTTCACGCGACCGCCGCGCACGAGCACGATGGAGTGCTCCTGCAGGTTGTGTCCGACGCCGGGGATGTAGGCCGTGACCTCGACCCCGCTGGTGAGGCGCACACGAGCGACCTTGCGAAGCGCGGAGTTCGGCTTCTTGGGGGTGGTCGTGTAGACGCGCGTGCAGACACCACGACGCTGCGGGCTCCCCTTGAGGGCCGGCGTCTTGGTCTTCTCGACCTTGTCCTGCCGGCCCTTGCGGACCAGCTGCTGGATCGTGGGCAACGCGTCTCCATGTCTTGCTCGCGGTACGGAAGTTGTCGTACGGACGGGGGGTATGCCTTCGCCGTTCGCCGCCCCACGCGGTCGGGTGTGTCGCCCGGTCCGCAGACCCGTGCGCACGAAGCCTGCACGTGGTGGAGTGGCCCCGCCGGCACCCTGGATCGTGCTCAGGTCACGCGGGACGTCCCGGGTCGCCCCAGGCACAAGGGAGAACAGTACCCGCCTGCCCGGCAGGGGTCAAAGTCACGGCCGTCCCACCACCATTCCAAGGACGTTGAGGGCAGCCGCCCGGAGCAGGTGAAAACGGCGAGGGCCGCCTCCCGTGGGGAAGCGGCCCTCGACGTGTGCTGGTGTTGCTGGTGTGCTCGTGTTGCTGGTGACTACCGGTATTCGGGGCTTTGGCCCCGGCCGTAGTCGTAGTCGTCGAGCGGTACGGCGTTGCCCAGGCCCCCACCGAAGGCGAAGTCCGGGTCGTCGTATCCGGCCATCGAGTAGACCTGCGCGCGCGCCTCCTCGGTGGGCTCGACCCGGATGTTGCGGTAGCGGTTGATGCCGGTACCGGCCGGGATGAGCTTGCCGATGATGACGTTCTCCTTCAGGCCGAGCAGCGAGTCGCTCTTGGCTTGGATCGCCGCGTCGGTCAGGACGCGAGTCGTCTCCTGGAAGGAGGCCGCGGACAGCCACGACTCGGTGGCGAGCGAGGCCTTCGTGATGCCCATGAGCACGGGACGACCGGCGGCCGGCTCCCCGCCCTCTGCGACGACCCGACGGTTCTCGGACTCGAAGACGGCCCGCTCCACGAGCGCACCTGGCAGGAACTCCGTGGAGCCGGCCTCGAGGACGTTCACCCGCTTCAGCATCTGCCGGATGATCACCTCGATGTGCTTGTCGTGGATCGACACGCCCTGCGAGCGATACACCTGCTGGACCTCGGCCACCAGGTGCAGCTGCACCGCGCGTGGGCCGAGGATGCGGAGCACCTCGTGGGGGTTGACGGCACCGGCGTGCAGCTGCTCGCCCACGCTGATGTGGTCACCGTCGGCGTAGTTGAGGCGGGCGCGCTTGGAGACCGGGTAGGCGATCTCCTCGGTACCGTCGTCCGGCACGACCACGACCTTGCGGGTCTTGTCCGTGTCGTCGATGCGGATCCGTCCCTCGACCTCACTGATCGGGGCGACACCCTTGGGGGTGCGCGCCTCGAAGAGCTCGACGACGCGGGGCAGGCCCTGCGTGATGTCGTCACCGGCCACACCACCGGTGTGGAAGGTGCGCATCGTGAGCTGGGTACCGGGCTCACCGATCGACTGGGCAGCGATGATGCCAACCGCCTCGCCGACGTCGACCGCCTTGCCGGTGGCCAGCGAGCGGCCGTAGCAGGCGGCGCAGGTCCCGACCTTGGAGTCGCAGGTCAGCACGCAGCGGACCTTGATCTCCTCGACACCGGCTTCGATGAGGGTCGAGATGTTGACATCGCCCAGGTCGGCACCGGCCGCGAGGACCACCTTGCCGTCCTTCTCGACGTCGGCTGCGAGGGTGCGGGCCCAGACGCTCGTCTCGCCGTGGGTGTCCCGGACAAGGGTGCCCTCGGCGTTGCGGGTCGCGATCGCCATGACGATGCCGCGCTCGGTACCGCAGTCCTCGTCCCGGATGATCACGTCCTGAGAGACGTCGACCAGACGACGCGTGAGGTAGCCGGAGTCTGCCGTCCGCAGCGCGGTGTCGGCCAGACCCTTGCGGGCACCGTGCGTCGAGATGAAGTACTCGAGAACGGTCAGTCCCTCACGGAAGTTCGTCTTGATCGGGCGCGGGATGATCTCGCCCTTGGGGTTGGCCACCAGGCCGCGCATTCCGGCGATCTGGCGCACCTGCATCATGTTCCCGCGGGCACCGGAGTGGACCATCATCCAGACCGGGTTGTCCTTCGGGAAGTTCTTCTCCATCGCCTCGGCGACCTCGCGGGTGGCCTTGGTCCAGATCTCGATGAGCTCCTGTCGGCGCTCCTCGACGGTGATGACACCACGGGCGTACTGCTTCTCGACCTTCTCGGCCTCGCCCTCGTGCTTTTCCAGGATGGAGGCCTTCTCCGAGGGCGTCACGACGTCCTCGATGGAGATGGTCACCCCGGAACGGGTGGCCCAGCGGAAGCCGGTCTCCTTCAGGGCGTCCAGCGACGCGGCGACCTGCACCTTGGGGTAGCGCTCGGCGAGGTCGTTGACGATCCCACCCAGCTCGCGCTTGTCGATCTCGCGGTCGACGAAGGGGTAGTCGACCGGCAGCGCCTCGTTGAACAGCGCCCGCCCGAGGGTCGTCTCGACCCGGGTGATGTCACCGTCCTCGTAGACGGTCCCGACCGGCGGGACGACGTCGCGCAGGCGCAGCGTCACCTTCGCCTGCAGGTCCAGCTCCTTGGCGTCGAAGGCCATGACGGCCTCGGCCAGCGAGGAGAAAGCGCGCCCCTCCCCCGCGACGCCATCCTTCTGCATCGTGAGGTAGTAGATGCCCAGGACCATGTCCTGTGTGGGCGCCGTGATCGGTCGTCCGTTGGCGGGGCTCAGGATGTTGTTCGAGGACAGCATGAGGATGCGGGCCTCGGCCTGCGCCTCCGCGGACAGCGGCAGGTGGACGGCCATCTGGTCCCCGTCGAAGTCGGCATTGAACGCCGTGCAGACGAGCGGGTGAATCTGGATGGCCTTGCCCTCGACCAGCTGCGGCTCGAAGGCCTGGATGCCGAGGCGGTGCAGCGTGGGTGCGCGGTTCAGCAGCACCGGGTGCTCGGTGATGACCTCTTCGAGCACGTCCCAGACGACGGGGCGGGCCCGCTCCACCATGCGCTTGGCGGACTTGATGTTCTGCGCGTGGTTGAGGTCGACGAGCCGCTTCATGACGAACGGCTTGAACAGCTCCAGTGCCATCTGCTTGGGCAGACCGCACTGGTGCAGCTTCAGCTGCGGACCGACGACGATGACCGAACGGCCGGAGTAGTCGACGCGCTTGCCGAGCAGGTTCTGGCGGAACCGGCCCTGCTTGCCCTTGAGCATGTCGG